>CAVSKS010000013.1:0-53078 GCA_963728605.1 uncultured Chloroflexia bacterium | reverse complement strand
CGGAATGTCCCCCGGCAACCCGATCGGCACCCCAGCCGGCTCCTCCAGCCGCGCGTCCAACGCCGGTTCGCAGCGCCGGCACACCGCCGCGCCCTCTCGCCCGCAGCCCACGCACCGCGCCGGCAGCGCCAGGTCCAGCAGTCGCGACGCCGACCCGCAGCATCCGCCGATCATGCCAACCGCCGATGCACCGCCAATTACGTGCCGGTAGATGGCCGCTCGCCACAATGCCCGCCATGGACGGTCGTCGGGTTGGACGGGTCGTGCGAGCGGTTCGGCGAGAGCTCGGCCTGCGCCAGTCGGATGTCGCCGCACGGGCCCGCGTCAGTCAGGCCGTCGTCTCGCTCGTCGAGCGGGGCGAGCCGGTCTCGATGGGCAGTCTGAGTGCGGTTGCGGATGCCCTCGAGGTAACGCTGTGGATCGACGCCAGATGGCGAGGCGGCACAGCTCGACCGTCTCCTGGATCGGGATCACGCGACGCTCGTCGAGCACGTCGCGCGGATCCTGCGACGGTATGGCTGGGATCATTCGGCCCGAGTACGAGTTCAATCACTACGGCGACCGGGGGTCGGTGGATCTGCTCGCCTGGCACCCGACAGAGCGAGTCCTGCTGATCATCGAAGTCAAGTCCGCCCTGACCGACCTCCAGGCCACGCTCATGAGTTACGCCCGGAAGCTCCGCATCGTCCCGGACCTAGTCGCTCACGCGAGGGGTGGGACGCACGGCGCGTGGGCCGACTGCTCGTCGTGGCCGGCACGCGGGCGAACCGCCATCGTGGTAGCGCAGCACCCCGTCGATCTTCGAGGCGAGCTTCCCGCAACGGGGCACCGCGGTGCGGCAGTGGATGCGCCACTCCGGACGGAGGCCTTGGGCGGCGCTGTGGTTTGTTGCGCCTAGCACCCTGCCTGTTGGTAAGTCCAGCGTTTGAGGGCCACGAAACGGGTACGCCGCCACACATCCAAGCGTGGGCGCGCCCGAGGAGATCGCGAAACGCGATATACCAACACGCTGGAGTAGTAGGCGCAACGAACTCTGGGCCAAGGCGTTGCGAGGCCGGCGGGCCGAGCGCGGGGCCACGTGGGCCCGAAACCGGCACGGAACCTACGCGGCGGCGTCCTCGAAAGCGATCTGGTCGCCCAACGCGGTCCCCGAGGCGTCCGCGGAGCCCGCCGGCAGCTCCAGGACGCCGTGGGCGCCGCGGACCAGCGGCACCATGCCCCACCACGGGGCGAGCCGGCGGTGGACGGCGACCACGCGGCGGAAGCCCTCCCCATCGGGGCGGCCGACGAAGACGGCGTCGATAGGGAAGCGCATGAACATCATGTGGATGCCGTTGCTGTCGGGCAGCCACAGGCCGCTGTCGGCCGCCAGCGAGCGGCGGCCCATCAGGCCCATGAACTTGCCCCACAGGCCGCCGGCGACCTCGACGCGCGAACACACGATGCGCTCGCGGGTCAGGTTGCGGACAGCGACGACCGGACGGGCCATGGGACGCAGGGTTGAGCGGGGAGGGCGCGAGGAGCTCGCGCCTACCCCAGGTTCTGCATGATCAGGATCAGGGCCGGGCCAAGGATGACGATGAACAGCGACGGGAAGATGCACCCGACCAGCGGGAACAGCATCTTGATCGGCGCCTTGGCGGCCTGTTCCTCGGCTCGCTGGCGGCGCTCGATGCGCAGCTGCTCGGACTGGACCTGGAGGACCTTGGAGATCGACACGCCCAACTGCTCGGCCTGGATGATCGCGCCGATGAAGTTGGTGAGTGCCGGTACCTCGGTCCGAGGCACGATGTCCCGCAGCGCCTCGCGCCGCGCCTTGCCCACCCGGATCTCAGCCAGGGCTCGCCGGAACTCGTCGGGCAACGGGCCCTTGAGCTTCTCGACGACCTTGCCCAGCGCACCGTCGAAGCCGAGACCGGCGCGGACGGAGATCGTCAGCAGGTCCAGGGCGTCCGGGATCTGGAGCAGGATGGCCTTCTGGCGCTTCTTGACCTTACCGCCGAGCCAGAACTCCGGGATGGTGTAGCCGAACAGCAGGAAGGTGGCGCCCATCGCCAGGCCGAAGCCGATGTTGCCGCCCAGGACCCCGAAACCCAGGAACCCGATGCCGGCGCCGACGATGGCGGCGATGGCCTTGATCCCCAGCCAGTCGCCGACCCGGAGGTTGCCGGGATGGCCGGCCAGGGCCAGCCGTTTCTCTGTCCGTTCCGAGAACGACGCCGAGGTGACGCGGGCCACGAACCCGGAGAGCCGGGTGGCCAGCGGTCGCAGCGTCCGCTCGAGGAACGGCGCCTGGAGCTCGAGCTCCTCGAGGTTCTTCGCCTGCATCGTTCCCAACTGGGTCAGGCGAGCCTGGACCGGATCGACCGGCGCGCTGCCGGCCAACCCGAGGAAGATCAGCAGGATCGCCAGCGCGGCGACCCCGGCGATGATGATCGGCAGGATGGCGGGCATCAGCTCAGACCTCGATGTCGACGATGCGGCGGATGAGCATGAACCCGATGAACATCATGACCCCGCCGAGGATCATGATGACCACGCCGGCCGGTAGGCCGAGGATGTTGATCTCGTTGTCGAACATCGGGTCGAAGAACCGGGGCGCGGCGATGAAGATGAAGCCGGCCAGGCCGATCGGCAGGAAGCCGACGACGTAGCCCGACATCCGCTGCTGGGCGGTCAGGGTCCGGATCTCGCCCTTGATCCTGACCCGCTCGCGGATGGTGTAAGCGATCGAATCGAGGATCTCGGCGAGGTTGCCGCCGACGGTGTGCTGGATCGAGATGGCCGTGGCCATCAGCTCCAGGTCGTCCGATTTGACGCGGCGAACCATGTTGTCCAGCGCCTGCTCGAACGGCAGGCCAAGGTTGACCTCGCGGATGACCCGGCCGAACTCGGTCGAGACCGGCGGCCGCGACTCGCGGACCACCAGCTCGATGGCCTGGAGGAACGAGGAGCCGGCCCGGAGGGCGTTGGCAATCAGGGTGATGGTGTCCGGCAGGGCCTTGTTGAAGGCGTTGAGGCGGCCACCCTTGCGGCGGCCCAGCCAGAACCGCGGCAGGATGAAGCCGATCAACGCACCCGCAAGCAGGGCGATCGGCGTCCGCAGCGCGGGCAGGCCGAGCGACAGGACGACGAACAGGATGGGCACGCCGATGATCGACCCCGCCCAGATAGCGAGGAACTCGCTGGGCTTGAGCTTCAGGTCGGCGCGGGCGATCTCGCGGGCCAGGTTGGCCCCGAAGTCGCGCCCCTCGACGACCTTGTTGAGCTGGGCGAGCGCCGTGCTCGAGGCGAGCAGGTCGGCAATGCCGCCCTGTCCCGAGGGCACGGCCTTCCCCTGCTCCTTGCCGGAGGCATAGCGCTCGAGTCGGGCGCTGATGCCCGAGCCACCGCCCGAGGTGGCAATCCCGGCGGCGATGAGGAGGATCGCCAGCGCGGCCACTGCCGCGACGACGATCGTCATGTTGCCTTCCACGAGCGCGACTCCTCCCCGCCTAGTAGGCGAAGCCGAAGACGTTCGGCGGGAGATGGATGCCCATCACCTCGAACTTCTCGACGAACTTGGGGCGGATCCCGGTCGGCTTGAGCCGGCCCTGGATCTTGCCCTCGACCACACCCGTCTGCTCGAACACGAAGACGTCCTGCATAACGATGACGTCGCCTTCCATGCCCTGGACCTCGGTGATGTTGGTGATCTTCCGGGTCCCGTCCTTGAGGCGTGACTGGTGGACGATGAGGTCGACCGCCGAAGCGATCTGCTCGCGGATGGCGCGGACCGGGAGGTCGACGCCGGCCATGAGGACCATCGTCTCGAGGCGCGACAGCATGTCGCGCGGGCTGTTGGCGTGGCCGGTGGACATCGAGCCGTCGTGGCCGGTGTTCATGGCCTGGAGCATGTCCAGCGCCTCACCGGCGCGGCACTCCCCGACGATGATCCGGTCAGGCCGCATTCGGAGGGAGTTCCGGACGAGCTCCCGGATCGGGATCGCGCCCTTGCCCTCGATGTTGGGCGGCCGCGACTCGAGCGTAACGACGTGCTCCTGGCGGAGCTGGAGCTCGGCGGCGTCCTCGATGGTGACGATCCGCTCGTCGTTCGGGATGAACGAGGAGAGGACGTTGAGGGTCGTCGTCTTGCCGGAACCGGTACCGCCGGAGACGAACACGTTCAGGCGGGCCTCCACGCAGGCGCGGAGGAAGTCGAACATGTCCGGGGTGGCGGTGCCGAAGCGAACCAGGTCCTCGACGGTGAACGGCGAGGCCGAGAACTTCCGGATCGTGATGACCGGCCCCACCAATGACAGGGGCGGGATGATGGCATTGACGCGGGAGCCGTCAGTCAGGCGGGCGTCGACCATCGGGCTGGACTCGTCCACCCGGCGGCCGATGGGGGCGATGATCCGGTCGATGATCCGCATCACGTGGTCGTCGTTCTGGAAGACCACGTTGGTCAGCTCGAGGCGGCCGGACCGCTCGATGTAGACCTGGCGCGGGCCGTTGACCATGACTTCCGAGATCGACTCGTCGCGCAGGAGCGGCTCCAGCGGACCGAGGCCGATGATCTCGTCGGTGATCTGCTCGAGCATCCGGACCCGCTCGGCGCGGGTCAGGGCGAGGCCTTCCTCGTCGATGACCTTGCCGAAGATCTCCTCGATCTGGCGCCGGACCTCGACCTGGTTCGACAGGTCGAGCTTTGGGTCCAGGTCCTGGATGACCCGGTTCTGGATCCGGAACTTGACGTCCCGGAACGATTCCCGGACCGGCGTCTGGGTCATCAGGCGCGGCGAGGCGCTGCCCGTGGGCGGTGCCCCGGCCGGTGGCGTCGGTGCGCCGGGCGCGGCCGGCAGGTTGGGTGACGCGGCCGGGCCGGAACCCGGTCGGGCACTCTCGATGCGCTTCAGGAGGGACATTCCCCTACACCCCTTCTCGCCCCGAGGGGCATGCTACGGCGACCATCATCATCTTCTAACGCCAGGCAAACAGGGACTTGCGTTGGGCGGCCTTTCGGCTGTCATCCGCCGGGACCGCGTGCCGTTCGCCGACCACGCTCTGCGCCAGCCGCAGGATGTCCTGCGAGACCTGCGCTTCCCGGTTGCTGAGGAAGAACGGAACCCCCCGGTTGAGGGCGTAGACCACGCTCCGCCCGTCGCTGACGATCGTGTGATCGACCTTCCGGCCGATCGAGTGCTCGACGTCGGCGACCCGGATTCCAAGGGTTGAATTGGCGCGGTTGAGGACGAGGCGGACCTTGCCGGACTCGTAGCCGAGCTGCTCGGCCACCTCGAGGAAGAGCCGCATGTTCTTGATGCTCGTGATCTCGAGGCTCAGCATCGTCAGGATCACATCGGCCATGTCGAGGATCGCCAGGGTCGTCTCGTTGAACCACGAGGTGCAGTCGACGACGACCAGATCATGCTGGGCCCGGAGCGCCTCGAGGACTCGCTTGACGCCGCTCGTCGTGATCAGCTCGGCCATCTCCGGCGTCGGCGGGGCGAGCAGGACGCGGATCCCGGCCGAGTGGTTGATGACGAACGTGTCGATCGAGTCGGCCTCGCCGGCTTCGAGCTCGGGGACGAGGTCGGCGATCGACTTGTTCTTGGGGTTCAGGTTGAGCAGCACGCCCACGTCGCCGAACTGGAAGGAGCCGTCGACCAGGACGACCTTCTTGCCCAGCTCGGTCGCCGCGGCGACCGCCACGTTGACGGCGACCGTCGTCCGGCCGACACCGCCCTTGGGGCTGAACACGGCGACGATCGCACCGGGCTCGCGATCCGGGTCGGACCCGGCCGCGCCGCCGCCACCGCTTGCCACGGGGGCCACCGCCATCCGCGACATCTTGTCGCGCTCGCGGGAATAGACCTGCCGAATCGAGGCGGTGAGCTCGTCGCTGCTGAACGGCTTGACGAGGAACTCGCGCGCGCCGGCCAGCATCGATCGACGAAGGTAGTCGGCCTCGCCCTGGACGGACATCATGACAACCGATGCAGCGGGCGCTCGGGAGGCCAGCTGCTCGGTCGTGCTGATGCCGTCCATGTCCGGCATGTTGATGTCCATCAGGACCACGTCCGGACTGAGCCGGACGGCGAGGTCCAGCGCCTCCATCCCGGAAGCGGCGGAGCCGACCACCTCGATGTCGCTCTCGAAGCCGAGAAGCTTGGTCAGGTGATCCCGCGTCTCCGGGATGTCGTCGACGATGAGGACACGGATCTGGTCGGCCATCTGGCGGTCAATTCGTCCGGCAAGCAGTGGTGGGTTTCCGTAACGATCCGGCGGCAGTGCGCTGGCCTCGGCGGAGACCGGACGGGCGCGGGACCGTCAGGTCCGTCGCGCCCGTCGGGGCCGCCGGGGAGTGGCCGCGCACCGCGACCGAGCGATTCGTTACGGGGTCTCCTGAGCCGGGAGGACCGTCTCGACGAGCTGCGGGATGAGCACGTCGTATTCGTCCACCAGGATCTTCAGGGTCACGCCGGTCGTGCCGGCGAGGTCGGGAACGATGGGATCGCCGTTCACGTCGCGGAAGTCTTCCGGTGCCCGGAGGACCAGTGACATGGACGCTTCCAGCTGGGTGAACTTGATGACTTCAGCCTGCTGGGGCGTCACGGCCAGGATCACGATCTCCTGCTGGCCGGTGAGACCGGTGCTGGTCTCGTCATCGCTGGGCACTTGGCCCTCTGCGGTGACCGGCGGCGGGAGGAGCGTGCCGAGGACCTGCATGCCCTGGAGGAGAACCTTGGTGCTGGTGGCGTTGAGGCCGCTGACCACGGTGAACTCGCCGCTCTCCGGGCTGGTCGTGACGACCGGGAAGCTGCTGCCCTGGAGGCCGATGATCAGGTCCACGTAGTCGCCCGCGCGGATGACCGTGCCGACGCCGGTGACCTGGTCGACCTGGACGGCCATCGCCACCATCCCGGGCGGGATGTCGATGTCGTCGCGGGTCAGGGTGGAGCCGCCGCCCGGGGCGTTGAAGTCGTCGGCGGTGAGCTGCTTGCCCGCAGCGATGTCCTGGCGGGCGGTCTTGCCGATCAGCAAGGTGTCCGAGTTGAAGGCGGAGCCCGATCGCTCCTCGACCTTCATGACCGTGGTCGTGAAGGCGTCGGCGTCGACCATCTCCTGGGTGATGACGGTACCGAACGAGATGGGGCGCGCGGCGAAGACCGTCGGCAGCTCCACCACGGGAGCATTGGGACCGCCGGATGGCGACGTCGGTGCGGGTCGCAACGCGACCACGATTCCGACGAAGGCGACGATCGCCAGGAACACGCCGATGAGCAGGACCAACCGATTTGAACGCTTCAAGTGAGTTCTCCCCGAGCCATGTGACAGGTGGCACCACTGTAGCAGCGCCGCACGGCGGCGCGACTATACCAAAGGGCTAGTACCGTTAGGAAGATTCGGCAGGAAATCATGCGTGACGAAAGGTGATTCGCAAGGTTCCGGCAGACATGAAAGCGGCCCGCCGCGGACGGATCCGCGCGGGCCGCTTGCGTGCCGGGGTCAGTTGGTGACTGAGTCGAGCGTACTGCCGATAGTGCTGAGCTGGCTGCTGATCTGGGTTCCCAGGAACAGCAACGCAACGATCGCGATGATTGCAATGAGTGCGAGGATGAGCGCGTATTCAGCCAGACCCTGACCCCGCTCGTCGCGGCGGAAGAATTCGATGAGTGCCGCGATGCGGGTTCGGAACGACACGGGCCATACCTCCTTTCCCTCGAGATTGCCGTACTACGTGTAGTCGACGCGGGTCGGACACGAGGTCTCGCCCGTGCCGCTGACACTAGGGCGCGGAGGTACGGTGTCAATAGCCCGAATGGTGGCCCGGCAGGCCCCCGTTGCGAGCGCGTCCCGCCCCCGTGCGATGAGCGTCAGGATCGAAACGACGAGACCGCCGGACCCAGGCAGGGTCGGCGGTCTCGAAACGTTGCGTGGATGGGTCGGTGCTAGACCGACTTGCCGACGGTGCTGAGGATCGTGCTGACCTGGGTGCCCAGGAAGATGAGGGCGAGGATCGCGACGATCGCGATCAGGGCGAGGATCAGCGCGTACTCGGCGAGACCCTGGCCTTCCTCATCACGACGAACAAAAGCAATAAGAGCATTGATCAGTGACATGGGAAGTGACGGTACCTCCTTTCCTCATGAGCTCCCCGAAATCGGAGGCGGCCGCCACAGTGCTTGATTGCGACGGCACTGTCAAGGCCGTAGTTTGACGTAGCGGTGCCACTTGGCGATCCCGGTCGCATCGTGGCATCCGCACCACGGCCCGTTCGTCCCTGTCCAGTTGACGCCCAACGCCTCATGGCTGCTAGCCCCGCTCGGCGTGGATCTGCCTGCTGGGCAGCCGCGTGGCGGCTGGTATGCCCCACAGGACTCGATCCGGTTGCCACCCAGCCGCCCCTCGGCTGAGGAGGAGGCTGTGATCGTGTCATCGTGCGGGAAGGACCCGGGCGGCGCCGACGCCGGACGTGTAAACCGCCGCGTAGCAGTCGCGTGGCGGCTAGCGAGGAAACCCGCTTCGGCCCGGGAATCGAACGACCGCCGGCCCATGGGCGCGGCGGTCGCGTCGAGTGACGGCAGTCGGTGCTTTCGCACCGACCTCAGGTCGGAAGCTAGACCGACTTGCCGACGGTGCTGAGGATCGTGCTGACCTGGGTGCCCAGGAAGATGAGGGCGAGGATCGCAACGATCGCGATGAGGGCGAGGATCAGCGCGTACTCGGCGAGACCCTGGCCATCCTCGTCGCGGCGAAGCGCGGCGAGGAACGAGCGGACGAGCGCCATGAGGCAGCCTCCTGATGAGTTCTTCCCTCGGGTGAGGGCTCGGCCACTATAGGCAGCGACCGCCCCTCCGAACAGTAGGACGATCGTCCTGTTTGGCGACGACGATGGCAGCAGCGCGGGAACGCACCGCCAATCCCCGGGTCTAGCGCCCCTCGGACTCCGCCACGGCGTCCATGATCAGCTGGAGGACGTCGGCCAGGGTGCTGCCCGCGAACAGCAACAACGAGGCCGCCAGCAAGGCGGACAGGCTGAGGATCAGGCCGTACTCGACGATGCCCTGGCCGCGGGCCGCAGCCCGGTATCGGCTCATTCCGCCGGAGCCGTCTCCGCGGGCTCCGTGGCTGCGACGGCGATCCGCAGCGTGCTTCCCTCGTCGGTCAGTTCAGCGGTCATGCCCATGGTCGTCGCCCGCCCCTGGATCTCGCGCCACGCCGAGGGCGGCAGGACCACGATCGTCGCAGAGCGGGCCTTCTCCGCCGCGACCCGCCGGTCCGCCTTGCGGTCCTCCATCATCGCGGCGAGGGCCGGCGGCAGTTCCTTGGCGCCCTTGCCCTTGCGCTCGGGCTCGGCCGCTTCCTCGGCCTCGACCGCGGCCATCGCCGCGGCCGCGGCCTCCGATGCCTGGCCGGTCCGGACCGCGGTGACGACCGCCTCCACCCCGTCCGACCAGTCGAGCCGCAGGGACACCCCGGTGGGGGACAGCGACAGGTACGCGGCGAGGGCCTCGTCGAGGATCCGGAAGAGGCCGCTCTCCAGCTCCATCGACAGCCGCCGGTCCGCACCCAGCGAGTCGAACTCCACGGCGATCCCCGCGCGGCGGCCGCGATCCCGGGCTGCGCGCCGCAGGGTGGGCACCAGCCCCAGGTCGTCGAGGACCATCGGCCGGACGTCGAAGATGAACGACTTGGTGGCCTCCAGCGTCTGCTGGACCATCGAGATGAGCAGCCCCACCTCGGTCCGGGCGCGCGCCGTGTCGGTGGCCAGCAACCGCTCCACGATCTGGGCCTGGAGGACGATGTTGGTCAGCGACTGGGCCGGCCCGTCGTGCATCGCCCGGGCGATCTCCCGGCGCAGGTCCTCCTGGGCCGCGAGGACGATCCGCGACATCGCGCCGGATGAAGCGCCGTCGGCCGGCGCGTCGCCGTCGGCAGCAGCGGACGCGTTCGTCAGGGCGTCGGCTTCGGTGCCGACATAGCGGGACAGCGACTCACGGAACCGCGCCAGGGCCTTGCGCTTCCCCTCGAGGACCTCGACCTGGGCCTCCATGAGCGCCGCCCGACGGGTGAGCGAGACGAGCTGGGAGCTGTGCTCGAGCTGCTCCTTCGGGTCGGCGCCGCTGGTCGCCATGTTGCCGAGCTTCTCGGCCGCCTGGGCGCGTTTCTGCTCGTGGCGGGCAGCCTCGGCCGTGGCCTGGCTGACGAGCATGTCGATCTCACCCAGCTCGCGGTCGAGCGTCGTCAGCTCGGCAGCGATGGGCGTGGGTTCGGTCGCGGATGTGCCGGTCATCGACGGATGGGAATCAGTCCTCGGGCATCCGGATCCAGCCCTGTCGCATCGCGTAGACGACGGCCTGGGTCCGGTCGTTGACGGACAGCTTTCGGAGGATCGAGCTCATGTGGTTCTTGACGGTCTGCTCGGAGATCGACAGGGCATAGGCGACCTGCTTGTTGGTCATGCCCTGGGCGATGTTGTCGAGGATCTCCACCTCGCGCGGCGAGAGCGGCGCGAAGATCGGGGCCGCCTCCTGGCCGTAGACGGCCAGCTCGCGGAACTCCTTGAGGACCCGGGACGCGACCGAGGGCTTGGAGAAGACCTTGTCGTTGATCAGGTACTCGCCGGTGACGACCCGGCGGATGATCGTGACCAGGTCGTCCGGGCCGACGTCCTTGAGGATGAACGCCGCCGCGCCGGCCTTGATCGCGTCGAACAGGGCGTCCTCGTCCTCGGTGACAGCCAGGACGATGATCCCGGTCGAGGGCAGCTCGCGCTTGATGCGCTGGGTCGTCTCGATGCCGCCCGGTGCCGGCAGCGAGAGGTCCATCAGGATGATGTCCGGCGACGTCTCGAGCGACCGGTCGACGGCCGACCGGCTGTCGTCGGCCTCGCCGACGATCTCGAAATCCGCCTCGCGGGCGAGGATCCCGGCGACGCCCGCCCGGAAGAGGGCGTGGTCGTCGACGATCAGGATCCGTGTCTTTTCGCCCGGGTTGCGGCGATCGGGACCACCCCGACGTCGCTCCGGGCCGCCGTAATCCATCGCACTCATGTGCTCTCCTTTGCTCCCGTCGGGATCGCCAGACGCACGATCGTGCCCCCGTCAGGGCGAGATCGTACGTCGAAGCGGGCCCCGATCAGCTCTGCCCGTTCCCGCATGAACTGGAGACCGAAGTTGCGGCGGCCACGCGCGGCCACCGCACCGACGTCGAACCCGCGGCCGTCGTCGCGGATCTCGAGGACCCAATCGTCGCCCTCGAGCTGGGTCGCGACGACGACCGAGGTGGCCGCCGCGTGCTTGCGGACATTCTGAAGGGCTTCCTGCACCACGCGCAGGGCCACGGTTTGCTGGGGCGGTGCGAGGTTGCTCCCCGACACGGCCAGCTCGGTGGTGATCGGCGATCCGATCAGCGTACTCATATGGCCAATGGCATCCCGTATGGCGCCCTCCAGGCCCAGCTCGTCGAGCACCGGCGGACGAAGCTGGCTGATGAAGCTGCGGACGTCGCCCAGCTCGCGGCGGAGGAGCTCGCGCAGGAAGCGCAACTCCGTGGCGGCCAGGCGCGGGTCCTGGATCAGCACGCGCTCGATGTATTCGGCCTGGAAGATGGCGTTCGAGAGGGCCTGGGCGGGTCCGTCGTGGACCTCCTGCGCCAGCCGCGATCGCTCGGCCTCCTGGGCCTCGACGATCCGCATCCGGAGCTCCGGTGCGTCCGGACCCTCGATCCCGGCGTCGCCCGATCCGCCGACCAGCGTGGCGTCGCCCCGCTCCAGGAACAGCCACGTCGATTCCAGGTTTCGGAGGGCGATCTCGAGCCGGCCAAGCTCCGCCTGGTGGCCACCCAGCTCGCGGCCCACGGTTTCGGTCTCGATGCGCAGGGCCCGGATGCGGGCATCCTCCGCCCCCGCCTCGGCGGCCTCTGCAGCGCCGTCCGCATCCGCTGACTGACCCCGGGGGTCCGGCATCGGCTGGCCGTCGAGCCGGTCGACCTGGTCGCGCAGCGCCTGCCAGCGGGCCAGCTCCTCGGCGAGGGCCTCGCGGTATTGCTCCTTGACGGCCCGCAGCGTGTTGGCGGTGTAGCCAAGTGCCGCTTGCGCGTCGGCATGGAGTCCGTCAAAGCGCCCACCCGAAGGCTCTGACCCGGCGCGTGCTGCGTCCATCTGCGGGCGAGTATACGGGTCACCCTTCATGGACAGACCATCCTGAAGGCGCGCGTCCCGCCCTCGCCGGAGGCGGCTTCCTGGGCTCGCGGCGGCCCCAGGGCGATCTCCCGGAAGCACCGCTCGAGGGGCCCGCCGGCGGCCAGGACGCCGGGCCAGAGATGGTCGTCGAGGCCGTCGCTCTCGACGACGACGATCGTGCCGCCAAGCGTCCGGGCGAGGTCGATGACGTCCCGCGGCGACTCGTTGGGGAGGGCCAGGGACTCCGTATCGGTGGTCTCCGCGAACCAGATCGGGAAGTCGGTGATGACCCTGTCGCCACCGGGGCCCAGCCGGACGCCGGCCGCCTCGAGGCGCGTCGCCAGGTCGGCGTAGTGGTCGCGAGCGTCGCGGGCGTCGGAGCCGAAGGCGGGCAGCAGCGACGCGCTGAACAGCACCCCGCCGAAGATCGTCAGTGCCGGTCCCAGCCACGCCACCGGCCGGGTCCAGCCCCGCCGCCGGCCGACCCGGGCGATCCCGGCGTCGAGGGCGAGGAGGCAGGACACCATCAGCAGGACGTGGGCCGGACCCGCGGCGTGGAGGAACGTTCCCCACGTCGTCGCAACCGGGAAGACCAGGCTGGTGACGAGGAAGGTCAGGACGCTGACCAGGAGGACCGGCCGGAGGGCGCGGGCCCGCCCGAACCACGGCAGGACGAGGAGGCCGACCGCGGACACCGGGATGCCGAGGTACAGCAGCACGTTGAGGAGGTTGTGCATGAGTCCGTCGACCCGCAGCTGGAGCAGCCGCTCCGGGCCGATCTCGAGGTAGCTCGCCAGGGTCGGCGGATGGTTCCAGGCGAAGATGTCCAGCCCGCTGACCGACAGCGCATTGGTCAGCGCCTGCCCCGGGAACGGACTGCCGAAGACCACCCAGTCGCGGATTGCCCAGGGCGCGAAGACGACGATCGCCACGACGGCCGGGACGACGACCAGCCGCAGCCGCTCGGGGCGGCGGAGGTAGGGGATCGACCGCGCCACGATGACCCAGGCGAGCGCTACCCAGGCCGCCTCGTTGCGTGTCCAGGCCGCCAGCCCCAGCAGGGCACCCAAGCCCACCAGTCGCGGGTCGGTGATCCGGGCGCCGGCGGGGTCGGCCGCCAAACGGGACATCAGGAGACACGCACCGAGGGCCAGGGCCGCGAACGGCATCGTCGAATCTGGCAGCGCGCTGTGGAGGACGAGCGGCAGGTAGATGGCCGCCGTCAGCCCCGTGCCGAGGGCCAGCGTCCGCGCCCGCTGGAGATCCATCTCCCGCTCGACGGCGACGTCCAGCGCCAGCCGCCAGGCGAGCACCGGGACCAGCGCGCCGACGATGACGCTGCTGACCTGGGCGGCAGCGAACGAGGTCCCGAAGATCGCCATCGGGATCGCGGCGAGGAAGGTAGGCAGCGGCAGCCAGACCTCGAACGCCGGCCGCGGGAAGACGAGCGGCGGCGTGGCGTAGCTCCACAGGGCGTTGCTGACCAGCCCGTCGCCCTCGAGCAGGTTGCGGGCGACGCCCACGTAGTAGGCGGTGTCCTCGGGCCGGGGGAAGACGATCACCGCTGCGGCGAGCGCCCGGACGATGAGGGCCACTGCGAAGACGGCGCCCGCGCTGAACCACAGCTCGTGGCGCAGGACGGTGGCCCTCAACCCGCGCATCGCTGGTCCTCGGCCGTCGTGCACGTCGGGAAGAGCGACAGCCTCGGGGTCCCGCCGTCGCGGGCGGGGATCGAGAAGGTCACCGGGCCGATCCAGGCCGGCCGCGCCTCGCCCCGCAGGACCGGCGTCAGGGCATCGGCCAGGTCGTTGCGTTCAATGACCAGCCAGCGCGTGTCGTAGGCCCGCGCCACCGCCTCGATCGTCTCGATCGGGTCGTTTGGCGTGACGACGCCGGGTCGCCCGGTCCAGTACTTGTAGCCCGCCGCGTCGATCGACAGCAGCCGCTCCTTGCCGTCCACACCAAGGCGATCCAGCTCCGCGGCCAGGGCGATTCGATCCTGCCGGGTCGCGTCCCAGTTGGCCCGGACGCCAAGCCCGAACAGTGGCGCGGTCAGCATCGTCATGGCCACGAACCCGGCCACGAACACCGGTCCGGCCGTCGCCTCGTTCCAGCGCGGCCGCCGGCCGGCGATCCAGCCGACCATCGCCAGCACACCCTCGAGCGCCAGGATGTAGGCGTGCGGCCCCAGGCCGATCGACGAGTGGATGAACGCGCCGCCCGGGACGTGGACCGGCCAGATGATGGTCGCCCCGGCGAAGACGATGAAGGTGTAGACGAACCACGGCGCGAAGTCGGGCGACCGGCGGCGCAGCCAGCCGCCCCAGATCACGAACGGCAGGAGGATCACGGAGCAGATCACGACCCCGAAGTTGCCGATCGCGCCGATCAGGCCGCGGACGCGGCTCTCGACGAGCGATCCCAGCCCCTGGGCGAAGAAGGTGGCCGGGTCGGCCGGGATGGTGATCGAGTTCCACTCATCCATCGTCCGGATCCACAGCGCCCGGCCGGACGAGGCGGTTGGCGAGATCGAGCCGAAGACGTCGACCTGGCGGGTCCACCACGGCGCCATGACCAGCAGGTAAACGGCGAAGCAACCGACCGCCGCCGCCAGTGGGATCCGCGGCGTGGTGCCACTACGCCATGCGCCGATCCGGTCGAAGACGAAGACCAGCCCGACCGCACCACCCAGCAGAAAGCCGTCGTTCCGGGCGATGTGCGCCAGGCCGACGAGGATGCCCGCCCCGACGTACGACCACGGGTCGCCCTTGAGGCCGCGGGCCGTCAGCCAGATCGTGGCCGCGACCAATGGGTGGAGGATCGCGAAGTTCTCGGGCTGGCCCATGAACACGGTGCCCGCCGCCGGTACCGCGGCCAGCAGTGCCGCGCCGAACTGGACGGATCGCCGTGCCCCGGCCTCCCTGGCGATCAGCCAGGTCAGCGGCGCCGCCAGCGCGGAGAGCAGGGCCAGCGGGATGCCGTGGGCGATGGCCGTGTTGCCCAAGGCCGCCAGGCCAAAGGCCTGGATGAACGACGCCAGCGGCAGCCAGTGGGCGTTGGACGGGATCGGCAGCGTTGGCTCGGCAGGGATCGAGCCACCCACCTCGGCGAAGATCCAGACGAAGTCGACGTTGAGGCCGGCACCGTCGTGGAGCGCCTTGGCGACGTCCACGTAGTAGTACGAATCGGGGTACGCCGGGTCCGGGTAGGTGACGATCAGAAACAGCCGGACGGCGAGCGCGAGCAGATACAGAAGGACTGGTATACGCATCGGCCGGTGCAGCCTAGCACCGGGTCAGGCGCCCAAGTACCGGTACGAACGGGCTAACCGGAAGGTCCCGAAAGGTGCCGCCGGGAGGCGCGCTCCTGCCGGCCCGCAGGTCCCATCGCGCCCCGAGCCGCGTGGCCGGCTCAGGTGCTGGCGGGCAGGTCCTGAAGTACGGCAGGCTCGGCCATCGGCGGGCGCTGTCGGCGGCGTCTCCGGAGCGCCAGGGCCGGCCGCTCGACTGCCGTCCAGGAGAACAGCGCCAGGCCCAGCGTCACGACCCCGGCAACCGCCATCCCGGGCATGAACCCCAGGCCCAGCAAGACCGCCGATTGCTGCACCGGGTAGGCGTAGATGTAGACGCCGAACGAGAGATCATGCGTCCAGCGGAGCGGCAGCGAGACCGCGGCCCACAGCGCCAGGTAGGAAACGACGAACGGCGCCGCCAAACGGTAGGCCCCAACGGCCGATGCCACAGCGAGGGCGGCCAGCAGGATGGCGCCGATCACTCCGCTCAACGGCAGCCATCGACGACCGATGGCCGCGGAGGCGCCCAGGCCGAATGACAGGACCAGGTCGTGCAGGTTGGTCCCTCCGCCGCTCGACAGGTGGAGCGCGGCGATGGTCACCGTGAGCGCAGGGATGCCAATCCGCATGAACCGCACCGGCACGATGGCGAGGACGATGTAGCAGGCGATCTCGGGTGCCAGCGTCCAGAGCGATCCATTGACCGACGCCGACGCCGGGTTCGATGCAAAGACCTGGCCGATCGTGTCGCGGAGGACGAGCACCCCGGCGTTGGCCAGCACGTACTCCAGGCCGTCGCGCGACGCGATCGGTGCACCGGAGAGCGTGGCCACGGCCGGCACCAGGACCAGGCCAACCACGACGATCGAGACCCAGTAGCCCGGCAGGATCCTGAGCGCCCGGTTCGCGGCGAAACGGTCCACCCGTTGCCGCTCCCGGCTCTGGACGAGTAGGAACCCGGACAGCGCGAAGAAGGCCGAGACCATGATCGTGCCGCCGAAGACCTGCCCGCCCGTCACAAGGTGCGCCGGATCGGGCAGGCCGCTCAAGGTGAAGGCATGGGCCAGGAAGACGCCGCCGGCAAGCATGAACCGCAGCGCGGTGATGCCGTTGTCGGCCGGCGACCATCGGTCCGCCACCGTCGGCAGTCGGCGGAGACGACGAAGCGGACCGGCCCCCGGGGTGGTCATTGCGGAACTGTATTCGGCGGCGCAAGCCCGCGGAAGCCGGACATTCGATCAGGGCGTGGCCCGTACCTCCTGCCTCGCCGGCTCCGTCGTTCGCACCAGGAGCAGGCCCACTGCCGCCACCGCGACCCCGGCCCAGATCAACGGGTACTGGTATGAGGCGATGAGCGCTGCCGCCAGGAGGCCCAGCTCCAGCCTGATCGATAGCAGTGCCGGCAGGACGAACAGGAAGCCGTACATGTGCAGCGAGGGCGCGCCGACGACCACCAGCAGACCGACGACCGCCGCCGCGGAACGCCACGGGACGAAGAACGCCGCCAGGCCGGTCAGGACGGTGATCGCGAGCCCGGCTGGCCGGCCGACCACCAGCGACAGCGGCTCGCCGGCGTAGTCCCAGGCCGGGTCGCCCGCTCGAGTGGCCTGTCCCAGCCAGTCGAACCAGCTGCCGGTCCCGACCAGCGGCAGGACGAGCAGGCCGAACGCGCCGACGACCACGGCGCCGGCCACGGCCGACAGGGGTCGCTTCCGGAGCATCACCAGCCACGGCTGGAACTGCGACACCTTGAACGTGCCAACGAGCGTCGCCAGGAGGCCATCGGCGTGCGACGGCTCGCGGACCGGGACGAAGGCGACGCAGAACGCGGCGAAGAGCGGCACCTGGACGTTGGCGCTGATGATCCCCTCGCTGAACGGTGGCCAGAGGAGGGCGAGCGGCCACGTCCAGCGCGGCATCCCCAGGCGCCGGCAGGCCACCAGCGCCGCGGCGAGGCAAGCGAGCGCGGCGCCGATGTGGACGAGCGCTCGCGGTAGCCAGGTCAACGGCGCGAGTACCGGCAGCGTGAGCGGCGGGTAGAGGAACGGGAGCTCCGCCCCGCGGCGGTCGAAGGCCGCCGGGTCGTAGACCACCGCGCCCGAGAGCCATCGTTCCGCCGCCCTGAGCGGGATCTCGATGTCGGTGGCGAAGCCGTGGGTCAGGGCGACGTAGGTGGTCGCGGCGACGGACACCACCCCGACGATGACGGCGAGGATGACGGCCATGGGACGCTCACGCATCGGCCGGGCGCTCCAGCAGCCAGGGGTGGCGGCGACCCAACGCCAGGGCGCCGGCTGCCAGGCCCACGCCGGTCCAGATCGGTACGAGGAGGGGCAGGGCCAGCAGCGTCGCGGCGAGGAGCGCCAGCTCGCGGCGCATGACGAGCAACGCCGGGAGCAGGAACACCAACCCGAACGGATGGAGCGACGGGGCACCGATGACGGTGAGGACCCCGATCCAGGCCCCGGCCATCGGACCCCGGACCAGGCCCGCCGCGACCAGCGTCGCGGCAGTGACGCCGATGGCGAGCGGCACGCCGATGAACCGGGAGGCCGGTGCGCCGATATAGGGCCATGCCGGATCGCCAGAGCGGGCCGCCTGGCCGATCCAGTCGAACCACGACTGCGTCCCCACGAGGGGCAACGTCAGCAGCGCGAGCGCCGCCACCACGCCCAGCCCCAGCAGCGCCGCAGCGGGACAGCGAGCCAGCACGTTGACCCAGGTGTGCGACAGCGAAACCTTGATCGTGGCGATCGCGGCCGACAGCACACCATCGGCAGGGCGGGGTTCCCGTCGTGGCCAGAGGGTGGCCACGAACAGCGCGAACAGGACGATCCCGACGTTCGCGCCCAGGATCCCTTCGAAGAACGGCGGCCAGGCGGCCAGCAGGGCGGCCGGGACCGGACCGAGCCCCAGCCGCCGGCCAGCAAGCCATGCCGCGATGGCCGAGATGACGACGCCGCCGAGCAGGACGGCGACCCGCGGCAGGGCGAGCAGTGGTGCGATCAACGGGAGGACGAGCGGCGGGTAGAGGTACGGGAGGTCCGGGCCGGCCGGGGCGCCGAATGCCTCCGGTGGGTAGATGGGCCGGCCGTCGAGCCAGCGCTCCGCCGCCCGTAACGGGATCTCGACGTCGACGCCCGGTGGATGGATCAGCAGCAGCACGACCACGCCGCGGAGGCAGGCAAGGCCCAAGCATCACCATGAGGCCCACGCGGACGACCTGACGGAGCCGCTCGGCGGAAGGAACCATGACCCCAGTATCGGTGTCGCCGGTGGGCCCGGCCGCCTAGGATGGCGCGATGGCACGGTTCGGCGTGACGCCCCGCCAGCTGCGCGCGCTCCGGGACGGGGCCGTGCTGGCCGGCCTGCTCTTCGCGGGCTATCTGTTCCTCATCGTCGCGCCGCGGGCGGGGACTGTCGGCTTCGACGCCTTCGCCTACTGGTCGGTGGAACTTGCCGAGCCGTACCGAAAGACCGCCGGTGAGTTCGGCGCGTTTCCGTACTCGCCGGTGTTCGCCCGGCTCTTTGCGCCGTTCTCGATCCTGCCGTGGTGGCAGTTCCTGTGGCTGTGGCTGGCCCTACTCGTTGGGACGGCGATCTGGCTGGGCGGCCGGCGGGCGCTCATCGTCTTCGCCTTCCCGCCGGTCGCTCTCGAGCTCTACCACGGCAACATCCATTTGCTCATGGCCGCGGCGATTGCCATCGGGTTCCGCTACCCCGCCGCGTGGGCGTTCGTGCTCCTGTCCAAGGTGACGCCGGGAATCGGGCTGCTGTGGTTCGCGGTTCGGCGCGAGTGGCGGTCGCTGGCGATCGCCCTCGGCGCGACCGCCGCGATCGTCGCCGTGTCGGTCCTCGTGGATAGCCGGCTGTGGGTCTCGTGGTTCCGAGACAGCCTCCTGCTGACGGCGACCGGCACGCCCACCAACCAGCCGGAGATCCCGATCCCGCTCTTGCTCCGGCTGCCGGTCGCGGCGGCCGTCGTGGTCTGGGGCGCCCGAAGCGGGCGGACATGGACGGTGCCGGTCAGCGCGACGCTCGCGGCACCTGTGCTGTGGCCGGTGTCATTCGCGATGTTGGCGGCCCTGGGTCGCATGCCCTCGCACGCCACGCCGATCGAGGAACCGTCAGGGTCGGCCGCTGCGGAGCTCGTCGTCGAGCATTGACGCAAACATCACTTCGGTGGCTCGATGCTCGCCACGCATCGACAAGGCCGCAGCCCCCGCAAAGAGCACATCACCGGGCCGGGGCTTGACCCGGACGAACGGCGGCAGGCCGTAACGGACGGCCAGCCAGTTGGCCCAGACCCGAGCCGTCCGTCCGTTCCCGTTGGCAAAGGGGTGGATGCGGACCCACTCGCCGTGCGCGTACGCACACAGTCGGACGATCGCGGCGACAACAGGAGGCGCCGTGGCGATGGTCGATGGCGGGACCTCCGCATCGAGCGTTCCCACGACGGTCGCCATCGCCCGGACGAATCCGTCCAATGCTGATGGCACCTGCAGAGCTGGCAGCCCAGGAGCCGACCCGACGGCCACCTCGTAGTCGATAAGACATGGCAGGCTGGGATCGCCCCCCCGGATCTCGCCAACGTAGTCTGGATGCGGAACCGAGACGCCGGCGTAGATCTGGCGATGCCAGGCAAGGGCCAAATCGAGCGACGGCACCGGTCGACTGATGGCGTCAGCTTCGATCGATGGCCACAGAGCCTTGACGTTCGCGATGATCGTGGCGGTATCACGTGCCGCGTCCTCGATCCAGTCAGGGCATGTGGACGTCAGACACCAACCTCAAATGCGCGAGCGACACCGAACGGGTCCTCATCCGCCTGGACCCGCCGCGTCTCGATCGGCTCGGGAAGCCCTTCGGCCTCAGCAAACGCATCCCAGGCTGCCGCCCTACCTTCTCCTCGGTACGAGCGGAGCAGCTCGATGGTTCGCGACAGGGTGCTCTCCAGCCCAAGCGCCATGACCTGCAGTTCCCGCTCGATCATTTCCTCGGCCAGCTGGTTCATCGAGGTCTGGCGGCGTTCGGCGATGATCCGAAGCAGTTCGCGGGTGCGTTCGTTCTCGAATTGGAGGGGGAAGACCGTCCTCTTGGGACGCTCGGTCGTCATGGCGCCACCCTACGCCTGCGCGACATCATATGTCAAGAAGTGACATCACTCTTGGAGCCAATTGGGGCGTGAAAGCGGATCAGCGCGGTCCGTCGGGAGCGAGCCCTCCCCAGCGCCGGCGCAACACGTTGCCCACCCAGGCCACCGCGGCGCAGATCGCCGTCCCGAACGCCAGGATTGCGACGACGTACACGGCAACGGTGCCGTAGCCACCGTTGGCCGGGTTGAGGAACGGGTACGGATACCAGCCGGTGATGGCTCCGCGGACGAGGGTGTAGGCGGTCCAGCCCAGCGGATAGGCGAGCCAGACCATCGATTGCCGGACACTGATCGCCCAGCGCGGCGGATCGATGAGCCAGTCGGCGATGACAACCAGCGGGAAGACCTGGTGGAGCACGGTGTTGACCCACGGGATCGCCGTATCAACGTTCGTCCCGGACAGGAGCAGCGCGAAGACCACGAAGGTGACGGTCAAGTAGACGACCGCCGCACCGCGGATCAGCTCGAAGGTCCGTGACCGCCCGCTCCGCCAGTTGGCGGCCGCGACGAAGAAGACGGCCGCACCGATGATATTGCTCTGGATCGTGAAGTAGCTGAAGAAGTTCAGCGGCACCAGCGTCTGCCTGGCCATGAGGTCCGCCATCTGGGTCAGGATCGCCACCAGGACGAGGGAGGCCAGGCCGGCGCGGTAGGCGACGAAGACGAGGCGGCTGTTCATATGGGCGAAGAATAGGGACGTCGGCAAGGGGTTGAGGTCCCCGTGGCGAGCCTCATATACTCGATCGGTTATGCCAGCGGGTTAGGTGCTCCTCCGGGGGACGGAGGAACTGAATGCGCGCCCTAGCTGACCCCGCGGCCGCGCGTCGGTACGAAGCTTGGCGTCCTGATACGGCTCAAGTCGTCCGCACCGCCTTGATCTCGTTGCCGCTCGGGCTCGTGGTTGCGGTTGTCGTCACTGTCTTGACGATGACGCCCGATGATCCGCCGGATACGGTCTGGCGCGGTGATTCCTCACTCCTTGTCGATGGCGACACCAACGCGCAGACGGGCTCGCGAGTGACGTTGACCGACTCGATGCGCCAATTCGACCGGACGGTCCGGATCAACGACCAGCAGACCGGCCTGGTTGTGGATCGCACCGAGCTGGCCTGTCACGGTGGCCGCGCGAGGGTCTCGTGGCACATTGGCAACCTGGAGCCCATCACCAGGAACACGGGCATCCACCTCACGGCCCGGCTGGACGGGCTGGGCATTGCCTCGATCGTGCGTGGCAGCACGGTGGATGTCTGGGGCGATCACCCACTCGACCTGGAGACTGTCATCGCGTGCCCGGCCGGGAACCACGTTCTGGACCTACGGATCGACTCCATCCATGGAGCGTGGGGCTTTCCGTACGTAATGACTGAAGGCTCCCGATCGGACAATCTGAGAGTCGGTCGCGGCTTCATCGTTCAAGAGGTGTGGAACTAGGCGAGGCCTTCCGCGCCGTCCATGACGCGGTGGCCGTGTGCGCCTGTTTCGGTCCGCGGCCAACCAGCAGTGTCGGATGGAGGATGAACAGCTTGACGAGGCTGGCCCAATGGTGCCGCGTCTCCGCTGAGCGGAAGTCCAGGCTCGAGCTGCTGAGCCTCTGGAATCGGTGCTGCATGACGGACTGCGGCACGACATGGACCTCCCAGCCCTTCTGCCACATCCGGTAGCACCAGTCCATGTCCTCGCCGTAAAGGAAAATCCATTCCTGCATCCCGCCCACCTCGTCGATCGCCGCCCGGCGGGCGAAGTGAACGGCGCCGATGGCCCATTCGATCGGCCGCGCTTCGGTCGGGACATCGTTCTCGAGGAGGAAGTTGGCGATGATCCGCCGACCCAGCGTCGTTCGGCGAAACCAGCCCGATCGCCGGGCGAGAAGCGCCAACGGATTCGGGAACCGGCGGACCAATTCCTGAACTGATCCGTCCGGATAGACCAACCGCGGAACGGCTATCCCAACCCGAGGGTGGTCGCGACAGTAAGCCTCAAGCTCCTCGAGGCTTCCCGGCCGCACTACCACGTCGGGATTGATCACGAGGATGTCGTTCTCCGGCACGAGGCGGCAGGCCTCGTTGACTGCGACGGCGAACCCACCGTTGCTTACGCGAGCCAGGACCCGGACGTGGGGAAAGCCTTCGCGGACGATGCGCAACGTGTCATCGCGGCTGGCGTTGTCGATGACGATGACGGACTTCCCGGTGAGCGCCTCGAGGCAGGGCTGCATCCACTTCGCCGAGTTGTACGTCACGATCACGACCGTCGTCGTCACCGCGTCACCTCGGCGTAGCCCCGGAAGACCGTCCGAACCACCAGGTAGTTGAGGGCCAGTCGCTGGACAGGGAACGGTGCGTGGCCAACGAGTGCCCGCGCCACGCGGTCAGTGATCGGGTTCATGACCGCTCGCAGGAGTAGGTCGCGCGCCCGCGGCGATCGGAGCCGGTCGACCCAGAATGGCGCAGGCCCGCTTGGATATCGCCTCCGGAGGGGCTCGAGATTGGTTCTCGAGAATCGATCGAGTTCGTCGAGGCCCTGCTCGAACGTCTTCTCCTCGATGCTCGCGGCGATGGCTGCGGGATTAGCCACGAACGTCAGGCCACGGGATGCCAGCTTCAATGCGAGGTCGGTGTCCTCGCCGCCATAGCCTGTCAACGACTCGTCGAAGCCTCCTGCGTTGACGAACTCGTCGGTTGGCACTGCAGAGTTGGCGGTGACGAAGTCGAGCGGACGAACAAAAGCGCCGGCTCGGGCCCGATTGACGCCCCGCGTCTGTAGGAAGCGCGCCCACACGTTCTCTGCCGCGTTCAGGTACACGACCCGGCCCACCGAGACGCATCGCTGCGCGTGGAGCACCGTCAGATGCCGGTCGAGCCCATCCCGGGCGAGTCGCATGTCCGAATCGAGGAACAGCACGAACCTCGCCGAGAGGTGTCGGACAGCAAGGTTCCGCGCCGCTGCCCGTCCGTGATTCTGCCGATCCGGATGCTGGAGGATCCGGAGCTCGAACGGGAAGGTCGATGACTCGAGATACTCCACGGTTCCATCGCCCGAGCCGTCCACGCACACGTAGGCGGTGAAGTCCCTTCGGGTCTGCCTTGCCAGCGACTCCAGACAGGTCTCGAGTTCCGGACGGTTGTCGTAGGTCGGGATGACGATGTCGATCATGCGGACCCGCTTGGCAGATCCAGGGCGACCAGCAGCGCCTTCGCCCGATTCCGCCAATCTGCTTCGGCAGCGAACGTAAAGGCCTCAACCGGATCAACGGGCGACTGGAGGGCCGTCCGAACACCAGCGATCAGATCCACCGTCGTCTTGGCCAGGATCGCAGGGCTGCCGAGGGCGGCGATCTCCTCCCAGTGGGTCGCCACAACCGGTAGGCCGGAGGCCAGGTACTCGTACAGCTTGAGCGGGTGCACGCTGTTCACAAGCGCCGGATGGCCGCGGACGTCGAAGGGAATCAGGCCCACGTCGGCATGTCGGAGGTAGGCTGGTATCTCCCCGTAGGGGCGTGGTCCAAGGACGTGGACGTTTGGCCGCCGTACCAGCTGACTCCGCGCCAGATCGCCCGGGCCGATGATCACGAATGAGACCTCGGGGAGTGCGCCTGCCAGGGCATTGACCGAGTCGAAGTCGAACCAGGCCTCGATCGCCCCAACGTAGATGGCGATCGGCCGGTGGATGGTCGCCAGATCCGCGGGCACCGGCATGATCGGCTCAGTGAAGTGGTCGACCGCAACCCCATTGGGAAGGTGCATCGACCGCCTGGCGCCCATCGCGGCAACATGGTCCTCCAGCGTCTTCGCGCTGTAGACCACGAGGTCCACTGACGCCGCCAGCTCTCGCTGCAGGGCGTGCATCTCGGCGGTAAAGCCGGCAAAGCCGGTCATCAGGTCACCCACCCTGAGCACCGACCGTTGGTGCGGGAAGACGTCAAGCCAGAACCGCTGCATCACGCTGTCGAAATAGATCAGGTCCGGCCGGCCGAAGCCCTGGTCCCACACCTTGCGAACGACCCGCGGAAGGGTTAGATGGCGCCACCAGCGATGCACGGGTCGCGAGCGGAGGAGCGGCGCCTCGAAGGGGCTCAAGGCCGCTCCCGGCACGTATGCCCACAGATGGTCGTCGAGGTCTGTTACGCCGCCGGCACGGTAGATCGCCCATCGCTGTCGAAGCGACTGGGTGCGGCCCTTGGCCAGGTGAAGCGGGGAGATCGGGTTGGATACGAACGCAACGTCCCAGCCAAGTTCAACAAAGGCGCGCGCGAGCTGATGACCGGCGAGCTGGAACGGCGACGTCCAGTGATGGGCGCACGCCATGAGAACCCGGGGACGACTCATTCAGCCGCACCATCCACCAGGCCGTAACCCGGTGAGAAGGGCACGTTCGGGCGGAGCGCCCGCCAGTCGACGTCGTCGCCGTGCGCACCCGCCAGTGGAGCGCCTACCGACCAGTGGCGGACGACCACGGCGTCACCCCTGACTTCGACGATGCAACCGAGGCGTCGTCCGCCCGGGCTCCGCAGCTGACCCGCGAAGCGCTTGGGACCCCAGTACTCGCAGCGGGCCTCGGACTCTCCTCCGAGCGTGAACAGATCGATGTCGAGGCGCGCCGGTTCTCGATCGGCGTAGCTGGGACCGGTGTGGGCCGCTGCTGCGCGGTACGCGTTTCGTTGCTCTGGCGCGGCTGTGTAGATGTACGTCCCCGGATCGCGAAGCCAGTCCGTACCGTCGATCGACAGCTCGATCCCCAGTTGATCGTTGTGAGCATGGCCGCCATTGCCCTGCTGGCCGATGGGCCCGCATCGCACGCCGAGCCACAGGCGTTGGGATCGAAACAGCCAGAATCCGAAGTCCGGGTAAGCGACCTGCTCGAGACCGTCGAGGAGACCGCCGCCATCGACCGCGATCGTTACCGTCCGCCTGTGGTCGTTGGTTGCATCCCGTGCATGGCCCGCCAGCTCATTGAACACGGCGTCGTCGCCGACGCGGACATCGCGGGCGGCTGCGTCCGTAGATGGATCCATCGGCAGGCGCGCGCGGCCCAGGAGGGCCTGCATCAAGGAGCCGTCAGTGCCGCTAGGTGCGTCTCCGCCAACGATCGCGTCGATCGTCGCCACGAGGTTGCGGTGATCGAGGCTGTCCTCCCGACCCTCACGGAGGGCTGGGAGAAGTCGCAGAAAGCGGCCGCTGTCGTTGTCCCCGATCTGCGCCACGCGGCCGGACGGTTTCGTGACGTCGCGGGTGAACAACGCCATCCGTCGCAGCCGGTCAGGGAGCCAGGACGGAATTGGACGCTTCCGGCCGCCCACGTCGAGGGGCGTCGGGATCGGATCCGACGACAGCGGCCTGGCCGACCCGTAGCGCGCGGCGGGGTGATCAGCGAATGCTCGGAGTCGATCATCGGGCAAGGCCAGCAGCAAGCCGACCGACCACGCGACCATCTCGGCACCCAGCCGGTGGTACGCCGTCGACGCCTCGAAGTTGGCGCCATCGCGCCAGAACTGGTGCTCGACCTCGAGGAGCAGCTCACGGCCGGCGAACGCCAGCCAGGCGTCGGTCTCCCGGTCGCCCGGCAGGTATGCCGCGATGAATAGCAGCCCGCAGACGTCGGCCAGGTAGTGGTTGCCGTGGATCTCGAACCACTCGATATTCGCCACCACGAACCGACCGTGATCCCGGATGGATGCCGCCAGGATTGACTCGAATGCGGGGTCGAAGGTCGTGCCCGACGCCCTGAAGAGATCCCAGGCCACGAGCCAGTTCGTCGCCCGGATGGCGACATCCATGGCAATGGCCCAGTTGACCCCAAAGCGCGGGGGATTGGTTGCCACGAAGTCAAGCACCTGGTTCCGAAATTCGCGCTCATATCGGTCCGGGCCCTCGAACCCTTCGGCTCCCCGTCGTGCCAGGTGGGCGGCCAGCGCGAGCTGAGGCAGGTGCTGCATCCGCGCCAGTTCCCAGGGCAGTTTGATGTCGCGGCCGGGCATGCCCATGAACTGGATATCCCGGTACCAGGTCCGCTCGGACCAGCGGAATCCAGACCGGAAGTCGAGTTGCCAGTCGATGGGAACGTAGCCGTCGTCGACCAGCGCCCAGACGCGGCTCGCCGTCGCCACGTTGGCGTCGTTGAGCCGGCCGACCAGCCAGACGCCTTGGCGGTCGGCTTCGACGCTCGAGCCAGGCTCGTACCGGGAGCCCGCGAAGCCTCCGCACGCCGCGCCGTGCCTGACCTCCACCCAGCCGGAGCCCAGCAGGTCGAACTCGTGACGAAGATACCGGTCGGTCAGGCGCGTTAGGTCCGCGTGATGGGGGTGCAGATCGGCCGGCAACTCCGACCACATAGGCCCGCGAAGCTCCCGGCCGGGCGCGGGACCATACGTCGACCGACTCCAGTCGTTGCGCCTCGCCAGCCTGACCGAGGCCACGTCGGTGGCGATCCGCAGCGCCTTGCGGGCAACGATGTGCGGTGGCAGCTGGACGGTTCGACGGGCCCAGCGTGTCAGGGTCGCGCGGTCAGGCACAGCGCTCGCGCAGCGCGTCGACGATCCGACTCGTGTGTTGCTTCCAGGTGTGGTGGTTCAGCGCCCGTTCCCTGGCAGCTCGGCCCAGCCGATCACGTCGGACCGGGTCGTCGATGAGCGCGGCCAACCCAGTGGCCAGGGCATCCGGGTCTCCCGGCCGGACAAGCCAGGCCGTCCGGTCGTGATCGAGCACCTCTCCGATCTGGTCCAGGTCGGAGGCCACGATCCCCTTACCCATCGCCATGTATTCGAACAGCTTCGTTGGCGAGCCAAAGAAGGGGGTCCCATCGGGGTTCGGAACATGGGGTGACACCAGCAGATCGGCCGCCGCCAGGTGCGCCGGCCCATCGACCTGAGCCGTTTGGCCGGTGAAGACGGCGCGATCGGACAGGCCAAGCTCGTCAACGATCCGGCGGGTTTCGGGAAGCCCGAGCCCTTCGCCGATCATCAATAACCGGGCGTGGTTGCGCAACTCGGGACGCTCTCGGATCAGTCGCCCGAAGGCCTCGGCGAGGACCTCGGCGCCGTGCCATCTGCCGAACGTGCCGATGAAGCCCACCACCAACTCGTCCCCGATCCCGTAGCGGTCCCGCACCTGCCGCCCATCGACCTGCGGGGTATAGCGATCCGGATCGACTCCATTTGGGTTGACCAGAACCTTGTCCGCCTCGATCCCTCGAGCGATCAGCTCGTCCTTCATCGCCGCACTCACGACGATGACGAGGTCCGCGCCCTGGAGGTTAGTGCGCTCGATATCGAGAGCCAGTGGCTCGTAGACCAGCGGCGTACCCCAGTGCCGATTGATCCAGATCTCGGAGCCGTTGTACTCGAGGGCGAATGGCACGCCGAGCTCGCGCGCGAGACGCAAGCCGGCGAGGTTCTCCATGCTGTATCGCTGATAGATGAAGGAGACCTCTCGGTCACTCAGAATCCTTCGAGCCTGTTCGTAGACGGTGTCGTTGTAGGCGAGGCTAGGGAGCTCAGCGAAGTCGCGGAAGCGGCCGTTGGGCGGCACGACGTGCGTCTCGACGTCCGTGCGAACCGTGGGGATCCGGTCGGAAGTGACGAAGATCGGCGATCCACCGAAATCGTCCAGGTGATTGAGAACCCCTGAGATGTGTCCGACCGATCCGCCCGATGCCAGCCCGAAGACCAGGTCCGTCCGGAGGTAGATGGGGGAGCGATCCAGCCTCAGGATCCGATCCGTAGGGCCGGGAGCCACCAAAGCGATCTCCCGCTGGACACTCGAGAGCAACTCGCCTTTAGCGCGCCAGTCCCGAAGCAAGTCGAGCCCCAAGCGCGTCAGGGTCCGTGCGCCTACGGCGATTTGACGACCGGCCTCATCCTCGAGGTAGCACGCCCCCCGGCTCAAGAGCCGAACCAAGACCGCCGTGGCGAACGGCCGGTGGAGGTTCTCGATTTGCTGCGTTCGCAGCCGTACGTCAGTGAACCGGAGGATCCGACGCAGGATCGACCCGCTTCGAGCCCATTGCTTCAGGTCGTCGAAGCTGATCTGTTCAATCGCGTGCTCCGGATCCGGGAGCGCCGCAGACGCTTTGAGAACCACGAGGGCGCCAGCCATCAGCCCGGTTTCCTGGCCTGCGCGATCAGGTACCAACCAATGTGGCGGCCTGCGCTGTCCAGCCAACTCTGGGGAACGTGCCTCCAAAGTCGCCGCAGTCCCGGCAGGGTTGGCAGGTCCTCACGGTTCAGCTTGCGTACCCACATTCGGGAGTCGGTAAACCCCGCTCGTTCCAGAAGGGCTCGAAGGTCTCCCCGCCCGAGCGCGTGGACGATCGGAGCAGCCCCGCTCGTCGTGTATTCGATCGCAGCAACGCGGTCCGCGAACCTGGGATATCGCCGGAAATCCTGCCGCAGGAGGTAGTGCTCCAGATACAGGGTCAGCCAGTAGAACGCGGAGTTACGGTGGTACAGGATGAGCCAGAGGTGCCCGCCAGGGCGCAGAACGCGGCCCGCCTCGGCAAGAGCCCTGTCCATGTTGGGCGTGTGGTGCAGCACGCCGTTGGAGAAGCCCACATCAAAAGTCCCGTCCGGGAACGGGAGGTTTTCGGCGTCTGCCGTCATGACATTTACTGAGTGTCCAAACAGCATGAGATGCCGGCGGGTCCGTTCCGCATTCTCTGGAGTGAGGTCGATCCCGGTGTACTCGGCGCCGGCTTCGATCAGCCGATAAGCATCGAAGCCGACGCCGCAGCCGATCTCTAGCACGCGACGTCCTGCGAACGACGAAAAGGGCACGACATCATTGAGCCACGGGATCTCATACTGGGATCGCCGTCGAAGTGCCTCTGTAAAGAATTCCGGTGTTCCGGGCGCGGCCTGAGTTGAGGCAGACCCAGCGGGCGAAGCACCCCATACGCTCGCTGCGCGGAGTTTCGGGTCGGCGTGGTGCCTACCTCGCAACCTGGCACCTCAAGAAAAAGCCGCTGGCAAGTGGTGGAATCAGGCCTCCAATCGCGGCATTGAGTCGCAGGAATGGGTCGAAGCCGCGCAAGAAGAGATTGGTTGCAGGTCCCGCCAGCAACACGGAGCCGGTTGACTCGATCACGTCGAAGCCATGCTGCGCCAACAGCCTCCGAACTCGGTCAAGCGTGAACCGCTGAACGTGCGGGGACCCGTCGTCCGCCGCGGTGTTTGGGTATGGATCGTCCGCAGCGTGGCCGAGGACCGCTCGTCGAACCTTGTCCATCACCGCGGTCACGTGCAGGGCGTCGAAGAAGGAGCCGAGCCGCAGCCGGCTCCAGAGATAGGTCTCTATTTCGAACCAGCCGTAGCCGTTCGGTACGGTAACAAGGAGGGTGCCATTCGGCCGCAGCATTGCCCTGAACTGGTCGAGAGTCGCTCCAAGAACGGGTGACGGCAGGTGTTCTAAGACTTCCGCCGCGATGATCGCCCGTGGACGGAACGAGATCTCTTCAAGGGTCGACACGTCGAAGCGCTCGGGATCCGCCCCCAGCTCGGCCGCAATCTCCCTAGCCTTCGCAATACTCCTCGCGTCGCTGTCCACTCCGACGATGTCGAATCCGCGGAGCATTAGGGGAATCGTGACGAGCGCCCCTGTTCCGCAGCCAAAGTCGAGAACCCTATCCGCCCGGCCCAGGTTCCGCGCCAACCACTCGAGTCGCTTCTTGCTCCCATAGACGTTCTCTGGCAATTGGTACGCGTGCGGATCCGGTGCGCGAGGTCGACTCCTCATTGACGTGTCGCTGTCCGCAGGTAAGCCAACGTGACGGCCAGGAGAAATCCGTAGGCGAGGGCTGAAGCGGCAGCGGCGCCAACGGCGCCATACATTGGTACAAGAAGCAGGTTCGCGACAACGTTCAACACCAGGGCTGCCGCCGGTCCAAAGACCACCACAGATGGGTTGTCGATCGTCGCGAGGTAATTCATCAGGATCGTGTTTGCTGATAGAAGGACGATCCCAGGAAGGAGCCAGGCGAATGGCCAGAAACTCGGGATGAACGCCTCGCCATAGAGGATCGGGATGACCGGTCCACCCAGGACGAGAGCCGCTACCGACGCGACGGTCATCACCAGAAAGATGCCGAACGCGACCCGCAGTGCTGTTGGAAGCCGGCGCTCGACTGGCATGTTCATGAGCTTGGGGAACATCAGCGATCCCGTCACGACGGGGAGGATGTACACGATATCGACCAGAGACACGGCCAGGGAGTAGTAGCCGGCTTCCGCGGGACCGCGAAGGTACTGGACCAAGAGGATGTCGACACGGATCACGAGATATGCGAACAGAGCGGCAATGAACGCCTTTAGGCCGTACCGCCCATAGCGGCGAAATAGGGAGGCCGAGGGCCTAATTCTGGTATTTGTCGCACCAACCAGTCGCATCCAAGCGAACACCACCACCGCGGTCGAGGATGCCACCGTCGCGACAAAGATCCACTCGACGCGAACAAGATTCAGACCGATCAGTGCGGCAATTAGCAATAGACCGGCGAGCCGGCTCGCGATGTCCATCCCGTTGTAACCCCGGACGTCCTGTGTGCCCAGCATCAGGTTCTGCATGAGCAGATAGGCGAGTCCAATGGGGATCGACACCAGCGCAGCCGCGAGAAGCCATCCATCCACCGGCGCTGTACCCGTTGCCAGCAGGAACAGACCAAGGCCCAGGGCGGCAAGCCCACCGATCGACAAGCTGAGCGCGATGCTATTGGCAAGCAAGGGGCCTAATAGCGCGCGATCGTGCGATACGGCGTAGGTGTTCGACGCGTGCAGGCCGAGGTTTGTTAGCTGGACGCCGAGCCCCCCGAGCGCGGCAGCGACGGCAAACATCCCGCGACCCTCAGGGCCTAGGGCCCGAGCGACCAAGATTGAGGTCATAAGCCCGATCCCAATCAGAGCGATCCGGGTGCCGAACGTGCTGAAGACGTCCCGGAGGAGCTCTGACCAGATCGTCGGGGCGCGGCCCAAGCTCGCTAGTGTTCCCGTTGCCATCGGTTCGGCCCCGACAAGGCCTTACAGCCGGCCGACGCGCCATGTTGGTTACGCAACGTACTCGCGCCACCAAGCCGCGAGGTTATTCAGGTACCAGACTTGCGAACCACTCTTTGAATCGACGATGGCCGCAACAGCGGTGGCGTCCAGGAAGTCCGTGGTCGAGGCGAAACTTCGGACGTCGCGCCCGATCTGGTCGCCGAGCGCCGAAGAACCACTCGTAGACCGGCACGCCGAAGCCCTGCTTCGGCCGGTCGATCACTCGTCCGGGATGACGCCGCGGACGGCCTTCTTGAGGATGTGCTTGAGCTCGCCGTTCGCGGTCTTCACCTCCGTCGGGATGCTCATCGCGAGCTCGACGAACTTGTGGTCGAGGAACGGCACCCGCCCCTCGAGGCTGACGCCCATGCTCATCTTGTCGACCCGCATCAGCAGCAGCTCGGGCAGCCGCAGGTTGAGGTCCAGGTAGGTCATCCAGTTGAGGTGCGACTGGCTCCCAGGCCTTGTCCTCGAAGCGGCGCCGGATCGGCGCGAGCGCCTCCCACGACGTGAGGCCCTTGAACTGCTCGCCGCAGGCGCGGGCTGAGCAGGCGCTGCTTCTGCGCGCTGCGTGAAGGCCTCGGCGCCGCCCCAGAACACCGGCTGGCCCGCGGCGCCACGGCGAAGCCATTCGTAGCGCATCCCGCCGTCCCTGCCCGAGCCTGCGGAGCGCGGCCAGTCCAGCGCGCTTGAGCGAGCCGCGGCACGGGCAGGTCGTCCCAGCGCTGCAGCCGCAGCGTGCGGCTTCCAGGTCGGGTAGCCGCAGAACAGCTCGTCCGCGCCTTCGCCGACCTGGCAGACGATGACGCCGTTGTCGCGCGCCAGCTTGGAGACGTAGTAGACCGGCACGCAGACCGGATCGGCGATCGGCTCGTCCTGCAGCTGCACCATCTCGGGCAGGAAGTCGAGCAGGTCGTCCTGGGTCAGCAGCCGCTCGTGGTGCTCGGCGCCGACGGCCGTCCGCCATCCGGCGGGCGTAGTGCAGCTCGTTCTGGTAGCTCTCGTACTCGCCGTCGTAGCCGATGGAGAACGTCTTGACCGCGCTCGTTCGCCCTCCGAGAACAGCGCCGCGTTCGTGCTCGAGTCGATGCCGCCGGACAGGAACACGCCGACCGGGACGTCGCTGACCTTGCGCAGCTCGACGGCCGTCCGCAGCTCGGCGAGGACCCGCTCGGCGATCTCGTCCTCGGAGACGCCGACGAGCGGCTGGCACGTGGTCCCAGACATCCCACCAGCGCCGCTCCTCGATCGTGCCGTCATCGCTGATCCGGAGCCAGCGTACCGGCCGGCAGCTTCCGGATGCCGTCGAACAGCGTGTCGGGCGCCGGGGTCGTCAGGAACGAGAGGTAGTGAAAGAGCGCCTCCTCGTTGACGGCTCGCTGCTGGTCCGGATCGGTCAGCAGCGCCTTGATCTCCGAGGCGAAGGTGAATCGGCCGTGGTGGATGCTGTAGTAGAGCGGCTTGATGCCGATCCGGTCGCGGACGAGCCACAGCACACGCTGCCGGTCATCCCAGATCGCGAGGGCGAACATCCCGCGGAAGCGGTGCAGGCAGTCGATGCCCCACTGCTCGAAGGCGTGGACGATGACCTCCGTGTCGGAGTGGTCGGTCCGCCAGGCGTGGCCGCCGATTGCCTCGAGCTCGCGACGGATTTCGGCGTGGTTGTAGATCTCGCCGTTGAAGACCACCCGAATCGAACCGTCCTCGTTGGCCATCGGCTGGTTCGCCTTGGGGCTGAGGTCGATGATCGCCAGGCGTCGGAAGCCGAGGCCCACCCGGCAGTCCGGGCTAGTCCACGTGCCGACGCCGTCGGGGCCTCGATGCGGCATCGTGTCGCGCATGGTCGTGACGTAGTCGTCCGTGATCAGGACGTTGGGATCGAAGCTGATGGCGCCGGCGATTCCGCACATCGTCAGGCGATCCCTGTGAGAAACGGTTCAACCGCCAGGGCGATCTCGGTCGCCTGGAGCTGCTGCCAGAGCGGGATCGGCGACTCGCCGCCATCGCGGATCGCGCGGCCCACCTGCTCGAGCTCGTCCGATGGCCCTTGTCCGCGACGGCCGTCGAGACCAGCGGCGTCTTCGCGCCGCTTGCGGAGAGACGCCGATAGTCGTCGAGGACAATGACCCGACCGTCGACAAAGACCTCCATTTGCTCCTTGGCGTGCTCTGAAGACCCGAATGCCGTGTAGGCCAGGGTGGCCACCGACCCGTCCTCGAATTGCATGGTGGCCACGAAGTTGTCGGCGGCGGAGTAGAAGCCAGTTTTCGGTCGAGCGGCTTGGGCGTGAACGGAGGTCGTCCGGGCCCCGGTCAGGAACGTGAAGAGGTCGTAGATGTGGCAGGCCTCGCCGCGGTTGCGTCCACCACCCTCGGCCGTTTGGGTCCAGTGGTCTACTGGCAGGCGGCCGGCGTTCATTCGGTAGGTCAGGACCATCGGCGCCGCGCGATCTCTCGTGAGGCGGGCGACCTCCACGGCGTACGGCGAAAAGCGGCGGTTGAAGCCGGTGGCCAGCAGCGGCGGATGGTCGGTCGCAGCTGAAGAACGAGCGTAGGTCGTCCACCTCGCCAGACGTCAGGGCGAGCGGCTTCTCGACGAGGACGTGCTTGCCGGCTCGCAGAGCGGCAAGGGCCAGGGATGCGTGCTGGTCGTGGCGCGTGGCGACGATGATGAGATCGATCTCCGGGTCGTCGATGACCTGCTGGGCATCGGTCGCCGAGTACGTCGCGCCAAAGCGGTTCGCCGTGCTCATCGCGTTGTGGCCGCTGCGGCTGACAACGGCGCGCAGCTGGAACAGCTCGGTCATCGACTGCAGGTTCGGCAGGTGCATGCCCTTGGCGAAGTCGCCGGCACCGATCAGCCCGACGCGAATGGCCCCCTGACGCGGCGGATGGGCTCGTGGGTTGGCAACCCGCCGCGCGAGCCGATCCTCCGGGGGGCCGGGATACTCGAGGAGTGCCGCGATCGGCCGCTCCCCGCTGGTCGCCTTGAGGTCCGCATAGGCCCGAGGGGCATCCGTAACGGTGTACCGCGCCGTGAGCAGCGACATTAGATTGACCCGGCCCTGTGCCACCAGCCGGAGGTACTCGGCCATGTTCCGGTTCTCGGTCCAGCGGACGTAGGCGACGGGGTAGTCCAGCCCTTGCTCCTCGTAGTTTCGGTCGTAACGTCCCGGGCCGTAGGACGACGAGATCAGGAAGTCCAGCTCCTTGGCGTAGAAGTCGGCGCGGTCGAGGTCCAGGCCCACGTCACCGACGAGGACTACCCGGCCCTTCTTGCGGCACATCCGGAACGCCGTAGAGATGACCTCGTCCGACCGGGTCGCGGCGGTGACGATGACCCCATCCGCGCCGATGCCGTCGGTCAGCCGGGCCACGTGGTCCGGGTCGTGCGGTCCGTCTGGGTCCAGGCCGATATCCAGACCCAGGTCGCGTGCGAGCTTGACGCGCCGACCGTCCAAGTCCAGGCCGATGACCCGGCAGCCGTCTGCGCGCAGGAGCTGCGCCGTCAGCTGGCCGATGATGCCCAGGCCGATCACGACGAATGTTTCGCCGAGCGTCGGCTGCGCTCGGCGCACGCCCTGCAGGGCGATCGCCCCGAGGGTCACCGTGCTGGCCTGGGCGCTGTCCAGGCCGTCCGGGACGGGCACTACGAGGTTTCGAGGCACCCGAATGACCTCTGCGTGATGGGCCGACTGCGCTCCGGCGCATGCGACGCGGTCACCGACCTGGAGGTCCGTCACGCCCTCGCCGATTTCGACGACACGTCCCGCCGCGGAATAGCCGGTCGCTTCGGCGGCGGCTAGCTTGCCCTCGACGAGGTTCCGCGTGGGGCCGATGCCATGGGTCACGGCGGACCGGAGCACCTTTGCGACCTTGTCCGGCTCGCGGATGGCCCGCTGCCACAGTGGTGTCTCGCGCGTCTTGACGCCGCTTAGCTCGGTGCCGACCGAGATGCACGAGTAGTCGACCGCGACCACCACCGTGCCTGGGTCGGCCGTGGGGGCGGGAACCTCCTCGACCACCACTCCGCCAGATCTGATCAGGACCTGCTTCATTCAGCCACGCCCGCCATCAGCGGCCTTCGAACGCTGCTGGGATGGTCCGCAACAGGATCTTCAGGTCGAGCAGGAGCGACCACCGGTCGATATAGGTGAGATCCAGCTGGGCTCGGTTGTCGAAGTCCTCGTCGCTCCGCGCGGTGACCTGCCACAGGCCGGTGATCCCGGGCTTCATCGACAGCCGGCGGCGGTGCCAGAGGTCGTAGCCCTGGACCTCCCGCGGTGGCGCGGGTCGCGGCCCCACGAGGCTCATCTCGCCGCGCAGCACGTTCCAGAGCTGGGGCAGCTCGTCGATGCTGGTTCGGCGAAGCCAGCGGCCGAGTGTGGTGATGCGCGGGTCGTTGGTGACCTTGAAGGCCCTTGGGTCGCTCCTGCCGACGACGTCGTCGTACCGGGTCTCCGCGTCCCGAACCATGGTCCGGAACTTGAGGACCTGGAACGGCCGCCCGTGGAGTCCGACCCGGGTCTGCCTGAACAGAATCGGACGGCCGTCCTTCACGGCGATCGCGAGGGCGACTACGAGGAGCAGCGGGCTCAAGACCATGAGGCCGACCCCCGAGCCAATGAAGTCCAAGCCGCGCTTGAGGGCCAGGGCAAGCAGCCGATCCGGTCCCGACACCAGAGAGAAGACCGGGGTGCCGTCGAGGTCCTCGATCCGACCGGTCGAGAAGGCCCGATCCATGACGTCCATAGGCACACGGACGATCTTGCCGTCATCCTCGGCGACCCTCGAGATCGCATCGACCAACGCCCATTGGCTAAAGGGCAGGCAGATGGCCACTTCGTCGATGACCTTCTCACGGAGGACTTGCTCGATGTCCTCGAGGCCGCCCAGGTACTTCCAGCCGCGGGGCAGGTCGAATGACCTGTCGTCGTCAAGGAAGCCGGCGATCTCGAGGCCCAGGTCCCGGTGGGCCTCCAGTGTCGACGCGAACTTCTGGCCGCGCGGGCCGGCCCCCACAACCAACACGAAGCGACGGTTGAGGCCGCGCTGACGGGCGCGACGAAAAAGGACCCGCAGCAGCGCCCGAGTCGCGAGGGTTACGAGGAACTGAATGGGGAAGAGGAGCAACAGGTATGAGCGGCTGACTTCGGGCAGCCGCAGCCAGAACAGGAGGCCCAGCGTTATCGCGGCCATGATCGCCGTGGCGGGCAGCAGGTCCCGGGCCTCACCTCGGATCGACCACCTGGCTCGGACGCGATAGAGCCCGCTGTAGGCGAGCACCGCAACCCAGCTGACCCCGTACACGAATAGGAACGACGCAGGGTCGGGGATGATGCCGCGCCAATGCACATCCCAGTCGGCCCCGAATTGAAGGATCGAGGTCAGGACGAGGGTCAGTGCGGCGAGCACCCCATCGGCGAGCATCAGGGCAGCGCGCAGGCTCGCGCCGTGTCGACGGATCATTGCGTGGGGCAGCCTATGGCGGGTGGTGCGTCCGCGCAATGGTACCGAGGGCCTAACCGATGCCCGGGCACGTCACCTAAGCTCGAGGTGCGGCAGCGAGGGAACGAGCAGATTCCAGGGCGTCGGCCGTCGATACGTGTAGTGACCGTAGAAGCTCGCCAGGCCGTAGCCGAACACGTCGGGGTCGTTCGGCGGGGCGACGCGTACCTCGTAGGCCAGGGGATCGGTCCCCGCGTACCGGATGTCGGCCCATCGCTTGAGATCGGCCGCCATGTCGCGATCGCCAATGTGAGTCGCAACGAGTGCGGCCACCGAAACTGCGTTGCCGATCGGGTCCGCCCGAGCTTCCGCCACCATCTCCGCGAACGCGTTCGGATCACCGTTCCATGCCAGGATGAGCCGGTCGTACTCCGGCCGGATTTCGGGAGGCAGCGTCGCCGCACGTTCCACCGCGTCGTCAGCGCGGTCCGCCTCGAGGAGGATCAGGATCGCCGTGCCGGCATCGACCCGTGTCAGAACTGATGCCATAGCGTCGTCGCGTGCGGTGGCCAACTCGGGCCGTGACTCCCACCAGTCATCCCCGGCGAGGGTTGGTGCCCGGAAGATCGCCTCCGTGAACGCCACGTGAGCGGTGTCCACGTCCCCAGAACGAAGGGCTAGATCTCCGGCCGGAAGCGCGATGCCCGGACGCTGGATCCCCAGTCGGAGTGCGCGCTGGATCGCCGGCCCAACTTGCTCAGTGTTGCCCAGTTCCAGTGATTCAGCGGCGAGGTTGAGCCACGATTTGGGTAGGTCGTCGAGATTGGCCGCGCTCCTGAATGCCTCGGCTGCCGCCACACGATCACCGCCCCGTGCGAGGGCGAGCCCCAGGGTCAGCTGATACGCGCCGATCTCGCGTTCGCCTGCCACGTCTTCGAGGAGCGGCAGCGCGTCCGCCCATCGATTGTCGTTCGCCAGCCGGACCGCCGAATCCACGCGGCCGGCTGCTACTTCAGACCGGACCAGCACGAAACCGGCTGCGCACAGGAGCGCCAGGCCCAGCGCAGGGACGGCAGGCGACCAGCGTCCTGCGGGCGACGTGATCATCCGTCGATCGGCGGTGGCGTCGAGCCACGCTACCGGGACGGCGACCGCGAACAGGGCAGCCGGCATGTTCATGTAGAAGTCCAAGAAGTGGTGGGCGGCGAAGTACGCGAGCGAGAAGATCGCGGCCCAGCCAAAGCGGCGGCGTACCAGGTCAGCCGTCGTCGTGGCATCCCGAATTAGCCACACGAGACCAGCCAACAGGGCGACGCCTGCGACCAGACCGGGCAGCCCGAACTCGGTGACGGTCTGGGCATAGACGTTGTGCGCGTGTGGAATGTAGAAGTCAGGCTCCGTCGCCTCCGTGTAGGTGAGCCGCTGGATCACCCACGAGCCCGGGCCCGTCCCGACGAGTGGGGACTCGATGTACATCCGACCAGCCGCGCTCAGATAGGCCACTCGGAGGCTCTCCCCGCCGGCGCCCAAGCGATTGAGAATTCCGGGGCCAACCGCCGCGGACACCGCGGCGCCGATCAGGACGAGAAGGCCTATACCGCGACGGGCACGCGGATCCCGGACAAGCTCGCGAATCGCGTCGCGGCCTGCACTGGTGGCCAGCCACGCGACAACAGACACCGCCACTCCGGCCGCCAAAGCTAGCCAACCTGCACGAGAGCCGCTGAGGACGACCACGGCAAGGGTGAGCAGGCCAAGTGCCCAAACCGCGACGCGTCGCGGTCCTGAGCTGAAACCAACATATGCGGCGGCGGCGGAACACAGCAGCACGGCCATCGTGAGCACGGCACTCGGATTACCAAACGTGAGGCTCTCGAACGAAGGCCGCAAGGGTGGTGGCACTACACGGCCTACAAGCGACCACCATTCGAGCCACCAGCCCATGATCGCGACGAGGTACAGAACTCCGACCGCAGCACTCAGCGCCACGATGAGGACGCCGATCCGTGCGCGGAAGAATGGCTCTCGAAGTAGCCGCACCAGGAGGAGATAGAGGGCGACGACGAGGACTGCCCAGGCAAAGTACTCGACGCTGACCCCAGGAAAGCGAGAAGTCACCGTCGCGATCGCGTAGGCGAAACCCCCGAGGACCACTGCCGGCCACAAGGCAGTGCCTGGTCGCCACGACGGGTTCCGAACGGCGACGATCGCCCACGTCCCGAGCACCGCAAGGATGAGAACGAGGCTGATCGAACGTAGCGAGGCGAGATAGATCCCGGCCCAGGAGCCACCCACGAAAACGAGGTAGACGGCGAGTGCCGCGGTCGCGAGCCACCCAACGATCAATGCGCGTGGCGGGGCCGAGCTGCCGATCACGAACGCATGCTACTTGGCCGGGGCAGGTCGAACCTGCGCCCGGGATTCGGCCCGACTTGGAGGTCGCCGACCTCCTCGGGCCCCAGGCGACCCCGAGGACCATCCGAGGGATTGGGCTGCCGAACGGGGAGGTAAGCGTTGGACCCCACGCACACTAGACTGCGGCGAATGCGTCGGTTGCTGCCGGTTGTTGCGATCGTCCTGCCGGGAATCCTGATCGCTCTCACCCTCCTTCAGCCCGGCGAGAACCTGGGGTACGACTACGAGGCGTACGTCCGAGCCGCTCAGCGGTTCTTAGACGGGCAGCCGCTCTATGACCCGCAGGTTGAGCAGGCGGGCGGCTTCGCGGTCTACCTCTACCCGCCGCCCTTTGCCCTGGCCATGGTCCCGTTCGCGCTGCTGCCGGACGCCCTCGGCACCTGGCTGTGGATGGCCCTGCTGGTGGGCTGCTTCGTGGCAGGCGTCGCCGCCCTGCCGGTTCCCGCCACGGTCCGATGGCTGGTCCTCCTGCTGGGCGGGATCAACTGGCCGGTCCTGTACGGGCTCCGGCTGGGCCAGGTCGGACCGATCCTGTTCCTGCTGTTCTGCCTGTGCTGGCGCTGGTTGGACCGGCAGGAGCGGTTCGGGATCGCGGCCGCGCTTGGCGCGATCGTGAAGGTCCAGCCCGGGTTGCTGCTGGCCTGGGCCCTGCTGACCCGGCGGTGGCGGGCCGTGGTCGCTGGCTCCGTAGTCCTCCTGGTGGTTGGTGCGGTGACGACCCTGGTCGTGGGCACCGGGGCCTGGTCCGACTATGTGAGCCTCCTGCGCGCCATCGGTGGCAACCCGGTCACGACCGAGCACAACTTCGCGCCCGGCGCGGTGGCATTCCAGTTGGGCGCGCCCGAATCCGTTGCCGTCCTGATCCAGGCCGTGACCGTGATCGCAACTGTGCTCGTGGTCCTGGCAGCCATTCGGTGGTCAACCGCGGAACAGAGCCTCATCTGTGCGATCGTCGCCAGCCAGCTCGTGTCGCCCCTGCTGTGGGATCACTACGCGATCGTGCTGCTGATCCCGGCGGCCTATCTCCTCGCGCGCGGCCATGCCTGGGGCGTCGCCATTCCGCTGGTGACCGTGTTCCCGGTGGCCTTGTTCCTGCCGCCACTCGTCTACCCCGTCGTCTTCGCGGTCGGGCTCGTGGCGCCCCTGGTCGTGGGTCGGCGCGGGACCAACGATGGGCCGACAGGCCCCGAATGGGTCCGCTAGGGTGGCGCGCATGACTCTGGACCCGGATCGTGCGCGATGCCCTCGTCTTCGTGGGCATCGGCGGCGCGGTCGTCTACTGGCTGTTCCTGACCCAGGGCGGCGGCGCACCGGTCGACGTCCGCTACTACTGGGCCGCCGACCCGAACAACCTTTACCCGTTCCCCGAGCTGGCCGAGCGAAACGGCTACAACTACTCGCCGGCCTTCGAGTTCTTCGTCGGCTGGTCGCGGTTCCTGCCGTTCGAGGTCTTCGTCGCTATATGGCGGGCCATCCTGCTCGCTGTCCTCGTCTACCTCGCGGGGCCATTCACCCTGCCGGTCATGCTCCTCATCCCGGTCGCCAGCGAGATCAACGCCGGCAACATCCAGATCCTGCTCGCCCTGGCGGTGGTCCTGGGCTTCCGCTGGCCCGCGACCTGGGCGTTCGTGCTGCTGACCAAGGTCAGCCCGGGGATCGGCCTGCTGTGGTTCGCCTTCCGGCGCCAGTGGCGGGCGCTGGCCATCGCCATCGGTGTCACCGCCGCGATCGCCGCCGTCTCCTTCGTCATGGGGCCACAGCGCTGGTTCGACTACCTGACGCTCATCACGAGCGGGTCGCAGCCGTCCGTCGCGCCGTACTACCTCCCGCTGTGGACGCGGCTGCCGTTCGCGCTGGCGTTCGTGGCCTGGGGCGCGTGGACGGGACGGAAGTGGCCGGTCGTGGTGGGCGCGACGCTGGCCCTGCCGGTCTACTACGTGATCAGCTCGTCGATGCTGGTCGGGGTGCTGCCGTTCGCCCGAAAGGCGCTCGGCAAGTTGATCGATGAGGGCCGGCTGCCCATTCCGCGTCTCCACCCCGTGCCCGACAGCCCGGCGTGAGCGCCCTGGAGGCGCGAGTCCGGGAGCTGTCGCGCGACCGGGCGTTCCAGGTCGGGATCCTGATCGTCCTGGCCGGCGGCGTCATCTACTGGCTGTGCAACAAGGCGTACGACGCCGGCCACGGCGACTTCTTCTATCTCGCCCGGTCGTTCGTCGAGGGCCGGGTCTGGCTCGACGGGGCCGCCCGATCCCACGTCGGGCCATGGGACGTGCTCGAGATCGGTGGCCGCTATTACGTCCCCTTTGCGCCGTTCCCGGCGATCCTGTTCATGCCCCTGGCGTTCGTCTTCGACCCGGTCGTGCTGGACCAGTGGGAATCTGGGATCAACGCGGCGCTGGCCGCCAGCACGCTTGGGCTGTGCTGGATGCTCATGGGCCGGCTGGGGGTGCAGCGCTTGACAGACCGGTTCTGGCTCGTCGTCCTGCTGGGCTTCAGCACCCAGCTGTGGTGGGTCACGACCCGCGGCGGCGTCTGGCACACCGGCCACATCATCGCCACCGGCCTCACCCTGCTGGCCCTGATCGAGCTGTGGGGCAAGCAGCGGCCGCTGATCGTGGGGCTGCTGGCCGGGGCCGCCTTCCTGACCCGCGCGCCGCTGGCCTTCGCCCTGCCGTTCTACGCGCTGATGCTCGAGCGGCAGTGGGCGGTGGACCTGCCCGCGACCGCGGGCGCGTTCGTCCGCCGGGTCATGACCCGCTGGCCGATCCGCGAGTGGGCGATCCTGGGCCTGGCGTTCGGTGTCGCGTTCGCGTTCTTCCTCTGGTACAACTGGGCCCGCTTCGGGAGCATCCTCGAGTCCGGCTATGGGCTCGCCACGCTGCCCAACTTCCTCCAGGCACAACGGGACAAGGGCCTGTTCAGCCTCGCCCACGTCGAGATGAACCTCGAGTACTTCCTGTTCATGCTCCCGGTGCGGATCGACGAGTTCCCGTATCTCAAGCCCAACCAGGGCCTGGGGATGTCCGTCCTGATCACCAGCCCGGGGTTGCTCCTCGCGTTCTTCGCCCCCTGGCGGACCAATACCCGGACGTGGTGGCTGGCCGGCGCCGCGATCCTGGTCCTGATCCCGACGCTGCTGTACTACGGCGGCGGCTGGCTCCAGTACGGCTACCGCTACTTCCTCGACTCGATCCCGTTCGTCGTCGCCTTGTGCGGCCTCGCCGTCGCGAAGTCCGGCCGCCTGTCGTGGACCTGGGTGACCGTGATCCTGTTCGGCGTCGTGGTCGGCATCGGGGGCGTGTACTGGGCCTACAACCTGTGAGCCGAGCCGAGACCGGACCATCGACCGATGGCGGCCCCCGGGACCCGGTCGCGACACTCGGCGGCGCCGTGTCGATCTCCGAAACGCTTCGCCGCTACTGGGACGGGCGCGTTGTCACCGCGTTCGTCGCCTCGCGGCTGCTCCTGCTCCTTGCTTCCGTCGTGGCCGAGTTCTTCATCCCCCGCAACCCGGCCCTGACCAGTGGCGACAACGGCCCGATCCTCCGCAGCCTCACGAGCTGGGATGGCTGGTGGTTCCTGGGCATCGCCCGCGAGGGCTACCACGCGACGGCGGTGACCGGGGCGTACCACGACTACGCGTTCCTGCCGCTGTACCCGCTCGTCGTCGGCGTACTGTCGTTCCCCTGGCCGGCGATCGCGGGGCTGATCGCGGTGCTCGTGTCGAACGTGGCGTTCCTGGCAGCGCTGTTCCTGCTCGTCGACCTGGGCGCGCGACACATCGGCCGCGAGCGGGCCTCGCTGGCGGCCGCGTGGCTGGCGATCTGGCCGTTCGGCTCCGCCTTCGGGATGGCCTACTCGGACAGCCTGTTCCTGCTGCTCATCGTCGGCTCGTTCCTGGCCGCCGAACGGGACCGGCGCCTCGTCGCGGGCGTCCTCCTTGGCCTGGCTTGCCTGACGCGGCTCCAGGGCATCGCCCTGATCCTGCCCTTGTGGCTGCTGCTCGCCCGCCGCGACGGGTGGCGGTTCCGGCCATCCCAGCTGTGGCTGTTGCTGGGTCCCGCCGCTGCCGCGGCGTACTTCGCCTACATCGCCATCGTGTCCGGCAGCCCGACCGCGTTCTTCGACGCCCAGGAGGGTTGGGGCCGAACCGGCATGGGCGGGGCCGAGGAGGGCACCACGATCGGTGCCAATCCCAGCGCCTACCAGTTCGCCCTGGTCCTGGCGCTCTGCTGGGTCGTCTTCCTCGTCACCTGGCAGCGCCGCGACCGGCTGCCACTTCCGTACTTCCTGATCCCGATCCTGTTCATCGCCGCTGAGATTTCGAGCGGCTCGCTGGAGGCCGTGGGCCGAGTCACGATGACCGCCTTCCCGCTCGCCTGGTTCATGGCCTGTCGGAAGGCGCCGTGGGTCCGCGACCTGTGGCCGCCGGTCTCGGCCGGCCTGTTCGTGATCATCGCGATCGTCAGCTTCGGGGGCTACTGGGTCCCATGACCGAGCGCCGGCAACGGCTGCTGATCGCAGGGCTCTCGGCCGGCGGCTTCGCGTTCTTCCTGCTGCAGTACGCCGTCGGGCGGCAGCTGGGGCTGTTCGGGATCCCGGGCGGCGACATCGTCATCTGGGACCGTGCCGGTGACGACCTGCGGGCGGGTCTGTCGCCCTACTACACGGTCGAGCCGCGCAACGAGACGTTCTGGTATTCGCCGCCATGGGCTGTGCTATTCGCCATGCTCACCTGGCTGCCGCCGATCGTGGTGTGGTCGGCCATGTTCGCGGCCAACCTGCTGGGCCTCAGGTACCTCGGTGGAGTCCTGCTACCCGGTCGGCCTCGGGTTGGCGTGGGGCTGCTGTGCTGGTTCCCGTTCATGGCGTTCGAGCTGTTTGCGGCGAACATCAACCTCGCCATCGCGGCCGGGATCGTCGCGGCCGTCCGCGGCCGCCCGGAGGTTGCGACGTTGACAGCGTTCGCGAAGCTCTCGCCGGCGCTGGCGATTCATCCCCGCGACTGGCGGCGGGCCGGCGCGGTGGCCCTGGTCGCCGTGGCGCTCACTCTGCCCGTCCTCCATCTGTGGCCGGAATGGGTCCGCCATCTGGCGAGCGCATACGGGCAGGCCCTCGGACCGCAGGTCGCTGTCCCATTCCCGTTCCGGGCGGCCGTCGCCGTGGGCCTCCTCGTCCTGAATTGAGGGTGGTCGAGGGCGGCCGCCGCGGTCGTCGCGATCCCGGCGTTCTACTGGGGCTCGTTCGTGCTCATCCTCGCCCCGCTCGTCGTCATCGCCTCGGACCGTTTCCGCCACGACCCGTACACTCGTCGCGATGCAGCCGACCAGCGCCCACCGACGCCGGCTCCGGCGCCCAAGGTGATCGCGCCCACGTGAGTCGCGGCGCGGTCCTCCTGATTTTCGTCCTCTCGGGTGCGGCCGGGCTGATCTACGAGATCGTCTGGGCCCGACAGCTGGTCCTGGTCTTTGGCAACACCACCCAGGCGGTGTCGGCGATCCTGACGGGGTTCTTCGGCGGGATGGCCATCGGCAGCGTCATCGGTGGCCGGCTGGCGGATCGCGTGCGCTCGCCGCTCCGACTCTACGGCTGGCTGGAGATCGTCCTCGTCGCCGTGGTCCTCGCCACCCCGATCACGTTCCAGCTGCTCCACGAGGTCTATCGGGGCGCCTACGGCGCGCTGGAGGCACAGCCGGGGGCGCTGGCCCTGCTCCGGTTCGTCCTCGCCCTCCTCGCCCTGGGCCCTGCCACGGTGATGATGGGGGCCACCCTCCCGGCGCTGACCCGGCATCTGTCACGGGGCGGGGGGCACCTGAGCGGGGCGTTCAGCCGCCTCTATGCCGCGAACACCGTGGGGGCGATCGTGGGGACGGCGATCAGCGGCTTCCTGCTGATCGAGCTGCTGGGCCTTCGCGGCACGCTCATCGTCGGCGCCGCCTGCTCGGGGGTGGCGGGCATCCTTGCCCTCGGTCTCGCCCGGGCGACCGATGACAAGACGGCGCCCGAGGTCGACACGCGCCTGCAGGCCGCCTCGAGGTCGACCGTCGCGCGGCCGACCCTCGCCCTCCTCGTCGCCTTCGTCTCGGGGCTGACGTCGCTCGGCTACCAGGTCCTGTGGACGCGGCTGCTGTCCTCCGGGACGGGCGGCTCGACGTATGTCTTCACCGAGATCCTCACGATCTTCCTCGCCGGCCTGGCGATCGGGGCGATCCTGTTCGCGCTGGTTCGGCGCTACGTGTCCGACCCGGTCGCGCTCCTCGCGGCGTCCCAGATCGCCGTCGCCGTGATCGCCGTCATCGGCCTCGTCCGCATCATCGCCCTGCCCCGCGAGATCGACGCCGCTCAGCCCCTCCAGGCGCTCGACGTCCTCTGGAACATGGCGCCGTGGGTGGTCCTGCCGGCGACCATCGTCATGGGGATCGCGTTCCCGGCGTCCGCCGCGCTGCTCGAAGACCGGCAAGGGCGCGTCGCCACCGCGGCCGGTCAGCTCCTTGCCGCCAACACCTTCGGCGCGATCTGCGGGACGTTCCTCCTGCCGTTCGTCGTCATTCCGACGATCGGCTCACCCCTCGCCCTGGTGAGCCTTGCCATGGTCAACGCGGCGACCGCGGTGATCCTCGCCCAGGCGCGGGTCGAGGGTCGGCTCGTGCGGATGTCCCTCACGTCGGCCGCCATGGCGACCGCGCTCGTCGTCGTGCTGACCGCCGCCCGACCCGACGTCGCGCTCGACCCGATCGCCGCCCGGATTCACGCCGGCGGCGGAACCCTGACGGCCCAGGCCGAGGACGAAATTGCCGCCGTCCACGCCGGCCACTACGGCACGACCAAACACCTCTGGGTCGGTGGCACGGGGATGACCCTGCTGACCGTCGACGCCAAGCTCATGCCGGTCATCCCGCTGATCGCCCGACCCGAATCGGCGTCCGCGCTGACGGTGGCGTTCGGGATGGGCTCGTCGTTCCGGACCGGGCTGGTTGCCGGGCTCGAGGTCGATGCCGTGGAACTGGTGCCATCGGTGCCCTCGATGTTCCCGACGTTCTACCCGGACGCCGCGGCCGTCCTGGCCAACCCGAGCGGGCGGGTCATCGTGGCCGACGGCCGCAACCACGTCGAGCTCACCGACCGCCGCTACGACATCATCGTCACCGACCCCCCACCGCCCATCGAGTCGTCCGGCGTGTCAGTCATCGCGTCACTCGAGTACTACCAGGCCGGCCACCGGCTGCTCAATCCCGGCGGAATCATGATGCAGTGGGTGCCCTGGGGGCCAACCCTCGACGAGTACCGCGAGCACGTCAGGACCTTCGCCCAGGCGTTCTCCGAGGTGACGATCGTCTTCGGGCCCGGTGGGTTCGGCTGCTTCATGCTCGGGTCGGACGTGCCCATCGAGATCACTGCCGACGGCATCCAGGCCGCGCTCGAGCGGCCAGGGCTGCTCGAGGACATCTCCAGCGCCTACGACTCCGGCGCGTCGACCGTCAAGCAGTGGGAGACGCGGATCCTCGACCAGGTCTGGCTTACCAGCGGCGACAGCGTTCGCGAGTTCGCCGGCGACGGCCCGCTCATCACCGACGACCGACCGTTGCCCGAGTACTTCTTCCTGCGTCGCGTCTACGGCGAGCCCTCCCCGCGGATCGGCCCGTCGCAGCTCCGGAGCATGACGGGCGGCTGAGCCCCGTCGGGGGTCACCTCTCCCCGTGATGCGCATTGGCCGCATCATCGGGCGGGCGCTCACGCACGACCGCAATCCTCGCGGGCATGACCAAGCCCCGTTGATGCGACCGCCTCGCATCACCGAGTCGTGGGTCGGGGGATTCGGTCGCCTCGCTGCACACGGTGGCCCGGGATGATGCGACCAATGGGCATCACCGGGAGGACACAGCAATTCCGGGTCGGGCCAGCGGGTCCGCCAGCGGCGAGCCGGCGGCGGTCCCGCCCGATGCTTGCACGGACAACCAATCGGCGATCCGGTGCTATTCTCGCCGCCGTGACCCTCACGCTTGATGCGGAGCCCGCCTGTCCGGGCGCCGAAGCCGACCTCGCCGCCGCGAACCCCGCGCAGCGACTCCGCGCCGTCCGCCGTCCGTTCGACACGATTCCCGCCGAGACCTGGGACGCCCTGGTCGCCGATACCGAGTGGGCGACACCGTTCTCCCGCTGGGGCTTCCATAGGGCGTGGTGGGATGCCTACGGCGCGAGCGCCCACGAGGAGACCCTGGCGATCGTCGGCGCCGACCACCCGGACGACGCGCCCCCCAGGGCGATCGTGCCGCTGATGCACCGCCACGAGGTTGAGCCCACCGACGACGCGACCCACTCCACGATCCGCCACGGCCGCCCAACCAAGCTGACCGCGGTGCCACCACACGCCAAGGCGCTGTTCCTTGGCGCGTCCTATCACTGCGACTACTCGACGATCCTGGCCCGGACGGCCGACATGCCGGACGTGGCCGCCGCCGTCGCCGAGTACCTCGCCACGCCGCCGGCCGGCGAGGACCGCTGGGACGTCGTCGACCTGCGGCGCCTCAGGTGCGGCGATCCGGCGGCCGACGAGCTCGCCGTGTCGATCGGTGCGCGGGAGGTTGCGGAGGGCTGGACGCTCAACGTCGAGCGCGAGGACGTCTGCCCGGTGGCGACCCTGCCGGAGGCTACCGACCTGGACGCCTTCCTGTCGACCCTGGGCAAGAAGTCGCGCCACGAGATCCGACGGAAGCTCCGGCGCGCCGAAGCCGCAGGCGAGGTCCGCCTCGGGGTTTCGACCGACCCGCTCGCCGACCTGCCGAGCTTCATCGACCTCCACCAGCGCCGATGGGGCGCGGACGGTCTCTTCCCACCGACGCCCGGCGGCGACGCCAGCCGTCAATTCGTGCACCGGCTGTTCGAGCTGCTGGCGCCGGATGGGACGATCGGGCTGTCGTTCCTGTCGGTCGGTGAGCGGCGGATCGCTGCCGGGATCCACCTCGAGACCGCCGATTCGGTCCTCTACTACAACGCCGGCGTCGATCCCGATGCCTACGACCTGTCGCCGGGGGTCGTGCTTATCGCGAAGTACATCGAGCGTGCCCTGGCTGATGGAAAGCGCCGGTTCGACTTCCTCCGCGGCGACGAGGGCTACAAGTACGAGTGGGGCGCCGTGGATGAGCCGATCCAGCGGCTGCTCGTCCGCCGCCGGGAGAGCGCCGCATGACGTTGCCCCGCCGCTGGGATCCCTGCCTCACGCCGCTGGCTCGGACGTTCGTTCCAGGGCCTGCCCGGATTCGGGTGGTCGAAGTGCTTGCAACCGGCACCAACGGGGGCGCGCAGGAGCATCTCTTCTCGCTGCTCACGCGGATCGACCGGTCCCGCTACGACCTCTCGGTCGTGGCGCTGTCCCCGGGGAGTGCCATCCGCAAGCTGCAGAAAACCGGCATCCCCGTCCTCGTGATCGACGACCCGGACGACGCGATCGCGGTCGGTGCCCTGGCCGCGCACCTCGCCGAGGTTCGGCCGGACGTGATCCACAACCACATGTACCGGGCCGAGCTCGTCGGAACGCGGGCTGCCATCGCGCTGGGCGAGATCGGGCATCGCCGGCCGTACGTGGTCTCGACCATCCATTCGTCCCGCGTCCGCGCGGCGGAGGACCGCGAGCAGCTCAAGCGCCTGACCCCCGAGATGGGCCGGCTGATCGCCGTCTCGACCTCGATCCAGCGCAAGATCGCGGACGAGGGACGCGACCTCGTGCCGGTCAGCCTCATCTACAACGGCGTCGACCTCGACCGCTACGACCACCAGGAGCCGTGCTGCACGCTGCGCGACGAGTACGGCATGGAGCCGGGCTCGCAGATCGTCGGCGTGGTCGCGCGGCTCGAGCCCGAGAAGGGCCATCCCACCATCCTCGACGCCTGGCCGCAGGTCCTGCGCGAGGTCCCCGATGCGTACCTGATGATCATCGGTGAGGGCTCGCGCCGCGAGGCGCTGGAGCAGCAGGCCTACGACCTGCGGATCGGCCACCGCGTCGTGTTCACCGGCCGGCGCGACGACGTGCCGGCGGTTACCGCGGCGCTGGACGTGGCCGTCCTGCCGTCCTATCGCGAGGCCCAGGGCCTGTCGATCCTCGAGGCGATGGCGCTGTCGCGACCAGTCGTCGCATCGAACGTGGGCGGGATCCCGGAGATGATCCAGGACGGCGTCACCGGCCTGCTCGTCCCACCGGCCGACCCACCCGCCTTGGCTGCCGCCATCAGCCGCCTCCTCCGTGACCATTCGTACGCCGACACGATCGGCCGAGCCGGACACGACCTCGTTCATGAGCGGTTCTGCATCGAGCGGATGGTCTCGGACGTCCAGGCGATCTACGACGAGGGCGCCAGGGCCGCCCGACTGTCGACGGTGGCCGCCGGCTAGTACCTTCGCGCCGGGTGCGCGGGCGCACCGGGGGCGTAGCATCCGAGCGCCATGACCGTCACTCCGAGGCTCGCCCTCGCCGCCATCGCGACCCTTGCCGTGATCAGCGGCATCGGCGCCGGGATGATCATGGCGCCGCACGCCTGGGCGCTCGACATCGACCGCTACCTGCGCGCCGCGCGCGACCTGCAGGCCGGCCAGTTCGGAATCGACCGCGGCTACCTCTACTCGCCGATGGCCGCGCTGCTGACGCTGCCCTTGCTCGCCGTGCCGGCCATCGTCGCGACGTGGGGCTGGCTGGTCGCCAAGGTTGTCGTGCTGATGTGGATGGTCCGCTCGCAGACGCGCGGGCTCGGCCGGGTGGAGGTGGCGCTCGCCGCGGTCGCGGCGCTGGCGTTCGTGCCGACGGTGTACGACCTCCTGCTTGGCAACGTCACCGTGTTCGTCGTGCTGGCCGTCGGGCTGGTGGCGTGGCGACGCGACGATTGGGGGGCGGGCATTGCCCTTGGACTGGTCCTGGCCACCGCGCCGAAGCCGCAGCTGATCCCGGTCCTGATCTGGATGCTCGCGTACCGCCGGCGGGCGCTCGTCGGCGCCAGCGTGACCGCGGCCGTGGCGACGGTCGTGACCGCGGTCCTCGTCGGATCGGCGAGCTATGCCGCCTGGATCGACGTCCTCATGGCGCCCGACTACCTGACGAGCCCGATGGCCGGCAATCAGACGGTCGACGCCTTGCTCCCTGCGATCGCGCTGCCGATCAAGGTCGCGACCGTCGCCCTGTTTGCGGTGGCCCTCTGGCGCGGCGCGTCCTCCGGGCTCATCGCCGCCCTCTGCACCGGGTCTGCTCATCGCGCCGTACACGCTCGCCTACTCGGCGATGGTGCTGCTGCTTTGCATCCGGCCGATGGTCGTCGCGGCCCCGCGAGTGGCACTGGTCCTTGCCCTGGTCGGGCCGTTCGCGGTGATCCTGTCGCTGCCGCTGTACGTGTTCGCCTGGCTCGTCGTCGCCGCCGCGATCCGTGTGCCGTCACCCGAGGAGGTTTCGACGACGCCGCCCAGGCTCGAGCCATCGCCGGCCTGACGCAGGCATGACCTTCGCCCGACTCTGGACCTTTTTCGCGGTCGCCCTGCCGGTTGTCGCTGGGCTGCTGGCGATTCTTTCGGCGGTCGATCTCGCGTACCACGTCCGCGCCGGGGCCGAGTTCCTTGACACCGGCCGGATCGCAACGGCCGACACGTGGACCCACACCGCAGCCGGCCAGCCGTGGGCCAATCAGCAGTGGGGCGCCCAGGTAATCCTGGCCGCGATCCATCGGCTGGGCGGGTTCGAGGCGCTGGTCGTCTTCCGGGCCGCGGTGATCGGCGCGATTTTCGGGCTGGTGATGGTCGCCGCCCGGATCCGGGGTGCGACCGCGCGGCAGGCGGCGCTCCTGAGCCTTGCCGCCTTCGGTGTCAGCGCCGCTGCGCTGACGCTCCGGCCGCAGCTCCTGGGAATGCTGCTTTTCGCGGCCTCGCTCGTGCTCGTCGCGGACCGGCGGCGGCATCCCGGTCGGCTGTGGCTGGTGCCGCTGCTGGTGGTCGCGTGGGCCAATCTCCACGGCAGCTTCTTCCTGGCCCCGTTGCTGCTCGGCGTTGCGTGGCTGGAGGATCTCCACGATCGGCAACCGCGCCACGGCCGAGTGCTGGTCATCGCGGTCGTGGCCGCGGCGGCGGCCGTGCTCAACCCCCTGGGTGTCGGCGTGTGGACCTACGCCATCGGCCTGTCGACCAACGCCGAGGTCACGACCCGGATCAGCGAGTGGCAGCCGACGACGCTCCGGAGCGTCATCGGGCTCATCTTCTTCGGGTCCGCCCTGCTCGTGGTCGCGTTCCTGGCCCGTCGCGGCCGGCCCACGCCGTGGCCGACGCTGCTGTGGCTGGCCGTGCTGTTCGGGATCGGCGCGTATGCCCTCCGGGGCGTGGCGTGGTGGCCGCTGGGTGCCGCCGTCGTCGTTGCGGGGCTGCTCGACCGGCCGGAGCTGCAGAAGGAGCGGCCCGAGCGCGCCAGCCGCCTCAACGCCGTCGTCGCGGGCCTCGTGGTCGTCGCCGGGGTGATCCTCCTGCCGTGGTGGCGACCCACGGTCCTGCTCGAGGCACCGACCGGACATCACCGCCCATCTTCGGACACTGGGCACCGCCGAGGCCTTCCATCCGCAGTCCTGGGGGTCATGGATCGAGTTCGACGCGCCGAACGTGAAGACGTTCGTCGACTCCCGGATCGAGCTGTTCGATCCGCAGGTTTGGCGCAACTACGAGGCGATCGTCGAGGGTCAGCCGGGATGGGAGGACGTCCTTGCCGGCGTGGACGTGGTCGTGACCAACGACCGAACGAGCGACCTCGCCGAGCGGCTGACAGGCAATCCGGAGTGGGCTCTGACCTACGAAGACGACGACGGCAAGGTGTTCACAGCGCGCTGACACCTGCAACGACGCTGCGACCCGATTCGGGCCACTGACGGCACCCGAATCGAGGCCCACCTCGCCACGCTGATCGCATGCCTGATCAGAAGCCGCCCGCCCAGAACCGCGAGGAACGCCGCAACCAGGAGTTCCGCCCGGACGCCGAAGCCACCGAGAAGGACGCCCACGCCGGCCGGCCCGACCAGGACGTCGTCCACGACGTCGGCGCCGGAAGCGGCGGCGCGACCGAGTCAGATGGCCGGGTCAAGCACCACGAGGGCCAGCACCTGGGCAATCAGCCCAACAGCTAGCCCCGAACGCTAGCCCTGCTTGCGGGCGATCGCCCGCGCCAGCTCGGCCTTGGACATCCCGGACCGACCACGGATGTCCAGCTTTTTCGCCCGCTGCATGAGCTCGTCCTTGGTGTTGCCGTAGTAGTCGACGCCGCCGAACGTCTCCGCGCCCGAATCGATGGCGTCGCGGCCGTGACGGGCGGACTGCGGATCGGACGGACCCTTCTTGTCCTTCTTGACCCACCGGTCCTCGACCTTCTCGAACGAGTGCTTGAGCGAGGCGAAGGCCGTCCGCCGGGCTCGGTCACCCTCGTCGCCGTACTGCTCGACGGCGCTGTTGTACGTGGCCAGGAACGTGTCCTTGGCCTTCTTGGACGAGCGCTTGAGCGTGTCGGGCAGGTCCCTGGCGGTCATCCGTTCGGGCATGGCTGCACCTCCTGCTGACAGGCTGGCGCCCGATCC
>CAVSKS010000012.1:0-34090 GCA_963728605.1 uncultured Chloroflexia bacterium | reverse complement strand
CGGCCCTCGGGGGCAGGACGCCCGTGCCGTCACGGTCGCCCGCCGAGCTGCTGGGCCCGATCCCCCAGGCGAGCCACTTCGTCCAGGTGAACCGGACGATACCGCCCGGCGTGCCGCACTTCGCGTTCGTCGATCCGGACGTGGGCGATCCCAGCGCCAGGCTGGCCAGGGTGAACGCCATCCGGCGGGCGCAGCGCTTTGTCTACATCGAGGACCAGTACCTGACGATGGTCGACAGCGCGGATTACCAGGCATTGCTTTCGAGCCCCACTCCGCTGAGCTTCCTGCCCGTCTCAACGGACACCGTGGCTGCCGCGCTGCGGGAGCGGCTCGTTGGCCCCGACCCGCTGGACTTCGTGGCGATCCTCGTGCCCCGCCGGCTGAGCGAGGACCCCCGGTTTGCGAATGGCGTCATCTACGAGATGCGCAAGCGGTTCATCACCTTCCTGACGCACGGCATGAGCGACGCCGAGAAGGGCGAGCGGCTGCTCGTGTTCCACCTCCGCAACGAGACCGGCAAGTTCACCTATGTCCACGCCAAGAACATGGTGGTCGACGACGTCTGGGCCAGCATCGGCTCGAGCAACATGGGCTATCGCAGCCTGACGTACGACACCGAGATCAACTGCGATGTCATCGACGGCGCCATCGTTCGCGGCGCCCGCAAGTACGCGCGAGATTTCCGAGTCGAGCTGTGGCGGGAACACCTGCGGCTTGGCCCCGGCGGGGGACCGCTGGTCGTGGATCCGCGTCGGGGATTCGAGATGCTTCGGGCGGCCGCCGAGGGAAACCTTGCCAGACCGCATGCCATCGAGCGCTACGACCCGGCCTACATCGGCGACGACTTGACCGCACCCGGGGCGCCGCCGCTCTACAACCCACTCAACGCGAACCACGAGATGGTCCGCACCCACCTGATCGATCCTGACGCGCGCGTGCCCGACCCGGCGCTGGACTACTTTGCGCTGGTCGGCCTGATCACCTGAGGGCGGTCAGCCGGCGCGCCAGAGCTGCCCCGGACGTCAGCCTCGCAGCTCCGGCCCTAGCGGATGACCCTGATCGCGGCGTCGTTCGCAGCCTGCTCGACCAGGTCGAGGCCGGGCGAAGAACGGAGCGCGATCGGACCCGAGATGACGCAACCGCGTCTGGCCGGCGTCGCGACGGGGGTGGAGCTGCTCTGTGGACTGGGCCTCGGCGGACTGGGTGCCAGTGTCCTCGTGGCTGGGGCCCTTAGCGTCCTGCCCGCCTCCGGTGGGTCAGGAGGGACTCTCCCCGAACGGGGTGAAGATCGCGGAGATCTGGCCGGACGAATGTAGGATTTGGCCGCTCGAAGCGAACCGCTTGAGCCGGACTTGCACCGTGTTCGAGCCGGCCTCCACGGGAATCACCCGCGTTATCGTCATCGACACGGTGGCGTACAAGGACGGGAGCGAGACCTGATGTTGGATGTCCGTGTCCACCAGAGGGATCGTACTGAGCTCGATCGCCCCGTAGACCCAACACTCGCTCGAGCAGCCATCGTTGTTGATTGACACAGATGCGGTGACGAGCACGAAGCCGTCGCTAGGCGCCTCGATGGTCACCTGCTCGAAGTTGGCCGACATGTCGTTTTGGATCGACACGTAGGCCACCTTCTCGTCGTCGATGACGTAGATCATGTCGCTGGCATCTCGTCCGTCCACCTTGTCGGCGTTGACGACCGGTGTCTTGCCGGCCTGCAGCGCGCCCAGGCGGTTGAGGAAGGCCGCCATCTGCTCCCGAGTGACGAAGTCCTTGGGGCAGTACTTGCCGGCGGCACAGCCGGTGGTCACGCCGGCATCCCGGATCGCATCGATGTCGGCGTGGAACGTCGACGTCGTGGGCACGTCGGTGAACTGATGGGTGGCGATCACGCCGAGCGGAAAGGCAACCGCAGCACCAAGTAGTGCTGCGGACACGACGACGAGCAGGCGAGGATCACGGACGCGCAGGCGCATGATGGTCGGGCCCTCCTGCCGACGGCCCCGCGGTGGTGACGGGTCTGAGGCGCCGCTCGGCTGGTCGATCGTCTCGCGGGTGTCAACTGAGTTGACCACGGCACCGCCGAGGCGGGACCGCCAACCGACTGGCGATCGCGGCCCCTCGGAGCCGATGGCAGACGCGCGGAGGCGCCGGGACGTCCGACGGACCGCCCCGGCGCCGAAGGTGAACGAGCTGGAACTCAGGCAGCGCTAGGTTTGGCCTCCGCCTCAGGCGACCACTCCCGCGCGGCCGCCGGCGCCTCCCGGAAGAGGAGCACCAGCCCGGCCGCCACGATCGAGGTCGCCGATCCCGATCGCGAACGTGCTCGCCGTCGCGATCGAGAACGCCTGGTTGACCGCCTCGGCGATCTGGGGCACGAATGGCTCGACGAGACCGCCGGACCTCGGCCGGCAGCGAGGCCAGGAACGAGCCACCGCCGACGCCGGTCAACGCGTCCGCGCCACCCGCCGCCGCCAGCGCCCCGCCGACCTCGGCCGGCACGCCCGCCGCACCCATCGCCCCCGGCAGTTCGCGAGTCATCGACGTCGCGAAGACGGTGCCGGTGATCGCCAGGCCGACGGTCCCGCCCACCTGCTGGAAGAACGACACGCTGCTTGAGGCGGCTCCGATCTGAGTCACCGGCACGCTGTTCTGGACGACGAGCGGGAAGACCGCGAACATCGGCCCCACACCCATGCCGACCACGAACATCCAGGCCCACACCAGGGGCAGCGCCGTGTCGGCCCGGAGCTGGGTCAGCATGGCCAGTCCGGCCGCCGTGACCAGCATCGACCCCAGCAGCAGCCGCTTGTGGCGGCCGGTCCTGGCGACGATCATGCCGCCCGCGGTCGCGCTGACGATGATCCCGGCCATCAGCGGCAGCATCTCGTAGCCGGACACGGTCGCCGAGGCGCCGGTCACGACCTGGAACCAGCGGGGCAGGAAGACGACCGCGGTGAAGAACCCGGCAGCCGCGAGGAACGCGGCCGCGACCGACACGGAGACGGCCCGGATCCGGAACAACCCGAGCGGGACGATCGGCTCCGCGGCCCGAGCCTCGACCACCAGGAACGCCACCAGCAGGACTGCGCCGAGCGCGATCAGCCCACCGACCGACGGATCGGTCCACTCGGCCGAGGCCTTGTTGGTCAGGCCGACGAGGATCGGCACGAGGGCCGCCGCGAACAGCGCCGCGCCCGCATAGTCGATCTTCGGCCGGTCGCCGGCGGGGCGGTAGGCCGGCAGGTAGCGATGGACGGTCAGCAGGACGACCGCGCCGACCGGCAGGTTGACGTAGAACACGAACGGCCAGCCGACGGTGTCGGTGATCAGGCCGCCGATGCCCGGGCCGAGCAGGCTCGAGAGCGCGAAGACCGCACCGAACAGGCCCTGGTAGCGGCCCCGCTCCTTGAACGTGAACAGGTCGGCGATCGTGGCCATCGCGATCGGGAACAGCGCGCCGGCGCCGAGGCCCTGGATGCCGCGGGCGAGGACGAACTGGCCCATGTCCGCAACAACCCCGGCCGCCGCCGAGCCGAGCATGAACACGCCGATCCCGAACAGGAAGATCGGCCGCCGACCGAACAGGTCGGACAGCTTGCCGTACAGCGGGCCGCTGATCGTCGAGGTCAGAAGGTAGGCGGTGAACGCCCAGGTGTAGAGCTCGTTGCCGCCCAAGTCCGTGATGATCCGCGGCAGTGCGGTGCCGACCACCGTCTGGTCGAGCGCGGCCAGGAAGATGCCGACCATCACGGCACCGAGAACGCGCATCCGGACGGGGTGGGGGAGCACGACCGGCGGTCGATCCGCCGATCCGACTCCGGGTTGCGGGGCGTGGTTGGACATCCGGGGGCCTCCCTTGGTCGTTTCGTGGACCCCCGAATCGTAGATGGTCATTAGGTCAGTACCGTTCCTAATGACGTGTAAGATTCAGCGCCGAGATGTCGACCTCGTCCCGCCTCCTCCGGCTACTCTCGCTGCTCCAGACGCCGCGCGACTGGACGGGCGCCGAGCTTGCCGATCGGCTCGAGGTCAGCCCGCGGACGATCCGCCACGACATCGACCGACTGCGGGATCTCGGCTACCCGGTTCACGCCACGCGAGGGTCGGTCGGCGGCTACCGGCTCGAGGCAGGGACCTCGATGCCGCCGCTCCTGCTCGACGACGAGGAGGCGATCGCGGTCGCCATCGGACTCCGAACGGCGACGAGCGGTGCGGTCACCGGGATCGAGGAGACGTCGCTGCGGGCGCTGGCGAAGCTCGAGCAGGTCCTGCCACCCCGGCTTCGGCGCCAGGTCAACACGCTCCAGCGGGCGACGCAGACCGTGACTCGGCGGCGGTCCGGCTCGTCGGTTGACCCGCAGGTGCTCACCGAGCTCTCGCGCCTCGCGCGCGAGCACTTCACGGTCCGCTTCGACTACTCCGACCGCCGCGAGCAGGTCTCTCAGCGCCGCGCCGAGCCGTATCGGCTCGTCAACGTCGGCCAGCGCTGGTACCTCGTCGCATGGGACCTGGACCGGGACGACTGGCGGACGTTCCGTGTCGACCGAATTCGGCCGGGGATGTCAGCAGGTGCCCGCTTCACCCCTCGTGAGCTGACCGACGAGGAGGTCGAGGCGCTCGTCTCGCGCGGCGTCCCACCCGAGGCGCGCCAGCACCAGGCCAGGATCCTCGTCCACGCTCCGGCCGCGGAGCTGGCGGAGCGAGTCGGCCCGTGGGTGGGCACCATCACCGCGGTCGACGACGAGACGTGCCTCCTCGAGACCGGCGCCGACAACCTCGAGATGTTCGCCGGCTACCTCGGCTTCCTCGGTGCCGGCTTCACGGTCACCGAACCCCCGGAGCTGGTGGAGCAGGTCCGCTTGCTCGCCGCCCGCTACGCCGATGCCACATCGGCTGGCTAAGTCGTTCGCCCTAGGGCCACGCACCCAGAGCCTCGGGTCAAGGATCGAGTCGCTGCCAGCTGGGCGGGCAAAGCAGGTCCGTGTCGACCTCCTGGACGAGTTGTGGCGTCTCGGCAAACGATGAATCGATGGTCATGACCCTGACCCCCGGGCCCGAGTTGCCGATCAGCTCGACGAACACAAACCTGGTCCCGTCCGGCGACCATTCGAACGCGGTCGGCCCAGGGTGCTCGATCAAGGACCCACCGTCTGGACCCGCGACGGCGAGGCGATAGCCGCTGGCTTCGTCGAAAACGAGGAACGCGAGCCGCTCGCCCCCCGGTGACCAGCGTGGTTCCATGTCGAACGCGGGCGAGCTCGTCACGTTTCGCTCGCCGGCGCCGTCGGCGTCGACGACGAACACGTCCATTGGCGGATAGAACGATTCCGGCGCTCCAGGTCCCGACGGCAGCGACGGGATTGGTCCGCTGTCGGGAATCCCTACGTATGCGAGCCGGCGGCCGTCCGGCGACCAGGACAGCCCCACCTCGTCCGTCCCGATCCGCGACGTGATCCTGCGGACCGGCAGTCCGTCCACGGACACCGAGTCGATCGCCAGCCGGAAGCCACCGCCGTTGTCGCCGTTCATGACCCACTGCATCACCGCGAACGCGATCGTCTGACCATCGGGTGACCACGTGGGCGAGGTGAACCAGAGGTCGGTGTCCTGGGGCGCGGGCACGATCCGAACGGCGGGCCCGCCGGCGACGGGCGTCACCCACAGCTCGGTCTGCGATCGCCCGATGCTGCCACCACCGGGAGTGGGCGTGACGATCGACGGCAACCGTTTCATCCAGGCTAGCCGGGTGCCATCCGGCGAGATGCTGTACTCCTCGTCGCCGAGGCCGGGCACCGCGACCTCGTTCGTGCCGTCCGGTGCGGCGACGATGACACGGGCATTGCCATCGCGAAAATGACCCTCCCGCCAGCTGAGGATCCGACCATCGCCGGAGAACCGCGGGCAGGCCCCCTGCCCGATCTCGATCTCCGAAGCGCCACCGGGACTGACCACGCGGGCATATTCCAGTCCGGATCCATCGGTCGCCACGACGGCGTAGGCGATCGACCCGTTCCGCCCAAGCAGGGGCCCCAACGGATCGCCACGGAACGCCCCGACGCCGATCAAACCGACCACGAGCGCCACGACCAGGCCGATGACGACCAGGATCCAGGCTCCCCGTCGCGAAATCGGCGGTGCGCTCGAGAGCGATCCGAAGGCGCGGCCGCGGACCGCCACCAGCCAACCCGAACGCTGGCGCGATCGTCCGGCGTGGGCGATGACATCGGCATGGAGGGTCGGCGGAGCGCTGGCCGGCGCCGTGGCGGCGAGCCATGACGCGAGGGTTCGGTCGAAGTCGTTGGGGGTCATCGGACCACCTCGCCGGTCAGCTCGGCCAACCGTTCATCAGCGTCAAGGGCCGCCCGCATCTGGTGGGTTGCCCGGTGGAGCCTCGACTGCATCGTCCCGACTGGGATCCCCAGGACCTCTGCCGATTCCACGAGTGACATCCCGAGGTAGTGATGGAGGACGATGACCGCCCGCTGCTGTGGCGAGAGGCGCTGGAAGCCGCGTTCGAGTTGGTCATGCAAGACGACGAGCTTCTCCGCGTCGCCGGTCGAGGTGTCGGCCGCATTGGCGACGCGGATCTCGAGGACCTCGCGCCGTCGATGGCGGCCCGCGGCCTTGTAGCAGGCCCGAACGAGCAACCGATGAAGCCAGGCATCGAACCGGTCCGGGTCGCGCAGGCCGCGGAGATCGAGCCACGCCTGGAGCAGCGCATCCTGGACCGCGTCCGCCGCCCGCTCATCGTGGCGGAGGATCAGCCGGGCCGCGGCATACAGTCGGTTGGTGGTGGCAGCGGTCAGCTCGGAGAACGCTTCAAGATCTCCTGCCTGCGCCCGGACCACCAGGTCTCGCTGCATCTACCGGCCTTCCTCGCAAGGACCGAGCCGCCGCCCGCAGCAGTGTGCGCCGGTCACTCGACTGCCTGCCATGGCTCCGTTTCCAGATAGGCCTTCTGCTGATCGAGTGGCGCGTTGGTGGTGATGAGGAACAAACGTAGGTTGCCGTCCGAGACTTCCCATCGGATGTCATCGACCTCTCCGCCGCAGTCACCCTCGTCGTAGGTCAATCGGACGTGCCCGTCGACGGCCGCCATGTCGGCCTCGCAATGGGCGTCACTCCCGCCTTTGGCATCGAGGTCGATGGTCGCCCGACCGTCGGCGAACGTCCACGTGTAGGTGCCCGGTGGCGTGACGTCGGCCGGCCAGCCGGCAGCGACGAGGTCAGCAGCCGAAAGCTCGACCTGCCAGGTGCCATCGGGAAGCAGGTTGGTGGCGGTTGCCGTCGGAAGGCTTGCGGCGGCGGATGGGAGCGCCGACTGGCTCGGCGCGCCAGGCCCCGTCGCGCAGCCGACCAGGGTCGCCGAGATGGCGCCTACGAGAAACCGCAGAGCGGCGTTGCGCATGGTCTTGGCCCTTCACGTCATCGACGGACGCCCCTGGTCCGTCTCCTGAATGGCTTGGGCCTCGTGCGAACGGCAATGTTCCATCTTCGTGCAGCGACGGCACGACAGCACCGCCGTGCTGAGGCCTCAGTCAGGCGACGCGGGTCAGGCCGACGATCCCGTCAAAGCCCCCGTCAAAGCTGAGAATCCGGTCGATACCGCGTCGGTGCATGACGGCGAGATGGATCGCATCACGAGCGGACAGCCGGGTCTCCTGGACGACGAGTCGCCGCGCTCGTTGGACGTCCTCGAGCTCGATTGGATGCACGACGTCCACGACGCCCAGCAGCGCATCGACCGCCGGTCCGATCGCCTCGCGACGGTTGATCGCCACGTAGCGATGGAGGACTTCGTGGATCACCTCGGCGTCGGTTGCCAGGGGCTCGTCATCGGCGATGGCCCGTTCGAGCAGCCGCCGGGCCGTGTGCTTGTTCGGGTGCTCTGCGCCGACCAGGTACATCGGCACGTTGGAGTCGACGAACAGCATCGTCAGTCCGTCGTCCGATAGCCGCGCTCGATCTCCTCGGTCATCGTCTCGATGTCGGCCGTGGGGAAGGCGTGGGCCGCCGCCGCCCGAACGGCGGCCAGCTTCTGACCCACGTCCGATGCGGACTCCGCCTCGCGCGCCGCCCGCAGCGATCTCCGAACCCAGTCGGCAGTCGTCATTCGGCTCCGGCGCGCGAGCCGTTGGATCTCGCGCAGTTCGTCGTCGTCGAACAACACCTGCAGCCGCTTCATCATGACCATGAGCCTAAATGACTCATATCGATGAGTCAATCGCGCCTCATCGGTCCACCAGCCCGAACGCGCGCTGGGTTCAGGAGATCGGCACGAAGTCCTTGAACGGCAGGTCCGAGATCCGCGCCCGGCCGCTGTCCGGACGGATGGCATCGTGGAGCGCCGGCAGGTCGGGAAACTCCTTCTCGTCGAACCACGCCGTGTTGCGCGCCTTCTGTTGCTCGACGATCGAATGATCGTTCGGCGCCTTGGGGACGGCGCTCTGCGCCGTGACCTCGAGGGCGCGTAGCAGGAACGTCTCGTCGTCGAGGTCCCGGGCGAGCGTGCCCCACCGCATCCGGATCGCCACCCATCTGGCCAGCGCCGCCAGCTGCTCCGGGGTGAAGGTGATCTTGTCTGATCGGGCAGCTACGTTGAGCTGCAACCGGAAGGCGTTGTTGAACCGCTTGACCTGGCGAGGGTTCGGCTCGAGGACTTCGAGACCGGCGATCATCGCCGCCCAGACTTCTTCGCTGTCGCGTGCCGCTGGCGCCGCGTGCTGGGCGAGGAAGCGCTCGCCGGCCAGCTGGGTCGCAAACTCGTGCCCAGGCTCTGACTGAGCGTTCGCCCGTCGAACGATCGCGGCCCGCGTCTCCCGATCGTCGAGCTTGAGGCTGGACACCGTTCGCTCCAGGTTCTGCTTGATCGTTTCGATCTCTTCCTCCGTCGCGCCTCCGGCCGACGCCGAGATGCCGGCGACGTTGCTCAGCAGGGCCGTCATCTCAGGCAGGGTCGGCGCGGGGATCGTGATCCAGAGCTGGACGATCTTGTCGAGGAACGCCAGCCCGTAGTCCCGCGCCGCTGGATCCTTCTTCTGGTCGAGGCGGGCCATCAACTGCTCGTACTCGGCCTCGATGCCCCGAGCCACCACGTACCGGTCCATGCCCATGATGAATGCCAGCCGGCGATCCTCGGGCTTGGGCTTCGGCTGGCGCAGGAGACGTCGGATGAGCTGCCGGAGCCGGTTGCCGGGGTCCGGCCGCTCGGCGATGATCGAGCCGGCCACGAAGATCTGGTTGATCGCCTCGATGACCCGAACGAGATTCCGGGGCGTGCAGCGATCGAGGTCATCGATGAAGATCGCCACCCGGCCGTGCCCGCTCAGGAGCTGTGCCATCAGCGCGTCGATCTGGCCGGCCGCTGCCAGCGTGAAGCCGTCGCCCCCCTCGACGCGAGGCTGATCGGCGAACGACTCGACCGCCCGCTTGAACGGGTCGGAGATGCCGCCCCAAAATGCCTGCAGCAGCGCAACGACACCGCCGACCGCGGCAACCGTTCCTCCGGCGACCCCCGCGGTGCCGGGGGCCTGGCCCGGTTCGGTCACGCCCGTCTGGGAGGCGATGAGCGCGGCGATGAACGTCAGGCCGGCGCCCGCGAGGCCCGCCAGGAGGATGGTGGCACCGCGCTTCATCGCCCGACCGGCGGTCCCGCGTCGTCGCTCGAGGCCAAGGCGGAACAGGAAGCGGCCAAGCCAGTTCTCGCGCTGTCTGAGGGCCTGGTCATACGTGGTCTTGGCCATGGCCGCCCAGAGCTGTTCGCCGGTCTCGTACCGCCACGCCGGGAACTCGACCGTGACCCAGCGCGGCTCCGGCCGCTCCAGGCCCAACCGCAACCTGATCGCCCGGCCGAGCCGGACGCGGAACGGCTCGACGGGGGGTGCCGGCGGGTTCTCGAGTCGCTTCCGAACCATCCGCATGATCGACGACTTGCCACCGCCCCACGGCGCCGAGATCGCGATCGCGAGGGGGAAGGTCGTCGAGTCGCCGACCAGCAGCTCGCACAGCGAGTCGACGATCTTCTGGTGGCCGATGAGGTCCTTGTCGGCAGGCTGGTCCGCCTTGGCCATGGCCTTCGACGTTGCCCGGTCGTCAGAACGGAGGGTCGAGGCGAAGCTCGGGTCGTCCCAGCTGAGGGCTGTGGTGCCGCTCACCCCCCGCGCATCGAGTTCCTTGATCAGGCTGCACGACGAGACGCTCATGGCGGCAGCGAACAGGTGCTTGGTGTCGATTCGGGCGTCGCGACCAGGGTCGTCCGGCGAACCCAGCGCGTTCTGCAGTGCCTGGCGCACGTGATTGGAAACCGGAGGCATCGGCGACAGGGCAGCGACCGCCGATGTCTCCGGGACCGGCGTGCCGTTGTCGCTGGCCGCCTTGAGGATCCTGGCGAAACCCTGGTCCGAGATCCCGGCTGCCCGAACGGCGAGGCGCGCCGGTCCGGGGTCCTGCCGGAAGAGGCCCGACAGCAGGTGCTCCATGTGGATGTGGCCGATCTCGGCGGCGACCCGCATCCCCTCGGCAGCGCCCAGCGCCGTGAGCGCCTCGTCCGACAGCCGATCGATCAGCGAATCGAGCTCGTCCGGTGGCCGGCCGCCATTCGAGCTGGAAGCGCTCGTCTTCGATTGCATCGGTTGTTCGGATGGGTCGAACTCGCTCGTCATGTCGATCACCTCGCCCGCGCATGCCCGATCGCGGGCGTGAGGATGGCGCGGCGGCGTCATCGGGCCGTCTCGCTGTCCGGCCGTGACCGGCGAGCGGTGTCAAGCCGCCGACAACGTCGGCGCGCACCGGTCCGGATGGCGTTGGCGAGACGTTTCAAAGACGGCCCTCTGGAATCGTTCCAGGCGCGCGACGCCGAACGTCCATCGCACGCCCCCGACTACGAGCGTTTCAGATGGCTGATATCCAGCTCAGCGGCATCGTCCAGCCACGCAGCAAGAAGACGAGCGTCACCGGTTTCCGGATCGACGCCTCGATCCGACGCGCCGTCCCGGTAACACCGGGCGACGACGAGACGATCGAGGTGCCGGCGAACGGGTCCGGCGTGGTCGATAGCGATGGCGCGTTCACCCTGACGATCGGCGGACAGGGTGAGCCGTCGACCCCGATCAGCCTGACGGTCTCGACAGGCGAGGGGGTGATGGTCGCTGAGAAGGCCATCCCCCTCGACGACGCGACGAAGCCGATCTCGCTCCGGGTCGCCGGCGCCCCGACCCTCGACATCGCCGCCTCCGGCGGGACCAAGGGTGCCAAGCTCTCACTGACCGGTCGGGTCGTCGACGCGCGCGGCACGACCGTGCCGGGCGGCATCCCGGTCGTGCTGTGGGGTGTTCGAGCCGACGACCCATCGACGCAGCCGGCCCCGGCGGCACTCGTCATCACCCAGACCCAGGCCGGTGGTTTCTTCTCCGGAGATTGGACGCCGGATCGATTGACGTCGGCATTCGGCCGGATCTCCGGGGGCGAACCGGTCCCGATCCCGCTCGAGGATGAGCGTCTACCGCGCCGCGTGCTGCTTGTCCTCGAGCTCTCGCAGGCCGTCCTTGATGACGCTGATGAGGGGGCTCCCGGGCTGGCCCCCCTGCCCGCCGACCTGACCAACAACCCTGCCGCCTACTCGCAGGACCTGGGTGGCGGCTGCGTCGACCTCACGACCCCGAACCGGACCGTCGAGGAGTTCATCTACACGATGGTCGTCCGGACGTCGGAGCCGGACGTGAAGGGTGTGACGCTCGGCGTGCGCCGGATGGTCCCGCCACGCCTCATCGGCCGGCTGATCGAGGCCACCACTCTCCAGGAGGTCTACCGCAGCGGCAGCATCCGCACCGCGCCGGCGCGCGAGCTGGAGGGCCTCCATCTCGACATCGAAACGGCAACCCACCTGGTGGCGACGGACGAGCCACCGACCATGGCCGAGCTCCAGCGCGCGAGCTGGCTGTCGGAGATCGGCTGGCTCAAGGACCTGATCGGGACCACCGTCTCGACGGCACCGGTTCGCCAGGTTCTCGACGCCGATCACCCGATCGATTGGGACGACACGCCGACGATCTTCCAGGCAATCACGCTTGCCCGCGGCCACCTCATCGAGTTCCGGGAGGTTTGGCGGGCGGACGGGTACTCCCTGGGTGACCTGCTCCACTCGCTCCCGCTGGCACCCGGCCAGCGTCGCCGAGTGGCGGTGGTCGATTGGGAGCGTCGGACGACGACTGCGCGGACAGAGTCGCTGGAGTTCGAGGAGTCGCTCGAGGCGTTCAACAGCCGCGACCGCGATGTCTCGGAGATCGTCGGCTCGCGCCTGTCGGAGGAGATCGCGGCGGGCTCGAACAACACCACGTGGGGTTCTGCCGGTGGCATCGGGGCCGGCTTCATCGGGACGGGGTTCGGCATCTTCGGCGGTGTCGCCGGCAGTTCCGGCGGGTCCAGCTCCAACTCGTGGTCGGACGCGTCGCGGCAGTTCGCGGGCGACTCCCTCCAGAGCCTGCGCGACCGGGTCCTGCAGCGTGCCTCCTCGGTCCGCGACCAGCGCGCGACGGTCGTCCAGACGGTCAGCCAGGGCGAGACCATGCGAGCCGAATCCGAGGTCGTCGCCAACTACAACCACTGCCACGCGATGACCATCGAGTACTTCGAGGTGCTCCGCCACTTCCTCATCACCCATGAGGTGGCGGACGTCCGCGAGTGCCTGTTCGTGCCGCTCCCGATGGGGGCGTTCGATCGGGCCAAGCTGCTCCGCTGGCAGACGCCGCTCACGGCTCGGCTGCGCGATCGGTCGCTGCTGCCGGCCTTCGACGCGACGCGCCGGATCGCGGACAACTGGGAGGGCTGGGACTACCCGGTCTCGCGCTACAGCGAGGAGCCGCCGGAACTGCTGGAGGGCGAGCTCCGGATCTCATTCATCCTGCCCCGGCCAAGGGACGCCGAGGACGGCGCGTTCCAGGTCGACATGTGGAACCCGTACTCGGCCTGGCTGCCGGGCGACGCCTACGAGATGTGGACGCGCTGGATCCAGGAAGGCATCGCCGAGTACAACGCCACCCAGATCGCCCGGCGCGATCGGCAGTTCCGCGAGCGGGTCGCGCCGGAGATCGCCCGCCGGATCGTCAACGGCCTCCGGTTCTGGTATGTGACCGAGGACGGCGGCGAGGTCGAGGTGCCGCTCGACCCGACCCTCGTCTCGCGCTACGCCGAAGATACGCCGCTGTACGTCTCGCTCCGTCCGCGAGGGGCCCTGCCGGCGCTGCCTCGGGAGGGGATCGCCCAGTTCAAGATCACTCTCGAGGTCCCGCGGTTCCTCGGCATCCCGATCGACATCCTGCCGCCGGATGCGCAGGTCGTCGTCCAATCCGGCAAGGCGCGGTACTCGACGGCCCACAAGCAATTCGTGCTCTTTGACGAGGGGCGGATCCTCAACGACATGTCGGCCAGCGATGCGGTCTACATCGCGACGCCGACCAGCTGGGCCGAGACGCGGAATCCACGGCAGGAGGATCGCGACCTCTCCGACCGGCTCGTCGCCCATCTCAACAACGCCCTGGAGCACTACCACCAGGCCATCTGGACGTGGCTCGACGCCGAGCGGCGGTTCATGTTGCTCGACGGCATCCTCGTCCCCGGGATGGGCGGTCGGAGCGTGGCCTCGGTCGTCGAGAACCGCCTGATCGGGATCGCCGGCAACTCGCTGATCTTCCCGGTGGCACCCGGGATCCGGGTCGATCCCAGGGTCAACACGGCCAGCGAGGGTGACCTCCGCGACCTGTACGCCGCGGACGTCAAGCCGGCAATCCGGATCAGTGTCCCAACGCGCGGCGTGTACGCCGAAGCGATCCTGGGCGACTGCGACGGCTGCGAGGAGATCGACGATTCCCGGTACTGGCGCTGGAGCGCCGAGGGCATGCTGGAGCCGCCGGCCATCGAACCGGTCGGGACGGAGTCCCGGGCCGAGGGCGAGACGGCACTCACCCCGACGCCGCTACCGGCTCCACTCGTCCAGATCCAGAACGCGCCGGACCTGCCGGCGCCGTTCGGCCTGGCCGAGGTGTTCAAGGTCCTGGCCCGGCCCGACATCTTCACCGACATCACCGGTCTCGAGGGCACCCAGCGCAACGCCCGTGCCGCGTTCGACGCCGCGCTCTCCGCCGCGTCGTCCGTCGCTTCCCAGGCGGCCGACCTGGCCAGGCAGAACATCACCGCGACGAGCGGCGAGCGGATGCTCGAACGGATCAACCAGGCGCGGTCGGACGGCTTGCTGGGCCCGGGTGCCGCCCAGGAGCTCTCCGAGAAGGTCCTCAACACGATGGTCGGGCAGCCCAGCGCGACCGCGGACAAGAAGGCCGATTCGCCGGTGGCGGATCCCGAGGTCAAGAAGGTCATCGAGAAGGCGGCCCAGTCGGAGAGCGGGAACATCAAGGTCCAGACGCCCGACGAGACCCTCGAGATGAAATTCGACGGCGGCGACGTCAAGGTTGGCGCTGGGTCGTCGACGGTGGGGCTCTTCGAGGTCGACGAGTTCATCGACCAGGTCGTCGTGGCCGAGTCGTTCAGCGGCTCCAACGACAAGTTCACGATCACCCGGACGGTGATCCCGACGATTGCCGCGCTCGACAGCGAATTCAGCGGTGTAGCCGCTATCGTGCCGACGTTCGTCCGGCCAAACCCGGCCGACACGGCGAAGTACCAGGTTCGGCGGCGGCTTCGGATCGCCTATCCCGCCGATCCCAAGGACCCTGACAAGGTCGTGGCCGACGGCCGTCTCCCGGTCGTCGTCATCGTCCATGGGCAGCACGCCTCGTGGGAGGGCGGCGTCGAGGTCAGGAACCACGACGGGTACAGCTACCTCCAGGAGCACCTCGCGAAGCTCGGCATCGTGTCGGTGTCGGTCGACGAAAACGCCGCCAACTTCTTCGATTCGCTGATCGAGATGCGGGCCAAGATGACCCTCGGGGCGATCGACGCGCTGCGGGCCATGAATGGCGATTCGGCCAGCCGTTTCCATGACCGACTGGACTTCGACAGGATCGGGCTCGTAGGCCACTCGAGAGGCGGCGATGCCGTGATCCAGGCTGCGCTCCTGAATACCGGCAACGCGCACGGCGTGATCAAGGCCGTCGCCGCCATTGCCCCAACGGACTTCACGGGAGCCCTGCTCGACAGTGCCAAGCGCCTCCGCGTCGACGCGGCCAGGGCTGGGTTCCTGTTCGTGATGTACGGGGGCCACGACGGTGACGTCTCAGGGAAGGGCGGCGCCCGGAGCTTCGGCGGTACGGGCTTCCGCCACTACGACCGAGCGACGGCGCCGAAGGCGATGGGCTACATCCCCTTCTGCAACCACAACCGGTTCAACCGCACGTGGACGGCAGACGAGACAGCCATCACCGATTCGGACCTGCTCGCCCTCCACTCCCGCCTGAATCACGAGGAATTGGCAAAGGAGTACCTCGGCGCGCTGTTCGAGTGGCACCTGCTTGGCGCAACCGCGAGGCAATCGCTGTTCAACGGCGTGACCGGCAACGCACTGGGGTTCGAAGTCTCGCAGCAGTGGTGGTTCGGCAGCTCGCTGAAGGTCGTCGACCCGTTCGAAACCGCGAGCGCCCCAACCGGCACCCGGACGATCGCCGTGTCCGAGATCGCGCCGATGGCCGACGTGAAGGCCGCGGGTACCGCCATCGAGCTGCACACGTCGCACCAGACGAAGATCCTGGCGGTCAACGAGAACGTCACCGCGGCGCCTCCCGCCCCGACACCACGGGCGCTGGACCTCGCGCTTGCGGCCGCCCATCGGGACTGGAAGGGGTTCGACGTCCTGACGTTCCGGGTGGGCACCGCGATCGACCTGACCGACGCCGGCACGATCGCCGGCGGGGTCTCGCAGCCGTCGTTCGAGATCCTCCTGATCGACGGAGCGGGCAAGACCGAGACGGTCGCATCGTCGTCCTTCCTGACCAGCATGGCTCCGGGCGCTCCGGTGTTCCATGAGCTGGCGATCCGTGACTCGGGGGGTGCCCAGACTGGAACGAGGAACGTCTCGCTCCATCGCCTCGGCACGGTCCGGATCCCGCTCGCCGGCATGACCGTGGACCTCGGGGACATCCGCCGCCTGGTCGTGGTCCCGCCGGTCGGGCTCGCCCAGCGCCTGTTCGTCGACTCGCTTGGACTGGTGAAGACGTGAACATCGACAGCGCCACCTTCGAGCTGCTCGCCGAGCCGCTCGTCCCCGAGTGGATCATCCGGGTGGAGGTGACAGGGAGTGGCTTCGAGGTCCGGGCGCTCCCGTTCATGGCCCGAGTGGGTGACATCCCGGTCGAGGGCCTCCACGCCCGCAATGACGGCACCCTCCTCGTCGGCCACCTGCGTGCCATCCCGGCCGATGGCGACCACCTCTTCGTCGGGTACGCCGATGACGACCTAATCGACACCGGCGTCGCCTTCCAGACGCCACCCATCGTCTGAGGGGCGGGGATATGCCAGGCACGATCGTCGCCGGATCGCTCGTCAACAACACGATCGATGACTTTTCGACGTATCGGGTGAACGCCGACTACACGATGGCCGGGACGCCGACACGGCAGAGCTCCACGGCGGCCGTGAAGGGCGGGTTCCAGCTGGACCTGCCGGCGACCGGCGATTGGGAGGGACCCCTCATCCTGACGGCGGCCGGTCCCTCCGGCACGATCCTCGGCCGCCTCGAGAGCGATCCCGCTGACGACCTCTCGGATCTGAAGCTCGCCGTTGCCGCGGACATCGACCCGGTGGTCGTGGACGCGACCGCCGACCCGGCGCTGGGCAGCGTCGCCCGGTTCACCGGGCGGGTGATCACGACGGCCGGCGAGCCGCAGCGATCGGGCCTCGTCATCGTCCTGTGGGGCGTCGCACCCAGCGCGACGGAGGCGCATCCGGTGGCCGTGGCCGAGACGATCGGCGGTGGCTACTTTGCCGGCGACTGGCCGTCGACGGTCCTGTCCGAGGCATTCGCCCGCGTCGCCGGCGGACTGGCGATCCCGGTCGCGCTCGATGGCGATCGGCTCCCGCGGCGCTTCGTCCTCGTCGTCGACAACGTGCCGGAGGCGGATGCCGACGGGGCGTCACCGCCGCGTGCGCCATCGGCCGAGGACCTTGCCGCCCAGCCCGACGCCTTCGCCGGGGATTGCGGTGAGTGCGTGGACTTCACGATCCCGAACCGGACGGTCGAGGAGGTCACCTTCCAGGCCGTGGTCCGGACGACCCAGCCGGAAATCCGCGGCAGCCGGGTCCGCGTCTACCCACCGGTACCGCCCAAGATCGTCGACCGGCTGCGCGATCTCGTCGTCCATGACGGCGGGGTCATTGACCGCAACCTGCGTCTGGCGATGGCGCCGTCGGGAGCGGGCGGGCCGGAATTCGACACGGACACGGGGGCCACCACGACCCGGCCGCCGGACGCCGGGCCGCGCATGACCACGTTCCAGCCGATGGCCATCGAAGGGCGGTTCACCGCCCGACCGGTCGATGCTGAGGCTCCCACCCTCGACCTTCGGGACCGTATCCGGGTGGGTGTTGACTCGATCGAGAGCGAGCGCGTCGCCACGAGCCCGTGGATCGCCCGCGCCGTCGTCGAGGCCGATGCACCGGCAGCCACGGCCGTCGAGCGCGCCGGCCGGATGATCGGCGACCGGACCGTCTCGCTGGAGCTGCACGGCTCGGTGCTCGAGGAGCTGGCCAGGGAGGCCGGCCCGATCAGCCCAACCCGCCTTTTCAACGCCCAGACGACGAGCCTGATCCGCGAAGTCCGGAGCGGTCTGATGACCGCGATGCTGGCCCCCATCGCCCGGTTCGAGCTGGGTCCCACCCGGCAAGTGAACTGGGACGCTCCGCCGTACCCGTACCAGGCGACGACCGTCGCCCACGGGCACATCATCACGATGAAGCAGGTCTGGCGCGCCGACGGCTACAGCCTGGGTGACCTGCTGTACTCGATGGCCCTCGCGCCCGGACAGCAGAAGCTCATCTCGCTGCTCGACTGGGAGCGTCGCGAGGCGACGACACGGACCGAGCGCCGGACCGTGGAGGAACAGCTCAGCGCCAGCCTGTCGCACGACCGTGACATCTCCGACATCGTCAGGACGGCCCTCCAGGAGCACATGGATGCCCAGTCGCGGGCGACGACGTCGGCCGTCGGTGGGGCGATCGGCGGGTTCATCGGTCCGGTGGTCTTCGGGGCCGCAGGTGGCGTGTCCCGCGCCGGATCCACAGCCAACCAGGCCTCGTCCCGTGACGTGGCGGCGACCGCGCTCAACCAGGCACGCGACCGGACGCTCCAGGCCGCGTCGGCGGTCCGAAGCCAGCGATCCACCGTGGTCCAGACGGCCCGCCAGGGCGAGTCGGTCCGCGCCCAGACCGAGGCCGTCGCCAACAACAACCATTGCCACGCCCTGACGATCGAGTACTTCGAGGTCCTGCGCCATTTCCAGGTCAGCCAGGAATTGGCGGCCGTCCAGGAGTGCCTGTTCGTGCCGTTCGAGATCAACCCGTTCACCAGCCAGAAGGCGCTCCGCTGGCGGCACGTCCTCGAGCACCTGGGTGCCAACCACGGTGGCTCGTGGCACCGGCTCCGGCCGATGTTCGATGCCCTAGCCCGGGTCAGCGACAACTGGGCCAACGCCGACGTGCCCGCATTGCGCTACGCCGACGATGACGTCACCACCATCACCGGCGAGTTCTGGGTCCAGCTGTCCATTCCAAAGCCGGCTGACCTGGCGGACAACACCTACAACGCGGCCGCTTGGGCGCCGTACACGGGTCTCCTGTCCTTGCCGTCCAGGGACATCTGGGATCGGTACCTGGGCGTCGCCTTGCCGGAGGCTCGGCCCGCCATCTGGGACACCCAGATCGCCCCGCCCATCGCCCGCCGGATCTGCGACCGGCTGCAGGTCGACGTGGTCACCGGCTCCTCGACGGCGGTGACGATCGGGCTCGACGCCACGCTGGTGAGCCGGTTCGCCCAGGATGGGGGACTCCTCGTCTCGCTCAGGAGCACCGGCCCGGTGAGCGGCATCACCCGGGCTGAGATCGCCCGGATTCGCATCCGACTCACCGGCTCGGCGCTGCCGGGCGGCATCCGGATGATGGTCCGCTCGGGCTCGATGCGCTACCGGACCGACCATCTCGCCCACTCCCTGTTCGACGACTACCGGATCCTGAACGACCTCACGACGACCGACGACATCGAGATCGGAACGCCACTTACCCGGTTCGAGAAGACCAACCCGCGGCAGGTCGATCGGAAGAATGCCCGGCTCCTCGTCGACATCCTCAACGAGCGGGTCGAGTACTACCACCGGGTGATCTGGCTGACGATGGACCCCAACCGGCGGTTCATGTTCCTCGACGGAGTCCTCGCGCCCGACGCCGGTGGTCGGAGCGTGGCGTCGGTGGTCGAGAACCGGGTCATCGGCGTGGTCGGCAACTGCCTCGTCATGCCCGTGGTGCCTGGCCTGCAGCTCGATCCCACCTACCAGTTCGCGCGGGCTACCGACCAGGACCTGCGGTACCTCTACGAGGCGGATCCGCCACCGCCGATGCGGATCAGCGTCCCCACTCGTGGCGTGTTCGCCGAAGCGGTGCTCGGCAAGTGCAACAGCTGCGAGAAGATCGACGAGACGCACTTCTGGCACTGGGACGAGGCACCAATCCCGGACTCGCCGACCGCGATCCTGCCGCTCTCGACCGCGTCGAGGCGAACCGCGCCACCGTCCGTCGTCCCGAGCGACTTCCCCGACTCCATCGTCCGCTACCAGGCCACGCCGGCGGCCCCCGACCCGACCGGGCTGGGAGCGGCGCTCAACCTGCTCGGAAGCAAGGACCTGTTCCGGAACCTGACCGGGCTCGCCCTCAACCAGGAGAACGCCGCCGCCGCGCTCAAGGGCGTCATGACGGCTTCCCAGTCGTTTGCCTCGCAGGGCGCCGCCCTCGCCCAGCAGCGGTTCCTGTCCAAGTCCCTGGATCGGAACCTCGACCTGATCAAGAAGGCTCGCGACGGCAACCAGATCACGGGCGATGGTGCCCAGAAGATGACCGAAAGCATGTTCCGCGGAGCGCTCGGCGAGCGGCGGCCGGACTCCGCGCCGGTCACCGACAGCGACGCCATCAAGAAGGCTGTCGAACGGGTGTCATCGAGCCAGTCCGGCGAGCTGCGACTCACGCGCCCGGGTGGCAGCGTCGAGGTTTCGACCGGGACGAAAGTGGCCGGTCAGGGCGTCGACGTACGGGTCGATCCGCCCATCTCGCCGATCAAGCAGAAGTCAACGCTCGTCTGCTGGGCTGCCACCGGCACGATGATGTACTCGTGGCATGTCGAACAGTCGACGACCGTCGAGGCGGCGCTCGACGCCCTGGGTGGAGCCTGGCGGGCGAAGTACGAAGCGAACGATGGCCTGTCCACCAGCGAACTCCGAGCGTTCATGTCTGCGCTCGGGCTCAGGGAAGAGGGACCGGCTAGCTACAGCGTCGAGGGGCTGGCCCGGATGCTGTCCAGCCTCGGTCCGTTGTGGGTTGTCTCCGACGACAGCTTCAACAACAACCAGATGGTCCATGCCCGGATCGCCGTCGGTATCAAGGGCGACGGTACCGTCAACGGCACGAACGTCTCGGTCGTCGACCCGGCCACGGGAACCGAAGGAACCGAGCCGTTCGCAACCTTCGCGGCACGACTGGAGGCCACGGACGCCGTGAACTTCGGCGTCGGCATCTACCACTGGTAGGTTCTCGAGCGGTCCCGTAGCGACCCAAACCAGGAGCAATTGAGACGCGGCAATGACGCTGGCCCGATAGCGTCGGCGGTCGCCGGTCCTTACGCCGGGCCGGCGATCCAGTAGCCACCCACCAGAGGGGTCAACCCATGCCGCAGTTCAAGGGCCTGGTGGAAGTCCAGACCACCGCCGGCGATTCGACGATCTTCCTCGAGGGCAACGCCGGCGACATCTCAGCCGGCGGCAACGGTCATCGCGGCAGCCTGCAGCTCCGTGACACGCCGGGGGCCACCCGGTTGACGATCGATGGCGACACCGGGACCGTCTGGATCACGTCCGCGACCGGCGACGCGGTCGTCACGATCGACGGTCAGGAAGGGGACATCGCGGTCTTCCGGGTGGTCGGCGGGACCAACCGCGAGATCTTTCGGTTCGCCGGCGGTGATGCCCGGCTGACCCTCGGGTCGCAGGATCATCCGGGTCGGCTGATGGTCGTGGATGCGAACGGGACGTCGATCCTCGATGTGACCGGGAGCGACGGCGTGGCCGTGCTCGGCGGGACCGGCAACTCAGGTGAGTTGGAGGTACGTGACTGGAACGACCGGGCGACCGTGCAGGCGAGCGGGTCGACAGCCTCCGTGACCATCGGCGCCGAGGGCAATTCCGGCGACCTCTACGTTCGCGACACCGTCGGACGTCTGACGGCTCGCATCGCGGGGAGCTCGGGTCACTTGTATCTGGGCACCGAAGGAGTAGATGGCGACATCACGCTCCGCGACGAGGCCGGACGCGGCGTCTTCCTCGTCGACGGCAGCACCGCTGCAGTCTGGATCGGCACGGAGGGCCAGGAGGGCGACATCTACGTCCGCGACGCCCGCGGTCGGCAGGTGTTCCGGGCGGATGGTGAACGGGCCGCGGTGTACGTGGGCGCCGAGGGCAACGAGGGCGACCTCTTCGTCCACGACGAACGCGGCCGGCAGGTCTTCCACGCCGACGGCGGCAACGCCGCCGTGTGGATTGGGGCCGACGGCAACGAGGGCGACCTCATCATCCGCGGATCGAACGGGGATCCCGCCATCCACCTCGACGGAGGCTCGGGCGACATCATCCTCCACAATGCCGATGCGGCCGAAGACTTCGAGCTTGCGGACGTCGAGGGGATCGACCCCGGAATGGTCATGGTCATCGCCGACGACGGGCGGCTTCGGCCGTGCTCGGCCGCCTACGACCGCGCGGTAATCGGCGTCCTCGCCGGTGCCGGCGCCTACCGGCCGGGCATCATCCTCGATCGGCGCGATCCGGCGGACGACAACCGGCGTCCCGTCTCGGTCGTCGGCAAGGTGGCCTGTCTCGCCGATGCGACCTACGGTCCGATCGGCGTCGGCGACCTGCTCACCAGCTCGCCGACGACCGGCGCGGCGATGCGAGTAGCCGACCCGGCGCGGGCGTTCGGTGCGGTCATCGGCAAGGCGCTGTCGCCGCTTCCCGAGGGTCGGGGCCTTGTCAACATGCTCATCGGCCTGCAATGACGCTCCGCTCAACGCCGCTTGGTGTCCCGCCATGGCCCTGAGCCTCAAGGACGTCGCGGCCAACTGCCTCGGGGTGACGGCCCCGTTCTCGGTCAACAGCGACATCTACGGCTACATCTTCCGCAACAATGGGACGCTCTTCGGCGGGGGCACTCCTCGAACGAGGTCGCTCCTGGAGCAGATCGGCCTGTTACGGGACCGATCGATCAACTTGTCGATCTTCCTCGTCGGCCACGAGAACGACTTCAGCGGTGTCGTCACGATCGGACAGGTCGTCGGCGTGCAGAACGCGATCCAGGGGATGCGGGACATCTACGCCCAGGCGCCGCTGGGGATCAGGACGCTGTTCTGGCGCCGGATCAGCATGGCCGAGGTTGGCGGCTATGCCGTGATCAGTGGCCAGCCCGAGGCGGAGGATCTGACGGACGACTTCTCCGGTCCGAACGACGGCATCGACGTCTTCTTCGTCCAGAACTTCATCGGCGCCGCTGGCTGGAGCGCCGTCAACGGGCCCTGCGGCAAGGAAGACAAGGACGACATGACAGGCGCTGTTCTCCAGATCACTGGCGGTGACATCCTGATCGCTCACGAGGTGGGTCACTACCTGGGGCTCAAGCACGGGAACGACATCACGAACATCATGGGTACCGACGTCGACAACAACGGCGTCGGGGAGACAGGCCCGAACAGCCGGGGCATCACCGCGGGCCAGGGCGCCGTGATGCGTCTCCATTGCACGGTGCGGGGGCCTTGCTGATGAACGCCAAGGTTCGCCGCCGGCCGCGATCGACCCCGGTCCCGGAGCTCGCCAGCCGGACATCGCGCGGGTTCTCGGAGGCCCGCGCCCGGAAGCTCGACCGGGCGGAGGTCGCGGCACTTCGAAAGGTGGTGGCCCAGGGCCGGGATCGGCCCGCGGACGTCAGCCTGTCGCGGGCGATCCACGCTCTCGCCGTCCGGGAGCCGTCGGCCGCGACGGCTACGCTGCTCAGCCGGGTCGCGGTCGATGAATCGGAGGCCCTCGTCGATCGAGCGGTTGCGGCCTCGACCCTCCAGCTGATCGATCGACCGCAGGCTCGACGCGGGCTGGTCGAGGCGGTGAGCGCGCCGTCGGGTTTGGTTCGGATCGAGGCCCTCAAGGCACTCGGCTGCATCGGCAATGCGGCGGAGCTCGATGCGCTCGATCGGATGGACGGTGTAGGGCCGGGACCGGAGGCACGCCAGCTGGCGTTCGCCAAGGCGCTGATCGCTCATCGTCTGGGCCGGACGCGGCCCGACCTCGCTTACCGAGCCGGCGTGGAGCGAACCGCCCGCCCGGACGATCGCCTGATCGAGCTGAGCCTTCGTCCGATCCGGCCGCGGACGATCGCCCGGGAGCACGAGCTGATGGAGGGCAGCGCCTACGGCATCGAGCTCAGTGACCGGGTCGGATTCGCCCTGCAGGCCGGCCGTGCCCGCTGGACCGTGTTCGTCAACGCGGACCTGACATCCGGTGGGATCTTCACCCGCTCGTCCCGGATATTCGAGCGACCCTGGATCACGGCGCTCCTCAGTCGCCACAACGACCTGGGCCCGACGAGCGCCGTCCAGTACGTCGTCCTCACCGATCCCGCGAAGGACGGCGCCACCCTCATGGTCGTCCGAACCGACGGCGAGCTCTTCTACTCGGGTCGCCTGGCGAGGCCTGGTGGGATGCTGGGCTTCATGGTCCGCGACATCGCCCGAAAAGGCACGGCCCCGACGAACGTACGCGGCAGGTTGACGACGCGAGGCATCGAATTCGACGTGCTCATCCCGTTCGGCACGCGGCGGGACAAGCGCACCGGCGAGGCCGCGGCCGGGAACGCGACGTTGGGCCGATCTGGAGCGATCCTCCAGGAGCGGTGACCGCGAAGCCCTCACGATCCCTCGCCCGGGGAGAGGCGTCGAACGATGTGGAATTCCCCGATGCCGCGACGGCCCCGGGGTTCCACCCTCGCAGCATGGTCGACACACCGCCGCCCGCTCCCGGTCGATCGCCGACGGCCAGCCCCTTGCGGCGCCGGCTCGATGAGCTGATCGCCGGGCTGGCCATCCGGAAACCTAAAGCGTCGCGCGCGCCCGACCCGACCGTGGGAGCGGACCCGTCGAAGGGGATTGCGAGTGAGCAAGGTCGGAAGTAGGCTGCTCCCAATCCGCTCCGAAGGGTGGCAGCGATGACCGTCACGATCGCTCGGCCCGCGACTCGAACGGCCTTGATCGGCCGCGACGACGCGCTGGGCGAGCTCGAACGGTTCCTGCAACCCGACGCGGAGGCATCTGGGGCGCCGTTGGTTCTCGTTGCCTCGGGCGACGCCGGCATCGGCAAGACCTGTGTGCTCGACGCTGCCGCCGATCTGGCGATGGCGCGTGGGTACCGCGTCCTGGCCAGCCGTCCCGCTTTCGGTGAGCGCGACCTGCCGTACGCGGGACTCGCGGACCTCGTCGCGGGGGCAGACGATCTGCTCGGCGAACTGCCGGAGCCGCAGCGCCGCGCGTTCGACATCGCGTTGCAGCGCGCACCGGGAGCGGCGGATGGCGACGAGGATTGGCAGCCGGTGGCGCTCGGCTTGCTGGCCATCCTCCAGCGGATGGCCGAGGCGGCGCCGACGCTCGTCATCGTCGATGATGCCGCCTGGCTCGACCGCTCGACCGCCCGGGTCCTGGCGTTCGCGCTTCGCCGGCTGGCCACGACCAGGGTCCGGCTGATCGCCGCGGTTCGGCCGGATTCCGGCCCGCCGGAGTTGTTCGAGCGGGCCGGTTCGGAGTTGCCGGTCCAGCGCACCTGGCTGGGCCCGATGACGCGGGAGCAGATCGGTCGGCTGGTGCGCGAGCGGCTCGACGTGACCCTCCCGCTACCGGTGCTGGCGCGCCTGCACGCCCTGACGGCAGGGAATCCGTTCTACGCGCTGCAGATCGCGTCGGGCTGGCAAGCGGCCAGGACGTCAGGAGTCGCCGCGGCCCGGTTCCCGCTCCCGGAGGCGCTGACGAGCGTGCTTGCCGACCGCCTCGCCAGCCTCTCCGACGAGGCACTCGAGGCGCTGCTCGTCGTCGGCGCGATGTCCCGCGCAGACATCCGCCAGATCGACGCCGTGGTCGGCGATCCGGCCCGCCTCCAACGTGGCCTCGAGGAGGCCGAGGCATCCGGGATCGTCACGCTCGACGGCACAGCCGTGACATTCCGCCATCCGCTGCTGGCCGCGACGGTGTACGAGGGCGCGTCGCCGCCGCAGCGGCGCGAGCTCCACAAGCGCCTCGCCCAGACCATCGACGACGACGTCGAGCGGGCGCGGCACCTCGCCGCGGCGACCATCTGGCCAGATCCCGACGTCGTCGCGGTGATCGAGCGTGGGGCGGCGGCGGCCACGTCGCGGGCCGCGCCGGATGCCGCCGCAGAGCTCATGGAAGCGGCGGCGCGCCTGACCTCACCGACCGACGGTGCCGACCGGTTGCGCCGGCTCTTCGCCGCAGCCGACCACCATCGGGCCGCGGGCGACAGCCATCGGGCACGCGACGTACTGCGGGCGGCCGTCGACGAAGCGCCGCATGGACCGCTTCGCGCGGAGGCGCTCAATCGCCTGGCGATGATCCTGACGCGCACCTCCGCGGTCGATCAGGCGGTCGAGGCGTGGCGCCTTGCCATTGAGGACGCGCCCCCCGAGGGTGCACTTGCCGGCGACATCCAGGACAACCTGGCTTGGTACGTGTGCTGGCTGGGTGACACCCCGGGTGCCTACGAGCACGCTCGAACGGCGCTCGGGATCGCCGAGCAGGTGGACGACCCGGCCCTCCTCGTCCGCGTCCTGACCAAGGTGGCGATGCTGCGGTTCCAGCTCGGTGAGGGCGTCCAGCGCGAGTCGTTGTCGCATGTCGGGCAGGTCGAAGAGGGGCTCGGCCAGGCGGCGATGGAAGCAGACGATGTCCTGATCCAGCAGCTGATGTGGGCAGACGAGCTGGACGAAGCCGAAGAACGCGCCGCTGCGCTGCTCGCCCGGGCGCGCGACCACGGCGACGTGGCGCACGAGGTCGACGCGCTGTACTTCCAGATGATGCTCAACGTCCACCGCGGGAAATTCGCCACGGCCGAGGAGCTGGCGGTGGCCGTTCGCGAGCGGGCGCTCCATGCCGGCGCCGACTTCCTCGTCGCCGTGATGGATGGCTGGCTGGGGCAGATCGTCGCCATGCGCGGCCGGTTCGACGAGGGGCGGCGGCTGCTCCAGGCGGCCCTGCCGATTGCCCAGCGAGAACAGCATCGCTGGGTGGAATTGCGCGCGACCGGGGCCCTGGCGCTGCTGGAGATGGCCGCCGGACGCCCCGACGAGGCGGCCGCCCGCGCCCGGGAGACGCTCCGTGTCGCGGCCGGCGTGGACGTCCCGGAACCCGGAATCTTCCATGCCTACGTCGACGCGATCGAGGCACTCGTTCTGGCCGGCGCGCCGGGCGAGGCCGAGCCCGCGCTCGCCGACCTCGAGGAACGCGCTCGACGATTCGGGCGGCGCTACGCGATCGCGGCTGCGGCGCGATGTCGGGGACTGGTGCTATCGGCAACGGGCGATGTCAACGCGGGCACGGCCGAACTCGACCGAAGCGTCGCGTCGTTCGAGGAGCTGCCGTACGCGTTCGACCTGGCGCGTTCGCGCCTTGCCGCCGGCATCGGGCACCGGCGCATCGGGCACAAGGGCCGGGCTCGCCAGCTGCTGGAGGCCGCTGCTGGCGCCTTCGAGGAGCTCGATGCCACGCCCTGGGCGGACCGCGCACGGCGTGAGCTCGGCCGGGTGAGCGGCCGCGCCCCCAGCCGGAGCAACGCGCTCACCGAGACGGAACGCCAGGTGGCCGAGCTGGTGGCCGCTGGCCGGAGCAACCGCGAGGTTGCGGACGCGCTGTTCATCACGATCCGCACGGTCGAGTCGAACCTCACGCGGGCCTATCAGAAGCTCGACGTCCGATCGCGCTCGCAGCTGGCGCGAGCGCTGGCCAACGGAGACGCGGCCTCGCTCGACTAACCCGAGGCCCGACGGCCCACGCCCTCCGCTTTCTGTCTCGACCCCTGATCCCCGGTCAACTGATGTGGGTTCCCCTGATGCCCGGCGTTCGCCGTCGCGGCACGCTCAGTCCGTCAATCGCACGGCAGGGAGGAACACCGGATGGCCAACTGCGACACGCCGTCGCGCGGACCAGAGGACCTGCCTCGCCCGGTCCCGAAGCCGCGACCCGTGCGACACGAGGCTCGATCAGGAGGAACGGTCATGAAACGGCATCAATTGCTCGCCCCGGTCGCCGTGGTGCTGGCGACGCTGGTCAACGCCGGCGCGGCGTCGGCTGACTCCGTCTATCACACCGAGCGGTTGGCGCTCACGGCTATCGCCGGCGCCGCCGGTAGCGGGACAGTCGTCAACATCCATCCCAACGGACCGAGGAACTTCGCCCAGGAGCGCTACAGCCTCAATGGCGCTGCTCCCAACTCGACGTACACGGTCTGGCTGGTCATCGACGCTTCCACCCTCGCCTGCGAGTTCGACTCGCTGACGATCGCGATGAAGGCCGAGCTCACGACGAACGGCGCTGGCAACGCCACCTCGCCCGCCGACTTCGTCTTCCGTCCGGAAGGTATCCCGCCGTGTCTGCGCGACGCCTCGTTCCCGATCCATTGGGACGTGACGCTCGGCGGCGCACTGACGCACCAGAGCGATGCGACGACCGTGACGCTGGACTGAGCTTCTTCCCCTGTGCCGAGGCGCCGGGCCGCTGAGGGGCCGCCCGGTGCCCTCGACACGGGCTGATCAGTTCACGGCCGTCCAGGTCGTCGTCACGTGCTGGAAGTAGGCGGCGCTCCCGAAGAGGATGCCCAGCTGCAGCGTGGTCCCGCCCGCCACGACGGTCGGGCTCGGATCGGTGACGGTGAAGCAGCCCGGGGTGGCGAGGGAGTAGTCGCTCGGATCCGCCACCAGGTCGATCGTGCCGCTGTCGTTCGTCTCCTTCACGATGGTGTCGATGACCGAGGTACCCGCGGCGTCGTCGTAGCAGACCCTGACGCTCTTGAATGCATACGCGGTGTCACCGATGCGCGCCGGGCCGTGGAGCTTCAGGATGACGTAGTTGAGGCCCGTTGCCGTCATCTCCGTAACGCCCGGGTAGTAGAGGATCGTTACCGGATAGGTGCTATAGCGGAGCCATTGCCCGACCTCGCTGACGACCACGTCGCCGGCGTCGAGGACGTCATCGTGCCCGTCCACCTTGTCGGCGTTGACGACCGGCGTCTTGTCGGGCCCGAGGGCACCCAGCCGGTTCAGGAAGGCCGCCATCTGCTCACGGGTCACAAAGTCCTTTGGGCAGTATTTGCCGGCGGCACAACCGGTGGTCACGCCCGCATCGCGGATCGCGTCGATGTCGGCGTGGAAGGTGTTGGTGTTGGGGACGTCGGTGAACTGGTGTGATGCGATCGCGCCCAGCGGGAACGCGATGGCGGCACCCAACAGCGCGGCCGACACGACGGCCAGCAGGCGAGGATCACGGACGCGAAGCCGCATGGTGGAAGGCCCTCCAGCCGACGACCCCGCGGTGGTAACGGGTCAATGGCGCCGCTCGGCTGGGCCGATCGTCTCGCGACTGTCAACCAACGGCCTACTCGCTTCGGGCTCGTTCCCGGAGTTGCCTCTCGATCGCAGCCACTTCCTGATCGCTCATCTGGTCGATGTTGACCAGGGAATTCCACGCACCGCGGGTGCTCTCGAGCAGCTCGTCATGGACGACCTTGGATCCCTCGCCTGCCGGTTTGCCTCGAGCAGGATCAGGATCCCGAGCAGGTAGGTGAGGATGGTGGTCGAGGTGTTGACCACCAGCTGCCAGGCATCGCTGAAGTCGAAGACCGGCCCTGTTGCGGCCCAGACCAACAGGAGCGCCACCGATACGAGAAAGAACTGCCACGAGCCGACGGCCAAGGTGACCCGGTGTGCCAGCCGCCGAAAGAACTCAGCCATGCGCGCCTCCTCCGTCGTCCGGACGATAAGCTCGAGTTCCTTGCATACGCTCCCCGGGGGAGCGTAGGGAGGATCTCTGCGGCGAGGACGGGCCGATGGTGGGCGGAGAATAGCCGTGACGGGCTATGTCTGGCCTGATCGGCGCCGAATTGAGTGGTGGCGGACCCCGAACGTCTGGATAACGCTCCCCCGGGGAACGTATGCGAATTTCTCATCGGTGGCGGCCATGGCGTCGCTCGGCTGGGCCGATCGTCTCGTAGCTGTCAATCAGCCGGAAGCCGTCTTGAACGTCCAGCTTGAGGCGGGCAGCGGATTGCCCGCCAGGTCTCGGATCCCCGAGCTGACGACGACCTGGTAGGTCCGCAGACCGGCCAGCGTCGAGGCGGGATTGAGGATGGCCTTCTTCTTGGCGGCGTCGTAGGTCACCGTCGCAGGGACGAACAGGCCGGTGACCGTGTCCTTCAGGCGGACCGTCGTCCCGCCCACGCCGCTGACCGATTCGGAGAACGCCAACCCGACGTTCGCGGTGCGGACCACGCCCGTCGCGCCGGCGGCGGGGTACCGGACGTAGCTTGGCGGCGTGGCGTCGGTCGTGACCTTGAACGTCCAGCTGGACGGCGCCGTCGCACGGCCACCCAGGTTGAGGATCCGGCTCGTCACCTCGAGCCGGTAGGTGCGGCCGGCGACGAGCAGGCTTGACGGCTTGATGGCCGCCCGCCAGGTGGATGGGTAATAGGTGACGCTGCCCGGCACGACCAGACCAGTCGTCAGGTCGCGGAGGACGAAGGACCGCCGGGACACGCCGATGACGGGCATGTTGAATCGGATGGCCGGCTGGACGTCGCGACGAACGTTGACGGCACCGGCCAACGGCGTTCGGCCGACGACGGCTGGTCGCGGGCCACGAACGGTGAATTGCCTCTGCGACGTCGAGACCTCGCCGGCGGCGTCGATCATGGTGGCGATCGCCACGTAGTTGCCGGGCGGGAGGTCGCAGCTGGCCGCCAGGGTGGGGATCGCCCCGCCGGCTTCCAGGTTGGCCGAAACCGATCGATCGCTGCACAGCGGACCAGCCGCAAGCGGCGTCGGCCCGATGCTCGTGCCGCCGGCCTGGATCTCGACGTCGAGGGTGAGGCCCTGGCCGTCGCCGGGCTCGACTTCGATCCCCGTGTCGCCGTCGGTCTCGGTCGTTGGCGGTTCGATGCCAGGTGGCGCGGGCGCCGGAATGCCCAGGATGTCGCCCCCGAATACGAGGTTGGGATCGTCGACACCGACGGCGTAGGTGGCGTAGACGAAGTACTGGTGGGCCTCCCACTCCGCCATGGCCGGGCCGGTGAAGGTGCAGCGGTCGGCGTCGTTGACGACGCCGGTGTACCAGGTCTGGATGATCGGATCGGTCGGCCAGGTGGGTGGGACGGTGAACACGAGCATGCTGCAACCAGTCGCGTCGCCGCCACCCAGCTGGAACGTTGGCTGCCAGGCCTGGCCGGCGGTGACGAATCGCGCCGTGGCGAGGTCGGTCGGGAAGATCGACGGCAGGCTTGACTCGAAGACGCCGTCGCTCGACGCCAGCTCGACGCGTTGCGCCGAGTGGGTCCAGCCCATGACGCCGCCGGTCGTCGTGTAGTCGGTCACGATGTCCGTCGTCCAGGATCCAGGCCCGCCCTCCCAGGGCAGGGTCGCTGGCAGGACGCCCGGGATCCGAACGTCCCACGTCAGGCAGCCGCTTCCCTGGGCCGGCCGGATGACCGTTCCCCATTCGCCATTGAGGTAGGTCTGGCAGTGGTTGATCCAGGCCGGCAGCTCGAAGTGCCACGGCACGCCGAACGCCAGGGGCGCCATCGCCGTGCCCCAGTCGGCCGGGTTCCAGCTGAGGACTGGCGGGTCGCTGGCGAACGGCCGTGCCGTCCCGCCGCCCTCGATGACGAAATCGAGGCTCGGCTCACCCGAGTGGGCGTTGTTGCAGGTGCGACCCGCAGGCTGCCAATGGTCGGCCGGCGTCAGGTCGCGGGGCTGGCCATCGGCGAAGGTGAGCGCCGCAGGCCAGACGCACAGGTCCAGGGCGGTGGAGGTCGGGTCGGGATGCATGGCCCGGGCGGTGGGATCGGGGAAGTCCGGGAGCCGGATGTCGAGGCTGCAGGCGCCGTCCTCGATGCGGCCGTCGGTCTCCATTGCCGTTCCACCCAGCGCCACGAGCCGGATCCGACAGGCCGTAATGGCCGTGCCGTCGACTGCGGCATAGCTCACGTCGAGGTCGTCGCCGACGCGGATGGCGCCGTTCTGGCGGAGCGCGCCGTCGGGGTCGAGTACGGCGTAGGTGGCGTCATAGCCTGCCGCCGGATCCGCGGCCGATACGACCGGCACCGTGGCCGTCAACAGTGCGATAGCAGCCAGGAGTGGCGTGACGGAGCGGACGTTCACCCGGTTTGCCCCTCAAATCCTCGGCGGGTGACGGTCGCCGAGCCGACCCCACGGTACGCGAGGGAGGTTCACTTGTGAAGACCACGCCCCTGGCCCTTGCGTACCACCCGCCCGAATTTCTTGCATACGCTCCCCCGGGAAGCATTAGGAGGATCCTCGCGCCGGAGACGGGGCCGATGGGCGTCGAACATAGCCCTGACGGGCTACTTCGCGCGTCGATTGCGGCGACCCAGGCGCTCCCGGCCCACGAATGTTTGGATAACGCTCCTCCGGGGAGCGGATGCGAATTTCTCGGGGCCGCTGTGGCGGTAGGCTGCGACGGTGGACGACCGAGCGACGGGTGCGTTCGTCGAGGCCCGCTTCACGTGCTCCCGGTGTGGCCGCGAGGCGGCCCACCTGACGCTGTTCCCACGCGGGTCGGTGGACTCAATTACCCCTGGGCCGGACCTTCTTGCCGGCTGGGGTCCCCGGCTCGTGATCGAGGCCGGGGCGCTATCGATGACGATCGGCAAGGCTGAGGTCGACCCGGCCGCGATTGCCGGAGCCATTGGCGCGGCCGACATCCGCGCTCTCTACGCGCTCGATCGCGAGTACGCCCCGGTCTGGTGTCCCGACTGCGAACAGGTCTTCTGCGCCGACGAGTGGCGCACCTGGGACGTCTACGCCGATGACTTTCCGGGCTTCTTCGAGGAGAAGCGTGGCGTCTGCCCGAACGGCCACGAACGCTGGATCTTCGACTGACCCCGCTGCTTCATCGAGCGCATTACTGGACCGTGAGGGTTCCGACCTGGCCCAACTCGGCGTGGTCACGGTACGGGCACCAGATGACGTCGGGCTGCCTATTGTCCGGAAGGCTCGGGCGGAGCCCACGCGATGCGCGGACTCCGCTGGTTCGGCCCTGGCTAGAGGGATCGCGGATCCATGGGTCAGCCGCTAGGCGCCCGGCGAGGAGATCGTGCCCGAGAAGGAACCGGTGGTGATCCCGGTGGCCAGGAAGAACGTGCGCTCGACGACGAAGCTTCCGGTCGCACCCGCGAATTGGCCCGTGCCGCCCGTGATGGTCCCAATTTCGGCAACCGATAGCTCACCGGGTGCCACCAGGGTTGCCTGCCCGGTCACAGCGGCCGTCAGCGTGTCGCCATTCGCGGCGGTGAACACATACGTTCCACTCCCGACGCGGGTGGCCTGGTTGACGGTATGCGAGTAGTCGAGGGTGTAGCGACCCAGCTGCATCGCGGTGCCCGAGCCCTCGAGGACGACCGATGCGAACGGCGGGTCGAGCGGCGTGACCGTGGCCGACCCGTCCAGGCTGCCTTTGAATGGCACCAGATCGCCTGCCGCCGCGGGGGCGACGGTGCCGGTCGCCACGGCAAGGGCCATCACCACAGCGACTGCACCGCGTCCGAGCGTCCTGCTCCTGACGTTCACCATGACTCCGTCTCCTTTGGTTGGCATTCGAAATCAGTTCCGCGATTGCTTTCGGCCATCAGGGCCGACACCTCTCCCGTCTCCGCTCAGGGCTCGCAGGAGAACTGCTCGAAGTGTCCCGGCGTCGTCGGGAACGCAGAGCCCGAGTTCGCCTTGACGTCCGAGTTGTAGACCAGGGCGAGCTCGTTGTAGCCGGACGTGCCCTTGGTCCGCAGGTCGGCGAGAGACTGGCCTGCGCCGAGGGCGAAGGCGAGCTGCTCGAGGAACGATTGCATGCTCGGGCTGAACTGGCGGACGTCGTTGTAGCCGCCGTAGGCCGCCGGGCAGTGGTTGTACAGGTTGTAGGCGCCTGTCCAGTCGATCAGCCGATCGCCCTGGTTCGGACCGTTGTCGGCCACATCGGCCTCCATCACGTCGCGATCCCAGCCGCCATAGATCCAGTCGATGCCCTGGTGGTGCTGGTGGTCCGCGACCGGATCGGTCGGGCGGGTACTCGTGATCTCGAACCAGGCCAGCGGGTCGATCCCCGGGCGAGGTCGGAAGTCGAGGATGTCGGCGCCGCCGGTCACCGGATCGGTCTTCAACCCGCGACCACCGAACAGGTAGTCCACGTAGCTGTCGTTGACCCCGTGGTCAGCGTTGCAGGCAAGGTCGGCAGGGTTGGCACAGTCGCGGCCCTTGCCGCCCCACATCACGTCGACGCCGTCGTCGCCGAAGAGGTAGTCACCGCCGCTGTCGCCGTTCATGAGGTCGTTGCCGGCCGCGCCGTGCATCGAGTCATGATCGGGTCCGCCGCGCATGAAGTCGTTGCCACCGGTGGTCATGCCCGGCGCCTGGAGCGGCGAGCCGTCACCGTCGGCGTTGAGGTCGACGCGCCGGTCCAGCCGATGCGCCGCGTATGGCGTGAAGCTGATCTGTGGCGGTCCGCTGACGCTGAAGGTTGCGCCCGGTGTCGTCACCAAACGGTTGGTGATCACGCCGCGGTCGCCGACCATGG
>CAVSKS010000011.1:0-315891 GCA_963728605.1 uncultured Chloroflexia bacterium | reverse complement strand
CTCGATCTACATCGGCGAGGTCGACGTGTCGGCGGACTTCATCGTCGTGTTCCGCCCGACCTTCGCCTATCCGAAATACATCAATATCTGGCTGGAGGCGCCGGACGGCACGATCGTCAGGCCGAGCGACGCCGGTCCGCTACCCAATGTCGACTACATCACCGGACAGGCGCATGCGTTTTTCCGCTGGGTCTTCCCGGCCTTCCCGGCCCGCCCGAAGGCGCATATCGGGCGGTGGCGCGTCTGGGTCGAGAACTTCCTCGTGCCGCACCAGTGGACGGCCTCGTCCACCGGCGCCAGCGAGCCGTTCTATTACTCGGTGATGTGCAAGGCGCGCAGCGACCTGCGGCTCGGCGGCCACCTGATCCAACCGAGTTACGCGCCGGGCTCGCCGATGACGGTCATCCTGGAGCCGAATCTCTACGGCCTTCCGGTCAAGCTGAGCGCGCTGCCGCACGTTCACGTGGTGCGGCCCGACAATGTCACCCGCAGCATGACGCTCGCGCGCGACCCGGACGGCACGTACCGCGGCGTGTATACCGACACGCCCGTGGTCGGCCCGTATCAGTTCTCCACCGAAGTCACCGCCAAGACGCCGGCCGGCCATCCGGTCACGCGTTTCCGCCAGCTGACCGGGCTGATCTTCCTGCACCGCCCCGGAGGCGACGGTCCCGGCGGTCACCCGGGCGGGCCGGGCGGCGGGCCGGGCCCGGCCGAATGCAAGGAAGCGCGCGAGTTGATCCGCCGGCTCGCCGAGATCATCGAGCATTGCTGCGCGGGCGAACACAAGCCGCAACAGCCCGGAATCGCGGCGCGCGCGCCTGAGCTGCTGCTCGACGATATCAGGCGGCTCATCGACCTGCGGTTGACCGACAAGCGCTGAACGCGCGGCTCAATCGTCGCCGCTCGACCTTGAATTGACGGCGCGCGATCCCGGCCCCTATCTTCGTACCATCGAAGGATCAGCGGGGTCGATCATGCGCCGTGTCAGCGTCATTGCGTCCGCCGCCGTGCTGCTGTCATGCGCTGCCGCCCTTGCCTCGGCGACCTGCCCCGAGGAGCAATCGACCCCGCAGCAGCCGACCGATCCCGCTCTGTGCAAGGCGCTGTTGCCGGCGGTGCAAAATCCGTCCCAGCTGCCGCTCAACGAATACGAGGCTGTGCTCGGCCAGTATCTCGAGGCCATGTGCCACCGCGACCTGGATGGCGGCTGGAAGGTCGACAAGCGCGTCCGCGACACCGGCCCGTGGATCGGCTCCTATCGAGCTGGCTGATCTGGGCCGCCGCCTGGGCGTCGAGCATGGGCAGCGAACGCGGGGTGGTGGGGATCGAGTGGTCTGCGGTTGCCACCGTCTGCCCTGGCCGGCGGACGCCGATCCCGCGGGCTCGGAGGCCGGTGAACGCCTGGGGCGAGGTGACCTCGTGGATCAGGTGGAGGTCGACCGCCAGGACCGACGGAGCACCGGGCTCCTCGGCGACGACGTGGTCGTCCCAGATCTTCTCGACAAGCGTGCGGGGTTGGCTCATGACGGGCTCGGCTCAGTGGTGGCGGGGTCCTGCGGAGGGGTCAGGCTAGCACAGGGTTGGCCGCGGGCCGGGGACGGTCTGTTGCGCCTCTACCGCCAATGGCGTGCCTTCCGGCCGGGCCGATGGTCCCGACCGACCCGGGACTTTCGGGCTAGGACGTTCGATCCGGGTGCCGGGGTACAACTGGGGTCACCTGGAGAGGAATTTCCCGACCGATGGATCACGAGCTGGCCCCGCGCACGCGCGACAGGATCGCGGTGGCTCTGACCGCGCGTCGCATCACCGACATCCTGGGCCGGCGACCGTTCCCCCGACCGATGGTTCGGGTGTGGGCCTTCTCGATCCTGCTGGCCGGGCTTGCAGCGATCAGCTTCGTCTGGCTGAACCTTGGCCTGCCGCCGATCGCGCGCCCGGTCGACATCCCGTGGCCGGTCATCGCCGTCTTCTTTGCCCTCGCCGAGCTGATGGACGTCCAGGTCCACTTCCGGCGCGAGACCCACGCCTTCTCGTTGAGCGAGGTGCCGGCGGTCCTGGGCCTGTATCTCCTGGACCCGGTGGGGTTCATGGCCGCCCTGTTGACCGGCTCCGGCGTGGCGCTGTTCCTCCAGTCGCGCGAGCACGCCCTCAAGATCGTCTTCAACCTGGCCAACTTCGCGCTGACCGGCACCCTCGCGATGGCGATCTTCCGGGCCCTGGTCCCGGCCGGCGAGGCGATCGGCCCGTCCGCCTGGATCGCGACCTTCGTGGCCATGCTCGCCGCGAGCGTCCTCGCGTCGACCAACATCGCGGCCGCGATCTCGATGTCCGGAGGCGCGCCGCAATTCCAGAAGCTCCCGGAGATGATCCAGTTCGGCGGCCTCGTCGCCCTCGCCAACACCAGCCTGGCGTTGCTGGCGATCGCCGTCCTGTGGACCAACCCGACGGCCCTCTGGCTGCTCGCCATCCCGCTGGGGACCTTGCTCATCGCCTACCGGGCGTACGTCTCGGAGCGCGAGAAGCACGAGCGTCTCGAGCTGCTGTACGAGTCCAGCCGGATCCTCCAGAACTCACCGGAGCTCGACTCGGCGCTGGTGGCCCTCCTCCACCACGCCCGGGAGATGTTCCGGGCGGAGGTCGCCGAGCTGGTCGTGTACCCGCGCAAGGCCGACGAGTCGACAGCGCTCCGAACCCGCACGATCATCGGCGCCGAGGCCGAGGTGATGCTGCCGATCGAACTGCCCTCGACCGACGCCGTCCGGCGGCGGGTGTCGCTCGACCCGCGGCCGTTCTTCCATGCCCCGGCCAATGACTCGCGGTTCACCGGCCCCCAGATCCGGCAGGCGATGACCTCGCCACTGGCCGGCGAGCGCGGGCTGATCGGCGAGCTCACCGTCGCCAACCGGCTGACCGAGGGCACGAGCTTCGAGGAGGACGACCTGCGGCTGCTCGAGATGGTCGCGGCCCAGGCCGCCGCCGCCCTCGAGAACGGCCGGCTGGAGCAGTCGCTCGCCGAGCTGTCGCGGCTCAAGGAGCAGCTCCGCCACCAGGCCTACCACGACTCGCTGACGGGTCTCCCCAACCGGGCAATGTTCGCCGAGCAGATCAACGCCCGGCTCGCCGGCCCGCGGACGACCGCGACCTCGATCCCGGTCGTGCTGTTCCTCGACCTCGACGACTTCAAGGCCGTCAACGACACCCTGGGGCATGCCGCGGGTGACCGGTTGCTGGTCATGGTTGCCGAGCGGATCGCCGGCGCCGTCCGCGGCGCGGACGTGGCCGCTCGCCTTGGTGGCGACGAGTTCGCGGTCCTCATCGAAGACGAGCCGGACCTGCGCGACGCGCTCGGGATCGCCAACCGGATCCTCGACCTGCTCCGTGCCCCGTTCCAGGTCGAGGGCCGGGAGATCGTGGTTGGCGGCAGCGTCGGCATCGCCGTCGCCCGCGACCGGTCGGAGCTGGCGGCCGACCTGCTCCGCCAGGCGGACATGGCGATGTACACCGCGAAATCGGAGGGCAAGCGCCGGGTGACGGTGTTCGACCCGACCGTCCACGCCTCGATCGTCGCCCGCCACGAGTTGAGCCGGGAACTGGCGCGCAGCGTGGCGAAGGGCGAGTTCATGCTCCACTACCAGCCAATCCTCGACCTCCGAACCGGCGCCGTCGCGGGCATCGAGGCCCTGGTCCGGTGGCGCCATCCCATCCACGGCGTCGTCGGCCCGGACGAATTCATCCGCCTCGCCGAGGACAACGGCACGATCAACGAGCTGGGCCGCTGGGTCATCGCCGAGTCGTGCCGCCAGGCCGCCGCGTGGCACCGCTCCGGCGATCTCATGGAGACGGCCTTCGTCAGCGTCAACCTGTCGCCCCACCAGGTTCGCCAGCCGGACTTCCTCGACGAGATGACCCGGATCATCGCCGCCACCCGGCTCGATCCGCGACGTCTCGTCCTGGAGCTGACCGAGACCGCGATGTTCGGCGATGCCCAGTCGACGATCGGCCGCCTCGAGGCGCTCCGGCGCGACGGAATCAGGGTCGCGGTGGACGACTTCGGGACCGGCTATTCGTCGCTCGGCTACCTCCGGCGGTTCCCGGTCGACATACTGAAGATCGCCCGCGAGTTCGTGGTCCCCGAGGAGAGCCCGGTCGGCGAGTGGGCCTTCGCCCACGCCATCGTGGCCCTCGGCCGGACGCTCGGCCTGTCGATCGTGGCCGAGGGCATCGAGACCCGCGGCCAGCACGACCGCCTCGCGGAGCTGGGATGCGACCTGGGCCAGGGCTTCCTCCTGGGACGGCCGATGCTGGCCATCGAGTTCGAGGCCTGGTCCCGCCTGCGGCAGGCCGGCGTCGGCATCGACCCGCTCGCCGCCGGCGTCCCCGGCCTCGCCCAGTTCGGGGCGCCGCCTGCGGGCGACGTCGCGATCCCGCACTGAACGATGTTCCTGCTCTACGCCGTCCTCGTCGGCCTCGTCCTTGGCCTCCTGCTCGGTGGCCGGCCCGATGGGCTTGCCCGGCTCCAGATCCGGTGGGCGCCGCTGATCGTCATCGGCATGGCGATCCAGGCGGTGCTGTTCGCGGAACCGATCGCCCGGGTCGTGGGCGCGCTGGGACCGATCGTCTACCTGGTCTCGACCCTGCTCGTCCTGGCGGCGGTGCTTCGGAACTGGCGGCTGGCGGGGCTGCCCCTGGTCGCCCTCGGCGCGATCTCCAACCAGGTCGCGATCCTGGCCAACGGCGGGTTCATGCCGGCCTCTGCCGCGGCGCTCGCCGCCCAGGGCCGGACCGAGGCCACCGTCTACTCGAACAGCGCCCTCGTCAGCGACCCGGTCCTGGCGCCCTTGACCGACATCTTCGCGATGCCGACCTGGATCCCGATGGCCAACGTGTTCTCGATCGGGGACGTGCTGCTGGGTGTCGGCGTGGCCATGGCGATCGTCGTCGCGATGCGCTCCGGGGCCGTCACGCCACCCGTCACCGCCGCCACAAACGCGGGTGGTGCGTCCGGTAACTGACCCGGACGGTGGTACCCCGGAAGTACCTCCGGGTCATGGGCCGATCGGCCCGCATCGCCGATGCTCCCAACTGAAGGGGACTGCTCCTTCCTGTTGCACCTCTGTCCAGGGCAAACCCGTCGCGAGACGGGGACGCAAAGCCAGGGATCTGCTCCGCAGACCGCCCGGCCGCCGGAGGGTGACGGAACCGCTCAGTTGCACGAGGTATGGACGTGAAGGCGAACCTGGCGCGCTTCACCGTGGCGTTGACGCTCCTTGCGTCGATGGCCCTCTCACTCGGCGCCGGCGTGAAGTGGTTCTAGCCATGAGCCGGACGATTTCGCACGACGACCGCGCGGCGGTCGGACCCCTCAGCGGTCATCGCTGGCACTGATCGAAGCGGCGCGGCGTTACGCCCGCCCGAATTGATCCGGACTCGACCGCTGGCTTGCCGGCGGTCGTTCCATGTCCGGACGGTCAGCGCGGCTCCAGCCGATACAGCACCCCGGTGTGGTCCATGTACCGCTGGCCGTAGGGCAGCTGGAACTCCGGGCCGGGCGTGAGCGTGAAGTGGTCGCGCAGCGGATCGAGCATGCTCTCGAGCGGGAAGAGGGCGAATGCCGGCCGGCCCACGGCAATCTCGTCCTCGATCCTCGGCGGCACCCGGTCGCAGGTGACCCGGGCGGCCGTGTCGTAGGCGCGCAGCGAGACGTCCGGCCGCACGCCCTCCTCGCAATGCTTGTAGCTGAGCGTCGTCAGGGCGTCCCAGTAGGTCAGGAGGACGGCGTTGGGTGGCAACGCCTCGAAGACCTGCGCGGCGAGCCGTTCGCCCGCGTCGTTGTGCCGCTGGTCCTGGGCCGGGAGCTGACCCAGGGCGACGATGACCGGCAGGACCAGGAGGACTGCCTCCGCGCCGCGTGACCGGCCCGCGGTGCGCCGCTCCAGCCAGTCGGCCGTGCTCTCTGCCGCCACGGCAGCGCCGAGGGCCAGCACGAGCCACGTCAGCAGCAGGTAGTGGTGGAGGTCGCCCACGTAGTTCACGTAGATGTAGGTGTTGACGATTGCCAGCGTGACCAGCAGCAGGCCACGCCAGCGGTCGCGCGCAATGAGCAGCGCCAGGCCCGCCACGGCCGCGACGATGAAGACACCGGCCGAGCGCCCCTGCAGGTGGGCGACGACGTCCGGCACGGCACGCCAGGCGGCGCTCAGGCTGTCGCCGGAGAAGAACTGCATGTCCTGCCGGAACGACTCGCCGCTGATCAGGGCCAGCATTCCCTCGGGCGTGGCCAGCGCGGCGTAGACCTCCGGCGGACCGGCCAGCGCGCGGAGCGGGATGAAGGCGTACGGCGCCAGGCCCAGCAGGAACAGCCCCACTCCCTTGACGACCAGGTTCGGACGCTCCAGCAGCCGCCGCCAGGCGTCGGCGAGGACGAAGCCGATGACGATCGGGACGGCCGTCGCGGCCAGCAGGTGGTTGGAGATGGCGAGGCCCGACAGGAGGGCGCCCAACAGCAGGTCCCGATCCCGCCGCCGCTCGCGCCACAGCAGTGCCCGGTGGATGACGAGGGCCATCAACACGAGGTGGAGGGCATTCATCTCCGGGAACGTGGCTTCCTGCCACAACGTCCCGCTCGCGGCCAGCACCAGGCCGGCTGCGGCGGCGATGAGCGGTCGCGCGCCAAGCTGGCCGGCGATCACGACGGCCAGCCCGGCGGCGGAGGCGGCGGTGATGACCTCGAACAGGCCGGCCCGGAAGGCGACGGTGCCGACCGGGATCAGGCTGAACAGGAAGCCCAGCAGGGTGTAGAGGGGATACCCGGTAGGATGCGGCACGCCGAGCTGGGCCGGGATCATCTGCATCTCTGCCCAGTCGCCGACGCTGACGCCGGGCAGCATCGTCTGCCAGTAGACGATGCCGGCCACCACGGCCACGGCGAGCGCCGCCAGCCCGATGGGCGGCAGCGGGATCCGCGCCAGGTACCGCTCCATCTGCCCTCCACGCATCGAATGCCCCTCGCCGGCGGTGACGATACGCGGAAACTAGGGGGTTCGGTCGGTGCGGTGTGCTGGGTTGCGCGATCGTTCGAGCCTGATAGACTGCGCGGACACCGCGGGTCCGGCAGGGCCCGGGCTGGGCACGTCGGAGACCACATTGGGTCAGTTCGAAGGTCGCAACCGCCAGCGCGTCGTCGTCGCCGTGACGACCGACGGTCGGCGTGTTCAGCTGCCAGTCGAAGGCCACGGTCTCGTCGATGTATCGCTCCTCGGGCTTCTTCGCTCGCTCCTCCTTGGGCTGGACGGCCTTCTTGGCCTGATTACCGGCTCCCGGCGGGAGAACGGAGGAACGCGGAGGGACGGACGCGGCTGACGCGCCAGACCACCGAAGACCGAAGGGACCCTCGCCGGGTGGCGAGGGTCTTTTGTTTGCTCCCGAACGGATCGCACCGCATGAGGGATGGGCCGAACCGATGACGATGACGGACAAGGGCACCGCCGGGTCACCGGGTCCGGCCGCGCCGGAACGCCGCAGCCACGTGCCCGGCGACGGTTCGGCCCGCGCCGCGGCGGTGGAGCGGGCCCGTCGCGACATGCTCAACGACGCGCGGCCCCGACGGCGGACCCGGATCGGCGCGGACGTCGTCTGTGAGGCCCTGATCCTGCAGGGCGTCGACGTCTTCTTCGGCTATCCCGGCGGCGTGATCCTGCCGCTCTACGACGTCCTTGGCGACTACCCGGAGGTTCGGCACATCCTCGTCCGCCACGAGCAGGGCGGCGCCCACGCGGCGGATGGGTACGCCCGGGTGACGGGCCGCGTCGGCGTCTGCATGGGCACCTCCGGCCCGGGCGCCACCAACCTGGTGACGGGGATCGGCACGGCGCTCCTCGATTCCGTGCCGATGGTCGCCATCACCGGCAACGTCCCCGGCGCCCTGCTCGGCAAGGACGCCTTCCAGGAGATCGACATCAACGGCATCACCCTGCCGATGACCAAGCACAACTACCTGGTCCGCAATGCCGACGACCTGCCGCGGGTCTTCGCCGAGGCATTCCACATTGCCCGGACCGGGCGCCCCGGCCCCGTCCACATCGACATCACCAAGGACGCCCTCCAGCAGGAGACGTCCGCGCCCCACCCGACGCACGAGGAGATCCTCGCCGGCCTGCCTGGCTTCCGTCCCAAGCTCGAGCCGAACGGCCGTCAACTCAAGCTCGCTGCAGCGGAGCTCGCCCGGGCCAAGCGGCCGGTGATTCTCGCCGGTCACGGTGTCCTCCACGCCGAGGCCTGGGACGAGCTCCGCGCCTTCGCCGAGAAGACGCAGATCCCGGTCGCCCACACGCTGCTCGGGATCGGGGCGATCGACGAGACCCATCCGCTGAGCTACGGCTATATGGGGATGCACGGCTGGAAGCACGTCAACCGGGCGATCCAGAGCGCCGACCTGCTGTTCGCCATCGGCATGCGCTTCGACGACCGGGTCACCGGCAACGTCCGGACCTATGCGCCCTACGCCCGGATCGTCCACGCCGATATCGACCCCGCGGAGATCGGCAAGAACGTCGCCGTCGAGGTGCCGATCGTTGGCGATGCCAGGCACGTCCTCGCCGCGATGCTGCCGCTGGTCGATGCCGTCGAGCCGGCCGCCCGGGCGGACTACTTCGCGGAGCTGGCCGAGTGGCGCCGCGACTCCGAAGCGTCGAGCTGGCACGGATCCGGCGCCTGGCGGGACGGCCTGCTATCGGCGGACTTCGTCGTCCAGCGAATCGGCGAGCTCACCTCGCACGAGGGCGTCTACATCGCCGACGTTGGGCAGAACCAGATGTGGCTTGCCCGCTACACCGGCTTCCGCCACCCGAACACCCACGTCAGCTCCGGCGGCCTGGGGACGATGGGCTTCAGCGTCCCGGCGGCGATGGGCGCGGCCCTCGGCGCCCCGGAGCGGGAGACCTGGGCGATCACCGGCGACGGCGGCTTCCAGATGACGTTCCAGGAATTGATGACCCTCGTCCAGGACCGGATCCCGGTCAAGATCGCGGTCTTCGACAACAAGAAGCTGGGGATGATCCGGCAGTGGCAGGAGATCATCTACGCCGGCAACTACCACTCCGCCCACCTGCTGGGGCCCGACTACCTCAAGCTCGCCGACGCGTTCGGGATCCCGGCCGTCAAGGCCTCCACGCCGGCCGAGGTCGACGACGCGATCCGCTTCGCCCAGGGCGTCGAGGGGCCGGCGCTCGTCTGGTTCGAGATCGCCGAGGAGCAGAACGTCTTCCCGATGATGCCGGCCGGCAAGGGCCTGTCCGACCTCATCGAGAACTGGGGCGGGGCCGACGAATGAGCACCGTATCCTCGGGCCAATGGCGTCGCGGAGCTCCGCCTTGGACCTCCGAAGGGAACGTGACGTATGACCGCTGAGGGTGCCAATAACGGGCGCGTGCCCGCCCAATCGCCCGAGGCCGCACCACGGACGCCTGCCCATGTCGCGCCGCCGCCGCGGGCACTCCCCGGGAGTGGCGAGACGCGCCGCCACGTCCTGGTCGCGATCGTCCTCGACAAGCCCGGCGTCCTCAACCGCGTCTCGTCGCTGATGCGGGCCCGCAACTTCAACATCGAGTCACTGGCCGTGTCGCACACCGACCAGCCCGATGTCAGCCGGATGACCATCACCCTCAACGGTGACGACGTGGCCGTCGAGCAGGCCGCCAAGCAGCTGTACCGGCTGATCGACGTCCTCAAGGTCCAGGACGTCACCGCCGAGCCGACGATCGAGCACGAGCTCGCCCTGGTGAAGATCCGGGCGACCGACGCCAACCGGGCCGAGATCCTCAAGCTCGTCGAGCTGTCGAAGGGCCGGCTGCTCGACTTCGCGGGCGACGCGGTCATCGCCGAGATCACCGGCTCGGAGACGGAGGTCGACGCCTTCACGGACCTGGTGCGCCCCTACGGAATCAAGGAACTGGTCCGAACCGGTGCCGTCGTGATGTCTCGCGGCTCAGGTTCGATTGAGGAGGCGGTGAAACGGTGAATACGAACTGGCAACCTCAGCGAGGAGCGGCCACCCGCTCTCCGAGGTCGGAGGCTGAGCCCCGCGAAGCCATCCGCCCGAGGATGGCAGTAAGGCGATGACAGCGCGGATGTATTACGACGCCGACGCGGACTCGGCGGCGCTGGCCGGCAAGACCGTGGCCGTCATCGGCTATGGCTCGCAGGGCCATGCCCACGCCCAGAACCTGCGTGATTCGGGCGTCGACGTCGTCGTCGGGCTGGCCCCGGGCTCGAAGTCGCGGCCATTGGCCGCCGATGCCGGGCTCCGCGTTGCCGACGTCGCGGATGCGGTCCGCGAGGCGGACGTGATCATGATCCTCGTCCCCGACACTGCCCAGAAGGGCGTGTACGACGCCGAGATCCGCCCCAACCTGCGACCGGGCCAGCTGCTGATGTTCGCCCACGGCTTCAACATCCACTTCGGCCGGATCGACCCGCCGGAGGATGTCGACGTCGGGATGGTGGCGCCCAAGGGTCCAGGCCACCTGCTCCGGAGCGTGTACGAGCAGGGCGGTGGCGTGCCGGCCCTGTTCGCCGTCCACCGCGACGCCTCGAACACGGCCCGCGACCGCGTCCTGGCCTATGCCCAGGGGATCGGCTCGACGCGGGCCGGCGTCCTCGAGACGACGTTCAAGGAAGAGACCGAGACCGACCTGTTCGGCGAGCAGGCGCTCCTGTGCGGTGGCGTCTCGGCCCTCGTGAAGGCGGCCTTCGAGACCCTCGTCGAGGCCGGCTACCAGCCGGAGCTGGCCTACTTCGAGACGATGCACGAGCTCAAGCTCATCGTCGACCTGATGTACCGCGGCGGGCTCAACTTCATGCGCTTCAGCGTCAGCGACACCGCGGAGTACGGCGACTACGTCTCCGGGCCGCGGATCGTCGAGGGCGCCAAGGCGACGATGAAGGACGTCCTGGCGGAGATCCAGAGCGGCCAGTTCGCCAAGCAGTGGGTGGGCGAGATCGAGGCCGGCGGGCAGAACTTCCAGCGGCTCCGGGAGCAGGATCGCAACCACCAGATCGAGCAGGTCGGGGCGGACCTCCGATCGCGGATGCCGTTCGTCAAGCCGGTCGTCGTCCAGGCGGGGCAGGCCCAGGCCGTCGCCTCCGAGCGGACGCCGGCGGAAGCCGGCCGATGAGCGGCGGAGCGCCCGGGCCGGGTGTCGTAACCGGCTCGGTTCGGGTCTTCGACACGACGCTTCGGGACGGGGAGCAGGCGCCCGGCGCCGGGCTGACCGCCGCCGAGAAGCTCGAGGTCGCCCGCCAGCTCGTCCGGCTCAAGGTCGACGTCATCGAGGCGGGCTTCCCGGCGGCGTCCCCGGGCGACTTCGAGGCGGTCAACCGGATTGCCCGCGAAACCCGGGGAGCGGCGGTGGCCGCCCTGGCCCGCTGCCGCGACGGCGACCCGCAGCGGGCGATCGAGGCGATCGGCGTGGCGGAGCGGCCGCACCTCCACGTCTTCATCGCCACCAGCGACATCCACCTGACCCACAAGCTGCGGATCTCCCGCGAGCAGGCTCTGGCCGACGCCATCCACTGGGTCCGCTACGGCCGCGAACGCCTTGGCCGCGATGCGGAGATCGAGTTCTCGGCGGAGGACGCCTCCCGCACCGACCCGGAGTTCCTCCTCCAGGTCTACGAGGCGGTCGTCGAGGCCGGGGCGTCGACGGTCAACATCCCCGATACGGTGGGCTATGCGATCCCGGCCGAGTTCGGGGCGCTCGTGACGCGGGTCGTGGAGCGAGTGGGCCGTGACGCCACGGTCAGCGTCCACTGCCACAACGACCTGGGGCTGGCCACCGCCAACACGATCGCCGCCGTCCAGGCCGGCGCCCGGCAGGTCGAGGTGACGATCAACGGGCTCGGCGAGCGGGCGGGCAACGCCTCGCTCGAAGAGGTCGTGATGGCCCTCCGGACCCGCCCGACGCAGTTCCCGCAGCTTGGCTCGGGTGTCCAGACCGAGCAGATCACGGCGGCCTCGCGGCTGGTGTCGTACCTCACCGGCTTTGCGGTCCAGCCCAACAAGGCGATCGTCGGCGGTAACGCCTTCGCCCACGAATTGGGGATCCACCAGGACGGCGTGATCAAGAACCCGCTGACCTACGAGATCATGACGCCCCAGTCGGTCGGCCTGTCCGGCAGCCAGCTGACGATCGGCAAGCTGTCCGGCCGGCGCGGTCTGCAGGGCAAGCTTCGCGAGCTTGGCCACGAGGTCGAGGGCGAGGCGCTCGACACGCTCTACCGGCAGGCGATCGCCCTGGCCGACGCCAAGAAGGAAGTCACGGACGCGGACCTGCTGGCCCTGGTCGAGCAGCGCGCCGCGGAGGTCCCCGCCTCGGTGCAGCTTCTCGGATGGAGCGTGACGTCGTCCCACGGCGGCAACGCGCGGGGCACCGTGTCACTTGCCGTCAACGGCGCTGACCGGTCCACCGATGCGACCGGCAACGGGCCCGTCGATGCCCTGTACTCGGCGGTAGACCAGGCCCTCCTGCCGGCCCTCGGCTGGCGTCCCGTCCTGACGGAGTACGAGATCAAGGCCGTCTCCGCCGGCGAGGACGCCCAGGGCCAGGTGCTCGTCCGCTGCCGGCGCTCTTCCGACGAGGGTCCGGGCGCGCTGGTCGTCACCGGCCACGGGTTATCGACGAACATCATCGAGGCGTCGATCGAGGCCTACCTGGTGGCGGTCAACAAGCTCCACGGCGCCGAGATCAACGGCGTCTCGGTCGGCTTCGTGTCGCCGCGTGTCGTCGAGGAGCTCCCTTGAGCGACGCAGAGCGTTCCTCGCCCGGGGTCCATTTATCAACCGGGGTGGTGGCCGACGCCGACAAGCCGGCCCCAAGCCACGGATTCGCCGCGGAATCGCCGCCAGGGACTACCCGGGCTGCTATCTGCGTCTGCTTCGATGCCGCGGGGCATCCCGCACCACGTGGGTTGGTATCTGGCGTGGACCTGTCGGGTTGGATGCGATGAGCACTGCGACCTACCGGCTCGTGGCGATTCCGGGTGACGGAGTGGGACCGGAGGTCGTATCGGCTGCACGACGCGTCGTGGATGCCGCGGGCGAAGCGTTTGACTTCCGCATTAACTGGTCGGAAGTCGCCGCGGGCGGCACCGCCATCGACCAGTTTGGCGTTGCGATCCGCCCCGAAGACGTTGAGCGCTGCGCGGCGGCGGACGCGGTGCTTCTGGGCGCGGTGGGCGGGCCAAAGTGGTCAGATCCCCATGCCGTCGTGCGACCAGAGCAGGCATTGTTCGCACTGCGAGGGAGCCTTGGTCTCTACGCGAACCTTCGACCCGTATCGGTCCATCCCGCTCTCACCTCGTCGTCGCCGCTGCGACGCGAGTTGCTAACTGACGTCGACCTGCTGATCGTTCGTGAGCTCACAGGCGGTATCTACTTCGGGCCACGGTCGGAAGCGGACGGTGAGCATGGCCAACGCACCGCACAGGACACGCTCCCGTATTCCGAACCTGAGATTCGTCGGATCGTGAAGCTTGCGTTCGAGTTGGCCCGCACGCGTCGGCGAAAGGTCACGCAAGTCGACAAGGCGAACGTCCTCGCAACGTCACGGCTCTGGCGTGCTGTCACGGATGAAGTCGCGATCGACTTTCCTGACGTCGAGTATGGGCATCAACTGGTCGATTCGTGCGCCATGCTCCTTGTCCGGCGCCCATCCGACTTCGATGTCATCGTCACCGAGAACCTCTTCGGCGACATCCTGTCAGACGAGGCTGCGGTCCTCGCGGGCAGTCTGGGAATGCTGCCGTCGGCGTCGCTCGGCGAGCGGCGCACGCAGCACGGGACCTTCGGGCTGTACGAACCAATTCACGGTTCGGCACCGGACATCGCTGGTCGGGATATCGCGAACCCAATCGGGACGATTCTCTCGGCGGCGATGCTGCTCAGGACGTCCCTCGGCCGTGAGGACGCGGCCAAGGCGATCGAACGCGGTGTCCGCCAGACCCTCAACCAGGGCTTCCGGACGCGGGATCTGGTTCCTACCGAGGAGGAGCCGACCGATCTCCCTATCGGTACTTGGGGCATGTCGGAGAACGTTGTCGACTTGATGAACGTCCCGCGGGTGACCACGCCATGACCGATCGGCCGATAACGCTCTACGACACGACCCTCCGCGACGGCACCCAGGGCGAGAACATCACCCTGTCGCTGGCCGACAAGCTGCGGATCGCCCGGATGCTCGACGAGTTCGGGATGCCGTACATCGAGGGCGGCTGGCCGGGCTCCAACCCCAAGGACATCGAGTTCTTCAAGGCCGCCCGCGGAATGCAGTGGCAGACGGCCCGGCTCGCGGCCTTTGGCTCGACCCGCCACCGCGCCAATCGGCCCGAACGTGACCCGAACCTCAACGAGCTGGTCGCCGCCGAGACGCCGGTCGTGACGATCTTCGGCAAGTCGTGGCTGCTCCACGTCGTCGAGGTGCTGGGCGCCACGCCGGCGGAAAACCTCGACATGATCGCGGACTCGATCGGCTTCGTCGTCGACCGGGGGCGGGAGTCGGTGTACGACGCCGAGCACTTCTTCGACGGCTATCGCGACGACCGCGAGTACGCGCTGGCGACGCTGCGGGCGGCGCGCGACGCCGGCGCCCGGACCCTGGTCCTGTGCGACACCAACGGCGGGACGCTGACCGACGAGCTGGTCCGAATCGTCGATGACGTGCGGAGCTCCGTGGACGGCGACGGTCGCGACGCGGTGAGCTGGGGCATCCACACCCACAACGACGCGGAGCTGGCGGTCGCCAACTCGATGGCGGCGGTCGCGGCCGGGATCCGGCACGTCCAGGCGACGATCAACGGCTACGGCGAGCGGGCCGGCAACGCCAACATGGTCTCGATCCTCGCCAACCTGGCCCTCAAGACGTCGCACCGGCTCGTGCCCGCCGGTGGGGGACGGCTCGACGGCCTGACCGAGCTGTCGCGAGCGGTGGCGGAGATCGCCAACGTCAACCCCAACGACTACCAGCCGTACGTTGGCCGGTCGGCCTTCGCCCACAAGGGCGGCGTCCACGGCGCGGCCGTCGCCAAGGTCGAGCGGAGCTACCAGCACGTCGACCCGACCCTCGTCGGCAACCAGGGCCGGCTCGTCGTCAGCGAGCTGGGCGGCAAGGCCAACACCCGCATCCGGGCCGAGCAGCTGGGCCACCAGCTCGACGGCGTGGTCGACCCGAAGGTGCTGTCGCAGCTGATCAAGGAGCTCGAGCACGAGGGGCTCGCCTTCGAGGGCGCCGAGGCGTCGTTCGAGCTGCTGATCCGGCGCCACCAGCCGGGCTACGTCGCGCCCTTCCGGATCGTCGACTTCACGGTCCTCATCGAGCAACGAGACGGGCGAGAGATGCGCGCCGAGGCGACGGTCAAGGTCGAGGTCGACGGAGAGACGCTTCACACCGCGGCCGATGGCAACGGCCCCGTGAACGCCCTCGATGCGGCGCTGCGGAAGGCGCTGCGGGCGTTCTATCCGAACCTCGATTCGGTCCACCTGTACGACTACAAGGTCCGGATCCTCGACGGCGACCAGGCAACGGCGGCTCGGACGCGGGTCATCATCGACTCGGCCGATGGCGCGCGCGAATGGTCGACGATGGGCTCCGACACCAACATCATCGCCGCTTCGGCGATCGCCCTCGGCGACTCGCTCGAGTTCGCGATCTGGAAGTCGGGTGGCGAGCTCCGGCGCCGCGACGAGCGCCACTTCACGACGCTGCCCAACGGATCGGCCGTTGCGGCAACCCCCCAGCCCCAGCAGACCGGGAGTTGACGATGGCCACCGAGACCACCACCCCAACCCTCCACCTCGCCCGCTGGACGGTCACGTCCGGCAGCCAGGTCCAGAGCCGGGGCGCGGTCGTGATCGCGTCCGGCGACCACCAATGGGAGGCCTCGGCCGAAGGCAACGGGGCGGTCGACGCCCTGTTCCGGGCGGTCGACAAGGCCCTCGCGGGCGTCCTGACCGGGCACCCGCGGTTGCTCGCCTACGACGTCCACGCGATCGCCGAGGGCCCTGACGCGCAGGGCGTCGTGACCGTCAAGATCGCGCCGCCGTCGGACGCCGCCGGGGAGCGGGCCAGTGGCGAGTACCTGGGCGAGGCCCGCTCGGAGAACATCATCGCGGCTTCGGTCGACGCCTACGTCCACGCCATCAACAACCTCCTCGGCGAGGAGCACTGGGAGGGCGCGACGGAGGCCGCCGGCAACCGCAAGCGGGCGCCGCGGGCAGCGGCGTCGCCGGACCGCCGGGCGGAGCTCGACGAGGACGCCGGCAAGATCGACACCACGGAGTGGTTCAACCGTTAGGTCAGTCATACCCCGGGCCACGATCGCGTAGGCTCGCGTCCCATGGCCACCGTCACCTATTCGGGCGAACCCGGCGCATTCGCGGAGGACGCCGTCCTCGTGGCGTATGGCGATGTTGATCGCGTCGGCGTCGGTGGCTTCCGGAACGTGTTCGAGGCGGTCCAGCAAGGCGATTCGGCGGTCGGCATCGTGCCCATCGAGAACCTCCTGGGAGGGACCGTCCGGGAGAACTACGACCTGCTCCTCCAGCACTCGCTGGAGGTCGTCGGCGAGGTCGTCGTGCCGGTGCGCCTTTGCCTGGCGGCGCTGCCGGGGGAGACGGTCGACGGCATCGAGCGGGTGTACTCGCACGTCCAGGCACTCGGCCAGGCCGAGAGGTACCTTCGGACGCGGCCATGGACGCTGCTCACGACCTACAACACGGCCGGCGCCGGCAAGCTCATCGCCGACGGCCACGAAGCAGGCGCGGCCGCTGTGCTCTCGCCACGCGCCGCGGCACTGTTCGGTCTCCAGGTCCTGGCACCGGACATCGCCGACGAACCGGACAACCGGACACGCTTCCTCGCCGTCGCCAGGGCGGGCGCCTCCGGCCTTCCCCGCTGGTCCGCCCCGACGGGGCCCGGCCGGAGGACGCTGCTCGTCTTCGGCGTGCGCAACGAACCGGGCACGCTCCTCGAGGCCCTCCGCGTCTTCGCGGAGCGCGAGATCAACCTCTCGAAGCTCGAGTCCCGGCCATCACGGTCGGCGGCCTGGGAGTACGTCTTCTGGGTCGACCTGGACGCGGGCGCGGAAGACCCCGCGGCGGCGGCCGCGATCGACGACCTGCGGCGACATGCCGCGATGGTCCGGGTGCTGGGCTCCTATCCTCGCCCGGCGGGCGACTGACGGGTCAGTACTCGACGACCCGCGGCAGCGACTTGGCCTGATCGATCCAGCCCTGGACCTCCGACTCGGTCGGGATCCGGCGGACGGTGTTCCGGGCCATGTCCAGCTCGCCGAACGTCTCGGCCAGGTTCTTGGCGTTGCGCTGGGCGAGCTCGGCGACGGTGTCGACGCTGGCGGCTTCGAGGAGGTCGGCGAACTCGGATCCGACGCCCTTGATGCGGTACAGGTCGACGATGTTCACCCACTCGAGGATCGCCTTGGGGCTGATCCCGGTGGCCGCGGCCAGCTCTTCACGCCCATTGCGGGTCGCGCCGCGCTCGAGCAAGGCGTCGGTGGTTCCGACGCCCGCCGCCTCCAGCTTGGCTCCCTGGGCCGGGCCCACGCCCTCGACGTCAACGACCTTCATTCCACCACTCCTCCGTAGCTATCGGGTTACGCCGATGGAGCGCCGGCGCCTGCGACCGCGCTTCCACACGCCCGGCACTTCGTTGCCTGCTCGGGAATCGTTTCGAGACAGTACTGGCAATTCTTGACCGATGCCGGCGTGTCTTCGCGGATGAACGCCTTGCTGATCTGCCAGACGACGAACGCGACGACGATGAACACGATCACCGAGTTGATGAAGTTGCCGTAGCGGATCGCGGCACTGCCATCGGCGTTGAGGTTGATCGCCAGCTGTGAGAAGTCCACCCCACCCAGGGCCAACCCGATGGGCGGCATGATGATGTCCTCGACCAGCGACGTCACCACTGTGCCGAGCGCGGCCCCGATGATCACGCCGACCGCCAGGGCAAGGGCGTTGGTCCTCAGCAGGAATTCGCGGAATTCATTGGCCATCGCTGCCTCCACGTACCGGCCCAACGGGGCGGGGCACGATGATAGGCTGCCAGTCCCCCCAATGAGCGCCCGAAATCTCATGGAGACAGCCCGCATGGACCAGGCGTTCCGCAAGGCAGTGAGCGAGGGCTACGCGCTCGACGAGCCGGCCATCGTGATCGGCAGCGCGATGCACGAGAACGCGCTCCTCAACGATCCGCGCGTCCAGGTGTCGCTCGCGATGCTGAACCGGCACGGGCTGATCGCGGGCGCCACCGGCACGGGCAAGACCAAGACCCTCCAGCTGCTCGCCGGCCAGCTCTCCCAGGCGGGCGTGCCGGTTTTCGTGGCCGACGTCAAGGGCGACCTCAGCGGACTCGCGGCGCCGGGTGACGCGACCAACCCCAAGCTCGTCGAGCGCGTCGAGTCGATGGCCTGGACCTACCAGCCGGCCAAGCACCCCATCGAGTTCCTGTCGCTGACGGGCGAGATCGGCGCGCCGGTCCGGGCGACCGTCCACTCGTTCGGGCCATTGCTGCTGGGCAAGGTCCTCGACCTCAACGAGACCCAGACGTCGATTTTGGCCCTCGTCTTCAAGTACTGCGACGACAACGACCTGCCACTGCTCGACCTCAAGGATCTCGCGACGACCCTCAAGTTCCTGTCGTCGGACGAGGGCAAGCCGATCCTCGAGGAATACGGCGGGATGTCGAAGGCGTCGGTCGGCGTCCTCCTCCGGGCACTCGTCGTCCTCGAGCAGGAGGGCGCCGACATCTTCTTCGGCGAGCCGGAGTTCGACGTCGCCGACCTGCTCCGGACGACGCCCGACGGGCACGGCGTGATCAGCGTCCTCGAGCTGCGCGACGTCATGGACAAGCCGCGGCTGTTCTCGACGTTCATGCTCTGGATGCTCGCCCAGCTCTACGAAGCGCTGCCCGAAGCCGGCGACCTGCCCAAGCCCAAGCTGTGCTTCTTCTTCGACGAGGCCCACCTGCTGTTCGACGACGCCAGCGAGGCGCTGATGGACCAGGTCGAGCGGACGGCCCGGCTGATCCGCTCCAAGGGCGTCGGCGTGTACTTCGTGACTCAGGCCCCGACGGACGTTCCGGCGTCGGTCCTTGCCCAGCTGGGCAACCGCATCCAGCACGCCCTCCGAGCGTTCACCCCCGACGATGCCGACAACCTCCGCAAAACCGTTCGGACGTTCCCCTCGACCGACTTCTACGACGTCGAGGAGACGATCACCTCGCTCGGCATCGGGGAGGCGCTGGTGACCGTGCTGACCCCGCGCGGCGTGCCGACGCCGCTGGTGGCCGCGCGGCTCCTTCCACCCGACTCGCTGATGGCGGCGATCAATGACAACGAGGTGTCCGCGCTGGTGCTGACCAGTCCGTTCCAGGCGAAGTACGGCCAGACGATCGACCGGGTCAGCGCCCACGAGATGATCCAGGGCCGGATGGCGACCGCCCGCGAGCTCGCGGCTGAGCAACAGGTTCGCGACGGCGTCTCGCCGACGACGTCCGACGGGCTGAACACCATGACCCCGGCCCAGCAGCGGCGCGAGATCGAGCGGCAGGCCCGGGAGATGGCCCGCCAGCAGCGGGAGGCGGAGCGCTACCGGAAGGCCCAGGAGAAGGAGGCTCGGGCGGACGCCCGGGCGCGCCAGCGGACGATCGACAACACGGTCCGAACGGCGGGCCGGGTGGTCACCTCGCGCGCCGGGCAGTCCGTGCTCCGCGGCATCTTCGACACGCTCTTCGGGGGCGGCCGTCGCCGCTGATAGGGGCTCCCGGCCCCAAAATCCTGTCGGTGATCACCAGGTGGGCATTTTCTGGGGAAGGATCGCCGTAAGGGGCACCTCCGCCCGCGAATCCGAGCAAGCCCTGCACGAGTCGTGCTCCGGCCGGGGTCGCAGCGAGCTGCGCAGCCAGATAAGCAGCGGTTTAGGCCCGAAGTTGATCATCTGGCGATCATGCGACCCCACTACCGGCAGCCTCGCCGGACGGTCCGCCAGATCCAGGTCGACGACCTCGCCGAGCGGACGGTTCGCCGCCTGGGCAATGACGTCCGGCTGGCCCGCCTTCGGCGGCGCGTCACGCAGGAGGATCTTGCCGCCACGGTCGGCATCTCGCGAGCCTCGCAGAGCCGCATCGAACTGGGCCGCGGCCGAGGCGTACCCGTTGGAATTCTGGCTGGCCCTGGCCATCGAGCTCGGCTTGACGCCTCGCTTCGAGTTGCAGCGCGATTGGCGCGAGGAGCCCCGCGACGCCGGCCACCTCGCTATCCGGGACCTGATCCTCCAGATGGGGCGAGCGGCCGGGTACGACGGAACGTTCGAGCTGGCCACTCGCTCCGGGGACGCGTCACGGTCGATCGACGTCTGTCTCCGGTCGGATCGGCAGCGAAGGCTCATCGTCACCGAGGCCTGGAACACCATCGGCGATGTGGGTGCCGGTGCCCGGTCGTTCCAGCGAAAGCTGGCCGAGGCCGGCCAGCTCGCGGTGGCGATTGGCGGCGAGTGGCCGTACGCCGTCCACGGCGTATGGGTAGTCCGCGCTACCACCAGGAACCGTGCGCTCGTGGCCCGCTACCCGGAGGACTTCCGTGCGGCCTTGCCGGGCTCGTCCGCCAGATGGGTCGCCGCGCTAACGGCCGGTTTGCCGCCGCCGGAAGCGCCAGGCCTCGTGTGGTGCGATCCCCAAGCGAACCGCGTCTTTGCCTGGCGCTACTCGATCCGGACCCCTGCGGGCAACTCCTCGCCCGCAGGGAACTGAGGATCCAGGTCCTCGATCGTGTCCGCCAGGATCTTCGCGACGGCGAGGTTCCGGAACCACTTCTTGTTGGACGGGATCACGTACCACGGCGCCCAGTCGGTCGAGCACTTCGACAGCGCGTCCTCGAAGGCGGCGATGTAGTCGTCCCAGTGCTTGCGCTCCTCGAGGTCGCCCAGCGAGAACTTCCAGCGCTTCTCGGGGTCGTCGTAGCGGGCCTGGAACCGCTCGCGCTGCTCGTCCCGGTCGATGTACAGGAAGAACTTGAGGATCGTGGTGCCTTCCTCGGCCAGCTGCCGCTCGAAGGCGTTGATGTGGTCGTACCGCCGCTCCCAGCGCTCGCGCGGAACCAGCTCGTGGACCCGCACGATCAGGACCTCCTCGTAGTGGCTCCGGTCGAAGACCGCAATCTCGCCGTTGCCCGGCGTCCGCGCATGGACGCGCCACAGGTAGTCGTGCGAGCGCTCCAGCTCCGAGGGAACCTTGAACGACGTGACCGGCACGCCGGCCGGGTTCATCGCCCCGACGACGTGCTCCACGGTGCCGCCCTTGCCCGCGGCGTCGATGCCCTGGAGGACGACGAGGACCTTGTGGCGGTGGTCCGCCCACAGTCGCTCCTGGAGGACGTGAAGCCGTTCGAGATCGGCCGGCAGGGTCTCAGCCGCCTCCTCCTTGGTCCACCCGTGCGTTTCACCCGGATCGATGGACGCGAGCTTGACTCGACTGCCCGGCTTGATCCGCAACGCGCGGCTGAGATCGCCCCGATTCATGGCACCTCCTCGTCGGATGAAAGGGTAGCCTGACGGTCCTGCACCGATGGACGGAGTCGAGATGTTCGAGGACCTCATCCGCGATTGGCCGGGCGAATCGGTCGTCATGCGCTTCGACGCAGCCACTGCCACCTGGATGTTCATCGCCAAGCACGCGACCCGGAACGGCTCGTCGGGTGGCGGGACCAGGATGAAGGTCTACCCCTCACCGGCCGACGGTCTCCTCGACGCGATGCGGCTGTCGGAGGCGATGAGCCTCAAGATGGCGATCGCCGGCGCACCCCATGGCGGTGGCAAGGCGGTCCTGGCGGTGCCCGAAATCCCGCAGGGCGACGCCCGCCGCCGGCTTCTCCACGCCTACGGCGACCTCGTCGAATCGCTGGGCGGCTCGTTCGTCACCGCGCCCGACGTCAACACCGACGACCGCGACATGGATGTCATCGCCGAGCGGACCCGGTTTGCCTATGGCCGAACCGAAGGCAACGGCGGCGCGGGCTCCACCGGACCTGATACCGCCGTCGGCGTCTTCCACGGGATTCGAGCGGCCGTCGCCCACGTCTTCGGCAACCCCGACCTGGCCGGTCGAACGGTCGCCGTCCAGGGCGCCGGCGGGGTCGGCGGCGTGCTCTGTGGGCTGCTGCGCGAGGCCGGCGCCGATGTCGGCGTCGCGGACATCGACGCGGACCGGCTGGCCGCGCTCGCGGCCTCGACCGGTGCCCGGGTCCTCGATCCGGCGAGCGTCCTCCGGGAGCCATGCGACGTCCTCGCCCCGTGCGCGATGGGCGGCATCCTCAATGCCGAGACCATCCCGACCCTCCGCTGCCGGATCGTCGCCGGCGCCGCCAACAACCAGCTCGCGACGGCCGAGGACGGCGAACGGCTGCGAAAGGCCGGAATCCTGTACGCCCCCGACTTCGTCATCAACGCCGGCGGCGTCCTCCACGTCGTGGCCCTCGAGATGCAGGGCTGGTCGCGCGAGCGGCTCGACGACGCGCTGGAGGGCATCGGTCGCACCCTCGGAGAGGTGTTCGAGGCTGCGGAGGCCGACGGTCTGGCCACCAATGTCGCCGCCGAGCGCCTCGCCGAGGCCCGCCTGGGCGGGGCGAGTAGCGTCGGGGTCTGATTCGGTGACCGGTCCGCTGGTCAAGCACCTTGGCTCGCCGGACGACATCTTCCGGGCGGACGGGATCGAGGAGCGCAGCGTCCAGGTCGGCGAGCAGACCATCGGTCGGGCGGTCATTCAGCCCGGCTGGCGGTGGTCGACCCACGTTCAGCCGATCGTCGGAACGCCGTGGTGCGCCGTTCGCCACCTCGGGATCGCCCTTCGAGGTCACTTCCACGTGCTTATGGCGGACGGCCATGAGATCGATCTCGGACCCAACGATGTGTTCGACATCCCGCCTGGCCACGACGCGTGGGTCGTCGGTGACGACCCGTTCGAGACGGTTGAAGTCGCCGGGATCTACGGCTACGGACGACCGGCGCCAGGGGGCAACGCCTATGTCGCCACCATCCTCCTGACCGATATCGTCGATTCGACCGCCACCATCGAACGTGTTGGCCGTGAGGCATGGGATCGGATCATCGGTGCGTATTTCGATCAGTCGAGGCGCGCCCTCGATCGTCACCGCGGCGTCGAGATCCGGACGACGGGCGATGGCATGCTCGCGACGTTCGACGGTGCTGCGCGGGCAGCGCGGGCCGCGGCGGACATGCATGCGGCCGCCGAAGGCCTCGGAATCAGGATCCGGGCCGGCATCCACACCGGCGAGATCGACCCGCTGCCGGGCAACATCCGGGGCATGGCGGTCCATGTTGCCGCCCGTGTAGCCGCTGCCGCGCTGGCAGGTGAGACCCTCGCGACGGCCACGACGCGCGATGTCACTGCTGCGGAGGATGTTCGTTTCGAGGATCGCGGCGCCCACGAACTGAAGGGTGTCGACGGCCCGCGGACGTTGTTCGCGGTCCATCTACGGCGCTGATCTCGAGCTCGGGAGTAGGATCGGGTGGCACCGACCACTTCCGGAGATCCATACCTATGACGACCACTACCGGCGCCAAGCCGCATCCCATCTTCCTTGCCGGTCGGTGGGTCGAGTCCGACGACCCGCTCGAGATCGCCAACCCCGCCAACCCGGCCGAGCCCGCCGGCTCCACCTTCCACGCCACACCGGAGCAGTACGAGCAGGCGGTCGAGGCGGCCGTCGCCGCATTCGAGGTTACCCGCACGTTGCCGGCTTACGAGCGGGGCCGGATCCTGCGCGAGATCAGTGCCGGCATCAAGGCTCGCCGCGAGGAGCTCGGCCGGCTGATCGCGCTCGAGGCGGGCAAGCCCATCCGGGACGCACTGGTCGAAGTCGATCGGGCCACACTGACGTTCCGGCTCGGCGCGGAAGAGGCGGAGCGGATGGTCGGCGAGATGATCCCGCTCGACCTCATGCCCGCGTCCAAGGATCGCGTCGGAATCACCCGGCGCTTCCCGATCGGCCCGATTGCCGGCATCAGCCCGTTCAACTTCCCGCTCAACCTCGCCGCCCACAAGCTGGCCCCGGCGATCGCGAGCGGCAACCCGATCGTCCTCAAGCCGCCGTCGAAGGACCCGCTGACGATGCTGACGGTGGCCGAGATCGTCGAGGCCGCCGGGGTCCCCGAAGGCGCGGTCAGCATCCTGCCGATGAGCCGTGAGCTGGGCGATCGGATGGTCGCCGACGACCGGTTCAAGCTGCTCAGCTTCACCGGCTCGCCGTCGGTCGGCTGGCGGATGAAAGAACGTGCCGGAAAGAAGAAGGTCGTCCTCGAGCTGGGTGGCAACGCCGGCGTCATCGTCGACAAGACGGCGGATCTCGACTGGGCGGTCAAGCGGACGCTGGTCGGCGCATTCGCCTACGCCGGCCAGGTGTGCATCAGCGTCCAGCGGATGTTCGTCCACGAAGGGATCTGGGACGAGTTCATGGGCCGTTTCGTCGAGGCGGCCAAGGGACTCAAGGTGGGCGACCCGCTCGACAGCCAGACCGATGTCGGGCCGATGGTCGACGCCGCGGCCGCCCAACGCACCCAGCGCTGGGTCGACGAAGCAATCCAGCTCGGCGGCAACCTGCTGCTGGGTGGCAAGGCCGATGGCGCGTTCTTCGGGCCGACGGTGCTGACGAACGTGCCGACAACTGCCCAGGTGTGCTCGAACGAGGCCTTCGCGCCGCTCGTCGTGGCCTTCCCGTTCTCGGATTTCGACGACGCAGTTCGGCAGGTGAACGACTCGTTCTTCGGGCTGCAGACCGGCGTCTTCACCAACGACCTCGGCAATGCCTGGCGCGGGTTCCAGGAACTGGAGGTCGGCGGGGTGATCGTCAACGACGTCCCGACCTACCGGATCGACCACATGCCCTACGGCGGGGTCAAGGACAGCGGCTTGGGCCGGGAGGGCCTCCGCTGGGCGATCGAGGACATGACCGAGATCCGGATCATGGTGCTCGCGCAGCCCGGCTGACCCGCGCGACCGATTCGCGCCGCGGCAGTCGCCATCCCCGTGACCCGCGTTGGGCGTTTAGCAACCGGGGTGGTCGCCGCGGCAACCAATCGCCGAATCCACGCTCGATGTGACCGAAAAAACCCCTCGTACCAGCGGGGTTCGTATTCGCCGGTTTTCGAGCCAGGTCGCCGCTCCCAGACCACGGGGGTTGGTAAACGCGGCCCGTGCCACGCGCCCGCCGTCCCGCGCCCCGCGACGTGGGCGTCGGCTCGGAACGCCCGCACGGCAGACTCCGCCGATGGACTTCGTGCTCACGCCGGGCCAGGAGCAACTCCGCGAGCGCGTGAAGCGGTTCGTCGAGGACGTCCTGGTGCCGCGAGAGGTGGAGTTCGAGCGCGCCAACGGGCATGTGACCCGTGACTGGGGCAACGAGATCCGCCGCGCCGCGCTCGAGGCGAGCCTCCAGGGCGGCAGCTTCCCGAAGGAGCTCGGCGGCCAGGGCTGGACCGCCATGGAGCAGGTCGTCGTCCACGAGCAGCTGGGCCAGTCCACGGGCGGGCTGTGGTCGTACATCCCGGGCGCCTACAACGCCCTGGTCCACTGCACGCCCGAGCAGCGGCGTCGCTACCTGGACCCGTCGCTGCGTGGCGAACGTTCGGGCAGCTACGCGATCACCGAACCGAACGCAGGCTCCGACGCCCGGACCCTCGAGGCGACGGCGGTCCGTGATGGCGCTACCGGGGACGTGGCGGCTCAACGGCGAGAAATGGTTCGTCACCGGGCCCGACGACACCGACTTCATGATCTTCCACGCCATCGCCGTCGACGGCGACCGCCGCCTGCCAACGCTCTTCCTGGTCGACTACGACACCGCCGGCGTGACGCTGAAGTACGACCCCGACTACACCCACACGTTCGCCGACCGCCACCCGCAGTTCGTTCTCGAGGACGTCCGGGTCGGTGACGACGCGATCCTGGGCGGGGTGGGGGAAGCAGACGCCCTGACCAACGAGTGGTTCGTCGAGGAGCGGATCCACATCGGCGCGCGCTGCACCGGCGCGATGGAGCGGCTGCTTCGCGAGGCGGTCGACTGGGCAACCAGCCGGGTCCAGTTCGGTGAGCGGATCTACGACTTCCAGGGCGTGTCGTTCCCATTGGCCGATTCGGCGGCCGATGCGTCCGCCGCCCGCCTCCTGACCCGCGAGACGGCATGGCTCGTCGAGCAGGGCGCCGACCCGAAGGTGATCCACGCCAAGGCGTCGCTGGCCAAGCTGTTCGCCTCGGAAGCCGCCTTCCGATGCGCCGACCGGGTGGTTCAGGTCTTCGGTGGCCGCGGCTACATGCGTGAGACGGCCGCGGAGCGGTTCTTCCGCGAGCTGCGGGTGGACCGGATCTGGGAGGGCACGAGCGAGATCCAGCGCCTCATCGTCGCTCGCGCCCTGGAGAAGCGCGGCGTCGATCGGGTCGTCGGCTGATGGCCGCCGAACCGCGGCCGGCGGCCGATCTCGCGGCGATCGTCGACCTCCGCCCCCTGTTCGACCCGCGATCGATCGCGGTGGTCGGGGCGTCGCCACGGAGCTGGATCGCGCAGACCGTCCGTGACAACCTCCGGGTGACCGATAGCAAGGTCCGCTGCCACTTCGTCAACCCGCGCTACGAGGAGCTCCACGGCCAGCCCTGCTACCCGTCGCTGGACGCCCTGCCGGAGGTGCCCGACATCGTCGTCGCCGCGCTCAACCCGCTGCGTGCCGCGGCCATCACCGAGGAAGCGGCCGCGCACGGCGTCCCGGCGGTGATCATCCCGGGCGGCGGTGTCGTGGAGGGGGGCGAAGCCGCCGCCCAGATGCAGGCGGACGTCGCCCGGATCGCCCGCCAGTGCGGCCTGGCGCTCGTCGGGCCCAATTGCATGGGTGTGTGGGACCTGACGACGAACGCGTCGGCCTACATCGGCGACGTCTCGCCGTACCTGCCCCGTGGCGGTGTCGCCGGCATCGCCCAGTCCGGGTCGGTCACCGACGCCTTCATCCACTCCGGCTCCAGGGTCGGGTTCTCCCGGATCATCGGCACGGGCTCCGAGGTGGCCGTCGACCTGTGCGACTACCTCGCCTACTGCCTTGACGACCCGGAAACGAACGCGGTGATCCTGTTCGTCGAGGGCTTCAAGCGCCCGGAGCGGTTCCTCGCCCTGGCCGACCATGCGCTCCAGATCGGCAAGCCGATCCTGGCGGTCAAGGTCGGCCGGTCCGACCAGGCCCAGGCGGCGGCCGTGGCCCACACCGGATCGCTGGCGGGCGAGGCCGCGGTGACCGATGCCGCGCTCGAGGCGGCCGGGGTCATCCGCTGCGCCGATCTCGACGAGCTGCTCGAGGCAGCGGAGCTCGTCGAGGGTTGTCGCCGGACAGGCCGCCGGGTGGGGCGGGGACGAACCGGCGTCGTCACCGTCTCCACCGGCGAGGCGTCACTCATCGCCGACCTCGCGCCCCGAACGAAGGTCGACCTGCCGCCGGTCCCCGCCGCGGTCCGGGAGCAGATCCTCGCCGAGCTGCCGACGATGGGCTACATCGGCAACCCGCTGGACCCATGGGGCGCGGCCGATCCGACGACCGCCTACGGCGCCTGCTTCCGGGCGCTCGCCGCATCCGATGCGTACGACGTCCTCGTCCTGGTCCACGACTTCCCCTACGCCTCGCTGCCATCGGAGGTCGCGACCGCCAACGAGGTCACCCGGCAGCTGCTCGCCGCGACCGCTGGGCGCCCGGACATCCTGCCGGTCTACGTCTCGCTGACATCCGGTGAACCGCCAGCCGACACCAAGGCCGTCCTCGACCAGGACGGCGGCGGGGCGCCGATGCTCCGCGGCCTCGTCGAATTGTTCGGGGCGATCGCGCGGCTGGCCTGGTGGGAGCGGCGGCGCGAGCGGCGGCTGGCGGACGGACCCAGGCGGAGCGGCTGGCCGGCCCTCGCCGCGGACCGGACCACGTGGAGCCGCGAGGATCCCGCGCCCGCGACCCCGTCCCGGCGCCGGCTGCTGTCGGAGGTCGAGAGCCTGACCGCGTTGGAACACCTGGGATTGCCGGTCACCCCGTTCCGTGCCGCATCCTCGACCGAGGCCGCGGTGGCGGCCGCGGAGGCGATCGGCTATCCCGTCGCGGTCAAGATCGACGCGACGAGCCTCGCCCACAAGTCGGACGTGGGCGGCGTTCGGCTGGGGCTGGATGGCGCGGCGGGCGTTCGCAGCGCGGCATCGGGCCTGCTCGCGATGCCCCTTCCCGCGGCGGCGGCGCGGCGCGGCGTGGTCGTCCAGCGGATGGCCGAGCCGGGGCTCGAACTGATCGTCGGCATCAAGCGCGATCCACAGTTCGGACCGACGGTCCTCGTCGGCCTGGGCGGCGTCCTCGCCGAGGCGCTGGAGGACGTGGCCATTCGGCTCGCCCCGGTCCGCGAGAGCGACGCGGCGGAGATGCTCGACGAGCTTCGGGGCGCCCGGCTGCTGCGCGGCTTCCGTGGTTCCCCGCCGGTCGACCGTGGTGCCCTGACCCGCCTCATTGCCGCGCTCAGCAGGACGGCGTTGGAGCAAGCGGCGTGGGCTGAGGTGGACCTCAATCCGGTGATCGGCGGCCCGACCGGAGCGACCATCGTCGACGCCCTGATCGTGACGGTAGCGGCCGATGACTGACCTGGTGCTCGTCGAGCGGGCCGGCTGGGGCGTCCGACTCGTCATGAACCGGCCCGACAAGCTCAACGCCCTGAGCGTCGAGCTCCGGGACGCGCTGGCCGCGGCCGTCGAGGCGGCCATCGCCGACGACGAGGTCCGGGTCATCGTCATCAGTGGTTCCGGCCGGGCGTTCTGTGCCGGCTACGACCTCTCCGAGGCGGCACCGGCCGATGCGTGGGGCTGGCGAGAGGTCCTCGAGCGCGACATCGCCGCCGCGCTGGCGATCTGGCGCTGCCCGAAGCCGGTGATCGCCCAGGTCCACGGCTATGCGCTGGCCGGTGGGTTGGAGCTGGCGATGGCCTGCGACCTGATCGTCGCGGCGGAGGACTCCCAGCTCGGCGAGCCCGAAATCCGCTTTGGATCCGCGCCGGTGACGCTGTTGATGCCGTTCCTCGTCGGCCAGAAGAAGACCCGCGAGCTGCTGTTCACGGGCGACCTCGTCGACGGCCGCGAGGCGGAGCGGATCGGCCTGGTCAACCGCGCCGTGCCCCAGGAGCGGCTGGCCGCCGAGGTCGACGCGCTGGCCGATCGCCTGGCGCGCGTTCCGCCGGATGTCATGGCGCCGACGAAGCTGATGCTCAACCGGGCCATGGAGGCGTCGGGCTTCCTCGCTGCGGTCGAGTCGGGGCTCGACCTGCAGTCGTTCGTGAACATGAGCCAGACCGCCCGCGAATTCGATGCCATCGTCCGCCGCGACGGGCTCAAGGCCGCCCTGGCCTGGCGCGATGCCCGCTATGCCGAGCGACTGGCCGATGCGGGGCGTCAGCGCACCGATCCCGCCTGAACGATTCGAGATTCGCACGGTCCGATCACCGGACCGGTGCATCCCGCAGGGCCCAGCTCGACCTCCGGTTCGGGCCACGTGCAGGTCTCAACGGTGACGCCTGCGACCGCCATCAGCGCAACCGACACGCCACCCAGCCCGGGCACCTGGTACTACGTCCTGCGGTCCTATTTCCATTCGTGGGACAGCATTTCGAGCAACCAGGCCTGGGCTGTCGTCATCCTCGGTGGGGTGTCGACGCCATGGCGCACCTGCACCAGTGGCACATCGGCCGCCGAGGCCGGCTGGGGCGACGCCAACGGTTACGAGACCAGCCCGAACAACGCCTGCGCCGACGGCTCGGGCTTCGCCCTCGACGCCAGCACCGGGACGGCTGCACGCTCCGGGTCGTGCACGAATCCCGCCAACGACGCTCACCGCTTCCGCGACTTCTCGCTGGGCGTGCCGGTCCTGGCCCTTTCGATCAACGGGATCGAGGTCCGGGCCGACGTCGGCGTCAACAACAGCGGTGGGACGTCGAACATCTGCGTCCAGCTGTCGTGGGATGGCGGAACGAGCTGGACGACGGCGAAGTCGGCGACGCTGACGAGCGCCGTGGAGACAACGTACAACCTGGGCGGCACGGCCGACAGCTGGGGACGGACGTGGTCGGCCGGGAACTTCAGCAACGCCAACTTCCGGGTCCGGGTCATCGACGCCACGACCCAGAACAACAAGGACTACCGGCTCGACTACCTCGCCGTGCGGGTCACCTACAGCCTCTGACCGGCGGAGGCCCACTACACTGCGGGCCGTGACCGCCCCGCCGCGTCCCGCCCGGACCGCCGCCAACCTGCTCGTCGCCTGTCTCGAGGCCGAGGGTTGCGAGTTCGTCTTCTCCGTTCCGGGCGAAGAGACCATGGACATCCTCGATGCCCTCAGCCGGAGTGAACGGATCCGGCACGTCACGACCCGCCACGAGCAGGGCGCGGCATTCATGGCCGATGTCTACGGCCGGCTCACGGGCCGCCCGGCCGTCGCCATGGCGACCCTCGGCCCGGGCGCCACCAACCTCGTGACCGGCATTGCCGACGCCTATCTCGATCGCGCGCCGCTGGTCGCGATCACCGGCCAGGCCAGCAGCGACAAGCTCCACAAGGAGGCCCATCAAGTCGTCGACATCGTCCGGATGTTCGAGCCGGTCACCAAGTGGAATACGCGCGTGGAACGGGTGGACGCGATCCCGGAGATCGTCAGCAAGGCCTTTCGGGTCGCGACCCTCGAGAAGCCCGGGCCGACCCACATCGAGCTGCCCGAGAACCTCGCCGCGGCGGCGCCCGAGTCGGGCGATGCGATCCAGCCGCTGACCCCGACCCGGACGTACTTCCCGGAGCCCACCGACGAGGCCATCGACCATGCCGCGAGGCTGATCGCCGGCTCAGAACGGCCGATCATCCTCGCCGGCAACGGCGTGCTCCGCCGCCGAGCCGCGCCCGAGCTGCGCGAACTGGCCCGCGGTCTCCATGTCCCCGTCGCGGCGACGTTCATGGGCAAGGGCGCGATGGACGACCGGAGCCACCTGTCGCTGATGGCTGTCGGCCTGCAGGCCCGGGACCACGTGCTCTCGGGCTTCGATCGCTCGGACCTCGTGGTCTGCGTCGGCTATGACCTGGTCGAATACGCGCCCTCGCGGTGGAACCAGGACGGGGCCAAGCGGATCGTCCACATCGACACCGTGCCGGCCGAGGTCGACGCGGCCTACCGGCCGGAGATCGAGCTCATCGGGGACATCGAGGGCACCCTGCGGCGGCTGCTCGTGGCGCTCCTGCCGATGGGCATCGGTGGCCGCGACGCGACCGCCAGGCACCAGTCGCGCGAGATCCTCGTCCACGCCGACCTGCGGACCGAGCTCCTCCGCGAGCTGGCCGAGCACGACAACGATACCGGCGCACCCATCGCCCCCCAGCGGGCCATCGCCGAGCTTCGGGCGGCCCTCGGGCCCACCGACATCGTGCTCAGCGACGTCGGTGCCCACAAGATCTGGGTGGCTCGCCTGTACCAGGCCTTCGAGCCGAACACGGTGATCATCTCGAACGGATTCGCCGCGATGGGCATCGCCCTGCCGGGCGCGATCGCCGCCAAGCTCGTCCACCCGGACCGGCGGGTCGTGGCGCTGTGCGGCGACGGCGGCTTCCTCATGAACAGCCAGGAGCTGGAGACGGCCCGCCGGATCGGGGCCAACATCACCGTCATCATCTGGCGCGACGATGGCTATGGCCTGATCGACTGGAAGCAGCGCAACGAGTTCGGCCGGCCCTTCGCGGTGGAGTTCGGCAACCCGGACTTCGTGGACTATGCCCGGTCCTTTGGCATCGCCGGCTACCGGGTGACGGCGGCCGAGGACCTCCGCGCGGTGCTCCGGCAGGCCCTCGATCACGACGGTCCATCGGTCGTCGACATCCCGATCGATTACCGCGAGAACCTGCGGCTGACCGAGCATCTGGGCGAGCTCACCGCCAGCGACGGGTAGTCGCGGCCGACACGACTCCGCAACCCGCCCGACGAGACGTGTGGACAACTTGCAACAGCGCTTGCAGGACGATCGGGGAAGTCTCAGGTACATTGGGCGTACCCAACGAGACGTTGCCGCATGTGCGGGGCAAGCGAAGCCCCGCATCCCCTTGGAGACCGCCACTGTGACGACCAATGAACCCAACGAGGTCCAGTTCCGGGACTGGCTGACGGTTCAGCTGCGTGCCCGGCGGATGTCGCTGCGGCAGCTGGCCCACCGGTCCGGCGTCAACGTGTCCACCGTTTCCCGGATCGTCCGGGGCGAGCGCCGGCCGACGCTCCGGACGGCCGTCCGGCTGGCCAAGGTCGTCCGCGACACCGCCGACGAGTCGAGCGCCACGAGGTTCTTCGGCGCCCTGACGGCCGAGAGCCTCGATCCCGTCCGCGAGGTGGAGCGGGCGCTTCGGGGAGACGACTCGCTCGACGACGACGGGGTCCGCCGGATCATGCAGGTCTACCTGGCGGCACGCGGTGCCACGGAAGCCGTTGCCCCCGCGAGGACCGCGCGGCCGGCCTGACGCTTGACTACACGGGCGGCGCGCCCGTCTTGAGCTGTACTCTTCAGTTCGGTCCCCGAGACCGGGCCGTGGGCCCTTTGCACTCGACTGCAGGGGGCTCACGCCTTGCCGGGACCGGACCGCCGGCGTCGATCTCGCATCCGCCGCGTCACGGGCCATCGAGAACCTGCACGACGGGCTGTGGGCCGTCCATGTGGAACTCGATGTCGACGGTGACCTGATTGTTGGTCTCGTCCAGCTCGTCGAACCAGCCAAATGGATCGGCCACCGCGCGGAGCCGGTAGCGTCCTTCGGGCAAGTCCGTGATGTTGATCTCCTGCTCGAACAGGTGCCACGGGTACTCGTCGCCCCAGCCCACGGACAGGCCCATCCTGATGGCTCCGTCGAACCGACCGCCGCAGTCGCTGGAGGCGTAGACCTTCGCGCTCGGAGCACCGGGCAGCTCAGGGCGCACCTGGTCCGTGTCGAAGAAGCAGAATCCGCTCTTGACAACGCCGCCGAGAGCGACGCCGTCGAGGCCTTCGATCGTGTGGCTCTCGACCTCCCGGATGTGCCAGTGGTCGTGCCCGTCGCCCCCGAAGACCAGGGTCGCGGGACTCATCTTCTCGGTGTAGCCGCCGACATCGACGATGCGCTGCGTCACTTGCCAGTCGCTGCTCAGCGGGTTCGATCGGCGGGCACGCAACAGGAAGTCGCCCTCACCCTGGTTGACAAGCATGACGCCGAACCGGATCGAACGGGTGCCGTCCTCGTTCAGGCCGCCCGTGATCTCGGTCAGGGGCGCAACAGTGAGATCGGGAAGCCGGGGATCGACGGGGGCAGCGAGTGGCGGTGGTTCGGCAGGTGGCGCCGATGACAACACCAGCGCCGCAGCCACTGCGATCGATGCGGCGAACGCCACGCCACCGATCAGCGCAACTCGCAGCGCGGATGAACGGCTCCTTCTCAATGCCATCCCTCTAGCAGACCCTGCGTTGCGGCGAGCCTCTCGGCTCGCGTTCCCGCGCCCATTCGTGGGACAGCGAAATGCCCCCGGCCACCGGCCGGGGGCATTGCATCCAGTCCGCGGAGATTACTTCTTGTCAGTGAAAACGCAGACGTGGCTGACGCCGTACAGACCGCCGTTCTTGGCATTCGTCGGCGCTGTCAGGCCGCTGTCCGACGTGACTCCGGGCGCGTACGTGTAGAGGACCGCGTTCGTCGGTCCGCCCTTGATCAGGATGGAAGTGACCACGTGCGAGGGCTGGTCGGTGACGAACGAAAGCGTTCCGTTGCTATGCGTGAAGATGATCGATCCGGCGAATCCGTCGAAGGTGACGACGTAGCCGGTTCCGCTGACGGGATCGTCGATCTTCTGGCCGCCTTCGCAGGTCTGCGAGACGCTGGCCGAGACGACCGTCCTGCTGGTCCAATGCGATGCCAGCGAGGTCTGGACGCCCAAACCGACCAGCAGCGCGGCGACGATGAAGGATGCGCGAATAATCCTCATGAATACCCCTTCGGTTTGATGATTGCTTCCACCGCCGCTCCCCTTGCGGTGTAGCGGTGCACGTCATGCCCCCCGGTGCAGGTGCCGATTGTGGAGGGTCAGGTACGGTGGAGTCCAGTACTAATTCGCTATTCCAGGAGACATCAGTGCCAGGAGGCACCACAAACGGCAGTCGGAGCGGCAACGAGGTCTCCCGCAGGAGGACGCGCCGCATCAAGCAATCGGTCGCCGAGCGGCGTCAGGAAGATGTCGCGGGCCGGCGGGCGCTGCGCGTCGACCCGTTTTGTGGCTCGCGAAGCGACGCTGACCTTGCCTTGCCCCCCGTCTGGACGACCGCCGGCTTGTCCATACCTTCCTTGGCTGGTGGTGCTGCCGGAGTGTCCCCGGCTGCACTCGCGCGTGACGCGGCGGAGGCTTCCGCTGCCTTGGATGGTGGTGCCGCCGGCGTGGTCGTGGCTGCCCTGGCTGGCGCTGCCGCCGCTGCGTCCGCCAGTGCCCTGACTGGTGCCGCGGTCGGCGTGGTCGTGGCTGCCGCCCTGGCTGGCGCTGCCGATGGGGTCTCCGCAAGAGCCTTGGCTGGCGCTGGCGCTGGCGTGGCTGGCCTGGCTGGTGCCGCCGGCCCCTCTGTCGGTAGTGACAGCACCGGCACTACCGTCCGCGTGCCGGTGGTTGATGACAGCGTGAGCACTGCCGTCGGCACCGGAACTGCCTCCGGCATGGCCGCGGCTCCCATAGCGGGTGCTGCTCCCGTCCCGCTGAGTTGCCGGCCGCACGCTTGACAGAAATGGGCGCCTCTCGACGCGGAGTTGGGACACTGTGGGCATTCACCACGGGGATCCAACCGGATGTAACCGTTTGGGGCGACCGGATTGGCCGCCGGCCACGCCGGCACCGGCACGTCCTTGGCGCGTCCTGCTCGGCCGCCGATCCGGGCGAGCCCGAACAGGGCCCTGAACAGGATGTGCTCAAAGGTATTGGGGTCGCGGCCAAGCCAACCGCGAACGCGCGCGAGGGTGTCGCCGGTGATGTACAGGGTAAGCCCAGAAGTACGGCCGGATGAGGCTGCCTCGCCGCCGCTGGGAGACGCGTTCGCAGCCTCGGGTCGGACCCTGGCGGAACTGAAATCGCGCATCACCACGGATGGGCTGCCCGCCGCCGCTTCCGCGTCGGTTGCGGGGCGTTCATCACGCGAGGACCAGCGATTGATTCGCTGAGCCGCGGCGGCGGCTTTGTCCAGGCCTCGTCGGATCGATCGGCCACGGTCTCGCGGAGGGCTGGATGCGGGACCTTGACCCTCTGCCAAGGGATGGTCGACCTTCAGGCGCCTCAGCATTGCCGGGCGCGGCACGTCGGCGGTCCTGCCTCCAGCCGCGCGCTCCCGTGCGGCTCGGGCGCGCACGCGGCGAAATGGTGACAGTGCCGCCCGCGCCAATGCCCTGACGTCGAAGTCGATCGGCGCGAGGCGATAGACGACGAGCACGAGGAGTGGCGCCACTAGCCCGATCGCGACCGCGAGAACAATGTCGGTGATCATTTCATCCCGTCAGGGCGCCCAACGATAGCCCCCCGGCCGACAAACCGCAGATGGGCCTTTCCCAAGTCGGGCCGCTAGTCGTTGTCACCCATCGATTCCAACTGGTCGAGGCTTGCTGAATCATGCGAACCGGACGACAACGTGCTGCTACTGCGATACGCCGCCATTGCTTCGACCGTTTCAATCGTGTCGCAGCCGAGCAGCATGGCGATCTTCTGGCCGGGATGTTGAGCTGCCGGGCGTTTAGCTGAGCGGCCCGTATAGTGCCGCCGTGCCGGACTCGTCGCAGTTGTCGTTCTTCACCTCGCCAGGTTCGGGGTCGACCGAGGGATCGCAATTGCCGAAGCTCAAGGTCGGCCTCCTGCTTCCCGGAACCACCCTCAGTCGCGCGGCTGCCAAGGTCATCGAGGACATCCGGGCGTCGAACGCCGTTCGGATCGAGCTCGTCCTGTTTCAGCCCGCAGCGACGGGTGCTCGGTTGCGGGAATCGCGTCAGAGTCAGGTCGCCCGAGTCGAGAGCCGCCTCTCCGGGCTGGCCTGGGGGATATGGACCCGCCTCGATCGTCGTCGCGTCCGGCTGGTCGACGACCCGCTGTCCGAAAGGGATTGCAGCGCCCTTCTGGCAGGGATCCCCTCGCTGGAAATGCCGCAACGTGTGACGGGCCCAGGTGGCGTTTCGGCCGAGGTGCTGAACCCGCTCATCGGAGCAAACCTCGATGTCATCGTCCACCTCCGTGGGGCCGGCCCGCGGCTCGAGAACGATCCGCGCCGAGACCTCGGACTAGATCCGCGGATCCGTGACGCCGCCAGGTACGGCGTCTGGGCGTTCCGATTTGGGAACCCGGAGCGCTATCCCGACGGGCCATCATGCTTCTGGGAGATGGTCGAGGACGATCCTGTTACGGCCGTCGCCCTCGAGCGGCTCCCCGGCTCCGAGTCGGAGGGCGTTGTCCTGAGCGGCGCGGCCTTTCCAACCGACCGTGGGTCCCTGGCCCGCAACCGAGTACAGCCCCTCTACGGGTCCACGCATCAGGTCATCGTCAAGCTCGAGCAACTGCACGCCCACGGCTGGGACTGGATCGCCCGCGGCGGCCGACCGTTGCCAGACGGCGGTCGCGGGCTACGGGGTCGCCCGCGCGCCCTGAGGCTGTTTGGGTGGCTTGGTCCCCGCCTGCTGCGGCTGATCGTAGCGCGGCTGAACCGCGCGATCCTGAAACGCGGCCCCACCTGGGAGTGGCGCGTTGCCATCCGCCTCGCCGCCGACGGAAGCCCCGTCGACCGGGTGCGGGACATGAGCGGCTTCCGATGGGTCGTGCCTCCGCCCGGCCACGTCTACGCCGATCCGTTCCTGCTGACCCGGGACGGTCGGACGTGGCTCTTCGTCGAGGACCTGCCCGCATCCCTCGGGCGGGGCGTGATCTCAGCAGCCGAGGTCGACGGCGACGGGCGCCTCAGTCGACCGGCCGTGGTCCTCACGTCGGCGGGCCACCTCTCGTATCCGTATGTCTTCCTCGACGGTGATACGACGTACATGATCCCGGAGACGGCCAGCGAGAGCGTCGTGCGCCTCTACCGCGCGACCGCCTTTCCTGCGGGCTGGGAGCTTGACGCGGAGCTCTACCAGCATCCTGCGCTCGACACAACCGCCTGGTGCCAGGACGACCGGTGGTGGTTCTTCACAACCGTCCGTGAGCCCCGGGGCGGGGCGATGGTATTGCTCCTGTTCTTCGCCGACTCGCTGCGCGGGCCCTGGACGTCCCACCCGCGCAATCCGATCTCCATGGACATCCGGAATGCCCGCGGAGCGGGGGCCATCTTCCGGGACGATGGCAGGCTCGTCCGACCCAGTCAGGACTCGAGCCGAACCTACGGGTACGGCTTCAGCCTGCAAGAGATCGTGACGCTGTCGACCGAGGACTACGAGGAGCGCCCGATCGTGAAGGTGCGACCCGACTGGGATCCCGGCATCCACGCCACGCACACCTACAGCCATTCGGGCGCGATCGAGGCCGCTGACGGAAAGTTTCGAGTCACCACGAGCGTCGGCGGTCGGCGGCCACGTGGGTAACCCGGGCCCGTATCGCAGCCGCGCTGGTGCCCGGTAGTGATCTCAGAGGTCCTCGCGGCGATCCCGTGGTTTTGGCCGGTCACCGCGGCCACGGTTGCGGTCGCCGCCCTGGCCTCTGGGCCTGTGGCGAGGTCATTGGGAACCACCCGGCGACATGCATTCTTCCTGCTGGTCAGCGTCGGCGGGATCGTCGCGCTGACGTTGACGCCGGCCGGCCACGCCGGCGGCCGGGCATGCTTCCTGTCGTCTCCCGGCTCGATCTCGATCGGCGAGTTCTGGCCCCTGACCGAGCGGGGCCTCAACGTCGTGCTGTTCATGCCCCTTGGCGTGGCCCTCGGCCTGGTGCCACGCTCGAGAGTCAAGGCGGAAGCCGTGCTTCTGGCGGCCCTGTCGCCGGTGATGATCGAGTCGACGCAGTACCTCGTCAGGGGCCTCGGACGGGCGTGCGAGGGCACCGACGTGGTCGACAACCTGACCGGTCTCGGTGTGGGCCTGCTCATCGCCGGGCTGGTCGGTCTCGGGATGCGCGGACGCGCACGCGACGGCTCGCTGACGAGGAGGGCGGCACACCGAGGAGGAAGAGGTTCGACGCAGTGACGCTCACGGCTCGTGGGGGGCCGAACGCACGGCCAACGTCCGCCCGGCGTCCGCCCGGTAAGATGCGCGCCTCTTCCACGGAGCGTTTGATGCCTACCGACCCTCCGCCCCCGTCGTTCACCTTCACGGTGTTCACCGCGATGCTGCGCGGACCGCGGCAGCGGAACATCGCTCTCGCGTCCCGTCGGCCGCGCGCTTGAAGACGCCCGGGACCCGGCGGCCGGCGTCGGGCGATGGGTCCTTCGCCGTGACGTTCGACACTGAGTTGATCTGGGGCAGCTTCGACAGTACGTCCCCCGCGGACTTCGAGCGGCAGTTCCCGGATATCCGGCGAGCGATCACGGCGACCCTCCGGCTCCTCGAGCGGTATGAGATCCCCGCCACCTGGGCGGTACTTGGGCACCTCTACCTCCATGAGTGCCGGCGAGACCCCTCGGGGCGGCCGCACCCGGAGCTCGTCCATCCGGGTCAGAGCTGGTTCGGCCGGGACTGGCTTTCGTCAGACCCGTGCACCGATCGCGACCGCGACCCGTTGTGGTACGGGGACGACGTCGTCGACGCCCTCCAGGCGGCCGGCCCATCGCAGGAGATCGGCTGCCACTCCTTCTCGCACGCCCTCTTCGACGACCCCGCGTTCTCGGTCGAGGCGGTCCGCTCGGACCTGGAGGCCTGTCTGGCATTGGCTGCGCGGCGCGGCATCACCCTTCGCAGCTTCGTTTTCCCGCGGAACCATGAGGGCCATCACGGCCTGTTGCGTGAGTACGGATTCCGGGCGTTCCGGGGGGCCGATCCGACGTGGCATGCCGACATCGCTGGCCCCGCCGGCCGGGTCGCGCACCTCCTCGATCAGGCCATGTCGATCCCGCCCCCGGTATCCAATCCGCGAGAGCAGATGCCGGGTCTCTGGAACATCCCTGGCTCGATGTTGCTGATGCACCGCTCCGGGCTCCGGCGGGTGGTTCCCCTGGGTGCGCGCGTCCGCAAGGCCCGTCGCGGCCTGCGCCGCGCGGTCCGGCAGGGTGGTGTGTTCCACCTGTGGACGCATCCCTTCAATCTCGCCAGCGATCACGAGGGGATGCTGGCGACGCTCGACGCCATCCTGCGGGACGCGGCTCGGCTGCGCGATGCCGGCCGACTCCGAATCGAGTCGATGGGTCAGATCGCGGACCGCATGGCGCAAGCGCGCCCTGGAGACCTCACCGTCACTGGCTCATCGTCCTCGGAACGTCAGTGATTGGCCCCGGCGAAGGTGCCGAGGCTTTTCGCTGGACCAGAAAGCTCTCCCTCGTCTCACGGACCAGTGTTGCGACGACGCGCTTCATCGGCAGGCGACGAGCCAGCCGGGCGGCTCCGCCCCGGGCATGTTGGACGTAGAACCTGGCCGGCCAACGAACGTCGCCGAATACCTGTCTGGACAATCGCTCGTACTGGCCCGTCGTCCAGTACGACAAGCCTGTCGCGCTATAGCGCGCGTTGTCCTTCACCACCTCGCGCCAGGACAAGTCGCCCTGGAACTCGTTCCGAATGCCGAGGAGGGCCCACAAGGCCAGCCATGGCCGAGGGCAACGTGGCCAGAACCAACTGACGAGTGGGACGTGGATGTGGGGCTCTGTCGGGAGATGCCACTTGGACGGGAACAGGTGCATCGCGTAGCCGCCCGGCCGCAGGACGCGATGAATCTCCCTGAAGCATTGCTCCTTGTTCGCGGCATGCTCGAGGACGCTGGTGCTGAGGACGAGGTCGAAGGTCTCGTCGTCGAAGGGAAGGCGGTAGGGATCTGTTTGGATGTCCCGAAACCATTCCGACTGCGGCGAGATCCCGGGAAAGTCGCAACCCGAGGCTGTCCAGCCCGCGGCACTGAGCCCCTCGACAAGCTCCCCTCCACCGCAGCCGAAGTCGAGGACCGCGAGATGGCCATCTCGCCCGGTCAGCTCCGTCGCGGCCAGGCGGAAGAATTCCACCGTCGCCGCGGTGTCGGCGTTCGTCTCCACTGCCGCTCCTGGTGTCTGCCGATTGCCCCCTCTGCCACGGGCTGGACGGTAAGGCTACTGACTCACGACACCTGTCGAGTCGCGGATCTGTAGGAACCGTTCCGTGCTCAACGGCTGCATGTTGCCGGTCACCGTGAGCCCATCGACGTGGGCAAAGGTGAGGACCGCCCCCGACAGCGAGACGTCCGCCGACTGCTCGGATACGTTGTCGGTGACCCAGACGCCCTCGGCGCGCCGGACGTCGACGAGCGTGTTGAGACCGAGGATCGAGCCGTCAAGACCACCCGGATTGCCGGCCACGACGTTCCTCGCCAGGGTAATGCCACGGGTCAGCGATCCGTCGAGCCCGCTCGCTTCGAGCAAATAGGCGGCAAAGCGGCTTGTTCGGCCGTACGAGCCAATCGTGTTATCGCCGAATGTCACGTTCGTTGCCCCCTCGGCCAGGACGTCCGGCTCGATATCGAAGACGGAGATCGCAATCTCGTCGAACGTGACTCGCTCCACGACGACCTCGCGCCCGGCGTTCACGACGATGCCCATCCGGCCGTTACGCTCGATCGTCGAGTCGTGGATGGACACGCGCTCCGACCACTCTGCGAAGGCCTGCGCCGGTGACGCGATGAAGATCCCGTCGCCCCACACGCCGCTGATCTTGACGCCGGCGACTTCCACATCGCGCGAACCCTGGATCGCGATTCCGTGCGAGAACTCCTGCCCGTCGGGGTGGTAGGCATCCGGTGTGCCCGAGTCGGGATTGTCCCCCAGGACGTTCAGATTCCGGACAAGGATGTTGGAGCTCCGTACCAGGGCCAGGACACTGCGATCAAAACCAGTCTGTTTGAGCGTCGCACCATTGCCCTCGAGAACCAGATTGGCCCTGCCGGACAGTTCGAGGCCTCCACTGAGCGCGTAAATCCCGTCCGGCTCGAACTCGACCGTCGATCCGTCGGGGACACCGGCAAGGAACTGCGTGAGCGCATCGCGAGTGTCATTCGTGCCAGTCACGTCGATCGACGAAGGCAGGGCGACGGTGTCCCGGATGATCGCCGGAGCGGGCGTGCCGATCGACGGTTGAGTGGTCATGTGGGCCGTAGGCCGAATGGCTCCCGGCGAGGCACACGCCGTGTCGAGCAGTATCAAGCCGATGACGAGGACGGCCCGTCGGGCTCGGCCCCGCGAGGCGACCGACGTCTGCGAGCCGGTCTGATTGGCCCGGATCAGCCCCCTCTCCCGACGGCCAGGATTCGGACTGCGCCTGGAGCCACCTCGATTGCGGCACCGCCGCCGCTCAGCACGCCGTCCGTCCCGGTCCCGGCTTCGTACTGGAACGGCTCCGTGGCGGTTCCGACGATGAAACCCTCATCGCTCGGAGCAGCGGGGCGAATCAAGGCGAAGTAGACGCCGGCAGGGAAGAGCCACCTCCCGCGAACGAACTCGTAGCTGACCAGATAGGGGTCGTTGTCGTGAGAAAGCTCCAAGGTTGCCAGCACCGTGTCAGGATCGGGCAGCCCACCAAGGGAGGGGCGGACCTCCACCACAAGCGGCTGGGTGTTGGGGCACTGGGCAACACCGCCAACGATCAGGGCACAGTTGTTCACGAACGCCCCAAACTCGGTCAGGAGCGTGGGGTGGGTCAGCACGAACATCGGGCCGCGCGATAGCGTCGGCGAGATGGAGCCACCGCTGCTCCCAAAGACACTGAAGGTCATCCCTGGGGCGGCAAGATCGAGCCTGTCGACGACGGCGTGCTGGCCCCGGAGGCCCGCGTCCGGCTTTGCCGCGACGATGGTCGCCAGCGGGAGCAGCAGCATCCCGACCGCGACGACCGCTATGACCGGGCGAAGCGCCGTTGTTCGCATGTGCAATGCCCTCCAGGCCTCCATCGCAGGCGTGAACACCTGCCAACTCCCCGGCGCGACGACCCGACGGCATGGTGCTGCGGTTCGTGACGAAATGATACTAGGGGCGGCCCAGTCACTCGACCGGACCACGACGCGGACGGCGAATGTCGAAATCTGGTGCTGTTGCGCACCACGGCGGTTGTGCAGAGATGGCGCTTCCGGGTGGGCAATGTACAGTCGCTGGTACGGGAGAGGACACATCAGGGCTCCCGGTCCGGGTGTATCTCGCTCGCTCCTCGCGGGACGTTGGGCCAGCGCGTTGCTGGTCCGAGGGTGACGACAGGCTGGGGAGGGACGTACCGAATGGCGCGCCGTCTTCTCGCCGCGTTCGCGGCGGTTGTCCTGGTGTTCGAGCACGCATGGGCCGCGCCGCCGGTGAGTCTCGGCCACCAGCCGCACGGCCAGACCGGTCACATGCTGTCGACGGCGAGCGCCTCGGATGCGGCCACCCTCGCCGTGCTGCCGTCCGGCTTCCAGGACCAGGCCGTGATCACGGGTTTGGTCCACCCCGCCGTCATCCAGTTCGCATCGGACGGGTCGATCTTTGTCGCCGAGAAGGGCGGGCTAATCAAGGTCTTCGACAGCCTGTCCGACACGACGCCCACGATCTTCGCCGACCTGCGGTCCAGGGTCCACGACTTCTGGGATCGAGGACTCCTCGGGATGGCGCTGCCTCCGAACTTCCCCACGAATCCGTACGTGTACGTCCTGTACGCCTATGACGCCCCGATCGGCGGAACGGCTCCACTATGGGGCGACGGCTGCCCGACGCCGCCAGGCCCTACGACCGACGGCTGCGTCATCAGCGGCCGGCTTTCAAGGCTCGAGGCCTCGGGCCAGGTGATGGTCGGTCCGGAGCAAGTGCTGATCAACGACTGGTGTCAGCAGTTCCCGAGCCACGCCACCGGCAGTCTCGCCTTTGGCGCCGACGGCGCGCTCTATGTCAGTGCCGGCGACGGGGCCAGCTTCGGCTTCGCCGACTACGGCCAGGCGGGTGGAAGCGCCGGCAGTCCCACCCCGCGCAACCCCTGCGGCGACCCGCCGGGGGGCGTCGGCGGGACGCAGGTGCCCCCGACCGCCGAGGGTGGGGCTTTGCGCAGTCAGGATGTCCGGACTATCGGGACTGGTTCCGGCAACTACGTGTCGACCATCCAGGCCGATGGGCCAATCGCCTGGTGGCGGCTCGGCGAGGCGAGCGGCGGCGTGGCCGGCGGACCAGGTCGGTGGCAACCCCGGCACCTACGGGGCCGGGTCGACGCTTGGTGCCCCTGGTGCGCTGACCGGTGACACCAACACCTCGGTCGAGATGGCGGGCGCCCTTGGTCAGCGACCGGTCCTGGTTCCACACAGCGCCTCCCTTGACCTCGGCAACGGACCGTTCACCATCGAAGCCTGGGCCAGGCGGGACGTCAGCGGCTCCATCGACACCATCCTCGACTACGGGTACGACACCTCGCCAGGCGGGCCGGCCCTGGAGTTCGTGGGCGACAAGATCGGCCTGTGGCAGAACGGCATCGGCAACATCGCCCAGGAGAACGGAACGACGACCGACCTCGCCTGGCATCACTACGCAGCGACGTGGGACGGGGTGACCGCGAAGGTCTACAAGGACGGCGTCCTGGTGTCCGGTGCCACGACGCCGCGTACGCTCTCGAACCAGGCCGGCCCGGTCCTGATCGGCGCGAATTGGGACGCCGGCGAGGAGTTCGATGGCCGGATCGACGAAGTCGCGATCTACCGTTCCGTTCTCGACGCCAGCCGGATCGCGGCGCACCACGCCGCCGGCATCAACGGCGGCGGTACGGCGAGCGACCCCACGACGCTCGACGGGGCCGTCCTGCGGCTGGACCCGAATACCGGGGCGGCGATGCCCGGCAACCCGCTCGCCGCGTCGCCGGACCCGGCCGCCCGCCGGATCGTGGCCCACGGCTTCCGCAACCCCTTCCGTTTCACGATCCGGCCCGGCACCGACGAGCTGTGGGTCGCCGACGTGGGCTGGAACTCCTGGGAGGAGCTCGACCTCGTCGCGAGCCCGACCACCGGGCTGACGAACTTCGGCTGGCCGTGCTACGAGGGTCAGGGCCGCCAATCGGGCTACGACGCCCTCAACCTGTCGCTGTGCGAGAGTCTGTACAGCTCGGGCGCGGTGGTGGCGCCGTATTTCACGTACAACCACGCCGCCAAGGTCGTCTCCACGGAGTCCTGCCCAACGGCGAACGGGTCGTCGGTCGCGGGCCTGGCCTTCTACCAGGGCGGGACGTATCCATCCAGTTTCAATGGCGGGTTGTTCTTCTCGGACTACAGCCGCGACTGCATCTGGTTCATGCCCGCCCTGGCGAACGGCCGGCCGAACACGGCCGCAGTCACAACGTTCGTCGATGGCGCCAGCAATCCGGTCGATCTCAGGGTCGGGCCCGGCGGCGACCTGTTCTATGCCGACTTCGACGGCGGAGCCGTGCGCCGGGTGACCTTCGCCTCTTCCAACCAGCCGCCCACCGCGCGGCCGCAGGCCAACCCGACCAGCGGCACCGTACCGCTGACCGTGAACTTCAATGGGTCGACGTCATCGGATCCGGAGGGCGGCACGCTGTCGTTTGCCTGGGACTTCGACGGGAATGGGACCGACGATTCCACGTCGCCCGTGGTCAGCCATACCTACACCAATCCGGGCACCTATCAGGCGCGGCTTCGAGTTACCGATCCCGGCGGCGCGTCGCACAGCGCCACGGTATCCATCTCGGCCAACAACACTGCCCCAGTCGCCTTCATCGACAGCCCGTCGAGCGCGTTCACCTGGGCCGTCGGTGATGTGATCGCCTTCTCCGGCCACGCGACCGACACGGAAGACGGAACACTCGCCGCAGCCCGCCTCAGCTGGTCGATCGAAATGCACCATTGCCCGACCGATCCGAATTCCTGCCACGTCCATCCGGTCCAGACCTTCAATGGCGTGGCGAGTGGCTCGTTCGCGGCCCCCGACCACGACTACCCGAGCTTCCTGCAGCTTCGCCTAACCGCCACGGACAGCGGTGGCCTTCAGGCCAGCTCCAGCGTGAGGCTGGATCCGAAGACCGTAACCCTCTCGTTTGCCACCGCCCCAACGGGCCTGCAACTGACGGTGGGAAGCGCGACGAACGTGACCCCGTTCAGCCGGACGGTGATCCAGGGCTCGAGGATCTCCATCAGTGCGCCCTCGCCGCAGGACGCGGCCGGCGTCCGGTACGCCTGGAGCAGCTGGTCCGATGGCCAGGCAAGAGCCCATGACGTCGTGGCCACGGCCTCGGCGACCTACACCGCCACCTTCCAGGCGATCAGCGCCGACGTCAGCGTGACGCAGAGCGCCCAGGTCGGATCCAGCCAGACGACGATCACCCTCCAGGTGCGCAACGACGGCCCAGCGACGGCGACGGGCGTGACGCTGACGGACCCGCTGCCGAGCCGCTTGTCGTTCGTATCCGCGTCGACCAGCGTCGGAACCTGCACCTATCAATCCACGAGTCGCACCGTCCAGTGCTCGCTCGGCGCCATGGCCAGCGGGGCGCTGGCAACGGTCACGATCGTGACCACCAGCACGCAGAAGAAGGGCAACGTGACCAACACCGCGACGGTCGCGGCGACCTCCCCTGATCTGAATACCTCGAACAACAGCGCTACGGCATCCATCCGGATCCGCTGACGGATAACGATCCCACCTATCCGGGGAGTTCGGCCTCGGAGCGGCCGGGCTGGCCTGGTCCGCGCCGCCCGCCTTGGGGCCTGGCACGCTGCAACTCGCGCAGGTAGATCTCCTCCCAGCGGTTGGCAACCGCGCCGAGGTCAAACGTCCGGGCGATGTGGGCTCGGCCGGCATCACCCATCGCCGTCGTTCCTCATCCGCCGCGCGATCCGCGAGGGTTGAGCCAGCGCCCGAAGGCGAGGAAGCTGACGGTGGCATCGAGGGGCATGAGCTGGCGGGGGAGACTCGCCGTCCGGCCCGCAGGAGCATGCGCTTCAACGCGCCCTTCACGCGGCGCGGGCCACGAAGACGGACCACACGTTGCGCCACCGGCGGGCCACCAGCACAGCCACCCGCAGGCCGGCCACGACCAGCAGCCCGCCGCGGGTGTACATGGCCGACGAGTTCAGGCGGAGGCGGGCTTGCTCAGGCGTCTCACCAACCCAGTCCCCGATCATGACGTCGAGATCTCCGGCAGGCCGCTGGATGGGTCGCCCATGACGCCACCCGCTCGGCCGCCTCGATCCACGAGGATCCGGCCAGGATCTCGGCCGTCGCCCGCTCTGCGGGGAGGTCGTCGAGGTAGGGGTCGTCAGGCATCGGTGTCTCCTCCCGACTGCGCACGAGCGCCCGCCCGGGCACGCGCACCCTCGGCAGGAATCGGTCGGTCATGCTGACCATCGTCACGGTCATCTGGTCTCTCCTTCCACGAGGGTCCAACCGCTCCAGAGGCGTCGGCGGCCATCTCGCACTGCATCCTTGGCAGCTCTCCGGCCTTCGGGTCAGCGGCCGCGTGATCGCGCCCGTGAGCCGATGATGCCGTCCGAGCCTGCCGCCGCGATCGCCGGAGATTGTGTCGGCCGGCGACGATGACGGGCGTCTTCGTGATCGGGCGCCCGAGCGCTGCGAGTATGGCGGCCGGGTACGACCACGGTTCGGTCCTTCGGCGCGTGCTGCCCGCTCCACGGCTCCAGAATGCCCGAACCGGCCGGTCGTGCCGGGACGGGCCGCTGCGGGCGCGCTGGAGATCGATCGGCGTGGCCATGCGGCCGTTAGGCTGGCACCGGTACCAGGTGCCGACGGCCGCCCCGCTCTCGGACCGGTCGTCCGGCGGCGCACCGGAAGACGCGGCCGGCGGTCTAGTGCGATGCTGCGGCCGTGCGATTCCGCATCCTGGTGACCGATGCCCACTCCCGCAAGGCCCTTGCCGTGGTCCGTGCCCTCGCCGGCGAGTGGGACGTTTGGACGGTCTCCGGGTCGCGCGTGTCCGTCGCGGGTTGGTCGCGCTACTCGCGCCGCCATCTCGCCCATCCGGGAGGAGAGGGCTTCGCCGAGTGGCTGCTCGAGTTCAGCCGCCAGAACGGGGTCGACACGATTGTGTGTCCCGAAGAGGACACGATCATTCGCGTCGCACGGCTGTACGACAGCTTCGTGGACGCCGGGATCCACCTGTCCTTCCCTCGCATCGAAGTTCTCGACCGCGCGTTCGACAAGGCGCGAACGCTCGCCGCGGCCGCGGCAACGGGCGTTCCCGCACCTCCGACAGTGAACCTGGATGACCTGGGGGATGCCGAGGCTGCTGCCGCCGCAATCGGCTACCCGATCGTGATCAAGGCACGCCACTCGTACTATTGGAACGGCCGCGAGTTCACGGTCAACAAGGGGCCGGCATATGCACGCAACGTCGGACAGCTCCGGGCCCACCTCGAGCAATGGGATCAGTCCCAGCCGCCGCCGATGCTCCAGGCGTTCGTTCCAGGTCGCGGCGAGGGAGTGTCGCTCCTCGTCCGGCCGGACGGCACGTGCGTGGCGGCCTTCGCGCACCGCCGTGTGCGAGACATCCACCCCTCCGGATCGGCTTCCGTGGTCCGAACGAGCATCGCCCTTGACGCGGGGATGCGTAACGCGGCGCTCAACCTCCTCCGCGAGATGGGCCTGTGGGGCGTAGCGATGGTCGAGTTCCGGATCGATGAGCGTACAAACCAGCCGGTGCTGATGGAAGTCAATGCCAGGCTGTGGGGCTCGCTTCAGCTGGCGGTCGATGCGGGCGTCAACTTCCCCGGGCTGCTCGTCGACGTGGCGCGCGGCCGCCCAGCCCAAGGGCCCTCGCGCTATCGCGAGGGCGTGACGGTGCGTTGGTGGCTCGGCGACCTTCGACGCACGCTACGGGTGCTACGGAGGCGCCCGCCGACGGGGTATCCAGAGGAGTACCCGCCGCGCGGAGAGGCGATCCGCGACTTCCTGCTCGGACGGCCGCGCGGCTCGCGCAACGAGGTGTTCCGGCGTCACGATCCGCTCCCGGCGGTTGGGGAGCTCCTGTGGGCACTCCGGCACGTCCGGTGAGGCTCCTCGTCCACGCGCACACAACCTATTCCCACGACGGCGAACTGACGCCCCAACAGGTGTCGCTGGAAGCCGCCCGGCGCGGCTTCGGGGCCGTGCTCCTGGCCGACCACTTCGAGTCGCTCGATCTCGATCGGTTCGCCCGGCTCGTGGAAGAGTGTCGAGGCGCTCGAGGGGCGATGCTCGTTCCCGGCGTCGAGAGAACATGGGACGGCTACCACGTCTGCGGCCTCGGCGTGTCGGATTGGGTCGACGCCCCGGACCTCGAATCCTGGGCGGATCGGATCCGTGCGGCGGGCGGCCTTGTCTCGATGGCACATCCTGCACGATATCGACACCGGGTTCCAGCGCGAGTCCTCGAGGTGGCCGACGCGGTCGAGATCTGGAACGCGAAGCGCCCGTACGACGGATTGCTGGGACCCCACCCGCGTGCCTTCGACCTGCTGGGCGCCGCGCGGATCGGGCTCGCCGCACAGGACGTCCACCGCTGGAGTGACTTCAACTCCGTGGGCGTGGTGGTCCGCGACGTCGGCTCAACGGAGGACGTGGTCGCCGCGATCCGGACAGGCTCGCTCCACTTGTCGTCGGCGCTATTGACAGTTCGCGGGCGCCCGGGTCGTGCCACCGCCATCGCCCTCGCCGGCGTCCACGCCGCTCGTCCCGTCGCCTGGGCGCTTCCGCTCCGCCTCTACCGGTTGCTGCGGCGAGTGCGAGTGCGGGGGCGGTCCAGGCCGCGGGCGACGCGCTGACCCGTGCGGGGCCGCGTTCGTGTACGTGCCGCTGGCCGCTGCCCTTGGGCGGGGCGGGCGATCATCAGCGGCCCGTCGCGCCAGCCTCCGTCGCAACCCGGTCCCCATCCTGGCCATCGATTCGATCCGCAGGTGCCCGCAATGTCGCATTCGGGCGCGTCGGCGCCGCCCAGCTGTCGCACCACTAGACTCACAGCCAAGCGCAGCGCTCGCGACCGGGAAGCCCACGGGCAGCAACGCTGCGTCGAGTTACCGGCGGTCCGGCATGCCGGTCCCCGGCACGCAGGCCGCTCGGACGGCCGACTGGAGCCATCCTTGGGCAGAACACCCCTCGGGAACCCGCGCATCGCGTACCTCGTAACCGCGGATCCTCGCGGTCCCGGAGGGGCGGAACGTCAGGTCCAATCGTTGGCGCACGCCTTCCGCCGCCGAGGATGGGACGTCGGCGTCGTTTCGATGCTCCCGCTCGAGTACCCGGGCTCGGACACCGGCGGGGTCAGGATCGCCACCCTGGGTCTCGCCCGCGGCACCCCCGACCCGCGCGGCCTGCTCAGGCTTCGCCGAATCCTCAGGCGCTGGAGACCCGACGTCCTCCACAGCCACATGGTCCATGCGAACTTGCTGGCACGGGCGGCACGTCCCCTGCTCGACGTGCCGGTCCTCGTGTCCACGATCCACAACGAGGACGAGGGTGCGCACTGGAGGTACCTCGCATACCGCCTGAGTCACCGACTCTCCGACGTCACCACCGCGGTGAGCCGGGGAGCGGTCCGGGCGGCCGTCCGACGGCGCGCGGCGCCGGAAGGCGGGGTCCTCATGGTCCAGAATGGAATCGACACCACGGCGTACCGCGCGGACGCACGCCTCCGTGCGGCCACGCGGGCCTCGCTCGGCCTCAGCGATCGCTTCACGTGGCTCGCTGTCGGCCGTCTGTATCCGCCCAAGGCGTATCCGGACATGATCTCAGCGTTCGCGCGCGCACGCGCCCGCCACCCTGCGAGCCGTCTGCTCATCGCGGGACGGGGACCCCTCGAAGAGCTGATTCTGTCCCGGATTCGCGAAGCCAGCGTGGATCGCGACGTGGTCCTGCTCGGTGTTCGCGCGGATGTCCCGGCGCTCATGCAGGCGGCGGACGGGTTCGTGATGTCGTCGGCGTGGGAAGGGCTGCCGCTGGTCCTCCTGGAGGCGGCGGCCAGCTCGCTGCCCATCGTGGCGACCGACGTCGGCGGCACCAGGGACGTCGTCCTCCCCGGCGTCACCGGGTTCATCGTCCCTCCGCGCGACGCAACGTCGCTAGCTGGTGCGATGGACGACCTCATGGCGATGCCGCCCGAGTCACGACGAGCGCTCGGGGAAGCAGGCCGGAAGCGCGTCGCCGAAACCTTCGATCTCGAGCTCGTCGCCAACCGCTGGGAGGCGATCTACCTTGAGCAGCTCCGAGCTCGCCGACGCGCCTGAGATCGCCCTGCAGCCATGGACCGGCGCTCGGCGCGAGCGGCTTGCATCGACGACATCACCGCCTGTATTCCGGCGCAGGAATCGACGGCTGGCGTCGGCTGATAGCGGTCGCTGGCGGGAACGGCCTTGCCGCGCGTCGTGCTCCAGCTGATCGGTGTCGCCGCGGGTTCCATTCGCGGGTGAGGCGCTCGATTGCGGCCGTCGACACGGCGCGACGGCTGGACGAATCGCTGTCGCTGGCGGGAAGGGCTCGCGGTCAGCGGCTGGCGTCCTCCGCTAAGATGGCAGATCTCTGATCGCAAACGGTACGTGGAGGAGCATGGGTACCGACGGCTCGTTCGACTACACGTTCACCGTCTTCACCGCCACCCGTAATCGCGCCCATACGCTACCGCGCGTCTACGAAAGCCTAAAGGCCCAGACGTTCCGCGACTTCGAATGGCTCGTCGTGGACAACGCGTCGACTGACGGCACACCGGAGCTCGTGGCCAGGTGGCAGCAGGAGGGTGCCCTGCCGATCCGTTACATCTCCCACGAGAATCGGGGCCAGCAGGGATCCCGCAATCGTGCTGCGACCGAGGCTCGTGGGGAGCTGTTCGTGACCCTCGACTCCGACGACAGCTGCCCACCGACGACGCTCGAGCGGTTCAAGTACCACTGGGACTCGATCCCGAACGACGTCCGGCACCGGTTCTCGGGCGTGACCGGGCACACGGCCGACGAGCATGGCGTCATGGTCGGAAGCAACTTTCCGTTCGATCCGACCGACTCCGACTCGCTCGAGATCCGGTACCGCTACAAGGTCAAGGGCGAGAAGTTCGGCTTCCAGCGCACGGCCGTCATGCGCGAGTTCCCGTTGCCCGAGATCGAGGGCTACACCGGACTGATGCCTAACAACATCGCCTGGAACGCCATCGCTCGTAATTACAAGACGAGGTACGTCAACGAAATTCTCAAGACGTACTGGCAGGACCAAACCACGAGCCTCTCACGACCGACCAACCACCTCGACGACGTCCCTGGCGCCCTAACCGAGGCGCGGTCGATGTTGAATCACGACCTCCGTTGGCTGCGCTACTCGCCCGTAACGTTCTATCTCAAGGCAGCGAAGTACTCTCGCTGCGCCTTCCATGCGGGGCTTTCCCTTGCGCAGCAAGTCCGCCAACTGACGAGCGCGACCTCCAGACTGTTGTGGTTGGCAGCACTGCCCCTCGGCTTTGCCCTCTACGTGTCGGAACGGCTGGGCGTCGGCCACCTCCTTCCCGGGCCCCGCGAACGTACGGTAGCCGCGCGTCGTTAGTGTCAACACCGGTCGAAAGCTGAGCGGGAATCACCGGTCGAAAACGGAGCAGGTCAGCGCTCCTTCGTGCCCTTGAGGACCTCCTGGCGCTTGGTTGCCACGGACGTCCGGGGCAGCCGACGCATCCCGACATGGTCAATGCGTTCGGCTGCGTCGCCGGCGAGAAGCCCAACGCCCGCCTGTTCATCGCGGCCGAACGATGCGCCGACGCTGGCGGCTGCGGGCTGGAGGCCGATGCGCTCGGCTCACACGTCCTTCCTGTACGCCCGCGACAAGCGCCCGCTGACGATCGATCTGGATGGCGGCGCCACGGATTTCGGCCTGGAGGCACTGCCCCACGATCCCGGCCCACCGCCGGGGTTCCCGTGCCGAAGCGGCCGTCATGGGTCCTGGACGGCCTCGGGGTCCGTCGCCTCGTAGGCGGCGATATCCGCGACGCAAGCCGCTCGTGCGCTTCCCGGCTCGACGGTGTACTCCCGGTACCACGCCACCGTGCGTCTGACGGCGTCCGCCAACCGCCAGCGAGGCCGCCAGCCGAGATCGCGCCGGGCCCGATCGATGGAAAGCCGCAAAATCCCCGCCTCAGGCGGATCGTCGGCGTCGCCCGCCCGTTCCCACGAGCCCGCCCCCCAGCCGGCGAGGATCAGTTCCGTGAGCTCCTTGACCGTCGCTTCGTCCACTGGCTCAGGCCCGAGATTCCAGGCCCGGCTGAAGGTTGCGGCGTCCGGCCCACTGAGCGCTTTCGCGAGCGCGAGATAGCCACCCAATGGCTCGAGGACGTGCTGCCACGGCCGGATGGCGTTCGGACGCCGCAGGCCGACGGGCCTGCCCGCCGCAAGCGATCGCATGATGTCGGCGACGACACCGTGTGGCGTCCAGTCGCCTCCGCCGATGACGTTGCCGGCTCTCGCGGTGGCAACCGCAATGCCGTGGCGCCCGATCTCATCGGGCGGGAAGAACGATTGGCGATAGGCGGCGGTGACGAGCTCAGTGCCTGCCTTGCTGGCGCTGTACGGGTCGTCGCCGCCGAGGGCGTCGTCTTCTTCGAATTCGACGCCCGGATTCATCGTTGGCGTAGCACTTGTCGCTGGTCACGACGACGACGGCGCACGGCCGCCCCACGGCCCTGATGGCGTCCAGGAGGACCGTCGTGCCAATTACATTGACGGAGAAGGTCTCGGTCGGATCGGCGTAGCCGGCCAGGACGACGCTCTGTGCGGCGAGGTGGAGCACGACGTCCGGTTGGGCCTCGCGGATTGCGCCCTCGAGGCGCTCGCGATCGCGGATGTCGGCCCGGTGGTCGGCGACGAGCAGCTCTGCGACACGAGCGGCGTCGAAGTTGCTGGGCACGGTCGGTGGATCCAGGGCGTACCCGGACACGCGCGCGCCGAGCGCGTGGAGCCAGACCGCGAGCCACGATCCCTTGAAGCCGGTATGACCCGTCAGCAGGACCGACCGCCCGCTGAGCCAGTTGAGGTCATGCGGCGCCCCTGCCCCGGATTCCGGTTCGCGCGCATCGCGCCCCTCGGGGAATCCGGTCATGCTGGCATTGTACGGAGGAGGAGGAGGTCGGAGGCCCGGTGGATGAGCGCGAGCGAGCCGTCCAGTGCCGCTCCTGCGCCTCTACCCTTGGCGAGGTCCTGATCGACCTGGAGCCGCAGCCGGATCCGGACATGCTCCTCGACCCGAACAGGCCCGAGGAAGCGTCGACCGCGCGCGTGCGGGCCTGGATCTGCAGTCGGTGCGCGCTCGTCCAGCTCGTTGGTCCGAGGCCGGACGGCCCGGCCGTCAGGCACGGGCACCAGGGCGACGTCACGGCCGCAGCACGCGACGCGTGGTGGGCCCGGTTCGACGACCTGATCCCCGCGGCCGATCCACTGGTTGTCGATGTCGATGTCTCGGATCCCGGGATTGGCGCCCGTTTTGTCGCGGCAGGCTTCCCGGTGATGGGGTTCGAGCGAGACCCGGACCCGCAGGCGACCGATCGGCCCTGGCTTCAACCGCGGCAATTCGACGCCTCGGCGGCCGCGTCGATTACCGGGTCGGGCCGCCGGGCAGGGCTGATCGTGGCCAGTCACGCGCTCGCCCACGCGGACGACCTCGGCGGACTCATGGCCGCGATCGATGCGGTGCTCGCGCCGGAGGGACTGATCGCGATCGAGTTCCACCACGTCCTGAGACTCGCCGAGGGCCAGTTCGACGTGCTCAGCCACGCCCACCGCAGCTACTTCTCGCTGCACGCCGTCGAAGCACTGTTGCGGCAACACGGCCTGGTCGTCCGTTGGGCGGCCTCCACCGACCTCTATGGCGGGACGATCCGAATCGTCGCCCAGCGGGACAGGGTCCGAACCCGCCCAGGGAGATCGCAGATCGGCCCGATCCGACGAATCGAAGTCGACGCAAGGGTTGTCGAAGCGTCCGGCTACGCCCGCCTGCCTGAACACATCGAGGCGGTCTGCAGCGAGTTGCGTGGCTTCCTGGCTGACGCGAACCGCGACTCCCTGCGTGTTGCCGGGTATGGTGCCGCCGCGCGTGGGACCGCACTGCTCAACATCGCGCGCATCGATCAGGGCCAACTGCCGGTCATCTTCGACCGATCCCCGGCCAAGCACGGACGGCTCGTGCCGGGGGCTCGAATTCCGGTGCTGGCCACCGAGGCCATCGACGAGGTCCGCCCGGACCGCATTCTCGTCCTGCCGTGGCCCCTCGCCGGCGAGATCGCCGCCCAATTGTCCGGTGCCCGAGCGTGGGGTGCACGATTTGTCGTCGCGATGCCCCGTCTGGCGGTGCTGCCGTGACCGCCGTCCGGCCGTTTCGGTTCATTGCTCCGATGCCGTCGTTCGACCTGCCATTGCCGCGCTGGCGCGACGCGATCCGCCGGATCGAGGATCTTGGATTCAGCAGCGTGTCGGTGTCCGAGCACGTGACGGGGGGATGGGCGATGGACCCGCTTGCGGCCATGCTGGCGGCGGCGGATGCAAGCGACCGACTGCGGGTGCTGTCGCTGGTCATGCTCAACGACCTCCGTCATCCGGCGGTCCTCCATCGCGCAGCGGCGACGATCGATCGACTCACGGACGGCCGGCTTGAGCTCGGCCTCGGTGCGGGTTGGCAAGCGGCCGACTACCAGGCACTCGGGCTCCCGTTCGACCCCCCGGGGGTGCGCATCGAGCGCCTCGCCGAGGCCCTCGAGATCATCGTCGGGCTGTTCGATGGCGGTCCGCTGACCTATACCGGTCGCCATTACCAAATCCGGGAGCTTGCCGGGCTGCCGCCCCCAGTCCAGCGGCCGCGGCCCCCGTTGCTCGTCGGCGGCGGGGGGCGCCGGGTCCTGGAGCTGGCAGCACGGATGGCTGACATCGTGGGTGTCCATGCCACGCTGGCGGGCGGCCACCTCGGCGAGGACGCGATCGCCGACTTCGGAGCGGAGCGGATCGCCGAGAAGGTCGGCTGGATCCGTGCCGAACTGGTACGGGCCGGCCGGCCGGCCGACGCGGTCGAGCTTCAGTTCAGCGTTTACCTCTGCCGGCTCGGCGGCGGGGCGCGAGCCCATCGCCGGGTGGTGTCCACCTTCGCCGACCGGCTCGCTGTCGACCCGGCCCTGCTTGCCGACTCCCCGAGCGTCCTCATCGGCAGCGTCGCCGAATGTGCCGACCGGCTCGAGGAACGGCGCGAGCGCTACGGCTTCTCGTACCTGCGGCTCAGCGACGACGTGGAAGCGGTCGCGCCCCTGGTCCATCGCCTGGCGGGCCGCTAGGCGGCGTCTCAGCGGGCCTGGCTTCGTTCGCCTCAGGCCGAGGCCCGCCGCCTCCCCGGGGCGCCCTCCAATGCCTCCTGCGCGGCCCGCTCACCGCTCACGAACGACTCGTCGGTCCAGCTGTGGTTCCAGTCGCCGTATCGCCCGCACCATGCGATCCCGACGTCCGCGAGATAGCCATGGATCGTCGCGACCGCGGCCGAGCGATCGTGGTCGTAAATCACGTTGGCGAACCGCGCCAGCCGCGCCTCACGGACGAGGACCCGGTCAGCCTCGTTGAGGATCTTGATCCGTTGCAGGTCGCGGATCACGTGATCGATCAACGCCTCCGGGGGCACGTCGAGTGGGCGATACCGATCCGAGAAATAGAGCTCGATTTGGATGCTGCCGGCGCCGGGCGGCACATTGCCCGGTGACAGGAGGTGCGGGAAGTTCAGGCGCGGAAAGATGATGTCGTCGTCATAGACGTACGAGACGTTGGCGACGGAGAGGTCCTCCCGCGCAACGCCCAGGTTGACCATCACTGCCGACGTGAATGACAGCCGCTTAGCAGCCGCCAGGACGTCGGCCGGGGCGCCGGAAATCAGCGGCACCAGGTCTGGCAGCGGGATCGACGAGATGAGCCGGTCGTAGCCAGCCACCTTCGCATTCCCGAACTCGACGGTGCCCTCGCGCGGGTCGATGCGGGTCACCCGGTGGCCAAGGCGGATGTCGAACCGCTCGAAGAACGGCTCCAGGTACGCCTGGAAGCCGCCGTTGCTGGGGTATCGGAAGCTGGTGACGTAGTGAACGTTCTCCTGAGGTGGCCCCAGCGCTCCCCGGAGAACCTCCTCGAGAGACGGCCGGTACATCCGCGGCCCCAGCCAGTCGGTGGTGAGGTGGTCCATCGTGGTGGTGTGGTATTTGAGCCCATAGACCATGGGGAAGGTTTCGGCGAAGGTGTCGCCATACGACGACCGGAGCCATTGCTCGTAGTTCCCAACGTCGGAATCACCGGCTGCCTGCGCCTTGACGAAGTCGCTGATGATCGCGACCACGAGGTCGGTGGGGAGCCCCTGCAGGTGCATCTGCACCGGATGGGGGATCCAGACCCCGTGCCAGTAGTTGTTGATCCGGGCCTCGATGTCCCGGTAGGCGCCGTCGACGTTTCGCGCGAGCAGGTCACGAAGGCGTTCGTCCTTGGTGAAGGAGACGTGCGGTCCGTCGTCGAACAGGAACCCCTGGCCGGCATCAAACGTGGCGGTGTGCCCTCCCGGATAGGGGTTCGCGTCGAACAAGGCCACCGGGACGCCGGCATCGGCCACCACCGAGGCCGCACCCAGAGCGCTCATACCGGTTCCCAGAACAACCGTCTGCCCGTTGGTCACGCCGTCTCCTCGCGGTGCATCCGCGCACTGCGATGATCGAGGGCCGCGTGCGTCAATCGAGGAATTGCGGCTACCATCTCGGCAATTGCAGCCTGATCAACCGTCGGTCGTGGATGCGGCCACCGCGAATTCGAGCGCGCGATCCGGCCGCTATTCGAGGGGAGCATGAGCCGCACCTGTCAATTCTGTGGCGCCACCTTGGGCGACGTCATGGTGGACCTCGGGGTTAGTCCGCTGTGCGAGAGTTTCCTGCGCCCGGACCAGCTCGACGCCGGCGAGATGTTCTACCCGCTCCGAGTCCTGGTCTGCGATCGCTGCTTCCTGGTCCAACTCCCGGCCTACGTCTCGCCTGAATCCATCTTCACCGAGTACGCCTACTTCTCGTCATTCTCCGCGAGTTGGCTGGAACATGCCCGGCGCTATGCCGACGACATGGTGCGGACCCTGAACCTCGGTCCCGGCACCCTGGTCGCCGAGGTCGGCAGCAACGACGGCTACCTGCTCCGAAACTTCGTCGCCGCCGGCGTTCCCGTGCTCGGGATCGAGCCAGCGCAGAACGTTGCTCGCGCCGCGGAGGCGGCCGGCGTACCCACGCTCTCGCGGTTCTTCGGTAACGATCTCGGCCGGGAGTTGCGCGCCGCAGGCAGGCGGGCCGCGCTGATCGCCTGCAACAACACCCTGGCGCAGATCCCCGACATCAACGACTTCGTCGCCGGTCTTGCCGAGCTCCTCGATGCCGATGGCCTGCTCACGATCGAGGTCCCGCATCTCCTGCGACTCCTCGCCGAGAACCAGTTCGACACCATCTACCACGAGCATTTCTCGTACTTCTCGCTGGGCACCCTCATCCGGATCCTCGACCGTCATGGCCTGGCCGTGGTCGATGTCGAAGAGCTTTCTACCCACGGCGGCTCCCTGCGGGTCCATGCTCGCCACGCCGGTTCGGCAGCGCCGAACGAGCGCGTCGCCGCCGTCCTCGCCGTCGAGCGGCAAGCTCGGCTCGACCACGTAGCGACGTATACGTCCTTCGGGGAGCGCGTCGCGAGCCTGAAGCGGTCGATCCTCGACGTCCTCGTCGACCTCCATCGACAGGGCAAGACGATCGCGGGCTACGGGGCTCCGGGCAAGGCGAACACCCTGCTCAACTACTGCGGGATCGGGCCGGACCTGCTGCCCTTCACCGTCGATCGAAATCCGTACAAGCACGGTCGGTTCACGCCTGGGATGCGCATTCCCATCCATCACCCGGACCGGATCGAGGAGGTCCGCCCGGATGTGGTCTGGATCCTGCCATGGAATCTGCGCGCCGAGATCGCTGAGCAGCTATCTGGCATCGCGGCCTGGGGCGGTCGGCTGTTCGTAGCCATCCCGGGGCCGCAGCTGTTCGATCCGGTCGCCCAGGTGGATCTCGCTGGCGTCCAGCCGGCCCTTCCACCTCGATGAAGGTCGTCCTCTTCTGCGGCGGCCAGGGCCTGCGCCTGCGCGACTACGCCGAGGCGTTGCCCAAGCCGATGATGCCGATTGGTCCGCGGCCCGTGCTGTGGCACGTGATGCGCTACTACGCGCATTTCGGGTTCAACGACTTCCTGCTGTGCCTCGGCTACAAGGCGGACGTCATCAAGGAGTACTTCCTGCGCTACAACGAGGCGCTATCGAACGACTTCGTCCTGTCCGACGGCGGCCGCTCGGTCGAGCTGCTTCGGACCGACATCCAGGACTGGCGCATCACCTTCGTCGACACTGGACTGCAGACGTCGATTGGGGAGCGCCTGCGCGCCGTGCGACGGGAACTCGAGAACGAGGAAGTGTTTCTCGCCAACTATGCCGACGTCCTCACCGATGCACCTATGGACGAGCTGGTCGCCGACTTCCGCGGACGCGGGGCGAAGGCAGCATTCCTCTCGGTCCGGCCGAATTACACGTTCCACGTCGTCAAGAGCGAGCCGGACGGACGGGTATCGGGCGTCCGCCATGTGACTGACTCGGACATCTGGATCAACGGCGGTCACTTCATCCTGCGCCCGTCCGTGTTCGACTCCATGGAGCCCGGCGACGAGCTCGTCGAGCAACCGTTCGATCGACTGATCGCTGCAGGCGAGCTGATCACGTACCGATACGACGGCTTCTGGGCGCCCATGGACACGCTCAAGGACATGCAGCTGCTCGAAGGGCTGTACGAGTCGGGTCAGCCGCCATGGGCGAAATGGCGGACGCCCGAGAACCCGACGTGACCGTGGCGGGCCGCTCGTGCGACGGCTGAGTCCGTGGGCTGACGACGGCCCGCTCGAGTTGCTCCTGATCGGCGCCCACCCCGACGACATCGAGATCGGCAGTGGCGCGTCGGTCATGAAGTGGGTCCGAGAAGGACGAACCTCGCGAGCGACGTGGATCGTGTTCAGCAGCACTCCCGAACGCGAAGCCGAGGCCCGCCAGTCCGCCGCCGCGTTGCTGACCGGTGTGCCCGATGTCACCGTTCGTGTCCTGCCGTTTCGCGACGGCTATCTTCCGTACCAGGGCGAGGCGATCAAGGACCTGTTCGAGGAGGTCAAGGGGTCGACGTCCCCGGATCTAATCCTGACCCACGATCGTGACGACCGGCACCAGGATCATCGGCTGGTGGGTGAGCTGACGTGGCAGACCTTCCGGGACCACTTGATCCTCGAGTACGAAGTCCCCAAGTTCGACGGGGAACTGAGCCCGCCGAACACCTACGTCGAGGTCCCGGAGTGGGCGATGGAGGAGAAGCTTCGGCTGCTGCGCGAGCACTTCCCGTCCCAGGCGGGCCGGCCGTGGTTCACCGAGGCGACCTTCAGTGGCCTGGCTCGCCTGCGGGGGGTCGAGTGCCGCTCCTCGAGTGGGCATGCTGAAGCATTTCGCTGCCGGAAGATCGTGCTCCGATGACCCTGATGCGACGCGTCAAGCGATTGACCGACGTCGTGGGCGCGGCACTCGCCCTCCTGCTGCTGTCGCCGCTGATAGTCGCCGCGGCGCTTGGAACGTGGCTGACCCTGGGCCGACCGATCCTGTTCCGGCAGGTGCGGCCGGGTCGCCACGGTCGACCATTCGTGCTGGTCAAGTTTCGAACGATGCGTGTCCCTGGCGGCGGCGATGGCCCTCGCACCGCCAGCGCCCACCTGGTTACCCGGTTCGGTGCCTTCCTGCGCCGTACCAGCATCGACGAACTCCCGGAGTTCTGGAACATCCTCAAGGGTGAAATGAGTTTGGTCGGTCCGCGACCACTGCTCATGGAGTACCAGAGTCGGTACAGCGCGGAACAGGCACGGCGTCACGAGGTCCGGCCAGGCCTGACCGGCATGGCCCAGATCAGCGGACGCCATCTATTGAGCTGGCCTGAGCGATTCGCCCTGGACGTCTGGTATGTCGACCACTGGTCGCTGGCCCTGGATTTCAGGATCCTGCTGTCCACCGTGAAGCAGGTCCTGCGAGGCAAGGGTGTCGCCCCGGGCGCGTCGTTGGACTACGTCTTCACCGGTTCCGAGCCAGACCGTGGCCGCGACCCCTGAGGGAGGGTCGGCTGCGTTCGCCAGGGTGGAGTTCAGGATCGTCGGCCCCGGGGATGCCGGGAAGCTGGCCGACATCTTCGCCGAACTCGATTCCCCCTTCTTCGGTCCGCATCCCCTGACCCCGGATGAGGCCACCAGGCTCGCCAACCGTTCCGGTCGCGACGTCTATGCGCTGCTCGTCGCCGACCAATTGCCGGTGGCGTACGGGATGTTGCGTGGCTGGGACGAGGGGTATACGACGCCGTCGTTGGGAATCGCCGTCCGGACGTCGGCGAAAGGGCGTGGCTATGGCCGGCTGATGATGGAACGCCTGCACGACGAGGCCCGAGCGCGAGGCGCCGATCGAGTCCGCCTCCGCGTCCATCCCGACAACACCGTGGCCCGCCGACTGTATGAATCGTTCGGCTATGTCGATCAGGGCGAGGAGCGAGGCGAGCGTCTCATGATCCTTCAGCTCGAGGACCCCGAGGCCCGGTAGCGCGACGACCGCCTGACGTTCTCGCCCGCAATCCACGACACTTACGTGGTGCGTGGCTGCACCGGCCTACGGCTGCCTCACCTGCAGCGACTACACCGCACTCCACCGAACCCACTCGCAGTGGCTGTGCGCACGGTCGCCAGTACCTTGCGGCGTCGTGACGAATGAGCCGTAGCGCTCCGGATAAGCCCCCGCCATTCTGTGCTCGCTACGATCCGACAGGTCTGGATCGACAGCTAGATGGACGAACCGAACTGGCACACCCGTCGCGAGGCGGGGTCGCAAAGCCACGGGTCTGGTCCCCCAGGGCCAGATCGCCAGGCTACCGAAGTCCGTTCGTAGGGTGCCCCGTACCCCTCGCGACGACAGTTTGGTTCCCGCCACGCAGGCAGGAGAACGACGTCGTGCGAAATATCCGGATTGCGCCGCGCAGCGAGTGGGTCGACCACCGAACACCCCAAGGCCCCAAGATCAGTCGAGGCATGGCCTGGCTGAAGCTCTGGTTGCCGACCCTGTCCATGCTGGTGATTATTCCGGCGATGCTGGTCGCCCTCTTGCCGGCGCTGGGTGCCGGGCCGTCGATGTCCGTCGCGCCATCCGTGGCCGCGCCGAACGCGACGGTCGTCGCCACCGGGTCCTCGGCCCCTGCCAACGCGCGTGCCCATCTGACCTGGGATGGGAAACGGGACGGAATGCCGAGCCTCAAGGTCGATCGGAGCGGCAACTTCCGGGTCTCGATCACCATTCCCGCATCGGCCGCCGACGGCCCACACGTGGTTGCATTCATGCGCACGTCGTCGAAGGTTGCCCTGATGACGGCCCAGGTGACCGTCAGCCGAACCCCGAATCCCGCGCCCACTCCTGCGCCAACCCCAACCCCGACGACCACGCCGCCGCCGGCCCCCACGTTGACGATCAGCGGCGTGGGCGTCAGCAGCATCAACCAGACGAGCGCGGTCGTCAGCTGGACCGTCAGCGCCCCCGCGACCGGCCAGGTCGACTACGGCACCACCACCGACTACGGAATGACCAGCGTGGCGGAACTGTCCCTGAACCTCACGGCGCACCGCCAGCAGATCTCCGGCCTTGCCCCGGCGACCACCTACCATTATCGAGTCCGATCTCGCGACGCCGGCGGCACCCTCGCCATCAGCGGTGACCGGACGTTCACGACCCCGAGCGCGGACCCGACCCCGACCCCGACCCCCACGCCAACGCCCGCACCTGGGCCGACGATCAGCGGGTTGGGCGTCAGCAGCATCAACCAGACGAGCGCGGTCGTCAGCTGGACGGTCAGCGCCCCGGCGACCGGGCAGGTCGACTACGGCACCACGACCGCCTACGGCTCGACGAGCGTGGCGGAGGTGTCCCTGCTCACCACCCACCGACAGCAGCTTTCTGGCCTGGCGCCGGGGACCACGTACCACTACCGTGTCCGATCGCGCGACGCCTCCGGCGTGCTGGCGACGAGCGGTGACCGGACGTTCACGACCGCGACCGCCTCCCCGACTCCGACCCCAACGCCTACTCCAACACCGACTCCGACTCCGACACCGACGCCTCCACCGCCGTCTTCAGGTCTCGCGGTCCCGGCGTCGATCGACTCGACCGGCGGGTCCGACGCGAGCGCTGCCCTGAACGCCTGGATCGCGACCGTTCCGAACGGTTCGACGATCGTGTTCAAGGCCGGCGGCGTCTACCGGCTCGATCACGGCATCAAGCTCACCAATCGTCATCACCTGACGCTGGACGGCAACGGCGCCACCCTGCGGGCCAATGGCTCAGCCTCCGCTCACACGGATACCCCAATTGCGCTGTGGGGAGGCGATACGTACATCACGATTCGCGATTTCACCATCATCGGCAACAACTCGACCGGCCTCTACAGCGCGTCATCCGGCGAGAACCAGATGGGCATCAACGTCTTCGGTGCCCAGCACGTCGAGATCGCCAACAACACCATCCGGAACACCTGGGGTGACTGTGTCTACGTCACCCAGTCGGTTGCCCCGGACCTGTGGTCATCGGATGTCTGGATTCACGACAACCGGTGCGAGAGCATCGGCCGGATGGGCATTGCCCTGATCGCGGTCAATCGGATCACGATGGAGCGGAATACCTTCAACAAGGTGTCACTTGATGTCCTGGACATCGAGCCGGACCTGGGAAGCCAGGGTGCCACCGATGTGATCTTCCGCAACAACACTGCCGGCACGTACGGCCACTCCACGCTGTACCGTTCGCACTTCTTCAGCTCGTGCGGCGCCGCGAGCGCCGTCGTTCGCAACATCACTGTGACCGGGAACAGCGTCACGGGTGGACGGGTCGTCCATGCCAACAATTCCGCCGGGGGCATCACGGCCCGAAGCGAGGTCGCCCGGCGCCAGAACTTTGTCTTCAGCGACAACACGTCGAACGTTGCGGGACCGGGCTACATGCTCGTCTTCTCGTACATCGACGGCCTCAAGGTCACCGGCAACGTCCAGCCCCTGACGTCCGGATCACTGGCCTACATCACCAACAGCACAGGCGTGACGTACCCGTAGCGGGACGTCCGCCAGAGCGACGAGGCCCCCGGATCGCCGGGGGCCTCTTTTCGTTGCCGGGTGCGGATCAGGAGCAGGAAGGCAGGTCGATTAGGATCCCCTCGGTGAGTCCACTTCCGGCCACGACAATTCGTGGCACTCGATCGCTCGACCGAAGCGCCTGAGCGACGCGGTCGTGCTGCGGGTTCTCTCGGCAAAGATCGCCAAAGCCCGACGCTTCGGGATTCGCCGCCTGGTCCGGTGCCGCATCGACCGAGCCTGGCTGGAAGTTCTCAGGCGCCACTTTCAGTTCGACGCCTGGCATGCCCAGGCTCCGTATTCGTGTCGACCGTACAAGGAGACCGTTGTCGATCTCGTGAACGGTCTGGCTCCGTCAACGGTGGTGGAAGTAGGCGCGGGCCTCGGCGATCTCCTGGCGCATATCGAGGCGGCCCGGAGATACGGGTACGACATCGACGCCGGGGTCGTGCGTGCTGCTCGCTTCCTTCACCGGAATCGAATCACCTTCGTTCATGGCGACGCGTCGGACGTCGGGCAAGACCAGATAGACGTCCTGATCATGGTCAACTGGATCCACAACCTGAGCCCGGCGGAGCTCGAGTCGACCCTGGGGCCGCTCGTGGCTCGGACGACGTACCTGGTGCTCGATGCGGTCGATCCCGACGGCCCCGAGTCTTATCGCTACAAGCACTCGTTCAGCTTCCTCGCCGGGCTTGCGGAGCGCGTCTCGGTCACGCGGGCATCCGACGAGCCCCGGAGCTTCCACGTCTATCGGGTGGTTCGCTGAGCGAGTCGAGCGTGCAAATCACGTCACGACGTCCCGTCTCGGCTGCTTCTTCGGACCAACCGCCCAACGAAGCGGGCAATCACCCGAGGTTCCTCCATTCCTGCGCGCAGCGCCACGAACAGGTAGCCCGCCAGCCCCAGCACCCCTAGCGTGCTCAGGGCGACGATGGCCTGGATCGTGTCGCGCGGCACAAGTCCGCTCCAGACGAGCGCTGCCGCCATGAGCGTGACGGGCGCGCTGGCAACCAGTGACAGGGCAAACGTTCGAGCCACCGGCCGTAGGCCAAAGGAGTCCTCCGAGCGCGCGAGGCGAATGAGGAAGAAAAGCATCACCACGCCCTGCGACACGGAGGATGCGAGGGCGATGCCAGCGACGCCGATCCACGATCCAAGCACCAGGTCCAGGGACAGGTTGAGCCCAACGTTGACCGTGCCGCCGACCAGCAGGAGCGTGCCGCGCCTGCGGGTGTTGTGCGCCCCGGTCAGGACGGTCAGCATCATGATGATCACGAGCAGCGGTGCGAAGGCTGCCACCGCGGAGGCCGTCAGAACCAGGTCGTCGGCGGTGAAGGCGCCACGCCCGTAGGCGATCGTGACGGCCAGCGGCGCAATCGCAATCGTCAAGGCGGCCATCGGCACGAAGACCGCGATGAGGTACCGCAGCGTCCGCTCGACGGCGTCTGCGAGGCCCGTCGTAACCCCTCCCAGAGTCGAGCGCACAAGGGCCGGGTAGATCGCCGAGCCCCACGCGGGACCAATCGCCGCGATCGGTGCTCGGACGAGCACTTCAGCGTACCGAAGCGCGCTGACGGCGCCTGGACCCAGCAATGACGCGATGGCGCGGTCGCCGATGACGTTGAGCTGCAGCACCGCCGTTCCCAGCGTGATCGGCGCGGCGTGCCGGACCAGGGCACCGATGCGAGGGTCGCGTCGGGGAATTGGGATCGGCACCACCGACCCGCGGACGGTCGAGGCGAACAGGATTAGGAGGCTGATGATCGGGCCGACGAGACTGCCGACGGCGAGCGAGCGGAGACCCATCGTTCCCCACAGCGCCCACATCGTGCCCAGCGTGGCCGCGGGCCCTGCGATCGTGGAGACCGTGATCGCCCGGAACCGCTCTTCGGCCTGGCACACGGCGTAGAGGATGGCCGAGATTGCGGTCACGAACGCGAGCGGGGCAAGGAGATGGAGATAGCCGATGGCGCTCGCACGGTCGGGCCCGCTCAGGCCAGGGCCGGCGATGGCAACGGCGATGTCGGCCAGGGCGACGAGACCAACCCAGATCACGACGCCGACGGCGCCTGCCCACAGCAGGACGTTACCGGCGAGTCGCCGAGCATCCACCGCATCTCGGGCCTCGATATACGCCGGGACGAGTGCCCGCGTAGTGCCGGTCGTCATCGCCCCTGCCAGCGTCGCCGGCAGGACGAGGGCGATTAGCAATGCATCCAAATCCCCGGACAGGCCGATCTGGGCCGCCAGGAAGAACTCGCGCACGAACCCGATCGCCTGGGCGACCGCGGTGCCGCCGGTCAGGATCGCTGCAGATCGACCAACCGCCAACAGCGAGAGCGGGGATCGCCGGGTGCCCGTCACCCCGCGGCGGATGAGCCGGGCGGTCCTCCCCGGGGGGCTCCTTGCGCATACCAGGCAACCGTCCTGGCGATGCCCTCCGCGAACGGCACCCGAACCCCGTAGCCCAGGGCTTCACGGGCGATCGAGATATCAGCCTGAGAGTGCTGGATGTCGCCCGCACGAGCGGGGCCGAACAGCGGGTCGACTCGGACGCCGACGGCGTCGCCGATCGCGTCGAGGAGGTCGAGGAGCGTATAGCGAGTGCCGCAGGCGACGTTGCAGGTAAGACCTGACGGCCGGTTCGGAGCAGCCGCCAGGAGGTTCGCCATGACCACGTTCTCGACGAACGTGAAGTCTCGCGACGTCTGCCCGTCGCCGTAGATGGTTGGGGACGTGCCCCGGAGCGCGGCAGTCACAAACTTGGGCACCACGGCAGCGTACTCCGACTCCGGGTCCTGGCCCGGACCGAAGACGTTGAAGTAGCGCAGCACGACCGTCTCGATGCCGTGCAGCTCGCCGAGGGTGTGGACATAGTGCTCGGCTGCAAGCTTGCTCGCGCCGTAGGGTGATTGCGGGGCCGGCCGAAGGCTCTCGCGGCACGGCAGCTCGGCCGGGATGCCATAGACGGAAGATGAACCGGCCAAAATCACGCGCCGGACGTGGTTTCGTGCGGCCGCAAGCATGACCTCGATCGTTCCACCCGCGTTGACGGAGTTCGTTGCCATCGGCGCGATAAGGGACCGAGCGACGGACGGGATGGCCGCCTCGTGAAACACGACCTCGGCTCCGCCGAAGGCCTGATCGAGCGCCGCCTGGTCGAGGATCGTGCCCTCCACGATCGCGATCGCGTCGCGGAACGGATCGAGGCGTCGTGACGACCCCGTCGAGAAATCATCGATAACGGTGACGTCATCCCCGCGCTCGATCAAACTGCCAACCAGGTGGTGGCCGATGAACCCCGCGCCGCCGGTGACGACGGCCTTCACCGGGATCCTCGCAGCTGGCCAAACGGGCATGGCGTGCCCGGATCCGTCTGACCGAAAACGAACGGACTGATCGAACTGGTGATGAGAGGCATGGTGTGACTTCCCGCAGAAACGTAGCGATCGAGGATTGTTGTTGAGGCCGGGCCGGCCGGACCCTGACGGGGCCAGGTCGTGACACGAAGCGCGCGCCGTTCACGCGAAATGCCCCCCGAGGCAGGGCTACTGTACGTGACCACCATCTCGAGCACCATCCGCTCGTTCCTGCTGCCATACGCAGCGCACTTCCGCGAGATCGGCTGGCGCGTCGAGGCTGCCTCCAACGGCGTCTCGAACGACGCCGGAGTGGCAGGAGCGTTCGACCACCTCCACGAGCTCGCCTTCTCGCGCTCGATCATCGATGTCGCGGGCGCCTATCGTGGCGCCCGTGCGATCCGGACGGTCGTCCGGGACAGCAGGCCGGACATCGTCCACGTCCACACGCCGATCGCGTCGCTGGCGACCCGGCTCGCCATCCGGTCACTTCCTGCCCGGCAGCGGCCGATGGTCGTCTACACGGCCCATGGCTTTCACTTCCACCGACATGGGCGAGCATTGACGAACGCAGCGTTCCTGCTTGCCGAGCGGGTGGCCGGCCGCTGGGCGGACCGGCTGGTGGTCATCAACGACGAGGATGAGGCGGCGGCCGTCCGACACCGGATCGTCCCGGCTGAACACGTTGTTCGAATGCCGGGGATCGGCCTGGACACCACGTCGCAGTGGCTCCCGAGCCGCTCACCCGGGCGATCCGAGGCGGTCCGGGCGGGCCTGAACGTGCCCTACGACGCTCCGATGTTCGTGACCGTCGGCGAATTGAACGCCAACAAGCGGCAAGCCGACGCCGTGTTGGCGCTGGCCGCGTTGCGGGACAGGCGCGCTCATTTGGTCCTGGTCGGTGATGGACCCCGGCGGTCCGCACTCCAGGGCCTGGCCACGCGTATCGGCGTCGGCGATCGCGTCCGGTTCGCGGGCTTCACGGCTGACGTGCGGCCGATCGTCGAGGCGACGACGGCCCTCCTCGCCACCAGCAAACGCGAGGGTCTCAACCGCTCGATCATGGAAGCACTGTCCCTGGAGGTCCCGGTCGTCGCCACATCGGCGCGCGGGAATGCGGAGCTCGTGAACGACGCCGGCTTCATCGTCCGGATCGGGGACGTCGCCGGCATGGCGTCAGCCATGGACTGGCTCATCGAGCATCCGGTCGAGCGCCGGTCGATGGGCGCCCGCGGCAGGGAGCGCATGGTTCAGCGGTACGATGTCAGCCGTGTCATCGCGCAGCATGAAGCGATGTATCGCGACATGCTGGCCGAGCGGTCGGTGGCAGCCGGTCGACCGGGGGGAGCCGGGTGATTGAGCGGCGGTGAACTCGACTCCGGCCTGGGGAGGCCGGCCGGGCAGTCCACCCAACCGCAGGCGCAGACAAGGAAGAGCCTCGTGCAAGAAACGCATGCCCGCCAAGTGGAGACCGGCAAACGGTTCGCCTTCGGTCGGAATTGGAAGCACTTTCTGTCGACCGTGGACGAGGCCCGGATCGTGGCCGCCGAAGACTCGCTCAAGCAGAGTCTGGGCACTTCCTCCCTGGAAGGCGCGGCGTTTCTCGACATCGGATCCGGTAGTGGCCTGTTCAGCCTGGCGGCCAGACGGCTCGGTGCCCGGGTCCACTCCTTCGACTATGACCCTGAGTCGGTGGCGTGTACCGCCGAACTCAGGGAGCGCTACCTGCCGGGTGACACGTCCTGGACGATCGAGGCAGGATCAGCGCTCGACCCGGGCTACCTGGACGCGCTGGGCCGCTTCGATGTCGTGTACTCCTGGGGGGTCCTCCACCACACCGGCGACATGTGGCGCGCGCTCGAATTCGCCATCCGGCCGGTGGCGCCGGGCGGCACGCTGCTGGTCGCGATCTACAACGATCAAGGCGGTGCCAGCCGGCGCTGGCGGCGAATCAAGCAGATTTATCAGCGTGGCCCGTCCCCGGTCAGGCTGGCCCTCGTTTCCGGCATCGGAGCCTTCTTCTGGCTGCGCTCCGCGCTGATCCGCCTCGTGCGTCTCAAGAACCCGCTCGCCCGTCAAAACGGACCCCGGCGGGGGATGGCGACGTGGTACGACCTCGTCGACTGGGTGGGTGGCTATCCCTTTGAAGTCGCCAGGCCGGAGGAGATCGTCGACTTCTATCACGACCGGGGCCTGACCCTGGTTCGCCTCCGGACCGTTGGGCCGGGCCACGGATGCAATGAGTACGTTTTCGTGAACCGGCCGCTTCCCAGGCCCGATCCCCCACGACGAGCCGGCGGCTAACCCTGGATCGCCAGACACGTAGGTCCGACGAGCCTCGCCTGCCGGCCCACGTGCCGGATTGATGCGAGACTGGGCCTGCGTGTCGACTGGCGCGCGACGCCCGAGAGGAGCATGCGTGGATCGCGCTGGCAAGGCGTACTGGGACTCGGCGTGGGAGCGCGAGGAACTTCCGGTCGCCGTGGATCCGGACGACCTGAGCCTGAACAATTACGTCAACAGGCAGTTCCATCAACTGTTCGAGCGAGTGCTTCCCGCAGATCGCAGCGGGTTGCGGCTCCTCGAGGTCGGTTGCGCCCGATCCCGCTGGCTGGCGTACTTCGCCGCGCACGGGTTCGAGGTCTCGGGGCTCGACTACTCCGCCAGCGGATGCGAGCAGGCCCGCTGGCTTCTCGACCGCGCGGGACTGAAAGGCGAGATCGTCGAGGGCGACATGTTTGCCCCGCCGGAGCACCTGGTCGGTGGGTTCGACGTCGTGGTTTCGTTCGGCCTGGTGGAGCACTTCACGGACACCGCGGCCGCGCAGGCCGCGTTGGCACGCTTCCTGAAACCAACCGGATTGATGCTCACCCTGATTCCGAACCTTGCTCGTGGCTCGCTCCTGAGCCTCATCCAGCGCTTCATCAACCGGCCGGTGTTCGATGTCCATGAACCGATCGACCGCCGCCAGCTGGCGCGTGCGCATGAGCGAGCGGGGCTGCGGGTGGCCTGGTGTCGCTACTTCCTGTCCGCCAATTGGACCGTCCTCAACATCGCCGAATGGCGCCACGCTCGATTGCGAAGCGCCGTGATGCGAACGTTCTCGGCGATAAGCAAGGTGACGTGGCTGCTCGAACGGCGCGGCCTTCGGCTGCCCCCGAACCGGCTCACCTCGCCCTACATCGTTGCCGTGGCGCGGCTGGGTCCGCACCCCGGGCGTCCAGACGCCTAGGCGTTCGCCGTCGCCGTCGCCAGGAGCTTCCTGGCGTCCGCGAGCTCTTCGTACATGCTGACGAACTCGGCGACGTAGCGATCCATGCCGAAGGTCGCGGCGACGTGCTCACGCGCGGCCGAACCAAGCCGGAGTCGGAGCCCGGGATCGGCGACGGCGCGACGCAGGGCTGCCTCCAGTGCCGCAACATCGTTGATCGGGACCAGGAGGCCGGTCCTGCCGTCGACGACAATTTCTCCGGTGCCCCCCGCGGCCGTGGCGACGATCGCCCGGCCCGCCGCCGCCCCCTCGAGCAGCGAGTTCGGCAGCCCTTCGCTGCTCGATGCCTGGACAACGAGGTCCATGCAGCTGACCAGTTTCGCGGGTTCGAGATCGGCGCCGTGCAGCCGCACGCGATCACCCAGGCCGAGGGCAGTGACCTGGCCTTCGAGCTCGGCCCGCAGATCGCCTTCGCCGACCAGCAGCAACCGAGTCTTCGGCAGATCCGCGGCCAGCGCCGCGAATGCATCGATGAGCAAGTCCAGGCGCTTGACCGGGCGATAGTTTGCCACCGCGCCGAGCAATACCTCGTCTTCGGCCACGCCGAGCGATCGCCGCAGTCCCGCTCGCTCGTCCGAAGCCAACGGGTCGACCAGCTCAACGCCATTGCGGATGACCCGAAGCTTCGCGGCATCGACCCGCTCGCGGGCGACTACCTCGGCCGCGACCGCAGCCGAGTTCGCGACGACGGCATCGATCATCCGTCCCGCCAGCGCGCCGACCATCCGATCGACCCTGCCCAGCCGTCCGCCGAGCTCGCCCAGATTTCGGCGCCCCGAGATGATGATCGGCGTCCGCGTAACCGGGCGGAACAGGGCCGCAACGATGTCCGCCGGGTAGAGCCAGGCGTCCACGATGTCATAGCGAGCCTGCCGGGCGATCGCGATGTAGCGGAGCGTCTTGATCGCGCGGCGCACGAGTCGTTCGGGGAGGCCTGAACCTGGCCGGGGAAGGTTTCCCAGCGGGCGAATCCGTGCCCCAGCCGCACGAGCTCGCGCGTCGTAGTCGCCGGCTCCGGAGAGGGCGATGAACTCGACCTCGAAGCGATCGGCCGGAAGTCGCTCTGCCAAGGCGAGCATCTGCTTCTCAGCACCACCCGCCTGCAGGAGCGATGGGAGATAGGCGACCCGCAGGCGCCTGGGCACGCCCCGCGCGGGACCGCCGTCGGCGGGCGCCATCAGGCGGTTGCCACGGCCGGCCGAAGCCACCTCCGGGCCCACAGCTCGAACATCAGCAGAAGCCACAGGCCGTCCTGCTGGCCGCCATGGGATCGATGCCGCTCCAGCAGGCTTGCCGCAACCGAGGGATCCAGGCTGTCCCTGGTGGCGCTGTCGGGAGCCAGTACGAGCTCCTGGTAGCGGTCGCCAAGCGATCCCTGGAACCAGTCGCCGATCGGAACGCCGAAGCCCATCTTCGGCCGGTCAAGATGCTCTTTGGGCATCAGCTGGGCCGCGATCTCACGGAGCAGGACCTTGCTCCGCCCAGCCGCAATCTTGCGCTCGACAGGCAGTCGCGCCGCGAACTCGATCAGTTGGTGGTCGAGCAGCGGCGATCGCGCCTCGAGCGAGTTGGCCATCGAGGCACGATCCACCTTCACGAGCAGCGCTTCCGGGAGGTAGGTCAGCAGATCCGCCCTGAGGAGGCGGTCGATTGGATCCTCGGGCCCGTCACGAAGGACGCCGAGGAGATATCCAGGCGACAACCGGCCTGCGCCATTGCCAAGGAGCCGTTCGCGGACGCCCTGAGCGAGGAACGTCATTCGCTGGAGGTAGCGCTGATCTCGATCGAGACCGGCCATCGTTTCGGCCAGGTCAAGCCTGCGGCGAACGGTCCCGCGGCTTCCGAACACCGATGTGGCAACCCGCGCGGCGCGAGCCGCGGCGCGGACCGCGGGGCCAGGCACCACGTCCATGGCATCGAGGATGCGATTTGGCAGGTACCGGGGATATCCGCCGAATGCCTCATCGCCGCCGTCGCCGGTGAGGACCACCTTCACCTGCTGGGCGGCCAGCTGGGAGACGCGGAACGTGGGGATCGCCGATGAATCGCCGTGTGGCTCATCGAAATGGTCGGCCAGTTCAGGCAGCAGCGAGAGCGCGTCAAGGCGAACGACGTCTTCGGTATGGACGGTCCCATATCGTTGGGCGATCGCCCGGGCGTAGGGCAACTCGTCGTACCCCTGCTCTTCGAACCCGAGGCTGAACGTTCGGATCGGCGTCGACGACGCCTCGGCGGCGAGGGCCGTCACCACGCTGGAGTCCATGCCGCCACTGAGGAAGACCCCGACCGGGACGTCGCTCCGAAGTCGCAGCCGCACCGCCTCGCGCAGCAGCGACAGGCCCGCCGCCACGTCGTCGCCCAGTGTGCGATCGGTCTTGGGCGCGTACTCCGGCGTCCAGTACCGCTCGATCATCGGGTCGCCGCCATCCCATGTCAGCACGGAGGCCGGTGGCAGCTTCGAGACGCCGCGCAGGATCGTCCGCGGCGCGGGCACGTACTGGTATTGCAGATAGAGCCCGAGCGCTTCGCGGTCAATATTGCGCTCCACCCCGGGATCTTCAAGGATCGCCTTCAGCTCCGAGCCATAGGTCAGGCGATCGCCGGCCAGTCTCCAGTAGAGGGGCTTCTTTCCCAGCCGGTCTCGGGCGAGGATCAGTCGCCCGACGCGCCCGTCCCAGATGGCGATCGCAAACATGCCTCGCAGGTACCGCACGAAGCTTGCACCGTGCTCTTCGTAGAGGTGGACGATCGTCTCGGTATCGCTTCGAGTTCGGAACGTGTGGCCCTGCTGCTCGAGGTCCCGCTGAAGCTCGACGTAGTTGTAGATCTCGCCGTTCTGGGTCGCGATGATTCGTCCCGATTCGTCTGTCAGCGGCTGACGCCCACCGTCCACGTCGATGATCGCGAGGCGCCGCGACCCCAGGAGCGCCTTGTCGTCGCGGAGGGTGTACTGATCGTCAGGCCCCCGGTGGGCGATCGAGCGGAGCATGCGATCGACAAGAACGGGATCAGTGTCGCTGAGCCCGTTCGGCGACGCGGTGCCGGCGATTCCGCACATGTCAGGTCGCCAACCTGGGTGGTCTCGGGCGGCGGTTCACCGTCCCTGGAGTGGCGAGCGTGCCGACCGCCTCTTCCGCCTCCCACCTACCCGCCAGGCAGGCCACTACCACGATCGATGGCAGGGCGAACGTCTGGAATGACGTAGGCGCTTCGAGGAACAGGCACGCGACGGCGATCGTCGCCAGCATGGCAAGGCCAACCGCCCTCGCCGCCGGCGGCCGGCGCTTCAACGCCGCGACCAGCGAGACGGCGAGGAGGATCCATAGCACCACCCCGACGATGCCTTGCTCGGCCAGGACGTTGACGTACCAGTTGTGCGCGTTGATGGGTACGGAGACGCCCGGAACCTGGGTGCTCATCGGCAGGTAGTGACCGAACCCGATTCCGAGGACGGGCGAGGAGAGGAAGAGCTGGACCCCTGCCAGTACACCGCCCAGCCGCAAATCGTCGCTCGCGGTCAGATTGGCATAGCGTGACACCTGGAGGTTCTCCAGGCGCCACTCGATGAAGGCTGGATAGAGCAGCACGGCCGCCGCCATGCCCGCGGCAATGATGCCTAGCCCGAGTGCGCGGCTCCGCACGAGGCCAATGGCCGCCAGCCCGGCGAACACGGCGAAGATGGCACTTCGGGACTGCGCGAGGGCGATCGCGACGGCACCGACGACCGCCGTGGCCACGAGGGCGCCTCGCCAGGCCCGGGATCTGCCGCTCGCCGCCAACCCGATCGCCAGGACCACTGCGAAGGCGGCGAATGTTCCCAGGTAGTTCGGGTTCCCGAAGGGGCCGAGTGCGCGAACCGCGCTCTCGGACCTCGCGACGAGACCTGCAAACGGAGGGCCCACCGCCGGCCCATTGAAGGTTGCGATCGCGATCACCGCCGTCAGGGTGGCGCCCGCGAGCGCCATCCCGAGCACGGGGAATGGCGACCGGTCCTTCAGCACGTATCCGGCGGCCACAACGGTGCCCACCACGGTCATGAACTGGAAATACAGGAAGCCGACATCGTGGTCCGCCTTGCTCGCGTAGCCGGCCATCATCTCCGGCAGCTGCTGGGCGGTCACGTACAGGACGTAGCCGAACAGGATCGCCAGCGGGGCGCTGATCCGCAGCGAAGGGCGCTCGATCGGTAGCCGGAGGATGCAGCCGAGCAGGATCGCGCCGAGCAGTACGGCGTGGAACCCGGGAGCCGGGATCATCGGCGGTGGCTTCAGCGGGGCCATGAAGGCCAGCGTGGCAAGTCCCACCGTGGGCGACAGCACGGCCACCACCGCGGCGGCCAGCGCAGCGACGAGCGTGATCGAACTCGCGTCGACGGCCATGGTGATGACGATCGAACCACCGAGGATCGCCGCGGGAACGATCGTCCGGTAGTGCGGCGCCACCAACCGGCCCACCTGCCTGGCTTCGATCGGCAGCGACAGGCGCCCAACCGCCGGCGCCCCGGACCTGCTGGTCACCGTAGCCAGCCTCCGATCGGGCGGCACCCTGGCATCGACCGAGCTTCGGGCCGGTCGTTCAGGGCTGCCTCGTTATGTCGGCGCTGAACCGGCGGGCAATCATGGCGGTACATCGGCGTGCGTTCGCGAAGGTCCGAAGCAGCTCGTTCGACCGCGCTCAGGTGCTCGGTCTCGAGCCGGCCCGGGCGCTCGGCGTCACCTCGGCAGGCCCACCGCCGTAGTAGCCAATCCGTTCGGCCCGGGCCGACGACGGGACGCCGTTGAGGACCGTGCCGAGGACGTTCGCATTCGCGCGAGCCAGCGCCTCCTGTGCCTGCTGGACGGCTGAGCGACGAGTCTGGCCGACACCGATCACCAGGAGCGTCGCGTCGAGGAATGAGCTCAGCACCACCGCGTCGGTAACGCTCTGGACGGGCGGGCTGTCAACGATCAGCAACTCGTACTTGGCCTCCAGGAGGGCGACGAGGGATCGCATGCGCTGGGAACCGAGCAGCTCGGCCGGGTTGGGCGGAAGCGATCCGGTTGTCAGGATCCGCAGGTTCTCCTGAACGGTCGGATGGCTCACCGCATCGACGTCGTCCCCGGTGCGCAACATCGTGGTGAGGCCTCGGTCGTTTGCGACGTTGAAGATTGCGTGAATGCCCGGCTGGCGCAAGTCCGCATCGATCAGCAGGACACTGCGGCCGTTTTGCGCGAACACGACCGCCAGATTGGCCGCGGTCACCGTCTTGCCGTCGCCGGGGCTCGGGCTCGTTACTAGTAGCGTTCGAACGGGCGTATCGATCGACGCGAACTCGACACTCGTACGCAGAGCGCGGTACGCCTCGGCCACCGTTGAGCGCGGAGCGCCAAGCGTAACAATGGTCGCGGGGCCCTCCGGCGACGCCTTGCCGCGACCCTTCACCCGCGTAATGACAGCGAGGGTCGGCAGTCCCATGAGCGTCTGGACATCAGCCGAGTGCTTCAGCGTGTCATCGAGGTACGCCAGGGCAAATCCGATCGCCCCTGCGGCAAGGAGTCCCGCGATTGCAGCCAGGAGCGCGGTGAGAAGCGGTCGTGGTGCGGAGGGGATCTCCGGCGGGATGGCCGGCTGGACGAACGAAAGGAGGTTCGCGGCGTTGTTCATCGAGAGTGACAGGAGGCTCGCGAACGTCGAGCGGAGCGAGATTGATCGCTCCTCGAGGGTGACGAGCCGGGCGTCTTCCTGGGGTGTCCGCTCGTCGAGGCTCGTCAGGCGTGCGATCTCCGTTCCGGTGGCGGTGATCTGGGCCCGCAGGTCCGCGAGATCGGCCTCGATCGCGCGCAGCAGATCGGCCTGTCGCCCCTGGATCGCGGGCGAAGCCTTGATGAGCTCGTCACCGAGAGCATTGGCGATGGCGGCCGCCCGGGCAGGATCGCCGTCACGGGCGACGATGGTCAGCAACGCGCTGTCCGCCGTCGCGGTGACCTGCACGCGCCGAGCCAACGCATCGGCGGATTCGGAAAGCCCGACGGTGGCGACGACCTTCTCCAGGATGGGCCGGGTACTCGCGACCGTGGCGTACGTCGACGACAAGCGCTGGGAGACAAGGAGCTGGTTGTAGTCCGGGTTGCCCGAAAGCTGCTCGCCGACGATCAGGATCGAGCGCGCCTCATAGACGGGCGTCTGGCTACTCGAGAACGCGTACGTCGCTCCACCCGCCAGCACGGCGCTCAGCACGAGGAATGGCAACATCGATCGCGCGATCGCCAGTTGACGCCGAAGCTCCACGCTACGTCCCTATCAATCGGCTGCCGTGAACAACCTTCGCGCACGCACGGCATGGCCGTCGCGACACTATAGGGCCAGACCCCCGACATGGGCCATCAAGGCGGTGACGGGCGGCACCGGATCGGCGAGCCGTCGTCCGTTTCCGATCGTCTATGATCGGCAACCCGTGCGCCGGGGGTGGCTTGCAGCTCGAGCGGGCCTTGGCGCAGAAAGCCCGAATGGGGACATCGCGTGAGTCAGAGCCCGCAACGGGCGTTGCCGTCGACGGACCAGGATGGGCCCGAGGCCACCTCCGACGAGGGAGTTCGGCGCATCCCGCTGGCCGCACCCTGGATAGGGGACCGCGAGCGCGAGCTCGTCGAAGAGGTGCTGTCCAGCAACGTCCTCGCCCTCGGACCGTTTGCCAGTGCATTCGAGCAAGCCGCCGCGGACCTGGTCGGCAGACGCCACGGCGTGGCCTGCAGCAGCGGAACGGCGGGCCTGCACATGGTCATCCGGGCGCTGGGCATCGGCGACGGCGATGAGGTGATCACGACCCCGTTCAGCTTCGTCGCGTCGGCCAATTGTCTGCTTTACGAGCGCGCCCGGCCGCGCTTCGTCGACATCGAGGAGGAGACGCTGGGCCTCGACCCTGACATCGTCGCTGAGGCGGCCGGACCCAGAACGAAAGGGATCCTGCCGGTCCATGTGTTCGGCCGCCCCTGCCGAATTGGTGAGCTGTCCCGCATCGCCGGTGGGCAAGAGTGGCATCTCATCGAGGACGCCTGTGAGGCACTGGGGTCCGTGGCTGCCGAGGGTCCAGCCGGGAGCTTCGGGGTGGCGTCGGTCTTCGCGTTCTATCCCAACAAGCAGGTGACGACCGGCGAAGGCGGCGTCGTCGTGACTGACGATGCTGACTTGGCGGCCGTGCTGCGCAGCCTTCGCAACCAGGGTCGGGACGACAGCGGGACCTGGCTGCGCCACGTTCGACTGGGGTTCAATTATCGATTGGACGAACTGTCCGCAGCGGTCGGCGTCGCCCAGCTCGAGCGCATCGCTGAACTGCGAGCCGGCCGAGATCGCGTCGCTGCTGCCTACGAGGCGGCCCTCGGAGGCCGCGATTGGGTTTGCACCCCGCAGACGGCGGCGGGCGAAGCCGTTGATTGGTTCGTGTACGTGGTGCGGCTGGAGTCCTGGATCGACCGGCTCCAATTGATGGACGACCTCGCTTCCGTCGGCGTGGCTACTCGACCCTACTTCTCGCCCCTGCACCTCCAGCCGTTGTACCGGGAGGAGTTTGGGTACCGGCCGGGTGATTTCCCCGTCGCCGAACGTGTTGCGTCGTCCACGCTCGCACTTCCGTTCGCGCCTCGCCTGTCCGATGACGACGTGGCGTACGTCGTCGAGAAGCTCACCGCTGCCGTTGACAGGCAGGCGGGGCAATGACTTCCACCGCGATCCGAGCTGAGCGCATGACTCGCAGTGGTGCCAGCGCGCAACCCCGTTCGCATTACGACCGCGTTGAGGACACCCAAAAGCCCTAGGCAACGGCAGTACCTATAGACTACTGTCCCGGTCCGGGGACTAAAGCAGCGGGAGGTCGGGCGGGGGCCCGTCCCGACGCATCATCGAGCGCGCGCTTAGCTCTCCGACAGGGGAAGTCAGCCCATGCGGGCCGCCATGGGAAGGCGACTACTCGTACCCGTTGGCGGGAAGCGTGCAGGTTTGCAGGGGTGGGCTTTGGCTGTTCGTGAGGCGGTCCGGTCGGAAACCGGCGACTCGATTCCGTTCGTCTCCCGGGGCAGATGGGGCACGGTCTTCTCTCGCCATCTGAGCGCGTCCGCCAGGGCGCTGGCGCCAGTGGTCGCCCGACTGCGCGGGCGGCACCTCGTCGTGATCGACGTCATCGGGCTACTCGGCGTGACCCTGCTCGCCTTGATCATCGTCGGTCGTCAGCCGCTGTCCGACCTCACCTTCGTCGCGGTCCTGGCGGCAGTGCATGTGGCGACCAACTTCCGCTTTGGTCTGTACACTCGGTCGTGGCGATTTGCCAGCGTGTCCGATCTCGTTCGCATCATGCTCGCCGGTGTCACGGGGTCGCTCGTCGCATTCCTGATTGCCACGGCCATCCAGCTGGCGACCAACATCGCCCACTGGACTCCAGCGCGGACCTTCTGGCCGGCCGAGGTTCTCCTCAGCCTCTCCGTCCTGGGTGGCGTGCGCTTCTCGATCCGGGCGATCTCCGACTGGTCGTCCCCCGCCCGCGCCATCGACGCGACGGACCCACGTGGGACGCTCCTCTATGGTGCCGGCCAGACCGGCGTCCTCATGGCTCGCTCGGCTCGGCGAAAGCCGGCGGCTGGGGTGGTGCCGGTCGGCTTTCTCGACGACGACCACGAGCTCGCCGGGTCATTCGTCGATGGTCTGCCGGTGTTCGGCGGCGTGGCAGCACTCGAGGCGGCGGTCGCTCAGACTGGGGCCCGCACGCTGCTCATCACCATGCCAAGCGGATCGGGCGCTGCGATTCGGCGCGTTGTCGATGCGGCAATGGAGCTTGGCATCGAGGTGCGGACGATTCCCTCGATGGATGACCTGCTCGACGGCACCGTCGACGCCTATCGTGTCCGTCGCGTCCGCGTGGAGGACCTTCTCCGTCGGCCGATCGCAACGGACCACGCGCCGCCCGTTCAAGACATCATCCGCGATCGCACGGTGCTCATCACCGGCGCAGGCGGGTCGATCGGATCAGAGCTTGCCCGCCAGGTACTTGCCGTTGGGCCTCGGCGGCTGATCCTCGTCGATCGCGCAGAAAGTGCCCTGTACCTGACCCAGCGTGAGCTCGAGAAGAAGCTGGAGCGAGGCCTGGGCAGCGGCGAGCTCCTCGTCCATCTTGCCAACGTGGCCAGTCGCGGGGCGATGTACCGGCTGATCGAGACCGAGCGGCCTGACGTCATCTTCCATGCCGCGGCGTACAAGCACGTTCCGATGATGGAAGACCACCCTTCGGACGCTGTCCAGGTGAACATCGGTGGAACGCTCGTCCTGCTCCAGGCCGCCGAGGCCTTCGGCGTTGAGCGATTCGTCCTCGTGTCGACTGACAAGGCCGTCCGCCCATCGAGCGTGATGGGCGCCAGCAAGCGCGTAGCGGAGATGCTCGTCTCTGACGCCGCGCTGCGGACGGGCCGGCCCTACGTTTCGGTCCGTTTTGGCAACGTGCTCGGTTCGACGGGCAGCGTGGTGCCGATCTTCCAGTCGCAGCTCGAGAATGGCGAGCCCCTCACCATCACCCACGCCGACATGACCCGCTACTTCATGACGATCCCGGAAGCCGCTTGGCTGATCCTCGACGCCGCATCGCTTGGTCGGATGGGCGACCTGTTCGTCCTTGACATGGGAAAGCCGATTCGGATCGTCGACCTGGCCCGTGACCTGGTGCGTCTGGCCGGACATGATCCGGAGAGTCAGCCCGTCGAATACGTCGGGCTCCGGGCCGGCGAAAAGCTGCATGAGGAGCTCTTCTACGTGGAGGAACGCCCCGAGCAGACCTCGACCCCAAAGGTTCTTCGCGCGACCTGCGAGCCAGCCCCGTCAACGGTTCGCCAGGACGTCGCACACCTGCTCCAGTTGGCAACCGGCGATCAGGAGCAGCAAGTTCGCGCGGCGCTCGTGGCCTACGCGATCACCGGCACGACAGATGCGCTGGAAACGGCCGGCGCAACCCCCGCGGCTGCTCCGGCAGACTCTCCAGCGCTTGACGGTGTCGCCTCGGACATCGAGCAAGAGGTCTCAGCGCCCTAACCGCAACGTCTCGGCGGTTGGCGCGGCGCTCCCGATCGTTTGCCCCCAACCTGCGCTCGCCCTCGCGACCTCGCCGACGCACGGCGGTCACTGGAGGACGACGGCCCGGCCCGTCATCCTTGAGCGAGGCCGCCCGGGCATCGCCGGCCGCTGTGGGCGTCTGACCACGCGTTTCCGGCGGCCGCCGGTGCCGTAATGCACCGCAGCCGGTCCAAAGTCGCAATTCCGACAGAATAATCGCCTCCGACCCCTTGACCGGTACCAAAGTACTGGTCACATTACGCACTCACGAGCGCGCGGGGTGGGGGCCCCGGACTCGTTGAGTTGAGGGACGGATCCGGCGAGGGAACACCGGATCCAGACAATCTCTTCCAGCCGGGGGAAGAGAGGCACCGTCACGTGTCGTGGTCCCCGTCGCCCCCTGGGTCGACGCCGTCCACCGCCACAGAGCACACCTGCCCAGCGTGTGCGCGCGCGCCTCGGTTCATGGATTTGCGGTCCCCGAGACCGGGCGTGAGCCTCCCGTGCCCTGAACACGGGGGGCTCACGTCTTGTCCGTCCGCCTCTGGCCTTCAGGGGGTCATGGAGGTACCGACCTGATCGAGCGCGCGTGATTCCGAGGACATCGAACCCAACCGTCACGGGCCGTCGATGGCCGAACGAGGGGTGGGACGCCCGAAAGCGATCCCCAGGAAAGGGAGAAGGCTTTGACCCGCATCTGTACCGCGAGGGCTGCGCTGTGATCAGCAGGACTGTCTATCCGAAGCGCCAAGGCCGGCGTTGGCTCACGGCGTTGTCATTGTTGACGCTCGTCTCGAGCCTGCTTCTGACCGGCAGCACGGCGCTGGCCGTCCACAGCGACGGCCTGTTCGAGCTCGACACCAACAGCAGCCAGGCCATCTGTACCCCGGTCACCGCCCCCTGCGGCGACGCCAACGTGGCCGACAGCCCGGCCGGCGGGGCGGACGACTGGGCCGACGTCTTCAACAACACCGACGTCGCCTTCGGCTCGACGTTCATCCCCGACCCGGTGGGCGACGTCGAGAACAGCTACTTCACCGGCGGCGGCTCGAAGGACGAGCGCGACATCCCGGACTGGCAGTACGCCACCGCCAACGACGTCGTGCCCGACAAGGACGACATCGCCCACGCCTTCGCGGCGGCCTACGTCAACCCGGCCGACAACCACACCCACATCTACTTCGGCGACGACCGGTTCGACAACAACGGCAGCGCCGAGACCGGCTTCTGGTTCTTCCAGAACCGGGTGGCCCTGGGCGCCAACGGCCGGTTCACCGGCACCCACCGGGTCGGCGACGTCCTGGTCCTCGCCAACTGGGGCGGTTCGAACCCGGTCGGCCAGGTCACCGTCTACCAGTGGGTCGGCGGCAGAAGCCCGCTGGCCCTGGTGTTCGACAGCACGACCGCCGACTGCGCCAAGGTCGGCGTCAACGACAACGTCTGCGCGGTCGTCAACCGCCAGAACGTGGCCCAGCCGTGGGGCTTCCTCGACAAGAGCGGCTCGACCGTCATCCGGCCGCTCGAGCTGTTCGAGGCCGGTCTCGACGTGACGGCCCTGTTCGGCGCCGATCGCTGCTTCGCCTCGTTCCTGGCCAACACCCGGTCGAGCCACTCGACCACCGCCCAGCTCAAGGACTTCGCCCTCGGCGGCTTCGAGCAGTGCGGTGCCTCGATCTCGATCAGCCCGTCGGCCGTCAACGAGGTCGGCGAGAGCCACACCTTCACGGTCAACGTCAGCAAGACCGTCGCCGGTGCCCCGTCACCCGCGGCCGGCGTCTTCCCGACCGTCACCCTGACGACCGCCAATGGCGCCGTCGTCGCCAACAAGGTCGACAACTGTGCGACCACCGGCACCGACGCCAGCGGCAACTGTACGGTGACCTTCACCAGCAACAGTGCCGGCACCGTCACCGGCAACGCGTCGGCGACGGTCACCATCGGCACCGAGACGTTCAACGTCTCGACCGACGGCGTCTCGCCCAACTCGGGCCCCGCCGTCAAGCGCTTCGTCGACGCCTGGATCCAGATCGATCCCGACGACGTCAACGAGGCGGGCGACTCGCACACGTTCACCATCACCGCCAAGCAGAACAGCGGCGACGGCACCGGCTTCGTCAGTGTTCCGAACGGGACGGCGATCGATGTCGACCTCACCGATTCGGCCGGAGCGGTCAGCCAGATCTCGGCGAACACGTGTGCCAGCACGACCAATGGCACGTGCTCGGTCACGTTTACCTCGCAGACCGGCGGCATCGTCAGCGGGCATGCATCGATCGACCTGACGCTGTTCGGCAACGCGGTCCACCGCGAGACCGACGCAAGCGGCCAGAACTCCAATGACGCGGTCAAGAAGTTCGTCGACGCGTGGATCACGATCGCGCCCGACGACGTCAACGAGACCGGCGATCCGCACACCTTCACGGTCACCGTGAAGCAGGACGGCGCCAATGGCTCCGGCTTCGTCAACGTGCCCGATGGCACGATCGTCGACGTCAGCCTGACCAACTCCGGCGGCGCAACCAACAGCCCGTCGGCCAACACCTGTGCGACCGGCACCGTTGCCGGGCAGTGCACGATCACGTTCACGTCACCCACCGGCGGCGTCGTGACCGGTCACGCCGAGGTCGACCTGACCCTCCAGGGCCTGGCCGTCCATCGCGAGACCGACGGCACGGCGCCCAACAGCGGTGACGCGGTCAAGAAGTTCGTCGACGCGTGGATCACCATCTCGCCCGACGACGTCAACGAGACCGGCGATCCGCACACCTTCACGGTCACCGTGAAGCAGGACAGCGCCAACGGCAGCGGCCTCGTCAACGTGCCCAACGGCACGATCGTCGACGTCACCCTGACCGACGCCCTTGGCGCGATCAGCAACGTCTCCTCGAACACCTGCGAAACGACCGGTACGGTCAACGGCCAGTGCTCGGTGACCTTCACCTCGGCCACCGGCGGAACCGTCACCGGCACCGCGGCGGTCGACCTGACCCTCCAGGGCCTGGCCGTCCATCGCGAGACCGACGGCAACGGCCTTAACTCGGGACCGGCGGTCAAGAGGTTTGTCGACGCGACCATCACGATCGATCCGGACGCCACCAACGAGGTTGGTGACGAGCACACCTTCACCGTCACCGTCCAGCAGGACAGCGGCGATGGGGCCGGGCTCGTCAACGTGCCGAACGGCACGCTCGTCGCGGTCACGCTGACCGACGCCCTCGGCGCCGACAGTGTCGTTTCGCTCAACTCCTGCGCGCTCGGCGGCACCGTCGCCGGCGTCTGCTGGGTGACGTTCACCTCGGCCACCGGTGGAACGGTGACGGGCCATGCCGCGGTCGACCTGACCCTGGCCGGCCTGGCGGTCCACCGCGAGACCGATGGCGTCGCGCCCAACAGCAACGACGCGGTCAAGACGTTCGTCGACGCCTGGATCACCATCACGCCCGACGCCACCAACGAGACCGGCGACCCGCACACCTTCACGGTGACGGCGAAGCAGGACAGCGGGGATGGCAACGGCTTCGTCAACGTGCCCGACGGCACGATCGTCACGGTCACGCTGACCGACGACGACGGCGCCGCGGCAACCGGCGTCGTGGACGGCTGCGCGCTGGGCGCCACCGCTGGAACCTGTACGGTTTCGTTCACGTCCGCCACCGGCGGCACCGTGACGGGCCACGCGGCAATCGATCTCACCCTGGCGGCCCTTGCCGTCCATCGCGAGACCGACGGCGTCGCCCCGAACTCCGATGACGCGGTCAAGACCTTCGTCGACGCGTACATCACCATCAACCCGCCGGAGGCCACCAACACCGTTGGTGATCCGCATACGTTCACCGTCAACGTCCAGCAGGACAGTGGCGACGGGAACGGCTTCGTCGACGTGCCCGACGGCACGATCGTCACGGTCACCCTGACGCCATCGGCCGGCGCCACGATCGGGCTCATCGACGACACCTGCGATGGCCCCGGCACCGTCGGCGGTGAGTGCACGGTGACGTTCAGCTCGTCAACGACGGGTACGGTCACGGGGCACGCCTCGGTCGACCTGACCCTGGCGACCCTCGCGGTCCATCGTGAGACCGACGGCATCGCCCCCAACAGCGGTGACGCGGTCAAGCACTTCGTGGCCGGCGGGATCCGCTGGAGCAAGGTCGACAACGCCGGCCAGCTCCAGGGTGGGGCGACGTTCGAGGTCTGCAAGACCCACGACTTCACCCTCCCCTCGGGCCCATTCGTCGATCTGGTCCCGGACCAGTGCGTCAGCGTCGCCGACAACGGCCCGCTCGACCAGGACGATGACGACGGCGAGTTCCTGCTCTCCGGTCTGTCGCTCGGTCGGTACACGGTCCGCGAGACGATCGCGCCTCCGGGCTTCGTGGCCGATCCCGACACCGTGACCGTCGAGCTCTCGCCCGGCAACACGGACGTCACCATCGGCCAGGCCTTCGTCAACAGCCGGGAAGTCCTGAAGATCACCGGCTTCGGGTACACCAACGCGCCGGTCGGCACGCCGACCAGCGGTGTCGTCAACGGGATCGCCACGTTCACCGTGACGCTCCACAACTACGGCACCGCCCCGGCCAACCTCACCAGCTCCTCGTTGGTCGTGTCCGGTGCGACCTGCACCGGCGGCAACACCCTGAACCTGACCGGCACGATCGCGGCCGGCGCAGACAGCCCGACCTACACCCTGGTCTGCGAGTACGACGGCGCCGACGGCGACGTCGTGCAGGCCGACCTGGTGGTCAAGTCGACGACCAACGGTCTCGAACGCGAGGCCTCCGGTTCGCCGGCCCGCATCACGTTCACCATCCAGGCCGACTAGACGCGACCTGGCACCGGGGAGCGGCACCGCCGCTCCCCGGCACTACCTCAGAGCACGATCGGGGACCGAGGCAGGGGGAAGGAGGGCCGATTTGAGGGCTAGTCGGATCAGGACCCAGCGGCCTGAAGAGCGATGGATCGCCGCCGTCCGAGCGGCTCGATTTCGAAAGGGGAAGCAATTGACTCAAATCTGTACCTGCGGGAGGGCAGCGCAGTGATCAGTCGTGCGGTGTATCCCAAGCAGCGCGGCCGTCGATGGATGGCGGCGCTTTCACTGCTGGTCCTGGTCTCGGGCACCTTGCTCGTTGGCAGCACGGCGCTGGCCGTCCACAGCGACGGCCTGTTCGAGCTCGACACCAACAGCAGCCAGGCCATCTGTACCCCGGTCACCGCCCCCTGCGGCGACGCCAACGTGGCCGACAGCCCGGCCGGCGGGGCGGACGACTGGGCCGACGTCTTCAACAACACCGACGTCGCCTTCGGCTCGACGTTCATCCCCGACCCGGTGGGCGACGTCGAGAACAGCTACTTCACCGGCGGCGGCTCGAAGGACGAGCGCGACATCCCGGACTGGCAGTACGCCACCGCCAACGACGTCGTGCCCGACAAGGACGACATCGCCCACGCCTTCGCGGCGGCCTACGTCAACCCGGCCGACAACCACACCCACATCTACTTCGGCGACGACCGGTTCGACAACAACGGCAGCGCCGAGACCGGCTTCTGGTTCTTCCAGAACCGGGTGGCCCTGGGCGCCAACGGCCGGTTCACCGGCACCCACCGGGTCGGCGACGTCCTGGTCCTCGCCAACTGGGGCGGTTCGAACCCGGTCGGCCAGGTCACCGTCTACCAGTGGGTCGGCGGCAGGAGCCCGCTGGCCCTGGTGTTCGACAGCACGACCGCCGACTGCGCCAAGGTCGGCGTCAACGACAACGTCTGCGCGGTCGTCAACCGCCAGAACGTGGCCCAGCCGTGGGGCTTCCTCGACAAGAGCGGCTCGACCGTCATCCGGCCGCTCGAGCTGTTCGAGGCCGGTCTCGACGTGACGGCCCTGTTCGGCGCCGATCGCTGCTTCGCCTCGTTCCTGGCCAACACCCGGTCGAGCCACTCGACCACCGCCCAGCTCAAGGACTTCGCCCTCGGCGGCTTCGAGCAGTGCGGTGCCTCGATCTCGATCAGCCCGTCGGCCGTCAACGAGGTCGGCGAGAGCCACACCTTCACGGTCAACGTCAGCAAGACCGTCGCCGGTGCCCCGTCACCCGCGGCCGGCGTCTTCCCGACCGTCACCCTGACGACCGCCAATGGCGCCGTCGTCGCCAACAAGGTCGACAACTGTGCGACCACCGGCACCGACGCCAGCGGCAACTGTACGGTGACCTTCACCAGCAACAGTGCCGGCACCGTCACCGGCAACGCGTCGGCGACGGTCACCATCGGCACCGAGACGTTCAACGTCTCGACCGACGGCGTCTCGCCCAACTCGGGCCCCGCCGTCAAGCGCTTCGTCGACGCGCGCATCGCCATTGCGCCGGATGACGTGAACGAGATCAACGAGAACCACACGTTCACCGTGACCGTCGCCCAGAACCTGGGCCTCGGCGTCGGCTTCGTGGCTCCGGCCGCGGGAACGGCAGTCACGGTCAGCTTGACGGACGCGAATGGATCGACGGTCCAGACGTCAGCGAATACGTGCGCCAGCCCGGGAACGACCGCGGCCGGAACCTGCACGGTGACGTTCACGTCGCCGACCGCGGGACTCGTGACCGGCAATGCGTCGGTGTCGCTCTCGCTGGACGGCCAGACCGTGGTTCGTGACACGGCCGGCACCGCCGGCCCGGGCGGCAGCGACGGCGCCGACAAGCGCTTCGTCGACGCGTTCATCACGATCAACCCGCCGCTGGCCACCAACACCGTTGGTGACCCGCACACGTTTACTGTCAACGTCCAGCAGAACAGCGGCAATGGCGCCGGCTTCGTCGACGTGCCGGACGGCACGATCGTGACCGTCACGCTGACCCCGTCGGCGGGCGCCACCATCAGCCTCATCGACGACACCTGCGACGGCCCCGGCACGGTCGGCGGCGAGTGCACGGTGACGTTCACGTCCTCGACCTCCGGCACGGTCACCGGCCATGCCTCGGTCAACCTGACCATCCAGGGTGAGGCAGTTTCACGCCAGACCGATGGGATCGCCCCGAACAGCGGCGACGCCGTCAAGCACTTCGTGGCGGGCTCGATCGCCTGGACCAAGGTGGACAATGCCGGCGCCCTCCAGGGCGGCGCGACCTTCCAGGTCTGCCAGACCCACACGTTCACGCTTCCGTCGGGACCGTTCGTCGATCTCGTTCCGGATGCGTGCGTGACCGTTGCCGATAACGGCGCGGTCGACCAGGATCCTGCCAACGGCAAGTTCCTGATCTCGGGCCTGTCGCTCGGTCGCTACACCGTCAAGGAAACCATCGCCCCGCTCGGCTTCGTGGCCGATCCCGACACCGTGACCGTCGAGCTCACGCCCGGCAACACGGAGGTGACGATCAGCGAGGCCTTCGTGAACAGCCGCGAGGTCCTCAAGATCACCGGCTTCGGCTACACCAACGCCCCGGTCGGCACGCCGACCAGCGGCGTCGTCCACGGCACCGCCGTGTTCACCGTGACCCTGCACAACTACGGGACCGCGGTTGCCAACCTGACGAACTCGTCACTGGTCGTGACCGGGGCCACCTGCACCGGCGGCAACACGCTTGCCCTGACGGGCACCATCGCGGCCGGCGCGGACAGCCCGACCTACACCCTCACCTGCGTGTACAACGCCGCGGACGGCGCGATCGTCCAGGCGGACCTCGTGGTCAAGTCGATCACCAACGGTCTGACTCGCGAAGCCTCCGGCTCGCCGGCTCGGATCACCTTCACCGTGCAGGCCGACTAGACGCGCACATGCCTCGCTCTGTGGGGCCGCTCCTCGAGCGGCCCCACAGAGCACACCACTAGACGTGTGCCGGGGGCAGCGACGCGTCGACGAACCTCCGCGAGGATGAGTCCGCGACTCCGGGGCCACGGGCTCCGACCACTGCGAGTCGACCTCGCTCGTCATCACCAACGGATCCCTTTCGCGGATCCAACGTCGAAGGGCCCCGGCGCATCGCGCCGGGGCCCTTCGTTCTCGATCGCGGGTCAGGTCAGGGAGCGACCGCAAAACCGAGCGTCGCCTCGACGACGTAGCGACCATTCCGCGACCGGTGGCCCAACGACGCCGTGCAGTCCGCGGATCCGTCCGTCCAGCTGATCGACGGCCCAAGGGCAAATGGCTCGCCATACCCGGCGCCACCCTCGAACAGCATGCGGGCGTCGGCGAAGACCAGCCCGCCGTCGACGGTGCACTGCAGCTGGATCGATTGGGCGGTGTCGGACCGGTAGCCGAATGCCACGTCCTGGCCGAAATGGAGCGCGCCTTCGTCCCGCAGCGTCGACGCTTCGATCCACAGGGCCGAGCCGCCGTTGCCATTCCCGCCGCGCGCCGCGAGCGCCGGATCCGCCCCCGGCGGTGACGACCCTCCCAGGAGTGCCCCACCCAGAACAAGGGCGCTCAGGATCGCAACGAGCAGCAGCCCCTCCGCCACCACCTTGACCGAGTGCCGGACGCTGGAGCCCGCCGCCCAGAGAACGTTCATACCCGGACCTCCTGGTTTCGGTAGCCCGGCTGACTGGGCGTTTCGTTCGCCCAGTCCCGTGGCGTTGCGTCCCCGGGTCACCCCGGGTTTGCCGTTTGTCGACCAGCCGTCCGCTCCCGATCGCGAGGATCGCTCGGGACGTTCCTGCCCAGACTGGAAACCCTACCGCGAGCAGAGGCTCCGGCCAATCCCTCGTTCGGCGCCGCCGCGGCACCTCAGGTCATTCCCCGTCACGGGTCCCAACTCCACCGGCGCCGCCTTCACCGCCTCGGAACATGAAACGGCCCCGGCGGATGCCGGGGCCGTTTCGAGCGTCGAGTGGGTGGCGCTACCTGGGGTCAGGCCCCGACCTGGAAGCTGGTCGAACCGAGCGTGACGATCTTGCCGCGCGCGCTTCCCTTGAGATCGGCGCGGCAGTCCGCGGCACCACCGGTCCAGGCCAGCGACGCCAGGGTGAAGACCCCCGGGTCATCCCAGATGTTGGGCTGGTACATCGGATGCGAGTCACCGTAGACCACGCTGCCACCCTGCGAGCAGGTCACGCTGACGATCGGGTAGGCGTTGCTGGTCGAGAACGTGAAGGTCACGTCGTCGCCGTGGTTGGCGACACCATCGGCGTCGAGGACGACGAGCGTGAGGTTGCTGCTGCCGCCGCTCGGCGGCTTGCCGCCGCCCTTGCCGGCGAGCGCCGTGCCGGCAATGAGCCCGACGACGAGGAGGGAAATGATCCCAGCCTCGGCCAGGGCCTTGGTCGTGTGGGAAAGAAGTCGCTTGGCCTGATACAACTCGCGGACCTCCTGGTGCTTGGCCACGCGAACTGCCCTGACAGCGGTCGCGGCTTCGGCAACCCGGCTGACTGGAACACTCCCAGTCCCGTGGTTTTGCGTCCCCGGGTCACCCCGGGTTTGCCTTTATCGGCACCAGGCGCGCACGAAGTGAACGCTGGCGGCGACAAGGGACCCGACGGACGGTACGACCGGATCGCGCCCTTGCTGCTGGGGGACAACATGGGTCGTCGGTGGCGTCCGATCAATGGCGTCATCGTACCAATGCATCCGCACTTGGACCCCACCCCTCCTTACGTAGATGGCCGTAACCAACCTTTCAGCCCCATTACAAGTGATCGCAGGTGCGCATACGCAACGGCCAAATGGGCCCCGAACCTCCGAACGGAACGCGCAGACCGATTCCGGCTACCATCCGCGCGCCATGGCGAAGCGGCGACGTACCCAGCGCGCCCCCGGAGGACGAGTCACCGCGCGCCGGCCTGCCGATCCCGCCACCACCCGGTTGCTTCCGATCGTGATCGCAGCGCTTGCCGGCGTCGCGATCCTGGTCTTCGCCGTCGTCTCGGTCCTGTCCGAGGGGACCAGCTCGACGCCCGGCGCGAGCGCCATCTCGGGGATCACCTGCGATCGCGGCGAGCACAACATCTATCACGTCCACTCGCAGCTGAAGATTCGGGTCGACGGAACCGAGGTGCCCGTTCCGGCGAACATCGGCGTCCGGCCGGGCGTCTGCCTGTACTGGCTGCACACCCACGACGCGAGCGGCCTCCTCCATGTCGAGGCCCCGATCCAGCGTGAGTTCACCCTGGGGCAGTTCTTCGAGGTGTGGGCTCAGCCGCTGGGGCCGGGCGCGGTGGCCACCTACCCGGTGGGCGACGGGCAGCAGATCTTCGCCTTCGTGGACGGCCAGGCCTACACCGGTGACCTCCGGTCGATCCAGCTGCTGGACGGTCGCCGAATCGAGATCCAGATCGGTGCGGCGGCGATCCCTCCGATCGTGAGTGCCGTTCGGCTGGACTAGGTCGCTCCGACGGGGAGAAGGATGGAAAACCGGGTCCCGTCGGCATCGCTGGCGGCTTGGACCGATCCACCCGACGCTTCGACGATCGCCTTGACGATGGCGAGCCCGAGACCGGCATGGGTACCATCCTTGGCCGGCTGGCCGGTGGCGCGGTAGAACCGGTCGAAAACCCGCCCCAGGTCCTCCGGCGGGATCCGGGCACCCTGGTTCGCGACCTCGGCGACCGCTTGGCCGTTGACCCGGCTGGCCGTTAGCCGGACGGTGCCGCCGGGTGGGCTGTGCCGGACCGCGTTGTCGACGAGGTTCATCAGCGCCTGCGTGAGGCGGTCCGGATCGGCGACGATCGGCAACGGCCCGTCGCGGACGATCTCGACATCGCGGTCGGGACCGATCACCCGCGCCGCCGCCCCGATGTCCTCGACGAGGTCGCCGAGGTCGACCGCGCGGGGCGCCAGCCGCCCGCCGCCCGCCTCGAGCTGGGTCAGCAGGAGCAAGTCCGACGACAGGCGGGAGAGCCGATCGATCTCGCGGCGCATCTGGGCCTGCGTCCGGCTGCGCGTGTCTGCGTCGAGGTCGCCCCGGGCCAGGATGTCGACGTAGCCGCCGAGCACGGTCAGCGGGGAGCGCAGCTCGTGGGATGCATCGGCGGCGAACTGGCGCTGGGCGCGGAGCGTGGCGTCGACGCGCTCGGCCATGCCATCGAACGCCCGCCCAAGCTGGCCGACCTCGTCGTTGCCGTCGGGCAGGGCGGCCCTCGCCGCCAGGTCACCGGCGGCGATCCGGTGGGCGGCCGCGGCAACCCGGTCCAGTGGACGGAGCCCCAGCCGGGTAAGCAGCCAGGCAGCGACGACCGCCACCCCGAAGACGGCCAGGCCAGCCAGGCCCAGCTGGAGCCGCAGCGACGCCAGCGTCGCGTCGATCCCGTCCAGCGAGATTGACAGCTGGGCAACGGCATTCGCCGGCCCATCAGCCGCCGGCGCCGGTTCCCCGCCCGGGTTCTGGTTGCCCAGCCCACGACCCTGGCCGTTCCCGTTGCCGTTCCCGTTGCCGTTCCCGTTGCCATTGCCATTGCCGTTCCCGTTGCCGTTGCCGGGACCGGTGGTCCGGAGCTGGATCGGGGCGGCGACCACCAGCGCTCGTCCGCCGGCATCGAGGGCTCTGATCGCATCGAGCGACTGACCCCCGGCGATGACGGTCGCATAGTCCGACGTGGCGAGGCGCGCGTCCCGGACGCCCTCGCTCGCCCCGTTCTGGTCGATGGCGAGCGTCTCGCCGTTCGCATCGAGGATGACCACCGCCGTGCCGTTGCCGCCCAGGATCGCGGCGAGATCGCCCGCTGCAAGGTCCGTGGCCCGCGGCGCCCGGCGGCCGGGACCGGCGTCCGCGACGACCAGGCCCGCCTCGATCTCGAGGCGCTCGACCGTGCTCCGGATGAGGGCCGCCTCGATCGTCGCGTTCACCACCGACAGGACGGCCACCAGCATGATCGCCGCGATCCCGCCATACAGGAGCGCCAGCCGCCAGCGGAGCGACCGAAGCCGGTTCACGAGGTGGGCTCCCGGAGAACGTAGCCGGCCCCACGGAGCGTCTGGATGAGCGGTGGTTCGCCGAGCTTTCGGCGCAGGTAGCCCACGTACACCTCGACGAGGTTGTCGTCGAAGGCGTAGCCCCACAGCCGCTCGAGGATCGACTCCTTGGACAGGACCTCGTCATGGTGACGCAACAGGAGCTCGAGGAGCTCGTACTCGCGCGTCGTCAGCTGGAGGTTGCGATCGCCGCGGGTCACGGCGTGTCGCCTCGGGTCGAGCGCCAGGTCGCCGAGCCGAATCACCTCGCCCCGGGGCGTCCGGCGTCGGAGGTGCGCCCGGACCCGGGCCAGGAGCTCCGCGAAGTGGAAGGGCTTGGCAATGTAGTCGTCGGCGCCCAGCTCCAGCCCGCGAACGCGATCCTCGAGCTCCCCGCGGGCCGTCAGCATGATCACCGGGACGTCCAATTCGGCACGGATCACGGTGAGCAACTCGAAGCCGTCGGCGTCCGGCAGCCCGACGTCGAGGATCACCACGTCCGGGGGATCGGCCCTGACATGGCGGAGGCCCTCGGTCCCGGTCGACGCCGACGTCACCTGGAAGCCCTCCTGGCGCAGCCCGAGCTCGACGAAGTCGACGATACCGGGTTCGTCATCGATGACCAGCACGTGTGGCGGCAGCTCGGTGGTTTCGCGCATGACGTCATTGCACGACGCTCGGAGCGTCAGCGCAACACGTCGTTCGTACTCTCAGCACCTTCTCAGGTTCAGACGGCGCGCGGGGATGTAGGGTCCGTCCATGGCACGCCGACCCGCTCTCCTGCTCCTCGCGCTCGCGGTCCTGGCGATCGTCGTTGCGCTGCCGGTCCTTGGCGCCCAGCCGAGTGCGCCTCCCGGCCAGGAGAAGCAGAAGGAGAAGGGCCCGGAGGTCGCCGTGACCCTCCGCGGCACCGTCGCCCAGACAACCGACGAAAAGGGCCGCCCCACCTTCACCCTGACCAGTGGCGGCACTACGTGGGAGCTGTCGGCCGGGCCGAAATGGTTCCACGGTGACAACAATCCGCTGAAGGAATTTGTCGGCCAGAGCGTGACGGTCGTTGGCAGCCATCGTGAAGGCTCGACGGACGTCAGCGTCGACACCGTCAACGGCGAGGCCCTCCGCGCCGCCGGCAAGCCGCCGTGGGCCGGTGGCTGGAAGCAGGTTGGCGAGCGTCACCCCGGCTGGTCGCAGGAGAAGGCGGATCGCCACGCCGCCAAGTTCGGCGATTGCTTCCCGCCCGGCCAGTGCAAGGAGAAGCCGGCCAAGCCCGAGGCGAGCTCGACGCCCTAGGCGACGACCGGCACGCCTGAGGCACCGCAGGTGAACGACCTCCTGGCGCCGGCCGACCCAGGCTCCGTCCTCGGCTTCCGTCCCGTTCCAGGTGACGACGCCGCCTTCGATACGGCGATCAAGAAGGCCGCCGCTGGTTGTCTCGATTCGGGCCTGGAGGACCTGCTGGCCTGCATGATCGCGCAGCTTCGGGTCAGCTACCCCAATTGCGAGCTGCGCCCGCAGGATGAGCTGGCGGCCTTTCCCGGTACACCGCCGCTGATCTACGTCTATCGCGACGGGTGACGGGGATCACCTAGTCGACTGTCCCGCCCGGTTCGGGCGCGTGCACCTGGACGTCGTCCAGCCCTCGCGCTGCCAGCTCGCGGCGAAGTTCGTCGGGGGTGCCGGCGAGGACCGGGAACGTCCCGTAGTGAATCGGGATGACGTGCTTGACACCCAGCAGCCCGGCGGCCATGGCGGCGCCTTTCGGGCCCATCGTGAAATGCCCGCCGATCGGCAGGAACGCGAGCTCGGGGCGGTGCAGCTCCCGGATCAGCTGCATGTCGCCGAATGCGTCGGTATCGCCGGCGAAGAAGAACCGGAAGCCGTTCTCGACCTCGACGACCGCGCCGACGGGCTCGCCCAGGTAGATCGGGGCCTCCGCCATCCCGTAGATGTCGCCCGCGGAGTGGTCGGCGTGGGTGAAGGAGACGCCGATGCCGCCGGCATCGAACGTGCCGCCCTTGTTCATGCCGGTCACGAGGTCCTTGTGGGCGTAGTTGCGGGCCAGCCACAGCGAGAGCTCGTGCATCGCCGGCCAGACCGGCCGGGTCCGGCTGCCCACCATGAGGGCGTTGCCGAAGTGGTCGAAGTGGCCATGGGTGACGATGAGGACGTCGCAGCGATCGACCTGGTCGGGGGGCTTCGGGCTGCTGGGGTTCTCGAACCAGGGGTCGAGGATGATCGTCTTGCCGCCCGGCGTACGGACCTCGTAGCACGAGTGGCCGTACCAGGTAAACGTCGTGCCGCGATCGAGTCCCATGGGCATTCGTCCTCCTCGGCCCATCGTAGCGCCGCGGTCGGTCAGGGGCTCCGGGCCCGCCCGGCGCTACACTCGGGCGCGTGCCCGCCGAGCGCATCGCCCAGAACCTCGCGTTCATCAACTGGACCGTCCTGACGGGCCTTGCGGTGGGGGCCTTTGCGGCCGTCGTCCTGGGCCGTCTCCGAACCGACGCGACCCGCGGGTTCCTGGCGTTCACCGGGTCGTGCGCGGTCCTGCTGGGATTGCTGGCGCTTGCCGCTGACACGGCACTCCCAAGGCTCACCGAGGGCTCGCCTATTGCCGGCGACGAGGGCTGGACCGTGGCCCGGCGGGCGGCCTTCTGCATCTTCTGCCTTGCCGGAACGACGTTCGTGGTTGCCGTCCTCCGGCGGCGCAACGCCACCCTGCCCGGTCTCCTGGGCCTGGTCGCCGGTGGGACGGTTCTCGTCTTCGGCGCGCTTGGCTGGGGCGGAGGGCCGCTGGGAGCCGTCCCGTTGCTCGTCCAGCTGGTCGTCCTCGCCGCATCCACCGGCGGGGTGTTCGCGGCGATGATCCTGGGGCACTGGTACCTGGTCACGCCGAAGTTGCCCGAGGGACCGCTGACGCTGTTCTGCCGCCTGCTGACGGCAATCATTGCCATCCAGGTGACGCTGTTCGTCGTCTGGGTCGCCACCGGCGCCGGTCCCGCAGGCGGCGCCCCGTTCACCGTGCTGACCGGGCAATGGGCGCTGTTCGTCTGGCTCCGCCTGATCGTTGGCCTGCTGTTCCCGCTGGTCGTGTCGTGGGCGGCGATCCAGACGGCTCGCAGCCGGTCGATGGAATTGGCGACCGGCTTGCTGTACATCAACGTCGGCACCGTTGCGGCAGGAACGATCCTGGCCGCCGGCCTCTATTTCGGCGCCGGCCTGCTGGTTTGAGGAGGACGAAATGAAGGACGACGCGGGATGGATCCCGACGGCGACCGACCGCGACTGGATCGAGGCTGCTTCACCGACGATCCATCCCGCGCTCGCGGCGATCGAGGTGGCGGCCGAACCGGACCGGATCCCGATCGTCTCGCGCGATAGCGGCCGGGTCCTGATGACGCTGGCGGCCGACCGGCGCCGGATCGTCGAGGTGGGCACGGCCTTCGGCTTCTCGACGCTGTGGATGGCGCTGGCCCAGCCGGCGGGCGGGACGATCGTGACGATCGACCCGGACCGCTCGCGGACGGACCGCGCCCGAGCCTGGTGGCGAGAGGCCGGGATCGCCGACGAGCAGATCACCGTGGTCAACGCCCCGGCGTTGGACGCGTTGGCGGCCGGTGATCCCGCGCTCGCCGGGCCGTTCGACCTGGCCTTCATCGACGCACTCAAGCCCGAGTACGAGGCCTATGTCACCGCGCTCGTGCCACGTCTCGCGCCGGGCGCCCTGGTCGTGGCCGACAACGTGCTCTGGAGCGGGCGAGTCAGCGCCGCCGGCAGCGGGGACGCCAACACCGAAGCGCTCCGCGGCTTCGACCGGGCCATGCTGGCCGACCCTCGGTTCACGACCTCGATCCTGCCCGTCGGTGACGGGCTGCTCGTGGCGACACTGCGCCCATGACGGCCTCCAGCGCGATCGGCGTGCAGGTGCGGCTGTTCGCGATCCAGCGTGAGCAGGCGGGCGCCCGACGGGTCGACCTGGAGCTTGCTCGAGGCTCGTCGATCGACGACGCCTGGAGGGCCCTGGTGGCGCGGCATCCCGTGCTGGCGGCCGGCCGCGGCTCGGTCCGGTTTGCCCGAAACGGGGAGTACGCCGATCCCGCCGATCGGCTCGAGGACGGCGACGAGCTGGCCATCATTCCGCCGGTCAGCGGCGGCGCCGGAGCGCGCCGGATCCTGGAGTTGCGCGAAGAACCGTTCGGCGACGATATCGTCGCTGCGCTGTCTGCGCGACTGGCGACGCCCGGCGACGGCGCGGTCGTGGGCTTCATCGGCCGGACGCGCGAGACGCCGGGCACGCCCGCTCCGGGCCAGGAGGGTGAGGCCGCCCGCCATGCGGGTAGATCCGTGGATTCGCTCGAGTACGAGGCCCACGAGTCGATGGTCATCCGGGTGCTCGAGTCGATCGCCGACGAGATCGCGGTGCGGTTCGGCGTGGAGCGGCTGGCGATCGTCCACCGGACGGGTGAGGTGCCGCTGGGCGAGGTCAGCGTGTGCATCGTCGCCTGCGCCGCCCATCGCGACGCGGCGTTCGAGGCGGCCCGCTACGCAATCGACGAAACCAAGGCCCGGGCGCCGATCTGGAAAGCGGAACAGTTCGCCGACGGCCACATCTGGATTGGTGAGCCAGCACGAACAAAGGCGACGGATCCGTGATCTGGCGCGGAGTCCTCCGTGGACCGAGGTCAAGCTCCCGCGGGCCCTCGATCCGAGGATTTGGTGAGCCGGCACGAACTGGGCCCCGGGAGGAGCCTCGATGAGGGTGTACCTGAGCGTCGACATGGAGGGCGTGGCCGGGATCAGCCACTCGTTTCCCACTAACCGTGGCGAACGTGGCTACCCGGCCGCTGTCGAGCTCATGGTCGGCGAGGCCAACGCCGCGATCGAGGGTGCCTTCGAAGGCGGCGCGACCGGCGTCGTCGTCAACGACAGCCACGGCTACATGATCAACCTGACGCCGAAGGACCTCGATCCCCGGGCGGTCCTGATCCAGGGCCAGAAGCCGTGGTCGATGATCCAGGGCGCCGCGCCGCAGAGCGGGGGCGATGGCGAGGCGTTCGACGTCGCCCTGTTCGTGGGTTACCACACGAGGGCCGGGCATCCACGCGGGGTCATCGCCCACACCTATTCGGGCGCGCCGGTGCGGACCAGCCTCGACGGGCGGCTGGCCGGCGAAAGCGCGATCAATGCCGCCGTCCTGGGCCAATGGGCCGTTCCTGTCGGCCTGGTGAGCGGCGACGACGCACTGGCAGAGGAAACGGCGGACTGGTTACCGTGGGCCGAGCGCGTGATCGTGAAACGGGCGCTCAGCCGTCGTGCTGCGGCTTCCGTGCACCCTTCGATCGCCGGCAACGACATCCGTGCCGCGGCCGCGCGGGCAGTCGAGCGCGCGGCGACGGGTGACCTGCGGCCGCTGCTGATCGATCCGCCCGTGACGATCGAGGTCGAGTATCGCAACGGCGGCGAAGCGGACTACGCGGCGATCATTCCCGGCACGGAGCGGTTCGGCGACCGCGGTGTACGGATCAGCGCTCCCGACGCGGTCACCGCCTACCGCGCGTTCCTGGCGGGTGTCCGGCTGGTAGGCATCCTCGACCAGCCCCTGGACTGACCCGGAGCATCACACCAGCCGAACCTCATCCATTCGGATGATGCAGGGATTTCGGCTTGGTTGGACAATTCCGCTGGCGAGCGGTCGCTCGCGTCCAGGGACGCAATCGAGGACGCAAAGTGGGGGACCGACAGCCGTCGCGACCCGCGGCGGGCGACGACACGCCCCGGCGCATATCGATGCGACCGGGCGCAGACGCGCGGCTCGGTGGTGCGCTGAGCTGGCCGTCGCTCGTTGACCTCGACGTCGAGGGCCACGAGGCGGTCGCCCTGCTCGATGCCACCAATCGCTTCCTGACCGCGGCCAATCCTGACGAGCTCGGGGCCGCCGTGATGGCAACCGCGGCGACCCTCTTCCAGCCGTGGAAGGCCGCCCTGATCGTGGTCGACGACGACGGCGCCGGGCGCGTGCTGGCCAGCAGCGGGTTTAGCAGCCGGGAACTCGGCATGGTCGCCGATCTCGTGGAGGCGGGGACGCCGGTTGCCGCCGGCATCGCCCGGGGCGATGTCTTCTGGTCGGACGTCCCTGACGACGGACAGGCCGAGGGCCTGGCACGGTTGTCGGAATTCGGCGCGCGGTCGGGCTTCAGCCTTCCGGTCGCCGGTCGATCGGGGATCCGCGGGGTGATCGGTGTCGTGTACCAGGACGACCGCGCCTTCCCGGAGCACCTCCGAGGCACCGCGGACAACTTCGCCAGTCAGGTCGGCCTCGCCCTCGAGCTGCTGCTCGCTCGTGAAGACCTTCGCGCCAACGCGGCGGAGCTGGAGGCGCAAACGCGGGTCACCAGCGCCCTGTTCGGCGTCAGCCAGCGGATGGCCACAGTCACCGCACTGGACGAGGTCCCCGAGGCGCTCGCGAAGGCCATCCGGAGCACCACCGGCGCGAGCTTTTCGCTCGTTGGCCGCTGGAACGACGCGACCGGCCGGCTGGAGTTCGCCGCGGTCGACGGCGTGCCGCCCGGCTTCCGGGAGCATCTGGAGGCCATCGACGCCACGCCCGACCGGTACGCCATGATCCGCGGCGGGCTGGAGGGCCGGGCCAACGTTCGCGTCGGGCCGTTCGACCCTGACGACCTGCCGGTGGAACTGATGTCCGCCCTGTCGCTGACGGCGATCGCGGGCGCGCCGATCAAAGTCGACGGCCGGGTCTGGGGCCTGATCGCGGTGGCCACCCGCGACGGCGATCCCAGCATCGTGGAGACCGGCGCCGAGCTCCTCTCGGGGCTCGCCTCGATCGCGTCGTCGGCCATCGGCCGGACCGAGGCCGGAGCGGCGCTTGCCCGCCAGGCAGACGTCCTCGAATCGACGGTCGCCGAGCGGACCCTCCAGCTGCAGCAGGCCGTCGACGAGCTCCGCCTCGCCAGCCAGGCGAAAACCGAGTTCCTGGCCAACGTGTCCCACGAGCTGCGGACGCCGCTGACCGCGATCCTCGGCTTCACCGACCTGCTGAGCCGTGGTCTGGACCAGCCCCTGACGACCCACCAGCTGGACGACGTCAAGACGATCGACGACAACGGGCGACGCCTGCTCGCCCTGATCGACGACCTGATCAGCGTCGCCCGGCTCGACGCCGGCCGGATCACGCTCGACGTCGCCCCGATCGCGATCGGCGAGCTGGTTGTCTCGACCGTCGAGGAATTCCGGCCGCTTGCCGAACAGAAGGGCCTGTCCCTCCGCTACTCGGATCGCGACCTGCCGGCGACCGTCGTCGCGGATGCGCCCCGACTCCACGAGATCCTCCTCAACCTGCTCAGCAACGCCGTCAAGTTCACGCCGGCCGGCGGCAGCGTGCGGGTCACCGCCATCGGAGAGCCCGGGCAGGTCCGGATCACGATCGAGGACACCGGCATCGGGATCGCCGCCGAGCACCAGTCGCGCGTCTTCGACAAGTTCCAGCGCATCTCCGGGCCGGAGTACCCCGGAACCGGTCTCGGGCTGGCCATCGCCCGCGAGCTTGCCAGGCTGCACGGCGGCGACCTGACGCTGGAGTCGGCACTTGGGCTGGGCAGTCGCTTCACGGTGACCCTGCCGATCGAAGGGGCGGGCGGATCGCCGGCGTGACCCGGGACCTCGTCCTGATCGTGGACGACATGCCGGACACTCGCCGCCTCATGCGCCGCCTCCTCGAGCGGGACGGCCTTCGCGTCATCGAGGCGGCCACCGGCGAGGAAGCGCTCCGGCTGATCGGCGCCCACCGGCCGATGCTCGTGGTCCTCGACCTGCGATTGCCGGGAATCTCCGGCTTCGACGTGGCGAGGAACGTCCGGCGCCACGCCGATCAGGACGTTGCGCGGACGCTCTTGCTGGCCTGCTCCGCGTCGGTCCAGGACCAGGTGCGCCAGGAGGCCCTCGCCGCCGGCTGCGACGACTTCGAGGGCAAGCCGTTCGACGTGACGGAGTTCGCGGGCCGGATCCGGGAGCTGATCGCGAGTCGCAGCGGCGCCTGAGGTCGTACTCTCTGGGCCGGGACCGGACGGCGGCACCGCCGTCACCTGGTTCCACCGTCGAGGTGCCCGTGACCAAAGCCGCCCACGATTGGGGACGGATCGACCACCTCAGCGACCTGGCTACCAGGATTGCCGGCGCGTGGGGTGCCCGGGCTCGCGGCTCGACCACCGTCGGGCAGGAACGGGCGATGCTGCGGCTGTTCGGGGTCCAGGACCTCGACACCGCAGGACGGCCACTTGCCGGCGAGGTCGTCGACCGCTTCATCGGGCATGACCAGGCCCGTCTTGGGGCGGGGATCACGCTGCCGTTCGCGATGGCCCTGCTCGAATACGACTCGACGCCACAGCAGCTCGCCCTCGACGTCGCCTCGGGCGCGGTCGATCTGGCCCTCGAGGCGGAGCTGCTCCGGGAATTGGACCGCCGGGCGGTGGCCGAGGAAGAGGCGCGCCGCCTTGCCGCCACCGCGATCGCCCGGATCGATGCCAACCGGACGGCCCGGCGGGAGCTAGTGGGGTTGCTCGGCGACGCGCCGCGGCCATGGATCGCCACGACCGTAGCCGACGCGGCGATCGTGGGTGGCGTCGACGAGGCCGTTGCCCGCGTCGGCGAGGGGTTCGATCTCATCCGCGTCGAGGTTCCCGTCGGTCGCGAGCTCGCATCTCGCCTGACGGACGCAGGCGTGGACCTGCCCGCCTGGCCGACGCTCGATCCCGAGCGCTTCTCCAACGAGCGGCAAGCGCCAGGCGACGTCGTCGCCCCGACCGGCAGCCAGCGCGGCCTGTCCGAGCTTCGGCGGGCCCTCGACGAGGCCGGGGCCGGCCGCCGGGCCTACGTCCGTCTCGCGACCGGGGCACCCGCCCTGGCCGCACCGGAACAGGCGGTCGTCGCGGCCTTCGAGCGGGTCGACGTGGTCGAGGCCGACGTCATGGCCGAGATCGTGAGTGGCAGCGTCCATCCGGAGCGGGCGCTGGCCGACCACGCCTTCGCCCACCGGATGATCCGCCGGGCCGGTGGGATGCTCCTCGTCGGCGCGGGGCCACTCGTCGTCGCCCCGGACCTGGCCGCCGGGGTGCCCTCGGATCCGGCGACCCGCGCCGGGCGGGCCCTCGCCCTCCAGCTGCTGGGCGTGGCCCTGGCGCGCGACGACGGGTTGCCGGCCGACCACGTGATCGTCGGCGCGCTCCCGCCGTGGCTGACCGACGAGTCGTGGCCGGCGGCGAGGGCCGTCGCAGAGGTCGCGATCCGTCGGGCGCTGCTGCCGGATCATCCGCTGGGCTTCGAGGAGCCGGTGGCCATGGCCCAGGCCACCGCGGCCTGGCCGTTCGTCCTGGCCGGCGTCCTGCCACCGGGCGCACCGGCGGCGCTCGTCCTGCGCCGCCCGACGCCGGGTTCGATGAAGCCGGCCGTCCTCGCCGGGCGCGCCGCGGCGACCGTTGCCGGCGAGCTGGGGCTGGCCCTCGGCGAGCGGCGATTGGAGGGCCTGGCGCTGGAGCACGCCCGCTCGGTCGTGGCGGCGGCGCAGCGGACGCTGGAAGGCCTGGCTGATGGCGGCTGGCGGGGCGTCCTCGGCGACCCGCCCGGCGGCGGTGATCGGATTCGCCTCGGCGCGGATGCGGTGACCGATCGGACGGAGCTCTTCGACGCGCTTGCGCCGGCAATGACCCACGCAGGCTAGATCCCGGCTGCCTGGAACCTCGCCCAGGGGCGGGCCCGATCACGCTCGCGACCTAGGTTTCTGCGCCGATCTCCGCGCCGTGGACCACCCGCCCGCCACCCAGGCGCTTGCCCGCGTACATCGCCGCGTCGGCCCGGGCCAGCAGGTCGACCTGGGTCTCGGCGTCATCCGGGTAGAGGGCCACCCCGACGGTCAGGTCGACGTCCATCCCGTGGTCGACGGCCCGGACCTCGTCGCGCAGCCGGCGGCCCACCTCGAGCGCCGCGTCGCGATCGGCGCCGGGCAGGATCAGGGCCAGCTCGTCGCCACCGTAGCGAGCGACGATGTCGCCGTTGCGGGCCGTGGCTCGGACCGCCTCGGCGATCCGATGGAGGAGCAGGTCGCCGACGGCGTGGCCGTGGCGGTCGTTGACCGACTTGAAGCGGTCCAGGTCGCAGAACAGGATCGCCAGCCGGCCACCCCGGGTCCGGACGTCGCGAATGTGACCCGCGAGGAGGTCCTGGAACGCCCGGTGGTTGGCGAGGCCGGTCAGCGAATCGGTCGCGGCGAGCTCGCGCGCCCGCCGGAGCTGGGCCTGGGCAAAGGCGAGGCCGGTCTGATCGGCAAGGCCATGGAGGAGGTCCAGCTCGCCATCTGTGGGCACCCGTCTCGAGTCCCAGAGAACGGGCAGGATCCCGGTCTGGATGCCGTCGGAGTGGATCGGCACCATCGTGATCGAGCGGACCCATTCGGGCAGGCCAAGGGCGTCGACGATGGGATCCTTCGACCCGGCCTCGACCATCAGCGTGACCGCTCGCCGTTCCTTGAAGTCCCGCTCGATATCGCGGTGAATGGCGCGGGACACGCCGATCACCGCCTCAGGGCTGATGGTCCGGATCTCCGGGCTTCGCCAGCGCAGGACGTCGTACCCGCCATCCGGCCGGCGGAGGGCGACGGACCGGACCCGGGCGCCCAGGATCTCCCGGAGCCGGGCGTCGAGGGCCTGGACGATCCGGGTCGGCGATTCCTGGTGGGCCAGCAGGGCCGACAGCCGGAGGAGCGTCGACAGGTCGCTGCGGACCCGGCGGGTGATGGCCGCGGTGATGCCCGCGAACGCGGCCTGGATGCCGAAGACGAGGGCGATCGTCACGGCACTGGCAGGGGCGATCCCGAAGCCGAGGGCCTGCCGCTCGAGGAGCTGGATGGTGAGCACGATCAGGCTGACGATGACCGACAGGAGCGCCGCTCGGAGGCCGAGGAACGCCGCCGCTTCGAGGGCCATGATCTGGTACGGGAGATAGCCCACCCAGTCGGCGTTGGCCAGGAACGCCTCGCCAACCAGGTAGGCGGCGATCGAATCACCGACGACGCCGACCATTGCCAGCCGCAGGAGGCCTTCGACCGAAGGGTTGCCCCGCAGGCCCACGACCTGGATCGCCGCGACCGACAGGATCATCCCGGCGGCGACCGCCAGGATGGGCACGTCGACGACCGAAGCGAGGGGCGCCACGAGCAGCAGCAGCGGCGCCCCGGCCAGCCGGATCGCCAGCATGACCCGGTGATAGCCGATGCTCTCCCCGGGCCCCTCGACGCCTGCCTCTCGATGCACGTTCACCCGGCTGGTGCGGGCGAACGGACGATGATCCAGGAGGCGGGCGATCCTGCCGCGGGCGGGTAGTGCGTCGTCGCTGTCGGCGGCGGCAGCGTCGCTCGGGATCAGGCCGAGGCGATGCACGGCTCCTCCACGCAGAACATTGCCGGCAGTGTCGGCGTCCGCGGTCCCCTCGCAACATCACCCGAACGTACCAATCGGCCTATGCCGCGGCAGGTGTTGGCAGTTGCCGGGCGACGGCGAAGTCGCCGTTGCGCCACAATCGATCCCCATCCCAGCCCACCCATGCCGGGGAGTCGATGTCCGACGCCGAGCGCACGCTCCGGGTCACCGCGGATCTGGCGAACCTTGCCGAGATCCGTCGATTCGTCCGTCTCGCGGCTGAGGCCGCCGGGGCCCGGGACGCGACGGTCTGGGACCTCGTCCAGGCCGTCGACGAATCGGCGACCAATACGATCGTCCACGGCTTCAATGGCCGGCCGGGTACGCTGGAGGTCCGGGTGACGGTCGACGCCGGCGAGGTGGCGGTGTGTCTCATCGACGACGCCACGCCGTTCGATCCGACGACCCTGCCGTCGCCGGACCTGGGGCTGCCACTGGAGCACCGGCCGCTGGGCGGGATGGGCGTCCAGCTGGCCCGGGACCTGACCGACGAGGTGCGCTACCGGGCGCCGGCCAGCGGCGGCAACGAACTGACGCTGATCAAGCGAATCCCGAGGGATGGAGGACGGCGAAAGCCGGTGGAGCAGGAGGCACGATGACGGCATGGAATTGACGATCGAACGCATGGACGACCGCCCCGGCGTAGCGGTCATCGGGGTGTCGGGCGAGCTCGACGCTTCGAGCTACCTCGACCTGATCGAGGCCGGCCGGACGCTCCACGGCAGTGGTGCGACCGACCTGCTGATCGACCTGACCGACGTGACCTACCTGGGCAGCTCCGGGCTGGTCGCGCTGCACAGCCTGGCGCTGCTGCTCGCGGGTCGCGAGCCACCGGACCCGGAGATGGGCTGGTCCGCCTTCCACGGCCTCTCGGTCGACGTCAACGAGGGCGGCAGCAGCGGGCATATCCGGCTCATCAACCCCCAGCCGCAGGTCGACCGGACCCTGGAGCGGACGGGCATGAAGCGGCTGTTCGAGGTGCATCCGGATCGGTCCGCGGCCCTCGCCTCGCTGTAGGCGCGGGGAGCGTGGCGGGAGCCCCGGCGCTCGATAGGCTGCTCGGGCGCGCGGCGCTCGAGGGCCTGCTGGCGGCCCTGGAAGTCACGGCCCCGGGTTCGCGGGCTCGGGTGGTCGATGGCACGGGCCGGACCGTCGGCGGCTGGCGGGACGACGGTTCCGGCAATGGCCGGGTGGCTGCGCCGGAGGAGCATCCGATCGTGGCCGGCGGCCAGCAGCTGGGGACGCTCGTCGTCGGGGCCGATGCGCCCGCCGGCGTGGTGGAGCTGACGACCCGGGCCCTGGCGATGGCCGCGGAACAGGCACTCAACGTCCGCTTCCTCGCCGCCGAGACGCTGGAGCGCTACCGCGAGCTCAACGTCCTGTACGACGTCGGCGAGCGGATCGCCGGCTCGCTCGACCCCGCATCGATCGCCGAGATTGCCCTCGCCGAGTGTCGTCGCGTGGCGGGTGCGGGCACCGGGGCCGTCGTGGTCGATGGGGTGGACGGGCCGGCGGTCGTCGCCGGCGACGATTCGGCCGCCGGGTGGCTGCTTCCCGCGGCCGCGGGGCTGGTCGAGCGCGTCCGGTCGTCGGGCTCGGCGGACACCGACTCGGGGGCGGGGGTCCAGGCCGCGGGCCTCGGATCGGTGCTTGCGGTGCCGCTTCGGACGGACCAGACCGTGTCCGGTGTCCTCGTCCTGGGGCGGGGAACCGGTCGCCCGGCGTTCACGGCAGGGGACCAAAAGCTGGTCGCGGCGGTGGCGACCCAGCTGGCGATTGCGCTCCAGAACGCCGGCCTTCACGTGCGCGAGGTGGAGCGGCTCCGGATGGAGGACGAGCTGGCCGTCGGGCGCCAGATTCAGCTCGACCTGCTGCCGACCGACGACCCGCAGGTCGACGGCTGGGAGATCCACGCGGTCTATCGCGCCGCGCGCCAGGTGGGCGGCGATTTCTACGACTTCGTGCCGTCCGGCGACGGATCCGGCCGGCTCGCGCTCATCGTCGGCGACGTGGCCGGCAAAGGCGTGCCGGCGGCGCTGATCATGGCCTACACCCGGGCGGTGCTGCGGGGCTCGTCCGGTCCCGGTCGCGGCGCGGGCGAGATCCTCGACCAGGCCAACCGACAGATGCTGGGCGAGTGCCGCCGGGCGGCGCTGCTTGTGACCGCGTTCTACGGCGTGCTCGAGCCGGCCAGTGGCGTGCTGCGCTACGCCAGCGCAGGGCACGACTGGCCGGTCCGCCGAACGGTGGCCGGGTCGGTGGACTTCCTCGGCTCGGAGGGGTTCATGCTCGGCGCCGTGGCCGATGCCGGGTTCGACGAGCACGAGGTGAGGCTTGAGCCCGGCGAGGTGGTGGTGCTCTATACCGACGGCATTACCGAGGCCCGCGCACCCGATGGCGCGCTGTTCGGCGACGACCGGCTCGTCGCCGCGCTCGAGGCGGCCGACGGGGATGCCATCCGCGTCGCCGGCGCGATCATGGGCGCGGTCGACGGGTTCACCGCCGGGGCGCCGCAGGCCGACGACCTGACGCTGATCGCGGTCCGCCGCCGCCCGATCTGACTCACGAGCGTGCCGCGACGCGTCGCGCCTTAGCACCAGCATTGCTATGCGGCGCGTGCTTCGGACGAGCGAACCCCGAAACCGAGCTGATCCTTGGGCAGGCCATACCAGATTGGCCTGCCATGGCGCCAAATTGGCAGCCAACGCCCGGTCCTGTCGCCTGGATAGCATTGGCCGTAGTACGGCCCGCCTCGGGATTGTCGAGTACCGCGACGACCGGCTAGAATCGCGGCCTCCCGAGCGGGAGTAACTCAGCTGGCAGAGTGCTTGCTTCCCAAGCAAGATGTCGCGGGTTCGAATCCCGTCTCCCGCTCCAACCCCATTGTTGAGCCTGCTTAAGTGCGCCTAAGCAGGGCTGCCTCGATCTCATCCAGATGCTCACCGCGGTGCTCGCCGCGCCCGGCGTAGATTGGGCTGTCGGGGTCTTGCGGGTACAGCCGCTCGAGCGGCAGCTCCGCGACGCGGGCGTCCGTCTGCTCGGCGATCCGGAGCGCAAGCTCTGCGGCGTCCCTCGGCCGGATCGCGTGGATCAAGGGACGGGTCGAGTCATTGAGCCAGTCGCCGTCCGGCTCGGCGTCGCCCAGCGCCCACGGTTCGCCGCGATCGATCTTTTCCGCGAGAACCAGGACGCGGATGTCCCAGTAGGCGATGTGCCCCAGCACGCCGGCGACGGTCCAGTACTCGTTGACGGGGGCCATGAGGGCGTCATCGTCAAGACCTTCGACCAGCGCGCGCATGCGCTCGCGCTCGCGGGTGTTCGCGTCGACGTAGGAGCGATCCTCGGCCATCCTGCAACTCTAGATCAGCAGGGCAGCTCGTCGAGGCGTGGTCGATGGCCGGTCAACCGGGGCCTGCTATCGTGCGGCCGTGGCCACGCCCCAGCTCCTAGAGCCGCCTCCGGCCGTCGCCCGCGCCCTCACCGCGCGATGGTTGGGTCGGGTGCCGTATCGCGAGGCCTGGGAACTCCAGAAGGAGCTCCACGCGAAGCGCGCAGATGACGATATCGGTGACCAGCTGCTCCTGCTCGAGCATCCGGCCGTCCTCACGCTGGGCCGGCACGCGGACGAAACGCACGTCCTGGCGTCGCCAGACGAGCTCGACAGGCGCGGCATCGAGGTCATCCGGGTCGAGCGCGGCGGCGAGGTGACGTACCACGGCCCAGGCCAGCTGGTCGCCTATCCGATCCTCAAGCTCGAGCGGCGCGGGCTGCTCCTCCGGCCCCTCGTCCGAGCCCTGGAAGCCGCGATGATCGATACCTGCGCGGCATTTGGCGTCGACGCCGCGCGGCGCGACGGCCACCCCGGCTGCTGGTGCGATCCCGACGGCCCGAACGCCCGCAAGATCGGTGCCCTCGGGATCCGCGTCGAGCGTGGCGTGACCTACCATGGCATCGCCCTCAACGTCGATCCTGACCTGCGCGACTTCGACCTGATCGACGCCTGCGGCGACCCGGAGACGCGGTCGACGTCGATCGCCGTCGAGGCGGGCCGCCCGGACGAGCGCCCTCAAACGGACCAGGTCAGGCGGGCCGCCGACGTCTTCGCCGCGGCCCTCGCCACGCGCCTCCAACCGGTGGCCTGACGCATGGCCGCCGGCCTCTTCGAGCTCCGGAAGGACCCCATCACCAGCTGGTGGGTGGCCACGGTCGTCGACCGCGAGTTCCACCGCGACCGGTTCGCCCGCCGCGCCGAGTCTATCGACGATGACGGCGATTGCCAGAACTGCCGCATCCCTGACGGCGACGGCGTCCGGATTCGGGTCCTCAAGGATTTCGCCTTCCACACGATCGGCACCGACGAGGACGCCCGCGAGCTGGATCGCGGCGTTGCCCAGGTGGCGATCGCCGAGGCCCGTGCCGCGGGCAGCTGGCGGACCGTCGTCGCGCCGCCCGGCGAGCATCGCCCACTCCACGCCGTTGGCAGCGCGATCATCGAGGAGCTCGTCGCCGGGGCCCGCGAGGCGATCGTCCAGGCTCGCCAGGACGGCCAGACCGACTACGTCCAGGTCGTCCAGAACTGGGGTGCCCAGGCCGGTGCGCGGACGAACCACCTGTGCCTCGACCTTTACGACCTGCCGCAGATCCCGCATCGGATCGCCGAGGAGCTGGGCGGGGCGGCACGGTTCGTGATCCGCGAGGCCGAGTGCCCGTATTGCCGCCTCGTCCGCGACGAGGTCCGACGGCCTGAGCGACTGGTGTGGGAGGACGCGGACAGCGTGGCCTTCGCGCCATACGCCTCCCGCTCCTCCTTCGAGGTCTGGATCGTGCCCCGCCACCACGATGCGGATATCAGCCGTGCCTCGGACCGCGACATCGCGGCCACCGCGGAGGCGCTCCGACAGGTGCTCGGCCGGCTGGCGGTCACCCTCGACGGTCCGCCGTACAACCTCGTCTTGCATACGGCTCCCCTGCGCGAGCAGGTCGACGCCACCTATCACTGGCACTGGGAGATCCACCCCCGGCTCCGCGAGATCGCCGGACTGGAGCTGGGCACGGGTCTGCCGGTCAATCCGGTCTCCCCGGAGGACGCCGTCGAGGAGCTGCAGGGCCGCTCCGGCGAACGTGACGGCGGAGCATCGGGCTGATCGGCCAGGGCCGGCGGGGTGGGGGGCGTCACACGCGGGCATGCAGCACCGTCAATGGGCCGACGAGTACGCGCCACCCGTCCGGCACGGACTCCTCCCTCATCCCCCCGGAGGGTCGATGCTCAGCGAAATCGGCGAAATCGGCGTCCTGTCGGGCGTCCGCGGTGCTGCCATGAGCGGCACGTGGGACCGCTCGACGGCCGGCGCGTTCGTCGAGGACCTGTTCGCCAAGCATCACGGCGAGATCTACGCCTACCTGCTGCGCATGCTGCGCGATGGCGAGCTGGCGGCGGACCTCACCCAGGACGCGTTCGTCAAGGCCTACCGCAACTACGACACGCTGGAGAAGCCGGAGAACGCGCGAGCCTGGCTGTACCAGATCGCCCACCGGGTCGCGCTCGACGAACTGCGCCGACGCAAGATCGTCCGCTTCCTGCCGTGGACCGGCGAATCGCGGGGGGCGGCGCCATCGGCCGAGCACCTGGCCATGGACGCCCGGTTGTCGGGCGACCTCCAGCGCGCCTTGGCCAAGATCCCGGAGCGCCAGCGAGCCGCGCTGCTGCTCGCCGAGCTGCATGACCTGACCGGCCTGGAGCTGGCCGCGGCGCTGGGTGTCAGCCACGTCGCCGCCCGGGCCCTCCTGACCCGCGCTCGTGAGAGCCTCCGCCAGGCCCTCACCGCCGAACGGGAGCGCGACGCGCTGGCCGAAGCGGCCGGTCGTCGCCCCGTGGAGCGCGACCGATGAGCCTGCCCTTCCGCCGCCGCCCGGACCGGGGATCCTCGGCCCACGAGCGAGCCCGCATCGACGCCGCTCGCCGGATGGACGAACCGCTCGACGCGGAGGAATCGGCGTGGCTCGACCGACACCTCGCCGAGTGCGCCGCCTGCCGGACGATCGCCGATGTCTACCTTGCCCAGCGCCTCGAGCTGCAGGCCTTGCGGGAGACGCCACCGGTTCCGCCACGAGACCTGTGGGCCCGCACCGCCGCCGCGATCGAGGCCTCGGCCGGTCCGTCCGCCCGGGCCCCTGCAAGCAAGCGACGTCCACCGCTGCTCCACCGCCTTCGGCCGTCACCGGTACCGCTTGGTGCGATCTCCGGGGTCATGGTCGTGGTGGTCGTGGTCGGCGCCTCGCTCCTGTCCTCTCGCATGCCCGACACGCCAATCGTCCCGACGGGCACCCAGGTGGCGGTAAGCGACGGGCCCCGCCGATCCGAGGAGCCGGGCAGGACGCCGATCGCGCTGCCCGAGACCGCGGACGTGCGCTGGGCCGTCACCGGCGACGGCAAGCTGGAGATCTTCTCGTCGCGTGTGGACAAGGTCTGTGCCACGACCGAGGCGCCGGATTGCGCGCCGATCGAGGGTGGCGATCCGCGGACGGTCACGCTGCCGGAGACGGAGCTCGATTCGGTGATCCTGTCACCGGAGGAGTCGGAGCTCGTGCTGTTCGAATTCGGCTACGAGTGAGACCGGCGGCAACGTCCTCGTCGTCCCCGCTCCCACGCCGGCCGGCCAGACCCCGCCGCCGCCGACGCCCACTCCTTCGCTCCCGTCGACCGAACCCGCGACGCCGTCGGTGCCGCCAACCGATTCGCCAACGGGCAGCATTGACCCGAGCAACCCGACGGGGAGCGGCAGCCCGACGCCGAGCGGCAGCATCGACCCGAACGCCCCGGTGGCCATCGCGACCGACGTCGTCATCGTCGGCGAGGCGGCGAGCTACTCGTCCGACGGGGTCTGGTTCGCCTTCTCGGCTCGCCCGGCCGATGGCTCGCAGGGGCCGGACATCTTCGTCTGGCAGCCGGGCTGGCAATCGGCCGTGCCGATCACCCACGACCACCAGTCGATCTTCTCGAGCTGGGTGGACGGCCGGATCCTCGCCAGCCGTGCGGTGGTCGAATCTGATGACGCGACGCCCAGCCCGGAGCCCGGGGAGAGTGCCAGCCCCTCCGTCGAGGCGACCCCAACACCGACCCCGACCCCCAGCCTGGCGCCCGGCGAGAGCGCGGTGCCGACCATTCCACCGACGGCCCGCCCGCAGGCGTTCCTGCTCGACCCCGCGACCGGGCAGGAGACGATCCTCGAGGGCATCGATGCCTGGCTGCCGAGCGTGGATCCGACGCGCCGGCTGGTGGTCTTCTATGACGGCACCCTTCGACTCGACGAGGCAACCCACGAGTGGCAGCCCGCCGAGGGGTCGCTGGTCCTGGCCAGCTGGCCCGAGGTCCCCGAGCCACCGGCCCTGCCGTCCGGTAGCCCGCCGGTCGATGCCTCCGGCGCGCCGGTCGACTCGACCGCAACTCCCACGGCCACGCCGACGCCGCCTATCTCACCGCCGGTCACCGGCAGCGGCAGTCCAGCGCCGCCCCAGCTCGAGGAGCCGATCGCCGTCCTGGCCGCCGGCCCACTCACCAACTGGGACGCCCGCTGGGACGAGGCCGGCACCCATCTCGCGGTCTGGCTCGAGGATGCGCTGGACCGCAGCCTCGGACGGCTGACACTGCACGTCATCGATCCGGAGACGGATCAGCTGGTCGAGAGTGCGGAGCCGATCATCGAGCTGGCACTCCCCGGCTTCGCGATCGGCAACGGACGGCTCGTGTGGGCCACGCCCGGCGGCGAGGACGGCGAGGGAACCAAGGTCGCGGTCGTCGCCTGGACCGAGGATGCGATCGGGTCCGTGGAGACCCAGGGCAGCAACCAGCAGGTCGTCATCGTCCGCTGACTGCGGGTTTGACGGTGCGCCGGGCACGAGGCGCGGCTTCCACGGAGGCGGAGTGTTGCCAGTTGGCGTAGACTGGCCTCCTCGTGCGACCCAGGAGATTGGGCGCGTACGCGGCGCTCACCGTCGCATTCGCGCTGGTCGCGCTGCCGGGACTCGCCGGCGCCAAGCCCCCGTCACCGGCGCCCGTTCTCGATCCAGCGGCCTTCCACACCGTCATCGCTCCAGCCGACACCGCGCCCGGAATCCGGGTGGGTGGGCTCGATCCTGCGCGTCGTTCGGCCGGCTTCCTGAGCGCCGAATCGACCTTCCTCGAGCCAGGCGCCGAGCTCGCGGCGCCGTCCGCCAGGCCCGACATGAGCGCACCGAAGGCACCGGTTGGGTCGGTCGCCAAGCCGCCGCGCTACTCGTTCAGCGGGGTCGCCACGTTCTACGATCACGGCACGACCGCGCTCCGCCTGCCGCGTGGCACCCTCGTCGTGATCTGCGGCGGCGGCGGTTGCATCGAGCGCGTCGTCACCGACTATGGACCGGTTGCCGGCACCGATCGCGTCGCCGATCTCTTCCGCCCCGACTTCTTCGCAATCTGCGGCTGCCCGTGGTATGCGGGCGAGACGAGGGTGACCGTCAAGGTTTACTAGCCAGAGAACCCGCGCGGCCCTGATGCGGCCCGCTTGCGGCGTTGCTCCCTGCGCTCCTCGCTCACGCACATCCGAGTGCGCTCGCTGCGGTGCTCGGTCGCGCCTAGCAATCGGACCACCTCAGGGCCGCCAATTGCCGGTTCATTCAGCCGGGCTGCGCTAGACTCGTGCCCGACCTTTAAGGACCGGCACAGAGATGCCGGGAAGGAGGATGCACGTGCCACTGCCGCACGGCATGTCGCGCCCGTGACCGGCCGCCAGATCATGACCGCGGAGGAGATTCGCCGCGCAAAGACGCGCATCTCCCACGAGATCGTCGAGAAGCAGGCCGGCACTGACGGCCTCGTCCTGATCGGCATCCAGCGGCGCGGCGTTCCACTGGCCCGCCGGATCGCGGCCAGCATCCGCGACCACGAGGGCGTGGACCTGCCGGTCGGCGCCCTGGACATCACCTTCTACCGCGACGACCTGTCACTCGTCGCCCAGCAACCCGTCGTCAAGGGCACCGACCTGCCGTTCGACCTCAACGGCCAGACCGTCGTCCTGGTCGACGACGTGCTATACACCGGCCGGACCATCCGGGCGGCGATGGACGCGCTGGTCGACTTCGGCCGGCCGCAGGCAATCCGCCTGGCGGTGCTGGTCGACCGCGGCCACCGCGAGCTGCCGATCCGGGCCGATCACGTTGGCAAGAACGTCCCCACATCGCGGGAGGAGGTCGTCCGCGTCCATCTCGAGGAGATCGACGACGAGGACGGGGTGGACATCGAGCGCCAGGCGCCGGTCGCGGCGGGCTCCGCCGGATGACGGCCACGGTGTCGGAGCGCGGCGAGGCACCGGCGGAATTGATCGTCCCGTCCGTCGACGAGGTCCCCGGGACCTCGCCGATCCCGTGGCCGCACCGGCACCTGCTCGACGTCGACGTCCTGACCGGCGCCGAGGTCGACCTGGTCCTCCGGACCGCCGACGCGATGCGCGAGGTGCTCGCCCGCCCGATCCCCAGAGTCCCGGCCCTCCGCGGCCGGAGTGTCACGATCCTGTTCTACGAGGCATCGACCCGGACTCGTGTCTCCTTCGAGGTCGCGGCCAAGAACCTGTCCGCGGACGTCGTCAACATCGCGGCCGCTACGTCGTCGGTGACAAAAGGGGAGTCGCTGGTCGACACGGTTCGAACGGTGGATGCCCTCGGCGCCGACATGCTGGTCATCCGCCATGCAGTGTCCGGGGCGCCGTACCTCGCGGCGGAGATCTTCGGCGGCCACGTGCTGAACGGCGGCGACGGCTGGCACGCCCACCCCACCCAGGCCCTGCTCGACCTGTACACGATGCGGCAGCGGCTGCCCGGCGGCAGCGTTGCCGGACGGAAGGTCGTGATCCTGGGCGACGTCCTCCACTCGCGGGTCGCCCGGTCCAACCTCTGGACGCTGACGGCGGCCGGCGCGGACGTCTGGGTCTGCGGGCCGGCGACGCTGCTCCGCGGCTTCGACGCCTGGGGCCTCGACCGCGGCTTCAAGGTCACGACCTCGATCGACGACGCGCTTCGTGACGCGGACGTCGTGATGGCCCTCCGGATCCAGCGGGAGCGGATGACGGGCGGCCTGCTGCCCTCGCTCCGCGAGTACGCGGCCCGCTACGGGCTCACCAGCGACCGCCTGGCCATGGCCCGGCCCGGGGCCCTGGTCATGCATCCGGGTCCGATGAACGAGGGCGTGGAGATCGCCGCCGACGTCGCCGCCGGGGAGCAATCGGTCATCACCGACCAGGTCACCAACGGCGTGGCCGTCCGGATGGCGCTCCTCTACCTCCTCGCGGGTGCCGGGGCGTGACAGCGGTCGCGGAGGACCTCCGGGTTGGGGAGACCATCGCCGAGCTCGACATCAGCGGGGCCTGGGTCGTGGACCCCGCCAGCGGCCGGGAGGGCGCCGCGTCGGTCGTGGTCCGGGACGGCGTCATCGCCTCGGTCGACTGGGACGACGGCTCGGATGACGCGAGCGGCGTGGTCGTGGCGCCCGGGTTCATCGATTTGCATGCCCACTTCCGCGAGCCCGGCAACGAGGACGCCGAGACGATCGCCTCCGGGTGCGCGGCCGCGGCCCACGGCGGCTTTACGACCGTCTGCCTCATGCCGAATACGGCACCGGCCCTCGACGAGCCGGGCGTTCTCGAACGGATGCGGGCCGCCGCCGCGATATCCGGATCGCCGGTCCGGGTGCTGGCCAATGGCTGCGTCTCCGCCGGCAGGGCAGGGGAGCAGCTGGCGGCCCTCGGTGAGCTCGCCGATGCGGGGGTGGTCGGCTTCTCCGACGATGGCGCGCCGGTTCGTTCTGCCGGTCTTTTCCGCTCGGCGCTCGCCTATGCCGGATCACTCGGGCTGCCGATCGTCGATCACCCCGAGGACCCCACCCTCACCGAGGGCGCCGAAGCCAACGACGGCCTCGTGGCCACGATGCTGGGCCTTCGGGGTTGGCCGGCGGCCGCCGAGGAGATCGCGGTCGCCCGCGACCTCGCCTTGCTCGCCGAGGTCGTCCGCGATGTCCCCGCGGCGCGGCTGCACCTCACCCACGTCTCGACCGCGGGAGCGCTGGAGCTGGTTCGGCGGGCCAAGGCCGCCGGCCTGCCGGTCACCTGCGACGTGACGCCGCACCACCTGGCACTTACAGACGAGTGGCTGGCGGGCTCACGCCGCTGGGCCTGGGAGTCCGGCAGTGACCGCGAGGCGGCGCCGTACGACGCCGCGCTGCGGGTCAACCCGCCGCTGCGGTCCGCTGCCGATGCCGCCGCCTGTCGTGAGGCGCTGCTCGACGGCACCGCGGACGCGATCGCGACCGATCACGCGCCCCACACCGCCGTCGACAAACAGGTCGAGTTCGGCCTGGCCGCCAACGGGATCAGCGGCATCGAGACGGCGCTGGGGGTGCTCCTCGCCGCCGTCGACGCGGACCTCCTGCCACTCGGCCGGGTCATCGAGGCGCTCACCAGCGGGCCCGCTCGCGTCATCGGTCAGCGTCTCGGTCGGCCTGTCGGGCTGATCGAGGGTCAGCCGGCCGATCTCGTCGTCTTCGACCGCTCGGAACGCTGGTCCGTCACCGAGGCGAGCCTCGCGTCCAGGGGCAAGAACTCGCCGCTCATCGGCCGCCAGCTGGCCGTGACGGTGCTGCTGACGGTGGCAGGCGGGCGGATCGCGTACACGGCGACCTGACACACGGCCGTCCGTGGGTGCCGGACGGCGTGTCGCAACGGCACGGCCGGTGACGGTGTGGTCGGCTACGCTCCGGGACGATGGCGACCGCGGAGCTCAATCGGGACTACGAGAAGCGGCCGTACTGGCACGCGACGATGCCGCCCCTGCCCGATCGGAGTGGCCGGGATCTGCCGGACCGGGCGGACGTGGTCGTCGTCGGCGGTGGGTACACCGGCGTGGCAGCGGCCCGGCGGCTGGCGCAGTCGGGGGCGACGGTAACGCTCCTCGAGGCGCACGAGCTTGGCTGGGGCGCCAGCACCCGCAACGGCGGGATCATCCACCCGGGCTACAAGTGGGGCCCGAAGGCGCTGATCCGACGGTATGGCGAGGAGCAGGGCCGAGCCCTGTTCAGGGAGACGCTCGACGGCTACGCCTACGTCCGCGACACGATCGCCACGGCCGGCATCGAGTGCGAGTTCCGCGAGAACGGACACCTGGAGCTGGCCTACGGCCACTCCCACGTCCCGGGCCTCGACGAGGAACGCGACAGCTTCGACTTCGTTGGTCTCGAATCGCATGTCATCGCCGGCTCGGACATCCGGCAGGAGATCGGGACGGACGTCTTTCCCGCGGCGCTGGCGGTGGGCGGCAGCGGCCTGCTCCACCCCGGGAAGTGGTTCGCTGGCCTGGTGGGCCTCGCCGAGGCGGCCGGCGCGGATCTCCACGGCCGGGTTCGGGCCAAGGCGATCCGGCCCCAGGCCGACGGCAAGGCCGTGGTCGAGACCGAGCGTGGCGCGATCCTCGCCGAAAACGTCCTGGTCGCCACGAATGGCTACACCGACGGCGTCGCACCGTCGCTGCGCCGGCGGATCCTGCCGGTCGGTTCGTACATCATCGCCACGGAGCCGCTTGCGGAGGACGTCGCCCGCGAGCTTGCCCCGACCGACCGGGCGTTCTTCGACACCAAGAACTTCCTCAACTACTGGCACGTGTCACAGGACCGCCGGATGATCTTCGGCGGACGCGTCTCGTTCATGCCGACCAACGTCGATCACACGGCCCGGCTGCTGTACCGGCAGCTCCTCCGGATCCACCCCCAGCTGGCCGGCATCCGGGTCGAGTTCTCGTGGGGCGGCAAGGTCGCGCTGACGATGGACCGCATGCCGCACGCCGGCCGCAAGGGACCGCTCGCCTGGGCGATGGGCTACTGCGGAACGGGCGTGGCGATGTCCACGTACCTCGGCACGAGGATGGCGGAGTGGCTCGCCGGCGGGGAGCAGCCGGCCCTGGCCAAGCTCCGCTTCCCGCTGGTACCGGCGCCATACGAGGGCCGTCCCTGGTTCCTCCCGTTCGTGGGCGAGTGGTACCGGTTCAAGGACCGGCTGACCGCCAGGTCGCGGCCCTAGCTAGAAGCCCGTCAGACGTTGGGCCGGCCGGGGCGATCGTCCATCGCCGTCGACTCGGCGGTCGGCGCGACGAGAGCCTCGGGTGGGCGGCTGATCCCGCAGCCGTAGCACTGGCCGGCCTCCGGCGGGTTGAACGAGCGGCAGAACGGGCAGAGCCACCAGTTGGGCGGCGTCGGGGCTGCCGCGAGCCGCCCGGCCTTCGAGGCGACGAACCGCCAGACGATGACGACGACCAGCATCGCGCCCAGGACCACCGAGATCGCCAGCGGCGGCAGGGAGGGTCCGCCGGCGGCTGCGTCCTGGATCGTCGCACGGATCCGGTCGACGGTGCAGAACAGGGCAAGGTCCAGGCCGCCCGGGCCGGCGGTCGGGTAGGCCTCGGGGCACGGAACCGGCGCCGGCTCGGCGGCGGCTGCGCCGACGGCGGTCGCGAGGGTGAGCAGGCAGGCCAGGACGGCGGATCGGCGCCACGACATCGTCACGAGACGATGGCCCAACGGACTCCTCGGGCCTATGCCTCGATCGTCCGGCCGTTATCGCCGGCAAACTCGCGGAGCCGTTCGAGGATCCGATCGACGTCGGCTTCGGTGGCCAGGTAGTTGACGATCCCGGCTCGCAGCCAGGTCGCGCCGCGGAGGCGGGTCGTCGACAACCAGCCGTCGCCCGATGCCTCGAGGGCCGCCTGGAGGCGATCCTGGTGGGCATCCAGCCCCCGGCCCTCGGCGGTCCCCCCGGGCCGGTGGCGGAAGCAGACCACGCTCAACTCCGGTTCCGGGGGCAGGGCCTCGAAGTCGTCCGCTTCCGCCACCCGCTCGGCGAGGTGCGCCGCCAGGTCGTTGGTCAGCTCGATCAGCCGGCCGAAGCCGTCCGTGCCGAGATGGCGCCACGACAGCCACAGCTTGAGCGCCCGCCAGCGGCGCGTCCCCTCGAAGCCCAGCTTGTAGAAGTTGAGCTGGCCGGCATGGGCGTCATGGTCGTCGCCCTCCGGCGCCCGGCCGTCGCCGCGGTAGTACTCGGGGCTGTAGTCGAAGGTCTCGGCCAGCAGGCGACCCTCGCGGATCACCAGTGCCCCGATGTCGTAGGCCTGGAAGAACCACTTGTGCGGATCGACGGTGACCGAGTCGGCCCGCTGGAGGGCGGGCACGCGCTCTGCGTCGCGACGCGACAGCCGCGCGGCACCGCCGTAGGCCGCGTCGACGTGGAGCCACAGGTCCTCGTCAGCGGCCACGTCCGCGAGCTCCTCGATGAGGTCAACGGACCCCGTGTTCGTGGTCCCGGCGACGGCCGCGATGGCCAGCGGCGTATGCCCCGCCGCGCGGTCGCGCGCGACGGCCTCCGCAACCGGTGTGCCGTGCATTCGGAAACGCTCGTCGGTCGGCAGGAGGACCAGCGTCCCGGCCGGGAAGCCCAGCTCGTCGAGCGCCCGCGCGACGGAGAAGTGGGCCTGGTCGGAGGCGTACACCCGAACGCCTTCCAGCGCCTCGCCGCGTGGCGGGCCGTCCAGCCCGCGCAGCTTGCGCAGCTGGACGTCCCGGGCCAGCGCCATTGCCAGGAAGTTGGCCATCACGCCACCCGAGGTCAACAGCCCGAAGCTGCCCTCGCCGTAGCCGACGAGGCCGCACAGCCAGCGCAGCACCTCCTCCTCGACGAACGTGCCGGACGGGCCGGCATGCCACACGTCGATGCCCTGGTTGGTCACCTGGGCCAGCAGCTCGCCCATGATCGACATCACCAGCGGCGGCGGCGTGAAATAGCTGAACGCGCGGGGATGCCACGAGTTGAGCTGGTGGGGGGCGAGGCGGGTCCGGAACAACTCGAGCAGGTCCGCGGCCGGCGTGGGACCTTCCGGTGCCGGTCCGGGCATCGACGACTCGCCGAAGAAGACGCGGCGCAGCTCGTCGTAATTTGTCGGCTGGCCGATCGCCCGCTGCATTGCCTCGTCGTAGAGGTAGTCGAGCGCGGCGCGCCAGGTCTCCGTGCCCAGCCGTTCCAGCGCCGCGCGGGATGTCGCCTCGTCGCGGACCTGGAGGAGCTCGGGTTCGGGATGCCAGGCGAAGCGGTCGAGCATCGTGGGCTTGTCGGTTGTCGCCACTCGCGCAGCCTAGCCGAGCTGCCTCCGCGCTGGCTCGGGCAGCTCACCCGGTGTGGTGCCGTGCTCATTTACCAACGGCGGTAGTACGAGACGGACAGCGAGGGTCCCCGGAGCCCGAATCTTGCCGGATTCTCCGCCACGTACTTCCCGGGTTGGTGGCTGGCGGCCAATCGGTCGCATTCGGGGTTCGCTACCACCCCGGCTGGTATCTGGCGAAGCGGGGGCCGCGCCGGAGGTGCGGGCGCCCGCGTTGCTACGCTTGGGGCGTGACCGAACCCCGACCTGAATCACCGTCCTCGGTTCGCCCTGTCCAGTACAAGGGCGAGCCGCTGGACGCAGAGCGTGGCCCGGGCCTCGGCTGCTTCCGCTTCCAGCTCGTCGTGCTGGTGATCCTGGTGGTGCTGACCCCGCTCAGCGTCGCCTGGGACTGGCCGACATGGCTGAGCGCGGCGATGCTGTTCGGCCTGATCCTGCTCCTGTTCCTGGCCGGCCAGACGATCATCTTCCTGCTTCGACTCGTCGCCGCCGATCGCCGGTCCGGCCGGCGCCGGCCGCTCGCCTCGGCAAGCCGCACCGTCGGGCAGCTCGAGGATGAAGCGCCCACCGGCGACGAGAGCCCGCCCGGATCGGGGCCCGTGCCACAATAGGCACCGCTTCGGACGCCCCGCCGAGGCCGACCCTGACAACCACCACCCAGAGCGACCACCGAAACGGAGGCGACGCGATGGACACGAGCCGAAACGACCTGCTGGGCGAGCTCGCGGCCGACGCCGCCCTCGAACGTGGCGACTTCCTCGTCCAGGCCACGGAACAGCTCCGCCGATTCCTCGACGCCAACCGCGAGCGAATCTCGGAACTGGGCGGGCTGACGCTGATCGACGACGACCCCGACTACCTCTCGATCGCCCCGGACATGACGTTCCGGAGCCGGACCCGCGAGTTCGACGACGCGACCGGACAATGGGTCAGCGAGACTGAGGTCATCGAGCACCCGTCCGAGCTCATCGAGCTGTACAACCCGGCCGACCTGTACGCCGCGTTTGCCGAGTCGGCCCGTGAGGCGTCCGGCCTCGACGGCCAGCCAACCGCCGCCGACGACCTGATGGACACCGCGATGGTCGGGCCCGAGGAGACTTTCCCGCTGGGCCCGGACCCGTACGCCGCCGCGGCCGACGAGTGGGCGGCGATGCAGCCCGAGGCCCTCGAGGCCGACGACGACGAGAGTGCCGCCCGGGCGCTGTACGACCTGGCGCTCGAGTACCAGGAGCGGAGCCAGCGCAACGAGGCTCGCCTGCTGGACCAGTTCGAGGCGGCCTCGACCAACCTGTCCGCTCGCCTCGGTGACCTGGTCATCGTCGACGACGACGACGAGCGGCTCACGCTGACCGCCAATGACGGGTTCAAGGCGGAGGTCGTCCCCGAGGACGCCGACGGCGAGTGGCGGACGCTCGAGACACCGGAGGACCTCGTCGAGTTCTACGACCCGACCGACGTGTTCGGCGACCTGGCCGACGCGCTGGCGGAAGCCTGGCCGACGGTCGCACCCGAGGCCGAGCTCGAGGCCGGCGAAGACGACGCCGATGGCGAGGTCGAGGAGATCGCCGACGCCGAAGCCGAGGACTCGGGCGAATCCCGGAACGGGAGCGGCGGCGCGTCCCGCGAGTGACGATGCGCCTGGTTGCGGCGGAGCTCGTCGACAGTCGAGAGATTTTGCCCGGCCAGTGGATCCAGGCATTTCACGCGCCACAGCTCGCCAAAGGCTCTCGAGCCGGTCAGTTCGTCCACGTTCGAACCGGCGACCTGTCGGGCATGATCCTCCGGCGGCCGTTCTCGATCAACACCGCGGACCTCGCGTCGGGCGTGGTGACGATCCACTTCCGAACGATCGGTCGCGGCACTGAGTGGTTCACCCGCCTCCGGCCGGGCGACGCGATCGACATGCTGGGGCCGCTGGGCCGGCCGTTCGAGGTCGATCCGCGGTCGCGCCACCTGCTGCTGGTCGCCGGCGGACTGGGGATGGCGGGCGTTCGGATGCTGGCCGATGAGGCGGTCCGCGACGGCCGCCAGGTGACGCTCCTCTTCGGCGGGGCGAGTGCCCGGGAGGTGTATCCGTCCAACCTCCTGCCCGACGAGGTCGAGTACGTCGTCGCCACCGACGACGGCTCGATGGGCCACCACGGCTTCGTGACGGAGCTCGTCGCGGAGTACGAGGGCTGGGCCGACCAGGCCTTCGCCTGCGGTCCGGCGCCGATGCTGTCCGCGCTGGCGCGGCTCGCGGCCACGCGACGCCAGCGAATGGGGGTTGCCAAGCTGGGCCGCAAGCGCGGTGGCGGGCGGCCTGACGCCGTTGGATCGCCGCTGGCCCGCCGGAAGGCGTTCCTGCAGGTGTCGATGGAGCAGAACATGGGCTGCGCGGTCGGGGCTTGCCTGGGCTGCGTCGTCATGAGCACGAACGGCCAGCCGCAGCGGGTGTGTCGCGAGGGGCCGGTGTTCGCCGCCGAGGAGATCGACTGGGAGGCGGGCTGGTGAGGGCGAAGAAGCGGGTCGTCACCTCGTCGGACCGGCCGGCCGGCCGTCGGCCACCGACGGTTAGGAACCTCAAGTCGGCCATCGTGTCGACGCCCAAGGCCGCCCGACCCGCGGTCGTGCCCGCGCCAGCTCGCGGGGCAGGGGAGGACCGGGCCGAGGAGCCGATCGACCTCTCCGTCGACCTTGGCCGCGAGCTCGTCCTCGACAACCCGATCCTCGTTGCGTCGGGGACATTCGGTTACGGGATCGAGTACGGCGAGGTCGTCGACGTCCAGCGGCTGGGCGCGATCTGCTGCAAGGGCACGACCCTCAAGCCCAGGATCGGCAACAAGACGCCACGGGTCACCGAGACGCCCGGCGGGATGCTGAATTCGATCGGGCTCCAGAACCCCGGGGTCGACGCGGTCGTCGACAAGTACTCGCCGATCTGGACGGGTTGGCGGGTGCCGGTGATCGTCAACGTTGCCGGCGAGTCGGTCGGCGACTACGTCGAAGTCGTGCGGCGCCTTGACGGCGTCCCCGGCGTGGCCGGGATCGAGCTCAACATCTCGTGCCCCAACGTCGGCAAAGGCGGTCTCCAGTTCGCGATCGACGCCGAGGCCGCCGGCGCCGTGACGGCCGCCGTCCGGCGGACCACGGACCTGCCGCTGCTGGTCAAGTTGTCACCCAACGTGGCCGACGTCCGCCCGATCGCACGGGCCATCGCCGACGCCGGTGCCGACGCGCTCACCGCGGTCAACACGCTCAGCGGGATCGCCGTCCATGGCTCCCGGACGCGGCCGCTGCTGGGCAACGTCTACGGCGGCCTGTCCGGTCCTGCCATCAAGCCGGTTGCCCTCCGGATCGTCTACGAGGTGGCCCAGATCGTGTCGATCCCGATCGTCGCCATCGGCGGGGTCACGGACCTCTCCGACGTGCTCGACTACCTCGCCGTCGGGGCGGTCGCGGTGCAGGTCGGGACAGCGATCTTCGCCGATCCGGGCCTGCCGGTCCGGCTCGTCGACGAGCTCAACGGGGAGTGCCAGCGGCGCGGCCTTGGTTCGTACCGCGACCTCATCGGTACGGCCCTGCCGGCGAAGGCCGGTGCCCCGTCGGCAAAGGGCGTCGAGTACCGGCCGTAGCCCTCGCGCGGTTCGGCGGGATTGGGGCATGACCGAGTGGACCCCGCTAGCATTCGGGGCGTGACGACCCTCAGGCCGGCGGCAAGCGAGCCGCGACACGCAGACATCGCAGCGCGGACCGAGGAGTTGTTCCGTCGATCCGGCGCGCTGACGGACGGCCACTTTCTTCTGAAGAGCGGCCGCCACGGCGATGCGTACGTCGAGAAGTTCGCCGTCCTGTCCGATCCCGCGGCGACCAGCGAGTTGTGCTCGTTCTGGGCCGCCGAGGCGCGCCGGGCGGACGGAAACGCCGTCGTGGACCTGGTCTGCGGGCCGACCACCGGCGGCGTGATCCTTGCCTTCGAGACCGGCCGTCAGCTGGGCGTCCGGGCGATCTTCGCCGAGGAGGTGCGCGACGCCGACGGCGTTACCCGGCGCGAGTTCCGCCGTGGCTTCGGGATCGAGCCGCGCGAGCGGGTCTTGCTCGTCGACGACATCCTCACGACCGGCGGTTCACTGTTGGCCATGATCCCCGCCGTCGAGACGCTGGGCGGCGAGATCGTCGGCTGCCATGTGCTGGTCGACCGCTCCGGTGAGGCGCGACGCACCATCACCTCGCCTCGAACGGGTCGGTCCTATCCGCTGCGTTCGCTGTGGCGACTCGATCTGTCGACCTACGAGCCCGGCCCGCAAACGTGTCCCCTATGCGCCGCCGGGACGCCGATCCACGCGCCGGGCAGCGCCGGGGTCTCCGCGTGAGGCTGGTTCTCGCCGGCGTCGCGCTACTCCTCGTGGCGGCCTGCGGACCGGGCACCAGCCCGTCTCCATCCCCGTCGCCGTCCGCGCCGCCGACGGTCGCGCCATCGGCGAGCGCCGTCGCGCTACCAGAATCCCCGGTCGAGGGCCTGGTCATCGCCATCGAGCAGACCGGGCTCAACGAGGTCCAGGGCTTCACGATTCGGACCACCTCCGGCGAGACCTGGACGTTCCGGATCGGCGAGCTCGACAACGGCGACGTGTTCCCGCCGAGCCACCTCAATGCCCACCAAGCCGACGCCTACCCGGTCCTCGTGACGTTCCACGTCGAAGGCGACGAGCTCGTCGCCACGCACCTCGACGACGGCACGCCGCCCTCCTGAGCGATCAGCCCAGCTCGGCGATGGCCGCTTCGATCTCCTCGTCCGCAAAGATCAGCTCGAACGCGCCCACGACCTTCCCGTCGGCTCCCACGACGTAGACGTACGGCTCGGCCAGCAGCCCGAAGGCATTCACCGCCTCCACCGTCTGGAGCGCTCCACCGCTGAGCACCGGCTGGAGCTGGCCGTTGGAATCGGGCGCCAGGACGTACGGCTCGACGTTGATGAACGTCAGGTCCGGGTGGTTCGCGGCTATGGCCTTCAACCGGTCGAGCGTCGGCCCGCACTGGTCCGACACGCAGAACTTCGGCGTGGCGAAGGCGAGGACGAACGGCTCACCGGCCGCAAGGGCGTCGGCGACCGACGTCTCGTACATCCGGGCGAGCGGCGCCTCGTCGGTCGACAGCAGCGACAGGTCGCCGTCGACGTCGTCGGCGGTCAGCGTGTCCACCGAGGGCGCCGCCTCGCCGATCCCGACGGCGCTGGCTTCCTCCTTGACGCTGATCTGGTACGGGATCACCTCGGTCGGGGCGCCGGGGGCGGACGTGGTGATCGTCGCCTGCCAGTCGCCGGCGGCCGGGAAATCGGCATGCATCACATACACGCCGCGTTCGTCCTCGATCGCCCACACGAACTCCGGGGTGGATGCCTGCACGGTCTCGCCGGCCGGGCCATCGAAGGTGACCGAAAGGGTCCGATCCGGGTTGACGATCGGCCCGTTGGTCGCCGGATCGATGAACGCGAGAATGATCCGGTTGGCACCGACGGCGAACTCGGAGCTGGCGGGGACCGGGATGACGCTGGGTGTCGGCAGTTCGGAGATCGTCGGCGACGGAGAGACGCCGGTCGGCCCGCAGGCCGACAGGAGCAGGCCGCACAGGACGACGAGCTGCAATCGGGATCGCATGGCCGAAGCGTAGCGGGGACCCGCCGGGCATGCCTTCGGCCGGCCGACCGCCGGAGACGCGAGCGGGCCCGCGCTAGAATTCGGGCCGATGCCGCGCTCCCGGCGGCGTGAGGAGGCCCGTTGACCCGATTCCAGAAGCTGGCGGCGACGACCGTCGTGACGACGTTCGTGCTAGTCACGATCGGCGTGGTCGTCCGGGCCACCGATTCGGGACTTGCCTGTCCGCACTGGCCCGGCTGCTTCGAGGGCCAGTTCCTGCCGGGTCTCGACGCCGGCTTCCAGGTCTGGATCGAGTGGATCCACCGGACGGTGGCGGTGTTGATCGGGTTCATGGTCCTGGGGCTGGGGCTCCTGGCCTGGCGGGATCATCGCGATCGGGCGTCGATCCTGTGGCCGTCCGTGGCCGCGATCGCGCTGGTCGGCTTCCAGGCGTGGCTCGGCCGCGAAACCGTCCGCCTCGGCAATACCGGTGAGTCCGTGACGGCTCACCTGGCGGCGGCGATGGCCCTCGTCGGGCTGCTGGTCTACGTGCTCGTCCGGTCGCTGTACCCGGCCCGCGTCAGCGGGCGCGGCTCGAGCCAGCGGTTCACGCTGGTGGCCGCCTTCGGGGCCGTCGCGACGTTCGCGCTGCTGCTGTTCGGGTCGAACGTGACCGCGGCCAACGCCTGGAATGTCTTCCCGGACTGGCCGCTTATGGGTGGCTCGCTCGTCCCCGCACTCGCCGGCGAGGCGGTGACCACCCACGTCCTCCATCGCTGGGTCGCGGTGGGCGTCGGGATCGTGGTGGCCGTGATCGCGGTGCTGGCGTGGCGGACGCAGCGGCGCCATCGGTCCCTCATCGCGCTCGCCCTCGGCGCCGCGGTGCTGTACCCGATCCAGGCCATCGTCGGCGGCGTCCAGATCCTGACGGGGCTGTCGGAGTGGAGCCAGACGCTCCACCTGGCCCTCGGGACGCTGATCTGGGGCTTGCTCGCAGCCCTTGCGGTCGCCAGCTACTACGAGGCCCGGCTGGCTGGTGTGGCCGCGCCGGCGGGTGGCGGCGGCACGGCGGCGACGGAACCCGGGCCCCGCTCGATGGGCGACTCGATTCGCGCCTACGTTGCCCTGACCAAGCCCCGGATCATCGAGCTCCTGCTCGTGACCACCATCCCGGCGATGGTCCTCGCCCAGCGGGGGATCCCATCGCTCGGCCTCATCTGGTGGACGCTCCTCGGCGGCGCGCTGGCGGCCGGCAGCGCTAACGCGATCAATTGCTACCTCGACCGGGACATCGACGAACTCATGGCGCGCACTCGGCGCCGGCCGCTGCCGGCCCACGAGGTCGATCCGGAGCGAGCGGTGGTCTTCGGGATCGTCCTGGGGGTGGTCTCGTTCGCCGTGCTCACCTACTTCGTGAACCTGCTGTCGGCGTTCCTGGCGCTCCTCGCGATCGCGTTCTACGTCGTCGTGTACACGATGCTGATGAAGCGCTCCACGCCCCAGAACATCGTGATCGGTGGGGCGGCGGGCGCCTTGCCGCCGGTCATCGGCTGGACCGCGGTCACGGGCTCGATCGAGGTCCCGGCCCTGATCCTGTTCGCCCTCGTCTTCTACTGGACGCCGCCCCATTTCTGGGCGCTGTCGCTGCGGATCCGGCGCGACTACGCGGCAGCCGGCGTCCCGATGCTGCCGGTCGTCAAGGGGATCGCCGAGACGAGCCGCCAGATCCTGCTCTATTCGGTGCTGATGGTCGCAATCTCGCTGATCCTGTGGGCGGTCGCCCGAATGGGCCCGGTGTACCTGGCCGGGGCGCTGATCCTGGGCGCAGTATTCCTGCGTCAGGCCTGGATCCTCTGGCGCCAGGGCGCCTCGCCGGAGCGCTCCACGGCCCAGGCTATCCGTCTCTACAAATACTCGATCTCGTACCTGACGCTTCTCTTTGGCGCGGTCGCTGTCGACGCCCTTGTCATGGCTACCTGAGAAAAAGACTCAGGAACCCGGGCCGCTCACGAGACGTCTGGCACCTGTGATTGGCGGAACGGTCAGACCCCCACGTCCTGTGCGACATCGGCGCGGTCGTCTGATCGCCCACGTGGCCCTTGCCGCGATGGCGATCTGGCTCACCAGCGGGGCACCAGCGAGTGCCTCCTGCGTCGTGGTCGGGTCGGTGGAGGCGATGGTCGCCGAGGCCGATGCGGCCTTTGTCGGGGTCGTCGACGCCGTCTCGAACATGAATTGCTGGGCGGTCGTCCGGGTCGAAGAGGTCTGGCATGGCCCCGTGGAGACTGCGATGGTCGAGATCCGCGGTGGGGAGGGCCCGGGCGTGGGCTCATCGGCGGATCGCACGTACCAGCCCGGAGCCCGGTACCTGTTCGCGGTGTCGGCGGACGCCGGATTCTTCAGAGATTCCTCCTGCAGCATGACCAGTGTCTGGTCCGACGACCTGCTCGCGATGCGCCCGGCGAACGCCCGGGCCGCGACGCCCGCGCCTCCAGTACCGGCTCCTCCGGTCGACCCGGCGACATTGATCGTGCCCGCCCTGATCGTCGTCGCGGCCGGGATCATCGTGTTCGGTCTTGTTCTCGGGGTCCGACGGAGGGCGTGACCTCCACGTCCGCCCGCTGAGGAACCGGCCGGTCCCGACCAACGTCAGCCTCGCGTGAGGATCAGGAAGGTTCCCGTTGGCTTGCCGCTGGTCGTCGCCGGCCTCATCGCCATGGCACTACCCGGACCCGCGTCCGCCGTGCTGTGTGGCGACCGCCCTCCGCTCGACCAGGTCATCGCCAGGGCCGACGCCGCCTTCGTCGGGACCGTGGAATCCCTGACCAACGACGACCGCTGGGCCCAAGTTCGGGTGGAGGACATCTGGCGTGGCCCGGTCGTCACACCGTCGGTGGAGGTCCGTGGTGGCCAGGAGCCCGGGGTCTGGTCATCGGCCGACCGGACCTACCTCGCCGGCGAGCGCTACCTGTTCGTCTTGGACGTCCGCGGCGGCCTCTTTGTCGACGACACGTGCTCGTCGACGACGGCCTGGGTGCAGGAGCTCATGCGGTTCCGGCCGCCTGACGCTGTGCTCGCATCCGCCGTCAGCGCCGCTGCGGAGACGCTCGACCCGGACCCTGGCTCGGTCATCCTTCCGGGGCTGGCGGTCGTGGCCATCGGGGTAGCCGTGTTCGGGCTCGTCATTGCTCTGCGGCCGAACCGATGAAGGGCGCGGACCGAGGCCGCCTCCCGGGGGCGGTCGCCCTCTGCCTCCTGACGGTGCTCCTCGGCTCCGCGGGGAACGTCTCGGCGGACTGCTCCGCTCCGCCGGCCCTACCCGTGGCGATTGCGCAGGCGGACGCAGTATTCGTTGGCGTCGTGGAAACCCTGACCAACGACGACCGCTGGGCCCAGGTACGCGTCGAAGAGGTCTGGCGGGGAGCGGTCGACGCGCCGATCATGGAAGTCCTGGGCGGCGAGGGCCCGGGGACGGGGAGTACCGTGGATCGGACCTACGTGCTCGGGGCGCGGTATCTGTTTGTGCTGCCGCTCCACGAGGGCCGCCTCGTCGACAGCGCCTGCACGTCGACGACACAGTGGAACGAATTGATGGCCGAGCTGCGGCCGACGACCGCGGTGTCGACGATCCGGCCCGCAGAGGAGGCCGGCAGCAGCGGCCTCGCGGGCCTGGCGCTCGGCTTGATCGTGGCCCTCGGTCTTGGCGGTGCCGCGGTCGGTATCGTCGGACTGATGCTCCGGCGGCGACCCGACGGCTGACCGTGCCGTAACGAATCCGACCGGCCGATCGGCCACAGGTGTGGCCGCACGGCAACGGTTCGCCTGTCACCATTGGCCGCCATGGACCTCCACTTCCTCGGCGGCGCGACGACCGTCACCGGCTCGCGCTTCCTCCTCCGGACCTCGCGCGCCCAGGTGCTGATCGACTGCGGGATGTTTCAGGGCAGCCCCAACGAGGTAGTCCGAAACCGGATTCCGCTGGGGTTCGATGCACGCGAGCTCGATGCGATCCTGCTGACCCACGCCCATCTCGACCATTGCGGCCTGCTGCCTATCTGTGTCCGGGACGGGTTTGGCCGGGCCATCCACGCGACGAAGGGGACGATGGAGCTTGCGCGGCTGGTCCTGCTGGACTCGGGGCGGCTGCACGAGGAGTTCGCCAAGCGCGGCGCCCGCTGGGAGCGCCGGCATCCGGACCTCGCCGTAGCTGAGGACCGCAACGACCAGAAGGTGTACGACGCGGCCGTTGCGGAGGCCGAGGCGGCCGAAACGGCAGACACCGGCGTCAACGAAGCCACCGCCGTCGAGCGGACCGACGCGGGCCCGCCTACGGACGATCCGGAGGTCGCGCTCCGGGCGCAGCCGCCGGAGCTCCTCGTCGACCTCGACGCACCGCTGTACACGGAAGCCGAGGCCGAGGCCGTCCTGCCGTTGTTCAGCCCGGTCGACTACGACGCGGAGATCGAGGTCGCGCCGGGCATCCACGCGACGTTCCTCGATGCCGGCCACATCCTGGGCTCGGCGATCATCCGGCTCCGGGTCCGCGACGCCGAATCGGACGACGAGCGGTTCCTGGTCTTCTCGGGCGATCTCGGCCGGCCGGGGACGCCGATCATCCGCGATCCGACGAACCTGGTCTACGCCGACTACGTGATCGTCGAGTCGACCTACGGTGGCCGCGAGCACGAGCCCCACGAGGAGGCCATCCGTGTCCTGGCAGAGACGGTGCGGCTGGTCGACGAGAGTGACGGCGTCCTGCTGATGCCGTCGTTCGCGATCGGACGCACCCAGGAGATCGTCTGGGAGCTCGACCGGCTCATCGAACGGGGCGAGATCCCGATGCTGCCGCTGTATCTCGATTCGCCGATGGCGTCGAAGGCCTCGGACGTGTACCGGCACCACTCCGAGTACTTCGACGAAGAGACCCGGATCCTGCTCCGGGACGACGCCACGCCGCTTGACTATCCGGACCAGCACATCACCAACAGCGCCAAGCAATCGCAGGCGATCGCCAGGGCGCCGCGGCCGTACATGATCGTCGCCTCCAACGGGATGCTCACCGGTGGGCGAGTGGTCAGCCACCTGCGCAACCTCATCGGCGATCCCGACGCGGTCCTGCTGTTCGTGGGCTACCAGGGCGAGGGCACAATGGGCGCCCACCTTCAAGCCGGGGCGAAGAGTGTCAAGCTCGACGGCCAGGTCCGCGAGGTGCACTGCCAGGTCCGCTCGATCAGCGGCTTCAGCGCCCACGCCGACGAGGGCGAGATCCTCGCCTGGCTGGCGAACTTCGGCACCGGCAAGCAGGCCGGCGAGCCCGGGTTCCCGCGCCGGGTGTTCCTCGTCCACGGCGACCCGGAGGCGCAGGTGGCGCTCGAGCCCAAGGTCCGGGCGCTCGGCTTCGAGGCCCACGTCCCCCACTGGCACGAACGGGTCACGCTCGACTGACGGCCAGTCGGTGCGACCCAGCAACGGTTCGTGAACTAGGGTGTTGCACCCGGACCATTCGCCTAGTACTGTCGTACTTGGCCTTATCACCGGGGGAACGGCCTTCGCCGGGCGGCGCGAGTCGCCCGGCTTTATCTTTGCCCCTCGGGCCCGTCTCGCTGCGTCCCGCGCGATGGAACGGGCCAGCCCATCAGGCGCAACGTCAGGGGCATTAGGATCGGGTCACCGGACAATCCCGGCACGCTTCCGCGCCATGTTGCGCCGATGAAGGGGTGGCCAGTGATCGAGACGCGGACCCAGCCGTTTGACATGAGCCTCGTCCAGCGGGGCGCGCGAAACCGTCGGACGCCGTACTACGAGGCGACCCAGCGGTACGGCCCGAAGGGCTTCACGGTCTACAACCACATGTACTTCCCGATCCGCTTCGACTCGTTCGAGGCGGAGTTCGACGCGCTCCTCAACGACGTCACGATCTGGGATGTCTCGGTCGAGCGCTGCCTCGAGATCAGCGGACCCGACGGCTTCCGGTTCGCCCAGTTGCTGACGCCGCGGGACCTGTCGAAATGCGCGGTGGGCCAGGCGAAGTACGTCCTGATCTGCGATTCGGACGGCGGCATCGTCAACGATCCGGTGCTGACCCGGATGGACGAGAACACGTTCTGGTTCGCCCTCGCGTCGTCGGACGCGCTGCTCTTCGCCCGCGGCCTACGGAACGCCTATCCCGACCTCGACGTGACGATCAAGGAGGCCGACGTCGCGCCGCTCCAGGTCCAGGGCCCCAAGTCGAAGGACCTGCTCCGCGACCTCGTCGGCGAGTCCATCCTCGACCTCAAGTACTACTGGTGGCGGAAGGCCGAGATCCGCGGCATCCCGGTGGTCATCACCCGGACCGGCTGGACGTCCGAGGTTGGCTACGAGATCTACCTCCTCGACAGCTCGAGGGGCACCGATCTGTGGGAGGCGCTCATGGAGGCCGGTGCGCCATACAACGTCCGGCCCACCGGCCCCAGCGACATCCGCCGGATCGAAGGCGCGATCTTCAACTGGGGGGCGGACATGACCTACGAGAACAACGCCTTCGAGATGGGCCTCGAGCGGCTCGTCGACTTCGGCCTCGCAGACGACGCCTCCATCTCGATCGCCGCGCTCCGCAGGATCAAGGACGCGGGCGTGGATCGCCGGATCGTCGGGCTGGAGCTCGACGGCGATCCGTTCCCCGGCCTGAACAACGTCAAGTGGCCCACCGCCGGTCCCGATGGTGCCCAGGTCGGCAAGGTCACCTCGGCCATCTACTCGCCGCGGCTCGGCAAGAACATCGGCTACTCGTGGGTGCCGGCGGCGCTCGCTGCGGAGGGCACCAAGCTCACGGTGGCGTCGGAGTGGGGCGACCGGAACGCCGTCGTCGTCCCGATGCCGTTCGTCGACCCCGAGAAGCGGATCCCCGTGTCATGAGCGCCGTCGACCAAGCCGCCCACGCCACGTCGGCCACGCTGTACTTCGGCCCGTGGTATCGCAAGTCGCCGTTCTTCGAGAAGACCCTCGAGGCCGGCTGCAGCGCCTACGACATCTACAACCACATGTACCTGCCCGGGTATTACGCAGACCCGATCGAGGAGTACTGGGCGCTGCTCAACGGCGTCACGGTGTGGGACGTCAGCGTCGAGCGAATCGTCGAGATCACCGGCTCGGACGCCGCGGCGTTCACCAACTCGCTGACCTGCCGCGACCTGACCAAGTGCGCCGTCGGCCAGGGCAAGTACGTCCTCATCACCGCCGAGGACGGCGGCATCGTCAACGACCCGGTCCTGCTGCGGCTCGAGGAGAACCGCTGGTGGCTGGCACTGGCGGATTCGGACGCCGGCCTGTGGGCCCGAGGCGTGGCGATCCACTCGGGGCTGGACGTCAAGGTCCGTGAGCCGGAGGTCTACCCGCTCCAGGTCCAGGGCCCGAAGTCGAAGGACGTCATGGCGGCGCTCTTCGGCACCGCGGTTCTCGACATCAAGTACTACTGGACGATGCAGACCGAGCTCGACGGCATTCCCGTCGTGATCTCGCGCACCGGTTGGACCGGCGAGGTCGGCTATGAGATCTACCTCCAGGATCCGTCCCGTGGCTTCGAGCTGTGGGACCGGATCATGGTCGCCGGCAGGGAGCACGACATCCGCCCGATCGCGCCGTGCGAGGCTCGCCGGATCGAGGCCGGGATCTTCAACTACGGCTCCGACATGACGATCGCCAACAACCCGTTCGAAGTCATGGGCCTGGAGCGACTCGTCGAGCCGCAGGACGCCGATTACATCGGCAAGGCGGCGCTCGAGGAGATCCGGGCCCGCGGCGTCTCCAAGAAGCTGGTCGGGATCGAGATCGGCGGCGAGCCGCTGCCGTTCGAGCTCCATGAGAAGCGGCCCGCCCTGTACCAGGGCGGGCAGGTCGGCCAGATCACCGACCTCATCTGGTCGCCGCGCCTCGAGCGCAACATCGGCTACGTCTGGCTACCGATCGAGCTGTCCGGCCCCGGCACCGAGCTCGAGGTCATCGCCCCCGACGGCTCGTCGTGGGCGGCCAGGTCGGCCGCCATCCCGTTCCTCGACGCCAGGAAGGACGTGCCCAAGTCGTGATCGACCCGTCGGTCGTCGTGATCTGGCCGCGCGAGCACGCGGCGCTGCACCTGCCTCCCGGCAGGGTGGCTCGCCGCACTCGCTGACAAGGCACGACCCGACCCACGGAGAACCCCCGCGATGACCACCGAATTCACGACCGCTGAGCTCCTCACCGCCGATGGCTGGCACCCCACCGTTCGGCTGTCTGACGTCGCCGATCCCGGCACCTATGCCGTCACGACGGTCGAGGGCGAGCCGGCGATCGTCATCCGTGGCCGGGACCGCGAGCTGCGGGCCTTCCACAACGTCTGCAAGCACCGCGGCTCGGAGCTGGTCCAGGAATCCTCGGGCTGCGTCGTCCGGTTGCAGTGCCCCTACCACGCCTGGATCTACGACCTGGATGGCAAGCTCGTCCGCGCCAAGCACACCGAGACGCTCGAGGACTTCGAGCTGGGCGAGCGCTTCGGGCTGACGCCGATCGAGATCGCGGTCGCGGACGAGGTGGTGCATCTCCGCGTCGGCGCGGGCAACACGGCCGCGGAGCGGCCCGTCGGTCTGCTGACGGCCGACGAGATCGCCGCGGTCCAGAAGCCCTTCCTGGCTGCCTCGCTGCTGCCCGGCCGGGCGTACCACGACGACGCGATCTTCGACTACGAGCGCGAGCGCTGGTTCCGGCGTGACTGGGTGGCGCTGGGCCGGGTCGAGGATGCGCCGTTCGAGACCGCGATCGACACCGAGCGGCTGGTGGTCGTCCGGGCGGATGGAGCGGACGTCGCGGTGCAGCGCGTGGGCGCGCCGTCGGAGCCCGTACGGTCGGAGGTCTGGCAGGGCTTCGTGTTCGCGTCACTCGACGCCGAGGTTCGGCCGTTGGCGAAGGTGTTCGGAGATCTCGTCGACCATGTCGAGCGGTTCGATTTCGCGCCCCTCCGCCGCGGCCACCGCGAGGTCTACGACGTTGCCGCCAACTGGAAGCTGATCGCCGAGAACTACTCGGAGTGTTACCACTGCCCGGGCGTCCACCCGCAGCTCAACCGGCTGACGCCGTACGACCTGGGCGCCGACTACGAGACCCAGGGCGCCTGGCAGGGCGGCTACATGGAGCTCCGCGACGGCATCGAGACCATGGCCCTCGAGGGTGGCCATCGCGTGGGCCCGGCGATGTGCGGGATCACGCCGGTCGACGAGCGCCGGGTCGATTACCTGGTCGTCTGGCCGCTGCTGTTCCTGTCGATCCACCCCGATTACCTTCTGGTCCACCGCCTCGAGCCGATCGCGCCGGGCCGGACCCGGATCACCTGTGACTGGCTGTTCGAGCCCGAGACGATGGCGATGGACGGGTTCGACCCATCGCACGCGGTCGACTTCTGGGACGTGACCAACCGCCAGGACTGGGAGGTCTGCGAGCTCCAGCAGCGTGGCACCGCGTCGGGCGGCTTCCGGGCCGGCCGGTTCGCCAACAACGAGCCATCGGTCCACGCGTTCGACGCGATGTGCGCCGACCGCTATGCCGGCGACGAGTTCGTCACCGGCCGCACGGTCCGCGAGGACTACTCGCAGACGCCCAAGGGCTAGCCGCCCGACATTCGCTCATCCCCTGACCGAAGAGGTCCCAGACGACATCGTCGGAGGCGTCGCATAAGGCCGCAATTACCCACCATCTGCGCAACGAGGCGCGACACGAAACAGGTCGACATCGGCGACATATGAGCCGTCGACGCCCCGAAGAGGAGAACGCGAAGGAGTTGCGACGCAGTCTGTGCCGCCCAGGCAATCCAATGGCGCTCGCGCTGGTCTGGAACCGCCCATCTGGCGCCGTACGGATTATTTGGGTACGAGGCCTCAGGGAGGGAGACGGCAAAGGTCGTCCGCCGAGAACTCCCCTCGGCGCCGACCAGGGCATACGCGGTTGGATAGGGGCCATTGAAGGTCCAGTCAGCCGCTACCGCATTGCCCGTCGGTGGGCAGCCGGCAGGCCAATCCGGGGGCGCCCAAAGGCGAATCCGGCCGTTGATCCGCGTCAGCGTTCGCACGAGGTGATCCTCGCAGACGTCCTGCGTTCCGTACCGCCCGATCGACAGCTCGCTGCACACATGGCCTGGACCGCCGAGGCCCGCGGCCAGCCTATCGATGGTCGAGCTTCCGAGCGAACGAGGTGCCTCGCCTCATGACTGAACTCTGGATCGCATCGTTGCTTGTGCTCTGGTTACTAGTACTTTTCGGCGTGTTCCTCCTCGCTGGTGCGCTTTGGCAGATCGGGATCTTGCAGATGCGGCTTGGCGATGACCCAGGATCACTAATCACAAGGTCCGGGCCTTGATCGTGGCACCGCTGCCCCCGACCTGATTGGCAAGGAATTCGGAGAGTGGCTCGGCGATACGACTCTCGGACTTGCCAAGGAAGGCGCGCGTCCTTGTCTTCCTGTCGCCAAGCTGCCTGAGCTGTGAGCAACTCGTGCCACACCTGACTGAGGTGCGGACTGCTCGGGGCGATGAGTTCGATTGGCAACTGAAACCGCCCCGTCGAACGACCGCGCTGTCCACCCCGGGCAGCGCGGTCGTTGCTATTCCTGCTTCGTCGAGAGGCGACCGGCCTCGCCACGGAACCCGCCCAGCCGCCACGCGACGAAGATCGCGATTGCCGTGACGGCGACGATGATCGACGAGATGGCGTTGATCTCCGGTGACACGCCGAACTTGATCGCGCTGTAGATGTAGAGCGGCAGCGTTGTCGTGCCGAGGCCCGAGTTGAAGACCGTCACCACGTAGTCGTCGAAGCTCAGGGCGAAGGCCAGGAGCGCCCCGGCGACGATTGCCGGTGCGATCAGCGGCAGGGTGACGTGGCGGAGCGCCCCGAAGGCCGTGTCGCCCAGGTCCCGCGCCGCCTCCTCGAGCTGCGGGTTCAACCCCGAGGCTCTCGCCCGGACGGTGACTGCCACGTACGAGATGCAGAACGTGATGTGGGCGATCGACAGCTGGCCGAAACCGCCACGGCTGTCGAACAGCTGCAGGAAGAACAGCAGCAGCGACAGGCCCATCACGATCTCCGGAGTGACCATCGGCAGCAGCAGGAGCGTTTCCGTCGCGCCGCGGCCACGGCCGCGCAGGCGCGCCAGCCCGAGCCCCAGCGCCGCCCCGATCACCGTCGAGACGATGACCGCGACGGTGGCCACCCTGAACGTGACGAACACCGCGTCGAGCAGGTCCTCGTTCGAGAACAGCCGGCCGTACCACTCGGTCGTGAAGCCGCGCCACACGAAGACCCGCCGCGCATCGTTGAAGCTGAACACGATCAGCACGACGATCGGGGCGAAGAGGAAGGCGTAGACGAGATAGGCGAACCCGCGCAGGAGGGGGTTCCGCTCGTGGGTCATTCGCCGACCACCTCGCGCCGCAGCGTCCGCAGCGCGATCAGCGTCCCGGCCAGCGTCATCAGCATCAGGATGAACCCGAGCGCCGATCCATAGGGCCAGTCGCGGCCGTCGAGGAATCGCTCCTGGATGACCTTGGCGATCGTGGTGACCTGCCCACCACCCAGGAGGTCCGGGGTCACGAAGTCGCCCATCGCCGGGATGAACGTCAGCAAGCCCGCGGCGATGATGCCCGGCCGGACGAGCGGCAGGGTCACGTGGATGAACGCGCCCCGTCCCGAGGCGTAGAGGTCCCGGCCGGCGGCGACCAGGTTCGGGTCCAGCCGGTCGATCGACACGAACAGCGGCAGGATCGCGAATGGCAGGAAGCCGTAGGTCATGCCCAGGATCACCGAGAAGTCGGTGAACAGCAGGATCACCGGTTCCTGGGTCAGGCCCACGGTCCGGAGGATCTGGTTCACGACCCCTTCGTCGCGCAGCACGATCATCCAGGCGTAGGTCCGGATGAGGTAGCTCGTCCAGAACGGCAGCATCACCAGGACGAGCAGGAGGGTCTTGTGCGGGCCGCCGTAGCGGGAGATCCAGTAGGCAATCGGAAACCCGATGGCCAGCGACAGGACCGTGGTCGCTCCGGCCAGGTAGAGCGACTGGACGATCGTCGGCACGAAGGCCGGATTGAACGCCCGCTGGTAGTTCTCGAGCGTCAGGGGGTCGAGGACGATCCGGTGGAGCTCATCGCGCGACCCCAGGCTGACGACGAAGATGAACGCCAGCGGGAGCAGGAAGAAGACGGCCAGCCAGAGCACGCCCGGCACGAGCAGGAACGTGTCATGCAGTCGCCCAGCGGCCGCCACCACCCGTCCGGCCCGGCGGGGCACCTCGATGGAGCCGGCCGTCATCGCATCACGTGAACTGGTTCCGAACGAGGGCGTCGCGGGGACGGATCAGCCGGCGCGATATGCCTGCCAGCGGTCGAGGTACTGGGTGTCGAGGTCGGTCGGCAGGAGCAGCAGCTCCTCCAGCTTGTCGAGGATCGCCTTGTCAGGGTTCACCGCCGGGTCGTCGAGGATCGCCTGATCGATGAACTCCCTGGCCGCCTCGTTGGGGCCCATGTAACCGATGTAGTTGGTGTTCGACGCGCTCACCTCGGCGTCGAGCATGTGGTTGATGAACAGGTGGGCGGCGATGGGGTGCGGGGCGCCCGAATAGATGGCCATCGTGTCGGAACCCCTGACGCCACCCTCCTCCGGGATGAAGTAGGCGATGTTCGGGTTCTCGAGCGAGATCTGATACGTGTCCGAACCCCAGATCATCCCGATCCAGATGGTGTCGCTGTTCGAGAGGGTCGCGATCGTGTCGTTGGTCCACGTCCGGACGAGTGGCTTGCCCTCGTTCAGCCGGGCGACTGCGGCGTCGAGATGGGCCGGGTCATCGGTGTTGGCGGAGTGGCCCAGCTGGATCAGCGTCAGCCCCAGCACCTCTCGATAGTCGTCCATGAGCGAGATGTGCCCCTCGTAGCGCGGATCCCAGAGAGCGTTCGAGCTCGTTGGGGTATCGGTCACCTTCGTGGTGTCGTAGCCGATGCCGGTGGTCCACCAGACATACGGGACCGAGAACTTGTTGCCCGGGTCATATCCGGGGTTCGTCCAATCGGCGCCCAGGTTGGCGAGGTTCGGGATCAGTGAGTGGTCGAGCTCGATGAGCGTGCCTGCCTCGCGGAACGTGGGCACGTCGACGCCGATCGGGAACGACACGTCGTAGCCGCCACCGTCCTCGCCAAGGACCTCGTAGGCGGCGTAGATGTCGTCGAAGAGGTCGTAGTTGACCTTGACGTCGTACTTCTCCTCGAACGACTCGATCACGCCTTCGCCGATGTAGTCGAGCCAGTTGTAGACGTTGAGCTCCTGTTCGGGCGTCGGTGCCGGCGATGGTTCCGGCGTCCCGGTCGGCGCCGACGACGGCGGTGGGGTGCCGGTCGCCGAGGCTGTCGGACTCGGTGACGTGCCGGTCTGCGTGCAGGCAGCGATGACCGGCGCCAGCGCCGCAGCCGAGCCCACCTTGGCGATCCGGTCCAGCAACTGGCGACGGCTCATCCGCCGCTCCGCCAGGTACCGCGCCAGCGCCTTCTCCAGGTCGAGAGAACTGCCGTCGTAGCGAGGGTTCATGACGTGCGCTCCTCCTGCCCGTCCGGTGCCGCACCGAGGACGAGGGCCTCGTTCGGTCGCCAGACCATGTCGACGGCGCTTCCGACGGCCCAGCGCGGGCTCGCCGTCGGCGCCACGGCCGTGATCGTGAGTCCGCCTGCCGAGCGGACGACGTACTGGACGCTGCTGCCGAGATAGGCCACCTGCTCCACGTGGCCGGCGATTGGGGAGGGTCCGGGCGTGGACCCGTTGGATGCCTTGAGCTCGACCGCCTCGGGGCGGATGCTGAGCTCCACCGTGCGGCCCACGGCGAGGCCCCCCGCCAAATCGACCCGGCACGTCTCCCCCGAAGACAGGCGGACCGTGGCGGCGGTGCCGTCGATCGACTCGACGGACCCTCCGATCAGGTTGGTGGTGCCGATGAAGTCGGCCACGAAGCGGCTGGCCGGTCGCTCGTACAGCGCTTCCGGAGAGCCCAGCTGCTCGACCCGGCCCTGGCTCATGACCGCGATCCGGTCGCTCATCGTGAGCGCCTCTTCCTGGTCGTGGGTCACGTACACGAAGGTGATCCCCACCTCCGCCTGGACCCGCTTCAGCTCGAGCTGAAGCTGGCGGCGGAGCTTCAGGTCGAGGGCCCCCAGCGGTTCGTCGAGCAGCAGCACGTTGGGCCGGTTGACGAGCGCCCGGGCCAGTGCCACCCGCTGCTGCTGGCCGCCCGACAGCTGGTTCGGGCGTCGCCGGTCGTAGCCCTTGAGATGGACGAGGTCAAGGGCCTCACCCACGCGCCGCCCGATCTCGCGGCCGTCGACCTTCCGGCGGCGGAGGCCGAAGCCGACGTTGCCGGCGACGTCGAGGTGGGGGAACAGGGCGTAGTTCTGGAAGACCATGTTCACCGGCCGCTTGTCCGGCGGGTCGGTGGTGACGTCGCGGCCGCGGAGCTCGATCCGACCGCTGGTCGGCAGTTCGAAGCCGCCGATCATCCGGAGCGTGGTCGTCTTGCCACAGCCGGACGGGCCGAGGAGCGAGAAGAACTCGCCCGCGCGGATGTCGAGCGACACGCCGTCGACGGCGCGGACCTCCCGGAAGTCCTTCGTCAGCGCTATCAGCCGGATCTCGGGGGCGGCCTCCGCGGGGGGCGTCATGGCGCGGCGAGCCTAGTCGAGCACCGTGGGACGCACCGTATCGGGTTGCGGGGGACGCAACGTCCGAGGAGCGCCGGTCAGGTCGTGGTTGCCAGCGCCTCGTGCCGGGCTGCGGCCAACCCGGGCAGGCCTCGCTCGACCATCGCGTCCGAGGCGGTCAGCGAGATCCGGAACCAGCCCGGCAGCTCGACGATCGTGCCGGGGAGGACGAGCACCCCATGGTCCACGAGCCGGGTGGCGAACGCCATGTCGTCCTCGATCGGAGACCGGGCCATGACGTAGAAGGTCCCCTCCGGCAGGGTCGTCTCGTAGCCCTGCTCGCGGAGCGTGGAGACGACCCGGTCACGCCGCCGTTCGAGCGCAGCCACGTCGACCGACAGCCCCTCGAGCTCCGCCAGGGCGTGCTGGAGGAGTGCGTTCGGGAAGGCGTAGCCGGTCGCGAGCTGGGCGATGAACAGGCGCTGCCGGAGCGTTTCCCGATCCGGCATCGTCGGCGGCATCGTGACGTAGCCCACGCGCTGGCCGGGGGCGAGGAGCGTCTTGCCGTACGAGTACGTCGTCAGCGTCCCCGGATAGGCCTCAGCCGGCGAGTGGTAGGTCCGGCCGTCGAACAGGATGCGGTTGTAGGGCTCGTCGGACACCAGGTAGATCGTTCGTCCATTGCGGCGGGAGGCCTCGTCCAGGACCGCTCCGAGCGCCTTCAGCTGATCGAGCGGATACACCCGGCCGGTGGGGTTGTGAGGACTGTTGACGAGCACCGCCCGCGTTCGCGGCGTGATGGCCCGGCCGATGGCGTCGGGGTCGAGATCGAACGCCGGCGGCTCGAGGCGGACGCGGACGGGCGATCCCTCCGCAGCCAGGATCAGCAACTCGTAGAAGAACCACGGCGGCGACGGGAACACCACCTCGTCACCCGGCTCCAGGATGGCCCGCATCGCGACCGCGATGGCGGCAAAGCCACCGTTGGTCAGGGCGACGTCGTCTGGATCCCAGTCGAGGCCGGTGCGAGTCGTGAGCGAGCGGGCAACCGCCCGCTGGGCGTCCGGCTCGCTCATCTTGTAGGCGAACCAGTCCTTGTCCTGCGGGACGAGGGCCTTCGACAGGGCATCCACGTAGGCCGGCAGGGGCATCTCCTGCGGATTGCCGACCGCGAAGTTGGCAAGGCCCGGTTCGCCCCGCCGCGACCAGATCGGTCCGTCGAAGAACTCGAGCACCGGAGCGATGCTGTCGGCGAGGCGGTCGATCCGCCCGATCGTCGTGGCCATGCGGTTGCTCTCCATCACCGGGGGTTTCGCGCTCAGGGTATGACAGGCGGCTGGATCGAGATCTCGGCACCGAAATCGGTGAACCGGAACTCGACGATCACCCGGTTGCTCGCGCCTGCGGCAGGATCGAACTCGGCCACGGCCCGGATGGGCGTCCCGTCGTCGGCGATCAGGAGGTCGAGCCTGGTGATCACCGCCTGGTCGTCGCGGCCTTGGCCAAACGGGATCGGCCCGGCGTTGGACAGCTGGACGCGCGACGCGCCGTCGAAGTCCACCCGGCCGACGACGCTGAGGTCCGCCGGCCCGACGAGCGGCAGGAAGGTCGCGAGATCACCGCCGCTGAAGCCGTCCGGCCGGGCAGTCGCCTCCCAGGGTTGGGTGTCGGATCGCCGGAAGGCGCGCTTCCCGCTGATGACGGTGTCAGTCCACGTCTGGCCGTTCGCCTCGCTACCCAGCGTCAGCCGGTACGCGCTGTCCCTGCCCGCGACCGCGCCGACTGCCCGGGCCGATCCCTGTCCCGCCGCGCTGCCGTCGGACAGCACGACAAGCTCGAAGCGGTACGTCAGGTCGTTGCGGCTCGCCAGGGCTTTGAGGGCCGTGAGGGCTTGCTGCGGGTCGACCGGAGGAGGGCCGCAGCCGACCGCGAGCACGACCGCCGCCAGCACGCCGGCCGCGACCCTAACCCGGGGCCGAACCATCAGCCGGCGGACTTGCGAGGACGCGTCCGCGCGGCGATTCGGGCCAACGCGCCTTCCCAGCCGGCCGCGATCGGCCGGCCAGGTTCGTCGAGGTCGATCGTGACCGGGGCGTGATCGGATGGCGTCGGCGGGCCCTTGCGCGCCTCACGGTCGATCTCCGCGCCGACGACCCGTTCGGCAATCGGCTCGGTCACGTAGAGGAGGTCGATCCGCATCCCCTCGTTGCGGTGGAACATGCCGGCCCGGTAGTCCCACCACGAGAACCGGCCCCCGGCATCGACCTTGAGACGGTAGGCGTCGACGAGGCCCCAGTCGCGGAGTGTCTTCAGGGCGGCGCGTTCAGGCGCCGAGACGTGCGTACCGCCATGGGCACGGCCCGCAGCCCAGACGTCCTCGTCGGCCGGCGTGGCGTTCAGGTCACCACCGAGAACCAGCGGCCCTGACGGATCCTGGGTCTCCTCGAGCCAGCGGGCCAGCCGCTCGAACCAGCGCAGCTTGCCCTCGTAGAACGGCGAACCCACGACCCGGCCGTTGGGGGCATAGAGACTGACGAACCGGATCCCGGAGGTCACGCCCGAGACCATCCGTGCCTCGTCGAACGGGTTGAAGTCCTCCTCCTCGACGCCGACCGCCGAACCGGCGCTCGAGTCGCGGACCGGACCGTCGCCGAAATTGGTGATGACGTCGGAGATGGGCTCGCGGCTGGCGATGGCAACCCCGTTCCAGCGGCCCTCGCCGTGATGGGCGAGCTCGTAGCCGGCCATCCGGAACGGCATTTCCGGGGCCTCGCGGTCGGACAGCTTGGTCTCCTGAAGCAGGATCACGTCCGGAGCGGCCTTCTCCAGCCACTTGTCGACCGCCTCCTGGCGGGCCTTGAGCGAGTTGACGTTCCAGGTCGCGATCCGCATGTCCCGGACCTCAGTACCGCCGGCCGCGCTGACGGGCCAGGTCGAAGGTCGCCGTGTCGGCGACCGCCATGACCGCCATCGTGCCGGCCTGGACGGGATCCGACACCACCAGGTCCACGGCGTCGGTGATCGAGCCGACCATGTTGAGGGCGATGATCGGGATCCCCTGCTCGCGCAGCTCGCGCGCGGCACGGGTGATCTCGCCACCCATGATCGAGCCGGCCAGGACCAGCAACCGGGCCCGCGGCAGGTCCGCCACGGCGCGAACGGCGGCGGCGATCTCCTCCTCGCCGACGAGCGGGATCGTATCGACGCTGATCCGCTCGCCGCGGAGGTTGTGACGGTCCGCCTCGCTCACCGCCCCGAGCGCGACCTGGGCAACCTGCGCGCCGCCACCGACGACGATGATCCGCTTGCCGAAGACCCGGTCCAGGGCTCGGGTAAGGTGGGTCGAGCGCAGGCCCGGCAGGTCGTCGACCGCGAGGACGAGCGCGTCCTCGGCGATCCCCTCCACCTCGATCTCGAGCTCGACCGCCGGTGCGGCGCCATCGGTCCCACCCGGGATCCGGCGGACGGTGCTGAGGGTCCGCAGCGTGGCTCCGGCCCGATTGATCCGGTCGGTCAGCGCGGCGACGGCGTTCGGCACATCGTCGACGATGAGGCGGATCGCGACGGGTGGCGGGCCCTCGACCGGACGACGCGGCATCGTTGCTGCCGGGGTCGAGATCAGCGGGCCCGCTCGGCGCGCGACCGCCGAACGTCCGCTACCGACATCGAATCGGGCTCGACGTCGTCGCCGTGCTCCTCGTAGTCGATGCCGAGCTGGCCCAGCACCTCCGTCGTGGCAGCGGCATCGCTGGTCGTCAGCATCAATGCGCCGTCGGTGTCCTCCGCCACCCCGACGATCCCGGTGATGTTGACCGAACGCTCGGCGAGCGCGGTCGCCAGGCGGGCAAGCGCCCCTGGCCGATCATCGAGCCGCACCGTGAACCAGACGGACACACTCCCACCTCCTGTCGCGTCGATGGTAGCGGGACGGCCGCCATCCGCCTGATGGCGCGCTACGCTGCCGGGACCGTCCACCATCCGACCGGCAACCGGAGGGAAGTTCGAATGACCACGCAACCCGAGACCGACATCACGCGCCCGGTCTGCCCCCTGTGCATGAACGACACGTTCCAGCGAGAGGAGGGCAAGGTCGACAGCAAGTGGGGGATGACTGCCCACCGCGTCCGGTTGCTGATCTGCGACCGCTGCCAGTTCGTCCTCACCTTCTACGAGGGCAACTCGATCTTCGACTTCGACTGAGTCCGGTGGCCGCGTCCCCAGCGCCCAGCGTCCAGCTGTTCGGCCTCGAGAACGATCAGCCGACGCGGGCCGCCATGCGGTTCTTCAAGGAGCGCCGGATCGCAATCCACTTCTCCGACGTCCGCAAGCGACCGATGGCGGCGGGCGAGCTGCGGCGGTTCGTGGAGCGCCTCGGCGCCCGGGCGATCGCCGACACCGAAGGCGTTGCCTGGCGGGAGGCGGGCCTCGGCTACCTGTCGATGGACGACCGCGAGCTCACCGAGCGGCTGCTCGCCAATCAGCGCCTGTTGCGGCTGCCGCTGGTGCGGGCGGGCAACCGGTTCGCTGCCGGCCGCGACGAGGCGGCCTGGCGGACGCTCCTCGAGGCGCCGTGATCGTCCGTCACGAGGTGCGGTCGCGCCTTGCCCGCAGGGCCATGGTCGCCCCGATCCCCACGATCACCGCGCCCGCCAGTGCCCAGCGCGGGTCACCGACCATGAAGCTTCGGCCCTGCAGCAAGCCCAGACCCTGGCCGATCCAGAGCAGACCGACCGTCATGACGGTGAGAGCCAGGATCACGCGACTTCGATACAACGGCGACCTCCCGCTGGCATCCTAGCCCCATGCCCGAGAAGCGGAGCGGCATGAGCCGGCGGCGAGCTGGCCGGATCACCGTCCGGCCCGAGAAGGACCACGCGGCCACGCGGCGCGCCCGGATGACGGAGGACCAGCGGCTCCTCGAACGTCCCCAGCCGCCGGCGTTCCTCGATTCGGACCCCTGGCGGGCGCTGCGCATCCTGGCGGAGTTCGTCGAGGGCTTCGACGCCCTCGCGTCGGTGGGTCCGGCCGTGACCGTGTTCGGGTCCGCCCGGATGGGGCCGAAGAGCGCCAACTACCGCCTGGCCCGCGAGCTGGGCCGGCTGCTCGGCCGGCAGGGCTACGCGGTCATCACCGGTGGCGGCCCCGGGATCATGGAGGCCGCCAATCGCGGCTGCCAGGAGGTGGGTGGGCTGTCGGTGGGCTGCAACATCGAGCTGCCGATGGAGCAGGGGCTCAACCCATACGTCGACCTGGGTGTCGAGTTCCGTTACTTCTTCGCCCGCAAGACGATGTTCGTCAAGTACGCCGACGCGTTCGTGATCTTCCCGGGTGGCTACGGCACGCTCGACGAGCTGTTCGAGGCGCTGACCCTGATCCAGACCAAGAAGGTGCAGGGCTTCCCGGTGATCCTCATGGGCGGCTCGTACTGGGACGGCTTGCTCGAATGGCTCCGGACCACGCTGGTGAAGCACGCGGCGATCAACCCCGAGGACGTCGACCTGCTGCGGGTCACCGATTCGCCGGCCGAGGCCTGCGAGATCATCAACGCCTACGTCACCGAGCGTCGCCGAACGGCCGACAAGGCCGCGCCGGACACCAAGCCGATCGCACCCTCCGACGCGACGGCACCGGCGAAACCGGAGCACGCCGAGAGCTGACCGCCCCCCTACGGCATGGGTGGCAGCGCCACCTCGATCCGGCCCTCGGTGATGCGGACCGGGTAGTAGCGGAAGCGACGAACCCGGGTCAGCCGCCGCGCCTCCGCCTTGAGCCCCGGCGGATCCACCTTCGGATCGCCGCCGCTCGGCGACCAGGTCGGGTGGTAGTGGCCGTCCGGGTCGAGGCCGCCCGTCGTCGGCATCCGGACCGGCTCGCCGGAGCACAGGTCGAACCGGCCCTCGTGCAGCGGACAGGCGACCACGCACCCCTCGAGCGTGCCGATCGACAACGGGGCAGACATGTGCGGGCAGCGGTCGTCGACGGCGCTGATCCCGTCAGGGGTGTGGGCGAGCAGGATGTCGAGTTCGCCCCGGGTCACCCGCCGCATCGCGCCCGGGGGGAGGTCGTCGACCGGGGCCACGGCAACCCAGGCGCCCGGATCGACGCCGGGCGCCAGGAGCTCGGGTCGGAACGCAAGCGGCTTCGGGTCCATGGAGCCGAATGCTAGGCCGTCAGTCGATCGCCGGCGTCGGCCGGATCTCCGGTCGGTGGCCCTGTGGCGCCGCCTCCGCGGCCGGCGCCGCGCCGTGCGTCGTCCGGAGCGGGATCTCGCGCAGGAACAGCGTCGCGATCAACGCCGCCCCGGCGGCGATCACCCCCAGCCAGATGCTGTTGGCGATGGAGATCGTCAGCGCCCGGTGGAAGCCCTCGACGAAGATCGGCTGGAGCTGGGCCGGCACCTGGTCGAGGAAGCTCGTGCCCCCGGTGCCGCTGACCGAGGTCAGCTGGGCGATGTCGAAGCCGGGTGGCGCCTGGGCCGGGATGAGCTCGGCTGGGGCGCCCGCGCCGATGATCTGCGCGCGCAGCAGCTCCCAGCTGAAGTTGATCCGGAAGAAGGTGTAGGCCGCGGCGATGCCGACCGTCGTCCCGATCTGGCGGAAGAGCGTCAGGTCGCTCGTCGCCGCGCCCAGGTCCTCGAACGGCACCGCGTTCTGGACGACGATCGTGAACACGGCGAACGTCGGGCCGATACCGAGCCCGGCGACGAACATCCACGCGGACAGCGTCAGGTCGGGCGTCCCCACGCGCAACTGGGTCATCAGCACCTGGCCCACGATCAGGACCGCCAGCCCGGTCAGGAGCACCGGCTTGTAGCGGCCCGTCCGGCTCACGATCTGGCCGGACGCGATCGAGCTCAGGATCAGCCCGAACATGAACGGCAGGAACCGATAGCCGGAGTCGGTGTAGGAGACGCCCTCCACGATCAGGAAGTAGAACGGCAGGAAGATGATCAGCGCTCCGAAGCCAAAGGTGGCCAGGAAGATTGCGACCATCGATGCCGAGAAGGTCCGGTTGCGGAACAGGCGCAGCGGGATGACCGGCTCCGGCGCTCGTCGCTCGACGAGGACGAACAGGGCGAGGAAGACGAAGCCGCCCGCGATCCAGGCCCAGACCGTCGGGTCGTTGATGCCCTCGGTCTCGGCGATGGTGAGGCCGATGAGGATGGGCACGAGGCCCAGCACCAGCGTGATCGCGCCGAGGAAGTCGATCTTGCCCACCCGGTCGACGTGCCGGATGTTGGGCATCAGCCGGAAGATCACGAACAGCGCGACGAGGCCGATCGGGACGTTGACGTAGAAGATCCAGTGCCAGCTCAGGTTGTCGGTCAGCAGACCGCCGAGACCCGGCCCCAGCAGGAACGCGACGCCGAAGACGAGGCCGAACAGGCCCTGGTACTTGCCCCGCTCGGCGGGCGTGAACAGGTCGCCGATGACCGCCAGCGCGATCGGGAACAGCGAACCGGCACCAAGCCCCTGGATCCCGCGAAACAGGACCAGCTGCCACATCTCCTGGCTCAGGCCGGACAGCACTGACCCGAGCAGGAACAGGACGATGCCGCCCATCAGGATCGGCTTGCGACCGAACAGGTCGGACAGCTTGCCGTAGATCGGGACCGTCACCGTGCTGGCCAGCAGGTAGATCGTGACCGCCCAGGTGTAGTAGTCCTGGCCGTCGAGGTCGGACACGATGCCGGGCAGGACCGGGCCCACGATCGTCTGATCGAGGGCCGCAAGGAACATCCCGAGGAGGACGGCGCCGAGAATCTCGAACTTCTCACGGCGACCCAGGCCGAGCGCCGGATCTTCCGCGACTGAGAGTCCCCGGGCGGTGTCGTCGAACGATTCCATGCTCAGTTCCTTCGGGTTCGGGTGTCGTGGTGGTGGGCGAACAGGTCGGGCTCCGAATCGGCGAGCTCGCCGACGACCCGGCGCACATCCCGCAGGACGACCGTGAGCGCGACGAGACTCGATGGTTCGAGCCGGGTCAGGACCTTCTCGAGGAAGGCCCCCTTCAGGACGTCGACGTCACGCAGCGCCTGGCGCCCACCTTCCGTGAGCTGGACGAGGACGAGGCGGCGATCGTCGGGGACCCGGACGCGCTCGACCAGGCCGCGCTCCTCCAGGCGATCGACGATCCCGGTCGCGGTTGGGAAGGAGACGTCGACCAGCTCGGCAATGCGGCTCATCGACACCGGGCCGTGGCGCTCGAGGATCGAGGTCAGGTGGTAGCTGCCCAGGCTCAGCCCGCCCTGGGCCAGGCGCTGGCTGCCGATGCATCGCAGCTCGCGACCGGCCGTCGTCAATTCGGCGATGATGTCGGCGACCATTTGTGCCTCGCCGGCCGGGCGTCGCGTGCCGGTGGTCGTCATGCGTTCCATTCGCTCCAGATGAACTATTCGCTTCGAGCGAAGTATTTCACGCACCCGAAGGAACCGTCAACCAGCCCGCAGCCTGGGAGGATCGATGCGTTTCGCGCTGATGATCGAGGCCCAGATGGGCCTGTCGTATGCCGACCAGCTGGAGATCGTCAGGACGGCGGAGGCGGCTGGTTTCGAATCCTTCCTCCGGTCCGACCACTACGAGAGCTTCCCGGGACCGGGCGACAACACGACCACCGATGCCTGGACCGTGCTGGCTGGCCTCGCCCGCGAGACCTCGACGATCAGCCTTGGCGTGCTCGTCTCGCCGGTCACGTTCCGCCATCCGGGCAACCTCGCCAAGGTCACGGCGACGGTCGACGACATGAGCGGCGGGCGGATCGAGGTGGGGGTCGGGGCCGGCTGGAACGATAGCGAGCACGCCCGCTACGGCTTCCGCTTCCCGGACATCGGCGAGCGGGCGGACATGCTCGAGGAGAACCTCCAGATCCTGCGCGGCCTGTGGTCGGAGCCCGACGGCTGGAGCTTCGACGGTCGCCACTACCAGGTCCGTGATGCCCGGTTCCGGGCCAGGCCCGTGGCCGCGCCCGGGCGACCGACCGGGTCGACGGGCCAGCCGCGGCCGCGGCTCCTCGTCGGCGGTGGTGGCACCCCGCGCTCGCTCCGGATCGCGGCCCGCTACGCCGACGAGTTCAATGTCACCTCGTCCAGCCCACCGGAGGTGGCGGAGAAGTACGCTGCGCTGGCCCGGGCGTGCGAGGCAATTGGCCGCGACCCGGCCTCGATCACCCGCTCGGCCATGATCGGGGTGATGATCGGCGCCGACGAGGACGAGGTGAGCCGCCGGCGGGTGGCCCTCCTGGACGCGCTTGGCGAGGACGCCGAGGAGGACGGGCCGGATCGCAACGCCTGGTTCGAGGCGCGCCGAAAGCGCTGGATCATTGGCACCCCGGACGAGGCGCGGGCGACGGTTGAGCGCTACGCGGCGGCCGGCGTCGAGCGGATCATGCTCCAGGACTTCCTGCCCCGGGACATGGACATGATCCGGCTGATGGGCCGCGAGCTGGTGGGTCGGGTCTGACGCCGTTGGGCCTACAAAGTGGCGTATGCCACCGCGACGGTGGAAGCGACACGGTTCGGATTGATCGGTGGCGTTCCCGGGTAGCCCGTCGAGAACTGGAGGGCCGCGCCGGGCTCGAGGCGGCCGATGTCGGTGACGTCGTACACCCCGCCGAGGATCGATCCATCCGAGCCGAGCAGGATGACCGCGACGGCACCGGCTGCTACCGCCTCTGCGCCAGTGTTCGTCACCGTACCCGTCACTACCATCCCATCGACGGTCTCGACCCAGTCCACGCCCGAGACCTCCAGGCGTGAAACCGCGGCCCCAACCGGCTCGAACGCCACGTCGACGTTGACCCGAGCGACGTCCTCCAGGTTGACGAACGTGGCGCTTTGCGTGTCGACGAGGTAGCCGCGTTCTCCCGGTTCGAGTACCGGTGGAAACGCATGGGCGAACAGGCTGCCCGCGATCCTTTCATCGGCCGCGTCAGTGATCGTGTAGTGGGACTCGGCGCTTGGCAGCCGGGCCCGCACACCGCCCACGTTCTCGACGATCGCGATGACCTGGGCGCGGACCTCGCCGAATGGATCGACCCACGGGATGACGACCGACTCGACGATGGTGACCGAGACGTCGCCTGCCGGCGGCGGTGGCGAAGCCGTCCTCGGTTGGGTTGAGGGCGGGGGCTCGGACGGGGACGGTGTCGGCGACTGGGATGGGCTCGGCGCGGTTCGCGTGGGTTCGGCCGTGGACGTCAGTCCGGCGACGCCACCGCGACGCCCCTCCTCGCCGAGCCTGATGGCGACGAACGCGAGCACCAGCGCCAGCAGCGCCACGCCGGTTCCTGCAAGCAGCCTGGTGGTCCGCGACGAGCTTCCTACGGACCGCGGTCCGAACAGCGGCCAGGGATGCCCGGCAGGCGGATCTGGTACGTACGGATCCATTGCCGGAGCGCCCAGCGGCGAGTGTGCTGCCGAGGGCTGCCAGGTCGCGCCGGGGCCCTCCTGGGCCGTGGCCGCGGTAGAAGCGGCGGACGACAGTGCCACCAGCGGTACGTCCACGAGGGCCTGGCATTCGACGCATCGGCCGGCCTTTGTCGGGAAGCACGTTCGGCAGGCCAGAACCCCGCAATCGGGGCAGTAGCGGAGTGGGCGCGATCGCTTCCCACTGCCGGGTGGTGGCGGATCGACGTGGGTGCCGCAGTGTTCGCAGAACGCGTACGAGGCCGCTGCCCCGGGGCCGTCCACTGAAGTCACCGTCTCGATGGGCGATGGACCCCCTGGCGCCTGGCGCCCAGGTACGGTGCCAGCGGGACAAGGCTGAGGCCGCCGATGAGGGCGACGAGCAGGACGACGATCCAATCGCGCGACTGGGAGCGCGCCGTCCCATCGGTCGGTGGCAGTTCCTTGATCTCCACGAACTGATCGGGGAATTGGAGGGCGATGGCGGCGGCCAGTGCGTCGCCCACCTCGAACATGAAGTCGTAGGCGGAGCGGACCGTGGCGACGGCTCGGGTGTGATCTCCCGCGGTCGTGGCTTCGACCTGGGCGATGAGCGACTGGACGTGGCGTCGGATCAGGCCCGAGACGGCCTCGCGGGTGAGGTGCGGGTTGGCGTCGGCGAGGAAGGCGGCGATCTCGTCGTGATAATCGTGCAGGGTCATCAGCGCTTCGGAGCGAGCGGCCGCGTCGTCGGTGACGTACGAGTCGATGAACTCCAGATAGGCCTCAACGTGCTTGTCCCAGACGCGCCGGAACGCGGCCTCGGCCTCGTCGCCGTAGTACGTCCCGATCGCCTGGGCGAGCTCAGCCGAGTTGGCGTCGAGCGCGGCTTGCGCCGCGTTCGCGTCCGGGCCCTGAGACAGCAGCGCTCGCATCGCCTCTGCCGATAGCACCAGGTGCTCCCCGAGCAACCGGCCGAGGGCCAGGCGGAGCGTCGCTGCCGGGCTCCAGGCCACCAGCGCGCCCGTGTACTTGTCAGGGAACTGCATCCCGATCGCCTGCGCGAGATGGTCCCCGAAGGCGAACATGTGGCGGAAAGCCTCGCGCTCGGCCGCGTAGGCCTTGTCGTAGTCGCCCTCCGAGAAGGCGATGACCTGGTCCAGGTGGAGCTGCACGGCGTCGGCCTCGGCGTGCCCCTCGATCATCGGGTTGGCACCGGCCAGGAAGGTCGCGAACTCGTGACGGAACTGGGTGAGGCCGGCGAGTGCCTCGCTGGCTGCCGCAGCATCGCCGTCCCGCTGTGCCGCGGCATGCTCGATGAGCAAGGTGATGTGGCGCTGCCAGAGCTCGTCGAACGCGGCGCCGCCGGCGGCCCCGTAGTCGCTGGCTATCGCTTCGGCGAGCTCCCGGGAGTTGTCATCCAATCCAGCCCGGATCGCCGCCGACTCTGGTTGGTCGAGGGTCTCGGCGCGGATGGCCTCCATGAGCAGGAACGAGTGCTCACCGAGCAACCGTCCAAGGAGCAAGCGAAGCGCGGTTGCGGGCGTGTCCCCGGCCGCGGAGATCGCCGTCGCCTGCAGTTGTTGCGGTTGGGCAGCACCGTAGCTGCTCGGTACCACGATAAGGAAGGACAGCGACGCCAGCGACAGGGCGACGATGGACCGACGGAAGGTGCGCATCACAAACCCCACTCTGGTCGTCTTCGGCGTCCCCTTCACGAGTGTCCGCAGTGTCATCACGGCGTGAGACCGTTCAACGAGGCACGGCATTGCAGCGGCCTTGCAATGCGTTCTGCGGGCGACTCTCAATGCCTAAGTCTAGCGCTCGGCTGCCTCCGCGGCAGCGACATACCGCGGGTCGTCACGTCGGATGGGGTCGGGGTTGGTGCCGCGGGCGCGGGCGATCCGCTCGGTGAGGAGCTGGAGCGGCGTGGCACTGCCGAGCAGGGCGGCCACCGGGGATCGGAACGCCTCCGCTTCGGGAACGACGAGGCGGCCGGCCGGTGTCAGGTCCTCGGCGATCGCCTCGGAAACGCCCGCGGCGAGGATCGCGGCGCTGCGGATGCCCAGGACCCCCGCCGCGGCAAGGGCCTGGCGCATGCGTCCGACCCGCTCGTTCCGCTGGTGCCGGTCGGTGAGGATTGCCACCAGCGCCGTGGCTTCCCCAGTCGCCGGCAGGTGCCCGTGGAGGAGGGTCTCGAGGTCGCGATAGGCAGACGGCAGCCAGGAGGCTTCCTCGACCTTCAGCACCAGCTCCCGGCCCGCCGGCCGGTCCGCGCCGGAGGCGATGACCAGCAGCTTCGAGGCATGGCTGATCGCTGATGACGCGGCGTCCGCCTCGTCCTCGAGCGCGGCCCCGGCACCGATCAGGTCACGAGCGGCGGCCGTGTCGAGCCGAGCGCCGACGATCCAGGCGCCGATGGCCGCGCCGGCGAGGAGCGGCGACAGGTAGCCGACGGTATGGCACCAACTCTGGTCGAGCTCACCCGTCTGGACGACGATCTGGGCCAGGGCGGCACCGGGCGACCGATCGGACACCGTGATGAGCGCGGTCGCGGCGCCGGCGGTCGCGGCGGCCACGAGCGCCGCGTTGGTCGCGGCGGTCCCGCCTTCATGCGAGATCCCGATCACGAGACCGGTCCGCGGCGGATCGAGCGACGTCTCGAAGGCCTGGCCCGTGATGATCGCCCCAGGGGACGTCGAGATGCCCGCCGCGCGCACCGCATCGCCGAGGATCTCGGCGACCCCGAGCGCCCCGTGTTCGCTGGTCCCGCAGCCGACGATCACGACGCCGCCGGATCTGGCGGCGGTCGTGACCGCGTCGGCCAGGGCGGCGACGGCGGGGTCCGCGGCGAGGCGAGTGAGGAGCCGCGCCGCGAGATACGGCTCGGCGGCGATCATGTCCGTCATGTGGTACGGCGGCCCGGGTCGCACCGAGGGCGTGTCGGTGCTGCGCCAGGGGTCCGGCGGACCGGGCAGCGGTTCCTGGGGGTCGAAAGCGGGCTCGATCATCGGGCTAGGGTAGCCCGGCCCGCTTCGCGCAGGCGGCCGAATCGCCGCCACGGCCCGTACCGGAACCAGGCCCGGCCCTCGACGAGCTCGAGTGGGACCGGTCCGTAGCGCCGCGAATCGATCGGCGCCCCGAACCCGGCCCCCGCGGCCGTCGCCTCGTCGGCGTCGGCAGTCAGCCAGGCCTCCCCGGCCGCCAGGTAAATGTAGCCCTCCGCGAACGCGACCCGATCGCCCGGGCCGGCCGCGACCCGCTTGATGGCCAGCTCGTCGGTGTCGGGCTCGCGGAACACGACGATGGCCCCACGGCGGGGCCATCGACGGACGGTGGGATCGACCAGCAGCCAGTCCCCGGGCGCGATCGTCGGCAGCATCGATGCCTCGGCCACGACGACCCGCCAGGGACCGCGCAGCCGGCGCAGGACCTCCCGCCAGGGGCGCCTCCCCGTCGACGGGGAGGGTTCAGGCTCGGTCAGCCGGGGCGTCCCGCGACGCGCGTCTTCTCGGGTCCGCCGGTCGCCTTCCAGGCGGCGTCCACGTCGTCGATGAGGTCGAGCAGCTTCTTGGCGTCGGCGATGTCGGTCGAGGCCTTGACCTTGGAGGCCTGCTTGGTGGCGTTCCAGAAGAGCTCGTGGAGGTTCGGGACCTTCTCGACGTGCTCGGGCTTGAAGTAGTCGTGCCACAGGACGTCGAGGTGATGCTTGACGAGCTCCGCCCGCTCCTCCTTGATGTGGACGGCTCGGCCGCGGAAGGTGGCGTCGTCATTGGCGGCGTACTTCTCAAGGATCTTGTAGCAAGACTCGGCCTCGATCCGGGCCTGCTCCGGGTCGTACACCCCGCAGGGCAGGTCGCAGTGGGCCTTGGCCACGGTCCGGGGGGTGAGGAAATCGGTCAGTCGGGACATGGGACTCCTTCGGGCATCTGCAGGGGCCATGCGTGCCGCCGGGATCGTGGCGGTCGCGACTGGGTGCCTTCGAAGTGTCGGAGCGGCGTCGTGGGCTGTCAAACGCTCACTTCCATGACGATTGCGCCGCAGGCCATTGACATCGGAGACACGCAGGTCGGAGACTCGGCATTCAGAGTCCCGTCACCATGAATGGTGGATCTGATGGGTTTGCTTGGATCGTCGAGGTGGATTCGGGGCATTGCTCTAGCGGCTGGATTGGGCATTCTCGTTGGCCTTCACCTTGAGGTTGTGTCGGCATACTTCGGGTCCAACATCGCATCTGGGGGGACGGATGCAAACCCTTGCGACGAGACCGTTTACAGCCAGTGCATCGCGAATAATCGCTACCACTATGTCCGAATCGCGGGATTGCCGACCAACAGCAACATGCGGCAACCGACTCGAGACGCCATGTCGCTGTACGACAACGGGACTACGTCACTCAGCGTCGTCGAAACCCTTGACACCACGATCATGGACGCGAGCGTCATTGAGGGTAACTACGGAAGCACCGACTGGTGGGCCTACACGGCTTGTTCCGTGACGGCAAACTACGGCGGAAGCGACCCCCGTCGGTGGTGTCGGCCGCAACTCGTCGTCTACAACAAGACGCATCCTGGCAACTGGGATGGGAGTACCAACGGGCGAAAGGCCGTGGCCTGTCACGAAGTCGGGCATACGCTGGGTCTAAGGCACACGTACGCCACTTCTTGTATGAAGGCTGCCACGACCACCAACACGACGCCCACGAGCGGCGAATACAACGAACTTGAGTCTTGGTACGCCCCGCCAGGCGGGCCTTAGACGTGGTCCTGTTTCGCCGCGCCACGTATCTAATCGCATTCGTCGGCATGGTCTTGATCGGGTCTGCGCTAGTTCGAACCTTGAATTCGCACCAGAGCGGTTCCGATGCGTCCTGGGCGGTGGTTCAGCCAGCGCACGCGAGTGGTCCCGCCTACGACTCACTGGCCCAACTTGCGGCGGACTCGGATCTGATCGTGGTTGGGACGATCGCTGGCGTGGATAAGAGTCGCGAGTGGATTGCCATTCCTGAACTTGTTGGGGACCCGATACACGGCGATGCTGCCTATGCTCGATTCGCGAAGCTAATGATTGAGGTTGAGCGATCGCTGCGCACCGGAGCCGTAGCCAATCCATTGGAAGTCGAAGTCACTGTCGTTACCTGGGATGAGCTGGCAATCCTACGGACGCGGCAACCGACCGAGCGCGCGTTGTTCTTCCTGACTCAGAAAGATCCGCCGGACGACCCTAGGTTCTATCGACTGACCACGATCGGGGACGCCGTGGTTCGTGATGTCGCAGGCAAGGCAACGCCATTATTGGCTGAGTCTCGTATCGGACGGGAGGTGGCGGAGCAGGACTTTGGCACCGTTGTAGAGGCGGTTTCAAGCATGGTGGTCGAGTAGTACGCGCTCCGCTCCCAACGTGACCGCGCGACGCTCGATCCGGTGGCTGTTTCTCCTCGGAGCAGTCGTGACAGTCGTCGCCTCATTGCGCCTGGGGGACTTCAAATTCTTTGGACCAGATGGCGCGACATCCCTACCCGCGAGTACGGCCTCACCTTCACTCCTGCATGAACCAATCCTTGAAGGTCTTTCTTGGTTTACGCTGACCCCCTTCCACCCTGACGAGGTGACCCTCGCCGGATTCGACCTCAAGTTTGGGGCAATCGGCAATGGTCCCTTCGACATCGAGCATCGATACGGCCCGCTCGAGTCGGCGGCATACCAAGGCGGTCTGCCGTTTGCAGCTGGCCCATTCGGTGACATCGTGCTGTATGGCTACTGGGACGGGAGCACGTCGGAGATCCATGCTCTGTCTCCAGAGTCGGGCGCCGATCAGCGACTCTGGATGGGACCGATGATCGTTCACGATGTCGTCACGGCCGGTCGAGGCGAAAGCACATACTTCCTATCGATCGACCGGGAAACACGGCAACCGGCAGCGATTTCGCGGCTGGATCCCGGTCAGCCTGGCGTAGCGATGGAGCTCGCCATGCTTGCCCCCGGCCCATTGGACGATGGATCGGCAACTCACGGGGATCTGGCCCTGACACCGAACGGCGACCAATTGGTGCTGCTCGACTGTCCAATCGATTGCGCATTGCGATGGTTCGCGGCCGACGATGGTCGGGTGGTTGGAATGGCCGAACTCGCGGGGTCATGGCGTCTGATCGGCGTGTCGGACACGGCGATTTGGCTCGCGCCGGAATGTGGCGATGTTCCATGCCCGCTCACATCAGTCGATATTTCGACGGGGCGGACGAGAAGCATTGCATTGGTTTGTAGCGCCGCGATCGTGCTCACCGCAGGGGCGGACCAAACGATCGTCTCTGATGGCGCAAGCGCAGACTCCTGCGTCAGGGATGACTATGTGTTGGTCAGGTTCAACGCGCTGGGAACGGCCTCCGTCAAGATCGCGGGGTTCCCGGACCGCCGGTTAGGGCTGCTCGACCAATCCAACCGGGGCTTCGCCACCCCACAAGGATGGGTCTTCGTCGGACCGAGCGGCCAGCTAACTGGATCTTCACAGAGGGAGGGCGCCTCGGTTCTCGTTCGCGTTGCCGACGGTGCACGACTGGACGTCCCCAATTTGGATGCGAATCCTCGTTGACGGTTGCCACCCGCTGGAGCTAAGTGGCCTTGCTGGCGCCCAGCCGGTCGCCTAGGATCGGCGCAGGGAGGGCCTGACGGCAACGGGTCGCGATCTGTGACCCCGGTTCCGGCATCGAGGACTCCCTTTGGCTGAAGCAGGTTCGAGTCCTGCACCAAAACCGGTCCGTCGCGTCGGGTCGGCGGTAACGCAGCAGCCCGGCGGCCCTGCGGACTACGGGTCCCCGTCGCCGGTCTGTGATCCGTCGTGACGGGCCAATGCATTCGGGAGCGTGATGGACTTCCTCGTTCCGGTCCTCTCGATCGTCGTTGTGGCCATCATTGTCGCCGCGGTCGCACGGCTGCTGTTCGACGTCGTCACGATCCACGACTACGAGCGCGGGCTGCGGTACGACCGGGGACAGTTCGTCGGGCTGCTTGCCGCCGGGACCCACGTCGTCTTCCGGCCGATCGGCGAGATCCGGGTGCTCGACGGCCGGCCGGTGGTCGCGACCATCGACGGCCAGGAGGTCCTGACCGCCGACGGGGTCAACGTCAAGCTGAGCCTCGCCACGCGCTATGTCATCGACGATCCTGTCACGGCGGTGACCAGCGACCAGAATTTCCGCGTCGCCCTCCACGTCATCCTGCAGCTCGGACTCCGCGAGGCGGTGGCAGGACGCACGGCCGACGAGCTCCTCGCCGCGAGGTCGGAGATCGGCCGTACCGTCCTCGAACTGACCGCCAGCCGGATTGCGTCGCTCGGGCTCGAGCTGCTGTCGGTCGAGGTCCGTGACCTGATGCTGCCGGCGGAGCTCAAGCGGGCGTTCGCCGGCGTGGTCGCCGCCCGCAAGGCGGGCGAGGCCGCCCTGGAGCGGGCCCGCGGCGAGACCGCCGCGCTGCGCAACCTCGCAAACGCCGCCGGCGTCCTCGAACAGCACCCCGGCCTGCTGCAGATCCGTGCCCTCCAGGAGGTGGGTGGATCGTCCGGCAACACGATCATGCTCGGCCTGGCGGACGGGGTGGGTCCGGTGGCGGCAAAGCGCCGGACGACCGACAAGGAGCCTGCGAGCGGCGCCTGACGGGTATCATCGAATCCGATGACCGAGCGAGGGCTGCCCATCGTCGACGGTGCCCCGGCCTGTCCGTTCGTGGCCTTCGAGGACGACCGCGACGCGCGGGCGACGAGCCCCGATCACCGGCACCGCTGCTACGCCGAGATCAGACCCGCGCCACGCGCGCTCGCCCACCAGGAGGCGTACTGCCTGTCGAGCGCGTTCCCGGTCTGCCCCACCTTCCAGGACTGGGCCCGTCGCGAAGCGGCGCACGCCAGGACGATGAGTGGCGCGCAGCCCGCGGCGGGCGACGACGCGCCGCGCCGCAACCCACCCCGCGACTGGTCGGCGCCACCGCCGTGGGCGACCGGATCGGCGGGCGGTGGCCCGGGTCCAGCTGGGACCGCTGGTGTCTACGACGAGGAGGACGAAGGGGACGCGCCGGCTCCGGGACCCGGATTCTTCACCGGTCGGAACGAGCCGGGCAGCGGGGTGGCCGGGAGCACCGCGGATCGGCTGGCCGGGCCCGCACCGTCGAGTCCGGAACCGTCGGTCCCAGTGCCGCCCGCGGCGGCGAATGCCGCGCCGTCGAGTCCCGCTCGCTCCGCGGAGCCGCTACCCGCCCTGCCGCCGCGCCGGGAACCGGAGGCCGACGACGACTGGGAGGACGATCGCGAGGCCGAGCCGCCTCGCCGCGGCGGCGGAGGGTTCGGCCTCGATCGCCGGCCCCGCGTGGGCTCGACCAGGCGGCCGCCGCTCCACGGCGATACCGGGCCGTCGTGGGAACGCCCCCGGCGCTACGAGGCCTATCCCTCGCTGCGGAACCGGATCGGCCTGCCCGGCATGCCGTCGCTGCCCAGGGTCGGGGTGATGGCGGCGGCCCTGGCACTGGCCGCGATTGCCGTCTTCTTCCTGCCCCAGCTCCTGGGGATGGGCTCGCCGCCGGACCAGGGTGGTGTTGGACCATCGCCATCGACCTCGGCCCGGCCCTCCGTCCTGGCCTCACCGACGCCGGTCCCGCAGCCGACGGCGCAGATCTATATCGTCAAGGAGGGCGACCTCTTCAGCCGGATCGCGCAGAACTTCGGGTTGACCATCGAGCAGCTCCAGGCGGCCAACCCGCAGATCGAGGACATCGACCGGATCAACATCGGCGATGAGATCATCATCCCGCCGACCGTGCCCGACCAGCTCCCGGGCTCGGGCGAGCCTTCCGTGGCACCGTCGCAGTAGGGGCGCCGCGGGGTCAGCGTGGGGCGAAGTTGATCGACGTGATCTTGCCGGCCTCGACGCGGAACGTGGCGTCCAGGTGCTGCGAGGGCGCGCCCGGCCGGACGACGAGGATGTCCGCCTCGTAGGTCGTCCCCGTGTCGCGGACCTCGCCCGGGATCATCTTGAGCCCCTTGTCACCGCGCAGGAACCAGCCGCCGACCCGCTCCACGCCGCGCAGCGTCTGGACGCTGTCGCCGACGTGGACGCGCATCTCCGTCGTCTCGGACATCAATGCCACCGCTCCCTCGCGGTCGCCCGCGTTCAGCAGCTCGAAGAAGACATCCATGGTCTCGACGGCACCCATGGCCCGAGTGTAGCCCGCGGTATCAGAACCCGCCGCCCGCGCCGCCTCCGCCGCCGCCCGAGCTGCCGCCGCCGAAGCCGCCACCTGAGCCCGACGACGACGGCGAGTTCCCGATCGACCCCAGGGCGCCCATCATCCCGCCGAAGTTCGGCAGCGAGCCACTCGAGAACAGGCCGCCACCACCGGCGGTCGCCAGGCCGCCCTGGCCCGATCCGCCACCGCCCGAGTACCAGGCCGGGAGGTAGCCGGCGGTCGTGGCCCCATCCTTGGCGTCGTCCACCGTCCGCTCGAGGACCCGCTCGACGTCCTCCTGCAGGCCAAGCGCCAGGCCCCAGACGACAGCCTGGTCCGGCGTCTCGAGCCAGTCCAGCTTCGCCTCGTCGACCACCTGCTGCATCGACCGCGCCTGGGCCATCGTCTTCTCGAGCGTCCGGCGGTAGGCGGCCAGCATCGCCCGGATCATGGCCCCGGGCATCGTCACCGCCGGCATCGATCGAGCCAGGACGAGGAGCAACAGCCCGCCCAGCACCGCCGCAATGCCGAGGAACACGACGCCGAAGCTGCCGAGCTGGAACCCGCCGAACACGGCGATGATGCCCAGGACGAACGCCGCGGCGCCGTAGCCGCTCCAGCGCCCCGTGACCTTGCGCGGCTGCTCCTTGAACCAGCCCTTGGCCACCACGTGGGCCTCGAGCTCCTTCTCGAAGCTCTCGACGCTGGTTCCGAACTTCAGCAACTCACCCGGCTCGATGTAGTCGTCGTCGGCGAGCGCGCGCAGCTTGTCGAGGGCATACCGCTCCGCCGCCGAGATCGGACGCCGGTCGTTGCGGGCCCGGTTGGCCTCGGTGACCGGGTCGCCCGCCGCCGGCTGCGTTTCGATGCCCACCTTTCGGCGGAGCCCCAGCAGCTCCTTCTCTTCCCGGAATGAGAGCTTGCCGCGGCTGGCGAGGTCGAGCAGGGCGGTCGTCAGCGCCCGCCGCGAGGCGCGGCCTTCGAGGATCAAGGTGGCGGCCGCAGCGGTCAGCTCCGGTGGTGGCGCCGGGATGTGGATCGAGGGATCGTCGAGGTACACCGGATCGCGGCCGAGGCGCCACCATGAGCTGACGGCCCAGGCGGTGAGCCCGATGAACAGCAGTGGCGCGCCCACCAGTCCGACGGCTGCGTCGAACTGGCGCGCCCGCTGGAGCGTCGCCGCGTGCTCCGGGGTCGCGTTGGCATCGATCTTCTCGAGGGCGGCGAGGAGGGCGCCATCGAGGTCTTCCGCTCGGAGGAGTGGCAGCATGTCGTTCTCGAAAATGGCCTGGCGCTCCGAGTTGCTGAGGAACGCCTCCCGGTAGCCGGGCCCGGCATACAGCCGGACCTGGCCATGGACCAGCGAGTCGTCGAGGTCGAACAGGATCACCAGGCCGTCGTCGAAGCCGAGGCGGCCGACACCCCATTGGTCCATCAGGGCGATGGCGTTGGCCTCTGACTGCTCTTCGCTGCCACCGGAGCCGACGACCTGGGTGTAGACCACGACCTCGGCGCCGGTCCGGTTCTCGATGGCGTCGATCGTCGCCTCGGCACTGGCGATCGTCTCCGGGTCGAAGGCGCCGGCGTGGTCGTAGACCGCGACGTCCTCGATCGGATCGGGAAATGGTGGGCCGGCCGGTACCCGGTTCGGGTCGGTCGGGGAGCCGCCGGCCGCAGCCTCGAAGGCGGCCGTCAGCAGCCGGGCCATCGCCGCGGCAACGGCGGCGTCCGGATTGCACGCGGCGAGCGGCTGGGCCATGACCGTGTCGACCAGGTTGGACGACTCGTCCTCCGCCAGGACGTTCGCCGTGAACCGGTCGTCGGCAATCAACAGGGGAAGGAACGCGCAGCCGTTCGGGTCGGCGTAGAGGTAGACGAGCAGGCCGCCCCGATCACGATCTGCGCCGACCCCCAGGGCCTTGAAGTGAGCGTCTGCGCGGCTGATCGCCGCCGAACCGCTGACCGGCGGTTCGGGACGCTCGGTGACGACGACGACGTCTGCGTCGGCCGCGGACAGCATGGCCTCGGCCATCTGCTCGGCCGGCCGCCGTGTCGTCTCGGCGAGGATCCCGGCGAGGTCGTAGACCGCCTGGCCCGGGATCCGCGTCGGCGGTTCGGCCGCCGCAGCGGGCACGGCGACCAGGCCAATGAGGGCGACCACGCCGAGGATCGCCGGGACGAGGCGGCGGGCCATCGTCAGGCGGCCACCGGATGGCGGGCACGGATGCGCCGGACGAGCTCGGCGCACTGCTCGTAGCGGCCGAAGCTCGGCATGATGTACGTCCCCGCGACCAGCGACTCGACGCGCTCGAGCATCGCCAGGCCCATCTCGAGACCGACCTCCGCGCCGCGCTCGCCCGCCTCGCGCATCTGCTTCCGCGCCTCCTCGGGGATCGTGATGCCGGGGACCTCGTTGTGCAGGAACTCGGCGTGCCGCGAGCTCTGGAGCGGCAGGATGCCCAGCAGAACCGGCAGCGGGAAGCCCGCGGCCCCGAACCGTCGCCGCGCCTCGGCGTCCATCGCCTCGACCTGTTCGATGCCGTACAGCGGCTGGGTCATGATCAGATCCGCGCCGGCTGCGATCTTTCGCTCCAGGCGGTCCCACTCGGTTCCCTGGTCCGGTGCCGTGGGGTCGAGGGCGCAGGCGATCGTGAAGCCGGCCCGCTGGCCGATCGGCGAGCCCGACTGGTCCTCGCCGCGGTTGAGCCGGGACAGGATCTCCACCAGCCCGATCGAATCGACGTCCCAGACACCCGTCCCGGTGGGGTAGTCGCCGACCCGCGGCGGATCGCCGGTCAGGGCCAGGATGTTGCGGACGCCGAGCGCGTGCGAGCCCAGTAGCTCGGACTCGATCGCCATCAGGTTCCGGTCACGGGTCGTGAAGTGGACGAGGCACTCGAGGTCCAGGTCGTGCTGGATCCCGAAGGCGACCGCCATCGCCCCCATCCGCACCCGGGCCATCGCCGAGTCGCTGACGTTGACCAGGTCGACCCCGGCCTTCCGGAGCAGCCGCGCCGCCTCGATCGTGCGGTCGATCCGGATCGAGCGCGGCGGGTCGATCTCCACCGAGACGACGAACCGGCCGGCCCGCAGCTTGTCCAGCAACGGCGTTGGCGGCGGTGCGGCGGCATCGCCGCCTTCCGCCGCGGCGGTCTCGGTGATCGGCGAGCGCGGCGTCTGCGTCGGCGCCTCCGTGCCGGCCGCCCTGGCCCTCGCCCGCTGCTCGTCCGTCGCGACGATGGCGTCGAGTGCCGCGCGCATCGCGGCGATGTGGGCGGGCGTGGTCCCGCAGCAACCGCCCACGATCCGGGCGCCGGCAGCGAGGAACCGCGGCACCATCTGGCCGAAGTAGTCGGGCGGCGCGGCATAGACGAACTGGCCCTCGATCCGCTGTGGCAGGCCGGCGTTCGGCAGGATCGAGCGGGCCGGCTCGGACCGGCCCGAGGAGCGACCCATCGCCTCCAGGGCGTCGAGACAGGCCTGCGGCCCGACCCCGCAGTTGACCCCGAAGGCATCGACGCCGGCCGCCTCCAGCGCCTTGGCGGCCGCATCCGGGGTCGTGCCGTCGGGCAGGGCCAGGTCCTCACCGAACGTCAGCTCGGCGATGATCGGCAGGTCGGCCGCCGCCCGCGTCTCCTCGATCGCGATGAGCAGATGGCCCAGGTCGACGTGGGTCTCGATCATGAACAGGTCGACCCCACCCTCGAGGAGTCCGTCGATCTGCTCGCGATACGCCCTCCGGACCGCGGCCTCGTCGAGGTGGAGCAGCTCACGGGTCGGCACGCCGAGGGGGCCGATCGAACCCGCCACGAGGACCTCGCGGCCGCTCACGTCGCGTGCCTCGCGCGCCACCTGTGCCGCCCGCCGGTTGAGGCTCCCGACTCGCTCGGCAAGGCCGTAACCCGCCAGCCTGACCCGATTCGCTCCGAACGTCGACGTCTCGATGATGTCGGCGCCGGCTTCGATGTACTCGCGGTGGATCGCGCCGATGAGATCGGACCGGGTGGATGCCAGCTCCTCGAGGTTCGCCCGCTGCGGCACGCCGCGGCTGAAGAGCAGCGTGCCCATGCCACCGTCGGCGAGCAGCGGGCCATCGGCGAGGCGTTCGGCGAAGCGGGTCCTGACGTTCACAGCGGACAGCCTACCCGAGCGACGCGACGCTCCCTCGGCGGCGGGCGAGGACGAGCCGGCCGCCGGGCTCGAAGAGGACCTGTGGGGGACGCGGCCGGCCGTTGTAGGTCGACGCCATCGAGGCCGCATACGCACCGGCGTCGGCAATGGCCACCAGGTCGCCGCGGCGGAGCGGCGGCAGGTCGTGCCGGCCGAGCTCATCGGTCGATTCGCAGATCGGGCCAGCCACTTCGGTGGGCTCGGTCGGCAGGGCGTCGTCGACCGGGCGGCCATCGGCGGTCAGGGCGACGATCGGATGGTGGGCGCCGTACAGCGCCGGCCGGATCAATTCGGCCATTCCGGCATCGATCACGACCTGGCGGCCGCCCCGATCGCGGGCATGGAGGACCCGGCTGACCAGCCAACCCGAGCGAGCGACGAGGTAGCGGCCCGGCTCGATCGCCAGGCGGCGCGGTCGGCGCGCCTCCGGGATCGCGTCGAGGATCCCCGGCACCTCGCGGGCGAAGCGCGCCGGATCCGGCACGGACGATGCCGGCGTACCGACCGGGAACCCGCCACCGACGTCGAGCGTGTCGAAGAGCCGCAGCGTGCCCCGCAGCAGGGCGAGCAGGGCCGCTGCCCGTCGAACGGCATCCCGCCAGGCGTCGACGGCGCCCAGCTGCGAGCCGACATGGAGATGGATGCCACGCAATCGGAGCGGGCCGCTTCCGCCACCGGCGGCCTCGATCGCGTCGGCCAGCTCCCCTTCCGTCATCCCGAACTTGGCCTTGCCGGCGCCGACGGCGAGGCCCGGGTGGGTCTCCGGCGCCACGTCCGGGTTGAATCGCAGCAGGACGCTGACCGCGCCGTTCCGCAGCCCTGATCGGTTCGCCAGCCGGGCGAGATCGGCCGCCTCGGCCGCGGATTCGATGGCGACCCAGCGCAGCGGCCGCCCGTTGCGTGCCGCCCTGATCGCTGCTCGCAGGTCGGCGCCCGTTTTGCCGACGCCTTCGAGGGTGACTCGTTCATTGGGCAGGCCCGCCCGGCGGGCCACCGCCCATTCGCCGGCCGAGACGACATTGGCCCCGAAGCCGCGCTTCCCGATCAGCCGGACGAGGGCCGAGACGTCGTTGGCCTTGACCGAGTAGTGACGGAGCCAGGGGTCGGGGAAGGCCTCCCGGACCTCGCGGCAAGCCTCGTCGAGCCCATCGATGTCGGTGACGTACGCGGGGGTCCCGAACCGGCGAGCCGTCAGCCGCAGCGCGTCAGCCAGCTTGGGCGAGAGCCCGCCAGGTCGGCTGCCCGCCCCAGCCGTCACTCGCCTACAGGAGCTTGCGCGGGGCGAGGGCGATGCTGACCAGGGTCGACACGACGCTGATCACGAGTGCGCCGACGATCGCACCGACGATCGTGTCCGACGCGGTCAGGGTCGGCGGGAAGTCGCCCACCGTGAACCCGAGGTCGAACTGGTTCGACACCGCGGCCGTCAGCAGGAGCATGGCCGCGTTGATCACGAACCCGACGAGGCCCAGCGTCAGGATGCCGATCGGCAGCGAGAGGGCCTTGACGATCGGCCGGATGTAGCTGTTGACGAGGGCGAAGATCAATGCCACCGAGCCCAGCTTCCACCAGTCGTTGCCGAACTCGAACGACAGCAGGTTGTCCGGCAGCACGGTGACCGCGACCCACAGCGCGGCGGCGTTCACAAGAACCTTGATGATGAGCTCGGTCACGAGGCGTCCTCCCTCCGATGCACGATCCGGCCGCCGACAACGGTGAGCCGGACGCTGGTGCCGATGATGGCAGATGGACCGGCTTCGAGGAGGTCCCGATCGAGAACCACCAGGTCGGCGTCGAGCCCCGCGGCGATGGTCCCGCGCCGGTGATCCGCGAACGCTGCGTAGGCAGAGCCAGCGGTGTATCCGGCCAGCGCCGCCGGCAGGCCGAGGCGCTCCTCGGGGATCCAGCCGCCCTCCGGGAACCCGTCGACGTTCTGGCGGTTGACCGCGACGTTCAGGGCGATGAACGGGTCGAACGGCACGACCGGCCAGTCGCTGCCCAGGGCGAGCACCGCGCCGGCCCGGCGGAGAGAGGCCCAGGCCCACGCCCGGTTCGCCCGCTCGGGGCCCACGTTGTCGACCCAGACGGTGACCTGGTTGGGCACGGGGTCGGCGTGGTAGGGCTGCATGCTGGCCACTACGCCGAGCTGCCCGAACCGCGGAATGTCGGCCGCGGCGATGACCTCGATGTGCTCGACCCGGTGCCGTCGCCGGCGGGCGTCCGGCGTCGCCTCGAAGGCGTCGAGCGCCATCCGGATGCCGGCGTCGCCGATGGCGTGGATCTCGACCTGCCAGCCGAGCCTATCCGCCTCCCCGACGTGGCGCGTGAGGACGTCGGGCTCCCACCCCGGATGACCCGTCGAATCGTCGCCGGTGTACGGCTCGAGCATCGCCGCCGTCCGCGACTCGACGACGCCATCGGCGAAGCCCTTGACGATGCCCGACGACAGCCACGCCCCTCGGTCCAGCGGCGCGACGAGCTCGCGGTACGCCGCGAGGCGTTCCTGCCACTCTGGGAACGTGACCTCCGGCCGCATCTGCATCGCCAGGCGAACCCGAAGCGGCAGCTCGCCCGCGTCGAGCATCTCCCTGAGCAGGCTGACCTCGAGGGCACTCGCGTCGGCGTCCTGGACGGCGGTGATGCCCGCCGCGTGCAAATCGCGGATCACCTGGCGCAGGGTCGCCAGGTCCTCATCCCGCGAGGGCTCCCGCAGGAGCCGCGTGACCAGGCTGACCGCGCCCTCGGTCAGCGCCCCGGTCGGCTCGCCCGTCGCGGGGTCGCGGACGATCGCGCCGTTGGGCGGATCCGGCGTGTCCCGATTGATACCGGCCGCGCGAAGGGCCGCGGAGTTGACCCAGCCGGTATGCCCGTCGAAGCAGTCCATGAATGCGGGTCGATCGGCGACCACCGCGTCTAACTGCGCTCGAACGGGCATCCCGCCCGGAAAGGCGGCGTACAGCCAGCCTCGCCCGACCACCCAGTCCCCGTCGCGGGTCGTCGCGGCACGGGCCGCGATCCGCTTTTGGACCTCAGCCAGGTTCGCCGCCCCGAAGAGGTCCACGCCGGCCAGGCTGCGGGCGCCGTACACCAGATGGAAGTGGGCGTCATCGAAGCCGGCCATGACGAGGCCGCCGGCGGCCTCGACCACCTTCGTCGAGGGGCCTCGCCACTCGCGGTGCGCGGTGGCGTCGTCGCCCAACCAGGCGATCCGCTCGCCGGAGACCGCGACGGCTGTTGGCGCGGCGTCCGGCCTGGGACCCATGGCGCTGCCGTGGGGTGCTGGCTCGCCGGGTCCGAAGCCCCGGAAGACGCGGCCGTTGACGATGAGCAGATCGGCGGGCATCGGGGCATGGTACGGACGCGGGGCCGCCATCGGGCACACGATTGCAAGCCACGAGCCGCCGACGGGCTGACGACGGGCAGGGCAACCAGCCCACGATAGGGGCCGAGCGTCAATTCGACTGCATCTGGGAGGCACTCGATGTCAGGTCAAGCGGAACGACCGATCACCCCGCCCGAGGACGCCGAGGACTCGGAGCTGCAGCCCGGTGACCCCGGCACCACACCCATGACCGGGGCGACGCCGTCGGAAACCGCCGCGAACACGCCCGGCGGTGACCTCTTCCCAGCCAGTCCCGGTGGCGACAGCTGGGAGCAGGCGGACGACGCCGAGACGTCCGAGCGGGCGACCGGCAGCTAGGCGGTTCGGCCGGCCAGCAGCTTGTCGATGCTGGCCGTCAGGCCGGCCTTGACGTCTGGCCACTCGGCGTCCGTGACGCTGTAGTAGGCACTGTGCCGAATGCGGCCGTCCGGCATCAGCATGTGGTTCCGGAAGATCCCCTCGAACGTCGCGCCGATGCCCAGCAGGGCGGCCCGCGACTTCTCGTTGTTGGAATCGGTCTTGAACTCGACGCGCATGCAGTCGAGCGTCTCGAAGGCATGGGTCAGCATCAGCAGCTTGGCTTCGCGATTGGCGCCCCGTCGCTGCCAGGCCGGCGCGACCCACGTCCAGCCGATCTCGAGCCGGAGGTGCTCGGGCACGAGGTTGAGGTAGCGACTGCTCCCGATCGGCCGGTCAGACGCGACGTCGACCGTGACGAACGGCATCTCGATCTCCCGGGCGGCGTTGGCGATCGCGGTTGCCATCCATGCCTCGAGCTCGGCGCGGTTGGTGGGCCGGGCGAGGGTCCACTGCCAGATCTGCGGGTCGAGGGCGACCTGCTCGAGGCCGTCGAGGTGCTCCGGACTCATCGGCTCGAGCCGCACGAGTCGCCCCTCGAGGGTCACGGGCTTGGTCCAGGCGTCGGTGGCGACCATGGCGGGATGGTAGCGCGCTAGACTCGACCGCCCGACCAGCAACGCCGGAGTCACCGTGTCCGCCTTCGCCTCTGCGCTCGACGAATTCCTCTCGCGCTACTTCGCCCTGAACCCGCTGCACGCGACCGCGTCAGGCGTGCATGACCACGACAGCCGATGGCCGGACATGACCGAGGCCGGCCGCCGAGAGCGACTCGCGTTCGCCAGCGCGTGGTCGGTCCGCCTGCGCGGACTACCGGCCGACGAGCTGACGCGTGACGAGGTGATCGATCGCGACATCCTGCTCCGCCAGCTCGATGCCGCTCAGTTCGCGGACACCGAGCTGCTCGAGGACACGTGGAGTCCGCTGGAGTGGGTCTACTTCATGGGCGGCGGCCTCTTCCCGCTGATCGCCCGGGAGTTTGCGCCGCTGTCCGTGCGGCTCGATTCCGCGGCCGGCCGCCTGGAGGGAATCCCGGCCGTCCTGGCAAGTGCCCGTGATGCCCTGGATGCGACGACGCGGCGGCCCAGGCCGGTCGATCGGTTCCACACGGAGACGGCGCTCAAGCAGATGGCTGGCGTGACGGAGCTCGTCGACGACATCGTCGGGGCCGCAGAAGGGGCGGCCAAGGACCCGGGCGTGGCGCCGGTCCTGGAACGCGTCCGCGCGGCCGGCAAGGAAGCGCGGACCGCCATCGCCGAGTTCACGGCCTGGCTGCGAGACGACGTCCTGCCCCGGAGCGAGGGCGAGGGACGCCTGGGACCGGATCTCTTCGCCAGGAAGTTGCGGCACACGATGCGCAGCGAGGCGCTCACGCCTGAGCGAATCCTGGCTGCCGCGGAGTCGGAGTTCGAGGCAGTCCGTGGGGAGCTTGTCCGGCTGGCGCGTGAGCACTGGACGCGCTACCTCGGCTCGGCGGCGCCACCGGACGACGACGGCGCGCTCGTCCGGGCGGTCATCGATGCGATCGCGCTCGACCATCCAACCGCGGATCAGCTGCTCGACTTCTGCCGCGAGGAGCTGGGACGGATCGAGGACTTCTGCCGCGATCGAGACGTGATCGGCCTGGCCGAGGAGCCGCTCGATATCCGCTGGACGCCGGTCTTCATGCGGTCGTTCGGCGGCGCGATGCTCGATTCACCGGGTCCCCTCGATCGCCGCGAGAAGGCGTTCTTCTCCATCACCCCGATCCCGGACGACTGGACAGCCGAGCAGGCGGAGTCCTACCTGCGGGAATCGAACGCGCGCCAGCTTCGCCTGCTGACGATTCACGAGGCGGTGCCCGGCCATTACCTCCAGGGGGTCTATGCCAACCGCCAGCCATCGATGGTCCGGGTGGTCTTCGGGAGCGGCCTCTTCGCCGAGGGTTGGGCGGTCTACGTGACCCAGGTGATGATGGACCTTGGCTACGGCGCGGACGATCCGGGTCTCCTCATCAGCCATTGGAAGTTCTATCTGCGCGCGATCACCAATGCCATCATCGACGCCCGCATCCACACGGCCGGGATGACCGAGGCCGAAGCCGTCTCGCTGATGGTCGACGGTGGGTTCCAGGAGGAGGCGGAGGCGAGGGCAAAGTACAACCGGGCGCGGCTGACCTCGACCCAGCTGTCCACGTACTTCACCGGCTCACTGGAATTCTGGGAGATCGAGCACGAGGCGCGGCGCCGCGCCGCTGCCGCCGCAGGCGACCCGCGGGGCGCTGATGCCGTGCCGGCGCCGCGCGTCGTCGGCGGTTACCCACAGACCCCCGGCTTCGTCTACCGGGCCCACCTCGAACGCTGCATCTCGCACGGCGCCCCGCCCACGTCCGTGCTCCGGCGGATCCTGCTCGACTAGCGCTTCGCGGGGCGGCGAGCCGGGGCCGCCAGCTCACGCAGCCGATCGACGCGGAAACCCGCCTTGGTCCCGAGCGCCACCAGCCCTTCGACGAGCTTGGCGCTCGGTCGGGCGTCCGCGCCGGTGGCCGCCGCGTCGACGACGTCGAGGAGCAGCGCCCAGTCGAGCAGCTCGCGCCACTCGTCGCGGCCGAACCACTCCGTTTCCTCCCAGCGGTTGATCCGGATGAACGGCCGGACGTCCGGATGCGTCAGCCAGGCGTCGACCAGCCGCCGCGATCGATCCGGCGCCGAGCGCCCGCCAACGTTCGACGGTCGGGGCAGGGCCAGCAGGGTCCGCACCCGCTCGACAGCTTGCCACGCCGCGCCCTCGTCCAGTCCGGCTTCCCGCAGCGCGGCCGCGACCACCGGTGCGAGGCGGAGCTCGTCGAACCAGGCACGGCTGGTGGGTCCGACCATCGACCCCTTCGCGAGCCGGCCGACCGGCTCCAGCACGGACCAGCCGATGAGCACCGCCCGATGCCACGGGTCGCCGAAGGCCGCCTGGACGGCACGGGCCGGGTGACCCGGCGCGGGCTTCCCGACGTCGACGCTCGCCGCGATCGCGGACAGTCGAGCCTCCACCGCGGCCGCGACCACTTCGACGTCGCCGTGCGTCCCGGTCGCCTCGCGGAGTCGGGTCAGCAGCTCGCGGATCTGCGTCCCGGCTTCCCCCGCCGGCGAGCCGGCGCGGACCAGCCCAACGATGGCCGGCAGTGCCGCCAGGGCACGGACCGCGTCGTGGACCGGGCCGAGCTCGAGCTCGCGGAGCGCGTCCTCGATCGAGGCCACCGGGCGGCCGCCCAGCAGGTCGGCGAGCCTTCGCCAGACGCCGGCCGGGTCGGGAAGCTCGCGGAACTCCCAGAACACGTGGCCCTGGTAGGCGTCGAGCTGGACCCACAGGCCGTCGTGGAGCTCATCGGCGCGGCGGAGGTATTCCATCCCGGTCCGGCCGTCGCGGTAGGCGACGACGGCGCCGGCCCCTTTGGCCGGCAGGCCCAGTGCCTCCGCCAGGGTTCGGTGGGCCAGCCGCTTGGAGCCGTCGGCGCCCTTGATGGCGAAGGCCGCGGAATCGCGGATCCGGCCGGCGGTCGAGGCGAACCGGTTGTGGTAGACGACCAGGGACCGCGTCGGGCCGCGCCCGTTGGCGAAGGCGAAGACGTTCTCGTCGACCGTGCCGTCGTCGCGGGCGACGTCGAACAGGGTGAAGTCGGCGGCCTCGGCAAACCAGCCACGCCGGTGGAACAGCGGGAATGCCTCCCGGCCGTGCCGCTCCACCAGCCATGGGTCGGGTTGCTCGTCGAGGGTCGCCCGGCGGAACTCCATGCCGTACTTCTCGCCGTAGCCCTCGACCTGGCCGTGGCCCAGCATCGGCAGCCCCGGCATGGTCGCCAGCAGCGACGCCACGCCGAAGTACTTGTCGCCCTTGCCGAACTGCTCGACCGCGGTCTTCTCGTCCGGGTTGCTCATGAAGTTCACATAGCGCTTGAGGATCTCCGGGTCGAACTCCAGGGTCTCCTTGATCAGCCGCCGGTAGCCCGCGTTGTCCTCGTCGCGGAGCATGTGCATGAACGCGCTGTTGTAGACCCGGTGCATGCCGAGGGTCCGGACGAAGTAGCCCTCGAGCAGCCAGAACGCCTCGGCCAGCAGCAGCGTGTCCGGGACCTCCGCCGCCACCCGGTCGACGACCTCGCGCCAGAACTCGGCCGGCATAGCGGCATCGAAGGCGGTCTTCGGGATGGCGTGCTCGGCCCGCGAGGGGATGGCGCCGCCGGCCCCTGGCTCCGGGTACCAGAGACGCTGGACGTGCTTCTTGGCCAGCACCATCGCAGCGTCGAAGCGGATGATCGGCGAGCGGCGGGCCACGTCGAGGATCGTCCGGATGACCGCCTCCCTGACGTCGGGGTTGAGGTAGTCGAGCTGGGCGGTGTCGTTCCACGGGAAGCTGGTGCCGTCGTTGCCGTGGTAGACGAACCGGTTCTCGTCGGTCCGGCGATCCAGCCGTCGGAAGACGACCGCCGCGTCCGACGAGTCGTAGTAGTGGTCCTCGAGGAAGATCCCCACCCGGTCGTCCGGCGAGAGATCGACGCCGCCGAAGGTGTACGACGGGTACGGTGGGTCGGGCAGCGACAGGAACCACTCGGGGTGCTCGACCACCCACCGCGAATCGATGCCCATGTGGTTGGGGACCATGTCGCTGGCCATCCGGATGCCGCGGATCCAGGCCCGCGCCTTGAGCCCATCGAAGGCGGACTCGCCGCCGATGTCGTCGGCGATCCGGTAGTCGTCGAGCGAGTAGGCAGAGGCGACCGCGTCCGGGTTGCCGCGCAGCCGCTTGATCCGCTCCGAGGCCACGGACCGCTGCCACAGGCCGATCAGCCACAGGCCGGTCACGCCCCACGACGCGAGTCGGTCGAGCTCCTCGTCGGGGATGGCATCGAGCGTCCGGATGTCGCGTTGATGACGCCGTGACAGCTGGTCGAGCCAGACGTACGTGCTCTTGGCGATCATCACGACCTGCGGCATCCAGTCCGAGTCCGATGAGAACCGCTCGGGTTCCGCGTCGAGGCCGGACAGGTCGGGCACATCGACGTGGCCGCCGAAGCCACCGGCCCCGCCGCCAAAGCGGAGGTGGAGCGCCCGCTCCTCCTCGGCGAGCACGTCGAGGCTGGTCAGCAGGCGGTCCATGACGCCCAGCTCCTGGAGCAGTCCCGACCAGTGCTCCCGGATGTATCGGAGCTGACCCGCGAGTGACGTGGGCGATGCTTCGGCGGGGCTTCGGAGCATCCGCAGGAGCGGCTGCCCGCCGAGCACCGGTGGGCCATCGTCGAGCGCAGCCTCGAGGCTCGCCAGGAGGGCGGCGTACGGTGTTCGCTCCGCCAGCGGCCGGTCGTCGAACAGCTCGCGGAACGGTCCGGCGGCCGGGTTGCCGTTGCCCAGCCCGAGCAGCAGCAGCTCCTCGATCGCCTCGGAGTCGCTGTGGGCCCGGGGATCCGAACCGGCTGGAAACTCGGTCTCGAACCGGCCGAAGACGCGCTTGACCGGGGCCTGGCCGAGCTCCGCCTCGGCGGCCGCCCGGGCCTGGGCGAGCGCGTTCGGGCGGACGGCGTCGTCGTAGCGGTCGAGGATCGCGTGGAAGATCTCATGCAGGATCCCGAAGGCTTGCAGCTCGCCGGCCGCGAGCGTTGGGGGGCCGGTCCCGTCGCCCCTGGCCCGGATGTCGTTCATCCGCGCGGTCAGGCGACGGATCGTGGCGACGTCCGCGTCGATGACTCCACCATGGAGCCCGAACAGCGGGCCGTCGAGCCCGTACCTGGCCCTCGCCGCCCGGGAGACGTGGAACCGCCTCATGGCGGCAAGGATGTCACGCGGGGACGGTGGCTGCCGCCTTGCTCCTCTGGGCGAACACCGCCTCGATGGCTCGCCGCAACAGCTCGAGTCCCGAGGGATCGAACTCGTAGGTCCACGGCCGGATCCGCTCGGGCCGCGAGAAGCGTGCCTCCAGCCCGGATGCAAAGGCCTCGCGCGACATCAGGATCAGGTCCGCCGTTCGGTCGATGATCGCGAGGTCGTCGTCCGCCTCGATCGTCGCCGACGCGATCTCGATCCCGCGGGTGCCGGACAGGGCCAGCGTCTCCGCGATGTTGTCGGTCCCGCGTTCCGATGCGCAGACCAGGCCGACCCTCGATCCCGGCGGCAGGCTGGTCACTTCGTGGACGATCTCCATGTAGCCCGGTCCGACGAGCATCGCGATCACCGGCGCCCGGCCGTGGACGAGTGCCTGCGCCTCGTCGGCGTGGAAGGTGGTCGTCGCGACCAGGTCGTAGTGGAACCGATCGAGTCGCTCCGGCAAGTCGTCGAGCAGGGCGCCCTCCGCCTCGATGCTGTCCGGGAACGCGGTGTTGAGCCGCTCCGCGTCGTAGCCCGCGTCGGCGTTCGTGCACTCGGCGAACAGGACGCGGACGAGCGGGCCCGGCCGCTTGCGCTCCGTGGCGGCGGCGAAGGTGGCGCTGGCGACCTCGTCGGCGGTGAAGCCGGCCTGTGCCGCGCGGCGGAGCATCTCCGCGACGAGGCCGGCGAGCGCCTCCGCACCACGCCGCTGGGGCGGGCGATCGGCGACGTGCGTCCCGGCGCCGTGTCGACTGGTGACATACCCGGAATCGGCCAAACGTCGATAGACCGCCCGGATCGTGTTGGGGTTCACTCGGAGTGCGGCTCCAAGCTCCCGCACCGGCGGGAGTCGCGAGCCGGGCAGCAACCGACCGGAGTCGATCTGGTAGGCCAGTTGCCAGTAGATCTGGGTGGAAATCGGAACGTCCGAATCGCGCTCGACATCGAGCTCCTGGCTCGAGGCCGCAGCGGGTTGGGACGGGTCTATTTCACTAGTTGACATAGCACGCTAGTCCAAGTAATGTTCGATTTGGCCTAGTCAACTGTACCAACAAGGAGGTTCCCGTGGAAGGGCTCCTGATTCTCGGGTCCATCATCAGCGCTCTCGCGGTCTTCGATGTCCTCGCCCTGAAGTTCGGGGTCGACTCGCGCTACGACTCGACCGACCCGCGCCAGCCGGTGCGCGACATCGCCGCCTGACCAACGCCCAATTCCTCGCCCCGCTCGGGGGCGAGCTCCTCCCTCGTCAGCCCGTGGTTGCGCAGGCCACGGGCTGACGGATTCCCGGGGCGTTGGATCACCCAGCGTTCCAAGTGACCGCCGGGAGACCCGAATCGGGCCCGCAATCGCCCGCACCCGTCCGTTGGATCACCCAGTGTTCCAGGCGACCGCCGGGAGAGTCGTATCAACCCTCCGCCAGGCATCTGTTCGTCCGTTGGGTCACCCAGCGATCCACCGGCGCCGCGGACGAGGTGCTGACGCGGAACGGCCGGCGGTGTGTACCGCCGGCCGAGTTCGGAGCTGGAAGTCCGCAGCTACCCGAGGACGACGCCACCCGACATCGACCGCAGCCGCTGGACGCGCTTGGCGACCGGCGGGTGGGTCGAGAACAGACTCGCGATGTTGGCGCCAGCGAGCGGGTTGACGATGTAGAGGTGGGCGAACGCGGGGTTCATCGCCGGATCCGGGGCCGGCCGGCCACGCCCACGACCGGTCAAACGCGCCCTGAGCCCGCGCTCCTTGCCCGCCGCCTCGAGGTTCTCCAGTGCCTGCGCCAGTCCCTCCGGGTCGCCGGTCAGGGCGGCACCGGTCGTATCGGCGCCGTACTCGCGGCCACGGGACACGGCCAGCTGGATGATCAGCGCCGCGATCGGGGCGAGGATCATCGCCGCGATCGCGCCGATGGGATTGCCACCTTCCCCGTCGTCACGGCCGCCGAAGATCATCTGGAACTGGGCCATCTGGGCGAGGAAGCTGATCGTGCCGCCGATCGTGGCGGCGATCGTCCCGACCAGGGTGTCGCGATTCTTGATGTGGGAGAGCTCGTGGGCGAGGACGCCGCGGAGCTGGCGCTCGTCCATGATCTCGAGAATGCCCGTTGTCACGGCCACGGCCGCGTGCTCCGGGTTACGGCCGGTCGCGAAGGCGTTCGGCTCCGGGCGGTCGACCATGTACAGCCGCGGCACGGGAAGTCCGGCACGGTTCGACAGGTCGGTGACGATCTGGCGGAGGCGAGGCGCTTCGCCGAGACCCAGCTCCCGGGCGCCGTTGGCCTTGAGGGCCAGGGTGTCGCTCTTCCAGTAGACGAAGAAATTGAGCCCGATCGCGAAGACGAGGGCGATGAGCATGCCGCCACGACCGGCGAGCAGGCCGCCGGCGAAGACGAGCAAGCCTGCGAGCGCCGCAAGCAGCGTCCAGGTCCTGACGTTGTTGGTGAGTGCGTTCATGTCCTTGGGCTAGTGAGCTGACGCGCGTCGAGCGTCCGGGTACGCCGGAACCGGGGGCACGCCGTGCCGCCACCGAGATTGTCCCCTGGATCCGCCTCGCCGACAACGAACGATCGACCAAGACGGGCTGAAGGATTCGCAACAACCCCTACGCGGTGGGACCCGGTTGCCCGACCTCGCTCAGCGCCGCCCGATAGATCGAGGCTCCGTCGAGGCCCTGCGCCGGCGAGGTAAAGAGCGCCAGGTCCGCGACGAGGGCACGCTCCAGCCGCGTGCCAGTGGCGCCGTCCACCAGCCGCGCCGCCCGAGCCGCACAGCGGAGCACCTGGCGGGTCTCCGGCCGGACCGGGTCGTCCCAGAACCAGCCATCGCTGGCGAACATCGCCAGCCGCCAGCGCTGCGCCTCGAGGAGGTCGACGAAGGTCGCGGTCGCCTCGGCGCTGGCATCGGTACCCAGCGACTGACCGGCGAACGACTCGGCCGACTCGGCGCCAATGACGACGTCGACGTACCCGTCACGCGCTGCGGCAAGCTCCGGTCCGCCGGGCAGCCGGGCGAGCCGGGCGTCGGTCGCGGCGTCGATGCCGCCGGCGAGCCGCTCCAGCGCCGCTCGCAGCGGTCCCTTCCACCGGCCATCGGTGGCGCACGGGCACTCGTGCGTCCAGCGGGCGATCCCGTGGTGGCAGCTCCACGACGTCCGCTCGGCGATCCGGGTGCTCCGCATCCGCTTCGAAGGCGCCATGGCGGCGGCCAGCGGGACGATGTCGAACCCCCGATCCGCCGCCCCCGCCTCTGGGGCCACGAGGCGCTGGAGGAACAGGTCGCGGAACGCCTGGTGGTGGCCATACAGCTCGCCGTCGGTCGCGATCACGACGAGCCCCGGCTCGCCATCGGCGAACGGCGTGCCGGAGAGCCGGGCCACAACCCGTTCCCGGGCGAAGCGATCGGCGTCGGAGGTTGCCGACGGCTCGAACGAGACCGATGCCGACAGGCCGGCGTCGTAGAAGGCGACGACGATGCTCTTTCCTCCGCCCAGCTGGACCCGGTACGGCCGGCGGGTGTCGAGCCCGTTCTCCATTGCCTGCCACGGGGCGAGGATCGTGTACCGGATGTCCTCCGCCGCCAGGGCTCGCAGCGTCGCCAGGTCGACCGCCGTCTCCGGCAGCCAGAACCCGGCGGGCCGGCGTCCGAAGCGGAACTCGAAGTCGTGGATTCCCCAGCGGATCTCGGTCCGTCGATCGGCGGCCGAGGCAAGCGGCAGGATGGCGTGGTGGAAGCCCTGGGCCATCGCGTTGACCCCGGCGTCACCGTCGACGAAGCCGGCCAGCGTCTTCGGCGCCTCGGCGGCGAGCCACGCCGCCAGCGTGGGGCCGAGGTTCCAGGAGATGCGTGCCAGCGACCCCCGCTCGGCGTTGGGGCGGTAGCACTCGGCCTCGATCCGGGCGTTCCAGTCGTGGTACGGCGCCGCCGAGGGTTCGGCCGGCACCGTCCCGCTGAACGGGTCGACGCGGAGGGGCTGGTAGAAGTGGGCGTGGACGACGAGGCGACCGCGAGGCGTCGAGGTCACGCGCCGGTCGTCGTCGCGGCGGCTTCCTCGCGGGCCCGGTCGCGGACCGTGGCGACGACGTGGTCCATCCGGACCGCCATTCGCTCCCCGGGCCGCAGCCGGAGTGGCCAGGACAGGAGCAGTCCGCTGCCCTGGTACGTTCGCTCGAAGCCGGCCTCCGAGTTGGAGACGGTGTCGATCGGCGCCCACCACGCGTCGGCAGGCGGGCTCGGTGTCGTCGCGACGCTCAGGCCGATGTAGTCGTTGCCCTGGTCGAGCCTCGTCAGCCCTGTGGCCATGCCCGCACCGTCGTGCCGCGACCGCTCCGCGTCCCGGTCGTACCAGGCGGCCGGGTTGCCGCCTCCGCCGAGCATCGTGATCGACCACTCGACCCCGAGCCGTCCATCCAGCATCGACGACGACCGGTTCTCGACCTCTACCTCGAGGCCCAGGCTGGGCGCCACCCGGTCGCCACCCAGGGTCAGCCGTTTGACGACCCGAACCGCGGCCGGCCCGCTTTCGGTCTGCACCCAGCCGTCACGAGCCACGACCAGCCGGCCGGGCTCCAGTGTCTCGACGGTGAACGGACGGTCGACGAAGTCGCCCAGCTCGTCGGCCGTCGCCGCGGCGACCGTCTCCGGGGTCGCCACCGCCGCCAGGAACCGGACCAGGCCGGATCGCCGCTCGTGGCTGTCGTAATGGAGGTGCCCGGAGAGGTTCTCCTCCTTGGTCCGGACGACGTCGTGGATCGACGCCGGCCCGTCACCCGTTCCATCGCCGGCGTCGTTCGCCGCCGCGTCGTGAGCGAGGAGCGTCGCGTGGTAGGCCTCAGGGCGCCGCCGCAGGATCGCGGTCAGGGCGTGTCGGACGGCGCGCACGTCCCAGCCACCGATGCCCGCGCCTTCGTCGAGATCGACCGTCACCACCTGGCCGGGATGGCGGAGCAGGACCTCGGCCCGGCCGTCCAGGTCGGTGTCGACGAGGTCGGCGGTCAGGCCGACACCCGCCTCCCGATCGGCCGCGTCCTCGGCCGCGATCAGGTGCTCGTACGTCGCCAGCCGCATGTGGCTGATGTAGATCCCGCCGAACAGCCCATGCCAGTAGCAGTCATTGGACTGGCCACGATGGAGGTGGTCGATCGCGGCGTCGCGTTCGGTCGCGGAGGCGGGCATGGCCGCGACCATCGCCGAGGTCCGCAACATCTGCTTGTGGAGGTCGTTGATCTCGCGGTACTTGACCTGGAAGTTCCGCCAGAACCCGCCTCGCAGCCAGCGCGCCTCCGGACGGCGCTCATCCACGGCCCGATGGAGGGCGGCCGCGAATTCGAGTCCCTCGTTGGACGGCAAGGCCCACTCGCCCATTTCGGCGTACGAACTGGTCGGCACGTAGACCCGCCCGATCGGCGGTTCCCGCTCAAGCCAAGCTGACGGCGTGATGGTGGTCAGCCAGTCGCCGTTGGCCTCGAGCGCCTCGAAGAACCGGTCGACCCATCGCCCCGAACCCCAGCAGTGCTCCCAGGTCGTGGGCCAGGCGCCGAACTTCTCGCCGTCGTCGCCCATCACCCCGACCCGGGTCCCGTCGTCCGTGGCGTGGTCGCGAAGGTAGGCGATGACGTCCTCCACTCCGCCGAACGGGATCCGGTAGCGGAGCCCCTGCTCCGTGCCGAAGACCGTCAGGACGCGGCCCTGGTCCTCCGTCGTGTAGGCGCCCCACAGGTTCTGTTCGGGGATTGCCGCCGCCCGGAAGTGGGCATCGTCGAGGATCGTCCAGCGGTAGCCGGCCCCGACGAGCGAGGTGGGCAGGTCCGGCTCCCAGACCCGCTCGGCCAGCCAGGCGCCACCCGGCCGACGGCCGGTCAGCGATTCCAGCTCGTCCGCCATCCGCGTCAGCTGCGCCACCCGGTCGTGCTCGGGCAGCGAGGCCAGCACCGGCTCGTAGAGGCCGCCACCCAGCAGCTCGACCTGGTCGCGGGCGACGAGGGCCACGAGCCGTTCGATGAATGCCGGACGTTCGGCCCGCAGCCATTCCAGCAGCGGTCCCGTGTAGTGGAGCGACAGCCGCACGCCGGGATGGCGCTCCAGTGCATCGAGCATCGGCCGGTAGGCGGCCTCATGGACCTCGTCGAAGACCCAGCCGAAGTTCCCCACCGGCTGGTGGTTGTGGATGGCCAGGGCAAGCGAGATGCGGGCTGCCACCGGATCGGGCTCAGCCGGCCTCGCTCGCGAGCGGCACCGCGTCCGGGGCGACGTCGGCGGCGACGTCGTCGGCGACGATCCCGGCGGCCGGCAGGTACAGCCGCTCGATGTAGTCCTGGAGCATCCGGGTCGTTGAGAACTGCCAGATCGTGCTCGCCATCGAGCGGCGCATCCAGTTCAGCCACGTCGCGGGGCGGCCGCGCCGATCGCGCTCGTAGTAGGCGGGCACGATCTCGTTCTCGAGCAGCCGGTAGAGGTCCATCGCATCGGCCCAGTCCTGGGCCCCCTCGTCGGGATTGGATTCACGGCCACCGATGGCCCAACCGTTGTCCTCGGTCCAGCCCTCGTCCCACCAGCCGTCGAGGACGCTGACGTTGACCACGCCGTTGGCCGCCGCCTTCATGCCACTGGTGCCTGAGGCCTCCAGCGGCCGGCGTGGGTTGTTGAGCCAGATGTCGACGCCCTGGACGAGGAACCGGGCGATCCGCATGTCGTAGTCCTCGACGATGAACACCCGACCACGGAGCTTCTCCGAGCGCGACCTGGCGAAGATCTCCTGGATCACCTGCTGGCCGGGCCGGTCGGCCGGATGGGCCTTGCCGGCAAAGACGACCTGGACCGGACGGGCCTTGTCCCACAGCAGGCGGGCCAGCCGGTCGATGTCGCTGAAGATCATCGACGCCCGCTTATAGGTGGCGAACCGGCGGGCGAAGCCGATCGTCAGGACATCGGGATCGAGCGCCTGCTCCAGCTCGTCGAGGACGGATGGCGCCTCGCCATGGCGGGCGAACTGGTTGCGCAGCCGGCCCCGGCCAAAGAGTGCGAGCTCGCGCTTCTGGCGCTGGTGGGCCTCCCAGAGGTCGTCGTCGTCGAGCTCGTCGATCCGCTCCCAGAACGGGTTGCCCGCGCCGTCGGCATCGAGGTCGGCCAGGTTGTCGAGGTCGACGTCGAGGTGGCGGGTCAGCAGCTCGCCCATCGAGGTCCCGATCCAGCTGGGCGTATGGATGCCATTGGTGATGGCCAGGATCGGGCGGTCGTCGAGGAGCTCCGACCAGGTCCCGTTGGCCGTCTCGGCGTGCAGCCGGCTCACCGCGTTGGCCCCGTTGGTGAGGCGCAGCGAGAAGGCCGTCATGTCGAACTGGCCCGGATCGCCGTCGACCCCCTGGCCCAGCTGCAGGACCTTGTCGATCGAGACGCCGCCGGTGTTGGGCCGGCCGTCGCCGTCGAGCAGCGGTCCGGCGACCCGTCGAACGAGGCCGGTTTCGAACCGTTCGTTGCCCGCCGAGACCGGGGTGTGGATCGTGAAGACACTGTCCCGGCGCACCCGCTGCCAGGCGTCGTCCAGCGTGGCGCCGTCGGCGACCAGCTCACGGGCGCGCTCGGCGAGCAGGAATGCCGAGTGCCCCTCGTTGAGGTGCCAGACGCGGGGGGCGATACCGAGCGCGCGGATCGCCCGGACGCCGCCGACGCCCAGGACCAGCTCCTGGTGGAGCCGCATCTCGCGGCCGCGGACGTACAGGATGTGGGTGATCGGCCGGTCCGCATCGGCGTTGTCCGGCACGTCCGTGTCGAGCAGCAGGACCGGCACGCGACCCACCTGGGCGGACCACACGGCCACCGTCAGCACCCGGTCCGGCAGCTCGACGGAGACCTGGAGCGGTTCGCCGTCGACCCCCTGGACGCGGGTCAGCGGCAGGCGAGATACGTCGTAGTCGGGGTAGGCGTGCTCCTGGTGGCCGTCGGCGTCGATGGTCTGGCGGAAGTAGCCCTTTCGATACAGCAGCCCCACGCCGACGAACGGGATGGCCATGTCGCTGGCCGTCTTGGTGTGGTCGCCGGCCAGCACCCCGAGACCGCCGGAGTAGATCCCGAGCGATTCGTAGAACCCGTACTCGGCGCAGAAGTAGGCAATGGGGCCACCCAGGTCGGCGCCGTGATGGCGCTCGAACCACTGGCCCCGCCCGTCGGCCATGTAGCGGTCGAACTCGGCGAGGACGTCCTGGTACTCGGCCATGAACGCCGGGTCGTCGAGCAGCGGGCCCCACGGCGGCGGGTTGGCCAGCACCGGGATCGGGTTGCGATAGCGCGCCCACTGGGCCGCGTCGATCCGGCTGAACAGGATCTTGGCCCGGGGATGCCAGCTCCAGTACAGGTTGTACGCCAGCCGGCGCAGGCCTTCGAGCTGGGGTGGCAGGCGGAACGACGCGCCCGGGATCGTGGGGACGCGGACGGCGGGCTCCATATGTCGGGGGATCATACTGGTTCGGACGGTCCGAGTGAACCGGTTTAGTGGCGTGGATTCCACCCTCCGGGACACAATCGCGTTGCCCGCACACGCCACCGGCCGCGGCTACCATCTGCCGGTGCGGATCGTTTTCATCGCCGCCGAGTGCGAGCCCTGGGCCAAGACCGGCGGCCTTGCCGACGTCGTCGACGCGCTCGCCCGCGCCCTCGGCCGCCAGCCCACCGGGAGCATCGATGCCCCGGTCGAAGTCTTCCTGCCGAACTACCGCGGGGTGCCGGTGCCCGATGGGGCACGGCGGTCGATCGTCCGGACGCCCGACCCGATGGCGCCCGCGGGCTGGACCGACGTCGGCATCCTCGACGCCGAGGTACTGGGCTACCGGCTCCGGCTGGTCGACCACCCACCGGCCTTCGACCGCGATACGTTCTACGGCGAGGCCACCGGCGATTACCCGGACAACGCCTGGCGCTTTGGGCTGTTCTGTCGCGCCGCCCTGGAAACCATCCGGGCCGAGGGGCCGCCGGTCGACGTCATCCACATCCACGACTGGCATGCGGCGCCGGCCGTGCTGTTCCGCGATCGCTGGTACCGCGACGACCCGAAGCTGGCCAACGCCGCGGTCCTCCACACGCTCCACAACCTCGCCTACCACGGCTGGACACCGGCCGACCGGCTGGCCGAGCTGGGGCTCGCTTCGGGGGACCCGGTGGCCTCGGACAACCCGGATGGCCTGGACCTGCTACGGGGCGGGATCGAGCGCAGCGAGCTTGTCAACACCGTCAGCCCGGGCTACGCCCGGGAGGCGCTGACGCCCGACTACGGGATGGGTCTCGACGGTGCGCTGCGGGCGCTCGGCGACCGGTTCTTCGGGATCCTGAACGGCCTCGACGCGGCCGTCTGGGACCCGGCGACCGATACCGACCTGGCGGCGCCGTACTCGCGGGCGGATCGGACCGGCAAGGGCGCCTGCCGTCGCGACCTCCTCAAGCGGGTTGGCATGGCCGCGGACGATCCCGGCCCGGTGCTTGGGATGATCGGCCGGCTCGATCCGCAGAAGGGGTTCGACCTGCTGGCCGGTGCGGCGGATCGGCTCGTCGCGCGCGGCGCCCGGCTGGTGGTCCTGGGAACGGGTCATCCGCAGCTCGTCGAGAGCCTGCGCACACGAGCCGTGGCCCAGCCCGACCGGATCGCGCTCGTGGAGCGCTTCGACCGGGCCATCGCCCGCCAGATCTACGCGGGCGTGGACCTGTTCGTGATGCCGTCACGGTTCGAACCCTGCGGACAGGGCCAGATGATCGCCCTCCGCTACGGCACGCCACCGATCGTCCGCCGGACGGGCGGCCTGCGCGACACGGTCGTCGACGAGGTCGCCAACGCCGGGTCGGGGACCGGGTTCACCTTCGACGACGCCACCCCGGAGGCGCTGCTGGCCGCCTGCGATGCGGCGATCGCGGCACGAGCCGCCGGTGGCCCGGCATGGGACGGACTGGTCGATCGTGGGATGGCAGTGGACTTCGACTGGACGACGGGTTCGGCCCCCCGCTACGTCGACGCGTACCGCAGGGCGGTCTCGATCCGGGCGGCCAAGGTCCGAGCGGGGGCGTAGGAGCGGGCTGGGTCAGGGCGTCCGGCCGAGCGCCCGGAGGATCGCCAGGATGGTCGCCGCCGCCCGCGACCGGTGGGGTGAGTGGGGCCCGCCGGAGATCGTCAGCAGCCGCTCCGCGCCGACCCGTGCCACGAGCCGCGGCAGGGCCTCGTCCGGCACGAGACTCCCGCACGCTGGCTCGCCGCGAACCAGCCAGACGGGGACGTCGCGTGCCGCCGGGTGCTCGAGACCTTCCAGCCCGCCGTCCCAGTCGCCGTTCCGCCGAAGCACGTCGCGAACCGCATCGACATCGACCTGCCGGAGCGCCTCGGCCTTGGCGCGAACGTCTCCCTCAGCCCAGGCGGCGTTCGTTTCGAGCAGCCAGGCGAGGAGGACAGCCGGCGGATCGCCGAGATGTGCCTCCTCGTCATCGACGGCGTGGCTGACCTCGTCCAGGGGCAGGATCGGCGGGTCGAGCAGCACCAGCTTGGCCGGTCGGATCCCTGCCGCCGGCAGGGCGGCAACCGTGACCGCTCCCCAGCTGTGGCCGACGACGTGCAGGTCGGGCCGGTCGATCCCGGCCGCTCGGCTGAACTCCGCCAGGTCGCGAGCGTTATCGGCAAACCGGTGGTGGCCCAACCAGGTCCGGGTGTAGCCGTGACCGGCCTGGTCCGGCGCGACGACGCGGAAGCCGGCCGCTGCCAGCGTCGGTCCGACCAGCCACCATCCCCCGGCCGACGCATACACGCCATGGACGAGGAGAAGCGGCGTCGCCCCCAAATCGCCCCAGGCGAGCGCGGACCACGCGAGCGACGCAGTCTCAACACGGATCCGCGTCCCGGCCGGCGGATCGCGCATCACCGCGGCGACGGACGGCGGAAGGTCCGCCAACGTGGCGGAGAGCGGCGCCGGGAGTCGATCGAGCGGCGGCTGGTTCACCGGCCGAACTCTAGCGACTAGAATCGCCGCTCAAACCGTCGGAGGTATGGATGGGCAACCAGTTCGTCGTCCAGTTGAAGAACGAGCCGGGCTCGATGGCCACGCTGGCCGAGGCGCTGGCGGCGCGGGGCGTGGACCTGCGGGCGATCGGTGGTGGCGGGATCGGCGACTCCGGCCACGTGATCATGACCACGGCCGACGACGACACCACCCGGGGGGTTCTCGAGGAAGGCGCCTACACCTTCTATGAAGGCGAGTCGATCCTCGCCGAGGTCGACGACAAGCCGGGCGGGATGGCCCGCCTGTCGCGCGCCCTCGCGGACGCCGGCGTCAACATCCACGGCCACCTGTTCCTGGGCCGGTGGGGCGATCGGGCAATGTTCGCCTTCGTGGTCGACGATCCGGACCGGGCGCGGCCCATCCTCGAACGGAAGGGCTGACCCGGGAAGGTCCTCAGCGCTGGTTGGCGGGGACGGTTCCCTCGGGCTCCAGGTTCACCGCCAGCGTCAGCCACTCGGATGCGTCCGCAGGAGCGGCGTCACTTGGCTGGAAGCTGGAGGAATCCGGATCGTAGTAGCCGCCCGGCGGCTGCGGCAACGGCTCAGGGTGGTCGAGAACCGCCGTCGCGGTGGCAGCCCATGAGGGGGAGGCGGAGGCGGCGTCGAGCGCGGGTCGCTGGGTCATCGCGTGGTCTCCTCACCATCAACAATAGCCCGATTCGCGACCCACGGCCATCACCCGATGGTTGCGGCTACGTGATCATTTCGTTTCCTCATCCACGTCTCAGGCGGCTCTCATGCGCGACCCGTTGAATGGGCCCATCCCGCCCCGCCGAAGGATCCAGCCGACATGACCTCGCCCTCCCCCGGAGCCCGCAGCTCCCGTCCCGCCTGGCACCGACTCGTCGTCGTGGCCATCCTCCTCGCTGTCGTTGGCGCCGCCGGGGGCGTGCTGTACCTGCTCCTCCGTCCCACGCCGCCAGCGGCGGTCGGGCTCGGCAGCGTCCCATCTGCCTCGGCGACCGCCAGCGGTGCGGCGCCGAGCGCGCCGGCGTCGACCGCGGGGGCCGGAACACCGTCGACCGCCGACGGACTCGACGGCACCTGGTCGGTCGACCCGTCGGTTGGTTCGTTCGACGACTTCTCGGGGTCGTTCGTCGGCTACCGGATCGACGAGGAGCTCGCCAACATCGGCGCCCAGACCGCGGTCGGCCGGACGCCCGACGTGACGGGCTCACTGGTTCTCACCGGCACCCGGATCAGCGACGTACAGATCAGCGCCGACGTCACGACGCTCGAGAGTGACGACGACCGGCGCGATGGCCAGCTCCAGCGACAGGCCCTCGAATTCGGCGACCTACCCGACCGTCACCTTCGTCCTGACCCAGCCAATCGAGCTCGCGGTAACCCCCGTCGAGGGGGAGACGATCCAGGTCACCGCGACCGGCGACCTGACGATCCACGGCCAGACGCGGAGCGTCCAGATCCCGCTCGAGGCGCAACTATCGGGCGGCGTGGTCACCGTGGTCGGCTCGATCGACATCGCCCTTGCCGACTACGCCATGCAGCGGCCCACGTCGTTCATCGTCCTGTCGATCGCCGACACCGCGACGATCGAGTTCCAGCTCCGGTTCACCCAGGCGTGACGATCAGAGGCGCGGATCTGAAGGTCCGCGCCTCTGATCAGGTGCGTGTCGATCGACGCCGCGTGGCGCCGCTGGAGGGCTCAGCCGGCGTCCTCGCGGTCCGGATCGTTGATCCAGTCCAGGACCTCCTGGCGGTCCAGCCGGTAGCTGTAGTCCTGGCCCTTGCACTGCGGGTTCATGCCGAACGACACGACCGCGGCGATCACGTTGGTCCCCTCGACGAGAACCGGTCCGCCTGAGTCGCCGTTGCACGAGCCGCCCTTGCCCATCGACGGGTTGGCAGTCGTCTTGATGTTGAAGTCGGTGACCCCGCTCCTGAGCTCGATGAGGTAGCCCCAGGCGGTCATCCGCTCGCGCTGGCCGGGATCAGAAACGGGATCCTGGTCGAGCAGGCCGTAGCCCACTGTCCGGAAGCGGACCGACTTCTTGCCGCTCGCTCCTGCCGCGGCGACGAGCTCGTCGACCAGGCCGTCCTCCGGCAGGATGCCGAAGGTTCCGCTCGGCGGGTTGTACGGCGCATCGAGGACGACGACGCCCACGTCGCGGGTGTTCGGATAGCCCTCGAAATCGTGGAAGCCGTAGTTGTCAGCCACGCTGAAGGTGATGCCGTTCTGGTACGGGTAGCCGGTGGTCTCGTCACCGCCCCAGCCGTCAAACGAGGTCACCGAGTAGTTGGGCCCCACCGCCTGGATGAAGTACGCCCGGCCTTCGTCGACCCCCTCGGTGCAGTGACCGGCGGTAACGATGACCGTGGGCGAGATCAGCGAGCCGGAACAGCGGTGGCTGAATGGATCGCCGGGCGGGTCGCTGTTCGGATCGGGCGTGGTGTAGAAGACGAGCAGCCCGACGTAGTCGTGGACGAAGTCTTCCTGCTGGTTGCCGGTGACGGCGCCGGCCGGCCCGGCAAGGGCGGCCGTGAGGACGAGCACGGCCATGGACGCCAGGAGACGCTTCCGCATCGATTACCTCCCAATACGGGTCAGTCCGTCGCAGGTCCTCGACGCCGGTTGCTCCCCGCCTGGCGTCGCGCCCATGGTGCCTCCAGCACCGGGCTGCGATCGGGTTATGGACTCTAGCAGCACGAGACCCAGCGTCCCGTAAATGTGACGAGAAGCGGTGCGGCCAGGCAAAGAACGCGGTCGCGCGGGCCACCGCTGCGATGCCGCTGAAGTAGTTCGACGGCCCGACGCAATGCGCGTTTCGGGCGGGCGTTGTAGATTTTGGTCCCCCAATCAACCGTCGCGGGCGCCCTGGCGCGCGACGCCCCCACGCGAGGTCCTGGTTGCCGCGGCTGATGCCGTGCCCGGACGGAGGAGACTGGATGAAACAGCGTTGGCTTCGTGCTGTCCTTGCGGGCGCCCTTGGCGTCTCGCTGCTCGGCGCGGCCGCACCGGCGGCGATGGCGTCATCGGGATCGCCGGGTGACGACACCATCGTCATCACTATCAACGACAGCCACGCAGGTGGCAGCTACGACCAGGTCTTTGAGAAGGTGTACGCCGGCACCACGACCGACGGTACCGACATCTACATCTACGTCCCGGTGGGCGCCGTCGGCGACCCGACGGTCGACAGCGTCGATCCTTCGTTCGACCACAACTTGGCCGATTCGTTCACGCCCTGCGCCGACAACACGCCGGATGAGTTCCTGATGACCCAGGAGCAGATCGATGCGCTCGGCGACGAGTTGACGAACCAGATCGTGGCCGTCGACGAGGCGCATTTCGGCGAGATCGGCCTGGCCGACCCGGCCGACCCCAACAGCGATGCGCTGGTGCTCCTCGCCTACAACGTGCAGGACGAGTCGTACTACGACTGCTCGGTCACCACATACACGGCCGGCTATTTCGCCCCCGAGTACATCGACGATGCCGGCATGAACGTCATCGTGATCGACAGCTTCGACTGGGCGAACCGGGTTGGTGAGCCGACGTTCCTGTACGAGGGCGTCATCGCCCACGAGCTCGAGCACCTGCTGATGAACTACTCCGACCCGGGCGAGCTGTCCTGGGTCGACGAGGGTCTCGCGGACTTTGCCGCGTTCCTCAACGAGTACCCGTCGTTCGGTTCGCACCTCACGTACCACCAGGTGTTCCATCGCGAGACCTCGCTGACCCGATGGGGTGGTGGTCTCGAGAACTACGGCGCGTCGTTCACCTACATGCTCTACCTGTGGGAGCAGGCAGGCGGCAACGGCGGCGGCGACCTGGCTCCTGACATGGAGTACGACGGCGTTGCCGGCGATCTCCTGATCAAGCTGATCTTCGAGGAGCCCGCCGACGGAATGGAGGGCATCCAGAACGCGATCGACACGTTCAACGCCCAGACCGGCTCTAGCCTCCGCTCTGCCGAGGACCTGTTCAAGGACTGGGCGGTCGCGATCTACCTCGACTACGAGGGGTCCGAGCCGTTCGACTTCAGGAACCTCGACTTCGGCGATCCGGCGACGACCGCCTGGACCGTCGAGATCGCCAACGACATCTTCTTTGGCGGTCGCGGCCAGTACAACGGCGCGATGCCGCCGTCGCGATGGGATCACAACAAGAACGTCCCGGTCCAGACGGCGCTGCCGTTCGGCGTCAGCTACGAGACGTTCCGCAACCCGGGCCCGACCTTCTCGGTCTCGCTCGACGGTGACGACACGACGGTCATCGCCCCGCATACCGGTGACAGCCACTGGTACGCCAACTACGAGAGCCAGAACGACAACATCCTCAACGTGGATTCCGCGGTCAGCGGCGGCCAGACGGTCGACTTCTGGACCTGGTACTTCATCGAGGAAGGCTGGGACTTCGGCTTCGTCGAGGCCCTGGTGGGCGGCGAGTGGGTAACGATCCCGCTGGTCGACGACAGCGGCGCGGAAGTCACGACCAACGACGACCCGCACGACAACAACGAGGAAGGCAACGGCCTGACCGGGACGTCCGGCGGCGCCTACTTCGTCGACGAGCCGGAGTACATCCACCTGTCCGGCACGCTGCCGGCCGGGACGACGGACCTCCGCTTCCGCTACTCGACGGACGCGGCGTACCTCGACACCGGCTGGTTCGTGGACGACGTCAACGTCAATGGCTCGGCGGCGACGCTGAGCTCCGAGGCGGGCAACTGGTTCGAGACGAGCGGCGAGCAGGACAACAACTGGGTCCTCCAGCTGGTGGCTCCCTGCGACCTGACGCCGGGCGTCGATTTGGATGGCGAGCTCGAGGACGTGGCCGGATTCATCTACCGGTTCGAGGGCGACGCCATCTCGGAGAGCGGCTTCTCGACGAAGTGCATGAACGGCTCGAAGGACAACATCCTCGTGGTCATTTCGAACCTGCCGACCGGTGACCTGACCTACCTCGACGCGAACTACGAGTTCCGTCTGACCAACACCGGCAACAAGCAGAAGTAAGCGAACTCCTGCGCGAGATCACCGAAGCCGGGCCCTTACAGGGCCCGGCTTCTTCGTCGTACCACCCCGACGCCGCGTCGGCCCGCAGGCCGCTCAGGACGAGGTCGACCAGTTGCGCAACGAACCGCCGGGACGGGGGCCGTCTCGTCGCCAGCAGCTGGTTCAGTGAGGGGCCAATGACCGAATCAACGGCGACGTGCCGCACACGTCCCTTCGAAAGCCCACAGGGGACGACCTGCCAGGCGACCGTGCCGAGGCGGCCTGTCGTGGTACGTTTCTGGCGTCGTCCGGGCGGGAGTAGCTCAGTCGGTAGAGCGTCAGCCTTCCAAGCTGAATGTCGCGGGTTCGAGACCCGTCTCCCGCTCCAATTCCCGCTCGAGGCGTGGCTTCAGTTCGGGCGGACCTCGTCGCCGATTGCCACCCGGCCGGGGCGCGTGACGGTGGCATAGACCCCGAAGTCGACGGTCTGCTCGATTGACAGGCCGCGCAGCTCCTTCACGGCGCGAAGCGCATCCCAGTCGCGGAGGCCGGTCTCCGGGTCGCGTGTCGTCGTCGCGCAGCGGGGCACCGGCATGGCGATCTCGACGATCGCCTCGCCGATCGTCACCTGGCGCCCCACCCAGCTGTCCTCCTCGCGCGCCGCCACCCCGTCCAGCGTGATGAGCATCCGGAAGCGGCGGTCGTCGAGTGGCCCGGGCAGGTCAGCCGATCGCTCGAGCTCGTCGATCGACGCCTGCGAGATGATCGACACCGGCCGTGACTGCGGGTGGCGACCGGGCTCGGCGCGGACGACCCGCAGCTCCATCCCGACGAAGGAACTCAGGACGTCAGCCCACGGGCCGCGGAGGACGTTGCCCTGCAGCTGCTCGGTGCTCCACGGGACCTCGATCGCCTCGTCGAGAGCGCAGGCATCGCCCTCGACGCGTCGCCCGTCGGGGAAGCGCATCCCGAGCCGTTCCGACACCGGATCGTAGTCCGGCACGATCGTCGCCAGCGGTCCGAATGCGAGACCCGATCGGTGCCGCCCATCCGGCCCGACGAGGTAGAACCGGCGGTTCTCGGGCACCCCGTTCGGCCCCACGAGGATCTCCGTGGGGTGGGTGAGTGCCAGTCCCTTGACCGGCGCGACGGCGAGCCTGGCGACGCGGCCCATCACGTGCTGCGTCAGACCTTGGGAAGGGCGGCGAGCGCTGCCTCGTCCGGCGCGTACTCGTAGTCCTGGAGCGATCCCTTGAGATAGCTGTCGTAGGCCGCCAGGTCGAAGTGTCCGTGCCCGGAGAGGTTGAAGACGATGACCCTCCGCTCGCCGGCCGCCTTGGCCGCGAGGGCCTCGTCCATCGCCACCCGGATCGCGTGCGACGACTCGGGGGCCGGCAGGATCCCTTCCGCCCGGGCGAAGGCGACCGCGGCCGCGAAGGATGCTCCCTGGTGGACGGCCCGGGCCTCGATGTCGCCGTGATCCTTGAGCAGGCTGACCAGCGGCGCCATCCCGTGGTAGCGCAACCCACCGGCGTGGATCGGCGCCGGGATGAAGTCCGAGCCGAGGGTGTGCATCTTGACCAGCGGCGCCAGCTTCCCCGTGTCGCCGAAGTCGTAGGCGTACACCCCGCGGGTCATCGACGGCGCGGCCTCGGGCTCGACAGCGATCACCCGGTAGCGCTTGCCGCCGCGGAACGTCCGGCCCAGGAATGGGAACGCGAACCCGGCGAAGTTCGAGCCGCCGCCAGCGCAGCCGATCAGGATGTCCGGTTCCTCGCCGGCCATCTCCATCTGCTCGATGGCCTCCTGGCCGACCACGGTCTGGTGGAGGAGGACGTGGTTGAGGACGGAGCCCAGCGAGTACTTCGTGTCGTCGCGAGTCGCCGCGTCCTCGACCGCCTCGCTGATGGCCATGCCCAGGGAGCCCGGCGAATCCGGGTGCTCGGCGAGGACCTTGCGGCCGTAGTTGGTGGTGTCCGACGGCGACGGCACCACCTCCGCGCCGTAGGTCTCCATGAGGATCCGGCGATACGGTTTCTGGTCGTAGCTCGCGCGGACCATGTAGACCTTGGTCTCGAGCCCGAACAGCGCGTTGGCGAAGGACAGTGCCGAACCCCATTGGCCGGCGCCGGTCTCCGTGGCGATCCGCTTCGTGCCCTCTTCCTTGTTGTAGAAAGCCTGGGCTATGGCCGTGTTGGGCTTGTGGCTGCCGGCCGGCGAGACGCCCTCGTACTTGAAGTACAGGTGGGCCGGCGTGTCGAGCACCTTCTCGAGCCGGCGGGCACGGACGAGCGGGCTGGGCCGGTATAACCGGTAGGCCTCACGGACCGGGTCGGGGATCTCGATCTCCCGCTCGGCCGACACCTCCTGGAGGATCAGGGCCATCGGGAAGAGCGGCGCCAGGTCGGCCGGGCCCAGCGGTTGGCCGGTCCCCGGGTGGAGATGCGGGGCGGGCGGCACCGGCAGGTCGGCCGCGATGTTGTACCAGGACCGCGGGATGCGCTCTTCCGGGAGCAGGAACTTGGTGCGATCCGTGTCGACGCTCATGACGACCCTCCCGGTGCTGCCGCTGGGCTCGCGGCCGGCCAACCCGGGGAGGGTACCGCGCGACGGGGTGATTCGCCCGTGCCGGTGAGGCCTCCGGAACGACATCCTGGCAACACTCGGCCCGGGTAGGATGCCGGACGTGACACTCGCAGCCGACACGTTCATCGGGCGGGACCGCGAACTGGAACGGCTGCGGGCTGCGCTGGGACTGGCGCGTGGCGGTCAGACGACGACCGTCGTGATCGGCGGCGAAGCGGGGGTCGGGAAGTCATCCCTGATCGCCAGGGCCGCGGCCGAGGCCGAGGCCGGCGGGGCGTTCGTCATCATGGGCGGCAATCCGCCCGGCCTCGATGGGCAGGTCCCGTTCGCGTCGTTCATCGAGATGCTCCGCTCGGCAGGTCGCAGACTCACGCCGGACGAGCGCGAGCGAGTGCTCGGAGCCCCCGGGGCGATCCTGTCGAGCCTGCTCCCGGGATCGGCCGACGGCGGGCGCGACGCCGCTCCCCCGGCCGAGGCGGGCCGCGCCCAGTTGTTCGAGGCGGTACTCGGCACGGTCGAGCGGTTGGCCGAGGCCCGAGGCCCTCTCATGGTCGTCCTCGATGACCTTCACTGGGCAGACCGGTCGACGCGCGAGCTGTGGGGCTACCTCGTACACAACCTCCGGGACGCGGGGGCCGTGCTCGTGGCGTCGTATCGCAGCGACGCGGTGCCGGTGGGCCACCCGCTCCGGGTCCAGCTGGCCGAGATGGACCGATCCGCTCGGGTCGTTCGTTTCGACGTTCCCCGGTTCGACCGCGACGAAGTCCGACGCAAGCTCGAAGCGATCCTCGGTCCGACGCCTGCGGCCGTGGTCGACCGTGTCGTCGCCCGCTCGGACGGCAATCCCCACTTCGTCGAGGAGCTCGCACGCCTGGTGGGCGAGGGCCGGACTTCCGGGATGCCTGACAGCCTTCGCGACCTGCTCCAGGCCCAGCTTGCCGAACTGGAATCTCCAGCGTCGCTCGTCGTCGGCATCTGTGCCGCGATTGGCTCGCGCGCCGATTACCGGCTCCTTGCGTCGCTCGCGCCGATGAATGCGGACGACCTGTCCGCCGTGCTGCGCGACGCCGTCAATCGCAACATCCTGGCGACCGTCAGTGACGACGACGGCGAAGGCTTTGCCTTCCGACGGACGCTCCTCCGCGAAGTCGCCTACGAGGGCTTGCTGCCCCACGACCGCCGGCGCTTCCACAACGCGATCGCCACGGTCGTCCAGGAGTACCCGGACCTCATCCCGGGGCCGAGGGCCCTCGTGCTGGCCGTCATCGCCCAGCACTGGGTCAAGGCGGACCGACCACTCGAAGCGCGGGCCGCGCTGATCCAGGCCGGTGACGCCGCGCTCGAGGCGCGGGCGTTTCCGGAGGCCGCGCAGGCCTATGTGACCGCGCTGCGGCTGTGGCCATCCGCCGATGCGGCCGCGCGCGACTCGGGAACCGATGCCGGACCGCGGATCGGCTTCCGCGCGGACCGGATTCCTGGCAGCGATGCCCCCGTCCCCTCGACGGGTGGTGCCCGCAATGCGATTCGGCGACGGGCCGCCGAGACGTTGAGTCTCATCGGCCAGCCCGGACCAGCCGCCGAGCTGATCCGGGAAGTTCTCGAAACGCCCGAGGCGAACGAGCGCGACCACGACCTGCTCCGCCTGGGTCGGTACCTTGGCCAGGCGGGCGACCCTGAGGCGGCCCTCGCCGCTCTCGACGACGGTGCCGCCACCGCACCGGAGGCATCGGAGGTCGCCGCGCTCATCGCCTCGAACCGGGCGACCGTGCTGGCGGGCCTGGGCCGCTACCGGGAGGCGGGCGACGCCGCCGAGGTGGCCATTCGGGACGCAACCGCGATCGGCTCGGAATCCATTGCCCAGTCCGCCCGCCAGACGCTGGGCGTGGCACTCGTGATGGCCGGCGACGTCGACCGGGCGCTGTCCGTTCTGGCCGAGGCGCGGCGCGAGCCAGGCCTGGTCGCCCGGCCGAGCGTCATCCGCCCGAGGCCGAGCCGGATCGGCGATCTCGTCCGGGGGCTCGCCGACCGGGCGGCCGCGCTGGAGCGAGCGGGCCGTCCGACGGAGGCTGCTGCAGCAACCGCGGAGGCGCTGGCCCGTGCGAAGGAGCTGGGCGTGACCGGCAGCCACGGCCTCGAACTGCTCGTGTTGACCGCCCGAAAACAGGTCCAGGCGGGGGAATGGGAGCAGGCGAACGCCCTCACCCGTGAGCTGTTCGCGATCGTTACGAGCGGTCGCGCGGCGGTCAGGCTGCGGCTCGCGCGGGCGACCCTGGACATCGGCCTGGGCGCGTTCGACGACGCGGCCGCGCACCTGGACGCCGCCCGGGAGCTCGCTGGCCACGCCAGAGATCCGGGTCTGGCCGCCGAACTCGCCGTCGTCCAGGCGGAGCTGGCGATCTGGCGAGGGCAGCTGACGGAGGCCCGCGACGTCGTGGCGGCGGCGATCGCCCAGGTCTACGGTGGCGAAGACTTTCTGCCGGTGTTGACGCTGGCCTGGCTGGGCATTCGGGCCGAGGCGGACCGGGCGGAGGCCGGGCGGGGACGGCGCGCCACGGCCGAGCTGGCCGAAGCCGCGCAGATCGGAGCGGCACTGCGCGCTGAGGTCGTCGCCGTGACCGCCCGGATGGCGGACCGCCACGAGCGGGCCCCTCGCGAGTCGACGGTGATGCCGCTCTACGCCGAGGCGGAGTGGCTCCGGCTCCAGCGCGAGCCGGCGTCCGATGGGTGGGCGAGGGCAGCCACGGCGGCCGGAGCCATCCACGACCCCTGGCTCGGCGCCTACGCAGGCTACCGCCAGGCCGAGGCCGCGTTGCTGGAGCCCGGTGGTCGTGCGGCGGCGGAGGCTGCCGCTCGGCGAGCGCATGCCTCGGCGGTGCAGCTGGGGGCTGAGGCACTCCGCCGCGAGATCGAGGCACTCGCCCTTCGAGCCCGCCTGCGCCTGACGGTCGAGGGTCCGGCCGCGCCCTCACCCCCGTCGGCGAAGGAGACCCTGGGGTTGACAACCCGGGAGATCGAGGTCCTCGGCCTCGTCGCCAGGGGATACACGAACCGCCGCATCGCGGAGGAGCTGTTCATCACCGAGAAGACCGCCGGTCACCATGTGTCCAACGTCCTCGGCAAGCTCGATGCGGCAACCAGGCAGGAGGCCGCGGCCGTTGCCCACCGGTTGGGCCTGCTGGACGGCTCGGGACAGGCGTGATTGCTGCGATTTGTACGTTGGTGTACCCGTATGATCAACCGCACCGGGTCCGTCCGGGCGAGGAGGGGTAGAGATGAAGCTCGTGTACCAGAGCGGGCCGCGACATGGCCAGGAGCAGCTGCTCGAACCGGGTCAGAGCCTGATCCTGGGTCGAGACGAGGAATGCGACCTGGTCATCGACGATGAGCGGGCATCGCGACGCCACGCCCGGATCAGGGTCGCCGACGACGGTTCGGTCTCGGTCGAGGACCTGAACTCGACCAACGGCACGCTGGTCAACGGCGCACGGATCAGTGGCAGCGTCAACCTCGGCGAGGGCGACAGCATCTCGATCGGCAACACCCGGATCCAGGCCGTGGGGGATGGTGGCCGCGGCGCGAAGACGGTGGTCGCGGGCTCGTCACGTCGGTCGTCGTCGGGGTTGACACAGATGCGGGCAACCCTGGGCAAGGCCAACCGGACGGCCCAGCTCGCAGCGGGGGTCGCCGCGGTGCTCCTGCTGGTCGTCATCGCCGGGGCGGTGACCATGTTCCTCAACCGCGCACCATCGAACGAAGAGATCATCGCCAAGATGCGACCGTCGACCGTTCTGGTCGAGTCGGATACCCAGTTGACCTCGGGCGGCTCGGGAACCGGCTGGGTCCTCGATGCAGAGCGCGGCCTGATCGTGACCAACAACCACGTGATCGCCGGTGGCACCGACATCACGATCAGCGGTGAGAACATGACGCCCCGGTCGGCGAACATCGTCGCCTCGGCGCCGTGCGAGGACCTGGCCGTCCTCCATGTCGACGACAAGGCAGGGATGGCGACGGCCCAGTTGGGCTCCCAGTCGGCCCTGCGGCAGGGCGATGCGGTCCTCGCGATCGGCTATCCCGGCACTGCCAGCAGCGTCCGCAATCTCGTCGTGACCACGGGCACCGTGTCGATCGTGAACACGACATTTGCCGGCGCGGGCGAGATCAACGACCTGCCGAACGTGACGCTGACGACGGCACGGATCAACGCCGGCAACTCCGGCGGTCCGCTGGTGAACCGCTCCTCCCAGGTCGTGGGCGTCAACTCGATCGGCAACATCGCCCGCGACGAGAACTGGGCAATCGGCATCGACCGGGTCAAGGAGGTCACGGCGACGCTGTCCCAGGGCCGGGGCATGGGCTGGACCGGGATGACCTTCGAGATCCTCGACGAGGAGCAGCGTAGCCTCGCGCTGCTAGGGTTGGGGCTCCCGGATGAGCCCGGACTGCTCGTCCTGGAAGTCGTTCCGGGCACCAAGGCTGCAGACGCCGGTTTCGGCAGTGTGCCGGTCCTGATCACGGCGATCGACGGCCAGCCGATGGACGGCCAGTTGAAGAGCTACTGCCGCGCGGTCGGGGGCCGGCAGCCCGGCCAGACGGCCCGGTTCTCGCTGGCGATCCCCGACGAGAACGAGATCGAAGGCTTCTTCCGCCAGGACTTCGATCTCGAATTCCAGTAGAGACGCGGCGCTCGTGGCGCCAGGGGACGCCGGGTTGCGCTAGCCCGATGGGCCGGCCGATGCGCCGCCGACGGCCGGCGACTCACCAGGTTGACCGGGTGGCGCGCTCACGATCGGGACCGGTGTCGGCGCAGGACTGAGGGTCGGGGTGGGCGATGGCGCCGGTCCACCGCCGGGATTCGCGAGCACCGCGACGGCGACGATGATCATCGCGGCGGCTGCGGCCGTGGCGATGATCGCCCGTGCCCGCCGGTTGGCGCCGCGGTCTGGCGGGGTGGCAGCCCCGCCTGGACTGGCCACGGCATCGGCGTCGACCACGATGACCGTGACGTTGTCGACGCCGCCGGCGCCGTTGGCGCGGTCGATCAACCGGTCTACCGCGACTCCGGGATCGCCCTCGCCGATGAGGGTCGAGGCGATCTCGCCATCGCTGAGCTGTCCGCTCAGCCCGTCCGAGCAGATCAGGTAGCGGTCGCCGCGCTCGACGCCCACCTCGAACGCCTGGACGTCGACGTCACCGGCGACGCCGAGGGCCTGGGTGAGGACGTGCCGACGGTCGTCCTCCTCGGCCTGCGCCTCGGTGAGGACGCCCTCGCGGACCAGGTCGCCGACGAGGGTCTGGTCGTCGGTCAGCCGGTGGAGCGTGTCGCCCCGCAGGAGGTAGGCCCGCGAGTCGCCGACATGGGCGACATAGGCCACGTCCTGCAGGATCGTCAGGGCGGTGCACGTCGTGCCCATGTTGTCGCGGCCGTCGCCTTCTCCGGCCGCCGCGCGAATCTCGCGGTTGGCGGACTGCAGCACCTCGGCGAGGCGGCGTGCGTCGAGGACCTCATGCGCGGCCCGCTCGAGGACACGGATGACAATTTCGGCCGCTACTTCGCCGGCGCTGTGCCCGCCGAGGCCGTCGGCCACGGCAAAGAGCGGGGGCACGGCCAGATATCGGTCTTCGTTGTGTTCCCGTTGCCGACCGACATCGCTTCGCGCGGAAAAGCCCGGGCTCATGCTCATTTCACGCGTGGTCATTCGTCGCGGGACCGCCCTCTCTACGGAGTTTTGATGGTTCAGCAGCCGGACCCATTCCCTATGATCGGTTGATCCTACTCTCGGGCCCGGTGTCAGCAGGACGCCGATGCCACGCGCGCGGGGTGGAGCGAGGGGTACCAGGATGGGGAATGATCGGCTGCTCGGCCGTGTGGTCGGGCGGTATCGCATCGAATCCGTGCTCGGCCGCGGCGGCATGGGTGTCGTCTACCGAGCCCGGGACGAGCGACTCGACCGGATCGTCGCGCTCAAGGTGCTGTCCGACGAGCGAGCGACCGACGCGGGGTTTCGCGAGCGGTTCCTCCGGGAGTCCCGGCTGCTCGCGTCGCTCGATCATCCGAACATCGTGCCCGTCTTCGAGGCCGACGAGGCCGACGGCGAGCTGTACATCGCGATGCGCTTCGTCCAGGGCCCGGAGCTGGGGCGGATCATCGAGCGGGACGGGCCGATGGCGCCCTCCCGGGCCGTGGCGATCATCGCCCAGGTCGCCGACGCCCTCGACGCCGCCCACGCGACCGGCCTCGTCCACCGTGACATCAAGCCGGCCAACATCCTGGTCGTCTCGGGTCCGTCGTCAGACCACGCCTACCTGACCGATTTCGGCCTCACCAAGATGGCCGGCGCGTCGACCGGCCTGACGCAGGCCGGTCAGTTCGTCGGGACCCCGGGCTACGTCGCGCCGGAGCAGATCCAGGGTCGCGGCGTCGACCATCGGTCCGACGTCTACGCGCTCGGCTGCGTGCTCTACGACTGCCTTACCGGCTCGGTTCCGTATCCGCGGGATAGCACGATGGCGTCCTTGTGGGCCCACGTCCACGAGGTCCCGCCGCGGCCATCCGATGTGCGGCCCGGCCTCCCGCTGACGTTCGACGCCGTCATCGCCCGGGCCCTCGCCAAGGCGCCTGACGAGCGATACCAGACCGCTGGTGGCCTGGCGCTCGCGGCCCGCAAGGCCATTCCGGTGAGCGCCGCGGCGGCGACGACCGTCGCCGACACGCCGCCCGAGCTCCTGGCCGGTGCCCTCCTCAGTGCCGACGCGCAGCGGGGATCGACCGGCGACGAGGCCGCGACCACGTCAGCCGCCCTCGCCGCAGCATCGACGGCGCCGTCGGAGCCCGGAAGCCCGGATCCCGTGACCATCGCCAGCGCCGATCCGGACGGGACGGTCGTGGTCGCTGCAGGCACGGCAACGGTCGTGGCTACCGGAGCGCCGTCGACGGTGGCCGGCGGCACGCCCCCTCCGAGCGAGCCGCGGCCAACCGTCGTCGCCGGTGGTGATCGACCGCGCTGGCGGACCACGCCGTTCGTGGGGCTGTCGGCGGCGCTGATCGGGATTCTGGCGGTCACTGGACTCGCCTTCGGAAGCGGCCTGATCGATCTCACCGGCGGCGCCGGAAATCCGGGCCCGACCGGCACGCACCTCGTAGTCGGGACGCCGCCTCCGTTTGGGGGAGCGACCCCGGAACCGGTGGCGTCAGCCTCGCTCGAGCCGTCCCAGTCGGGCGTTGGATCGCTGGGGCCGTCCACGGCCCCGAGTGACTCGGCAGGCGCGATCCCTACGGTCCATGTGGATCCGCCCACCGCACGACCGCCGACGCCCCGTCCACCGACCCCCCGTCCACCGACGCCAAGACCACCGACGCCAAGACCACCGACACCGAAGCCGCCAACGCCCAAACCGCCGACGCCGAAGCCCGCGACCCCCACGCCGGGTCCGGTCAACGAGGCGCCGGTCGCCATCGCCGACCCGATCACCTTCGCGAGCGCGACGTCCCACTCGCACTACGACCTCGCGCTGATGGACAACGACACCGATTCGGATGACATCAACGACTCGATCTTCTATCACGACAATACGCAGCCCTCGTACGGGACCATAACTGGCTGGGTGGAATGCACGTACAACGGCCGAACCCAGTACTGCCTCCGCTACGACCCGAACTTTTCCGGGCCGTTCACCGACTACTTCTACTACCGGATCAAGGACAATCCCGGTGGGCTCGTCAGCGATTGGGCCCTCGTCACGGTGAAGTTCAACTCGTGAATCAGAAGACCCGGTCCGTTCGGACCGGGTCTTCGTTCGTCGGGCGCTGCCCGCCGGCTACTTCAGGATGACGATCCCGTCGAGGTCGACCTTCGGCCGGTTGGCCGTTCCGACGACCTGGACGACGAGCTCGTGCTCGGCACCGGTCGACACGTTCTGGGAGAGGACGATCGCTCGGGCCAGCGTGCTGTCCCGGTAGAGGTCGACGATCCCCAGGTAGGTGCCATCGAGCCAGACTCGCGCCTGTCCGCGGTTGGTGGCATAGGTCGCGACCCAGGCGATGTTCCGTCCGGTGAAGCGGAGGCGGAACGTCGCGTCCGTCTGCGCCGAGACCGCCAGGTAACCGCCGGTCGCCGCGTTCCAGGCGGCCCGGGTCCAGCCGCTGGAGTAGGTGATGGCCGACAGGTTGTCGTCGTACAGGACGGGCTTGATGGTCGCGCCCTCCGCCCAGCCGCTCCAGTTCCCGGCGCCGTCCTTGGCGGCGACGATGAACTTGTAGGTGCTGGCCGGAGCGAGGTTGAGGACGACGCTGGTCTGGGTGGCGCTGTTGAGGGTGACGTCCGCCCACGCGCCGCCGTTGGTGCTGACCTTGACCGCGTAGGCGGCGATGCCGCTGGTGTCGGTCGCCGACCAGCCGATCTGGGTCGGGACGAGGCCGCTGTCGCTGATCGAGTAGCCGACCGCGGTCGCGGCGCCCGGAGCCTTGACCGCCGGGGCGGTCGTGTCGCCGGTCGTCGTGCCACCGCCCAGCTTGGCGAGCGCAGCCTTGACGTTCGGCATCGGTCCGATCTTCCCGGCCAGCGTGCCCGCCGAGACGTTCTGGGGCGTGCCGGTCGAGGCGAGGAGCGAGCGGATCTCGGCCGGGGTGGCCGCCCGCCCGTAGCGAGCTTCGATGACGCTCGACAGGACGGCGGCCGCGCCGGTCACGACCGGGGAGGCGCTCGACGTCCCGTTGAAGAGGTGGGTGTACCAGGCGTTGTAGCCACCGTTGTAGAGCTTGGCGTAGCCGGTCGTGGTCACGCACTCGCCCCAGCCCTGGACGTCGACCCGCGAACCGAAGTTCGAGAAGTCGGCCCGGGAGAGGGCCCCGGTGCTGGAGCCGCTGCCGGCGCAGCCCTCGACCTGCCCGGCGCCGACCATGATCGCGCCGGAGTCCGAGCGGCCGACACCCAGGGCGTCGAGATCGTTGTAGCCGTTGCCCGCGGCCTCGACCACGATGATGCCGCGTGAGGTTGCGTACCGGATCGCGTCGAACGCGGCCTGGTAGTACTCGACCGGCACCCAGTCGCCATCGACGTTGCTCTTGGCCGACTGCTGCTCGATGAGGATCAGGTCGCCGGGATTGAGGTTCTGGGCCGCGACGTAGATGGCACCGGCGACGTCCCAGGTGCGCTCCTTGTTGTAGGCGTTGACCATGCCGATCGCCGCCTTCGGGGCGAGACCGGTGACACCGAAGCCGTTCGGCGTGCCGACGAGCTCGCCGAGGACTGCCGTGCCGTGGTTGGTGTCGTTGAACGGGTCGACGAAGGTGCCGTTGGCGATGAAGCCGTTGGCCGCCCGGCCGAGGTCTTCGTGGGTCGTGTTCCAGCTGAACTCGATGTCGATGATCTTGACGTTCTCCCCAAGGCCGCCGGCAAGCCCGGCCGCCGCATCGATGCCGACGCCGACCGGCGCGGCGCCGCGATAGAGCTGGCGGCTGCTGAAGTCGCCCGTGGGCACCGACGAGACCGGCGGCACGTACGCGTGGTCGACGCCCGTGGTCGCCGACAGACGAGCCGCGAAGGCGGCCGGATCGGTCCCGGCCGGGACCGCGACCGCGAACCAGTCGTCGAGGCCCAGGTCACCCGAGGCGGGGTCGCCGGCGCCGGGGGCACCAAGCAGCGAGTCGCCGGTGTCGAAGAGCCGCTCCGCGCGGAGACCCGAAGTCCCGCCGAGGAGCTGCATCGTGTCGTCCGCGTTGGCCACCGCCAGGCGGTTCTGGTCGAGGCTGGTCGTCGCGCCCTTGTCGAACTTGACGAGGACGACGCCCTCGCCCGCCCCAAGCGCGATGCCCGAGGTCCTGTGGGTGGTGCCGGAGGCCGGCTGTCGATCGGTGATCCTGGAGGTGCTACCGGCGTTGCCGCTGCCGTCAACGCCGGCGGCCTGCGCGGCCGGAGCCGCGAGGGGCCGGTCATGGGTCAGCGCCCCGAAGGCGGTCAATCCCGCCAGGAGGCTGCAGACGAATGCCGAACCGCGAGTCAGCTTCTTGTTCATCGAATTCTCTCCGTTTCCTCTTCCCTCCGAGCCGCTCCCTGGTGGTGCGGCCGTCTGGGTCCAAGGTCGGTGAGCAGCTCGTCCCGGCCATCGGCCGAGATCCCCATTTCGCCGCCGGGAAATTCCCTATTCGGGGCGCGGTCGGAAAGCATTCGCGGCCGAAGCCGCGGGAATGCATGGGTAGCCGTGCCGGCGCGGCCTTCCCGCGCTCAAGCCCCGCGGATCAGGCGGCTGCGGTTCGCGCCAGGGTCCGACGCAGGAAGGCCAGGCGATCGGCGCGCGCCTCGTCGACCCGGAGATCGTGCCCGGCGTCGTAGGTGCGGAGCTCCGTGGTCCCGTCACTCGCGGCCGCGCGCTGCAACTCGCGTCCGGCCATCAGCGGCACGAAGTAGTCACGTTGACCGAATTGCAGGAGCACCGGCCGCGGCGCAAGGCGCGGCATCTGCTCGACGGGATCGAGCGGGCGCATCTCGCGAAGGTAGTCGATCCGATCCTCGGCGATGGGCCAGAACGGCAGGAACCAGTCGCCCCACCTGGGCGTTGGCGCAATCAGGGCCAGCGTCCGGATGCGAGGCTCGCGAGCGGCGGCGACCATTCCGAGCATTGCCCCGAAGTCGTGGCCGACGAACCCGAGGCGGCCCGCGTCCACGCCCGGGAGGCCGGCCAGCAGGTCGATCCCCAGGATCAGCCGCCGAACCTCCGCCTCGATCTGGCGGGCGTCGTCGGCGGATCCCGTCGGGTCGATGTGCCACGGAAATCGACCCTGCGGCAGGAGCGACACGACGCCCTGGCCGGCCAGCGCGCGGGCGTCGGCCAGGAACTCATCCCGGTTGCCATCGGCTGCTTCCGTGTCCAGCCAGTGCCACTGGACGAGGCCGGCCAGGCCGCTGCCGTCCGATGGCCGGACCAGCCACGCGTCGCCCTCGCCGGTGAAGGCGAGGTCCTCGACCACCACGCCGTCGGTGGTGCTGGTCGACCGGACCAGTTGCTGCTGATCGGTGTCCACGTCGGGAGCGTACTCGACGGCCCGTCCACGCTCCTGACCGCAGACAACCACCCATCTGACGTATGGAATCTGGTACCGCCGCGGGATATACCCAACCGAACGTCGCAGAACATGCTTAACTTGAAATGCGTTTGCAACGTCCTGACCGTCTCCAGCGACTTAGCCGCACCCTGGTCCCGCGCCTTCGACGTCGACCGCGTCTGACCCTGCTCGTCACCGTGTTCGCGACGGCCCTCGCGATCGGCCTGGCCGTCGTTGCCCTGGCGCCCAGTCCGCCGAAGCTGTCCCAGCCCGACACGGCCGGGGTTTACACGGAGACGTGGACCCTCACCGAGCTCACCCGGCGCGCCGGCGCAGGGGACGTCGAGGCGATCACGATCCCTCGTGCTCCGGATGCGTCGGGGCCGGCCTTCCTCGTCGCCCGAACCATCAATGACAACCTGGTCCGGGTCAGCCTGGAGACCGATCCGGGGTCCGCCGCCGCCGCGCTCGACAGCCTCGGCCACGGGGAGCTGCTGACCGCTGAGGCGTGGTCGGCCGCCCTGGCAGCCGGTGCCAGCGCGGCCCCATCAGATCCCATCCGGACGATCCTTTCGATCCTCGTTCCGATCGGCATGCTCGGCCTGCTCGTCTTCGTCGCCTGGCGTCTCCTGGGCCGGCAGACGGCCGGCTCGACTGCCGCCAGCTTCACCCGGATCCTGCCCGGGCGTGGCGCGGTCGAGGGCGCGGGCGGTCACGCGATTGACGCCGGGACCCTGGTTCGGCTGGCGGACGTGGCCGGTTGCGACGAGGCCAAGCTGGAGTTGACCGAGTCGATCGAGTTCCTCAGGTCGCCCGAGCGCTTCCAGCGACTCGGGGCGCGCATCCCCCGCGGCGTGCTGCTGTACGGCCCGCCGGGCACCGGCAAGACCATGCTGGCTCGGGCGGTCGCCGCCGAGGCCGACGTGGCGTTCATCGCCGCCTCCGGCGCGGAGTTCATCGAGAAGTACGTGGGCGTCGGGTCGCGGCGGGTCCGCGAGCTGTTCGGCGAGGCGCGCCGGCACGGCCGGGCGGTGGTGTTCATCGATGAGTTCGATGCCCTGGGCAAGTCCCGTGGCGGTGCCAACAGCCACGAGGAGCGCGAGCAGACCCTCAACCAGCTGCTGGTCGAACTCGACGGGTTCAACCCCAGCGATGGTGTCGTCGTCATCGCCGCGACGAACCGGCTCGACGTGCTCGATCCCGCCGTCCTCCGGCCCGGCCGGTTCAACCGGAAGATCCACGTCGGCCTGCCGGACGTCTCCGGCCGGCGCGAGATCCTCGAGGTCCATGCCCGCGGCAAGCCGCTCGGCGACGACGTCAACCTCGACGAAGTCGCCCGAAAGACCTACGGCTTCTCCGGGGCCCAGCTGGCCGATCTCCTCAATGAAGGAGCGATCCTGGCCGCCCGGCGCCACTCCGACGCGCTGTCGCCCGAGGACCTCCACGGCGGCTGGCTGAAGGTCGCGATCGGGACCGGCCGGCGCCGGTCGATGGACGAGCGGGAGCGATCGATCATCGCCGCCCACGAGGTTGGCCACGCGATCTGCAGCCGCGTCCACGGCGACAAGCGCCGGGTCGAGGAGATCAGTCTGTTCGCCCACGGCGAGGCCCTTGGCGTGACGGTCAGCTCGCAGGAGGACAACGACCTGCCGTCCGAGTCCGATCTGCGGGCCCGGCTCGTGGCGCTGATGGGCGGTCGAGCGGCCGAGGAGCTCGTATTCCAGGAAGTGACCGGCGGTGCCGCCAACGACTTCGAGCAGGCGAACCGGATCGCCCGGACGATGGTGACCCGCTGGGGGATGGGTCGCGATCCGGACGCCACGGACCACGGTCTCTCCGGTCGCGGCTCGCTGTCGTTCCTCGTCGCACCGAGCGGCGGGTCGATGCCGTCGGAGGTCCAGGCCGCCGCCACGCGGGCGGTGCGGGCGATCCTCGACGACGCGCACGCCGAGGCCTGCCGAACCCTGGTCGAGCACATGGACCTGCTCCGCCGCCTTGCGGCGTACCTGGTGGAGCACGAGCGGGTCGACGGTGAGACGTTCGATGCCCTCGTCGACGGCCGGATCGAGGTCCCCAACGCGCTCGACGAGTGGCGCGCTGCCGCTGCCCGGCCTCGGGCGTGGGCAGAGATCGAGCCGTACCACGCCGGGCGGCGGACGATCGCCCAGCCCGCTCCGACGCCGATTCGGCCCGCCAGGGTGCCTGCTCGGGCCGCGCCCAGCCGGTTGCGCGGTCGCGTCCCGGTCGAACCGGCCGCCGAACCGCGCCGCGCGGTTGCCGATCAGCGGCGGACCCTGGCTCCCCAGCTCACCCGGCGGCTCCGCCGGCTGGCGGTGGGCTACCTCGACCAGGCCCGGGCGCGGCTCCACGCCGGGGAAGCCGACCCGGAGGTCTGAGCCCGGTCGCCCGGCCGGTCCAGTGGGCCGTGGTGCCGTCTGGCATAGCCCGGCCACCCATCTGACGTAGGTCTCGCTGGTACAGCTACGTGATTTCGGACCCACGGCCTGGCGGGCTAGGGTCTGGGTGTCAATCCCGCACTGGATCTCGCCCACCCGTGCAATACCGGCAACCACGCGTCATCCGCACCTTCGATGCCATCCGCCGCCGGCCGCGAACGGCCGCGTTCGCCGCGGCGGCCATGCTGTTTGCAGCCGCGGCGGCCGTCGGCGCCTTTCCCCAGCCACCGGTCAGCAACACCGGTCCGGTGGAGGGCGGTGTCTTCGTGGCGTTGCTACCCGGCGGTCGGACATGGCTGGCGTTCATGCAGCGTCTCGGTCGAGCCCTGACGCGCGCCGGGCGACGCCTTCGGCGCGACCATCACGTCCTGCTGGCGATCTCGCTGGTGATCCCGGTGATCGTCGTCGATGTCGTCGTCCACCCGGCCAGCCTGCCGGCGACCATCCCGGTCAGCCTGCTGCTCCTCGGCATCCAGGCAACCCTCGGCCTGTCGCGATGGGTTGCGCAGCACCGCGGCCTGGGCCTCTTCCGGCTGCTGATCGCGCTTGCCTATGTCGGCATCGCGGGTCGCCTGAGCGGCGAGGTCGGCACGCCGCCACTGGCCGCCCTGCAGTTGCCGATCATCGCCCTGGCGGCCATGGTCGGTGGGCGGGAAGCGCTGGTGGTCGGCCTCGCGGGCTGCTCGGGCTACCTGCTGCCGATGTTCCTCGAGGGCAACATCGCCCCGTTCGCCCGCGAGCGCGGCATCGTGTTGGCGGCTGCGGCGATCGTCATGGCCATCAGTACCCGCCGTACCGTGGTCTCGCTGGAGCGGGCGCTCGAGCGTCTGCGCCGAGCCCATCGTGCCGATCGCCGGCGCGCCGAGCAGATGTCGGCCGTCGAGGCCGTCGGCCGGCTGCTGGCCGAGCAGGGCGCGTCGGGGGCAGCCCTCGAGGGCGTCATGGATGTCCTCGTCGAGCGCTTCGACTACCGGTTCGTGTCGATCTACCTCGGCGACAGCCGCCGGGTCCGCCTTGGAGCGCAGCGGGGCTACCACTCGCCGATCGAGGAGATCGAGTCGACCCGGGGCGTGGTCGGCCGGGTCATGCGAACCGGGCAGCCGGCGTTCATTGACGACATCACCACCGATCCCGACTATGTCGGCGCGGACGATGACATCGCCAGCGAGGTATCGGTCCCGCTGATCATGCACGGCGATCCGTTCGGGGTCCTGACGGTCGAGGGCACCCGCGCCCACCCGGTCGACGCGACCGACCTCGCGACGATGATCCTGATCGCCGATCGCCTTGCTTCCGCACTGGCGCTGGCCCGAGAGCGCGAGGCGCTGGCCCGGCGGGCGGGGATGTTTGAGGGCCTGACCAGGTTCGAAACGAGGATGGCGGCGAGCGTCGCTCCCGGCGATCTCCACGACCTGCTGGCGCGGTCCGTTGGCGAGGTCATCCCGTGCGATGCGGTGACCCTGGCCCTGCTCGATCCCGCGTCCGGCGACTACCGGATCGTCGCCGCACCCGGATCCGACGAGCGGATGGTCGGCCAGATGATCTCCCCGGGCCAGGGGCTGACCGGCCGTGCGATTGCCGAGCGGCAGCTGCTGGTCGACGAGCACCTGCACCGCGACGACTGGCCGCCCGCGCTGCGCGAGGCGGCCATCCCCGACGTCATCCTCATTGCCGCGGTGCCACTGATCCGCGATGAGGTGGTGGTGGGCGCCATGGGGCTGATGCGCTTCGACCTCGAGAACCACCTCGACGACCTCGAGCTCGAGGCGCTCCGGATCCTGGCCGGCCAGGCGGCCCTGGCGATCAGCAACGCCGATCTGCACGCCGCCGTCCTCGACGCCGCGGCCCGCGAGCGGGATGCCCTGGCCGGTCGGGCCGCGCGGTTCGAAGGCCTGACCGAGTTCGCCACCCGGATGACCGGCACCCTGGCACCGACCGAGCTCCACCAGCTGATCGTCCGTTCGGTCGATCGGGTCGTCCCCTGCGACTCGGTCATCCTGACGGTGCTCGACGGACCCAGCGGCGAGTACCGCATCTGCGCCTCGACCGGCTGGGAGCAGCGCGTCGATGGCGCCCGGATCTTCCCGGGCGATGGTCTGACCGGCCGGGCCATCGAGGAGCAGCGGATCGTGGTCGACCTCGACTACCAGCGGTCCGCGTGGCCGGTGGCGCTGCGAGACATCCCCGGGCCGGCGTCGATGATGGTTGCAGCCGCACCGATGATCCGGGACGGTGCCGTCGTCGGGGCGATCGGGATCAGCCGCCAGGGCGAGGCCGCGCCGTTTGACGCGCTGGAACTCGAAGTCCTGCCGATCATCGCCAGCCAGGCGGCACTGGCAATCACCAACGCCAGCCTCCACGAGGCCGCCATGGAGGCCTCGGTCCGGGATTCCCTGACCGGGCTGTTCAACCGCCGGCATCTCGATGCCTCGCTCGCCCGGCTGTTCGCCACCCGCAACCGGACGCCGATCGCCGAGCGACGGGCCATCTCGGTGATCCTGTTCGACCTCGACCACTTCGGCGCGTTCAACAAGCAGCACGGCCACCAGCTGGGCGACGAGGTCCTCCGCTCGTTCGGCCGGGTGCTTCGCGAGCGGAGCCGGTCGAGCGACATCGTCGCCCGCTTCGGCGGCGAGGAGTTTCTCGTCGTCCTCGACGGTGCCGGGCGCGACGAGGCGGTACGGATTGCCAACGAGGTGCGGACGTCGTTCGAGACCCTCCGCTTTGCCGCACCGGACGGACAGACGCTCAAGGCGACCGTGTCGGCCGGCTGCGCCGGTCTCGGTGACGGGTCGGTGACTGCCGAGACGCTGCTGAGCATCGCCGACGTCGGGCTGGCGATGGCCAAGCAAGCCGGACGCAACCGAGTCGTAGCCGCCTGAGCGCTGACGTGCGGGCGACGCCCATCGCGTAAGGTTGGGGCGTGGCACTCATTGCCCTCGAGGGGCTCACCAAGCGCTACGGCCAGGTCACCGCGCTCGACGGACTGACGCTGGACGTCGACCCGGGGATCGTCGGTCTGGTGGGCTCGAACGGCGCCGGCAAGAGCACCCTCCTCAAGATCCTGCTGGGGCTCGTCGAGCAGACCTCGGGCACGGCCAAGGTGTTCGACCTCGACGTCCGGGCGCACGGTCCGCAGATCCGCGAGTACGTGGGTTACATGCCGGAGCACGACGCCCTGCCACCGGATTCCACCGCCACCGAGCTGGTCGCCCACCTCGCCCAGATGTCCGGTCTGCCGGCCACCGCCGCCCGCGAGCGAACCGCCGAGGTCCTTCGTCACGTCGGCCTGTACGAGGAGCGGTACCGGGCCATCGGCGGCTACTCGACGGGCATGAAGCAGCGGGTCAAGCTGGCCCAGGCGATCGTCCACGACCCCCGACTGCTGCTCCTCGACGAGCCGACCAACGGCCTCGACCCTGCCGGTCGCGACGAGATGCTCCAGCTCGTCCTGCGGACCGGCACGGAGTTCGGGATGACCGTCGTCGTGGCCAGCCACCTGCTCGGCGAGATCGAGCAGGTCTGCAACTTCCTCGTGGCGATCGAGGCAGGCCGGCTCCTCCAGGCGGCGCCACTCGGCACGTTCACCGAGCGAACGGGAATCCTCAGCGTCGAAGTCGAGGAGCGGGCCGACGAAGTGGCCGCGGCACTGGTCGCCCGCGGGCTCGAATCCCGCGCCACGTCCAGCCACACGGTGGTGGTCGTGCTCACGGCCGAAGGACCGTATGACGCCGTGCGAGACGTCGTGGCCGACATGGGCCTGCCGCTGATCCGTCTCGAGCAGAGCCGCCATCGGCTCGAGGACCTGTTCCGTGATGAGGCCGGCCAGGAGTCGGTGGCGTGAGCGGGCCCAACCTGCCGGAGGCCCGGACGGTCTCGGCAACCGTGGGCTCGAGCGCGGGCGGGAGCATCTACGACCTGGGCTACCGGGGCTACGAGGGCGCCCGCCTCGGGCGCCGGCACGCGGTCCGGGCGCTGCTCAACCACACCGTCCGGGTGTGCTACGGCATCGGCCGGGGCGGGCGGGCCAAGCTGGCCCCGATCGTGCTGGGTGGGATCGCCACGGTCCCCGCGGTCATCGCCATCGCCTTCATCGCCCTGGCTCGTCAGGCGGGCGGGCAAGCTGGCGAGGCGATCGACGCCGCGAATCCTCTGCGCCATGACAGCTACTTCGGGGTCATGACGCCGCTCGTCGTCCTGTTCTGCGCCGCGCAGGTGCCGGAGATCCTGGGCCGGGACCAGCGCCACAACCTCCTGTCGCTGTACTTCTCGAGGGCGCTCCGGCGGGTGGACTACGCCGTCGCCCGGTACGTCGGGGTGGTCCTGGCGCTGCTCGTCTTCCTTCTGCTGCCGCAGTTCATCATCTTCCTGGGCGAGGTCCTGTCGGCGCCGGACATCGTGGTGGCGCTCCGGGAGGAGCTGGAGCTGATGCCGGCGATCGTCGGCCAGGCCGTGTTGATGGCCACCTTGCTCGGGGCGCTCGCCACGACGGTGTCGGCGTTCACGCCGCGCCGGCTCTACGCCACGATCGCGATCGTCGTCGTCCTTGCCGTGACCCCGGTCGTGACCGCGATCCTCGCCGAGGTCAACAACCAGACCCTCCTGCGGATCCTCGTGCTGCTCAGCCCGGGCGACGTACTCGACGCGACCAACGCCTTCCTGTTCGACACCCGGGTCGAGAGCCTGCCGGTCAACCAGGCCGACCTCCCGGGTCCGTTCTTCATCATCGCCGCGATCGTGGGCGCCGCGGCCTGCCTGGTCGTCCTGATCCGCCGCTACCGTGGGATCGCCGCATGACCGAGACTCCCGGCACCGTCGTCGATGCGGCGCCCCCGATCGGCGCGCCGCCACCGGCGCCGGATGCGCCGACGCCGGTCATCGCCCTCGAGCGCGTCTCCCGCTGGTACGGCAACGTCGTCGCGGTGAACGACATCTCGATCACCCTGGGCCCCGGCATCACGGGCCTCCTGGGACCCAACGGCGCCGGCAAGTCGACCCTCCTTCACCTGCTGGCCGGCCTGCTCCGGCCGTCATCGGGGAACGTCCGCGTCCTCGGCGAGGTGGCCTGGCGAAACCCCGCCATCTACCGGCGGGTCGGTCTGGTGCCCGAGCGCGAGGCGGTCCACGGCTATCTCACCGGCCGCGAGTTCGTGACCATGAACGCCCGGCTCCAGCGTCTGCCGGACCCCGAGCGAGTAGCCGCCGGGGCGATCCGGACGGTTGAGCTCGATGCCGCCGCCGACCGGCCGATTGCGACCTACTCCAAGGGCATGCGGCAGCGGGCCAAGATCGCCGGTGCGCTGGTCCACGACCCGCCGGTCCTGCTCCTCGACGAGCCGTTCAACGGCATGGATCCACGGCAGCGGCTCCACATGATCGCGCTCCTCCGGTCGATGGCCGCCGCGGGCCGGACGATCCTCGTCTCGTCCCACATCCTCGAGGAAGTCGAGCGGCTGGCCGATTCGATCCTCGTCGTCTTCGCCGGCCGCCTGGCGGCGTCGGGCAACTTCCGCGAGATCCGGCGGCTGATGACGGACCGGCCGCACACCTTCCGCGTCCGCTCGTCGGACGACCGGGCGCTGGCGGCGGCACTGGTCGCCCAGGACTCGGTCTTCGGGATCGACCTGTCCGGCGACCGGCTGGTGATCTCCTCGTCGGACTTCGGGGCGTTCACGAGGTTGCTGCCCCGGGTCGCCCGCGACGCCAGGATCAGCCTCCTCGAGGTGACCCCCACCGACGACTCGCTCGAGAGCGTGTTCTCGTACCTGGTCCGCCGGTGACGTCGATCTTCGGAACCCTCGTCGAGGTGAGCGTCCGCGGGCTCCTCGGCCGGCGGCGGACGATCCTCCTGCTGCTGCTTGCCGGGATCCCGGTGCTGGTGGCACTGCTGGCCCGCCTGGCCGGCGGTCGGTTGGATGTCGAGCCGGTCTTTTCCAACCTCGTGGCCCGGTTCGTGCTGCCGCTGACGGCCCTGGTCTTCGGGACCGCCGCCCTGGGCTCCGAGCTCGAGGACGGCACCGCGCTGTATGTCATCGCCAAGCCCGTTCCCCGGTCACTTGTCATCGCGGCCAAGGTCCTCGTCGCGGGCACCCTTGCGGGGGCATTGACAGCGGGCTCGACGATCCTGACCGGTCTCCTCGTCGCGGGGTTCGGGACGACCGGGCTGGCGACGACGTTCTCGTTCGCCGTCGCCACGGGCCTGGCGGCGTTTGTCTACGTCGCCATCTTCGTCGCCCTAAGCGTCATGACCAGCCGGGCCCTGATCATCGGCTTGATCTACACCTTCGTCTGGGAAGGGATCCTGTCGGGCGTGCTGGAAGGGACCAAGCTGTTCAGCATCCGCGAGGCGACGGTCGGGCTGGCGGCGTCGCTCGCGCCGGCGACGGCCGAGATCGGGGGCGGGCTCGACTTCCTGCCGGCGATCAGCCTGCTGGCCATCGTGTTCGCGGGAGCGTTCGTCCTGGGGACCCGTGCGCTCGAGGGGTGGGAGGCCAAGGCCGCCGACTAGGCCCGGCACATGCCCCGGCGTGCATCCAACCGGACCCCGATTGCGAACGGTTGACAGAGGCATCCTGCAATAGAATGCTAACGCAACGCGTTGCAATAACGGAGTTCCCAGCTCGATGACCAACCCGCTGTCCGATCTCGCCGCCCCGATCCTGGCCGCCGTGTCCGCCGGTGGCATCGGCCTGCTGGGAACGGGCCTGGTGCTCGGCATCCGTCACGGCTTCGACTGGGACCACATCGCCGCGATCACCGACATCACCTCGACCAGTGCGACCGCCGACGCGGGCACCGAGGCGCACCAGCGGCAGCACGAATTGATCGGCCACGTCCACGAGCACGGTCACGGTGGCGCCACCGAGCTCCGGGCGCACGATGCCGGGCCGGGGGCCGCGACGGCGTCGATCGCGGTCGCGCGCTCGCCCGGGCTGAGCCGGCGTGCGGTGGTCGAGGAGCAGCGCCACGCCATCGCCCTGGGCACGCTGTACGCCCTTGGCCATGCCGTCGTGGTCGCCGTCCTCGGCATCGCCGCCATCCAGCTGGGTGCCCAGTTGCCGGACTGGATCGACCCGATCATGGGCCAGGTCGTCGGGCTGACCCTGCTGCTGCTGGGGGTCTGGGTCTTCGTCTCGCTCTTCCAGTACGCGCGCTACGGCACGGAGTTCCGGCTGCGGAGCCGCTGGATGCTGGTCTTCGACGGCGTTCGCTACGGCTGGCGGCGGTTGCAGGCCCGGCTCCACGGCCATGAGCATGTCGCGCCGATCGAGATGAGCGCGTATGGCGCCCGGACGGCGTTCGGCGTCGGGATGATCCACGGCGTCGGCGCCGAGACCGCGACCCAGGCGCTGCTGATCGCCGGGATCGGCGGCGCGGCGGGGCAAGGACTGGGCGTTCCGATGCTCCTCGCGTTCATTGCTGGCCTGCTGATCTCGAACACGCTCGTCGTCGTCATCACCGCGTCCGGCTTTGTTGCCAGTCAGCTCCGCCAGCGGCTGTACCTGGTGATCGGCGTCCTGGCGGGCGTCTTCAGCATCGTCGTCGGGGCGATCTTCCTGTTCCGGGCGGATGCCGTCCTGCCGGACCTCCAGCAGCTGCTGGGCTTCAGCTGATGAGCCTCGCCGCCACCGACTGGGATGCGGTCCGGCAGCGCCTCCGGGATCGAGGCCTGCGCTGGACACCGCAACGCCGGGTGCTCATCGAGGTCCTCTCGAAGACCGACGGCCATGTCACCGGCAGCGAGCTCGTTGAGCGCTGTCGGCAGGTCGACCCGCAGACGATCCCCTCGACGGTCTACCGGACGCTCGACGTCCTCGAGGAGCTGGGGCTCGTCCGTCACGGCCACGGGGCCGATGGGCGGGAGGAGTTCCACGTCCTGCCCGAGGTCGACCACGGCCACCTGTACTGCTCGTCCTGCGGCTCGGCCTGGGAGATCGAGGCCGCCGAGGCGGCGTCGCTGGTGACGGCCCTCCGGAAGAGCCGCCGGTTCGAGGTCGACCTGTCGCACGTCACGATCGTCGGCCGCTGCGCGGACTGCGGGGCCGCCGCGGGGGTAACCCCTGCCACAGGGACCAACGGGCCGTAGCCTCCGCGGGCGGGGCCAGCCACGCTGTCCGCGTCATGGCTATCGAGTTCGTCGGGTTCACCGCTGACTGCCGGATCGCCGGCTCGATTCCGCTCGCCGACGACCGCCTGAGCGACATGCTCAACAGCGTCGCCCGGGTGATCATCCGGGGCGCCCGCATCGATGACCTGATCGAGGGTGCCAGCGCCGGCCCGTTCGAGCTCCCGATCCCGTGCGGCGAGTTCCTCGTCGTCGGAGGGACCGGCCGGCGGGGCGTCGAGAGTCGCCGGCGACGAACGCTCAGGCGGGCCGTCCGGATCGGCCTCGGCCGGTACGTCGTGACCGGGTTTCTCCATGTCCCGCCGTCCGCGCATGCGGCATCCCAGCGTGGCTCGGCAGATGCCCTCCTCGCGGGCCGCGACCTCCTGGTGCCGCTCACCGAGGCGACGCTGACGTATGACCGTCGCGACCAGCCGGTCGAGGAGGCATGGGACGCGCTGCTGGTCAACCGGGCCCGGGCGAGCTGGATCGATCTCGTCGACGACGAACCGCAGCCCCTCGCCGATGACCCTGCGGAGCCGCTGCCACCGCGGACGCGCACCCGCTACGTCAAGGATTTCACCGGCACGGTCGCGGACTGACCTCCGTCAGGCGTCGCCGGTCGGCACGCCCAGGATGTTGAACCCCCCGTCGACGTACAGGACCTCGCCAGTCACCGCGCTCGACATGTCGCTTGCCAGGTAGACGGCGCTGCGGCCCACGTCCTCGGGGGTGATGTTGGCCCGCAGCGGGGCCGTTTCGGCGAACGAGCCGTACATCCGCTTGAATCCCGCAATCCCGGCCGCGGCCAGGGTTCGGACCGGGCCGGCGCTGATGGCGTTGACCCTGACCCCGTCCGGGCCGAGGTCCGCGGCGAGGTACCGGACCGACGCCTCGAGGGCGGCCTTGGCGACGCCCATGACGTTGTAGTTGACGACGACCTTCTCGGCCCCGTAATAGGACAGGGTGAGAACGGACGAGCCCGGGTGGAGGAGCGGCCGCGCGGCCCGCGCCAGCGCCACGAGCGAGTATGCGGACACGTCGAGGGCCAGGGCGAAGCCGTCACGAGAGGTGTCCACGAACGCGCCCTCGAGATCCTCCTTGCGGGCGAATGCCAGCGCATGGACCAGGATGTCGAGCTCCCCGTGAGCCGCGCGCCACTTGTCGAAGACACCGGCGATCTGCTCGTCCGACTGGACATCACACGGCTCCACGAAGGTCGATCCGATGGATTCGGCCAGCGGCCGGACGCGCCGCTCGAGCAGGCTCTCGACCGACGAGAACCCGATCACCGCGCCCTCGTCATGGAACGCCCGGGCGATCCCCCAGGCGATCGAATGATCGTTGGCCACCCCGAAGACCAGCGCCTTCTTGCCGTCCAGCAGTCCCATCCGACGAGGATAGCCGCTACGCTCGGGGGGATGGCACCTCGTTCGCCGGCCGACCGCCCCGCCGTGCTCAGGGCAGCCCTTCGTGGCGTGCGCGGCCTGTTGCTCGACCTCGATGGCGTGATCGTCCTGGCCGGTGGCGCCGTGCCGGGCGCGCCCGAGGCGCTCCGAGAGCTGGACCGGCGGGGCATCCCGTTCCGGATCGTGACCAACACCTCGATGGTCAGCCGTCACACCCTCTCGGGGTGGAGCACCCAGCTCGGCGCGCCGGTGCCGCCGGAGCGCTTCCACTCGGCGCTGTCCGTGTCGGCGGCATGGACCCGAACCCGGTTCCCGGGGCGGCCGCTGTACGTCCTGGCCTCCGACGACGCGCGCCGCGAGTTCGAGGGCCAGCACCTCCTCGATCATGCCGCGGCATCGGCGCCCGGTGCCGAGGCAGCCGCCGTCGTCCTCGGCGATTTGCCGGAGGATGCGACCTGGGACAACCTCAACCGCGCGTTCCGGCTGATCCGTGGCGGGGCGGTCCTGATCGGCATGCACAAGAACCGCTGGTGGCTGACCCCGGACGGCCCAACCCTCGATTCGGGGACGTTCGTGGCGGGACTGGAGTTCGCAGCCGGCGTCCGGGCGACAGTCCTGGGCAAGCCGGCCGCGGCGTTCTTCCGGCTGGGCGCGAGCGAGGTGATGGCTGAGATCGCGGCCCGGGACGGCGGTCGACCGACCCGTAACGACATCGCGATGGTCGGCGACGACGTCTGGTCGGACGCGCTCGCGGCCCGGCGGACGGGGCTGCGCGGGGTCGTGGTCCTGACGGGCAAGCACGGTGCGGCCGAGCTCGCCCAGGCGGCCGGTCAGGCCCGCGGTGGCGGGCGGCCAGACGCGGTCGCGGCATCGCTGGCGGACGTGGTCGCCGGCCTCGACTGACCGTCAGCCGGGGCGGGTCACCCGGACGTCGTCGATCGCCGCTTCGACGAGCGACTCCGCGCCGCCGTCGACCGCCACGAACCGGACCCGGATGCGCTGACCGAGCCACGGATCGAGCCCGACGGACGCCGTGGTCCAGGCGGCATCGCGGTCCGCGGCACTGCCCGCGACGGTGAAGACCGTGGTGGCGGTGCCGTCGTCGGTGACAACCTGCGCCCGGAGCGTGTCCGCGGAGGTGGCCGAGGCGTAGTGGGCAAACGTCCAGCGGAAGGTCAGCCGCTGGCCGGCGCCGGTCGAGAGCCGGAAGGCCCGTGATTGGACCGTCGTCACGCCACCGTCGAGGTCGTTGGCGGACGTGGACGCTCCCGCCGCGAGCCCCGTGGCAAAGGCGAACCGGCCGGACGGCACGACGCTTTGCTGCTTGATCCCGAGGTAGCTCGTGGCCGCGGGGTCGCCGCGCTGCCAGGCACCCAAGGTCGCCGTGTCCGTTCCGAGCGGGTCCACCTGCCAGCCCTTGCTGACCTCCAGGTCGTCGTCGAAGACGCCGCAGCGGGCGGCCATCGTGGCCGCCCCGAGTACCGACAGCGGGCACCACGCCCGCTCCGCCAGGTACAGCACCGTCTCCCGGTTGCGCCCGGTCTCGGAGCCGATCAGGGCGTCATCGGGGTAGTCGGTCACCGACATCTCGATGGTGTAGGCGAAGATCCGGTAGCGGCCGTAGGCGAAATCGCGACTCGTGCCGGAGGTGATGTAGAGGTCGCTCGCCTGCTGCGGCCGGTAGCCGTTGCGCGACGCCAGCGCCCGGCCGATCTTCTCCAGCGCTGCGTGGTCGTCGCGGGTCATGTCAGACGGGATGTTGGTGAGGGTGTAGCCGTACGGCCACATGACCAGCCGGCCGGCTTCGTGGAAGGTGATGGCGGTCCGGATCTGCTGCCGGCCGTCGACCACCCGGCTGGCCAGGAAGTCGCGCATCGCCCGGGTCTCCGGGGCCGAGAAGGCCTCCGGTCCGCGGTACGTGATCGCCTGGGGATTGGAGCTGGTCCGACCACCGCCGCCCCAGCGATAGTCGTAGTTGCGGTTGAGGTCCGTCCCGACGTACGACGAGCCCGGGGTCGGCTGGCGGTTCTTGCGCCAGTAGTGGAACTTGCCACCGGCGATGTCGTACTCGGCCCCGTCGGGGTTGACGGCGAACACGATCCACAGCTCGCGGCTGTCGACGATGGCCTTCACCCGGGGATCGGTGGCGTACCCGTCCGCATACCAGTGGAGGATCCGGAGCGTCATCTCCAGGCTCATGTGCTCGTCGGCGTGATGGAGGCCGTCGTACAGGACCTCCGGCTCGGGCTCGTCGACCGCGACGTTGTCGGAGATCTTGGCCGCCCACAGCTCACGGCCCTGGTAGCTCTTGCCGATCGAGAACCGCTGGACGATGTCCGGGTGAGCCGCGGCCACGGCGGCGGTCTCGGCGCTCATCTCGGCGTAGGTGTGGTAGCCGGTTCGGCCCGCCGGGAAGTCGGCCGCCGCGACTGGCACCGGGAAGACAGGCAGCAACAGGCCGGCGACGGCCAGGGGGAGCAGGGCGCGGGCGCGGGGCCGCCGGTGCATGACGCGACACTGGCCGCTCAGGGCGCCGCTGACCACCCCCGGAATCGACCATAGCGACCCGGGACCTCAGGGCCGGGCAGCGGGCATGACCCAACGGCGCGGGGCAGTAGACTTGGGCCATTCGACCCGACCGGTCACCCGGTCCGCAAGACGAGGGATCGCACCCATGACCACCGAGTCCCAGCCCCGCCTCAAGATCACCTACGCCACGCTCCGGGCCGACAACGAGGAGCTCCACGCCCTCTACGAGGCGGGTCTCGAGACGGCAAAGTCCCGCCTGGGCGGGACCCACCGGAACCTCGTTGACGGCCGCGAGCGGGACGGCGAGGGAACGTTCGACCTCCGCTCGCCGATCGACCAGGACATCCTCGTGGGCACGTTCGCCAAGGGAACGCGGCAGGACGTCCGGGACGCGGTCGACGCGGCTCGGAAGGCCCAGCCGTCGTGGTTTGCGCTGGGGTGGGAGCGGCGCCTCGAGATTTTGGAGCGTGCCGCCGAGCTGATCAGCGAGCGGCAGATGAGCTACGCCGGGCTGATGGCGATCGAGGTCGGCAAGAACCGGCTCGAGGCCCTCGGCGAGGTCGAGGAATTGGCTGACCTGATCCGGTACTACGCCCAGACCGCTCGCGACAACGCGTTCTTCGAGCACCCCATGGACAACCTGGGGGACGCGGCGGTCCACACCAAGTCGATCCTGCGGCCGCACGGCGTGTTCGCCGTCATCAGCCCGTTCAACTTCCCGATGGCCCTCTCCGCCGGCCCGTCGTCGGCGGCGCTGATGGCCGGCAACACCGTCGTCTTCAAGCCGGCCAGCGCGGGGGCGATGAGCGGCGTCCTTCTCGCCGAGGCCTACCGCGATGCGGGAATGCCCGCCGGCGTCTTCAACCTGGTGATGGGCCCGGGTGACACCGTCGGCGCGGAGCTGCGCGAGAACAAGGGCATCGACGGGATCGTGTTCACTGGCTCGTACGAGGTCGGAATGGACCTCTACCGGACCTTCTCCGGGCCGTACCCCAAGCCGACGATCGTCGAGATGGGCGGCAAGAACCCGGCGATCGTCGCCCGCAGCGCCGATGTCGAGGAAGCGGCCGAGGGCATCATGCGCTCCGCCTTCGGATTCGGTGGACAGAAGTGTTCAGCCAATTCGCGGGTGTATGTCGAGCGGCCCGTTCACGACGAGCTGGTCCGCCGGCTGGTCGAGAAGACCGAGCAGATCACGATCGGCAACCCTATGCCGCGTGAGAACTGGCTTGGCCCGGTGATCGACCAGCGAGCCGTCGACCGCCACCAGCAGGCCACCGCCGACGCGCGGCGCGACGGGCAGGTCTTTGTCGGCGGGGAGCGGCTGTCGGACGGCGACCTGGCGCGCGGCTTCTACGTCGAACCGACGGTCGTCGGCGGCCTGCCCGCCTCCCACCGGCTGTTCCAGGACGAGCTCTTCGCCCCGTTCACCGCCGTCCACGCGGTCGATACGTTCGACGAGGCGCTCCAGCTCGCCAATGACACGGCGTACGGCCTGACGGCCGGCGTCTACAGCGAGGACCCGGACGAGGTCCAACGCTTCCTCGACCGGATCGAGGCCGGCGTGCTGTACGTCAACCGCCGCGCCGGCGCGACCACCGGTGCCTGGCCGGGCGTCCAGCCCTTCGGTGGCTGGAAGGGTTCGGGCTCGACCGGCAAGGCCGGCCTGTCGATGTACTACGTGGGCCAGTTCCTGCGCGAGCAGAGCCACACGATCGTCGACTAGCGGTCTGTGGCCGAATGCTCGTGCTCGGAGATCGATCGGCTGTGACTGCTGAGTGGTCGCAGACCGCGGCGACGATCTGCGGCCACGAGCTTGGCGATGGCGCTGGCCGAAGACTGGCGGTATCTTCGCCCTAGTCCGGGACGGGGCGAAAGCCGGAACAGGCGAGGTTCATGTCGGCGATGCCGTCTGCGCCGACGGTGGCGTAGGCCACCTGCTCGACGAGGTACCAGCCGTCTGGCTCGTGTTCGTGGATGCGGTACGCGATACGGATCCGATCGGCGAGCGGCTCGACCTCGCTGCTGACGAGCTCGGTGACATCGGCGTCGCCGAACCAGTCCCGGATGAGACCGGCGGCTTCCTCGCGGCCGGCCTTTTCGCGGAAGGGACGCTCCTTCGGGACGACGGCGACGAGCCGGGCGTCTGGCGCGAAACACCCAGCGACTGCCTCCCAGTCATGGGCGACGATCGCCTCGAGGAAGCGGCGTCCGAGCGCGACGCCCTCGCCGGCCAGCTCTGCCACGGCCGCACCATAGGTGAATGTCACCGCCTGTCAAGCGATTTCGCACAAGAGCGGCAGCGAGACGGCGGACCGAGCTGGTCCGCCGTCTTTCTTGATCGGTGCGGGCGGTCCTAGCCGAGGGAGCCTCGGATCGCACCGCCCGGGAATGCCGTGGTGTGGATGTTGACGTAGTACGCCTCGGGCGCGGCGAGGATCGCGTCGATGTTGGCACCTGCTCCAACCGCGCAGCCGAGTGACATGAACCGGTCCGGACCGGTCGCCCTCCATTGCGTCTCCAGGTCGACGAAGATCCCGCCCGTGGCGACGTCGTGGATGTGGGCCGCACCCAGGCCGCCGGCCGGCTCGGTCGGGACTCCGATCCCTTCCACCCGGATGACGTAGCAGACCTCGTCAGTTGCCGCGTTGACGCGGAGCAGGGCCGTGCCGGATCCCTCCGTGTTTGGAGCCTGCGGCTCGAGTGTCACCCTGAAGAACTGGTAGGTGGCCTCAGCGGCCACGGTGCCCGCCAAAGCGACGGTCATCGCGAGCGCCAGCAGGATGGATGTGACGAGCCGTGTTACACGCATCTGGTGCCTCCTGGTGTAGGCCCCCGGTGCCATTGTGCCGATCGTCCCCCATCAAGTCTCAGGCCGATGCTGATGACAGGACGCGACAGATCCACACGGCGGGTAACACCGGCGTTGCAGGCAGCGTGCCTCACCGGAACCGCAAGGTGTTTGACGGTGTAGAGGGACATCACGAAAAGAGGAGACGACCGATGGCCCGCCAATTGCTCCGCCTGTTCCTCGTCGCATCCGTCGCGACCGCCGCCTGGTCTGCGGCCGCGGTCGTCGCCCTCGCCGGCGGTGGCTGCCACGGCGGCACGGGGACGGTCGCGGTCGAAGCCAGCTCGACGGTCGTCAAGATCGATGGCTGCACGTTCGCCCCCACCGTCGACCGAGTGGCGGCCGGCACCCTCGTCACGTTCATGAACTCGGGTACCGGCCCGCACGATGTCACGGGCACGATGCAGGAGTGGGGCAGCCCGACGCTCGAGCCCGGCGAAACCTGGACGATGGGGTTCCAGAAGGCTGGCGTGTATCCGTACTCGTGCAGCCTCCATGCCGGAATGGCCGGCGTGGTCGTCGTCGGCGGTACGGCTGCGGCGGCCGATAACTCGAGCGCGGTATCAACAAGCTCGGTCGCGGCCGGGTCGCCACCCGCCGATGGCGGGCTCACGGGCGTGGCCGTGGTTGCGGGGACCGTCGGCGTGGCATTTGGACTATTCGGACTCGCAGCGTTGGCGGCGCGCCGGCGCACCGTGGACGCCTGAGGCCAGCGGACGCTCGGCTATACTCGGGCGGTATCCAGTCTGCATAACTTCTATGCGTTGGTGCCGCTCGAGGTCCGTTCCTTGGCCGACGTCCCGTCCCGTCTCGCCGGCTCGCGCCCCGTCCCCCATCTCGTCACCGAGATCCCAGGCCCCAAGGCCAGGGAGCACGTCGCGTTCGACGAACGATGGACGTCGCGCAGCCTGCCCCGTGCCTACCCGCTGGTGCCGGTCCGAGGCGAGGGCGCGGCCATCGAAGACATCGACGGAAACCTGTTCCTCGACTTCGCGGCCGGGATTGCCGTCAACTCGACCGGCCACGGCCATCCCGCCGTCGTCGGTGCGATCAAGGAGCAGGCGGAGGAGCTGATCCATTACAGCGCCTCTGACTTCTACCTCCCGATCTACGCCGAGCTCTGCAAGCGGCTGGCCGGCATCGCCCCGATCGAAGGGCCGGCACGGACCTACCTCGGCAACAGCGGCACAGAGGTCGTGGAGGCCTCGATCAAGCTGGCCCGCTACGTCACCGGCCGGCCGTACGTCGTGGCCTTCCTCGGCGCCTTCCACGGCCGGACCTACGGCTCCGTGTCGCTGACCGCGTCGAAGGCCAAGTACCACGCCGGGTTCGGTCCGCTGCTGCCGGGTGTCTTCCACGCGCCGTACGGCCGGGTCGAGGATCTCCGCTGGTTCGACGAGGTGCTGTTCGAGAAGCTGGCGCCGGCCGACGAGGTCGCCGCCATCATCGTCGAGCCGATCCAGGGCGAAGGCGGCTACATCGTGCCCGAGGACGGGTTTTTGGCCGGACTTCGCGAACTCTGCGATCGCCACGGGATCCTGCTCATCGCCGACGAAGTCCAGTCCGGCGCCGGCCGGACCGGGCGGATGTGGGCGATCGAGCACTGGAACGTCAAGCCGGACATCTTGCTGACCGCCAAGGGCATCGGCAGCGGCATGCCGATCGGTGGCCTGGTCTGTCGGGCCGATCTCCTCGAGCGCTGGGGCCCGGGCGCGCACGGCTCGACGTATGGCGGCAATCCGGTCGCCTGCGCCGCAGCCCTGGCGACGATCGATCTCCTCCAGAGCGGCCTGGTGGCCAACGCAGCGGCCCGCGGTGAGCAGGCGATGGCCGGGTTGCGGCTGCTGCTCGCCCGGCACGATGGCTTCATCCGAGACGTCCGGGGCAAGGGATTGATGCTCGGCGTCGAGTTCGACACCGCGGAGCACGCGGGAGCGGTCCAGTGGGCCTGTCTCCAGCGGGGTCTGCTGGTCCTCGAGAGCGGCAAGTCCAGCATCCGGCTGTCGCCGCCACTCGTCGTGTCCGAGGCGGAGGTGGAAACCGCGCTGCGGGTGTTTGGCGAGGCCGTTGCCCAGGTCGCCGGTGCGGGCGAGGCGAACCTGCCCGATGGGGACGACGCCACGGCGCTGAGCAGGGTGGAAGCCGCGGGCTGACCGCTCGGTGCGGAGGCGGTCCGCCCTGACCTGGCGCGGCGCGGGCATGGTACCGACGCGACGCCGCGCCGGCGCAGCGGATACAAACGTGCCCGGGAAGCACCCTCCGGGCACGGAACGGCACTTCACCGGGCACGTCGCGTCGCTTGCGTGCGCCAGGCGCACACGAGACGAGAAAAGATCCGAAGGCCTCGCCCCCTCGGCGAGGCCCTCGGACGTGACGGGTTGTAGGCTGCGGCGTCTCCGTCGAGTTGCGTGACCGACGACGCCCTGGCGCGCGCCTGATGGTTCGTCCCGCTCGCCTGCGCCGGCGAGCCCACTGGCGATTGCGCTCGGGTGGAGCCCTACGCTAGCCGGGGCCGGCCAAGGCTCCATCACCCGTTTGACGTATTGGCGTTGCCGGCGCGCGGATTTGGCAACGGCGCGTCGAGCCTCGGCACCTTCGGGGATACTTCGGACCGTGACCAGTTCCGCCAAGATCGCGTCGATGCGCGACGCCGTCGCCGAGCTCGTGCGAGACGGCGACACGGTGGCCATCGAGGGCTTCACCCACCTCATCTCGTTCGCGGCGGGGCACGAGATCATCCGCCAGCGGAAGCGCAACCTGACGCTCGCCCGTCTCACGCCGGACGTCATCTACGACCAGATGGTCGCCGCCGGGGTGGCCAGCAAGCTCATCTTCTCGTGGCTCGGCAACCCCGGCGTGGGTGCCCTCCACGCCATCCGGCGGGTCACCGAAGGCCCGTCACCGAGCCTGGCGCTCGAGGAGTATTCGCACTTCGGGATGGTCGGCCGATACACCGCCGGCGCGGCGAACCTGCCGTTCTTCCCGCTCCGGAGCTACTTCGAGACCGACCTGCCAGAGGCCAACCCGCTCATCCGGCCGATCGAATCGCCGTATGGCGACGGCGTCGTGTACGCCGTCCCGCCGCTCAAGCCAGATGTCACGATCGTCCACGCTCAGCGCGCCTCGGCGGCCGGCGACACCCAGGTCTGGGGTCTGCTCGGCTGCCAGAAGGAAGCCGCCTTCGCCGCCGACCGGGTGATCGTCGTCGTCGAGGAGGTCGTGCCGGAGGAGGTCATCCGGGCCGACCCGAACCGGACCATCATCCCGGGTCTCATCGTCGACGCGGTCGTTGTCGAGCCGTGGGGCGCCCACCCGTCCTACGTCCAGGGGGCCTACGACCGCGACAACCGCTTCTACCTCGACTGGGACCCGATCTCGCGTGAGGCCGAGGCCACGCAGCAGTGGCTCCGCGACTGGGTCTACGACCTCGATGGCCGGAACGCATACCTGGAGAAGCTGGGCACGGAGCGCGTCGCCTCGCTCCGCCCAGGACCGGCGCCCAGCGGCGAAGTCGACTACGGGGCGTATCGCTGATGGGCTCGCGATCACTGATGGTCCTCGTCGCCGGGCCCTACCGCTCCGGCACCGACGGCGATCCGGCGCGGATCGCCGGCAATGTCGCGGCCATGACCGAGACGTCGCTGGCCCTCTTCCGGAAGGGCCATCTGCCGGTGATGGGCGAGTGGTTCGCCCTGCCACTCATCGAGGCGGCCGCGGCCGATGGCCAGCCGGAGGCCGAGGCGGACGACGAGATCTTCCATCCCGTCGCGGAGCGGGTCCTCGCTCGGTTCGACGGTTGCCTCCGCATCGGTGGCCCGTCGGAGGGAGCGGATCGAATGGTCCGGGTGGCGCGGGCGCTCGGCAAGACGGTCTACCACGACCTCGCGGAGGTCCCCGATGCCTGATCCGGAGGCGTTCTCGAAGTCGGAGATGATGATCGTGGCCGCGGCGCGGGAGCTGGCCGGCCAGCGGGTCTGCTTCGTCGGCGTCGGCCTGCCCAACATCGCGGTCAACCTCGCCAAGCGAACCGTCGCCCCCGATCTCGAGTTGGTCTACGAGGCCGGCGTCTTTGGCGCCCGGCCGCAGCGGCTGCCGTTGAGCATCGGCGATCCGACGATCGTCACCGGCTCCACCGCAGTGGTGAGCATGTTCGAGCTGTTCGCCTTCTACCTGCAGGGCGGCCTGATCGACGTCGGCTTCCTTGGCGCGGCCCAGATCGATCGGTTCGGCAACATCAACACGACGGTCATCGGCGACTACGCGACCCCGAAGACCCGGCTGCCGGGTTCGGGCGGCGCGTGCGAGATCGCGATCAACGCCCGCCAGGTCTTCGTGATCATGCGCCAATCGGCCCGCAGCTTCGTCGAGAAGATCGACTTCCGGACGAGCGCCGGCAACCTGGGTGGAGCGGAGAACGCGGCCCGGATCCGCAAGGAGCAGGGCTGGCTGGGCCGCGGACCCAGCGTCGTCGTCACCGACCTGGGGATCTGGCACTTCGCCGACAGCGGCGAGATGCGGCTGGACTCGCTGCATCCCGGGGCAACGATCGAGCAGGTCCGCGAGACGATCGGCTGGCAGCCCAGGATCGCCGACAAGCTGGGCGAGACGCCGGCGCCGACGGCCGACGAGTTGCGCCTGATCCGCGTCGAGCTCGACCCCGGCGGCGCGTACACCAAATAGCCGAAGCGCCCGCCTTGTCGGCGGGCGCTTCGGGGAAGTGCTGGGTCAGCGGAGCCAGGACTCCATCGGCGTCAGGCCGGAACGCCGGCCGGCCGCAGCACCGGGACCTTGGCGGTCTCCGGGCGAGCTGCCCAGAAGAGACCCAGCCCGGCCAGGAGGAAGGTGAAGCCCACACCGCCGAAGAGTGCCGCGAGGCCGAGGCCCATCTGCAGCGCCGAGGCAGTGACGGTTCCGACACCGAGCTCGCCGATCAGCGCATGGGCGACGCCCGTCCAAGCCTGCTCGCGGACCGCCGCGTCGATCGGGCTGGAGCGGTCGAAGTCGGCCCAGTAGCGGCCATCGACCGGGACTTCGTACTCGACGCCCGCCAGGTAGACGGTGCCGTCCTTGGCAGTGAAGTCCTCGTCGAGGACCACGATCTGGGTGCCGTGCAGAGTGTGGTAGGACACCGTGGCCATCTGGTACATGTACTCAGAGCCGGTGTTCACGACGGGATCGTTCGGGTCGAGCTCGCCTGCGACGACCGGGAAGCCCCAGTCGTTGGTGAGCAGCGACATGATGGCCTGCGCGCCCTCGGTCTCACCGCGGTCGACGAGCTGGCCCTGATCGTTGTAGGTGAGCTTGACGTTCTGCGCCGCGCTGAAAGCCTGCAGCGACTTCTGACCGTCCTGGACCTTGATGAACGCGTACGCGCCGGCCGCCGCGAAGGCAAGGCCGAAGACTGCGAGCACGAGTCCGAGCTTCCGTAGGCGAGTAGTCATTTCCGTATCTCCCTGGATTTTCGATCTGGTTGATTGGCCTGTGCTCACTGTCGTGGCTGAGGCCCCGTCCGGGCAGAGGACAGACGGCCCGTTGTGACCGCCAAGTAGCCCGGGCCGGTTGGCCCCTTTGAGGCGGGACGCACCAGTCCGTGAGGCGCAGCGACTTGGTCAGGTCGCCTCGACGCAAACGGCCGGTCGGCCCGTGGGCGTGGCCGCACCGCCGTCGACGACGAGCACGGGACGGTCCGCCCGCTCAACGACATGCCGGGAGACGCTGCCAAGCACGAGCCGCCCGAGGAGCCCTCGCCCGTGGCTGCCGACGACGATGATGCCGGCATCCTCTGCCCGCGCGGCCTCGAGGATCACCTCGCCGGGTCGGCCTTCCCAGACGAGGAAGTGGGCGGCCACGCCTTTCGCTCGGGCTCGGTCGACCAGCCTGATGGCCGCGACTTCGCGATCTCGCCGAACCTGGTCGACGCGGGTGTGCCAGATCCCGCTCGGAAGGCGGAGGCGACTCAGGTCGATGACGCTGAGGATCACCAGCGGGGCGCCCCGCTCCGCAGCCAGGTCGATGGCAGCTGCCTCCGCGCCGTCGGACGTCGGTCCGAGGTCGGTGGCGAGCATCACCGGCGAACCGGCCTTCACCCCGGCGCGGAGCACGCTCCGCCGCGACAGTCCTGACAGCAGGCCGAGGCCACGGGATTCCGGCGAGAACATGGGTGCGTCGGTTGACTCCATGCGCCGAAGTGTCGTCGGCGGGCCAGCCAGCCCACAGGGGCCGGATGGCCCATCAACAAGGGCCGGATGTCGCCTGTCGCGGGACGCGTAGGGCTGCCGTCGACAGATGCTCGCCGTCAGCGGCGTTGCCGCAGGTCTCGAGTCGACCGGCTGACCAACCCGTACCCTTGTCGTCCGTGACCACCGAGCCTTCCCTGCGTTGACCGCGGATCCCAGCGTCGCGCCGGCCGCGCCCTGCTCGCTCGCCGCGGCCCTCGCCCGCCCGGCCGTGCGGCTGTTCCTGACGAGCTTCGCGGTCCTGTTCGTCGAGCTGTTGCTCATCCGCTGGATCCCGGCCTACGCGGTCTTCGTCGGCTTCTTCAGCAACTTCATCCTCATGTCGAGCTTCCTCGGCATCGGGCTCGGGATCCTGCTCGGCCCGCGGCTGGAGCGCTTGTCCGCGATCTGGCTGAGCGTCGTCCTCCTGGCCCCGGTCTTCTTCGCGAACCTCGTGTTTAGCCGCTCGTTCGGCGAGACCGGCCAGGCTGACGTCGCGTTCGCGAGCAACCTCCTGGGCGCGATGGTCGGCGGAGCGCTCGAGTACCTCTCGCTGCTGACGGGCTTCCGGACCCTCGGGCTGGTCGCGCTCGGGCTGTACGGCCTCGCCTGGCTGTTCGAGCGCCAGATCCGGCTGCTTGGCGACCGAGTGACCGTGAGGCCGGCGAGCCACGAGGGAGCCGCCGCAGAGTCGGCGTGAGGGGTTGCCTGCTAGCCTCGCTGGCGCAATCGATGCAGTAGGCGGGCCGGTGTCGTCACCGGTCAGGCGATCCCGGCCATGGCCTCCAAGTCGACCACGGATGCCAGCTCATCGCTGGTAGGCTGCCTCCCGTGGGTGTACGAGGGCGGACCTTGACGGCCGCCGAGCAGCTGGAGTCGCTCGACGAGGCGACGCAGGCAATCGCCGGCATCGTCGACCTCGAAGTGGCGCTCCAGCTCGTGGTCGATCGGGTTCGGCAGCTGTTGGGAGCCCGCTACGCCGCCCTCGGCATCGCCGCTCCGGATGGGCGGATGCAGCGGTTCATCACCAGCGGGATCAGCCCAGAGGAACGGGCAGCGATCGGTCCATTGCCGCGTGGCCGCGGGCTCCTGGGCCTCATCATCCGGGAAGGCCGGACGTACCTCATCCCGGACATCTCGGCTCACCTCGATAGCTCCGGCTTTCCCCCAAACCACCCCCCGATGCGCTCGTTCCTGGGTCTACCCGTCACCGCGCATGGCCGCCCAATCGGCAACTTCTACCTCACTGACCGGCTCGACCAGGAACCGTTCACCGAGGACGACCGGCGGCTCGTCGAACGCTTTGCGCTCCACGCTGGGATCGCGATCGAGAACGCCCGGCTGCACGAACAGGTCGGCCAGCTGGCGGTCGTCGACGAGCGAGACCGCATCGGCCGCGACCTCCATGACGGCATCATCCAGTCGCTCTACGCGGTTGGACTCTCGCTCGAGGACGTGCCCGAGATCATGGCTGACGCCCCCGCGGAGGCCGGCGAGCGCGTCGATCGAGCGATCGAGGCGATCCATCTCGCCATCCGCGACATGCGCAACTTCATCTATGGCCTGCGGCCCGAAGCCATCGATGGCTCCAATGTCCTGGCGGGCTTGGCCGCCCTGGCCGACGAAGTCCGCCAGCAATCGGTCCTCGAGGTCGATGTCGATCTCGACCCGGATGTGTCACTGGAGCTCGATGACGAAGCCGGCCGCCACCTGCTCCAGTTCGCCCGGGAGGCCCTGAGCAACGCGTCCCGCCACGGTGGGGCCGGACGAATCAGGGTCGGCCTGCTCCGCGACGAGCGTGGCGGGTCCAGGCTGGAGGTGGCCGATGATGGCCGAGGCTTCGATCCGTCCCAGCCGAGGCAGCCCGGGCATCATGGCCTCGTCAACATGGCCGCCCGGGCCGAGGCCGTTCGGGGGACGGTGACCGTCGATAGTCGACCCGGCGGCGGGACACGTGTCATCCTCGTGCTCCCACCGGCTGACGACCGGACCGACGAAGGCTCATGACCGAACCAGCTCCGGCGCGACCACTCCGCCTGCTTGTCGTCGATGACCACGAGGTCGTCCGGCAGGGCCTGGTGGCGCTGCTTGACCGGCGCCCGGGCTTCCAGGTCGTAGCAGAGGCCGGCACAGTCCAGGAGGCGATCGCCGAGGCCCGCCGCCATCAGCCGGACCTCGTCGTGATGGACGTTCGGCTGCCGGACGGCTCGGGCGTGGAGGCCTGCCGTGAGATCCGATCGGAGCTGCCCGGAACGCGCGTCATCATGCTGACCTCGTACCCTGACGACGAGGCGGTCCTGTCAGCCATCGTTGCCGGCGCATCCGGGTACCTGCTCAAGCAGATCCGGGCTCGCGACCTGGTTGCCGCACTCGAGGCCGTTGGCCGCGGCGAATTGCTGCTCGATCCCGCCGTGACGGAGCGGGTCCTTGAACGGGTCCGGCGGATGGCGAGCGGCCAGCAGGCCGATGAGCTGTCCGTCCTCACGCCACAAGAGCAGAAGATCCTCATGCTCGTTGCCGAGGGCAAGACCAACAAGGAGATCGCGAGCGACGTCTTTCTCTCGGACAAGACGGTGAAGAACTACGTCAGCTCGATCCTCTCGAAGCTCAACCTGGAGCGCCGGGCCCAAGCGGCGGCATTCGTCGCCAAGCACCGTTACGACCGCGGGGGCGAGTAGGCCGGCGCCATCGATGAACGTCGTCTCGCCGGCCGAAGCCGTTTCCGGGATCGGCTCGGGCCACACCGTGTATGTCCACTGCGCGGCGGCCACGCCGTCAGTACTCCTCGACGCGCTCGTCGCCCGCGCCCCGGAATTGCACGACGTCACCGTGGCCCACCTCCACACGGAAGGCCCGGGTCCCCATCTCACCCCTGAGATGGCAGGCCACTTCCGGCATCGCGCGCTGTTCGTCGGGCCCAACGCCCGCCAGGCGGTCAACGATGGCCGGGCGGACTACGTGCCGGTCTTCTTGTCGGACGTGCCCCGACTGTTCGAAGGGGGGCTACTGCCGCTCGACGCCGTCCTGGTCAACGCGACGCCGCCGGACGCGCATGGGTTCTGCTCGCTGGGCACGTCGGTCGAGGCGATGCACGCCGCGATCCGGGCCGCTCGGACCGTGATTGTCCAGTTGAACCAGGCCGTCCCGAGGACGCTCGGCGAGAGTTTCATCCATGTCGACGACATCGACCTCGCCGTCGAGGTCGACGTGCCGCCGTACGAGGTCCTGCCGCCACCGGTCGGTGACGTCGAGGAGCGCATCGGCGCGTACGTGGCGGAGCTCGTCCCTGACGGGGCGACCCTCCAGCTGGGGATCGGTGCCATCCCCACCGCCGTCGCCCGGCACCTGCAGGACCGCCGGGACCTCGGCATCCACACGGAGATGTTCACCGACCCGGTGATGGATCTCGTCGAGGCCGGCGCCATCACCGGCGCCCGGAAGGAGCGCAACCGGGGCAAGATCGTCACGGCCTTCCTGATGGGGACGCGCCGGTTGTACGACTTCGTGCACGACAACCCGATGGTCGAGATGCGGGCGGTCGACTTCACCAACGACACCCACGTCATCCGGACGTTCTCGAAGATGGTTGCCATCAACTCCGCGATCGAGGTGGACCTCACCGGCCAGGTGTGCGCCGATTCGATCGGCGGCCGCGTCTACAGCGGGGTCGGTGGGCAGATGGACTTCATCCGCGGCGCGGCCCTCGCCGAGGAGGGCCGGGCGATCATCGCCCTGCCGTCCACGGCCGCCGGGGGGACTGTCTCGCGTATCGCTCCGGCACTCAACGCCGGAGCTGGCGTGGTGACCACGCGCGCCCACGTCCGAACCGTCGTCACGGAGTACGGGGTCGCGGAGCTGTTCGGCCGCAGCACGACGGAACGCGCTCGGGCCCTCATCGGGATCGCTCACCCGGACTTCCGCGCCCGGCTGACCGCGGAGGCAACGACGGCCGGTCTGCTCTGACCGGGCGCCCATCGGCGCGATCCGCCGCGCGGGTGGAGAATCAACCCATGACAGCCACGAAGTCGACGGTTGCAAGGCTGCCCCTCGGGGACGAGGACCTCCATCGAATCGACGCCTGGTGGCGGGCCGCGAACTACCTCTCGGTCGGCCAGATCTACCTCCTCGACAACCCACTGCTTCGGGAGCCGCTCCGGCCCGAGCACGTGAAGCCCAGGCTGCTGGGCCACTGGGGAACGACGCCCGGCCTGAACTTCGTCTACGCCCACCTCAACCGGGTCATCAGCGACCGCGATCTCGACGCCATCTGGATCGTTGGTCCAGGGCACGGCGGGCCGGCAGCCGTCGCCAACGCCTGGCTGGAAGGCACGTCCGGGGAGGTGTACCCGGACCTCACCCTCGACGAGCGCGGGATGCGGAAGCTGTTCCGGCAGTTCTCGTTCCCGGGCGGGATCGGGTCGCACGTCACACCGGAAACGCCGGGCAGCATGCACGAGGGTGGCGAACTGGGGTACGCGCTCTCGCATGCCTTCGGGGCGGCGTTCGACAACCCGGACCTGGTGGTCTTCTGCGTCGTCGGCGACGGCGAGGCTGAGACCGGACCACTGGCGACGAGCTGGCACGGCAACAAGTTCCTGAACCCGGTCACCGACGGCGCCGTCGTCCCGATCCTGCATCTCAACGGCTACAAGATCGCCAACCCCACGATCCTGGCCCGGATCCCGGAAGACGAGCTCGTTCGCTTCATCGAGGGCCATGGCTACCGGCCGATCATCGTCGGGGGCAGCGACCCGTCCGATGTCCACCCCCGGATGGCTGCCGCGCTGGATGATGCGCTCGACGACATCGCCAAGATCCAGGCCCAGGCCCGGAATGACGGTGACCAGTCGCGACCGCAGTGGCCGATGATCGTGCTCCGCACGCCCAAGGGCTGGACCGGCCCGGCCGAGGTCGACGGCAAGCCGACCGAGGGCACTTGGCGATCCCACCAGGTCCCGATGTCCGACATCCGCGACAACCCGAAGCACCTGGCGCTCCTCGAGTCCTGGCTCCGCGGCTACCGGCCGGAGGAGCTGTTCGACGACGCTGGGACCCCTCGCTGGGAGGTGCTCGCGGCGCCACCCTCCGGCGACCGGCGGCTCAGTGCCAACCCGGTGACCAACGGCGGCCTGCTGCTGCGCGACCTGGCATTGCCGGACTTCCGCGACTACGCGGTCGCGGTCAAGAAGCCGGCCACGAACCGCGCCGAGGCGACCCGCGTCCTCGGGACGTGGCTGCGCGACGTCATCCGCGACAACCCTTCGACGTTCCGGATCTTCGGTCCCGACGAGACGTCGTCGAACCGTCTGCAGGCGGTCTTCGAGACGACCGACCGCGTCTGGATGGCCGACCACCTGCCAAGCGACGAGGACCTCGCGCCGACGGGCCGGGTGATCGAAGTCCTGTCCGAGCACAACTGCCAGGGTTGGCTCGAGGGCTACCTGCTGACCGGCCGACACGGCCTGTTCAACTGCTACGAGGCCTTCATCCACATCATCGATTCGATGTTCAACCAGCACGCCAAGTGGCTGAAGATGACCCGCGAGATCCCCTGGCGGCGGCCGATCGCGTCGCTCAACTACCTGCTCACGAGCCACGTCTGGCGCCAGGACCACAACGGCTTCAGTCACCAGGATCCGGGCTTCATCGACTACGTCGTCAACAAGAAGGCCGAGGTCATCCGGGTCTACCTCCCGCCCGACGCGAACACCCTGCTGTCGGTGGGCGATCACTGCCTGCGGAGCCGCCACTACGTCAATGTCATCGTGGCCGGCAAACAGCCGGCCCTGACCTACCTGTCGATGGACGACGCGATCCTCCACTGTGCCCGGGGCATCGGGACGTGGGACTGGGCAAGCAACGACGACGGCGAGCCGGACGTGGTCATGGCCTGCTGCGGCGACGTCCCCACCCTCGAGACGCTCGCCGCCGTCGACCTCCTGCGCCAGCACCTGCCGGACGTCCGCGTCCGGGTCGTCAACGTCGTCGACCTGATGCGGCTGCAGCCCGAATCCGAGCACCCCCACGGACTGTCCGACAAGGAGTTCGACTCGCTCTTCACGACGGACCGGCAGATCCTGTTCGCCTTCCACGGCTACCCATCGCTGATCCACCAGCTGACCTACCGCCGCACCAACCACGGCAACCTCCATGTCCGCGGCTACAAGGAGGAGGGCACCGTCACGACGCCGTTCGACATGGTGGTTCGGAACGACCTAGACCGGTTCCGGCTCGTGATGGACGTGATCGACCGCGTGCCGGGCCTGGGTTCCCGGGCGGCCCATGTCCGCCAGGAGATGGTCGATGCCCGGGCCCGGGCCGGTGCCTACGCCCGGGAGCACGGCGACGACCCCCCGGAGATCCGCGACTGGACCTGGCAATACTGACGCGGTGCGAGTTCTCGTTCTCAACCCCGGTTCGAGCAGCCTGAAGGCCGTCCTCCTCGAACCTCCCGGTCGCGAGCCGCTGGCGGCCGTGACCGTCGAACTCGGGGCGGATGCGACCGCCTCGGAGGACCTCCGTGGTGCCGTCGACGAGGCGATCCGGGCCGTGCGCGGCGAGATGGCCCGTGCCGTCGGCTACCGCGTGGTGCACGGCGGGACCCGCTTCACTGAACCAACGCTCCTCGACGACGCCACCGTGACGGCGATCGAGGAGCTCGCCGACCTGGCGCCGCTCCACAACCGTGTCGCGGCCGAGACGATCCGGGCCGGCCGGGCCGCCCTGCCCGACCAACCCCATGTGGCCGCCTTCGACACCGCGTTCCATGCCACGTTGCCCGATGAGGCTGTTCGCTACCCGGTCCCGGAACGATGGTTTGCCGAGTGGGGGATCCGGCGGTTCGGGTTCCACGGGCTCTCCGTCGAGTGGTCCGTCCGGCGCGCCTCGGAGCTGCTCGAGCGGCCTGTCGATGGGCTCCGGCTGGTGGTCGCCCACCTGGGCAGCGGCTGCTCGGTCACGGCCGTCGACGGTGGGCATTCGGTGGACACCTCGATGGGCATGACCCCGCTCGAGGGGCTGATGATGGGCACCCGGGCGGGGTCCATCGACCCGGGGATCCTGCTTCGGCTCTTGCGCGCCGATTCGCTGACACTCCACGAGCTGGAACATGTCCTGGACCACGGGTCGGGCCTGAAGGGCGTGTCCGGCCGGACGTCCGACGTGCGCCAACTGCAGGCGGCCGAGGCTGGCGGCGATCCGGGGGCGACCCTGGCCCTCGCCCTGTTCGTCCGTCGCGCCGCGGGGGGCATTGCCGCCGCCGCGACCACGCTCCGGACGCTGGACGCGATCGTCTTCACCGGCGGGATCGGTGAGCATGCCGACGCACTGCGGGCGAGGATCGTGGACCAGCTCGGCGTGCTCGGCGTGCCACCTGTGCCGGCGGAGGCGGCGGATGCCGAATTCGATCCTGGCCGCTGGGCCGCCGGCGATCCTGCGGATCGAGGCCCGGGAGTACCTCGTCGTCGCCGAAGCGGTGGCGAGTCTCGTCGGCAGTGGCTGACCGGATTCGAAGCGCTAGGTGTGATCTCAGCTAGGGCTGGATTGACTCGCCGATCCTGATCGCCGCGTCGCGGCCCAGCGAGGTCTCGAGCCGGTAGGTCAGCTCGCCGTCGTACCAGATCAGGACGTCGCCGACGATCCGGCGGCTGTCCTCGACCCGGTCGCCGTCGGGCTCGATGTACGACAGGGCGTGCGGCTCACCCTCGATCCAGTACCCGTCGTGACCGTCGACCTCGGTGTGGACGATGGTCGTCGCACCGGTGTGGAGGAGCTTCTCGTACCAGCCGGGGTCGACGTCGCCACCGAACTCGGTGATGAGCAGTCCGATGCCGCGTGATTCGGTTTCCGGAAGGGCCGCGCTCGTCTGCCACACGAAGGTCGCCCGACCGTCGTCGACGTACGCCCGATCCGGCCGACCGACGGCGGGATCCGCCGGCAGCCGCGGCGCAAACGACGTCAGGCCCTCGACATCGGCCAGGTCGACCCGGTCGCCGAGGAAGATCGGCAGGAACGTGGGCAGGCCGGCGGGCGGCGTTGCGGTCGGACCGGCGGGCGGTTGGCTGGCCGGCGGGCCGAAGAGGATCCGGATGCCGGGCACGCCGAAGCCGATCGCCGCCGCAATCGCGACGGTCAGCAGCAGAAGCGCGACCGCGACCAGCAGGCTGCGCCGGACGACGGGCCCGCGCGATCGGCGCGGCGCACCGAGGCGGGTCCACCACGATCCCTGCGGCCGGGCGGCGACGGCGGTCGCGACGGCCGCGGCGAAGCCGGGACCGGGCGCCGGGTACGCGAGCTCGCCGGCAAGACCACGGAGGTCGGCCTCCAGAGCCTCGAAGCCGCGGGCGTCGAGGTGCTCGGTCACGGCAGCGACCCCCCGTTGCTCGCCGCCATGCTGGTTCGAAGCCGGCCCAGGGCCCGCGACAACCGGGACTTGACGGTGCCCTTCGGGATGCCGAGCGCTTCCGCCGTTTCCGCCTCCGAGAGGTCCAGGAAGAAGCGGGCGCCGATCACCTCACGATCCTCGTCCCGCAGGCCGTTGACGGCGGCCACGAGGGAGGTCCGGCGCTCGTGGTCGAGGACCGCCGACTCGGGCGATGGAGCCGCATCGTCCGAGGGGCGGCCCTCGATGGCTCGAAGCGCAAGTCCCTGGCGCCGGCCCGACGACCGGCGGCGGTTGCGGGCTTCGTTGGCGACGATCCGGAGGAGCCATGGCCGGAAGGGCGACCCCAGGCGGAAGCGGCCCAGCGCCGACCAGGCCTTGACGAAGGCCTCCTGGGCGGCGTCCTCGGCATCGGCGGCGGGCGCGATCAGGTGCGCGGTGCGCACGGCGACGTCCTGGTAGCGGCGAACCAGCTCTTCGTACGCCATCACCTCGCCTGCCTGCGCGCGTTCGATCAGTTCGGCTTCTTCCAGTGGACGGCCCTCCACGGTCAACCGTACCCAATACACCGCCCCGCTTGCGACGGTTCCGGCTGTCACAATCCGCGGGTGAGCGAGCCCCGACCCGGCCGGGTCTTCCAGCGGTCCGCGCCTGACGCGGCGACCGCGGTCGAAGGCCACGGCAGCACGATCCGCGACAGCGCGGGCCGTGAGTACCTCGACGCCGCCGGCGGAGCGATCGTGGTCAACATCGGCCACGGGCGGCAATCGGTGGCGTCCGTGCTGGCGGAGCAGGCCGGCCGGCTGGCCTACGCCCACCCCACCGCCTTCACGACCGAGCCGGTCGAGGCCTACGCGCGGGCCGTCGGACCGCTGCTGCCGCTCGACGATCCGGCGATCTACCCGGTGTCCGGTGGCTCCGAGGCGATGGAGACCGCCATCAAGCTGGCACGGGCCTATCACCTTGCCCGGGGCGACGCCGGTCGCTGGATCGTGATCAGCCGCTGGGGGAGCTACCACGGCAACTCGCTGGGTGCCCTGGACCTGTCGGGGCGGCGGACGCTGCGGCGGCCGTACGAGGGCTGGCTGGGCCGCTTCCGGCACGTCTCGGCCGCCTATCCGTACCGCGGCGGCGACCCGAACGCCAACGCCCTCGGCGGGGCCGAGGAACTGGTCGCCGAGCTCGAGCGGGCGATCGAGGCCGCCGAGCCCGATTCGGTGGCCGCGTTCGTGGCCGAGCCGATCGTCGGCGCCGCCCTGGGGGCGGTGGTCCCACCGGATGGCTACTGGTCCGAGGTCGTCGAGGTCTGCCGGCGGCACGGTGTCCTGCTGATCGCCGACGAGGTGATGACCGGCTTCGGGCGGACCGGGCGCTGGTTCGGGCTCGACCACTGGGGCGTCCGGCCGGACCTGCTGGTTGCAGCGAAGGGCGCGACCAGCGGCTACTGGCCGTTCGGGTTCGTGGCGGCCAGCGGGGAGGTCCACGACGTCGTCACGGCCGCCGGACCGTTCGTCCACGGCTTCACCTATTCCCACGCCCCGGTCGGCGCGGCCGTCGCCGGGGAGGTGCTCCGGATCCTCGTTGCGGAGGACCTGGTGGTGGCGAGCGCCACCCGCGGTGAGCAGCTCCGAACCGGCCTCGCCCAGCGGCTGGCCGACGATCCCTGGGTGGGCGAGGTCCGCGGCCGGGGCCTGCTCGTCGGCATCGAGCTGGTCGAGGACCGCGAGTCGCGGCGGCCGTTCCCGCGTGCCGCTCGGGTCACGGAGGCGGTCGTCCGCGAGGCTCGAGACCGGGGCGTGCTGCTGTACAGCGGCACCGGTGGCGCCGACGGCGTGGACGGCGACGCGCTCCTGCTCGGACCGCCGTTCATCGTCACGGCGACGGAGATCGCCCGGATCGTCGAGGTGGTCGGCGAGTCGATCGCCGCCGCCATCGCCCACACCGCCTCCCCGACCGGCTAGAGGGGCGGCGGCCCGTCTACGTCGTTCGGCGGAGGCAAAGATGCGCCGAACTGGTGATGGCCCACCGCCGGGTCGCACCGTATCGTCGCCGCATGGCGCTCCCTGCCCAGCCGTTGACGCTCGCCTCGCGCCCGCCGGCGGTCCCGGGCGGGGCGCGATCTCGCCACATCGTCGCCGCGGTTGCCCTCGCCGGCGCGGCTCTGACGCTGCTCTTCATCGTCCTGGCGGTGCTCGATGTCGGGGGCATGCGCTGGCTCTGGGAGAACGTCCACTGGACGCTGTCGCCGGTGGTCGGCCTGGTCGTCGTCCTCGTTGGCGCCCGCCGGGCGACCGGCCTCGATCGGCAGATCCGCCTCGGGATGGCCGGCGTGATCGGCCTGTGGCTCGCGAGTCAGGTCGCCTACGTGATCCACCTGGCGGGCCCGATGCCCGTCCCATCGGTCGCCGACGTGCTCGTCCTCGCGACACCGATCCCGGTCGGGGTCGTCCTCGTCGCGATCGCGCGGCGACGCTTGTCCGGCGCGAAGCTGACGGCCCTGTACCTCGATTGCCTGGCAGTCTGTCTCGCGATCGCCGCAGTCCTCGTCGCCATCCACCCGATCGCCCCGGACGGGGACCGCTGGACGGCCCGGGGCATCCTCGCCCTCGCCTACCCGCTGGCCTTCCTGGGCTCCGGTGGCGTGGCGCTCGTCGCCGCCTTCGGCGTTCGAGCCCCGGTGGCCGCCCGGGGCATCTTCCTGGTCAGCGGCGGAATCTTCGCCCTCGGTGCGCTCTTCACCGTCTGGATGACCGGCCAGGACAGCGGCAGCGCCCTCGGCCAGATGGCCGGCTACGCGATGTCGCTGACCCTCATCGGCACCGCCGCCGGAATGGCGTCGTGGCGGAACGCACCGGAGACGCGTCCCGGCCGGCTTCGCCTGTCCGAGGTCGCCCAGGACGTCGTCCCACTCACCTCGCTCGTCGCGGCATCCGCCGCACTCCTGATCCCCAACGTCCCCGAAGCGCCCGAAGAGATCATCCTCAAGGTCCTGGCCGTGGCAACGACGCTGTTGCTCGTCGCCCGCCAGACGATCCTGCTCCGCGAGCGGAACTCGGCCCTGGTCGAGCTCCGGGAGACGCACCTGCAGGCCGAGACCGCGCTCCGGGTCAACCGTGAGCTCACGGAGCTGCTCCAGCAGCGGATCGTCGACATGGAGGGCATGCACGGCCAGCTGGTCCAGGCCTCGCGCCAGGCGGCGGTGGGCGGCCTCGCATCCGCCTTGGCCCACGAGGTCAACAACCCGCTGACCGGCGTCCTGGGCTACGCGGAGCTGCTCCTGGCCGACCTGCCGTCCGACGGCCAGGGCCGCGAGGAGCTCGAGACCATCCGCAACGAGGCGCTACGGGCACGCAAGATCATCCGCTCGCTGGTCGAGTTCGCCCGTCCCCGGCCGCCGGAGCAGGCGCCAACGGACGTCAACGACGTGGCCCGCAACACCATCGACCTCATCCGCTACCACGTCGAGCGGGGTGGCGTCGAGATCCGCGAGACCTACGGCGACCTGCCGGTCATGACCGTCGACCAGGCGGCCCTGAGCCAGCTCCTGCTCAACCTGTTCAACAACGCCATCCAGTCGATGCCCGATGGCGGCACGCTGCGAATCGCCAGCCGCGTCGACGAGGACCGGGTCGCGATCTCCGTCGCGGACGACGGTCGAGGGATGGACGAGGCCACGCTCGGCAGGGTCTTCGAGCCGTTCTTCACGACCCGCAACCTCGATGCCGGCCACGGGCTGGGACTCCCGGTTGCGATGGGCATCGCCGAGGGGCACGGCGGGACGATCGAAATCGTCAGCCAGCCCGGCCGGGGGACGATCGCCGAGGTCCGCCTCCCGCTCTCCCTCGCCATGCCGACCACCGACGACCCGCCGAACTGATGGGCAAGATCTCGCCCCGTCGCCGGCGGGTCATGTGCGTCGATGACGAGGCCGTCACCCTCCGACTCGTGACCCGGATCGTGGAGCGCATGGGTTTCGAGGTCGCCGGATTCTCCGACGCCACGGCGGCCCTCCGCGAGTTCCACAACGGCGGCTTCGACATGCTGATCACCGACATCCGGATGCCGGGGATGGATGGGCTGGCCTTCCTTCGGGAGGTCCGGGAGTTCGATCTCCACGTGCCGGTCGTCGTCGCGACGGGCCATGCCACCCTCGACACCGCGGTCCAGGCGCTCCGCGAGGGGGCGTCGGGGATGATCGTCAAGCCGTTCACCGGCGAGGAGTTCGTCGCCGAGGTCGAATCGGCGCTCGACCAGGCCCGGGTCCGCCACGAAGCCATTCAGTACCGCTTCGTCACTCCGGTCCTCGACGGCGTCGCCCTGGCCCTGACCGCGGCCATCGAGGCGCGCGACCTCGAGACCGGCGAGCACTGCCGCCAGCTCGGCATCCTCGGCGAGCGGGTCGCCAACCTCCTCGACCTGCCGGAGGAGACGCGGACCCACATCCGGATCGGTGGCTACCTGCACGATGTCGGCAAGATCGCGATCGCGGACCGGATCCTGTTGAAGCCCGGGCCCCTGACCGACGAGGAGTACCGGGAGATGCAGCGCCATTCCGAGCTGGGCGAGGGCATCGTCCGGACCCACGAGGCGATGGGCGAGATTGCCACGATCGTCCGCCACCACCACGAACGGTTCGACGGCACGGGCTACCCGGACGGCCTCGCCGGCACGGCGATCCCGATCGGGGCCCGGATCATCGCCGTCGCCGACGCCTTCAGCGCCATGACCAGCGACCGCGTCTATCGCTGGGCCATCGGCGTCGAGGAAGCGTGGGCGGAGCTTCGGCGCCATGCCGGCCGGCAATTCGACCCCCAGATCGTCGAGCTGTTCGCCGAGGCGGTCGACGAGGAGCATCGACCCGAGGCGTTGACGACGCGGATCGCGCCGAACTGAGGCGGATGCGGGGCGCCTAGCGCTGCTCCTGCATCCCGCGAACGACCAGCAGCAGCCCGAACCCCACCACCAGCACCGGCAGCAGCAGCTGGCCGACGTCCGGCAGCGCCATTCGCGACGCGCCCCAGACGATCAGGATGGCGCCCAGCCATGCCTGCCAGCCGACACCCCGGCTGGTCTGCCACCGGATCAGCGCGATGAACGCGAAGGCGACACCGAGGCAGAACGTCCCAAGTCCGTCGCCGGAGGCCAGTCCGGAGGCCTCGATGAGGTCCGGCGCCGCCAGCGCGGTCACCACGGCGCCGGCGTACAGCCAGGCAGTCCCGCGTTCCACGACCCAGCGGATGAGGAAGACCACGCCCACGGCCAGCAGCAGCCAGTCGGTCACCTGGTACTGCGGCAACAGGCGGTCGACCAGCAGCAGCAGGCCGAAGGCCACCAGGAACACGCCGATCCACGGCAGGCCCGGCCGGCTGTCCTCCTCGCCGCCCCAGTTCCAGCCGTAGACCCGGACGGGTGGCCGGTCGTTGTCCACGGTCATCGCGAGCTCATCCCGCGACTCCAGCGGCGGGGGTGGACCGGGGATCTCCCACCTCGTCCTCCGCGTGACTGAAGCCCAGCCGATCGGCGAGCCGGCCGAGGATGCCCGGCGCCCACCAGTTCCAGTGACCCATGAGCCGCATCGTAGCGGGGACGAGCAGGACCCGGATGATCGTGGCGTCGAGGAAGACCGCCAGCGCCATGCCAACGCCGATGCTCTTGATCGTGATCACCTCGGCCAGGGCAAAGGCGGCGAAGACGACGATCATGATCAGCGCGGCCCCGGTGATGATCCGGGCGGTCCTGGCGAGCCCTTCGGCGACGGCGGCGGTGTTGTCGCCGGTCCGCCGGTAGGCCTCCTGGATCCGCGACAGCAGCAGGACCTCGTAGTCCATCGACAGGCCGAAGAGCACGCAGAACATGATGATCGGGTTGCCGGCGATGGTGTAGCCAAGCGGTTCGAACCGCAGAAACTCCGCCAGGTTGCCCTCCTGGAACACCCACACCAGGGCGCCGAAGCTCGCGCTGATCGACAGCAGCGTCATCAGCACCGCCTTGATCGGCAGGACGACCGAGCCGAACAGCAGGAACAGGATCACCGCACTGGCAACCAGCGGGATCCCCACCCCGAGCGGGGCGCGCTCCGCCTGGGAGACGAGGAAGTCATGGGCCAGCGCGGCGGTCCCGCCGACCTGGACCTGGACGCCGTCGACCCCGTCGAGCGCACGGATCACCGGGATGATGTCACTAGCCTCGGGTTGGGACGCATCGATCGGGCTGATCGCGTCCATCCGGACGGCCGACCCGCGGACGTACGCCGCCTGGAGCTGATCCAACGCGGCAGCGACCCCCGCCGGGAGCTGGTCGCGGGGCGTGGCGTAGAGCTGGGCGATGGCCTCGGCCGACATCGGCTCGCCGGTCTGCGGGTCGGTGATGGCGTAGGCGCCTTCGACCCGATCGATGCCCTCGATGGCGGCCAGCCGCGCCGCCAGATCGGCAAGGGCCCGGGCGTTGGCCGGGTCCGTCGGCGAGCCGGCGACGTCGGCCAGGACGACGATGGGCGTCGTCTCCCCGCGGGGGAACTCGGTCTGGAGGGCGACGTAGGCGTCCCGGCTCTCGAGCCCGGCAGGGTAGATCTCGGCCCCCGGCACGCCCTGCTGAAGGCGCAGGAACGGCGTCCCGGCGGCGAGCAGGAGGGCGAGGGTCGGGACCAGGACGAGGATCGGCCGGCGCATGACCCAGCGGGCCACGGTCTCCCAGCGCGAGGTGCCGGCGGACGTCCGTTCGGCGACCGACCGCCCGACCCGCCGCGCCACCGCGTTGCGGGCACCTCCAAAGGTGAGCCGGTTGACCCGCGGACCGAGCATGCCGAGCACGGCCGGCAGGAAGGTGAGGGCGAAGAAGACCGACCAGAAGACCACGATCGAGCCGGCCAGGCCGATGGACCGCAGGGCGGGCGCCTCGAAGACGAGCAACCCTGACAGGCCGATCGCGACCGCCAGGCCGCTGAACGCGACCGCCTTGCCGCTGGTGGCGATCGCCCGCTCGACGGCCTCGCCGACGGCACGGCCACGGTCCAGCTCCTCGCGGAAGCGGCTGACGATGAACAGCGAGTAGTCGATCGCCAGGGCGAGGCCCAGCATCGTCGCGATGTTCAGGACGAAGATGCTCATCTCCATCCGCTGGGCCACGACCCAGATGACGGCCAGCGACGAGGGGATCGCGAGGCCGGCGACGAACAGCGGCATGCCGGCGGCGACCAGCGAGGCGAAGACCGCCACGAGGATCAGCGCGGCCACCGGCAGTGAGACGATCTCGGCCTGCTGGAGGTCCCGCTCCGACTGGTCGGCCGAATCCTGGGTCACCGGGCCGAAGCCGGTCAACTGGTAGGTGACGCCAGCCGGCGGATGCATCTTCTCGCGCAACGGCTCCACAGCCGCCACGGACTCCTCGTTCGACAAGTCGAGCTGGACCAGCACGTAGGCGGCGTCGCCGGCGGTGCTGATGAACCGGCGGTCGCCGGTCTCGGCGTAGCCCACGACCCCGGTGACCCGCTCGTCCTGCACCACCTCCGCGAGCGATTCGCCGATGGCCGCCTGGAACGCCGGCGACGTCGCATCCTGCGATCCGCGAAACAGCACGATCATCGCGCTCCGGCCGGCGTCGAACTCCGTGGCCAGCCGATCGGCGACCAGGGACGATTCCGCATCGGCGTCCAGCCAGCCGCCGGAACTCAGCTCCGAGGACGCCAGCGGCGCCAGGGCGAAGCCCACGACCCCCACCGCCAGGGCAACGACGGCGACGACCTTTCGGAAGCGGTAGACGAGAGCGCCCCAGCGCGAGAACAGCATCGGTCGATCCTTTCGGTTCGGGTCGTTTGCAAACATAGAGAATGACCGTTCTCCTTGTCAACGGACGACTTGCGCTCAGATTGGCCGCCTTGGTACGGTTCGGGAAGCGATCATTCGTTTTACGAGGCCCATTCGATGCCCCGCGTCAGCGCCGCCCACGAGCAAGAGGTCCGGGACCGCATCCTCGCGGCGGCCCTTCGCGTCTTCGGCGAGAAGGGCTACCGCCGCTCGACCGTCCAGGACGTGGTCCGCGAGAGCGGGCTGTCCGTCGGCGCGATCTACACCTACTTCAAGAGCAAGGACGAGTTGTTCCTGGCGAGCTGCGACCTGACCTCCGGGCGCGGCCTCGAGGAGCTGGCCGTCCGAACCGCCGCCGGCAGCACGGCCGTCGACCGCCTTCGGATCGCGATCGACGTCTATCTCGAGTCGATCGACGAGTTCCAGGGCATGCCCGGCCAGTCGACCCTCGTTCAGGCCTGGGCGGAGGCGGAGCAGGAGCCCGGCGTCCGGGAGATGCTCGTCCGGCGGCGCGAGCGGCTCGTGGGTGCGGGCCAGATGCTCGTCCAGGAGGGTGTCGCCCGCGGCGAGCTGCCAGCGTGGATCGACGTCGACGCCATCACCCGCGGCTATGTCGGCCTGCTCGACGGCCTGCTCCTCCAGCGGATCGAAGCCGGCGACGGCTATCGGCGGGAGGATCTCCAGCGTCGGGCCAACGCGTTCATCGACCTGCTGAGGGCCGCCGCGAGCGCCCCGGACCCGTCGTACGATCCGCGCAATGGCGCACGTCCAGACCGTCCTCGGGCCGATCCCTCCGGCTGACCTCGGGTTCACCCTGCCCCACGAACACACCCAGATCGCGCTGTGGCAGATCCCGGCCCGGTGGGACTACTGGGAGCTCACTCGCGACGAGCCGCTGATCCTCGACGAGCTGGGGCGGTACCGCGCCGCCGGCGGATCGGGGCTGGTGGACCTGACCCTACCGGGCGTGGGCCGGGATCCCGACTGGCTGGCCGCGGTCGCGCGTGGGTCGGGGCTGCACGTGGTGATGGGCTGTGGCTGGTATCGCGAGGCCTACTACCCAGCCGAGGCGCTGATCGATCGGCGGTCGGTGGATGACCTGGCGGAGGAGCTGATCCGGGAGGCGACCGACGGCGTGGGCGCGACGGGCGTCCGGCCGGGGATCATCGGCGAGATCGGGACGGACAAACCCTGGGTATCGGCGCGCGAGGAGCGGGTCCACCGCGCCGCCGCGAGGGCGGCGATCCGGACCGGCCTGGCGATCACGACCCACGGCGTCCTGTCCGACGTCGGCCGGGCCCAGCTCCAGATCTTCGAGGATGAGGGCGCCGACCCGACCCGGGTCGTGATCGGGCACGCCGATTCCTATCCGTCGCTGGAGCACTACATGGCGATCGTCGAGCGGGGCGCGTGTGTCGAGTTCGACTTCCTGGGCATGTCGTTCACCCCCCAGGAGCGCCATGGCGAGGGCCGGATCGTCGAGCTCCTGTGCGAGCTCCTGGCCCGCGGCCACGTCGAGCGGGTGCTGCTCTCGCAGGACGTCTGCCACAACAGCCAGCTGGCAAGGTACGGCGGGCACGGCTACACCTACGTCGCCGAATCGTTCCTGCCGCAGCTGGCCGAGGCCGGTGTCTCCGCCACCGAGATCGAGACCATGACGGTCGCGAATCCGAGGCGGATCCTCACGATCGGGTAGACGGGCCGATCGGCTGGTAGCACGGCCCCCGTGAGCCCGCGACGAGCGTCCAGCCAAACGCCTGCAGGGTGATGTCGGACCGGTGGGCGAAGGTCCGTGCCAGCTCCTGCGTCCGGTCGCCGAGGTCTGCCGAAGCCGACGCAAACAGCTCCACCGGATCCAGTCCAAGCCGCTGCGCGCAGTCGTAGTACGGCGCCAGGCCAACGAGGACGTCGCGCCAGTCGAGTTCGACGTCCGGCTCCGAAGCCACCAGGTACTGCTCGAGTTCGGCGCGCAAGCGCGCGACGGACCGGAGGCGCAATGCCTCCGATGGTCCGTGGCACTCCGGCTTGGACTTGCTACCCATCAGGCCATCAACCGCTCCAGCTGACGCGGACCGGCGTTCGCAGATCCGGCAGCGGGAGTGATGCCGCCTCGGCTTCCATCGCCGCCCGTTCGTCGCGGGCGAGCCGCCGCCAGGACTGGATCGTCACCAGCGCCCCGGCGCGACGCCACGTCCCCACGACCTCGCCACTGGCGAGGACCGCGCCCGGCCAGACGCGCGGCGTCCACAGCTCGCCACGACGAGCGGCCTGGGGGACCAGGAGGTCGCGGTCGACGCCCTGGAGGAGGAAGTAGGTGTCGCCGCTGGGAAGGAGCCGGGCCGGGGCGGTGGGACGGGAGGGCGAGCGGAAGGCCGCCTCGTCACCGGCGAGGATCCGGGCCTCGCCGATCGGTGTCGACACCGGCGCCAACGACGGCTCGAGTCCGTCGAACGCCACGCGGCCCTGCGCCGACCCGATGCCGGCCCACTGCGCGAATGCCTCCGGCGTCGTAGGTCCGAAGACGTGCAGATATCGACGCGCGAGCTCGAGGCGCGCCTCGCGAGGGTCCATGTCGGGAGCCGGGACGGTCCAGATCGTCGGTTGGCGTGCGCCGGCCCACCGGATGAGGACGGTGCCGGTGGGTGCGGCGTATCGGAGTTGATTCGGGTTGACGCCGAGCCCACTTCCCGCCTCGCCGTAGGGCATCGTCCTGCCGTCGAGGAAGGTCCGGAGGCGGGTTGCCGTGACCTCCGCGACGCCGCGGCCCCGGTCGTCGTCCGGGTACCTGCCGAGCGAGAAGACCGCCAGATCGCGCCTCGCGACGACGTACGCCTGGAACCGAGGACCCCACAGCTGGACGAGCGACGGGTCCTCCCAGGTGGACGGCTCCGTCCCCGCGACCCTGGCATGGATCGACAGCACCGCCGCGCGCGGCATGCTGTCCTGGAGCCCGGCCCAGGCCGCCCGCCGCAGCGACTCCGCGCCGGCCGGCAGCCGCTCGTCGAGCGCCTGGACATGCCGTCGGTAGGCCAGGATCTGGGACCGTGTGAGCTCGAGACGCCGAGTCGTCATGCCCGCCAGTCACGCTGCCCTAGCGACGAATCCGCCAAATGACTCCCCGAATGCCGTTATCCAAGGTGTCGCGGGCCGGGAACGCCGAACGAGTTGCATCTGCTCTCCCGGGTAGCGTAAGCAAGCACTTTGCCTCGATTCCCGGCCAGGGCCGGCTCCCGAGCGGCCATCGGTCCTCCTAATGCCACCCCGGGGAGCGTATGCGACTACTTCCCCCCGGCATCCCGGCAGACTGCCCGCTCGCCTCACTCAGCGTGCTGTCACTTGATCAGGTGGAGTGTGCCTCAGGCCTCGAGCGTCGCCTCCACCGAGAGCTCGACGTTGCCCTTGATGGCAACGGAGATCGGGCATCCGTCGCGAGTCGCCACGGCGGCTGCCTGGAAGGCCTCCTCGCCGATGCCCGGGACGCGGGCCCGGACGGTCAGGTGGCTGCGCGAGACCTTCCAGCCCGTCTCGACCTTCTCGAAGGTCACCGCGGCCGTCGTCTCGACGCGCTCCGGCGGCGCGCCGGCCTTGGACAGGTTGTTGGCAAAGGCCATCGAATAGCAGGCCGCGTGGGCGGCAGCGAGCAGTTCCTCCGGGCTCGTGTTCTCGCCCGGCTCCTCGGTCCGCGTCGCCCAGCTGACCGGCAGATCGCTGAACAGGCCGCTGGTCCCGGCGCTTACTGTGCCGCTGCCGGCGGTCAGATCGCCGGCCCAGGTGGCCTTGGCTCGACGGGTGGCGGCCATGGGCAAGTCTCCTTGGGCTGGATGGCAGTGGTGCGTTCGGGAACCATCGTCCCATACCCCGTGGGGGACGTCCGGGGAGCACTTGGGAGGGGTGGCGTGGAGTCCGGATGGGGTCCTGCGGAGGGTGCCGTAGCCCGCCGCCCGTACCATCCGCCGAGGCCACTCGGGACACGTGAGTCATACCGGGCGAGGGGTCGCAGCAGCCATCCTCACCGTGGCGCTCGAAGCCGGCCGATCAAACGCCTGCCTCCCGCCATGACAGCCCGAGACCAATGTCCACCTTCCTTCGCCGCCTCGCCCCCGTCGCCTTCGCCGCCCTGGTCGCGGTTTCGGCCACGGGCGTCCGCCCGCCGAGCGCGGCGGCCGGCGACCTCACGGTCGCCGAAGCGGAGACGCAGATGGTCAAGCTGCTCAACGCCGAGCGCGCCAAGGCCGGTCTGGTCGCGCTCCGGCTGGACACCCGCCTGGCGGCCATCGCCCGGGCCCGGTCGGCGGACATGGCGACCAAGCACTACTTCAGCCACACCCAGCCCGATGGCCGCAACGTCTTCGACCTGATCAACCAGGCCAAGATCACCTGGTACGGCGCGGGCGAGATCATCGCCTGGAACAACTGGCCCACCCTGGCCGACTCCGCCGAGCAGGCCCGCAACAGCTGGATGAACTCGCCGGGTCATCGCGGCATCGTGATGTCGAAGTCCTACAACTACTTCGGCATCGGCCTGGCCATCGAAGCCGGGACCGGCAAGAAGATGTGGACGGGCGTGTTCCTCAAGGGTCCGGACCGGACGGGCGGCTGGGCGAAGTTCAAGCCGGTCGTCGAGCCCGCCGCTGCCTCGTCCGCCTACCGGACGGTCACCGTCGCCTGGACCGGTGGCGATACCCAGCTCGTCACCCTGACCGCTGGCTTCAAGCACTACCAGATCCAGTCGCGCACCGATGGGGATGCCTGGAAGTGGTGGACCACCGCGACCACCGTCGCCAGCCGGACCTTCAAGCTGTGGTACCCGCACGAATACGACTTCCGGGTTCGAGCCTGTGACAAGGTCGGCAATTGCGGGCCCTGGTACACCATCCACCTCGAGGCCTGACCCGGGCCGACTCCCCGGTCACTGACGCCCGGCTGCGACCAGCCGGGCGTTTCGAATTCCTTCAGCCGGTCGCAGCCGCAGCCGCCGCGCCGATCGACCGGACGACGCGGACCAGCGGGCGGTGCCGGGTCGCCGTCGGCCAGGCGACCCGCTCGACGCCGCCGAACTGCCGAAGGGCGTCCAGCGCACCGGCAAAGGCATCGCCGAACCCCGGCTCCTCGAGCGGTTCGAAACCGGGCTCCCACCACAGTCCAGCGATCCGGAGGGTCCCGGTTCGGCGCTCGAGGCGTGGCTCGATCCGGCCGACGAGCCGGTCGCCGAAGAGGATCGGCAGGACGTAATAGCCCCAGCGTCGTTTCGGCGCCGGGACGTACACCTCCCAGACGTAGTCGAAGTCGAACAGCGCGGCGAGCAGCTGCCGGTCCCACGCCAGCGGGTCGAGCGGGGCAAGGAAGCTCGCGCCAGGCGTCGCGTCACCCGGCGTCCGCCCTGTCGCGACCTCCCGCTCCGCCTGGTCGAGGAGTGGCGCGCTGGCAGCCGGAACGAACCGTTCGCCCCGAACCGCCTCGACCGAGACCGGCATGAGTGCCCCGTCCTCGACCAGCTGGTCACGGAGCTCGCCACGGGTGGGGACGCCATCGGATCGGGACTTGCCCGGCGCGGTGCCGTACCACAGCTCCGCCGAGCCGGCCCTGCCGAGCAGCCCGTGGGCGCGGAAGCGGGACAGCAGCCGGTGCTTGCGCTGGTCGAGCTCTGGTTCGCGGCGGGCCAGCAGGGATGGCGGCAGGAGGCGCTCGACGAGGTCGTAGACCCGCCGGTTGCCGTCCCGTCGACGGATGCCGAGGATGCCGGCCTCGGCCAGTGCCTCGAGGATGGCCCGGACCTGGTTGGTCGGGCGCCAGTACCACTCGATCGCGGCCCGCGGCTCGACGTCGGCGGTACTCAGCGGCCCGTTCGTCCGGATCCGATCGAGAAGCTCCTCGACCAGCGGCGCGTGCTCGTCGAATGCCCCGCCTTCGTGCACGACCCGCTCGCGATCCCAGGTCTGCCGGTACCACGGCAGTTCGGCGACCGGCAGCAGGCTGAGGCCCTTGTTGTACGCCTCGAACAGCCGCCGGCCCTCGCCGTACAGCAACTCGTCCGTCCACGACCGCCGGTAGCCGGCCACCCGGGCGAGCAGGACCAGGTCGTGGTTGCGGCCGCAGATGTCGAGCGGGTCGAACTGGACCGAACCCAGGCGATCGAAGACCGCCATCACGCCGTTCGGTCCACCACCAACCGCTCGCGGCGGGGCGAGCAGGTGATGGAGGACCAGGTAGCGGCGCGCAACCGCTCGGGAGACGACACGTTCCGGGGGCACGAGACGATGCTACGGGACGTCCCTGCCGGGAGGTGACCGGTATCGGCGCGAGCGGAGGCCATTGGGACAGCCCGATGGTATGGGCTTGCAACCCGATCCCCCGCGACCACCGGTCGGATCGTCAGGCCAGGCAGGCAATGCTGGGTGCAACACGCCGGAGGAGGCATCCATGCCCACAATCTCGCTACCGAAGTTTGAACTGCCCGAAGTCTTTCGGGATATGACCACCGACGACATCGCAAAGGCGATGCCGGACGTCCACGTGCCCAAGGTCGACGTCGACGCCATCGGCAAGCGCGCCGGCAAGGTGTTCGATGACGTCGCCAAGAACGCCGGCAAGGCGGTCGATGACGTCGCCAGGAACGCCGGCAAGATGGTCGACGACGTGGCGAAGAGCGTCTCGAGCAACGTCGAGCAGGCCCTTCCACGCCGAAACGGACCCTCGCCTGTGCCCTTCGCCATCCTCGGGATGCTGGGTGGACTGATCGTGGGCTGGATGCTGGCCACGTCGCCGACGACTGCCCCTCGAATCACCAGCTTCATGGACCGGCTCCGCGCCCGGTTCGAAGAATGGCGCACCAGCCGGATGACCGATCTCGAGGACGACCTCGACGACGCGGCCGACGAGGTCCGGAGCGCGAGTAGCGACCTGGGCCAGCCGGTCATGGCCGAGTCCGAGTACGCCGGAACCAGCACCGCCACCATGCACACCACCGGCTTCGCGGAGGACCAGCCGTGGTCCGATCAGCCGGAGGACGTTCGCGCCCAGTCACTCGGGGCCGCCGCGGCCGACGATGACTTCCGACAGCCCACACCGGGCACCGGCCGGATGACCGATCAGCTGCAGATCGACGACACCGAGGGCGACGAGGCCAACGAGGCCGACCCACCCTTCAGTGATGAGCCACTCGGCGGCGGTCGGCTGACCGACACGATGCGGATCGACGACGCCGACGATGCCGAGGAGGTCCGGCCCGCCCCGCCGGATCGCTTCTAGTCCCACTCCTCCGCGTCGAAGCCCCTGGGTTCTGCCCGGGGGCTTCGGCCTGTCTGCTGGGGGAGGCGCGAGCCTCGCGGTCCGGCACCGCCCCCCAGGAGCCGAGGGCCGATTCGGGGCCATTGGCGGTAGGTTGGAACGCTGGGTGATCCAAGGGACAAACGAGGGCGCGGGCGAGGGCCGTTTGGGCTTGCCCAGGGTCGTAGGGTTGAGGGTCCTCTGGAGCTAGCGGTCAGGGCTGGCACGATCGTCGCCGAGGGCCCCCGCGTTGACGCTTCGGGCGGTAATTCCGATAATGTCACTCGGGATTACGAAATCACTGCCCGGCGCCGGGACGCTGGACCCCCAGGAGACCTGATGACGACAACGCGCGAGGCTGTAGCCGACCGCCGCGACCAGTACGCCTTCCACGACGACATCGTCTACCTGGCCGAGACCAAGCGGGGCCTCACCCGCGAGACCGTCGAGGAGATCAGCCGGTTCAAGGACGAGCCGGACTGGATGCTCCAGTACCGTCTGCGGGCCTACGACCACTTCGTCAAGCGCCCGATGCCGATGTGGACCGACGGGCTCGACAAGCTCGATTTCGACAAGATCGTCTACTACCGCAAGCCGTCCGAGCGCGAAGAGAAGTCGTGGGACGACGTCCCGGAGCAGATCAAGCAGACGTTCGAGCGGCTCGGCATCCCGGAGGCGGAGCGGAAGTTCCTTGCCGGCGTCGGCGCCCAGTACGACAGCGAGGTCGTGTACCACTCGGTTCGCGAGGAGCTGACCAAGATCGGCGTCGTCTTCATGGGCATGGACCAGGCCCTCAAGGAGTACCCGGACATCGTCCGCAAGCACTTCGGGACGGTCGTCCCCGCCGAGGACAACAAGTTCTCGGCCCTCAACACGGCGGTCTGGTCGGGCGGTTCGTTCGTCTACGTGCCAAAGGGCGTCGAGGTCCCGCTGCCGCTGCAGGCCTACTTCCGGATCAACGGCGAGAACACCGGCCAGTTCGAGCGGACCCTGATCGTCGTCGAGGAAGGGGCCAAGGTCCACTACATCGAGGGCTGCACGGCCCCGATCTACGCCACCGATTCGCTCCATGCGGCGGTCGTCGAGGTCGTCGCCCTGCCGGGCTCCAAGGTTCGCTACACGACGATCCAGAACTGGTCGAACGACGTCTACAACCTCGTCACGAAGCGGGCCCACGCCTACGAGAACTCGACCGTCGAGTGGATCGATGCCAACACGGGCTCCCGCAAGACCGTCAAGTTCCCGTCGATCTACCTGCGTGGCGAGGGCGCCACCGCGGACATCATCTCGGTGGCCGTGGCCGGCAAGGGCCAGCACCAGGACACCGGCGCGAAGGCCATCCATCTGGCGCCGAACACGCGCTCGCGGATCGTCTCGAAGTCGGTCTCGAAGGACGGTGGTCGGGCCACGTACCGCGGCCAGCTCAAGGTCTCGCCGGGGGCCACCAACGTCGTGGCCAGCGTCCGCTGTGACGCGCTGATGCTCGACGACATCAGCCGCAGCGACACGTATCCCTACATCGATATCCAGGAAGACGACACGACGATGACCCACGAGGCCACCGTCGGCAAGATCAGCGCGGACCAGGTCTTCTACCTGATGAGCCGCGGCCTGACGGAGAACGAGGCGCAGAACCTGATCGTCCAGGGCTTCCTCGAGGTGTTCACCAAGGAACTGCCGATGGAGTACGCGATCGAGTTCAACCGCCTGGTCAAGCTCGAGATGGAGGGCTCGCTGGGGTGAGTGACGCGACCGCCACGGCGGCCGCGCCTGCCCGAACCCGGCCCGCCCGGCGCGCGCTCGACGACCTTGGACTCCCGATCCCGGCGGCTACGATCGAGGATCTCGCTGCCGGCCAGCCCGAATGGCTCACGGCCGATCGCCGGGCCGGCCACGCCGCCTACGAGGACTTGCCTGGCGAGGCCAACCGGCTGTACACGCCGTACATCGATTTGCGTGGCGCCGCGCTGGGCGATGTCGTCTTCAGCCCCGCGGTTGCCCGCCATCGAGCCGGGAGCCTGCCCGATGACGCCGACGGGCTCGTGGAGATCGTCGAGGGCCTGGACGTGGCGATCGAGCTCTCCGACGCGGCCAGGGAGGCCGGCGTTGCACTCCGGCTCCTGGGCGAGGCACTCGAGTCCGTCCGGCCGGAGGTCGAGGGGGGCGGTTTGCTGCCGGCCGACGACCGCTACGCCCAGCTCACCCGGGCGGCCTGGGCCCAGGGGGTGGTGGTCGACATTCCGGCTGGCGTTCGACTCGAGCGGCCGATCGTCGTGCGCTGGGCCGTCGGTGTCGCCAACGTGGCCCTCCTGACACGGACGATCATCCGGCTGGGCGACGGCGCCTCGGCGTCGGTCGTCGAAGAGCTCGTCGCCTCGGATGCGTCCGCGGGCGCGACCGGGCAGGCGCTGTTCACCGGCACGACCGAGGTCTACCTCGGCACGGCGGCGACGCTGCGGATGACCAGCCTCCAGGAGCTGCCGACGACCGTGATCTGCTTCCAGCACCGCGGCGCAAACGTCGGCGACGGCGCCACGCTGCACTGGGCGATGGCCCAGCTCGGCTCGCGGCTGGTCCGCTCGAGGGTCGACAACCGCCTGATTGGCGACCGGAGCACGGTCGAGCAGGTCGAGATCGTCTTCGGGTCGGAGGACCAGCTATTTGACCTGACCTCCTACACCCGCCACACCGGCCGTGACACGACCGGCACCCTGTTGTCCAAGGGCGCCCTCCTCGATCGGTCGAGGTCGTACATGAAGGGCCTCATCGAGATCGAGAAGTCGGCCGTCGGCACCGACAGCTACCTCGGCGAGTTCGGGATGAACCTCTCGAAGCACGCCAGGGCGGTGGCGATCCCGTCACTGGAGATCGACCAGCCGGATTGCCGTCGGGCGGCCCACTCGTCCTCCGTCGGCCCGATCGACGAGGTGCAGCTGTTCTACCTCGAATCGCGAGGCATCCCCCCGGACGAGGCCCGCAAGTTCGTCGTCCTCGGGTTCCTCGAGCCGGTGGTAGCGCGCGTGCCGCTGGTCTCCGCGCAGGACCGCCTCCGTGGCCTGCTCGAGGAGAAGTGGGAGGCGGGACTGGTCGCGGGGGGCGCCGGCGCCGCCGCGTGACGTCGCCGGCCGGGTCGGCTTCGGCCGCGGCATGATCACCAGGTGAGCAGAATCCGGGCTTCGGGACGCACAAGCCACCGCCACGTGCCATCGCCCTGCTCGTCGCGAGCGTGGAGATGCTCCCCCGCGCCGAATTCCGGCCCTTACAGCCCCGTCTTCGCCAGGGAATGCCCACCTGGCAATCACGTCGGCGGCCAAGGTGCCCAGCCGTGAGGCGCATCGACCTCCTCGGCGTCGACGAGGTGCCGGACGGCACCATGAAGATGGCCTGGGTGGATGGCACTGACCCGGTCCTCGTCGTCAACCTCGACGGCGAGCTCAAGGCCATGCAGGGCATCTGCAGCCACGAGTACTTCGAGCTCGACAAGGGCTTCCTGACCGGTTCGTCGCTGACGTGCGCGCTCCACCTGTCCCGCTTCGACCTGATCGACGGCGAGCCGCTCGACCCGCCCGCCGAGGCGCCGCTCTACCTCTACGACGTGGTCATCGAGGACGGCCGGATCCTGATCGAGATTCCTGACGGTCCGTTGCCGGTCAACGAGTAGCCTCGTGGGGTGAAGAACCACGGCGCGCCGGTGTCGTTGCGGACGTACGGCGCCGATGACCTCCCGCTCCTGGAAGGACTGCTCGGCGATCCACGCATGATGGAGTACCTGGGTGGCCCCGAGTCGCCCGAACAGCTCCGCGACCGTCACGAGCGGTACCTCGCCCTGGAAGACGGCAAGTGCCTGGTCATCGAAGCCGGGCCGGCCGCAACTCGGGTGGGTTGGATCGGCTACTGGGATCTCGAGTGGCAGGGCCAGCGGGTCTGGGAGATGGGCTGGTCCGTGCTCGTCGAGTACCAGGGTCGCGGCCTGGGCACGGCCGCGATCGCTGGGTGCCTGGCTCGGATCCGAGCGGGCGCCGATCGCCGCCCAATCCACGCCTTTCCGCGGACGGACAACATCGCCTCCAACCGGATCTGCGAAAAATCTGGCTTCCGGCTGATCGGCGAGGTCGACCTCGAGTACCCGAAGGGCCACCCGATCCGCTGCAATGACTGGGTCGTGGATGGCGACGAGACGCGCGTCAAGGACTGACGAGGCGTTAATTGGCGGAGCACAATGTCGGCGAGCGTCGGGAGCCGGCTGCCTGTGATGCGGCCACGCGCCCTGCGCCGGGAGGAGGGCGCACATGCACGGGGACTCGTCAAGGAATCTGGAGGAACTGAGCGCTCAGCTCGGGCGCCTCGAGGCCGAACTGGAAGCGCTTCGACGACAAGTCGCCGGAGGCGCCGTGCTCGTGCCGAGGCGCAGGCGATCGCGTCGTGTCGCGGCCGGCATCGTCCTGGCGATCGGCCTGGTCGCTTCAGCAATCCCGGCGATCGTACTCGCGTCCCATCGGTTCACCGACGTGCCGACCACGAACACCTTCCACGCGGACATCGATGCGATCGCGGACGTTGGCGTAACCGTGGGTTGCGCGGTGGGCAAGTACTGTCCCGGGGAGTTCGTGACCCGTGAGCAGATGGCCGCCTTCATGAATCGACTGGGCGCCCTGGGGCCCGGCAAGACGCCGGTCGTCAACGCGACGAAGCTCGACGGCAAGGACTCGACCGAATTCCTGGCGGCGAACGGAAAGGCGGCCGACAGCAACCTGCTCGACGGGCAGGATTCGACGGCGTTCCTGGCGGCCAACGGCAAGGCGGCCGACAGCAATCTGCTGGATGGACTGAATTCGACGGCGTTCCTGGCGGCGAACGGCAAGGCTGCGGACAGCGACACCCTGGACGGACTGGACTCGACGGCGTTCCTCGCCGCCTCGGGGACGGCCGACGACACCGACCTGCTGGATGGGATCGACTCCACCGGGTTCGAGCAACGATTGGCCTCGGGAAGCCAGGCCGTCGATTTCGGCTCGATCACGGCGCTGACATGTGTCGCGGCCCAGATCGGCAACAACGCGCCGGAACACGGCACGCACGTGCTGGTCAACCATCCCTATGACGAGGCGGCCATCACGACGGCTCCGACCATGCTCACCGTGACAGCTGTCCGAGTGGCGGACGGCGCTGGCGACGACATCTGGGTCAAGGTCTGCAACCTGAACCTGCTCGCCCCAGTCAATCCTGACAGCGCCACGTTCTCATGGGCGCTGCTGCAGTAACGAGTCGATCCGTGGTGCGAGTGGCCCCGTCAGTGCGCTGCGTCGGCATACGTTCGCAGCCCTGACGGGCCTGCCCGCTCCGCGGTCAACCCGAAGCGGAGCTCGTCACCGGACGGCACGTGGCCATCCAGCAGCGAGGCCACGTACCGGCCGATCGACGGTCCGTGCTTGAACCCGTGGCCCGAACCGCCGCCGCAGATCCAGGCGTTGGCGTACCGCGGGTGGCGATCGATCAGGAAGTTGGAATCGGTCGTCGACTCGTACTGGCAGACGCGCGTCTCGACGACCGGCGCGTCGGCCAGGGACGGCAGGCGGCGGCGGCAGTAGTCCCGGACGGCCTCGATGGACTCTGGCGCTACCAGGCGAATCCCGGTGTCCGGATCCCAGCCCTCGCCGCCGTAGGTGTCGGTCGCGACCTTGACGCCGTGCCCGCCTACCGAGCCGATTCCATAGAACGTGGCGTCGTAGTCGACCCATGACGGGAAGACGGGTGCGTCCCAGCGCGCGTCACCGGGCGCCGGGCCAAGGTAGAACACGTCCTGCCGGGTGACCCGGATGGCGACGCCGATCACCTCCGGCAGCAGCTTGGGCAGCCACGGCCCGGCGGCGAAGACGAACTGGTCGGCCGAATATCGGACGCCGCCGCCATCGATCACGTCCAGCAGCCGGTCGCCGTCGGCCCGTCCCGGGATCACCCCGGCGAGCGTGAGCCGGCCGCCCTCCGCCGTGAACCGGGTCGCTGCTGCCTGAACGCCGGCCCGTGCGCGCAGCAGGCCACCCTCCGGCTCGAAGAGAGCGAACGCCAGGTCGTCGACCGTGATGGCCGGCCAGCGAGCGGCGATCTCGGCCGGAGTGAGGCGCTCGACGGGAATGCCCAGGCCACGCAGCGTCACTTCCGATGACGCTTCGAAGCCGTCCTCGCGGTGCGCCAGCCACAGCGCCCCGGCCTCGACGAAGATCTGCTCGCCGGTTGCCTTGCCGAGCGCGATCCAATCCTCGCGGGCCGACCGCGACCATTTCGCGTAGTAGGAATCATGACCGTGCGAGGCGCGGATGATCCGCGACTCATCGCCCGAGGACGCCCGCGCGTTGCCCGGTCCGTACGCGTCGATCAGCTCGGTCGAGCGGCCGTTCCGAAGCGCCCACAGCGCCGTCCACGCGCCCATCGTCCCGGCGCCCACGACGACGAGATCAGGCACCCTCAACGCCCAGCCGCCAATCGCCCCCCGAGGTCTGAGGCGGAGCTCCGCGACGCCATCAGGCCGAGGGTGTGAGAACGAGCGTTGACGCAGCGGCTGCGTCGACCCGGGACCGGCTGAACGGCACCGTCACCGATCGGCCGTCGCGCCACAGGTCGATCAGGTCGCCGTAATGACCGTCGAACGGGTTGCCGCTCTGGCCCGTCGTCTGGACGATCCGGGCGTCGTCGAGGTCGGACAGGTCGATCGTCAGGCGGTACGAGGGCAGGACGTCGACCGCGAACACGCCGCCGATGCCGACCGGCCTGACGGACGGGTCATTTGGATCCGGGTAGCCTCGGCCGGGCCGGTGGGTGTTGTTCTGGATCGTGCCGGCGGCTCCGCCCACCTCGACCGGACCGCGGTTGAAGTAGGCCTCCAGCGGTCCGATCCCGCTTCGACCCAGCGTCTCTTCGCGGAAGGTCGCCTGGTGGAGCGCCCCCCAGCGCCAGTTCTCCGGCTCACCCAACGCCGCGCGCAGCTCCTCGCCAGTTCGGTCGAGCGCGTCGCTGATGATCTGGGGCGCGGTCTCGCGAACGCTCTGCGTGGTGATGTCGTCCCACCATGCCGCCTCGGGGTCGTTGAGCATGCGCTCCAGGACCCGCCATGAGATCGGGCTGCCGACCCAGTCGCGGGCGAGCGGCCCCAGCTCGTCGTCGAAGATCTGGGCGATGAGCCGCAGCTCGGCCGCCATGTAGGCGGCGCACCCCAGGCTGTCGACCTCGCATTGGAGGTCCCAGTTCGTGATCGCGAACAGGACCGACTGCCCGTCGGCGGTCGCGGGTGACATGCCACGGAGGGAGGGCACGATCGCCCGGGCGCGCCGGACCTCCGAATCCATCTGGATCAGTTCCAGCTCATCGACCGTCAACCCGCCGTCGTCGGCCAGCTCGCCGAGCCGCTGGGTGATCTGGGCGGCCCGATAGCCGGGGTCCCATTCGGCAGCCGATCCGAGGTACGGCGACGCGCCGGGCCGGAGGGGTGCGTTGTTGGCGGTGACGATCCAGCCGGCCGCCGGATCGAGGGCCCAGGGCAGGGCGTCGAACTCGACCCAGCCGGTCCAGTCCGCGGCACCATCGTGGCCGGCCACCGGTCGCTCGCCGGTCGCACCGCCACCGCGGACCGGCACGCGCCCCGGGATCTGGAAGCCGATATGGCCCGCGACGTCGGCGTACACGAAGTTCTGGGATGGTGTGCCCCAGAGCCGGAGGGCGGCACGGAAGTCGTCGAAGTTCGTCGCCGTCTGGAGCCGGAAGATCGCCTCGAAGGTCGTGTCCACTGCCGCCGTCGCCGCCCAGCGGAGGGCCATCGGCGGCGCGTCCTCGAGCCGCTCGTCGACATCGTTGAGGATCGGCCCGTGGACCGTCTCACGGACCTGGAGGGTTTGCGACGGGCCACCGGACACGAGGATCTCCTCCTCGCGGATCGTGTAGGCGACCGATTGGCCTCGGTACTGGTAGCGGTCCGGATCGGCGGGGCTCGGCTGCTCGATGAACAGGTCCTGGACGTCGGGATCGGTGTTCGTGGCGCCCCAGGCGATGTCGGCGTTGTGGCCAAGGACGACGGCTGGCGTGCCAGGGAACGACACGCCGAGGACGTCGAACGGGCAGGCCGGGCTGACGTCGACGCAGTGCAGCCCGTTGACGTACCAGACCGATGGCATCCCGATCCCGAGGTGCGGATCGTTTGCCAGCAGTGCCCCGCCGGATTCACTCTTCGATGGGGCGACGACCCAGTTGTTGCTGCCCAGGCCATGGTCGCCGACCAGCTCGTCGCCGCCGTCGAGGCCGGCGATCCGCTGCGGCGACCCCGCCACGTGGGCCAGCTCGCGCAGCGCCCGGCGGGTCGACTCGTCGAGGTTGGCGGCCACGGCCGGTTGCGGCCCCGGTTCGGTCGCCCGCGCGGACGCCGCCTCCGGCGCGATGACCGGCGCGCCGGGATGGTAGTCGGGGAACAGCTCGTCGGTTCGGGCGGGGTCGCCCAGCTGGTCGTCGGCGAGGAACCGGAAGATCTCCTCGTCGACGTTGCCGCCAAGGTTCCACGACTGGACCTTCTGCCAGGCGGCCGAGTCGAGGGCCGTCCATGGCTCGGGATCGTAGCCACCGAGCCCGCCGATCCCCGCCCGGAAGCCGGTCACGACGAAGGCCAGGCCCAGGCCGCCGCGATGCCCGTCGAGCCATGCGTTGACGCCCTCGGCATAGGCCTCCAGCGCGTCCCTGGCTTCGGGGGACAACGCCTCCAGGTCCCGCGCCGCCGCACCCCGCCAGTCGAGCGTCCGGATGAATCGGTCGGTCGCCACCTGGCTCTTGCCGAACAGCTCACTCAGGCGGCCCGCGGAGATGTGGCGCCACACTTCCATCTGCCACATCCGGTCCTGGGCGTGAACGTAGCCCTGGGCCATGAACAGGTCGTGGGACGTGCTTGCAAAGAGATGCGGGACGCCGGCCCGATCGCGAGTGATGGTCACCGAGTCGTCGAGCCCGGCAACCTCGATCGTGCCGCTCGTCTGGGGCAGCGCTCGGAGGGTGATCGTCGCCAGCAGGGCTCCCGTGGCAACGGCGACGATGACGACGAACAGGAGCACCAGCCGTACCAGGCGACCCAGCATCCGCTCCTCCGCTCCTCAGCCTCCGCGGCTCCAACGGCAGTGTGGCATCACCGCTCGAGGATCGTGCCCTGACCCTGCGCCGCCGCCCGCTGGAGGATCGCGTCGCCGAAGACCACGTCGGCCAGGCCAATACCCAGGTGGGTCACGACGACAAGGCCGTCCGGCCGAGGCGTGCCGTCGCGGATGACCTGGCCCAGCGACGCCGCCGGGTCGGGGTAGCCGTCGAACTGGCCGGCTTCCCGGTTGGCCAGGAACTGCCGGGTCTCGTCGACGACGAACAGGGCGGCGTCGCGGGCGACCTGGGCCGAGCAATAGGTCGCATAGTCGACCGGGATCAGGAGGGCTTGGGGGGCCAGCCAGTCGGTCGTCATGACCTGGCGCTCCTCGGGCGTGGTGAACGATGCGGCCGTGATCGTCACGTCTGCCGTCGCGACGGCGTCGCGCGCCGAGGGCGCCACGGTCACCCGTAGCCCCGTCGCTTCCGACGCGGCCTGCCGGGCGCGATCCGGGTGCCGGTCGTAGATCGCCACGTCGGCGCCGGGCAGCAGGTGGGCGATGACCTCGAGGTGACTCCGGCCCTGGACCCCGGCCCCGATGATCGCGACCCGGGGCGTCCGGTCAATGACCGGCGCCATCAGCCGCTGGATCGCGACGCCGGATACGGCTGCCGTTCGCTGGGCCGTGATCGGGCCGGCGTCGAGGATCGCCGTCGGGACGCCGGTCAGGGCGTCGTTGAGCAGCAGCACGCCGTGCAGCGCCGGCAGCCCCGACGCGCGGTTGTCCTGAAAGCCGGAGATCCACTTGATGCCGAGCAGGTCCGCGCCTGTGGCTTCGGCCCGCAGGTGCGCGGGCATGGCGTGGGCGAAGGATCCCTCGGGCCGCGGATGGACGCCGATCTTGGCCGGCATGTCCGCCCCGCCGGGCGTTGCCAGGGCGGCCATCGTCCGCTCCGCGAGGCGCAGCCGCTCGGCGACCGGCGGCATCGCCGCGATGACGTCTCGTGCCGAGAGGTATCGGAGAAGGGGGACGTCGTCCGGCATGGCCGGATGTTGGCACAACCCGGGAACGGCCTCCGGCCGTACGATGCGGGCATGCCCCTCGTCAACCCGAAGCAGAGCCTCGAGAACCTCAAGCTCGAGCGCGACGCGATCGTCCTGTACGACGCACTCGCCAGGTTCGAGCGCGACGGACGACGAGCTTCGGCGTTCAGGACGATCGCCACCAACGAGCGGCGCCATGCCGAGGTCTGGGCAGGCAAGCTCCGTGCCCAGGGCATCGACGTGCCGATCGGCCACAAGCCGCGGCTTCGCGTCCGGGTGATCATCACCCTCGCCCGGCTCTTCGGGACCCACGCCGTGTCGGACCTCGTCCTCGCCCTGGAAGGTGACGAGGAACAGATCTACGAAGCCCAGGGTGCGTCGCCGGAGCTGGCGTCGATCGCGGCGGACGAGCGCCAGCACGCCGAGATCTGGAAGCGCCTCACCAAGAGCCGCGAGGGGTTCGATGCGGCGACGGCCGTGGCGGAGCGACCGGAGAGCGACGGCATCCGGGCCGCGCGAGCCGCGCGCCTGCCGACCGAGATCGGCGAGCACGAGACGTGGCACCGGTCCGGGCGGTCCGGGACCCTCCGGGCGGTCATCTTCGGTGTCAGCGACGGACTCGTGAGCAACCTGTCGCTGGTGATGGGTGTCGCCGGCGCGTCCAACGAGCCGCGGTTCGTGCTCCTTGCCGGGATCGCCGGCCTCCTGGCCGGGGCCAGCAGCATGGCGGCCGGCGAGTACATCTCGATGCAGTCGCAGCGCGAGGTGTTCGAGCGCCAGATCGCGCTCGAGCGCGCGGAGCTCGAGGCGATGCCCGAGGAGGAAGAGGCAGAGCTCACCGCGGTCTACCGTTCGAAGGGCTTCACCGAGGCGGAGGCGGCGCGGATCGCCCAGCGGCTGCTGCACGACCCGGAGACGGCGCTCGACACGCTGGTCCGCGAGGAGCTGGGCCTCGACCCGAGTCAATTGGGCTCGCCATGGGGCGCCGCCGTCGGTTCCTTCGCCGCCTTTGCGGTTGGAGCTGCGGTGCCGGTGGTGCCCTACCTGGCCTTCGCCGGTACAGCCGCCTTCTACGGGGCGCTGGTGGCGAGCCTCGGGGCGCTGTTCGCGGTCGGCGCCGCGGTGAGCCTCCTGACCGGCCGGTCGGCCTGGTTCTCCGGGGCGCGGCAGGTCGGTATCGGGGTTGCCGCGGCCGCCGTCACCTACGTCGTCGGGTCGGTCATCGGCGTGTCGGTGAGCTGATGCCGAGCCTCCGGACGATCGTGGTCGCGGCCGCCGTGGGGCTGGCGGTCGGAGCGTACCTGCTGGCCTTCGTCCGCTGGCCGGCCTTCCTGGCGGTCGCTGTCGGGGCGGTGATGACCGTCGTCATCCTGCTCCTTGCTGGATCCATCGAGGACGACGCGGAGGTGGCCGACGCGGCCTGGCGGGATGCTGCGCCGGACCTGACGGGCCGCCGCGCGCCGGCCGATCCGGGCGATGACCTGGAGGCACCCTGAGCGTGCCTGAATCCACGATTTGGTCCAACGGCCCCGGCGAGCGCTACGCCGCTCACGACCACGGCTACGACAAGGTCATCGTGGTCGAAGCCGGATCGATCGTGTTCGGGCTGCCGGCGACCGGGGAGGCGATCGCCCTCGCCACGGGCGATCGCCTGGAGCTGCCCGCCGGCACGATCCACGACGCGCACGTGGGGCCGGCCGGGGTCCGCTGCGCTGAGACGCACCTGGATCGAGGCACGTTCACGGTCGTCGCGCACCGTGCTTCCGGGGCGAAGTAGCGCGCGCGTCCCCGAATCCGAAAGGCCCCGGGAGAGTCCCGGGGCCTCGTGGGTTAGGCTAGGCGACCGTCAGGGCGCTTATGAGCGCCAGAACCAGTAGTCGCCGCTGGGAGTTCGCCCATGGCGTTGATCTTCTCCCAGCAGTTGGCTGATGAGTGAGAACAGCGCCAGGAGCCCGAAGCCGGAAGACATCGCTGCACCTGTTGCTGAAGGCCCGCCGCCCGAGGCGACGTCCGACGAATGAGTTGACATGCACGATGATAGCCTAACAAAGTAAGGCCGTCAATCACCATAGCCTAACGAAATGGTACTAGATGGCGGATCACAACCAAATCAGTGACATGGACGCCCGGATTCTGGAGGTCCTCCAGGCCGACGGACGCAAGCCGTACGCGGAGGTTGGCTCCGCGGTGGGCATCAGCGGCCCGTCCGCCCATGAGCGGGTCAAGAAGCTCGAGGCGCGGGGCGTGATCACCGGCTATGAGGCCCGGGTCGACCCCGCGGCGGTCGGCCTCGGAGTCCTGGCCTTTGCCTGGATCACCCAGGCCCCCGGAACCACGCAAACCGACCTGACCGGCGACTTCGCCACGATCCCCGAGATCGAGGAGTGCCACCACATCGCCGGCGAAGCCGACTACCTGCTCAAGCTCCGGGCCCGCGACACCCGGGACCTGGAGCGGGTCGTCCATCGCATCCAGTCGACCCGCCACGTGTTCACGACCGAGACCGACGTCGTCTTCTCCAGCGCGTTCGAGCGCCGGCCGCTGCCCCTGCGGACCGAAACCGCCGCGACCGCGGACACGTAGACGATGGCAGAGGTTCGATCCCGCGCATCCGAAGACACCGCCCTCGTCCGAGCGGTGGCCGAGGGGTCCCAGGATGCGCTGGCGAGTCTCTATGACCGTCACGCGGACGCCGTCTTTGCTGCCGCGTGCCGGTTGACCTCGGATCGGCAGGTCGCCGAGGAGGTCGTGCAGGAGACATTCCTCGCCTTGTGGAACCGGGCGGAGCTATTCGACCCGGCCGCCGGCTCGCTCGCGGCCTGGTTGCACACGATCGCCCGGAACCGGACCGTGGATCGCCTGCGGGCTGCGGCGCGTCGACCCAACCTGGTGGCGTTGTCGGCCGCCAGCGGCGTCGACGAGCACGACACGGCCGCCCTGGAGCGGCTCGTCGCGAGCGGGACCGTCCTTGGCGGGGCGGACCTGGGGCCGGGTCCGGAAGGTGAGCTGGCTGCTGCCGAGTTGCGGGCGTCGATCCAGGACGCGCTCGCTACGATGCCTGAGCACGAACGGACCGTCATCGTCCTGGCCTATCACGAAGAGCTGTCGCAGTCGGAGATCGCGGACCGGTTGGGTTGGCCGCTGGGCACGGTGAAGACGAGGACGCGGCGGGCGCTGCTCCGGCTGCGCGAGGTCTTCGCTCGGCAACGCGGCGAGGTTTTGGAACGGGACATGTCGGCGGTCGGGGCGCGGGAGCGGTCGACCGAATGAGCACGAGGGAAGGAGCCTGGGGTCACCCCGCGGCAAGCCATGGATCACGCTGAAGCCACCGAGCTGCTGGAGCTCGCCGCGGTCGAACCCGGCGGGCTTGATCGGCTGACGGCCGGCGACACGCCGCAGGCCGCCGCGCTGGCCGGCCACATGGCCGCCTGCGAGGAGTGCCCGGGGCTGATCGCCCGTCTCCGCCGCGACGCGCCGGTCATTCGCCAGATCGTCCGGACCACGCCGCCACCGGACCTTCGCGAACGGACCCTCGCCTACGTGGCCGAGGTCGGTCGGCCGCGGGGGACTGCCGCGGGCGCCGCCCCGGAGCCGTCCGTGGTCGCGTCATGGCCTTCGACGCCGGTGCAGGGGACCGCCGGCGGCGGGCGAAGCCGCTGGATCGCGGCCATCGCCGCCGCGTTGATCGTGGTCGTCGCCGGCGCCGGGCTGGTGCTGAACCTCCAGACCCGCTCGGACCTGGATCGCCAGGCCGCGGAGATCAGAGGGCTCAGCCACGTCGCGACGCGCGGGCTCGAGATCGGCGCCGAGGCCGATGCCCAACGGGTGGCGCTCGCCGGGACCTCAGGCGACCTCAGCGGCACGATCCTGTACTCCGGCGCCGCCAGGGAGCTGGTGATCCTCGCCGAGGGTCTGGAGCCGCCGGAGGCCGGCAGGGAGTTCCGTTGCTGGGTCGAGGTCGACGGCCAGAGGGTCCTGATCGGCAAGATGTTCTTTGGCGGCGGCCTGTCCTATTGGGCCGGTCCGGTGGACGCGGATCTCACGACGGCCGGCCGGTTCGGGGTCACCCTGGTCGATGCCTCGGGCACGTCGGTGGATGGCGAGCCCGTCCTGGTGGGGGACCTCTAGCCCGTCGTCAGCCCGTCTCCTGGGCCGCCCGGAACGCGGCGAGGCTGGGCCAGTCAGCGCCGCAGGCGAGGCAGCCGATGGCGGGCGGGCTGGGATCGCCGGACGCGTGGATCCCGAGGATGGCTGGATCCATGACCATCGGGGCGCCCTCCATCTCCGGGAAGTCGATCAGCGCGAGCCGGTGCTCGCCGCAGACCGGACACGCCTCCGCGGACCGCTCCGGCGTGGACGGATCCGTCACGATCGTTCTCCGGATGCCTCGGGAGCGCGGACCTCAGCCGACGGGGTGGGTGCCCGGTGGTGGATGGCGGGCGAAGGTTCGCCCGATACGCCCGTTGCCTCCGGATCGAGCTCGGGGTTGTCCGGTGGCGGGGCCGTCAGGTAGGTGCGATGGAGGCGGAGAATCTGCTCCACGGTCGGCGGATCGACCGACCGGCCGTCATCGCCCAGCGCCTCGGAGATCCAGGTCGCCTCGAGGGGCAGCTCACGATCGGCGATCTCCGAATCGCGGCGGTTCGAATCGGCGAGGACCAGCCAGACGAGGCCCGCACCGACGACGAGACCGACGATCAGCAGCCAGTAGTTGAACTCGGCGTTCACCGCGGCGATCGCGGCGCGGCGGGAGGTGCGAGGCGGGTCGCGACCGGGGGCTTCATCCGGCGGCCAGTATAGGCAAGGAGGCTGCGAGGCTCGGCCCACCCCCGGCTACACTCTGCGGCGTGTTCGACCTGACACCGGACCCGATCGCGTTCCGCATCGGCCCGCTCGACGTTCATTGGTACGGCATCACCTACGCGGTCGGCCTGATCGCGGTCTACTGGCTCATCACCCGCCTTGCCCGGCGGGCGGGCCGCGATCCGGACCTGGTCAACAACGGGATCCTCGTCGTCGCCGCGGCAGCCCTGATCGGCGGACGGCTGTACCACGTGATCGACCAGTGGGACCTGTACCGGGACGACCTGCTGGCCATCGTCCGGCCGCCGTACTCGGGACTGGGTGTGTACGGGGGCATCGTGAGCGGCACCATTGCCGCCTGGCTGTTCGTCCGCTGGAAGCGCGAGCCGTTCTGGATCTGGGCGGACATCGTCGCCCCGGGGCTGTTCCTGATGCAGGCGATCGGGCGGTGGGGAAACTTCTTCAACCAGGAGCTGTTCGGCCCGCCAACGACGCTGCCGTGGGGCATCCCCATCGACTGCGCCCACCAGCTGACCACGATCTGCGACGAGGCCGCCCGCTTCCATCCGCTGTTCCTCTACGAGTCGCTTTCCGGGTTCGCCGGGATGCTGTTCCTGCTGTTCCTGGGCTCCCGCTTCCGGGATCGCCTCCGACCCGGCGACCTGCTGCTGATCTTCTTCATCTGGTACGGGACGACCCGGTTCCTGCTCGAGTTCCTGCGAACCAACAACTGGACGCTGGGCGGCATTCCGACGGCCCAGATCGTGTCGGTCGCGTTCATCACCGTCGGCATCGTCGGCCTGGCCTGGCGGCATCGGCGCGGACGTCCTGCCGATGACGAATGGGACGACGAGGACGAGGCGGAGCTCGACGCGGAACCCGACGCGGAGCCCGCGGCGCGGGAGGCACCAGCGAACCCATCGTCGATCGACGGGTGACCCAGCGACGGCGACCGCCTCGCGCCCGGATCGACCCGGAGCGCATGGCGGCCGCACGCGGCGGCGCGTCGGAGGGCCTCGCCTGGCTGGGCCGGGCGCCCGAATCCCACGCCACCGTCCTGTACCGGCTCCTCCGGCTCTTCGCCCGCGGCCTGCTGTTCGGTGTCTTCCGGTTCCGGATCCTGACGTCCGGCCAGGAGCATTTGCCACGGGGCGGCTACCTCCTTGTCGGCGCGGCCCATCGTGGCTGGATGGACCCGTTCCTGGCCCTCCACGCGATCCCCCCGGCACCACGGGCCTGGTTCCTGGGCAGCGGTCCGTCGACGTTCACCTCGTGGTGGCGGGAGCGCCTGATCCGGCGCGTCGGTGGCCTCCTGCCCGTCTGGCGGGGTGGGGTGGGGGTCGAGGCCCACGTGGCCTCCGCCCGGGCGGTCATTGCCAACGGCGGGGTCTTCGTCCAGATGCCGGAAGGGACGGTCAGCGGACCGCCCGGCAAGGTGGGCCCGTTCCGCAGTGGGGCCGGGATCATCGCCCTCCGCACCGGCGCCCCGATCGTCCCGCTGGCGATGGCGGGCACCGAGGAGCTCTATCTCGGCCGGCGGATGGCGTCGCGCATCCTGCCGGCGACGAGCGTGGCTGAGCTCCTCGGGCCGGGCTGGACCGGGACACTTCCGGCCGAGGGCAGCCGGGAAGAGCTCGATCTGGCACGCCAGATCACGGACGCCCTTGCCGAGCTCCTCGCCCCGGTCGTCGAGGAGCTGCATCCGGCGACCTTCGATCCCCCCGAGCACCCGCGCCGGCTCCGCGATCGCCTGACCTGGCTGCTGATGCGCCGCGGGCGGTTGGATCGGGACGGCTGATCTTCCCGACCGGCGGTCCCGGCTGGAGCCACCTGACCGTCACCTATACTCGGCCCGGATGCAGTACGCCGAGTCCGTCCTCGACCTCGTCGGCAACACGCCGCTCGTCCGGCTGACGCGAGTCACCCGCGAATTGGGGCCCATCGACCGGCAGCCGCTGATTCTCGGCAAGCTGGAGATGCTCAACCCGGGCGGTTCGGTCAAGGACCGGATCGGTCTGCCGATGATCGAGGCGGCGGAGCGGGATGGCCGGCTCAAGCCGGGCGGCACGATCATCGAGCCCACGTCCGGCAACACCGGCCACGGCCTGGCGATCGCGGCGGCGATCAAGGGCTACCGCTGCATCTTCGTGATGGCCGACAAGCAGTCGGTCGAGAAGCAGGCGCTACTTCGCGCCTATGGTGCCGAGGTCGTCCTCTGCCCGACCAACGTGGCGCCCGAGTCGCCGGAGTCGTACTACTCCGTCGCCGCGCGGCTGGCCCGCGACATCCCCGGAGCGTTCAAGCCCGACCAGTACTGGAACGACGAGAACCCGAAGGCCCACGAGCGGACGACCGGCCCCGAGATCTGGGAGGGGACCGACGGCAAGATCAGCCACCTGATCGTCAGCGTCGGCACCGGGGGAACGGTGTCGGGAACGGCCCATTTCCTGAAGGCAAAGAACCCCGCGATCCGGGTCGTGGGCGCGGATCCCGAGGGATCGGTCCTCTCCGGCGATACCGCCCGGCCGTACCTCCAGGAGGGGATCGGCGAGGACTTCTTCCCGGGGACCTACGACAAGGAGACGGTCGACCGGTGGGTCCGCGTCTCCGACCGCGACGCGTTCGCCGCCGCCCGGCGGATCACCCGCGAGGAGGGCATCCTGGCCGGCGAGTCGTGCGGCACCGCACTGGTCGCGACGCTCGACGAGGCGTCCCGGCTCATGGCCGAGGACCAGGAGGCGGCGAAGGCGGCCGTCTTCGTGGTGGTTTTGCCCGACGGCGGCCGAAGCTACATGTCCAAGCTCTACAACGACGAATGGATGCGGGTCAACGGCCTGCTCCCGACGACCGGCGCCGTGGTTCGGATCTCGGAGCTGCTGGGCGACCATCACCACGATCGGCTTCCCGAGCTGGTCCTCGCCCGGACCACGCAACGGGTGGGCGACGCCATCGCGCTGCTCCAGGAATTCGGGATCAGCCAGCTGCCGGTGTCGGAAGACGCCGAGGGCAATGCCGTGGTGGGGATCGTCGGCTCGATCACCGAGAAGGGGCTGCTCGACCGGGCGTTCCGGGACCCGTCCACGGTGGAGCGGACAATCGGCGAGGTCATGGACCCGCCGCTGCCGCTGGTCGAGGCGTCGGCGACGCTCGACGAGGCCTTCAACCTGCTGTCAGGCGGGGCCCCGGCGCTGGTTGCCGTCCAGGGCGAGCGACCCGCCGGGATCGTCACCAAGCTGGACCTCCTCGAATTCCTGTCGCACCTGGGCGATCGTCGCACCTGACAGACGGGGTCGGCCGCCGGCGGTTACGCCGGCGGCCGCGCAGGAGGGCTACTTCGTCGGTTCGAGGAACCGCGAGGTCACCCACTGGCCCACCTTCTTGCCGAGGTGGGCGCCTTGCTCGTCTGGCGTCCGGAAGTGGAGTCCCTGGTAGATCCGGACATTGATCGTGTCCTTGAGGACATCCGTGAAGCGGTGGTACTCGCGATCCGCGTTGGCCGGATTGCTGTGGAGGGTGAAGGTCATCCGGTCGGTTCCGAAGAAGGCCCGGCTGACGTAGGCACCGGCCCCGGCGAAGCAATTGAAGCCCGATGGGTGGTCGGGGTATGGCGGCGTCGCCAGCAGCGGCAGCCAGTCCGGATCGGCCACCGTGTCGGGATTGCCGTCGTCGGCGGCCATCCTGATGGCAGTGATGGGTCGCCAGAAGCTCCAGTGGACCTTGTCGTCCCAGCAGCCGATGGCGGCGTCGGCGCTGGCCGCACTCAGCAGGCCGAACAGCCGGGCCCACTCGATGGCGGACAGGTCGGTGGTGGGTTCGAGACCCCGATACATGCGGCTCCAGAGGACCAGCGGGCTCTCGACGAAGAACGCCGTCAGGGCTGTCTGTTCCGGCGACCGCTCGGATTCAGTCAACCGGCCGAGCCGCTTGACCTCATCGAATTCGGCCGCATACGCGGCGCTGTCGAGGGCCAACGGGCCCTCGGTCCGGAACTGCGAGGTGCTGCGCAGGGTGAACGGGCGGACACGCGCGGCCCAGCCATTGGGGTCGGACACGAACGCCGGCAACTCGGGCCGCCATTCGCCGATCTCGTCCCCGGTGGTGAACCGGAACGTACCGAACCGGCCGTCGTTGGCCCGATTTGCGAGCATCGCAGCGGCGGCGGCCCCACCGGCCGCGATGCCGGCGTCCTTGTCGGCGCCGCCCGGGATCGGCGCCAGGGTGTCGGCGAGCGCTCCGTCGAGTCGGTTGATGGCCGCTGCGGGCATGCCCGGGATCGCGACCAGGACGTGGTGGGCCGCGGTGGCGACCGCCGCCGGCTGGGACGCGCTCGGCGACGCCGCGGCGAGCCCGTCGAGATAGGGCTCATAGCCGCCCACGATCGAGTCGAGTGCATCGAAGACGGCCAGCTGAACCATCGCGGTGTGCAACGAGCCCACGATCGGCGTGTTGCCGGCGCCGGGCGTGGCGGCGGTCGGCGCATTGTGGATGGCCTCAAGGGCCAACGCGTTCCAGGTGATCACCGCCTCTGCAGCGGTGGCCGCAGCGGCGGTCGGCGCACGGAACGTCCCGAGCGAGGCGATGATGAGGGCCGCACCGAGCGCGGCGGTGACGAAGCGGCGATTCATGTTGTCCCCTCCTCAGGGAGGAACAGTCGGGCGTCGCCTTCGGGCGCAGAACGAGGCGCGGTCGTCCGCGCCTGGCCCGCGTACCACGCGTGCCGGCGAGCCCAGTCGTTGGTCTTGGTTCGCCTGAGGCAGCCTCTATGCAGTAGAGGTGCGACAGGGCGCTAAACGGTTCAAAAATCAGGCGAGCGGCGTCGCGATCACCGCGTCTGACGACTGGATGCCGGGCGACGACCCGGGGTTGGGTCGAAAGATCCGCCACCGGCGGCCAACCAACAGCCGCTGCTCGGCATCTGGACGGCTGAACCTCCATGACGCTGCAACTTGCCGGCGGACTGGGAGGCGTAGCATCGGTGGGCCCCTGGAGTGTCCGTGGACTCGATCGCCGCACCGCGACCGGTCGCGACCTCGCCGGATGAGCTGCTCATCCGGCAGGCCAGCGCGGGCGACGCGGGCGCCTTCGACGTCCTCGTGTCGAGCCGGCTCGACCGTTGCTACCGGCTTGCCTGGTCGATCCTTGCCAACGACGCCGACGCGGCGGATGCGACCCAGGAGGCGTTCGTCGCCGCCTGGCGCCAGCTGCCGCGGCTCCGGGATATCGCCGCCTTCGACGGCTGGCTCAACCGCATCGTGGCCAACGCCGCGCGGATGGCACGCCGACATCGAATGCGGCTTCGCGAGGTGTCCGTCGAAGTAGATACAACCGAGCCTGAAAGCGGCCGAAGCGACGCCGATCGGGTCGTCTCCAGTGACGCGATCGGCCGGGCGTTCGACCGGCTTCGACCGGCAGAACGGATGATCCTGTCGCTCCACTACGTCGACGAGCGTCCCGTCGCCGAGATCGCCCGCACCCTCGGCGTGCCGGTGGGCACCGCCAAGTGGCGGCTTCACGCGGCCCGCGGTGCCCTCGAGCGAGCCATGGAGGCCGAGGCATGACCAGCCAGCGCCTCACCGACGCCCAGATCGCGTCCGCCCTGCGGACCCACCTCCCGGAGCACGCCCGGGCCGACCTCCGCGACCGCATCGCCGTGGAGCTGGGAAAGAGCACCCAGCTGCGCCCCTTGCCGCTGGTCCTGGGCCGCCTGACCGACGCTGATCCGACCGCCCGCCGGCGAGTGCTCCTCGCCGCCGCCGCGTTCCTGCTGGCCCTCGGCGTGGCCGTCGCGGCCGCCGTTGGGGCGTTGCTCAACCGGACCCAGCCGCTGCTCTTCATCGACCCGCGGGCCAACCCGAACGGGTACGTGACGGCCGCCTATTCGGGCTATCTCAACTTGCCCGCCATGCACATCACGACGGCCGAGGCGGAGTACCGCCACGAGATCTACCACGATGGCAACGGCACCGTCCGGCACGTCTTTCCCGACGATCAAACATACGTCTACTCGCTGACCCGAGTGGGCGAGGCCATCGACACGGGCAATGGCAAAATCTGGGCAATCCTCCCGCCGACGGATCGCGATCCCAGGCAGGAGATCGCTACTTACACAGGAATGGAACTGGCTCGCGCCTGCCGAACGGGCTGGCACTACGTGGCCAACGAAATCGTCATCGGTCGCCATACCCACCACCTCACCTGTCGCCGCGAGCCGGAGGCGGGCCTCGAGTTGCCAGACATGGAGCTGTGGATCGACGCCGAGACGTACCTGGTGCTGCGATCCAGGTCAGTCGTGATCCAGATGGGCGAGAACCAGCAGGCAGTGGGCTACGAGCCGATGGTCAACGAGGTGGTGGCCCTCGAGGTCGGCCCGCAGCCTGCGGCGCTGTTCGACTTCAGCGCCCCCGAAGGTTTCGAGCCGATCACCGCTGGCGAGTACTACTGCCGCCAGAGCGCCCCGGACCCTTCGACCGCCGATTGCGCCGATGCCACGCCGCCACCTCCGAGCCCATCATTGCCACTGATCGCGGACCCGGTTCGGGCTCCCGACCAGGGCGGCGCGCCTGCCGATATCGCGACCTACCTGGCAGAGGTCGCCGCGGCGCAGCAAACCATGCCAGCGTTCGAGATCACCATCGACCAGCGAGGCTCGTTCAACGGCCAGACCCGGCTCTACTACGACGGTGGCGACCGGGTCCGAAGCGAGTGGCACTTCGACCCCTCGAGTCCGGCCAACCCAACCGTCTACCTGATGAGCCCGGAAGCGACCTACGAGTCCTACTACCAGGAGGATGGCACGACCAGGTGGCGCAAGTGGCGCGGCGGCCCGCCGCGGTTTGACATGGGCCTGCCTGAGTCATGCCTCGAGGGATGGCAGCACCGCGGCGTGGATCTCATCCTCGGCCGGGTAACCGACCGCGTCAGCTGCGGGTATGGCCACTACTGGATCGACCGTGAGATCAAGCTCATTCTCAGAGCGTCCCAGGAGCAGGACCCACTGGTGCTGAGAACCCAGGTCGAAGAAGTCGTCGAGCTGCGCATCGGACCGTCGCCGCCGGAGCTGTTCCTCGTCCCAGAGGGAGACAAGAGCTGCAACGGGCGCTGCTAGGCCCAGGGCAGCGCGATCGGCAGCAGCGCGTTCAGGAGCAGGCCCAGGACCAGCAGCCCGCCCACGCGGCGGGTGTGGACGAACGCGTAGCCCACGAACCACAGCGGCCAGCCGACATAGGACTGCGGCGGCGTCTCCGGGCGAGGCCGCGAGAACGTCCGCAGCACGGTGACGAGCCGCGGCAGACCCAGCAGGACCAGCAGCACCCACGGCCCGATCCAGCCGGCCACCACGGCGACGACGACGATCGGGTAGAAGGCCACCATCAGGGCCTGGGCCATGAGGCGGGCCCGCCGCTCGCCGAGGATCACCGGGAGCGTTCGGACGCCCTTCCTGGAGTCGGCCTCGATCTTGTCGATGTGCTTGCCGAACAGCACGGTCGTGACGAGGATCGCGTAGGGCAGGGATGCGATCCAGGTCCAGGCCGGGATCTCGCCCGTGGCCACGAAGAATGTGCCGACGACCATCAGCGGGCCCCAGACCACGAATACGCCCGGCTCGCCCAGGCCGATGTGCTTGAGCCGGATCGGTGGGGCGACGTAGAAGACGGAGATGAACAGGCCGGCGAGGGCGAACGCGATGACCAACGGCCCCCGGGCGGCGAACAGGATCAGCATGATCCCTAGGTCGATCGCGTTGGCGATGAGGATCGCCGCCGCCAGCTGGCGCTTGGTCACCCAACCCGACAGGATCGGGTGGGGGGCATACAACGCCCGCACGTAGTCGTCGGTGTCGACCCCACCCTCGAGGTCGAAGTAGTCGTTGATCATGTTGTTCGCCGCGTGCGCCACGATGAGCCCGACGACCGCCAGGACGAGCAGCGCCCAGTCGACGGTCACGGTCCCGGTCAGTCGCGCCGCTCCCACGGCGAGCAGCCCGCCGATGAGGCCGCTGGTCGCCGTCATCGAGAAGACGGCCGCGCGGGTGATCACCAGCCATTTGCTGATCGCATCGGGGTGGGTCATCCCCGGCGGCAGATTCGCCGTGTTGAAGACGTAACGCCAGGTAGCCAGGCGGCCGCTGCCGCTGGGAGGCGAGGCCACGGTGGTGGTGTCGGTGGTCGTGGCGGCGGTGGACGGGGTTGCCATCGGGATCCTCGGTCGTCGGAAACGTGCGGTCGCAGCGTAGCACATTTGTGCCGCGATAATCGATGCGATCATGACGCCGTGACGCCAGACGACGCCTTCGACACGATCGCGGTTCACGCCGGCGCGGAGCCCGACGAGCTGACCGGCGCCGTTGCCCCGCCCATCTACCAGACCGCGACCTACGCCCAGGACGCCGTCGGTAGCCCGCGCGGTGGATACGAGTACTCGCGGTCCCAGAATCCGACGCGCGAGCGGCTCGAGCGGGCGGTCGCGGCGCTCGAGGGCGCCCGCCACGGGATCGTCTTTGCCAGCGGTTCTGCGGCCACGGCGGCCATCGCCCAGTTGGCCGGCCCGGACGAGGAGCTGGTCGTCGGGGACGACGTCTACGGCGGCACGTACCGGTACCTCGAGCGCGTCCACCGGCCGATGGGCGCGGATCCGCGCTACGCCGATCTCGACGGTGGCGCGGACGTGTTGTGGGAGGAATTGACCGACCGGACGCGCCTCGTCTGGTTCGAGACCCCGACCAACCCGCACCTCCGCCTCGTCGACATCGCCGAGGCCGCGTCGATCGTTCGCCAGCGCGCGGAGCAGGCCAACGCCAGGCCGCCGTACGTGGTCGTCGACAACACGTTTGCCTCGCCGGCGCTCCAGCGCCCGCTCGCCCTCGGGGCGGACATCGTCTTCCACTCGGCCACCAAGTACCTGTCCGGGCACTCGGACACGGTGCTCGGCGTCGCGGTCACCAACGACGACGAGATCGCGGAGCGATTGCGCTTCCTGCAGAACGCGATGGGCGGCGTTCCGGGCCCGCTTGACTGCTTCCTGGTCCTGCGCGGCATCCGAACCCTCCATGTGCGAATTGAACGCCACTGCTCGAACGCCCTTGCGATCGCCCGCTTCCTCGCCACGCGGGCGGACGTGGCCAGGGTGTCCTACCCCGGTCTGACCGATGGCCCGAACGCCCATCCGCAAGCCGAGCTCGCCGCCCGGCAGATGGCCGCCGGTGGCGGAATGATCTCGTTCATTCCCGCCTACCACGACGGTCGGACGGGTGCGGCGCGGGCCAAACGCTTCGCGGAGGCCACGCGGCTATTCACCCTCGCCGAATCGCTGGGCGGCGTCGAGTCGCTCGTCGAGGTACCGGCGGTGATGACCCACAGCTCCGTTGCCGGATCGCCGCTCGAAGTCGACGCCGCACTTGTCCGGCTGTCCGTGGGGATCGAGGCGATCGACGATCTGCTGGCCGACATCACCCAGGCGCTGGACATCTGCTGACCGCCGCGGCGTCGCGGACCGCCATCGATACCGCAAGTCCCGCAAACGACTTGCAACGTCTTGCAGAAATGTGCCTACTATTGCGGCATGACCAGACGCCTGTCGGATGTGGCGCGCAAGGTTGGGGTCAGCGAAGCCACGGTCAGTCGCGTGCTCAACGAGAAGCCAGGCGTCTCGCCGTCGACGCGCCAGGCTGTCCTGACCGCGCTGGACATCCTGGGCTACGAGCGACCCACCCGACTGCGAGGTGAGCGAGCCAGGCTCGTCGGCCTGGTCCTGCCTGAGCTCCAGAACCCGATCTTCCCGGCCTTCGCGGAGGTGGTCTCGGGCGCCCTCGCCCAGCAGGGGTTTACGCCCGTCCTGTGCACGCAGACGGTCGGTGGTGTGTCCGAGGCCGACTATGTCGACCTGCTCCTTCAACAGCAGGTGTCGGGGGTGATCTTCGCCGGCGGGTTGTACGCCCAGGCCGATGCGCCGCACGACCACTACCGTCGCCTCGCCGAGCGACGCCTGCCGACGGTGCTCGTCAATGCCGGGATCGACGGCCTCGGGTTTCCGCATGTGTCGTGCGACGATTCCGTCGCCGTCGAGCAGGCCTTCGGGCACCTGTCGTCGCTCGGCCACACACGGATCGGGCTCCTCGTGGGTCCTCGCGACCACGTCCCGTCCCGGCGCAAGGTCGAACGCGCCCGGGTTCTCGCGGCCAATGCCGGTCTCCAACTCGGGGCCGACGACATTGTCCATGCGATGTACTCGCTGGAGGCGGCCCAGGCCGCGGCGGTGCGCCTGATCGCTCGGGGGATCACCGGAATCGTGTGTGCCAGCGACCCGATGGCGCTCGGGGCCATCCGGGCCGTCCGGCGGGCGGGCATGCGCGTCCCTGATGACGTCTCGGTCGTCGGCTTCGACGACTCCACGCTGATGAACTGCACGGACCCGCCGCTCACGACGGTTCGCCAGCCCATCGACACGATGGGGCGGATGGTGATCGAGCTCCTGAGTGCGCAGATCGCAGGCACCACCGTGTCGCACGACGAGTTGCTGTTCGAACCCGAGTTGGTCGTCCGCGGTTCAACCGGAGTCGCGCCCTCGACCTCGGCCTAGCCGTCGACGCTCGGCCGGCCCGAGCGAGGCGGCAGCGGATTGTGTTCTGTAGACTCCATGCGAAGTCTTGTCGACTTCTTGCATTATTTCGTCCGATGGTTTACGTTGCTTCTCATCGCCAGCCCGCCGTGTCGAGGAGCATCGTGACGGACGCCACCCTGGCCCAGCCCTCGAGCCTTCCCGCCGTTGACATCGGGACGATGCCGGCGGTTGTGCCAACGGCGGTGCCGGCGGATCCGGCCTGGTGGCGGCACGCGGTCATCTACCAGGTCTATATCCGCAGCTTCGCCGATGGTGACGGCGACGGCGTCGGAGACCTGGCGGGCGTTCGGGCTCGCCTGCCGTACCTGCGCGACCTGGGGATCGACGCGATCTGGTTCACGCCGTGGTACGTCTCGCCGATGGCCGACGGCGGCTACGACGTCGCCGACTACCGGGCCGTCGATCCAACGTTCGGATCGCTCGCCGACGCGGAGGCGCTCATCGCCGAGGCTCTGACGCTCGGCATCCGGACGATCGTCGACGTCGTCCCCAACCACGTGTCCGACCAGCACCCTTGGTTCCAGGCGGCCCTCGCGGCCGGCCCCGGGGCGCCCGAGCGAGACCGCTTCTGGTTTCGTCCTGGCCGCGGGCCCGGCGGCGATGACCCGCCGACAGGCTGGGTGTCCGAGTTCAAGGGCGTCCCATGGAGTCGGACGACGAACCCGGACGGCCGGCCGGGCGACTGGTACCTCCATCTGTTCACCGCCCAGCAGCCGGACCTCAACTGGGATCACCCGGATGTCCGGGCGGAGCACGAGGCGATCCTGCGCTTCTGGTTCGACCGCGGAGCCGCCGGGGTGCGGATCGACTCGGCGGCACTCCTGGTCAAGGATCCGACCATGCCCGAGGTGCCGGACGATCCGGAACCCGGGGGTCATCCGACGCACGACCGTGACGACCTCCACGAGATCTACCGGGCCTGGCGTGCGGTGGCGAACGAGTACGGCGGCGACCGTGTCCTCGTCGGCGAGGTCTGGCTGCCCGACGCCGACCGCTTCGCCCGCTTCCTTCGGCCGGACGAACTCCACACCGCGTTCAACTTCGACTTCATGGCCCGGCCGTGGGAGGCCGCGAGTCTCCGCGAGTCGATCGACATGACGCTCGCCGCGCACGCACCCGTTGGTGCACCCGCGACATGGGTCCTGTCGAACCATGACGTGACCCGGCCGGTGACCCGCTATGGCCGCGCAGATACGTCATTCGCATTCGCCCGGAAGCGAGTCGGGACCCCCAGCGACATCGCGGTTGGGCGTCGCCGGTCGAGGGCGGCGGCGATGCTCGCCGCCGCCCTGCCCGGCTCGCTGTACGTCTACCAGGGCGATGAGCTCGGCCTCGACGAGGTCGACATCCCGGCCGCGGAGATCCGGGACCCGATGCATGCGCGATCTGGCGGGATCGATCCGGGGCGAGACGGCTGCCGCGTCCCGCTGCCGTGGAGTGGCGACGCGCCGCCCTTCGGTTTCAGCCCTGACCGGGCCCGGACCCGGCCATGGCTCAGCCAGCCCAGTCATTGGGCGGCCCTGACCGTGGCGGCCCAGGCGGACGACACCGAATCCATGCTGACCCTGTACCGCTCCATGCTCCGGATCCGGCGCGCGGAGGACGCCCTCAATGCCGGTTCCTTCGAGTGGCTCCCGTCGGACGCGGGCGTCCTCTGTTTCCGACGCGGCGCCGACGTGGTCAGCGTCACGAACCTGTCCGGCTCGACGATCCCCCTGCCGCCCCATCGCGCGGTCCTGCTGGCAAGCGCGGGGTTATCGGGCGGCCACCTTCCCCACGATGCCACCGCCTGGCTGCGGCCGGCCCCGGAGGCGTTGGCCGCCGACGACGGGAGGGTGCCCCACGAGAACTGATGCACCCGCGTCGGCGGTGCCGCGCCACCACGCGACCGACGGTATGGCCAGGTCATCCATCATTGAACCGGTGAGAGGAGAGCACCCGATGAGGTCAACGTCCCGACGCCCGGCGTCGGTCCTGGCGGCCCTGGCCGTCAGCGCGAGCATGCTCGCCGCCTGCAGCCCGACGGCCTCGCCGAGCCCGTCGACCGCCGCGTCCCAGGCCCCGAGTGGCCAGACCACGCCGGCGCCCAGTGAAGGCACGGCCCAGGAGCCGGTCACGATCGTCGTCGGAGCCCTTCGACCGGGCGTCACCCAGGCGGCGGTCGACGCCTTGTACGAGCAGATCGGCCAGTTCGAGGCGAAGTACCCCTGGATCACGGTCGAGCCCGAGGAATACAACTGGACGGCGCCGACGTTCACCGCCGCCCTCGCCGCCGGCACGCTGCCCGACGTCTTCACGATCCCGTTCACGGACGGCAAGGGCCTCATCGCCCAGCAGCAGATCGTCGATATCGACGCCCTCGTCCGCGAGTTCGGCTACGCCGACAAGTTCAATCCAAACGTCCTCGTCAACGGTCAGGACGCCGGCGGCAAGATCTTCGCAGTCCCGACCGCGGCCTACGGGATGTCGCTCACCTACAACAGGACCCTGTTCACGCAGGCCGGCCTCGACCCGGACAGCCCGCCGGCAACCTGGGATGAGGTCCGCGCCGCGGCGAAGACGATCGCGGAGCAGACCGGTGTCGCCGGCTACGCCTCGATGGCGACCGAGAACACCGGTGGCTGGCAGCTGACCACCTCTACCTACGCGCTAGGCGGCCGGATGCAGCAGGTCGGCGACGACGGCAAGGTCACGGCGACCGTCAACAACGACGCCACGAAGGCCGTGCTCCAGCGCCTCAAGGCGATGCGCTGGGAGGACAATTCCATGGGCTCCACGTTCGACTACGCGTGGGGCACGATGAACCAGGCCTTCGCCGCCGGTCAGGTCGGCATGTTCACCGGTGGCTCCGACCTGTACACCTGGATGATCCAGAACGCGAGCCTGAAGCCCGACGACTACGGCGTGTCCGTCATCCCGCTCGAGGGCTCGGATGCCGGCGTCCTCGGCGGTGGCACCCTCGCCGCCGTCAACGTCGTGACCACCGCGGCAGAGCGCGACGCGGCCGTCAAGTGGATCGACTTCTACTACATCCAGAAGCTGCTGACCGAAGAGGGCGCGATCGCCGACGCGGAGGCCCTGACGGCGAACAACCAGCCGGTCGGCGTGCCGGCCCTGCCGATCTTCGACAAGGCCACGTACGACGAGTCCCAGGTCTGGATCAAGGACTACATCAACGTGCCGGTGGAGCAGATGACCCCGTTCACCGACAAGATCTTCGACCAGCCGCTCATCAATGAGCCGGTCGCCCACACCCAGGAGCTCTATGCCGCCCTCGACCCCGTTGTCCAGGCCGTCCTGACCGACCAGAACGCCGATATCGATGCCCTGCTCGACTCGGCCAATGCCCAGATCCAGGCCATCCTCGACGCCGGCTGACGCCGGCTGGCGAACACGCGGGCCCCGGCGTCGCCGGGGCCCGCAACGTATCCTTCGCCGCGCACGGCCGATCCAGGAAGGCTGATCGGGAGTCATGGGTTCGATCATTGACGTCGCTCCGACGACCGTGGTGAACGGACGGACCGGCGTTGGCCGGCTTCGGCTTCGGGTGACCCGCGCCGGCCTGAGCTCCTTCGCCTTCCTCGTGCCACTGCTCCTGATCTTCGGCCTGTTCGCCTGGTTCCCGATCGTCCGGGCATTCGTCATGAGCGTCCAGGACACCAACCTCGTCTCGGCGCCAACGTTCGTCGGCCTCGAGAACTTCCAGCGCGTCCTGGCCGACCCGCTGCTCGAGATCGCGGTCCGCAACACGGCCTGGTTCGCGTTCCTGGCCCTGGTCTTCGGCTTCCCCGTGCCGATCGTCCTCGCGGTCCTGATGAGCGAGGTCCGGCGCTTTCGTGGCCTGTACAGCGCGCTCGCGTACCTGCCGGTTGTCGTGCCCCCGGTGGTATCGGTCCTGCTGTGGCGATACTTCTTTGCCGCGTCGCCGCAGGGCGTGTTCAACACCATCCTGGGCTGGTTCGGCATCGGGCCCGTGCCCTGGCTCCAGAGCGCCGGGACCGCGATGCCGTCGATCGTCATCGAGGCGACCTGGGCGGCCGCCGGGTCGACGGTCATCATCTACCTGGCGGCACTCGTCGGCGTTCGCCGGGAGCTGTACGACGCGGCCGAGGTCGACGGGGCATCGATCTGGCAGAAGGTCCGCTACATCACCCTGCCACAGCTCCGCAACGTCCTCTTCGTGACGCTCATCCTCCAGCTGATCGCGACCGCGCAGCTCTTCACCGAGCCGTTCCTGTTCACGTCGGGTGGCCCGGCCAACTCGACGATGACCGTCCTGCTCCTCATCTACAAGTACGCCTTTCAGAACAGCCTCGGCGGCGACTATGGGATGGCCGCGGCACTCAGCCTGATGCTGGCGGCATTCCTCGCGATCTTCACGGCCGGCTACTACTGGCTGACGCGCCGTTGGAGTGTCGACTCATGAGCCTGCCCTGGAACCGCCGGGCCGGCTCGCCCGCGATGTCGACCTCGCCAGAGCGAGGGATCGTGTCGGATGCGGATAGGAGCCAGCGCCGAGTCCGCTGGACCCTCGGGATCCTGCACGCGGCCCTATTGCTGTTCCTGCTGGTCGTCGGCCTCGGCCCGATGCTGTGGATGCTCAAGTCATCGGTGACGCCAACGCTCGACACGCTCCGTCAGCCGATGGCGCTGTGGCCGAACGGGCTCGACCTCAGCCAGTTCGCAACGGCCTGGAACCGGGTGCACATCGACCGCTACCTGTTCAACACGGTCGCCATCGCGATTGGATCGTGGCTCGTCCAGATCGTCGTGGCGTCGACGGCCGGCTTCGCGCTGGCGGTCCTGCGGCCGCGTTTCAGCGGCCTCCTGACGGGACTGGTCATCGCGACCCTCTTCGTCCCGCCGATCGTGCTCCTCGTGCCGCTCTACCTCACGGTCGTGGACGTGCCGATCATCCACTGGCGGATGATCGACTCGTTCTGGGCGGTCTGGCTGCCGGCCGGTGCCAGCGCCCTGAACATCATCCTGATCAAGCGCTTCATCGACAACCTGCCGCGAGAGATTTTCGAGGCGGCCCGGGTCGACGGGGCCGGGCCTTTCCGGCTCTTCTGGTCGATCGTCCTGCCGATGTCGCGCCCGATCCTCGGGGTCGTCTCGGTGTTCGCGGTCATCGCAACCTGGAAGGACTTCCTCTGGCCGTTGCTCGTGATTCGTGACCCAGACCTGCAGCCGCTGTCGGTGCGCCTGCCGATCCTCGCGTCGACTACCGACGTGGGGGTGTTCATCGCGGCGCTGACGATCTCGAGCCTGCTTCCGATCGTGACCTTCCTGGTCTTCCAGCGGCTGTTCCTTTCGGGGGCCGGCGTGACGGGGGCCATCAAGGGCTGATATCCCACCGCGCCTCGCGGTTCCTGGCGCCAGGGTCGTCAACGTCGCGGGAGAGACAACGCCTCGCTCGCCCTTGACTACGCCCAGCAACGGAACTGCAATCCTCACCGGCCGCAACCGATTCGCAACCATCCTTCCGCTCGATATACACTGGCCCCGACTGCGGAAGCCGACTCCGCACCCCCGGACTTCCGGGCAGGTGCGGCACGCGCGGCCGGTCAACGATGCTGAATGCCTGTGGCCCTCGTCCGGGTCCCGGAAGGAGCAGACGTGACCGCGACCCAGTCGGCGACAACCCGAACCTCCGCCATCAGCCGGACCCTGCGCGCCAACCTGTCGACGGCGGAGCTGTACGAGGATGCCGTCCGGGCGGGCGAGGGGATCATCGCCGCCGAGGGCCCGCTGGTCGTCCGAACCGGCAAGCACACCGGCCGCTCGCCGCAGGACAAGTTCATCGTCCGGGAGCCCTCGAGCGACGCCAACATCTGGTGGGGAGAGGTCAACCGTCCGATCACGGAGGAGCACTACGACCGCCTGCGGGCGCGGCTCCTGCAGTACGTCGCCGACAAGGACCTGTACGCCCAGGACTGCTTCATCGGCGCCCACCCGGCGCACCGTCGCAGCCTGCGCGTCTACACCGAGACGGCCTGGGCCAGCATCTTCGCCCGCAACCTCTTCCGCCGGCCGGCCGCCGAGGATTTGGTCGGCTTCAAGCCGAATTTCACCATCCTGAACGTCCCGTCGTTCAAGGCCGATCCGAAGACCGAGGGCACCCGCACCGAGACCGCCATCCTGCTCCACCTCAAGCGGATGGAGGTGATCATCGTCGGCACCGAGTACGCCGGCGAGATCAAGAAATCGGCCTTCACGGTGATGAACTACCTGCTGCCCGACGAGGGCGTCCTGCCGATGCACTCGGCGGTCAATGTCGGCGACGCGGGCGATTCGGTCGTCTTCTTCGGCCTCTCGGGAACCGGCAAGACCACGCTGTCAGCCGACCCGCTCCGCCAACTGGTCGGCGATGACGAGCACGGCTGGGGCGACGACGGCGTCTTCAACTTCGAGGGCGGCTGCTACGCCAAGACGATCCGGCTCTCGCCGATGTACGAGCCGGACATCTTTGCCACGACCCGCCGGTTCGGGACGATCCTCGAGAACGTCGACCTCGATCCGCGAACGCGGGAGCTCGACCTCGATTCGGACCGGATCACCGAGAACACCCGCGGCGCGTACCCGCTCAATTTCATCGGCAACGCGTCGGAGACGGGGATGGCAGGCCAGCCGCGCAACGTCGTCCTGCTAACGGCCGACGCGTTCGGCGTGCTGCCGCCGATCACCCGCCTCACCCGGGACCAGGCGCAGTACCACTTCATCAGCGGCTACACGGCCAAGCTGGCGGGCACCGAGATCGGGGTCAAGGAGCCGAAGGCGACGTTCTCGGCCGGCTTCGGAGCGCCGTTCCTGCCGCGCCACCCCGGGGTCTACGCGGGGATGCTCTCGGAGCGGCTGGAGCGATACGACGTCGCGGTCTGGATGGTCAACACGGGCTGGACGGGCGGACCGTACGGAACCGGCGAGCGGATGAACATCAACCACACCCGATCGATGGTTCGGGCCGCCCTGGGTGGCCTGCTCGACCACGTGCCGACCGTCACCGACCCCATCTTCGGTCTGGAGGTGCCGGTCGAGTGCCCGGACGTCCCGCCATCGGTCCTCCAGCCGCGTGCCACGTGGCCCGATCCCGAGGAGTACGACCGCCAGGCCCGCGTGCTGGCCCAGATGTTCGCCGACAACTTCGCCGCCTATGGGTCCGGCGTGTCCCCGGCGGTGGCGGCGGCCGGCCCGCGGGTCGAGAACCACGGCGCGGCCGGCACGATCGAGCTCGCGGGCCCGGGCGAGGGCTGATCGGGGCGATTTGCCTCAGGCGCGGCTGACCGGCCGGCGCCAGTCGACGGCGATCGAGCCGATCAGCGCCATCAGGCCGACGAACCCGACCACCGGGCCGACGACCAGCGCGAGCAGGAGGACCTCCCCGCTCATGCCGCGGATCCCCGGAACGGCTCGTTGAGCGCCCGATCGGCGCGCCGCATGACATAGCCCAGCAGGATGGCGCCGATGACGAGCGGCGCCAGCATCAGGCCGAGCGGGATGGCGACGATAACCAGGAGGATGCCGACGAGGGCAAGCAGCGGTGTCATGCCCGCTTGCCGTCGAGCACGGTGAGCAGTCCAGCGCCGAAGAACGCGACGATGCTGAGGACCATCATCGGGAAGCTGCCGGCGACGAAGCCGATGGCGAGGACGAACGCTGCGGCGAACATGAGCGCCATGACCGGCGCGCTGGTGGACATCGAACGCACTCCTGATCGAGGGTTGGTGAGCTCAGCATCGAGCGCGCCGCCTGCCCACCAACAGCGACGAAGGCCGAACCCCGGGATGGACGAACGACGAGGTTCGGGCGGCCGAAACTAGAATTGGGCGACTTCCCGCCGACCAAGGAGTTCCCCATCTGATGGCACGCAACAAGGTCACCGTCATCGGCGCCGGCAACGTCGGGGCCACGACGGCCCAGCGGATCGCCGAGGCCGGCATCGCCGACGTCGTCCTGGTGGACATCGTCGAAGGCCTGCCCCAGGGCAAGGGCCTCGACCTCGCCGAGGCCGCACCGGTCGTCGGCCACGACGCGCGGGTGGCCGGCACCAACGACTACGCCGACACCGCGGGCTCGGACATCGTCGTGGTGACATCCGGCCTCGCTCGCCAGCCGGGCATGAGCCGGGACGACCTGCTGGCCAAGAACGCGGGCATCGTCAAGGCCGTCGTCGAGCAGGCGGTCAAGCACTCGCCGAACAGCATCCTGATCGTGGTCACGAATCCCCTCGACGCGATGTGCCACGTGGCCCACAAGGCGTCCGGCTTCCCGCGCGAGCGGGTCCTGGGCATGGCCGGCGTCCTCGATTCGGCGCGCTTCCGGACGTTCATCGCCCAGGAGGTGGGCGTATCGGTCGAGGACACCCACGCCTTCGTGCTGGGCGGCCACGGCGACACGATGGTCCCGCTGTCGCGCTACTCGACCGTTGCCGGCGTGCCGATCACCGAGCTCCTGAGCGCCGATCGCGTCAAGGCCCTCGAGGAGCGGACCGCCAGCGGTGGCGCGGAGGTCGTGGCCCTGCTCAAGACCGGTTCGGCGTTCTACGCCCCGGCGGCGTCGACGTTCGAGATGGTCGAGGCGATCCTCCTCGACCGCAAGAGGGTCTTGCCCTGCGCGGTCCTGCTCGAGGGCGAGTTCAAGACGAAGGGCCTGTTCGTCGGCGTCCCGGTCGTCCTCGGTCGTGGCGGTATGGAGCGCATCTTCGAAATCCAGCTGACGGCGGACGAGCAGGCCCTGTTCGACAGTTCTGCCGCGGCGGTCAAGGAGCTCGTCGACAAGCTCCCCTGAGCAGCGCGCCACGAGCGCACCCTGATCGAGCCCGCCCACGTTCGCAAACAACATTGGTGGTGCGCCGAGGCAACCCTGATGTCACACCGGGGACGACAGGCAAAACGACCTCGGAGTATTCTCCGCCGCACAGCGCTGCGCGCCGGTTCCTCACCGGCAACCAGCGAGCCTTGGGAGAGACCGGGGGACGGTCTGGCCGCCACGCGGAGGTGCGATCCGCGGCCCTGGCTCCGGTCTGCTCCACGACATGTATCGACTTCGTGCGATCGGGAATTGGAGGATCTCCGGCTTCGCACAGTGTCTGTCGGTCCCCACCCGCGCGCGTTCCAGGGGAGCCCGCCCGGACCAGGGGAGTGCCCAACACATGTGGAGGCATTAGTGAGGAAGCTCATCACCGCGTTGAGCAGCGTTGCGTTGCTCTTCGCGCTCGTCGCGCCGGTTACCGCGGCGCCACCTGCCGGCAAGGGCGAAAAGGCCCACGGCAAGGACAACCTCCCCGGCAAGCTCGCCCAGAAGCAGGCCCAGCTCAAGGCCAAGGCCCAGGCCATGGTCCTCAAGGGTGAGGCCAAGGCCGTCGGCAAGAACCAGGTCGTGCGGGTCGCCAACGGCCAGTACGTCGAGCTCGCGCTCGAGGGCGAGGACCAGATCCTCACCCTGCTCGCCGAGTTCGGCGACGCCGACGTGACCCACAACCACGGCACGCTCGGGAACATCACCCACACCGGTGACGCCTTCCCGCACAACAACATTCCGGAGCCGGATCGCAGCGTCGACAACACGACGATCTGGGAAGCGGACTTCAGCCAGGCCTACTACGAGGACCTGCTCTACAACAAGAGCCGGGTTCCGTCGATGGCCAACTACTACCTCGAGCAGTCAGGCGGCCGCTACTCCGTCGACGGCATGGTCGGCGACTGGGTGACCGTCCCGAACAACCCCGCGGCCTACGGCAGCGACTACTGCGGCAGCATCGTTTGTACCCGAGACATCGGCCGGTTCCTCGTGGACCAGGCCAACGCCTGGTATGCGTCGCTCGTCGCCGACGGCATGTCAGCCGCCGAGATCGACGCCATGCTGGCGACCTTCGACGTCTGGGATCGCTACGACCACGACGGCGACGGCGATTTCGACGAGGCCGATGGCTACATCGACCACTTCCAGTCGGTTCATGCCGGCGAAGGTCAGGAGACCGGTGGCGGCGAGCTTGGCGAGGACGCCATCTGGAGCCACCGCTCGTATGCCAATGCCGGGTTCCCGGCACCGCTCGGCCCGATCGTCAACGGCGAAGTCGTTCCCTTCGGCGGCCTGCCGATCGGCGGCAGCTCCTACTGGATCGGCGACTACACGATCGAGCCCGAGAACGGCGGCGTCGGCGTGTTCGCCCACGAGTTCGCCCACGACAAGAACATCCCCGACCTCTACGACACGAGCGGCAACACCGGCGGCGCGGACAACAGCACCGCCTGGTGGACGATCATGTCGCAGGGCTCCTACGGCTCGGTCAACGGCGAGGACCTCGGGTCCGCGCCCACCGACTTCGGTGCCTGGGAGAAGTTCCAGCTCGGCTTTACCCGGCCGGGCGAGTACGCGGTTGGCTTCACCGGCCAGAACCGGAGCTTCAAGCTCGGTCCGGCTGAGGACGTCACCAAGCACTTCCGCAACCTGTTCGTGATCCTGCCCGACAAGGAGGTCACCGTCGACGTCGGCGACCCGTGGTTGGGTAGCTGGTTCTACCACTCGGGTTCCGGCAACGACCTCGACAACACGATGACCAAGGCCGTCGCGCTTCCCGCGGCGCCGGTCACGCTGTCGTTCTCCGCCCGCTACCACATCGAGCCGTGCTGGGACTATGCACAGGTGCGGGTCTCGACCGATGGCGGTGCGACCTGGGTGCCGGTCCACACGTCGGCCTCGGACGATCCGGCCCTCAACGTCAACGGCCAGAACCCCGGCGAAGGAATCTCCGGCGTGTCCGGTCATGCCCTCGCCTGCGACGACAACCTCAACCTCGAGCCCAGCCCGGTGAATGTGACCGCGGACCTCAGCTCGTACGCCGGTCAGAACGTCATGCTCCAGTTCCGCTACTGGACCGACGGTGCGGCCATTGGCGACGGCTTCGGCTGGGACAACCTCGCGATCAATGGCACCGTCATTGATGATGCCGAGACCGACACCGGCTGGGACTTCGCCGGGTTCACCCGGACCGACGGGACGATTACCAGCGCGTTCTTCAACGCCTACGTGGCCGAGTACCGGCAGTACCGCGACTACGACAAGGCGCTCGACCTTGGTCCGTACAACTTCGTCGACCCGCTCGGGGTCACGGATCTGTTCAACTACGTCGAGCACTTCCCGTACCAGGACGGGCTGCTGATCAACTACTGGGACACGTCGTTCGGCGACAACAGCGTCGGCGACCACCCGGGTGGCGGCTTGCTCCTTCCGGTCGACGCCCATCCCGGCATCCTGACGTGGAGCGACGGCAGCGTTGCCCGAGCGCGGATCCAGTCCTACGACTCGACATTCGGTCTTTGGGCGACGGAACCGCTCTCGCTTCACAACATCTCGCCGGCGGGGACGGCCAACGACCTGACCCTCACGGCGCCGTCTCTCCCGGGCAATCCGGTCTTCAACGACCTGAACGACTACTGGGTCAGCGGCCATCCGGGCGATGCGCCCAACAACGGCCAGTACCAGGCCGAGTGGGCCAGCGTGAATGTTCCGAAGACGGGGACGCAGATCCGCGTGGTCAACGTCTCCGCCCAGGGCACCTTCATGCTGGTGGAGGTCAGGTAACCGATCGAACCCTGATCGGGCGCTTCGCGCCCGCTCGAACCTGAACCACGAGGCCCGCCGGGTGACCGGCGGGCCTCGTCGCATACTGCTCGCATACTGCTCGCATGCATCGACACCGCACATCCGGGCCGTTCCTGGTCGTCCTGCTCGTAGCGGCTACGCTGTTGACCGGCTGCGACCAGTGGCCGTTCCGTGACCAAGGCGAGCCTGTGCCACAACAGACGACGGCGCCGCGACCCAGCCCGCCCCGGTTGCCGAGCCCGACGATCCTGATCCCGCCGCCGATCGACTAGGCCGCCCCGGCGGTCGCCTTACCCCCGGGCGACGAGCGCGGGCGCGAACGTGGCATTGAACGCTCCGGCCGCGCTGCGACGTCGCGAATCGGCGACGGCGCGGGCCAGTGCACCCCGGTAGACCACCTCGGTCTCCGGCAGCGGGTCGACATCGAGCTCCCGTCGCAGGATGTCCTGCAGCCTCCGGTACTGGCGGACGACCTGCGACCGCGTCCCGGTCTGGCCGTAGACCGCGATCAGGACGGCGTGGGCTTCCTCGCGCAGCGGGTCGCGACGCAGGAGTCGTTCGGCGGCGGCACGGGCAGCGTCGGTGTCGCCGGACGCCAGCCGATCGGCCGCCAGCACCGCCAGGACGTCCTCGTACAGGTCCGAGAGGCGCTCCCGCTCGGCAGCGAAGCACTCATGGCCAAGGGCTTCGACGAGATCGCCCCGATACAGGTCCACCGCCGACACCGGCCGCAGGCCTCGCTCGCGGGCGGCCGTCTCGAACGAGGTCACGTCCAGCTCCATCCAGGCTTCGGGACGAATGCCGATCACATCGGGCTCGACCTCGAGGATGGCTTCCGGGTCGACCCCGGCACCGGCAAACGCGGTTCTGACCAGCCAGAGCGCCTGGCGCAGGCAGGCCATCGAGGATCCGCCGCCGTCCGGCCAGAGATCCGCGGCGATGGCCTCCCGTGGCCGCCGCCGACGATCGAGAACCAGCAGGGCGAAGAGGGCCTGCGCCTGGCGGCCGGTCAGACGGACGCGACTGCGAGGCGTCTCGATCTCGAGGTGCCCGAGCAGACGGACGGCAAGCCGACTGGTGCTGGATGAGTGGTGCGTTCCCACAGCAAGCCCCGCTGTGCGGCGAACGCCCGGCCGACCCCTCGGCCGGGCGTCGACGCTCGGTCCGGTGGATCGCGATCTGCCCCCAGGCCGATCGTTCTCCGTTCCTGCTGGCCGGTCCCCCCACGGGCGGCCAGCAACCGGTACTGGCAATCATCCGATTCGGGGACGCTCAGCCGCGGTCCAGCGTCCGACACGCTGTCTGTCGCCCAGCCGACATTCGCGTCGTTCTTTGGCGGACCGGGCGTCGGTTCCGCAGGGCACGAACGGTGGGACGCCTTGGCTACACTGACCCACACCGTGCCGATCGCCAGTGTCGCGTTCGCCTTCGATCCCATCATCCGGCTCGGCGACCGGGTCGTTCGGGTCGAGACGGTCGCCGTCGCGGTGGTTCTGATTGCCGCCCTGCTCGTGGCGGCCCGGATCGCGAGAGGCACGTCGGCCGGCGACGATCCCGGCCGGTTCGTTCACGGCGAACGGCTGCGGCTCGACGATTTCGTGTTCATTGCCCTCGCGGTCGTGCCCGGGGCGGTGATCGGCGGACGGATCGGCTATGTCGTCCTCCACCTCGACTACTACCTGGCCCGGCCGGCGGCGATCGTCGACCCGGCCCAGGGATCCCTCCAGCTCGGCCTCGGGATCGTGGGCGGAACGCTGGCCGGGATCTACGCGGCGCGATTGATGGAACAGCCGCTTGGACGGTGGCTCCACGTGGCCGCCTTGCCGCTCCTGCTCGCGATCAGCGGCGGCAAGCTGGCCCAGGCGCTGGGTGGCACGGGCCAGGGGCAACCCAGCGACGTCGGCTGGGCGACCAGCTACGTGGGACCGGGACCATGGGGGTCGTTGGGCCCGGAGATCCCATCGCATCCGGCCCAGCTGTACGAGGCGGCTCTGACCGCCGTCGCGGCCCTGGTCCTCGTCGCCCTCCTGTCGGCGGGGGCCTTCGCCCGCAAGGACGGCCGTGTCTTCGTGGTCGCGCTGGGCGCCTGGGCGGTCGCCCGGTTCGTGGCGGCGACGTTCTGGCGCGACAGCCAGGTCCTGGGCCCCCTTCGGGCGGACCAGCTGCTCACGGTCGCGATCCTGCTCGGCGCCATCGCGGCGCTGGCCTTCTTCGCCCGCGACGAACGCACCGCCGTCGCCCAGCTCGGCGAACCCCAGTGGCCGGACCCGGAGACGCGACCCCGATTCTGAGCTCCGGGGAGTATCGTTTGGGGCTCCTGAACCCGATGACACCCAGAAAGCCGAGGGAGATGCGATGACCCAGGTCGCACCGTCCGGCACCGGCCGAACCGAACCGCCGGTGGTTTCCGAGCGGGTCAGCCACTGGATCGGCGGACGCCTCGTGGCCGGCACCTCCGGCCGCACCGGCCCGGTCTACAACCCTGCCACCGGCGAGCTCGCCCGCCACGTCGACCTGGCCTCGGCCGAGGAAGTCGAGGCGGCCGTGCGGGTGGCCAGGGAGGCCTTCCCGGGCTGGCGGTCCACCTCACTCTCCAAGCGGACCGACATCCTGTTCAAGATCCGCAACCTGGTCGATCGCCATCGGGCGGACATCGCCGCGTTCCTGACCGCCGAGCACGGCAAGGTGCCGTCCGACGCGCTCGGCGAGGTTGCCCGCGGCATCGAGAACCTCGAATTTGCGACGGGCGTCCCGCATCTCCTCAAGGGCGGCTACTCCGAGGGGGTCTCGACCGGCGTCGACGTCTACCAGCTCCGCCAGCCGCTGGGCGTCGTGGCCGGTATCACCCCGTTCAACTTCCCGGCGATGGTCCCGATGTGGATGTTCGCCAACGCCATCGCCTGCGGCAACACGTTCATCCTCAAGCCATCGGAGAAGGACCCGTCGGCCTCGATCTTCCTGGCCGAGCTGCTCCACGAAGCCGGCGTCCCCGACGGTGTCTTCAACGTCGTCCACGGCGACAAGGTGGCGGTCGACGCGATCCTCCACCACCCCGATATCAAGGCCGTCTCGTTCGTGGGCTCGACACCGATCGCCCGCTACATCTACGAGACGGGAACCAAGGCCGGCAAGCGCGTCCAGGCCCTGGGTGGTGCCAAGAACCACATGGTCGTCCTGCCCGATGCCGATATCGGGATGGCGGCCGATGCCGCCGTGTCGGCCGCCTACGGGTCGTCAGGGGAGCGGTGCATGGCGATCTCGGTCGTCGTCGCCGTGGGCGACGTGGCCGATCCGCTCGTCGAGGCGATCAAGGACCGGCTGCCCAAGATCTCGATCGGTCCGGGCTCGGACGCTTCGGCGGAGATGGGCCCGCTCGTGACCCGCGAGCACCGCGACAAGGTCGCGTCGTATCTCGACAAGGGCCGCGAGCAGGGCGCCGACGTCGTGACCGACGGCCGGGACCACCCGCTGTTCAAGGATTCGGACGGCTTCTTCCTGGGCGTGTCGCTGATCGACAAGGTCACCCCGGAGATGGACTCCTACCGGAACGAGATCTTCGGCCCGGTCCTCGAGGTGATGCGCGTCGCCACCTACGACGATGCGGTCAAGCTCGTCAACGACAACCCGTACGGCAACGGCACCGCGATCTTCACCCGCGACGGTGGGGCGGCCCGGCAGTTCCAGTTCGAGGCCGAGGCCGGCATGGTCGGGATCAACGTCCCGATCCCGGTGCCCGTTGCCTACTACTCGTTCGGCGGCTGGAAGTCGTCGCTGTTCGGCGACCTCCACATGTACGGCCCCGAAGGGATCCAGTTCTACACCCGGGCCAAGGTGGTGACCGCGCGCTGGCCCGACCCGGGCACGTCGAAGGTCGACCTGGGCTTCCCCCGAACGCGCTAAGCCCCGATCTCACTCGCCCCGGCCGCGGCCGCCACGGGGAACACCGTCGGCGTGCGGCCGGTGCGGGCGGGGTAGCGGGCCATGACGGCCTCCCGCAGGTCGTCGATGGCGGCCGGTTGGACGAGGTTGATGGTGCAGCCGCCGAAGCCGGCGCCGGTCATCCGGGCGCCGATCACGCCAGGTACGGCGACCGCAATCTCGACGAGGGCATCGAGTTCCGGCGAGCTCACCTCGTAGGCGTCCCTGAGGGACTCGTGGCCGGCCCGCAGGATCGGGCCGATCGCGGCGACATCGCCGGCTTCGAGGGCGGCGATCAGCGCCTCGACCCGCTCGTTCTCGGTGATCACGTGCTCGGCCCGGCGGGCGACGACGGGGTCGAGGTTGTGGCGCTCGGCTGCCAGCAACGCCGCGCTCGCGTCACGCAGCGAGCGCACCTCGGGATCGGCTCGGGCGAGGACCGCCACCGCGGCCTCGCACTGCTCGCGCCGCAGGTTGTACTCGGAGCCGCCGAGGCGGCGAGACGAGCCGGTGTGGCAGACCACGATCGCGACGTCCCTCGGCAGTCGGACCGGCCGCCACTCGAGGGAGCGGCAGTCGAGGTAGAGAGCGTGGCCCACAACACCACAGGCCGCCGCGAACTGGTCCATCAGGCCGGACTGGATCCCGACGTACGCGTTCTCGGCCCGCTGGGCGATCTGGGCCAGCCCCAGCGGATCGACCGTACGCGCCTCGCGGCCAAGCAGCGCCCAGGCCGAGGCGAGCTCGATCGCCGCCGACGACGACAGCCCGGCCCCCTCCGGGAGGCTGGTGCTGATGATCCCCCGCAGCCCCGTGATCGGCAGTCCGGAGTCCGCCAGCGCCGCGGCGGTGCCGGCGACGTAGTCGAGCCAGGTGCCGTCCGGGGCGCGGTCCTCGTCGAGGTCGAAGCCGCGGCGCTCACCGGTGTCGACCCGGGTGAGCTCGACCCGCCGGTCGTCCGTCGGGATGGCGGCGATCCGGATGTCCCGGTCGATCGCCAGCGGCAGCACCAGGCCGTTGTTGTAGTCGGTGTGCTCGCCGATCAGGTTCACCCGGCCCGGCGCCCTGACCAGCAGCACGTCCGATGGCCGGGCTGCCGTCGCCGGCTCCGCCGTCGCCAGGGCTCGAAGGAGGCCGTCCCGGTCGGTTGCGACGCTCACCGGTTGGCGGCCGATACCGCCCGCAGTCGCTCCGCGGCCGCCTCCGGCGTCAGGTCGCGCTGCGGTTCCGCGAGCAGCTCGTAGCCGACCATGAACTTGCGGACGGTGGCCGAGCGCAACAGCGGTGGATAGACGTGGGCGTGGAGCTGCCAGCCGTCGACCGGCTCGCCGCCGAACGGGGCCTGGTGCCAGCCCATCGAGTACGGGAAGGGATACTGGAAGAGACCGTCGTACCGCGTCAGCAGGGCGATCAGCGTGGCGGCGAGGTGGTCGCGGGCCCCCGGCGGCAGGTCCGCCAGGCGCCCCGCCGGCCGTTTCGGGACGATCAGCGTCTCGAACGGCCACGCCGCCCAGAACGGCACGACGACGAGCCAGTCCTGGTCCTCGACGACGACCCTCGGCCCGTCCGCTTCCTGGCCGGCGTAGTCGAGGAGCAGCCGGCGGCCGGTCCGCTCGAGGTGACCGCGCTGGGCCGCCGCCTCCCTGGCGGCTTCCCGGGGGAGCGCGGAGCCCGCCCAGATCTGGCCGTGCGGATGCGGGTTTGACGCCCCCATGGCCGCGCCGCGGTTCTCGAAGACCTGGACCCAACGGTACGTCGAACCCAGCTCCGTGGTCTCATCGGCCCACAGGTCGACCACGTCGCGAACCCCGACCGGGCCAAGGTCCGCGAGGGAGCGGTCGTGGCGAGGGGAGAAGCAGAGCACGCGGCAGGTGCCACGTTCGCCCTCCGCCACGAGGAGGCCGTCCTCGAACCGGCCGGTGCCGGTTTCTGGTTGCAGCGCCGGGAAGTCATTGGTGAAGGCGAGCGTCCCGTCATAGGACGGATTCACCGACCCGCCGGCGCGGGCGTTGCCGGGGCAGAGGTAGCACCCCGGATCGTAGGCCGGGCGATCCACCTCGGCGGCGATGCCTTGATCGCCCTGCCACGGCCGGTCCGTCCGCTCGGCCGAGACGAGGACCCAGTCGTCGGTGAGCGGGTTGTATCGACGGTGCGGCGACGCGAGCAGGACGTTGGCCGACGCCGGCCCGGCGTCAGCCCTCGGTTCGTCCTGCCAGCTCACGACCCGAGCCTACCGCCTCGGGCCCGGCCTGGACCATCAGGAGCTCGATCGGCACGGCGGCGGTGGCAAGCCACGGCGTTGCGAGGGCCCGGATGCGATCGGATGCCGCGCCGGCGCCCGTCGGATCGGCCTGAACGATCACTCGAAGCCGGCCGTCGCCGAAGTCGATCAGCCGGTCCGAGGATCGGATCGCCGAGCCAACGGAGGTGGCAAGGGCGACGGCCATCCGACCCGCGACCTCCGGGCCGGCGGTTCGTCGGAGCTCGTCGATGCCCCGGATCCGGGCGTCCACGGCGGTGTGTTCGAGCGGACCCGGTCCGCGGTGGCGCCTCGAGCGGCGTCGGGATTTGTGGCCGGACTCGCCCAGCACGGCGCCGATGGCGCGGGTCGCGCGTTCGTGATCTTCCTCCAGGCTGGGCATCACGAAGCGGCGCGACCGCCTGGGAGCGGCGCTCGTGGGCGCGGGACGGGGGGTTTGCGGCACGACGGTCGGCGCGACCGGCACCTGCGGCACCTGCGGCTCCGGCGGCTCCGGCGGCTCCGGCGGCTCCGGCGGCTCGGCGATGGCCGGCGTTGTGCGCGCTGCGGCGGCCGCGGTGGTCGGCCGGGCTCCCGATCGGGGCCATCGCTGGACCGCACGGACGAGCACGATCGCCAGCAGCAGGCCGACGTTCAGCAGGATCGCCATGGCGACGAGGGCGAGCAGAAACTCGCGGGGCATGGGGCTCCGTGGGGGGCGAAGAGGGAACGCACGCTCGATCGAGCAATGCCATTGTAGGGCGGCGGCGCTATTGGTGAGTCAGCCCTCGCGGATCCCCCACGGCGACCCGTAATCGCGGAGCAGGTCGAGGAACGGCACCGCTTCGAACGCCTCGGGTCCCAGCACCCCGGTTCCGCCCCAGGCGCCAGAGGCGAGCAGCTCCAGCGCCACGACCGGGTTGATGGCCGTCTGCCAGACGACCGCCTGTGACCCGTCCCGGCCCATCGTCTCCTCATTGTCGACGATGTGATAGAGGTAGACCTCGCGCGGCTCGCCGTCCTTGCCCCGGCCGGTGACCCACGTGCCGGCACAGGTCTTGCCGTGCATCCGGTCGCCGAGCGTGGCCGGATCGGGCAGCGCGGCGGCGACCACGTCCCGTGGCGAGACCTCCACGCCGCCGACCCGCAGCTTGTCCACCCGATCGAGCCCCAGCTTGTGGAGCGTCTTGAGGACATCGATGAACTCGTCGCCCAGGCCGTACTTGAAGGTCACCCGGCGGGCCTCGACCCAGCGGGGGACGAGCAGCACCTCCTCGTGCTCGACGTTGACGCATTCGACCGGCCCGATGCCCTCGGGGAAGTCGAACGTCTCGGGCTCGGAGAACGGCGGGGTCGTGAACCAGCCGCGGTCCTTCTCCCAGATGACCGGCGGGTTGAGGCACTCCTCGATCGTGGTCCAGATCGAGAACGACGGCGCGAAGTCGTAGCCGTCGACGACGAGGTTCGCGCCGTCGCGGATGCCCACCTCGTCGATCTCCGAGAACAGCTCGTCCGCGGCATAGCGGGCGAAGACGTCCGACAGACCGGGCTCGACCCCGATGCCGACGAGCGCCAGCCGGCCGGCAGCCGCCCAGGCGTCCGCCTTGGCGAACTGGTCGTCACCCAGCTTGACGCCGGACTCCTCGTACGGTCGCTCCGGGTGCGGCCGCGACAGCGACATCGCCATGTCCAGGTAGGTGGCCCCGCCGGCGAACGCACCGTCGAAGATCGGCATCACGAACCGCGGGTCGACGGCGTTCAGGACGTGGCTGATCCGGTGCTCCCGGACGAGCGCCGCGACGTCGTCGGCGTTCGATGCGTCGACCCGCGCGGCCGTGAACCGCGGATCGCCGGAGCGGTCGACGACGCGCCGGGCCCGTCCCTCTTCGTAATCGGCAAAGACGATCGCCTCGTAGAAGTCCCGCCGCGCGGCAATCGGCGCGACGGCGGAACCCACTCCACCCGAGCCGACGACGAGGATCCGCATCAGGCCATCCGGGCGTAGTTGGCGACGCCGCGCTTGACGAAGCGGCCGTGGCCCTTCGAGCCGGTGAACTTGCCGTCCCGGACGATCACGGTCCCCCGCGACAGGACGATGTCTGAGGCACCCTGCACCTCGCGACCCTCGTAGCACGAGTAGTCGACGTCCATGTGGTGCGTCCTGGCGGAGATGGTTCGCTTGCGGTTCGGGTCATAGACGACGAGGTCGGCGTCGGAGCCCACGGCGACCGTGCCCTTGCGCGGGTACATCCCGAACAGCTTGGCCGGGGCGGTCGAGTTCACCTCGACCCAGCGCTCGCGGGTCATCCGACCGCCGATCACGCCGCCATCGTGGAGCAGGTCGACCCGGTCCTCGACGCCCGGCAGCCCGTTGGGGACCTTCCGGAAGTCGCCCTTGCCGAGGTCCTTCTGACCCTTGAAGTCGAACGGGCAGTGGTCTGTCGAGACGACCTGCAGGTCATCCTTGATGAGCCCGGTCCACAGCTCGTCCTGGTGGTCCGCCGACCGAAGCGGCGGCGAGCAGACGTACTTCGCGCCCTCGAACCCATTGCCCAGGTCGTCGAGCGACAGGAACAGGTACTGGGGGCAGGTTTCCGCGAAGGCCTGCGAGCCGCGGTCGCGAGCGTCGCGGACGGCATTGAGGGCATCCCGAGCCGAGAGATGGACGATGTACACCGGGACCTGGGCCGCCTCCGCCAGGCGAATGACGCGGTTCGTCGCCTCACCCTCGAAGATCGGGTAGCGGGCGATGCCGTGGTAGAGGGGATCGGTCTTGCCATCGGCCACGAGGTCGGCGGCGACGATGTCGATGGCCATGCCGTTCTCGGCGTGCATCATGATCAGCCCGCCGTTCTTCGCCGTCTGCTGCATCGCCCGGAAGATGGCGCCGTCGTCGCTGTAGAAGACGCCCGGGTAGGCGGTGAACAGCTTGAAGTCGGGAACGCCCTCCTCGACCAGCTGGTCCATCTCCCGGAGGGTGTCATCGTTGACGTCGCTCATGATCATGTGGAAGCCGTAGTCGGCGACGGCGTTGCCCTCCGCCTTGGCGTGCCACGCGTCGAGACCCTCGCGGAGCGACTTGCCGCGGGACTGGACGGCAAAATCGACGATCGTCGTCGTCCCGCCGAAGGCCGCCGCCCGGGTGCCGGTCTCGAAGGTGTCCTTGGCGAACGTGCCGCCGAACGGCAGCTCCATGTGGGTATGGACGTCGATCGCCCCCGGGATGACGTACTTGCCGTGGGCATCGATGCGTTCGTCGGCATCGACCGTGCCGGTGAATCCCTGGCCGATCTGGGCGATCGTCTCGCCGTCGATCAGGACGTCGGCGGAAGTCGAGCCATCGGCCGTGACGATCGTGCCGTTGGTGATCAGCGTGCGCATCCGAGCAGGGTCCTCCCAAGTGGGGGCCGAACGGTCAGGTGGTGTCGCCCCACATCCTAGCGAGCGACGGCCCTTCGCCAACTAAATCTAGGCAGATCAACCAAATGGTCGCGGCCGGAGTCATGCTCCGTATGCGGCACTCCGAGCAGCGATCCTAGGGTGGTCAGCATCGCAGTGGCATCGAACCCGAGAGCCGGCGAGGCGTTCCTGGTCGACCAGGCTCGACGAGGCGATCGCGACTCGTTCGAAGCCCTCGTCGACGCCCGCCTGGCGCCGACGTTTCGGATCGCGATGGCGATCCTCGGCAACGAGGCGGATGCGCGCGACGCGACCCAGGACACGTTCGTGCGGGTCTGGCGCGACCTGGCAGGGCTCAGAGATTCCGCACGCTTCGACCAGTGGTTTGGACGGATCCTGGTCAACACCTGCCGCTCGGCAGTCCGCGGTCGTGGCCGGCGCTGGGTGCGGGAACTCGTGGTCACGGCGATGCCGGACGGTGGCGCGGGATTCGATCCGCCGGCTGCGCCACAGGACCTCCGCTCCTGGGACGACGACATGGTCAGCCGGGCGCTCGATCGGGTGTCCATCGCCGAGCGGACCATCCTGGTGCTCCGCTACTACGAGGAGCTCTCGCTGGCGGAGATCGCGGGTCAGCTGGGGATCCCGGCAAAGACCGTGAAATCACGCCTGTTCACGGCGCGCCGCGCGCTCGAGCGGGCCGTCGAGGGAGAGCGGCAATGAACATGCAGCTTCCCTTGACCGACCACGCGATCCGGGCGGCTATCGCTCGCCGTGCGACGAGCGCCGAAGAGGGGAATCTGCGGGAGGACGTGCTGGCCGCAACCAGCGTCGTCCCACAGCGGCGAATCTGGCGGGTTCGGCTGGGTGAGGCGCTGCCACTCCCCGAGCGGAGGGCGACGCTCGCGCTGGCGACCGCGGTCCTGCTGCTGATCGCGATCGCAATCGGTGCCGCGGTTGTCGGCCGCCTGGTCGACCGGACGACGCCGGCCCCGCTGGGCGGTCTCGCCTATCTCTCCGAGGGCGACGTGTACCTTGCCGGCCCCGCCGGTGAGTCACCGCGCCTCATCTGGGACATACCCGCCTCTGAGGACCTGGCCTCGCGCCACTTGGTCTGGCTGGATCCCGAAACCGTGCTTCTGCAGCTCTACTCCGAGGTAGATGAAGGCGTCCACCTGGTCAACATCACCACCGGGGAGCATCGGTTGCTCGACACCGGGAGCTACGTGGCGCTTTCGCCGAACGGCCGCCAACTGGCGACCCTGCGGTACGAAGACGGCGCAAGTCCACCGGAGCGGCTGCGATTGATCGAAATCGCCAGCAACGCCCTGGTGGCGGAGTTCGCGACGTCCATCCGGGCATACCCCCACAGCTGGTCACCCGACGGACGCTGGCTTCTCGGCGAGATGCCGGATCACATCTACAAAGTCGACGTCGCTTCCGGGGCCCGGACGGTACTTGCGACAGACCTGTGTTGCGGACTCAGCCTTCATTCGCCGGCATGGTCGCCTGACAGCACGTGGATCGTGTACGTCGACTATCACGAGGCCACGAGCGACTGCTTGGACCGCTGCGGAACGCTGTGGTCGGTGCCTGCTGGGGGCGGTGAGCCAACGCGGCTCACGCCGGAGCTGGGGTCGGAAATGCTGCCCGCCGTCTCGCCGGACGGCCGCTGGATCGCATATGTCGAGGAGTCGACGAGTGGCTTGATCGTGATCGCCGCGGACGGCTCGGCAGCGCGGACGGCCGGCCCGGACTGGTTGCACGGGCCCGTTCGCGCCCTCGTGCGTCCGCAGATCCGTTGGGACCCGGATTCCGGCGGGGTCACCTACCTCAGCCCAGGCGCGAACCTGTGGCACGTCACGTTGGCTGCGTTGGAGGGCACGCCGATCGAGCTGCCGCCGATCAGCGAGTTCGCGCGCCAGGTCGTGCCATGAGGCGCTGACCGCACCGCCGCTCGTCGCGATCACGCCGATTCCCATCCACTCTCACCGAGAGGGAGAAAGCCCATGCTGTTTCGCGCGCGTCATCAGCCCAACCGAAGCGTTGAACGGGGCCAACGGATGGCGATCTTGATCCTGGTGGTGGTCATAGTCGGCACCGCATGCAGCGGCGAGGGGGCCACGCCCAGCACCGCCGCGTCCGTTACGTCGGCGACGTCCGGCGCTCAGGCGACCGGAACCGCACCGGCCTCCAGCATCACCCCGCTACCGCTGCCCGGCGGGCGCCTCGTCTACATCGCGTTGAACGAGGACGGCGTCGGGTCACTCGTTGCGACCAATCCCGATGGCGAGGACATGACGTCCCTGCTTCCCGCCGGCAATCCGCCTCGGTGGTCGCCGGACGGACGCCACATCTCGGTCGTCGCAAACGACGCCGATGACCATCTGTTCGTCGGCCTCGTTGAACCAGATGGCTCGCATTACGTCCAGTTCGACAACGCTGACCCAACCCTGGAGCTCGGGTGCTTTGCCTGGTCGCCTGACGGGTCGAAACTGGCCTGTGAAGGGTTCGACGGGACGGATGTCACCAGGACCGGGATCTACACGGTGAGCTCATCCGATGGCGGCGACCTCGTCCGCGTGACGACCGCCCCCGATGGCGTTCATGACGTTCCCACCGACTACTCACCCGATGGCCAACGGATCGTTTTCACCCGCCAAAGGCTTGCGGACGAATCCGACACGACCCTGATGATCATGAACGTCGATGGCAGCGGCGCCCGTGCGCTGAGCGACCGGCGGCTCGGGCCGGGCCGCTGGTCACCGGATGGCAAGTCGATCCTGTCCGATGTGGGCGAAGAGGGTGAAACGCTCCTCCTCGTGCCGGTCGATGGCAGCGAGATCAGGCCGATCGAGATCATCTCGGAAAGCCTCAAATCGGCGTTCTATGGAAGCTGGTCGCCCGATGGCAATTGGATCGTCTTCTCCGGCAGGGCGTCGAAGAGCGTCGATCTCTACCTCGTACAGGTCGACGGCACCGGGCTTCGCCAGCTGACCGATACGCCCATGGGCCAGTGGGAGGAATTCGCCGACTGGACAGCCGCTACCCCGTAATCGGGTGTCACCGGGGCGAACTCACCTCGGCCGATGACGCCGGCGGAACGAGTTCGCGGCGGCCGTCGACATCGCCACGAGCGCGAGGGTGATCAGGAGCAAGGCCGCGCCCGGCTCCGTGGCGGCGGCAGTCGTCGAGGTCGGTGGCGGAGTGGGCGCGGGGCCGCCGGGACCTGGGCCAGTCGGGGTGCCCGGGCTGGCGGGGCCTGGTGTCGGGCCACCGGACGGCGGCGTGGGGGCCAGGCGGGGCGTGGGCGAGGCGGCCGGGGCCGGCGGCCGGGGCGTGGGCGTCGGCGGCGCCAGCGCGAACGGTGGCAGCTCGCCGACGATCGCGCTCGGCTGGATGCTGCGGTCCTGGTTCTTGTTGCCCGATCCGTCGAGCTGGAGGGTTCGCATGTGCCACGGTGCCCCGGACACCTCGCCCGCGCCGTCGCGCTCGCCGCCGGCCGCCAGGTTCCAGAAGGCCGACTGGGCGAGGTGGCCGCCCCAGGCCAGCAGCACGGCCGACCCGGTCGAGGTGAACCGGACGGTGTAGTCGGCGGTGCTGTTGCCGTTCGGCGACCCGCTGTGGACCGGCCCAGTGATCGAGGTGATCGTGCCGCCCCAGATCGTCAGCCGGCGCGATGCCCCCGAGTACACTTCGGCGGCATTGACCGACAGGCCATCGGCAACATACGGGTCCGCCGGGAAGGGGAAGCTGCTCGAGCCCGGCAGGCCCGGGCACATCGACGAGATCCCACCGCCGCTCTTGGCGCAGACTGCCGGGCTTCGACCACGCGTTCCAGGTCGCCAGGAAGTCGTACGCCTTGTGCCCGCCGGCGGTGAAGTCGTAGTTGATGTGGATCACGTGCTGGCCGGCGGACAAACCCTCGACGGCCAGCCGGAACGGCACGATTCCGCCCTCCGGGTACTGGGTGTTGTTGCCGTTGAGGTTGCCGTTCTGCCAGGCCGGCGCGATCGTCGCCCACTGGTCGAGGTTGACGCTGCCACTGCTCGCGGCCCGCACGCCGGTAACGCGGAACGCGAACGCATAGGCAAGGACTGCCATCGAGACCAGGATGACGGCGATCTCGAGGAGCCGGCGACCACTGTGGACGCGGCGGTGACGTCGGGCCGACCGGCCCTCCATGTCCCACCACGGATCCCGGCGGCGGCCGGGCACGGACACCCCGATTCTCATTCCGTGCGCAACTCCTGAGCGTCGCTGGACGGAGAGTGTTGGTCGCTGGAGGGTCCCGCTGTCGAGGCGGACTTGCGGACTACCTGACCGACCGGAGTCCACCGGAGTCCACCGTCGAGGCCCATTGCGGCTGATTCCGGTGCCCGGCGACACCGCCGCCGGCGGCCCCGCAGGTGCGATGCTCCGGTCTGACTGATCGAAATGAACGTTTCGACAGGGACGGCGACTCATTGAGGGGGACGGGAACGTCGCCGCAGGCGGCGGACCGTCCGACAGGGGAACCAGGTGCGGGATCTCGTCGAGCGGGCCCAGCGCGGCGATCGTGAAGCCTTCGGGTCGCTGGTCCACATGACCAGCGACCGGTTGTTCGCCCTCGCCGCCCGAATCCTGCGCGACAGCGACCTCGCTGAGGACGCGCTGCAGGGCGCCCTCATCAGCGCCTGGCGGCAGATCCCCACGCTCAAGGACCCGGACCGTTTCGAGGCCTGGGTCCGCAAGGTGTTGGTCCACGCCTGTTACGCCGAGGCCAGGCGTCGGCGGTCGTGGTCCACCAACGTTCGTGTCCTGCCGCTCGAAGGACCGGCCGGTCCGGATGACCTCGTTTCCATCGACGAGCGCGATGCGCTCGACCGGGCGTTCCGACGCCTCAGTGTCGAGCAACGCGCCGTCTTCGTCCTGCACCACCACCAGGGTTTGCCGCTGGTCGAGATCGCCGAGACGCTCGGCATCCCGGCCGGGACTGCGCGATCGCGACTCCATTACGCGACCAGGGTTCTGCGCTCCGCGCTCGAGCGCGATGGCGAGGCCGTGGTCGTGAACGAAGGACGGATGGCATGACCAGGGAACGCGACTTCGATCGGATCGCTCGGGCATGGCTCGAGCTGGGTCCGCAGGAGGCGCCGGACCGCACGGTCGAAGCTGTCCTCGAGGCGATCGAAACCGAGTCCCAGGTGCGCCGACCGCGGTGGTGGCCGCTGTGGAGACCAACTTCCATGAATCGAATTCGGATCCTGGCCGTAGCGACCGGCCTGACGCTCCTCGCGGTCGGGGCCGCGGTCTTCTTGCCGGGCGGTCGGCCGTCCCCGACACCACCGCCGTCGATCTTGCCCTCGCCGACGCCGTCCAGCGCTGCGTCGCCATCGACCGTGGCGACCCCCGGCCCCGTGCCGGCGGCGATCCTCGGAAGCTGGATCGCCCCGCTCCGCGAGGCGCCAGGCATCACCCAGGCCGCGACATCCGGGATCACCTTCATGGACGGCAAGGAGAACCCGGCCGAACCCGGCTTCGCCCTCGACCTCGGGCTGCACAACAGCTTCCCGCAGGAGGCGCGGGCGGACGAGGTCGAACCGGGCGTCCTCCGTCTCGTCTCTCGGCCGTCACCCGGCGGCTGCCAGGATCGGGACGTCGGGCGCTATCGATGGTCCAAGCCCTCGGACGACGTCCTCGTCCTCGAGCTGATCGCCGACGCCTGCGCCGCTCGCGAAGCCGTGGTGCCCGGCACCTGGATTCGCTCTGGGATCGGCGATAGCGAAGGTGGCACCGGCATCGCCGCCGCCTTCACGCCGTTCTTCGAGTTCACGCTGCCGGCCGCCCAGTACGACGGGCTCGCGAACGGACTCGGCGACGCGATCGCCGTCGACGGCCGCGATGGGTCGGGGCTGCACGCCTGGAAGGATCCGGACGGGTTCGTCGACCCGTGCGACGAGGCCGGCGGACGCGTCGATCTCGAGCCGGGCATCGATCCGTTCGTGGCGCATCTGAGCGCGTCGCCCGAGCTGGCGGTCAGCGGGACGACGGAGCGGCTCATCGACGGTCGCCGAGCCGTGCAGGTCGACGTGACGACCCGTGATGGCCTGGCCGCCGGCGCCTGCGCCGAGGGCGCTGTTCTGATCTGGACACCGCACGCCTGGCAGGTCGATGGCATCACGCTCGAGATCGGCCAGGCCGAGACGTTCGTGGTGACCGAGGTCGATGGCGCGACCATCGTGTTCGAGGCCGACGATGCCGACGGTAACGTCGCAGCGAGCGTTCTCGACAGCATCAATTTCATCGACGAGCTGCCGATGCCGTGACGACTCCGCGTTCAAGCAAGTCGTCCGTGGCGCCGGGCCCCTTGGCCCGGCGTCACTGGGTCAGCTCAGCGAAGCTGCCACATCGCGGAGAGCCGGCACGATCTCGCGGCCGTACACCTCGAGGACCGCCTCCTCGTCGCCGTTCATGAGGTAGATGTTGAACTGGTCGACGCCCGCATCGGCCAGTTCGCGCAGCTTGCGCAGGTGATCCTCGACCGAGCCGAGGACGCAGAAGCGGTCCGTCACCTCGTCGCCCACGAAGCCGGCGTTGGTTGACCCAACCTCGGCGTGATGGAGGTAGTCGTAGCCGGTCCGGTCGCGAACGTAGCCGGTGAGCGATTCGGGCAGCTCCTCGCGCGGATACTTGTTGACCAGGTCGACGACGTGGTTCGACACGAGCGCCGGGAACCATCGCGTCCGCTCCCGGCACAGCTCCCGGTCACCGACATGCGCCGGCGCGGCCGCCTGGACCTTGACCGAGCCGGGTGCCCGGCCCGCGGCCGCCTCGGCCTCCCGGACCTGGCCGACGAACCAGCGGATCAGGTCGGGGTCGGCGAGCTGGAGGATGACCCCGTCGGCGACCCGACCGGTCATCGCCAGGGCCATCGGTCCGTAGCCGGCGACCCACACGGGGAGCGGGTACTTCCCCGTCCACGGCAGCTTGAGCTCCGTGCCCTCGTACTCGATCGCCTTGCCCTCGACGAGGTCCTTGATGACGGTGATCGCCTCTTCGAGGGTCGCCATCGTCGTCGGCGGCTTGCCCAGGACCCGGCGCGCCGAATCGCCCCGCCCGATGCCCAGGTCCATCCGGCCGCCGCTGATCTCGTTGAGCACCGCAAGCGCGGAAGCGGTGACGGAAGGCTCGCGGGTGGCGGGGTTGGTGACGCATGTGCCCAGGCGCATCCGTTCCGTGGCCCCGGCCATCAGCGTCAGGAGCACGTACGGCTCGCGCCACAGGACGTGGGAGTCGAACAGCCAGCCGTACTCGAAGCCGGCGTTCTCCGCCTGGCGGGTCAGGGCCAGCGTCCGCTCGATCGAGTGATCGGGCTTGAGCGTGAAGCCGAATTGCATCGCGGTGGCCCTCGTGGTCAGTTGCAGGAGCGCAGAGGGTACACCCGGTAGATGGCGTGGCGAACCGCCCGCCGCTCTGCGCCTTCAGGCGGCTGTTGTTCGACCCGCGGCCGACGGCCGGGTCGGCAGATCGAATGGCGCCTGCATCGCGCGAACTGCGTCGATCGACGTCGGCCGGGAGATGAGAAAGCCCTGTCCGAAGCGGCAGCCGAGCTTTCGAAGGAGCGCGAGCTGTTCGGCCGTCTCGATCCCTTCGCCGGTCACGGCGACGCCGAGGGCATCACCGAATCCGATCGCCGCCGTGACGATGGCGGTCTCCTCGCGGGCCTTGCCCAGTGCCGACACGAACATCCGGTCGAGCTTCAGGCCATCGATTGGCATGTTCCGGAACGATGCCAGGGACGAGGAGCCCGTCCCGAAGTCATCGATCGACACCCGGACACCGCGGTCCCGGAGTTCGATGACCCGGCGATTGAGCCCGCGTCGTCGAGTTGCAGGCCTTCGGTGATCTCGACCCGCAGGTCGCCCAGGGGGAGACCTGTCGCGGCGCACGTGGCAACGATCGAGTCGATCAGGTCGGATCGGCGGAGTTCGCGCGGCGAGATGTTGACTGACAGGCGACGCGGGCGAACTCCGGTCGATGGCGACCGAGCTCGACCACATCCCGGACGACTCTAGGATCGGCATCCAACGACAGGGACAAACACGGGGATGTTGCCGCCCCGATCTGGCAGGCCGTCTAGCGACGGCCCATAAGACAGTCCTTGATAGGTGGGACCGAGACCGCTTCCGATCCCCACCCAATGCGCTGCGCCTCATCCTTGCTCGCGGAGGAGGCTGCACGGATATCCGTTCCTGTACGAGAAGCTCTCGAGCAATCGGATCGCGTCATCAAGCTCGATAACATCAATGAAGACGCGAGACGCTATGAGTGCCTGCTTCGCTGCGGGGGTCAGCCGATCGCGCCATTGTTCCCGCGGTGTCGAACGCACGATCGCGGGCTGCTTGCTCCAGGGAAAGAAGCCCTTTGGCGCGGCTTCAGACTGAGGGGGGCGCCGGTGTTCATCCGTCAAGGACTGCTCGCGTAGCAGACCGCGCAGCTCTTCGATGCTGCCTGTGATGGCCTTGAGCGAAGCCCTCGCCTCCTCCGGATCTCTCAGCTTCAGCGAGTCCTTCGGTTTCTCGGGAGTCTCGGGAGCGGGTGTCTTCGGCAGGTCCACGGTAGGAAGGATCGGCTGCGCGCGCAACGCCCTGGCAAGCTCTGCGCCGGACAGCTTTTCTCCGGAGAGTGACCGGTGAACGATTTCCGCGCGCAACAGGCGAACTCTGTCCGGTGCACGATTCGTCGAGGTGTTGGCCGGTGAGGGCACTGCGAAAAGGCCGTCTGCCAGGTCGCTGGTCCATGAAAGCAGCGCCGCCTGGCTGGCCTTGTCAGTGACGTCGTGCAGTCCGGCCTCGGAGGCCAGAGCACTGACGACCTCGCGCAGGTTGGCCGCCGTGGTATGCGATGCCGAGCGAAGCCGGTCATCGAGCCTGCCGATGAAGGATCCCACAGCACCCTTCTTATCGACGACCGCACGGATCTTCAGCTGCGCCGTCGCGATCCGCGCGAGCTCTTCCCGATTCTTGGCGGCTTGTACGGCCTTGGTGAAAGAGGATTGGCCAGTGCGCGCGTAGGGTTTGAAGGACGACTTGACGTCGCTGCCCGAAGCCAGGCCTGAACGGGCCGCGTCAGAATGAAACGAAAAACTTCGTTGGGCATGTCCGGCACGATAGGTGCTCAGGTCCAGCCCGTATGTTCAAAAGCGCTCACATGCCGCTCAGGAATCGGTCGTGCAGTGCTACGGCATCGGCCCCGCGCTCGACATCGAGGACGGGCCGAAGGGCTTCGGCGCCCATAGCGACCAGGAGCGGCTGCTGGAGAGCGAGCTATTCCGCTTCGTGCGCTTCCACTACGACGTCGTCACGGAGCTGGCGCGGGCCCGCTAGAGGGCCCAGGAAGAGCGTCTCTATCGCTTTTCCGCGCTGGAACGCTTCCACCCACTCCGCCGCCCGCCTCTGTGCCTCGGCGCGTTCGACAGGAGTCATGAGCGCCACCACCTTGTCGCGCAACTCGACCCATCGCTTCCGGTCGGCCCCCTCGGACACGGTGGCGGGGAGATTGAGCCACTTGTGAGCTTCCACGTAGTCCTGCAGTACGCCATTGCCAAGAAAATGGAGATGACCGAGATTGCCCTGTGCGGCTGCGTCCCCCTGCCCGGCCGCGCGCCGCAGCCGCTCGATCTCCGACGTCGAGCTCGGCGGGGCGCCCTGGGTCAGGGGCGACGTCGCTGACGGCGGCGATGGCGCTCGCGTGACCGGCGCGCCCGCGACGATGCGGAAGGCCGACGCGTTGAACGGGCTGCATATCGCGCTCCCGCCGTACGGTGCCTCCCACACCATCCCGCCATGGACCAGCGCGTACTCTCCTGGGCCCAGTGGCGCGTGGGGTCTTAGCAGGCGTGACTGCCCGACCTCTTTCGGTTTCTTGGGATTGACGCCGGTGACGACGTCCCCGTAGAGCTCGCGGTCCCTCGGGCACGAATTTCCCGGTTCCGTACCGCCGCCCGTCCTCGCTGACGGAGAGGAACTCCAGGCGATAGTCGAGCTTGTGGGACTTGCTGGAGGAATCCTGTACGGCCAATTTCCGAATGCGTTCGATCTCGCCCGGCGAACCGTCCATGCGGTACGCAAATGCCACCGGCTCATCGTGCCGAAACGTCACCGGCGAGGAAGCGCCCTCGAGGTAGCAGTACAAGAAGCGGCCTCGTTTATGTTCCTTGGCCTTCGTGGACTCGAGCGCCGTCAGGGCTCTGGTGGCGGCATCGACGTGAAACGCTTCCATGGAAATGGGCGGCGTGGCGGCCTCCTCTTGCGCCGCCGCGCCGGGCACGATCGATGAGGCGACCGCGGTCGCGACGAACGCAACGAGTCGGAGCATCCGGCTCATTGCAGCGTTACCGGGGCGGCCCCGCGTCTCAGAGCCCCAGGAGCGTGGGCTTGCGCGCCCCGGCCACGCGCCGCGGCACATCAGGCGGCGGCGGCACGTTGTCGGTGCGCGGCTGGTCTCCGACGGGCGGGGGCGCCTCCGACACGCTCCACGAGACCGCGTCCGAAAGCACCTCGAACAGCGCCACCCGCGTCGGCCGCTGGCTGACGGACTCCACGCGCGGCCGCGCGCCGGCCTGCAGCTCGCGCGCGCGCAGGAAGGTCAACGCCACGATGTGGAACGCGCTCAGCTGCACGCCGTTGGACGCGTTCGCCGGCGCGGCCCACGGCGTGCCGTCGGCCGTAGGGATGATCATGACCGCACCAGGCTGGCCATCCGGTGCAGGATGGTGATGCTCCGGCCGGAGTCGTCCCAGGCCGCGCGGAACACCTGGGCGTCGCGCATTCGGCGATCCGCCTGCCGGGCATCCTCGAGCAGCGCGTCGACGAGCGGTCCGATCTTCTGCGGGTTGATCTCGGCGGCGCGACTTCTGGCCCAGGCCGCGGATCTGGACGGCGAAGTGGTAGAGCTCGCCGAGGAACTGCGGGCCCCGGCCGGGATATTCGCCCACGTCGCGCTTCGCGCTCTCGTGCGCCCGGTTGGCGCTGGTCGCGAGCTCGGCCGCCAGCCCCTGGAACTCCTGCAGCCGCAACCCCGACAGGGCCGCGACCACGTGCGGCGCCGGCACCGCCACGTCGCTTCCGGTCAGCAGCAGCCGCATGCGCTCGAGCACGTCCACGATCGACTGCCAGTCCTGATGGGTACTCTCCATGCCGCGGGCGGCGCGGATGCTCTGGTTGACCCCTTGCGCCGACGTGGTCAGCCCCGCGACGTGCGCGGGCACCTCGAAGGGCAGCGCCTTGTAGTCGTCCAGCAGGACGCGGAAATCGTGCGCGTCGCGCGCGAACGAGAGCACCGACGACAGCAGGCGCGCCGCGGAGGACGTCCCGCGTCGCGTCTCGTCGTCCGTGCCCTCGAGCGCGCCCTTCGCGGTCTGGTCGAGATGCTGGGCCAGGCCGCGCAGCTTTGCATAGCGATGGCCCTCGAGCGGCCGGCCCGGCGGTCCCGTACCGGCATCTCCGCCGACGCCGACTGCGCCGCGGCCGCGAGCACGAGCACCGCGGGCAGCAACAACAGGTTTCTCGCGTTCATCAGTACATCCCGCCGCCGGGCATCCCGCGGCCGGCCCTTGTCGCCTTCTCCTCGGGGATCTCGCAGATGATCGCCTCGGTGGTGAGCAGCAGCGACGCGATCGACGCCGCGTTCTGCAGCGCGGAGCGGACCACCTTGGTCGGGTCGATGACGCCGGCCTCGACCAGGTTCTCGTACTTCTCGGTCAGGGCGTTGAAGCCCTCGTCGCGCCTTCAGCTCGCGCACCTTGCCCACGACCACGGCGCCCTCGTGGCCGGCGTTGGCGCGCGATCTGGCGCAGCGGCTCCTCGAGCGCGCGCCGGATGATGCTGACGCCCACGGCCTCGTCGCCGCTCGGCCTTGACGGCCTCGACGGCCTTGATGCAGCGCAGCAGGGCGACGCCGCCGCCGGGCACGATGCCCTCCTCGACCGCCGCCTTGGTCGCGTGCATCGCGTCCTCGACGCGGGCCTTCTTCTCCTTCATCTCGGTCTCGGTCGCGGCGCCGACCTTGATCACCGCCACGCCGCCGACCAGCTTGGCCAGCCGCTCCTGCAGCTTCTCGCGGTCGTAGTCGGAGGTCGTCTCCTCGATCTGCGCGCGGATCTGCTTGACCCGGCCCTCGATGTCCTTCTTCTTGCCGGCGCCCTCGACGATGGTGGTGTTGTCCTTGTCGATGGTGATCTTCTTGGCCCTGCCCAGGTCCTCGAGCTTGACGTTCTCGAGCTTGATGCCGAGGTCCTCGGTGATGGCCTTGCCGCCGGTGAGGATCGCGATGTCCTCGAGCATGGCCTTGCGGCGGTCGCCGAAGCCCGGCGCCTTGACCGCGGCCACGTGCAGCGTGCCGCGCAGCTTGTTCACGACCAGCGTGGCCAGCGCCTCGCCCTCGAGGTCCTCGGCGATGATCAGCAGCGGCTGGCCGAGCTTGCGCGACCTGCTCCAGCACGGGCAGCAGGTCCTTCATGCTCGAGATCTTCTTCTCGTGGATCAGGACGAGGGCGTTCTCGAGCACGCACTCCATCCGCTCGGGGTCGGTCACGAAGTAGGGCGAGAGGTAGCCGCGGTCGAACTGCATGCCCTCGACCACCTCGAGCGACGTCTCCATGCGACTTCGCCTCCTCGACGGTGATGACGCCGTCCTTGCCGACCTTCTCCATCGCCTCGGCGATGATGTTGCCGATCGTCTCGTCGTTGTTGGCGGAGATGGTGCCCACCTGGGCGATCATCTTGCCCTTGACCGGCTTGCTGAGCTTCTTCAGCTCCTCGGTCACGGCCGCCACCGCCTTCTCGATGCCGCGCTTCAGCTCCATCGGGTTCGCGCCGGCGGTCACGTTCTTGCTGCCCTCGCGGTAGATCGCCTGGGCCAGCACGGTCGCGGTGGTGGTGCCGTCGCCGGCCACGTCGGAGGTCTTGCTCGCGACCTCCTTCACCATCTGCGCGCCCATGTTCTCGAGGGGCTCCTTGAGCTCGATCTCCTTGGCCACCGTCACGCCGTCCTTGGTGATGAGCGGCGAGCCGAACTTCTTGTCGAGGACGACGTTGCGGCCCTTGGGGCCGAGCGTCACCTTGACCGCGTCCGCCAGGCGGTTGACGCCGCGCAGGATCGCCTGCCGGGACTCGTCGCCGTACGTGATCTGCTTCGCCATGTGTCTTGCCTACTTCCTGCAGTGTTCTTGGAACGACTACGCCGAGCACGGCCAGGACTTCGTCCTCGCGGAGGATCAGGACTTCCTCGCCGTCGATCTTGATCTCGGTCCCGGAGTACTTGCCGAACAGGATCTTGTCGCCCGACCTTGACGTCGAGGGCGACCTTGGTCCCGTTCTCGAGGACCTTGCCGTTGCCGACGGCCAGGACCTCGCCCTCCTGGGGCTTCTCCTTGGCCGTGTCGGGGATGATGATCCCGCCCTTGGCGGTCTCCTTCTCCTCGATGCGGCGGACCAGCAGGCGGTCGTGAAGCGGACGTACTTTCATGTCTTGTCTCCTTTCGATCAGAGGACTGCTTTGTGAGCCGGAGAGACGCCACGCGCCGTGCGCGACGGCGCGCACCGGCCCGGCGCCCTCGACCCCGCAGCAGCCGCGCGATGGAGCGGGAGAGGCGCCGAGGGGAGTCATACCAGAGCGCGAACGACGCGGCCGCGCTCACGAAGATGAATGCGGTCCAGGGAAACGTCGGCGAGCCAGGATGCCGGTCACCATCACGAGCGACAACGGACATCAGCACCGGCATTGATTCCCGACACGAAGTCCCTCATGGAGCCTCCTTCGGCCGAATGAAGTGTTGCTTTGGTGAGCTGTCGGGAGATGGAACGTCTGGTTCGACAGCGCTCAGGAAAACTGAGTGACAGCTATGACAGTACGCGAGAGATCCCGCCAACACAAGGAGAAAGCTCGCTTTATTCCGGAGTGAGCGCTATCTGAACAGAAGCGTCGCCCGGTCGCTAGCATCCATGAGGGACCAACTGAGGACCCGCGTCCCCGAGACGAAATCCCGACCACTTCGGTGAGGTGAGCCATGGCGGACCAGGAAGTGGGTCGGTGGAAATGCGACAAGTGCAAGAAGGGGATCGTCGCGACGGGGCAGCCCTCGCCGACGTTCAAGGGGACCGGCGGCTTCTCCGGCCCGTGCCCCTGGGACTGCGGCGCCTACATCAACCGCGGTTTTCGGTCGATCAGGCCGGGTCAAGTCCGAGTGTGCCGCGCGGATGAGTGGGACCAGCGCGCCGTCGCCAGCTAGCGGGAAAGGCCGGGAGGAGGCGTTCATGAAGCCATACATGTCGAACACCTGGACGAACGTGCGGTGGGCTGGGGCGGCGCTCTGCCTCTGCTGCGCGCCCGTTCTCGCATCCGCGCAAGCTCCCGATCTCGCCGCGAACCTGGCGGCCTGCAAGACCGGCCGTACGGCCTGCGCGAGCGCGCTGCTGACGCCGGCGCAAGCGACCGAAGTGGCCGCCGCCGCGCATGCGCGCAACGTGGGGAATTGCAGGAACCGCGACGCGTCCTGCGACCGCGCCAGCCTGAGCGAGCCCGAGGCGATCGCGGTGGCCGTCGCCCTCCACGATCGCAACGTGTTGAACTGCACCAACGGCTTCACCCCCTGCGAGAGCGCCCAGCTCACGCGGCTGGAGGCCCGTGAAGTGGCCGCCGCCCTGCATCAGCGGCAACTCGACGACTGCAAGTACGGCCGTGCCTCCTGCGTGAAATCCGAGTTGACCGGCGCGGAGGCCACGGAGGTCGCGGCCGCGAGCCGGCAGCAGCTGGTCTCACGCTGCACGGACGGCTTCGGCGCCTGCGACTACTCGAAGCTGACGCCGCAGGAGGCGAAGAACGTCGCGCTGGCCGAGCGCGAGCGCAACGTCTCCAATTGCAGGAACGGCTGGAATGCGTGCGATCGCTCCAAGCTCAGCGTCCAGGAAGCCGCCGCCGTGCTCGCCGAGCTGCGCACGCGCAACCTGGCTGACTGCACCGCGGGCCGGGACAGCTGCGACTATGCGCTGCTCAGCCCCTCCGACGCCCAGGCCATGAGCAGCGCCGAGCGGCTGCGCAACTACACCGCGTGCAGCACCCGCCGCGGCCATTGCGACCGCTCGCGGCTGACGCCGGCCCAGGCGGCTGCGATCCCACCGGAGCCGCCGCTCCTCTAACGGATGCCCGCATCGCGTAGCTGGAGCTCCGGCCTGCTGCGCAGCCGCCCGCCGCCGGCGGCCGAGAAGCCGCTGCGCGACGAGCTGCTGAGCATCGAGCGGCTGGAGGAGCGGGCCAGGGCCCTCGCCGCCCGCTTCACCCTCGACCCCAACCCCCGGCGCGCGGCTCGCGAACGTCTTGCCGCGCTTCGACGACAACGCGCGCGTGCTGCGCGAGGCGTACCGTCACCCTGGCCGACGACGTCCACCGGGGCGAGTTCGTCACCCCGGCCGCGGAGTGGCTGCTCGACAACTTCCACCTCGTCGCGTCCGAGATCCTCGACGTGCGCCGGAACCTCCCGCGCGGCTACTACCGCGAGCTGCCCAAGCTCGCCCTGCGCGAGCTGGCCGGCGACGCCCGCGTCTACGCGATGGCGGTGGAGCTCATCCGCCACAGCGACAGCCGCCTCGACCGCCAGCAGCTCGTGCGCTTCATGAACAGCTACCAGGCGGTGGCGCCGCTGACCATCGGCGAGCTGTGGGCCTGGCCGAGCATGCTGAAGCTGGCCCTCATCGAGAACCTGCGGCGGCTGGCCGAGGAGACGCTCGAGGCGCGCGCGGCGCGCCGCGCCGCCGACGCCTACGTCGCGCGGATCGACGCCGCCGGCGCAGGGCGCGCCGCCGCCGCTGCCGACGCACCTGCACGCCGCCTACGTCGTCCAGCTCCTGCAGCGCCTGCGCGAGTACGGGCCGCGGCTGGCCGCCGTGCGCGCCGCCGTCGACGACGCACCTCGCCGCCGCAGCAGACGACCTCCGAGGACGCGATCCGCAGCGAGCACCAGCGCCAGGCGGCGGCCCAGGTCTCGGTGGCCAACGTGATCACCAGCCTCCGCCTGTGCTCGACCCTCGACTGGAGCCAGTACTTCGAGGCGGTCAGCCTCGTCGAGCGCGTGCTGCAGCGCGATCCCGCCGGCGCCTACGCGCGCATGGACTTCCTGAGCCGCGACCGCTACCGCCAGGCGGTGGAGGAGCTGGCCGAGCCCACCGGCGAGGCGCAGCTGCGGGTGGCCCTGCGCGCGGTCGAGAGCGCGCGCCAGGCCGCGGAGAGCGGCGCGGCCGCGCGATCGCGCCGCCCACGTCGGCCACCACCTCATCGGCAAGGGCCGGCCCGACCTCGAGACCGACCTCGCCTATCGTCCGCGCCTCGGCCGACGCGCTGCGGCGCTTCGTCTTCGCGCCACGCGACCGCCGTCTACCTCGGCTCGATCGCGCCTCGTGACGGCGCTGCTGCTCGCGCCTCGGGCTGGCCTACGCTCCGCGGCCAGCGGCGCACCGCCGTGCGATCGGCCGGCGTCGCGCTGCTGCTGCTGCTGCCGGCCAGCGACCTGGCGATCGCCTTCGTCCAGCGGCTGGCCGCGCGCTGGTCGCCGCCGCGGCGGCTCCCGCGCCTCGAGTTCGCGGCCGGGATCCCCGACGAGCGCGCGCACGATGGTCGTCGTCCCCACGCTGCTCACCAGCGTGGCCGGCGGTCGACCGAGCTGCTCGAGCACCTCGAGGTCCTGGCCCTCGGAAACCTCGATCCGCACATCCACTTCGCGATCCTCGAGCGACTTCGCCGACGCGCCCGCGCGCGACATGCCGGAGGACGAGGCGATCCTCGACGCGGCGCGGGCCGGGATCGAGGCGCTGAACGCGCGCTCGGCGCGAGCACGCCGACCGCTTCTACCTCTTCCATCGCGCGCGCCAGTGGAACCCGAGCGAAGACGTCGTGGATGGGCTGGGAGCGCAAGCGCGGCAAGCTCGAGGAGTTCAACCGCCTGCTGCGCGGCGCCACGGACACGAGCTTCACCGTGCAGGTCGGCGACGCCGAGATCCTGCCCGAGCGTCCGCTACTGCCTCACGCTCGACTCCGACACGCGGCTGCCGCGCGACGCCGCGAAGAAGCTCATCGGCATCATCGCCCACCCGCTGAACCGCCCGCACTTCGACGCGCGCGCTGGGCCGCGTCACCGAGGGCTACGGGATCCTGCAGCCGCGCGTCAGCGTGACGATGGCCAGCGCCGCCGGCTCGCTCTTCGCGCGCCTCTACGCCGGCCACACCGGCGTCGACCCCTACACGACCGCGGTGTCGGACACGTACCAGGACCTGTTCGGCGAGGGCATCTTCACCGGCAAGGGGCTCTACGACGTCGACGCGTTCATGGCCGCGCTCGACGGGCGGGTGCCCGAGAACGCGCTGCTGTCGCACGACCTCTTCGAGGGCGTCTACGCGCGCACGGCGCTCGTCACCGACGTGGAGGTCGTGGACGACTATCCGGCGAGCGTCCTCGCCCACGCGCGGCGGCAGCACCGCTGGGTGCGCGGCGACTGGCAGATCCTGCGCTGGCTCTTCCCGTTCGTGCCGTCGCGCGCCGGGCTCGCGCGCAACCGCCTGCCGCTCATCTCGCGCTGGAAGATCTTCGACAACCTGCGGCGCAGCCTGGTGCCGCCGGCGACGCGTCGCCCTGCTCCTCTCGGCCTGGACGGTCCTGCCCGGCAGCCCGCGCGGTGTGGACGGCCGCGATCTTGGCCGCGCTCGCCGTTCCCCGTCTATCCGCTCGCTGCTGGACGCCGCTCGCGGGCCCGCGGCCGCAGCAGCCGTGGCGCGTGTTCCTGCGCGGGCTCTGGGAGGATCTGAAGACGGCGCTGCGCAGGTCGCCTGCAGCTCACGTTCCTGGCCAACCAGGCCTGCGAGATGTCCACGCGATCGCGCTCACGCTCGTCCGCCTCGGCGTCGACGCAGCGCCGGCTGCTGGAGTGGGAGACGGCCGCGGCCAGCGCGGCCCGCGCCGCGGGCGCTGCCGCGCGGAGCGGCGCGCGGCTCTTCCTGGCCGAGATGATCGCGAGCCCGCGATCGCTCTGCCGTCGGCCTCGCTCCTGGTCGCGCTCCTGCGCCCGGCGCGCGCTGCCCGTCGCCGCTGCCCATCGCTGGCTGCTGTGGGCGGCCGCGCCGCTCGTCGCCTACGCGCTCAGCCGGCCCGTCGTCCGCAGCCGCGCCGAGCTCGACGACGAGGACCGCGCAGTATCCTCGGCGACGATCGCGCGCAAGACCTGGCGCTACTTCGAGACCTTCATGGGCGCCGAGGACCACGGCCTGCCGCCGGACAACTTCCAGGAGAGTCCCGGAGCCGCGGATCGCGCACCGCACGTCGCCCACCAACATCGGCATGGGCCTGCTCGCGACGCTCGCCGCCCACGACCTCGGCTTCATCGACGACGCGACGAGCTCGAGTCCCGAGGTCGACGCCACGCTCGACCACCATGGAGGGCCTCGAGCGCTTCGAAGGCCATCTGCTCAACTGGTACGACACGCAGAACCTGGCGCCGCTGCTGCCGCCTACGTGTCCACCGTCGACAGCGGCAACCTCGCCGGCGCGCTCATGACGCTGGCGGAAGGCCTGCGGCAGGCGGGGCTCGCGACGCTTGGCGCGGCGCGCGCGGCCGCGTTCGCGGACGGCATGAACTTCCGCTTCCTCTACGACCCGCAGCGCCGCATCCTCTCCATCGGCTACCGCCTCGCCGACGCCGAGGGGCCGGGCCGCCTCGATCCTTCGTACTACGACCTGCTCGCCTCGGAGGCGCGGCTGGCCAGCTTCATCGCCATCGCCAAGGGCGACCTGCCCGAGACGCACTGGTTCCACCTCGGGCGGCTCGTCACCAGCGTGCGACGGCACGCCGACGCTGCTGTCGTGGAGCGCGACGCTGTTCGAGTACCTGATGCCGCTGCTCTTCATGAAGAGCTATCCGGACACGCTGCTCGACCAGTCCTGCCGGATGGCCGTGCGGCGGCAGATCGAGTACGCGGCGGATCGCGGCGTGCCCTGGGGCATCTCGGAGTCCGCCTACAACGTCGTGGACCGGCACGACACCTATCAGTACAAGGCCTTCGGCGTCCCCGGGCTCGGGCTGAAGCGCGGCCTGGGCGACGAGCTGGTGGTCGCCCCCTACGCCACCGCCCTCGCCGCCATGCTCGACCCCGCCGCGGCCGCGCGCAACCTGCGGCGGCTGGCCGCGCAGGGCCTCGACGGCGCGTACGGCTACTACGAGTCCATCGACTACACGCACGGCGAAGCCCGAGCGACGCCGCCGGCGCGATCGAAGCCGGCCGCCGGGGACCGTGGTGCGCGCGTACATGGCCCATCACCAGGGCATGACGCTGGTCGTCGCTGGCCAACGCGCTCCTCGGCGACCGGATGGTGAGCGCTTCCACGCCGACCCGCGCGTGCAGGCCACCGAGCTGCTGCTGCAGGAGCGCGTGCCGCGCCAGGCGCCGATCACCGCAGCCGCGGCCGGTCGAGGAGACGCGCGTCGCCGGCCCGCTGCCCGCGCCCGGCGCGTCCGCCGCTTCCGCTCGCCGCACACGCGCGTTCCCGCACGCGCAGTTCCTGTCCAACGGCAACTACACCGCCGTGTCACCAACGCGGGCGGCGGCGCCAGCTTCTGCCGCGGCCGCGCGGTCACGCGGCACCGCGAGGATCGCGACCCGCGACCCCGGGCAGCCAGTTCCTCTACCTGCGCGACGTGCGCAGCGGCGCGGTCTGGTCGGCCACCTTCCACCCCACGCGGCAAGGAGCCGGAGGACTACGTGGTGACGTTCCTCGCCGAGAAGGCGACGTTCCGGCGCCGCGACGACGACATCGCCACCCAGCTCGACATCGCGGTCTCCACCGAGGACGACGTCGAGGTGCGGCGGCTGGCGGTGACCAACCACAGCGACCGCCCGCGCGAGATCGAGGTGACGAGCTACGCCGAGATCGTCCTCGCCCCGCCCGCCGACGACCTCGCCCACCCCGCGTTCGGCAAGCTCTTCGTGCGAGACCGAGTACCTTCCCGAGAGCGCGGCGCTGCTCTGCCGACCGGCGGCCGCGCGCGCGCGACGAGCCGGAGCCTGGGCGGTTCACGTGCTGAGCCTCGAGGGCCGGACGCAGGGTGCCGTGGAATGGGAGACCGACCGGGCGCGCTTCCTCGGACGCGGCCGCGGCCCCGACGACCCGCAGGCCCTCGACGGGCG
>CAVSKS010000010.1:0-191897 GCA_963728605.1 uncultured Chloroflexia bacterium | reverse complement strand
TGGCGACGGACCTCGAATGGTCGCCCGACGGCTCGATGCTGGCCATTGCCGGCGGGGTCGACGTCAGCTCCGGCGGGCTACGGGATGGCCAGATCCACTTGTACGAGCTGTCCGCCGGAACCCTCCGCACGTTCGGCGAGACGCTGGGCGCCACTTCGCTCACCTGGTCGCCGGACGGCGGGCGCATCGCCTATGTCGGGCGCGGAGCGGACCCGGCCTCTGAGGCCGCGTACGACAGCCTTGGCGGGCTAAGGGTCCTCGACGTGGACAGTGGCCAGCAGGAGGTTTTGGTCGGTGCCTACCACGGGTTCCACGGCGCCGGACCTGTCTGGTCGCCGGACGGCGAGACGATCGTGTACCAGCGGTCGGCGGGCACGGGCGGCGAGCGGCACGAGGCCGTCCTGGTGAGGGCAGGCGACCGATCCGAGCAGACCGGGCCCGCCAAGGAAGTCGTGATGCCCCACGAGGTGACGACTGCCGACGGATCGAGCCTGGAGCTGTGGCCCTGGCGCGTCACCTGGTCGCCCGACGGTACGTACCTGCTGTACGTGGCGTGGACGAATCCGACCGAGGACTCCGAAAGGACGCTGGTCGTCGCGGTCCCGACCGATACGGACGCGCCAGCCTTGGTTCTCGCCGAGGTGAATGGCATCGGCGCCTATGACTTTGCCGACGATGCCCCAAGGGTGCCGATCCAGGTCTGGCAGCGCCAACCCGTTGTCGCGGTTAACCCATCGCCGACAGCTTCGCCTGATCCGTCGCCCAACGGGACTCCGTCCGCGGGCCTGAAAGCCCTTGCCTACGGCGTCGATGGAGATGTCTTCCTGGCGGACGCAGACGGCTCGCATCCGGTCATGATCACGGACGGCGAACCCGAGGGCTCGACCGGGTGCGCCCCGGGCGAGGTGCGAACGCGCTACGGTGTTAACGGAACGGCGTGGTCCCCTGACGGTCGATACCTCGCCTACTGGGACTGGCGGCCCTGCGCCCTCCCGCCCAATGGGTGGGGAACCGTCTTCATCAGCGATGCGAAGGGCCATGCCATCGCCTCCTTCCCGGGCGAGGGATGGGCCATCTCGTGGTCGCCCGAGTCCACGCGCGTCGCGGTCCTGGAAACGTGGATGCTCGAGGATGGCCAGGACGGCACGATCCTCGTCTACGGCCTCAACGGCACACGTCTGGCGGCCCTCACCGTACCGTCGGCATTGTGGCCCGACGGGGACTTCTCACCGGCGTGGTCGCGAGATGGCTCGTCCATCCTGCTCCCTGGCGTTCGAGTGCCTCTCGATGGCGGGGACATCACACCCTCCGACGAGAGCGGGTTCTACACCGGCTGTTGCGCGTACTCGCCCGATGGGTCACTGCACGGCGCAGTCGAAGAAGGAACGCTCGTCCTGGAAGCGGCCAACGAGCCCGACTCCCAGAAGGTGGGTCCGACAGAGTACTGGTCGCTGGCATGGTCGCCCGACGGCAAGCTCGTTGCCTTCGAGCGGGCCACGGAGACCGAGCTCCTTGTGCGGGATGTAGCCACCGGAGCCGACTCTTCGCTTTTCGATGTGCCGGAGTCGGACAGCCTCAACGTCGTCGAGTTCACCCCAGATGGCGAACGGATCCTCTTCACCTGGAGAAAGGGCGACCGGACCTCGCTCTGGAGCATCGCCGCGGACGGCTCGGACTCGCGTCGCCTCATCGACCGGATCGAATGGGCGGATCTGCGGCCGTAGAGTCCGACTGTGACGAACTCACCTAAGCGACCCATCGTGGGCTCAGCGCTGCTGCTGGGCGCGGCGCTCGCGCTGGTTGCGTGTCGCGACGGCTATGGCGTGACGGGCAGCGCTAGCCCGACTACCGGGCCAGGGCAGACCAGCGCGAGCACCACCGTCGCGCCCACGCAGTCCCCCTCGCCCGAGATCGAGCCGGAGCTGCCCGAAATCACAGACGTGTCGCAGCTCGGCGCTCAGGCGATCCCCGCCCCGGCGAGCGCTGATTGGATAGTCGTCGACTTCGGACGTGCATGGGTGAGCGGTGTCGGCGAAGGCATCGGGTTCTACGAGGTTCAAACCGGCCTACTCGGGGGTTCAGCTGCCGTGCCGCAGACGCCATGCGCCGGCATGGATTCAGGGTTCGGTGCCCTGTGGACGGCAACGTGTGCAGAGCGAGGGGTCGCGCGAATCGACCCCCAGACCGGCGAGATGACCAAGTGGGTCGCGGTCGACGTTCCAACCGAGGGGGAGTCAAGCGTGGGTGCCGGCGAAGGCGGCATCTGGGCGATTGCCGACGGAGACGGCTGCTCCGGGTGCGTGCTCGTTCGGATCGACCCGAACAACGTCGACATCACCAACACCTACGAGGTCCCCGAAGGCGGGACGGCGGTGCGTGCTGGGCTTGGCGGCATCTGGATCACCTACGCGTCCGAGGATCGAGTCGTGCGTGTTGACCCTGACAGTGGCCAGGTCGTGTCAGCGATCGAGGTCGGTGCCGGCCCTCGGTTCTTGGCCGTGGGTGAGGGCGGCGTATGGGTCATGAATCAAAGCGATGGATCGGTGTCCCACGTCGACCCAACGTCGAACAGGGTCACCGCCACGATCGCGGTGGACGGAGAAGCCATTTTCGGCGGTGATGTCACCGTCGGGGCGGGGTTCGTCTGGCTCCGTGGCAGCCGCGAGTTGGTGGCACAGATTGACCCGGCCACCGATCGCGTCGTTGCGCGGATCGGGTCGCCGCAGGCCAGTGGCGGCGTTCACGCAGGCGAGGGGCAACTCTGGATCGCGGGCCACTTCGAGAAGCCCGACGGATGGCATGCGGTGCTCTACCGGATCCCGCTCACTGATGGATAACGCCGAGGCTGCGTCACCGGCGATCGGCTTGGCCGTCTTACGACATCGCTAACACATCCATCCGGGGCCTCAAGGTCCGTCTCGACCACGGCGTCTGACAGGTCGGGGGTCGCGCCGACCTTGGCCGTCTGATGCGCATCGGACGAGCCGGCGAGAGTTTTACGCTCTTCGCCCCTTCAATTCGCGCCTTCGAGCGTGGTAGAGGCCTCCAGCCAGAGCGTAAAACCAGAAGCCGAAGGTCTACGCGAGCACGAGCCGGTATGATCGGCGCCTCGCGCCTGTAGCTCAGTGGATAGAGCGTCGGCCTCCGGAGCCGAAGGTCGCAGGTTCGAATCCTGTCGGGCGCGCACCGAACCCCTGTTCTATTTCTGCTTGTCTCGTGCGCGGCGCTATCCGCCCGATTGACCGATCAAGTTCTCAGGGCAAGCACTCGCCACGGCTCACCGATGCCCTTGAGCACGTGCTCGCCGCGGTCTTCGAATTGCAGGCCAGAACCGGCAACCAGGTCCTTGACTGTGCTCGATACCAATACTTCGCCTGGTCCCGCCAGCGCCGAGATCCGTGCGCCGATCGACACCCCGATCCCCACAACCTTGCCGTCGCCGATCTCGAATTCGCCGGTGTGCAAGCCGGCTCGGACGTCGATGCCGATGTCGTGGAGTTGATCGCGGATCGCGGCAGCAGCCTGGACGGCTCGGGCCGGGCCATCGAAGACCGCAAAGAACCCGTCGCCCGCGGTGTCCAGCTCGCGGCCGTGATAACGCGCCAGCTCACGCCGGACGATCGCGTGGTGGCGGCCGACGAGGTCCCGCCACGCGGCATCGCCCAGCTTGCCGGCAAGTTCGGTCGACCCGACGATGTCCGTGAACAGAACGGTTGCCAGGACCCGGTCAGGGATCACGAGGTTGGTCACCTTTGCGACAAAGCGCGCCGTCGCGGCCATGGTCGCCCGGTGGACGTCGTCGTCCACCCACGTGTAGAGACCGCGGAGTGGCGGCAACTCGACCACTTCGGCGCTTCGGATCCGCTCAGCGGTGAACTGCCCAGGGCCAGGATTCGCGGGTCGTGGCATCACTAGGGTCGGGACGCGAATCGCCGCGAGGACATCGCTGACGTCGAGGTCCATCGCCGTTCGGAACGACGTCAACGCCGCTCCCGGACTGAGGCTGCGCCGCATGTGCCACACGAACCAGTCTCGGAATGCGTCGTCTTCGGCCACCTCCGGCGCCCACTCCGCGGCGAGCCGCTCAAGGTAATCTCGGGCTCCCCAGCCGGCCCGTACCTCAGCGAGCCGAGTGCGCCACTGCTCGGGTGTGTCCGCCCACGGGTAGTCGTCCGCACGCATACCCTTGATCCGCGGATCGAAGAGCACTAGACCGGCACAGCGGTCCGGGTAGGTCGCCGCGAAGAGGACGGCCAACCCGGTGCTCGTCGCCCCGCTCCACAGCACCGCGCGATCCGATCCGGCTGCGTCCATCACGGCTCGGATGTCGTCCATGGCGGTGTCGAGGGACTGCACTTCCCGCACGCGATCGGACAATCCGGTTCCGCGCTTGTCGAGCATCAGGACGCGGCCGCTCTCGGCGAGACCCTGCACGTGGCGGACGAGCAGCGGTTGATCCCATGTCGAGAGCAGGTCGCCCGCGATCCCGCGGACGAACACGATGTCGACCGGACCGCTGCCCACGACCTGGTACGCGATCGCGACGTCGCCGCTTCTCGCGTAGGAGACGTCAGGTGGCATCAGCGTCAGGACAGCACGAGGATCTCGCGAATCAGCTCGCCCGAGAATCGATAGACCAGCACCGCGCGAACGAGATCGGGCCCGCCGGTTCTTGCGAAGCCGGTTACGCGCTCCTCGTCGATGACGTAGTCGCCCAGCGCGATCCGGTTCGGGATGTCGTAGTGGAGATTCGGGTGCTCCGTCATCGAACGGGCGTACCGAGCCCGCACCGCCTCGGCGCCGTCCATGAGGACGTTGCCATCGGCATCCTTCACGACGACGTCGGGAGAGTAATAGCCGAGGCACCGGTCCAAGTCGTGGTCGTGGTACGCGTCGATTGCTGCCTGGACGATATCTCGCGGTTGCAAACGCCCCTCCTCGACCGATTCGATGCTCCTACTATCCATCGTCGATGACCAAGCCGTTGACCGAGTCCGTCCTGCGCCGGCTGGCGAGGAGGGACCATGCCGCTCGATGACGCGACTGTCAGGACGATCGAGAATGCCTATACAGCCGCCTGGAACTCGGGATCGGCCAATCGCGGCTCGCCCTGGGTCGGACGTCACGGGTTGGCCCAGATGGCAGCCGGCTGTTTCGCGGATGTTCCTGACCTCCCGCTCCTCTGCGACGGCATTCGCGTGGCTGGCAACCACGTCGCCTACCTTGGACCTTCACCGGCACCCATGTGTCGAGCGGACGTGCGCTTCGTGTCTCGGGTGGGAGGAGTGGGACCTCGACGCCGACCACAGGATCGTGGCGTCACTCGGCTGGTTCGACGCCGAGGACTACGCCCGCCAGACGTCCGGGTGACATTCGCGAACGCTGAGAGAGGAGGGATCTTTGGAACACCCGAACGCAGAGCTGCTACGTCGCGCGTGGGCGGCCTATGACCGCGGGGACATCGAGGCATTTGCTTCCTGCCTCACCGACGACTGGCGCGAGTATGGCGCGGAGGGCGAGGCCGGCGATCACGCGACGCTTGAGGACGAACGTCCGACGATGGATGCCCACCGATTGGCGTTCCCCGACAAGCACACCGAGATCCTCCAGATCGTTGCCGATGACGAAATGGTCGCATGCATCTGCACTGTCTCCGCCACGCACACCGGGCGATACTTCGACGTCGAGCCCACCGGCTCGCGGCTCGTTGTGCACGAGATGATGTTCAACCGAGTCCGCGACGGTCGACTCGCGACGACCTGGGCGATGACTGCCGGACCGGGCTTCTACGAGCAGCTCACAGGACGTCAGGCTCCGGAAGCAGTCGATAATCTCGGGTGACATCCCCCGACGCCAACGGGGGGACCATCCACACGTGGTGACGCCTGTCGTCAACCTTCGGGAGCCGTCACCCTCACATGATGGGCTGGGAACGTGCGATCAGGCGCCTTTGGCGATTTGGCCGAGGTCGACTCCCTCAATCGGGATTCGGATATTTATGGCATCCGCGCGCTCGAATCCTGTCGGGCGCGCCACGTTCATCGGCCATCGCTTTCGATCGCGGCACGCACGGCGGAGACGACGTCCGAAGCGAACCGATCGATCTGTGCCGTCCCGCTATCCGGCGGCCAGAACACGAATGTATCGATGCCCAGCGTCCGAGCCCAACCGGCGAGCGTCTCGACCCAATGCTCGGTCGGGCCCTCAAGTGGGCCGGTCCCGCGGCTGCCATCGGTGATCGTGCCGCTGAGGTTGACGATCCGCCGGATGGCGCTCTCGTCCCGACCGGCCGCCCGCGCCGCGTCGTCGATCCGGGCGATCAGCGCAGGAAAGTCGTCGATCCTTGAGACACCCGCGCCCGGGATCCAGCCGTCGGCAAGGCGTCCGATGAGGTCGAGGGCCCGCGGCGCCATCGCCCCGATCCAGATCTCGACGCGGTGAGCCGGTGGCGGGCCGGCCGGGTAGCCCGGGATCGGATAGAAGGGTCCGGGTCCCCGGACGAGGGCCCGCTCCGAACCGACGTCGAAGGCGGAGCGGATCAGCCTCACGGCTTCCTCGAGGGCATCGCCGCGCTCCCCGACCACCCGGCGCGGGCCGCCCATGCCTGCCACGGCGTCCCAGAAGTTGCCGGCGCCGATCCCGAGCTCGAACCGGCCGCCGCTCATGCGGTCGAGGGATACCGCTGCCTTGGCGAGCATCGGCGGCGGTCGCATCGGCAGGCTGGCCACGTCGGGGAAGAAGCGGATCCGCGACGTCCTCGCCTGGAGGTCGGCGATCAGCGCGAACGTGTCGAGGAACCGGCGCTGATAGGGGTGATCCTGGATCCCGACAAGGTCGAGCCCGCCCAGCTCCGCGGCGAGGACCTGCCCCACGATCTCCGGGTGGGCGTCGGCCGTCGGGACGATGGAGATGCCGAACCGGAGGGCGGGGCGACGATTGGATGATGTCGGCACGACCGGGAGAGTCTGCGCCACCTCCGCGCACGACGCCTGAACCGGCATGGCAGGCTAGGCCGATGCAGCCCCTCCTGCGCGGTGTGATGCCGGTCGCACCCTAGATGGCGACGTTCGTGCCGATCCATGCGGCGGGCGACGGGGCCTGGAATTGGCACCTCGTCGAGGCCGAGCTCCGAAGCCGCGGCCACGACATGGTGGCCTTGGACTTGCCGGCGGGCGAGTCAGCGGACCTCTGGACCTACGCGGAAACGGTGATCCACGCCGTCGGTGACCGGCGGAGTCTCGTCGTCGTCGCCCACTCGTTCGGCGGCTTCACGGCGCCGCTGATCTGCAGCCGGCTCACCGTCGACGCCCTGGTGCTGGTCAGCGCGATGATCCCCTCGCCGGGTGAGCCGCCCGCCGACTGGTGGGCCAACACCGGCCAGGGCGAGGCGCAGCGCAGGGCCGGGAACGCCGGTGAGGACGACATGACGACCTACTACCACGACGTCCCGCGGGAGCTCGGTGCCGAGGCGCTCCGCCGCGCCCGGGACCATCCCTCGACGCGGGCCTACGAGCAGCCCTGGCCGCTCGACGCGTGGCCGGACGTCCGCACCCACGTCCTGATCTGCCGGAACGACCGCCTGTTCCCGGCCGACTGGATGCGGGGCCTCGCCCGTGAGCGCCTGGGGATCGAGGAGACGGACGAGATCGACACCGGCCACTGCCCGATGCTGGCCCGGCCGGCGGAGTTGGCCGCCCGTTTGGAGGCGTACGTCCCGAGATCCAGCTGACGCTATCGGCGATCGAGCGCGTCGATGAGGGCATCGACGCCGTAGCGAAAGGCCTCGTCGACGTCGCCACCCAACCGGAACGCCCCGGTCAGCTCCATCGAAACGAACCCGTGGGCGAAGGCCGTGATCAAGCGGGCGGCCTCGAGGGCTCGGTCCGGACCTACGAGACGATCGGCGAGCTCGAGGATCGGTGCCGCCGCCTGCGCGGTCAGCTCGGCCGAGGGACGAGCGTCCGGCGGCAGGTTCATGAAGAGCAGCTCATACGCCCGCGGGTTGGCCTGGGCAAATCTTCGGAACGCTGTCGCCCCGGCTCGGAGACCGGCCGACGCCTGGGCGTCCTGACCGGATAGCACCAGTTCGTCGCGGAGGTCGTCCAGGACGGCGGCACCGATGGCCGCGATCAACGCACCCCGGCTGCGGAAGCGCTTGTACAGCGAAGGCGCCCGCACGCCGACTCGCTCGGCCACCGCCTGCATGGTGACTGCGTCGAGACCGCCGGCCTCGAGAAGCTCTCGACCGGCGGTCACGATTTCGGCTGGGGAGGTGCGCGCCCGGGCTGGACTCACGCCTTGGGGCGGCCCATCCGCCCAAGGTGGGTGTCGTGGAAGGAGCCCGGCAGCTTGAGGCCGTAGCCGACCGCGCGGTCCATGCCGACGTGGGCGATGAGGATCGCGGCCGCCAGCAGGATTGCGGGCGACGCCAGCCAGGCGCCGAGCGCGAGAACCGCCAGGCCGGGCATCCAGTTGTGCAACAGGTTGTAGGTGAAGGCGCCGATTCGCGGACCGGCCAGGTAGCCAGCCGCCGAGATGTCGGGCACCAGGAGCAGGGGAACGATGAACAGCCAATTGCCACCCATCGCGCCGAAGAGGGCCAGACCGGCGCCGAAGGCAGCGAGGCCCTCGAGCCGAAGCCACGATCGGACGGCGCCGGTGGTCATGCCAGGCCCTGCAGCCGGGGTCGCTGGTGCGGCAGCCGCTCCCAACGGTGAAATCGTTGCGGTGGTTGCGGTCACGATAGGCTCCTTCAGTGCGGCTTGATGGCTACACTCTATAGCCTTCATGGCTAATGTCAATAGCCAATTTCACCGCGACCCCGACTAGTGCATCCCCAGCGCGATCCGCCCGGCCCGGGCCAGCCGACCCGGCATGGCAGGGAGCAACCCGCGCTGGACCCGCTCGAGCCAGCTGCCACCCTCGGCATTATCCGGAGGTCCCGCCGGGACGACGAAGAGCGACCCATCACGTCGCAGTACACGCCACCTGGCCGACCCATCGTCGCGGCGCTCGAACTCGAGATCGACGGTGGCGCGGCCGACACGGAGGCCGCGGAGCGTCAGCTCAGGCAGCCACTCGGGCAGCCGTGGTCGGACGATCGCCAGGGTTCGGAGCGGGGCGAACGGGTAGAGGCCGAGCATGATCTGGACGGTCTGGACCAGCGCGCTGGCCGACCAGGCCTGAGGGCTGTTCGCGTTCGGGTACGGAACGGGCGCGGCCACCGCGTCGCGCGAGTGACCCGAGAGCGCCTCCGGGAGGCGGTGGTCGGGGCTCAGCGCCGCCGCGGCCAGGACGGCATCGACCATCCGATCCGCGTGGTCGTCGAGGCCATAGCGCTTGAAGCCGAGCGCGAACGTCGCCTGCTCGACCGGCCAGACGGACCCGAGGTGGTAGGCGAACGGGTTGTACGACGGGTGCCGGTCGGACAGGGTGCGGATCCCCCAGCCGGAGAAGAGGTCGGGCGCCATGAGCCGGTCGGCAAGCGTTCGGGCGTGGGCGGCCGGCACGATTCCGGTCGCCAGGGCGTGGCCGGGGTTCGAACTGATCGAGCGGACCTGGCCTTTCGAGCCGTCGAGGGCAAGGGCATAGGATCCCTCGGCCGGCATCCAGTAGGCGGACTGCCAACGCCGCCGGAGTTGGTCGGCCCGGTCGAGGAACCGCTGCCCGCTGTGGTCGTCGCCCAGGGCGACCTCGATCTCGGCCATCCGCTCGAGGGCGAGGTAGTAGAACGCCTGCTCCTCGACCGTCGCGATCGGCCCCTCGACGATCGATCCGTCGGGATGGCGAATGGCCTCGTCCGAATCCTTCCAGCCCTGGTTGCGCAAGCCGGCCGGCGAGCGGCGCTCGTACTCGAGGAAGCCGTCCCCGTCGGGGTCGCCAAACTGCTCGGCCCAGTGCATGGCGCCAAGGGCAACGTCGCGATGCCTGCGGAGCAGGTCGTCGTCGCCGGTCCAGTGCCATAGCTCGGAGAGGGCCAGGAGGAACATCGCCGGCGTGGTCTGGGTGCCGTAATAGGCGTCTCGGGGACTGAGGCCCAGCTCGGAGAGCGGACCGTCCCGCTGCTCGTGGATGAGCTTGCCGGGCTCGGCGTCGCGCCACGGATCGTCGGCCGCCGCCTGCGTCGCGGCGATGGCCTCGAGAGCGCCGCGGGTCCCCCGGCTGCCCAGCATCGCCGACTGCCAGCCGGCCGTCAGGCAGTCCCGCCCGAACAAGCCCGTGAACATGGGGACCCCCGCGTTGAGGACCCAGGCTGCGCCGTCATGACCACCCAGGAAGCGGTCCTCGAGCTCCCAGTTGCGGAGGTCGAACAGGTCGTCGGCGGCCCGGTCGAACGCCCGGCGCAGCGGTTCGGGCCCGACGATCGACGGGCGTCGTCGTCGCCAGGCCGACCGCTGCCCGGCGCGGTGCCCGCGCTCGAACGCGTCCGGGGAGCGCCATTCGCCTGCATCGAGCGGGGCGAAGCGGATCGTGGCCTGCCAGTCGCCGCCCGCTTCCAGCCGGAGGGCGAAGGTGATGGCATCGGACGACAGCGCTGGCGGCGTCGAGGAGGCCGTGATCTCGAGGCGGATGGCCCGTTCCGCGACGGTCCCCTCTGACTCGACCGCATAGCGCAAGGTCAGAGCCGGGATCGCCTCGTCGGTGGTGGCCGTTGTCGTACCCGTCTGTTCACGCGGCCGGTCGATCTCCATCGTGTCGACGAAGTCGGCGTCGATCTCGACGCGCAGCGTCGTGTCGCACGCCACAGCGGAGTGGTTGCGGAGCCTCAACCGTTCCAGGAGGCCGGGGCCGACAGCCCGCTCTCTCTGGATCTCGATCGCGTCCTGCGGGAGTTGCGGGCCTTCCGCGCGGCCGCCCGGCCGCGCGACCCGGAGAACGGCCTGCCAGTGGTTGCTCTCCGGCATCGACGCCGCGACCAACTCGGGCGTCATCCCGCCCAGCGTCAGCCTGTATCGCGAGAGGACCCGGGTGTCGCGATGGAACAGGCCATGCCGGCCACCGTCCAGTGTCCCGTCGGGGTCGGTGCAGAGGACCGTGTACCCGGAGAACAGGACCGTCGAGGAACCGCCGCTCAGGTGGCCCTCCCTCGGCGGGCCGGAGGCGCTACCGTCCCGCCCATCGAATGAGGCCCACGGTTGCCAGCAGGGCAACGGCCACGGCCGCCCGCTTGCGGATAGGGTGGAGCTCGAGGTGGCGGGTGTACAGGCTCTCGCCGCGGGCGTCCTCGCCGAAGTCGCCGGTGGTCGCGCCAGGTCCGGTGCTCGCCTCGAACAGGTTGTCCCGGCGGTCGTCGGGCCGATCCGTCTCCTGGTTCTTGAACGCTCGGCCGTCCTGCAGCATGTAGCGGTCGAGCAAGGACGGGCTCAACCACTGGCCGACGGTCAACAGCTTGCCCCAGCCGCCGACGACGATTTCGCGGCCGCCGTGCTCCGCGGCATGGCAGATGGCCTCGGCCACGGCTCGGGGGTGGTAGACGGGCGGGATCGGCTGGGGCTGGACGCCGAGCCGCGAGCGGGCGAAGTTGAAGAGCGGGGTGTTGATCGACGACGGCTGGATCAGGACCACGTCGATCCCGGCATCGTCGTGCTGCAGCTCCAGCCGCAAGGCTTCGGTGAAGCCGGCCACGCCGTGCTTGGAGGCGACGTAGGCCGACTGGAGGGGCACCGCCCGATCGGATAGCGCCGAGCCGACGTTGATGATCGACCCGCCACCGGACGCCTTCAGGTGCCCGACCGCCACCTTCGAGCCGTACATCACCCCCAGCAGGTTCACCGCGATGATCCGCTCCATTTCCTGGGGCGACATCTGGTCCGCCGGGGCGTAGGCACTCACGGCGGCATCGTTGATCCAGGTGTCGATCCGGCCGAAGCGCGCCACGGCGCGCATCCCGATCGCCTCGACCTGGTCGTACTCCGCGACGTCGGCGACCACGGCCTCCGCGTGACCGCTTTCGTTCTCGATCTGCTCGACCAGCGTGGTCAGGGCCTCCTGGTTTCGAGCCGCTGCCACGACCCGTGCCCCGCGTCGTGCCATCTCCAGCGCGGTTTCGCGGCCAATCCCCTGAGACGCGCCGGTGATCACGACGACCTGTTCGCTCAGTTTTCTGCTCATCGGTCTGTGCTACCACCCGCGGGCGTGCGAGCAGGTCGGTGGCTCCGGTGATGAGGTCTCACCTGGGTTGCAGTTGCAAATCGGCGACGATGGCGCCTGCATGTCCATCCAGATCCCGATCGAGGTCGCGCGGCGGTTCGTCATGGGTCGACAGGGCCTCTGGCCCGGCCGGCGCTGGCAGGGCCTGAAAGGCGCCGAGGCGGCGATGCGAACCATCGAGGAGCTCCAGCTCGATCCGCTCGTCGTCGTCGCCAGGGCGCACGACCTGATCCTCCAGTCGCGGGTGATCGGCTACCGCCCGGACGACTGGGCGACGCTGACCTACGACCAGCGCAAGTTCTTCGACTGGGGCGGCTGGCTGGCGGTCCGGCCGATGGACGAGCTGCCGTACTGGCGGGTCGTCATGCGGCGGGAGATCGCCGAGCCCCGCTGGATCGAGATCGCCCGCGACCACGCGGCCGCGGTCGAGGAGATGCGCCAGGTCCTCCGCGAGCGGGACGAGGTCAGCAACCGCGACTTCGCGATGAGCGGGCGAACCCGGGTCGACAGCTACCGTGGCCGCAAGGACAGCGCGCTGGTGCTGCATTACCTGTGGCGGATCGGCGAGGCGATGATCACCCGCCGCGATCGGTTCGAACGGGTCTATGCCCTGACCGAGCGCGTCGCGCCCGCGGAGTTCCTCGGTGACGTTGACCCCGCCGAGGCCGACGACTACCTGCTGACCAAGATGGTCGCCGGCGACGGCCTCGCGCCGATGCGGTTGAACAGCTCGCTGAAGTACCGCATGCCGGCGGCGCAACTGACGGCGTGGCGGGACCGGAAGCTGGGCAGCGGGGAGCTCCTGGAGGTCCGGATCGATGGCACGCGTGCGCCGCAGCTGATGCTTGCCACGGACAGGCCCCTGCTGGATGAGCTCATCGCCGCCCGGATCCCCGAGGCCTGGCGCCCCTTGGAGTCGACCACCGAGGATGAGGCGACCTTCCTGTCGCCGCTCGATCCCGTGAGTGCCCGCGGCCGAGCGAAACCGCTGTTCGACTTCGACTACGTGTGGGAGGTCTACAAGCCGGCGCCGGCCCGCCGATGGGGCTACTACACCCTGCCGATCCTGTGGGGCGACCGGCTCGTCGCCCGCTTCGACAGCCGGCTGGTCCGCGATTCGGGGACGCTGGCGATCAACGGCCTGTGGCTGGAGGACGAGGCGCTGGCCGCGGACGCGGCCTTCGCGGAAGCGCTACGACGGGGCATGTCCCGGTTCCTCGCGTTCCTCGATGCGGGGCGGATCGACGCCTCTGCCGTGACCTCGACCCGGCTCCGGCGGGCACTCGGGAGCGTCACCAGGATGTCGAGGCCACGACGCCGGCGTCGACCTTCGGGGTGACACCCGTCCCAGCCAGGAGGCAGCGGTGAAGTACCTGATCCTGATCTACAGCAACCCCAAATCCCGACGGATCTGGGAAAGCTTTTCGGAGGCGGAGCAGGCCGAGGGCTACGACTGGTACGCCGGCCTGGCCGACGAGCTGGCGGCATCCGGCGAGCTCATCGTGACCGAGGCACTGGCCGACCCATCGCTCACCACGCGAGTCACCGTCACGGACGGCAAGACGATCCGGAGCGACGGCCCGTTCGCCGAAGCCAAGGAGCACCTGGCGGGGTTCTTCCTGGTCGACTGCGGGAGCCAGGACCGCGCCGTGGAGATCGCGGCCCGGCTCCCGGAAGCGGCGTTCGGGCTCATCCAGGTCCGGCCGATCTACGACCTCGGCGGGCAGGAGATGTGACGTCGGCGTCGGCGGTCGAGGGCCTGATCCGGGAGCACGCAGCGGGTGTTCTCGGCGCCCTCGTCCGCCGCTTCGGCGACTTCGACACCTGCGAGGATGCCGTCCAGGAGGCGCTGCTGGCGGCGGCGATCCAGTGGCCGCGCGACGGCGTGCCAGCCAACCCCAGGGCCTGGCTGATCCGCGTCGCATCCCGCCGCCGGATCGAGCTGTGGCGGAGCGACGCGGCCCGCCGCCGGCGCGAGGAGGCCGTGGCACAGGCCGAGCCAACCGTCGCGCCAGCCCCGGCCATGAGCGCCGGCGGATCCGACGAGGACGACACCCTCACCCTGTTCCTGCTGTGCTGTCACCCGTCGCTGACGCCGGCATCACAGGTTGCCCTGACCCTGCGGGCGATCGGCGGGCTGACGACGGCCGAGATCGCCCGTGCCCTGCTCGTTCCGGAGCCGACGGTCGCCCAGCGGATCAGCCGGGCCAAGGCGACCATCCGCGAGACCGGTGCCCGGTTCGAGCTGCCGCCGCCGGAGGAGCGGCCCCACAGGGTCGCCGCGCTGCTGCACGTCCTGTACCTGGTCTTCAACGAGGGCTACACCGCGAGCTCCGGGTCGCGACTGGTCCGCGTCGAGCTGAGCGACGAGGCCATCCGGCTGACGCGACAACTCCACGCCCGCCTGCCCGATGACGGCGAGGTGGCCGGGCTGCTGGCGCTGCTGTTGCTGACCGATGCGCGCCGGCCGGCGCGGACGTCACCCGACGGCAGGCTAGTTCCGCTCGCCGACCAGGACCGCAGCCGATGGAACCACGCCCAGATCGCCGAGGGCATCGACCTCATCATTAGGACGCTGGCCCAGACCCCCATCGGCCCGTACCAGCTCCAGGCGGCGATCGCGGCGGTCCACGACGAGGCTGCCACCGCGGCGGACACCGACTGGCGGCAGATCCTCGCCCTCTACGACCACCTTCGGATCTTGGCGCCGGGCCCGATGGTGACCCTCAACCGGGTCGTCGCCGTCGCGATGGTCGAGGGTCCTGCGGCCGGCCTTGGCGAGCTCGCCGTCGCCGAGTCCGAGCCGGCGCTTGCCGCACACCACCGTGTCGCCGCCATCCGGGCGCACCTGCTGGAGCTGGACGGCGACCCGGGAGCGGCGGCCGCCGAGTACCGACGCGCGGCGCGGCTGACGCTCAGCCGGCCCGAGCAGCGCTATCTCGTCTACCGCGCGGACCGCCTGATTTCCACGCGCGGCAGGGGCGAGGCGGACTAGTACGCCGCTACGCTGCGTGCACCTTTTGAGACACAGTCTCGATTGTCTGCTAGGGTTCCAGCATGCCCGACCCCTCCCCGCTGCTAGCCGCACTCGATGGCGCGGGCTTCCGACTGACCGGCCCGCGACGCGCGCTCGCCGAGCTGATCACCCAGCAGGATGGCCATTTCACGGCCGCCGACCTGGTCGCCAGGGTCCGTGGTCGGCGCCTCGGGATCGGGCGGGCAACGGTCTTTCGGACGCTCGAGGCGCTCGAACGGATCGAGGCCGTCGAGCGGATCGACCTGCCATCCGGTGAGCACGCCTACGTCGCCTGTGCGCGATCGCATCACCATCACGTGGTCTGCTCGGCGTGCGGCCGGACGAGCGACATCGACGATGCTGGTCTCCGGACGGTCGTCCACGAGGTGGCGTCGCGGACCGGCTACCGGATCGACGAGCACCGGCTGGAGCTGTTCGGCCTGTGTCCCGCCTGCCAGGCACGGCAGCCCGGTCCAACCCGCGCATCGGCCTGATCGGGCATGCACCGGCGAGGCATCCATGCAGCCCGCACGCTTGCGAGACTCGGTCTCAGCATGGCGGTCCTGTTCGTCGGAGGCTGCTCGCCCGGTGCCGGCGCCTCGGATGGACCGATCGGGCTTCGGGTGGTCACCACGACGACCGTCTTCGCCGACCTCGTGCGCGGTGTTGGCGGCCCCCGGGTGACCGTCGAGAGCCTGGTCCCCAAGGGCGGTGAGGTCCACACCTTCGATCCGTCTCCGGCCGACGCCGTTCGCCTCGCTGAGGCGGGGCTGATCGTTGCCAACGGGCTGGGACTCGACGACTGGCTGACGGATCTCGTGGCCGATGCCGGTTCGGCCGCGACCGTGGTGCGGCTGGGCGAGGACCTCGATGGTGTCGAGTACCTGGCCGGCGAGGCCGGCGATGGCGAGGCCGTCAATCCGCACCTGTGGCTGGACGTCGGCAACGCCCGTGCCTATGCGGCCAGGATCGCCACCGCCCTCACTGCCGCCGATCCCGCCGGCGAGGCTACCTACCGGACCGGGGCGGCCTCGTACGACGCTCGTCTTGCGGCCCTCGACGCCGAGATCCGGTCGAGCCTGGCCGGGATCCCTGCCGCAAACCGTCGGGTCGTCTCGTTCCACGAGGCCTTCCCGTATTTCGCCGCCGCTTACCGCCTGGAGATCGTCGGCGTGATCGTCGACGCCCCGGGCCAGGACCCCAGCGCCGGCGAGATCGCGGCGGTAGTGACCGCGATCCGCGGTTCGGGGGCCAGGGCGGTGTTCGCCGAAGCGCAGTTCAACGTGGACCTCGCGGACGCCGTCGCGACCGAGGCGGGCATCACCGTGGTCCGCGACCTGTACACCGATTCGGTTGGCGACGCCCCGCTCGATACCTACGAGGGCATCATGCGGTGGAACGCCCAGCGGATCGCGGAGGCCCTCCGATAGCCGCGCCCCTCGTATCCCCCGTCGTCGACGTGCCGGCCGTCCGGCTGGCTGATGTCAGCGCCGGCTACGACGACCAGGTCGTGCTGTCGGGGATCGATCTCGATATCCAGCCCGGGACGCTGACCTCGGTCGTCGGGCCCAACGGCGCCGGCAAGAGCACGCTGCTCAAGGTCATCGCGGGGCTGCTCCCGGCCCGCCGGGGCGAGGTTCGTGTGCTCGGCGAGGGGCCCGGAGGTGCCGCCCACCGGATCGCCTACGTCCCCCAGGCGGAGCTCGTCGACTGGCAGTTCCCGGTCAGCGTCGAGGACGTCGTGGCGATGGGCCGCTACCCGCGGCTGGCACCGTTCCGGAGGCTCGATCGCGAGGACCGCCGGCAGGTCGCCGCAGCGCTCGAGCTCGTCGGCATGGCCGACTTCGCCGACCGGCAGATCGGGCGGCTCTCGGGCGGCCAGCGGCGGCGCGTCTTCATCGCCCGGGCGCTGGCCGCGGAGCCGGAGCTGTTCCTGCTCGACGAGCCGGTGACGGGCATCGACGTGACCACCCAGGAGGAGATCCTCGACATCCTGGAGGCCCAGGCCCGCGCCGGGCGGACGATCCTGGCAACCACCCACGACCTGCTCTGCGCCGCCGAGCGGTTCCAGCGCGTCGTGGCGATCAACCGGACGGTCATCGCCCACGGGCCGTCGTCCCTGATCCTGGATCGCGACCTGCTGCGCCAGACGTACGGCGGTCACTTGCTGATCCTCGACGGCCAGACCGTCGCCCTCGACGACGCCCACCACCACGATCAGTCACCTGGCGCGGAGGCCCACTACCACGAGGGTTCGCAGCGATGAACGGCCCGCTCGACGTGATCCTCGCGCCGCTGCAGTTCGAGTTCTTCCTGCGGGCGCTCGTGGCCTCGACGCTGGTCGGGATCATTTGCGCGGTCGTCGGGACGTTCGTCGTCCTCAAGGGGATCAGCTTCATCGGCGACGGCATCAGCCACGCGGCCTTTCCGGGGGTCGTGGCCGCGTTCCTGCTCCAGGTGCCGTTCTATCTCGGGGCGGCCGTGGCCGCGGTGGCGACGGCCCTCGCCATCGGCTTCGTCAGCCGGCGCGGGTATTTGCGGATGGACACGGCGATCGGGGTGCTGTTCGCGGGCACCTTCGCCCTCGGCGTGTTCCTGTTCAGCCGGATCGACGGCTACGTCGCCGACCTGTTCAGCTTCCTGTTCGGCAACATCCTGGCGATCGGCACCGGCGATCTCATTGCCCTGGTGATCCTCGGCGTCCTCGTCCTGGCCGCGGTGGCGGCGTTCTGGAAGGACCTCCTGTTCGCGACGTTCGACCCGCTCGGCGCGGCGGCGGCCGGGATCCGGGTCGGCGCGCTGGAGTACCTGCTGCTGGCCCTGATCAGCCTGGCGATCGTCGTCAGCCTGCAGGCGGTCGGGATCATCCTGGTGGTGGCGATGCTCGTCACGCCGGCGGCAACGGCCCAGCTGCTGACGAACCGCTTCGGTCGGATGATGCAGGTGGCGGCGCTCCTCGGCGTCGCCTCGTCGGTGGTCGGGCTCTACTTGTCGTTCTGGCTCGAGGCGGCGTCAGGGGCGACGATCGTCCTCGTGGAAACCGCCCTCTTCCTCGTCGTGCTGGCCCTCGCGCCGCGGACGGGGATGCTGCGACGACTGCGAAGCTCAGCTCAGGCTTCGTCTGCGTAGTCCCAAGCCCGAACGTCGCCGTCGATCCGGATGACGACGCCGGGCACGTAGGAGGCGACCATCCGCTTGGCCGATGCCTCGCCCATGTAGCGCCGGGCCGTGCGATCGAGAACGTCGTAGAAGCCGTCGGTGCCGATCTGGGCCAGGCCGCGGACCTCGATCCCCTTGTACGGCCAGATCGAGTTGGCGACGACGATGGTGACCCTTGGGTCGCGCCGGAGGTGACGGACCTTGCCGTCCTCCTCGCTGGGGGACCAGACGTTGATCCCACCGTCGCGCCACTCGTACCAGACCGGGGACAGCATCGTCGTGTCGTCGCGCCGACGGGTGGCTAGGATCGCGACGAGTGGCTCGTCCAGGAACGCGCCGAGGTCCTCCGGACGCAGGCCGGTACGCATGGGGTTGTCTCCTTTGGGCTTCCGAACGGTGGCGGAACCCTCTGCGGTCAGCGTTCTCCGGACGGGTCGTTTGGCTGCCCGTAGTACGCGCCGGCGCCGTGCTTGCGGCCAAAGTGGCGGGCCAGGAGCCGCGGATCCATCGAGGCTACGTCCGGCGACAGGGTGGCGGTGTGGTGGGCCATCTGGGCGACCAGCTCGAGGGCCGTGGCGGTGGTGACCGCCTCAGCCGCCGTCCGGCCCCAGGTGAACGGACCATGCGAGCGAACGAGGACGGCCGGCATCCGGAGGGGGTCGAGCCCAAGGTCGTCCAGGATGGCCGCGATCGCAACCCCCGTCTCCTGCTCGTAGGCACCCACGATCTGGGCTTCCGAGAGGTCCTGCGTCACCGGCACGGCGCCGTCGAAATGGTCCGCGTGGGTCGTCCCGAGCGCCGGGATGTCAAGCCCCGCCTGGGCCCACGCCGAGGCGAACGTGGAATGGGTGTGGACGACGCCGCCGATGGTCGGGAAGTGCCGGTAGAGCAGCGCGTGGGTCGGCGTGTCGGACGACGGCCGGAGGGTGCCCTCGACGACACGCTCGTCGGCGAGCTCGACGACGACCAGGTCGGCGGGGGTCAGCCGGTCGTAGGCGACGCCGCTCGGCTTGATGACGATCAGCCCGCGATCGCGATCGATCCCGCTGGCGTTGCCGAACGAGAGCGTCACCAGGCCAGCCTCGACCAGGGCGAGGTTCGCCCGGTACACCTCCTCACGGAGGGCGCCCAGCGACATCCCTATCAGGAGACGGCTGCCGGCTGACCCTCGGCCAGCACCCGGCCGCGGATCGACTTCAGCCGCTTCATGACGTCATTGTCGCCGCGCCCGAAGGTGTCGTGGAGGGTCCGGTAGTCGGCGAACAACTCGTCGTAGACGGCCACCGCGGCGGGATCGGGCTGGTAGATCTCGTTGCGAAGGCGGGCCATCCGCTCCGCGGCATCGACGATCGAGTCGTACCCGCCCCCCGTCGCGCCGGCCGCGACCGCGCCGAACATCGCCGAGCCGAGGGCCGGCGTCTGCGAGGACGCGGCGACCTTGAAGGTCTTGCCGGTCACGTCGGCGTAGATCTGCATCAGCAGGCGGTTGCGCTCCGGCAGGCCACCGCAGGCGACGATCTCGTCGATCGCCACGCCGGCCGATTCGAACGACTCGACGATGATCCGCGTGCCGAACGCAGTCGCCTCGATCAGCGAGCGGTAGATCTCCTGGGCCTTGGTGGCGATCGTCGCGCCGACCAGCAGACCGCTCAGGTCGACGTCGACCAGGACGGACCGGTTGCCGTTCCACCAGTCGAGGGCGAGGAGCCCGATTCGCCGGGCCGGAGCCTGGCTGCTTCGCGCTCCAGGACGGCGTGGACGTCGATGCCCGCCTCGGCCGCCATCGCGTGATAGCGCGGCGGGACCGCCTCGTCGACGAACCAGGCGAAGATGTCGCCGACCCCGGACTGGCCGGCCTCGAACCCGAACAGCCCCGGGATCACGCCGTCCTCGACGACGCCGCACATGCCCTCGACCATCGCCGGGGCCGTGCCCAGGACCAGGTGACAGGTGCTGGTCCCCATGACGGCGACCATCTGCCGGGGCCCGGTGACGGTCGCCGCGGGCACCGACACGTGGGCGTCGACATTGGCCACCGCGATCGGCGTGCCCGCCCGGAGGCCCGTCCAGCCCGCGGCCTCGGCGGTCAGCTCGCCGGCCCGCGACCCGATGGGCGACACGTTTCGCACCATCTTGTCGTCGACGACCGACGCGAACGCCGGGTCCAGGCCGCCGAAGTAGTCCGAGCCGGGAAAGCCCTCGGCCTTGGACCAGATCGCCTTGTAGCCGGCGGTGCAGCTGTTCCGCGTCTCGACGCCGGTAAGCCGCCAGACGACCCAGTCGGCCGCCTCGATCAGCCGGTCCGCCGCCCGGTACACGTGGGGCGCCTCGTCGAGGATCTGGAGGCTCTTGGAGAAGAACCACTCCGACGAGATCTTGCCGCCGTAGCGCGGCAGCCACGGGTCGCCGCGGTCGCGGGCCAGGGCGTTGATCCGGTCGGCCTCTGGCTGGGCGGCGTGGTGCTTCCACAGCTTGACCCAGGCGTGCGGCTCGCGGCGGAACTCCGGCAGCTCGGACAGCGGCGTCCCGTCGGCGGTCGTCGGGAGCATCGTGCAGGCCGTGAAGTCGATGCCGAGGCCGACGACGTCGGCCGGGTCGACGCCGGCCTGGGCGATGACGGCCGGCACGGTCTCCTGGAAGGTGCGGATGTAGTCCATCGGGTCCTGGAGGGCCCAGTCGGGACCGAGGCGGACGTCGTCGTCGGGCGCCGGCAGCCGTTCGTCGATGACCCCGTTGCGATACGGGTAGACCGCAGTCGCCCGCTCGCGCCCCGTTCCGACATCCACCAGGACGGCCCGGCCGGACTCGGTCCCGAAGTCCACGCCGATCGCGTACCGGTCTGGCACCAGGACCCTCCTTCCCACTCAGCCGCGTGGGCCACCAGTCCGGACCGGCCCGGTCGAGGCCCGGACGACGAGCGACGGCTGGACCAGCGGCGCCTGGCGCCGGTCCCGGGCAGTCGACTGGCCATCCCCAATGACCATCCCGACAGCCGCTGCGACCATATCCCGGATCGGCATCCGGACGGTAGTCAGGGCGGGCACCGTGTAGGCGGCCAGGGAGATGTCGTCGAAGCCCGCGATCGACAGCTCGTCCGGCACCAGTATCCCGCGCCGGTGGGCCTCGTGGAGCAGCCCCATGGCCAGCACATCCGTCGAGGCGACGACGGCAGTGGGCGGCTCGGGCAGGTCCAGCATGAGGCCGAGTGCGTTCCCAGCCCCGGGGGGATCGTTGGCGGCGTGCTGGACGTAGCCGGCCAAGGGCGGGCCGCCGAGGGCCGCCATGTGGTCGACGTAGGCCGCCTCGCGTTCCTGGATGTCGCCGAGACTGCGCCCGGCCACGAACCCGATCCGGCGATGCCCCAGCCCGGCGAGGTGGTCCAGGACCGCCACGATCCCGGCCCGGTTGTCGACGCTGACCGAGGCCACGCCATCCGAGCGGGATCCCTGCCACATGGCGACGACGGGGACCTGCGCGTGCCGCAGGTCGTCGATCATGCGGGGCTGATCGCTCATGTCGCCGAGCAGCAGGATCGCGTCGCAGTGGCGGGCCTCGAGGATGCCCCACAGCGCGATCGCCTCGTCCGCCCGCCCGTGGGCGTGCCCCAGGACGACGTTGTAGCCGTGCCGGCTGGCCTCCATCGAGACCGCCTCGATGGCACCGGCGAAGAACGGGTCGGTGATCTCGCGGACGATCACCCCCAGGAGCATCGTCCGGAGGCCGCGCAGGCCGCGGGCAAGCGGGTTGGGCCGGTAGCCGAGGTCCCGGGCCGCGGCGACGACCCGCTCGCGGGTCTCGGCGGCGATCGGAACCGCGGTCGGCGCGCCCGACAGCACGCGCGACACGGTGCTCTGGGACACGCCGGTGGCGCGGGCCACGTCGCGCATCGTGACCGCGGACCGCGGCCCATTCGATTGGAGCTCCCGGGCCTCCGGCCAGGCGGTACTCGGGAGCGGGCGGTCCGCGCGAGCCAGGGCTGTCCCTCCCAGTAGTGGTCGATTGCGAGCATACCATCGCCTGCATACGGTTGCCTGAGTAGAATTCGAATGTACGCACTCGATTGCGCCCCCCGGAGGCGTGGTAGTCTGTCGCGCGGAAGACCCGGGGCGCGGCATGGCGACGTCGGGCCAACGAATGACCCTCGGAGTCGAATCCAGATGGAGGAGCAGTGGGATGAGGAACGCCCTCAGGTTGCCCGCCCTCGCAGTCGACCATGCGAGGACTGCCATGCAATCGAATGTACGCACTCGATTGCTGCGCGCTAGAGTGGTCCTCCTGGAACCGCCGTCCCGCGGGATTCAGCCAGGGGATGTTTGGAGGAGCACGAGATGACGAACCTTCTCAGGTTGCCTGCCGCCTTGATCGTCGTGGCGATGCTGGTCGTCGCGTGTGGGCCAAGCGCCAGCTCGAGCCCCAGCTCCACGGGAGGCGGCCAGACGTCGGCGCCGAGCGGCACCGACGCCCCATCCACTGGCGAACCGTCCGGCTCGCCAACGACGGGAGGCGCCGTGCCGGAGCAGGGAGTCGACGACGGCACAGCCCTCACGATGTGGAGCCGAGCGGCGACCGAGGTCCGACTCCAGTCGCAGGTCGACGCGTACAACGCGAGCCACGAGAACCAGATCGAGCTTCGTCTCGTGCCGACCGACGACTACGTCGGCGTCGTCGGCAACGCCGCTACCGCCAATGAGCTGCCCGACCTTTTCTCGGCCGATGTCGTCTTCATGCCGAACTGGACGTCGCAGGGCCTCTTCCAGGACCTGACCGCGCGGATCGACGGCCTGCCAGGGATCGAGAACGTAGGCCAGGCCCACATCGACGCGTCGTCCTGGGAAGGCAAGAAGTACGGCCTGCCGCTGATCATCGACCTGTCCGTGTGGATGTACAACCGCGACCTGTTCGAGCAGGCCGGACTGGATCCCGACGCGCCGCCGACGAACCTCCAGGAGTTCGCGGATGCCGCTCGGGCAATCCAGGAGCTGGACCTGCCCGACACCTACGGCACCTACTTCGGGGGCAACTGCGGCGGCTGCAACGTGTTCACGTGGTGGCCGATCATCTGGGCCGAAGGCGAAGAAGTCATGAACGCCGAAGGCACCGAGGCGCTGCTCAACAGCGACACTGCCAAGGAGATCTACACCACGTTCGGTGAGCTCTGGGACGAGGGCGTCATCCACCCGAACTCCATCCAGGAGCCGGGCGACACGTGGACCAACTACTTCCCGCTGGGCCAGATCGGCATCATGCCGATGCCCGCCAGCCTGCAGGAAACCGACCAGATGGCGCTCGACAACATCGGCATCACGGCGATCGCCGGGACGACCACGGGCGAGTCCACGTTCGTCGGCGGCGACAGCATCGGCATCTCGAAGGACAGCCAGAACGTCGAGCAGGCCTGGAACTTCATCACCTGGATGCTGGGCGATGAGAACCAGGTCGAGGTCGTGGCCAAGGCCGGCAACGTCGTCGCGAGGACGGACCTGGCAGACAACGAGTACAGCTCCGCGGACCCGCGGCTGGTGCTGTTCAACGAGGTAGCGGGCGTCGGCAAGACACCGTTCGCGCTCTACTTCAACGACGCGTACAACAGCCCGCAGAGTCCGTGGATCCAGCTGTTCCGTGCGGCCGTCTTCGAGGACGCGGACGCCGCCAGGATCGACGAGCTCAACGGCCAGATCACCTCGATCCTGGCGGGCAACTGACAGGTTCGAGGGCCACGCCCACGTGGCATGCACGGTGCGGGTCTCTCCTCGGACCCGCACCGTGCCACTATCCCTGGACACGACCGAGGACCACCGACAGCAGTGAGCGCTGAGCCCGGCATCGCCGCCCGACGGCTGCCCTTCTCGACGATCTCCTGGGGTCGCCGGCGCCGCCTCGCAGGCATGGCGTTCGCGCTCCCCACGCTGGTGGTGGTCGCCGTCTTCTTCATCTGGCCGCTGCTGCTCGTTGCCAACATGTCGACGCATGACTGGCGGCTGCTGGGCGGCGACCGGGGCATCAACTTCCCGCAGAACTTCCAGGCGCTGGACGGCAATCCGCTGTTCTGGCCGGCCGTCGAGTTCACCCTCCGATACACGGTCATCGTGACCGTCCTCCTCATCGGACTGGGCCTGGGACTTGCCCTGCTGGTCCAGCAGACCAGCCGTTGGGTCGGCGGGCTGCGGACCGTCTTCATGCTCCCGCTGGCGGTCGGATTGGCGGCGTCCTCACTGCTGTTCTGGGGCTTCTACTCGGACGGCATCGGGCCGATCAACCCGATGCTGGAGGGGCTAGGTCTGGCGGACGGACCCGTGCTTTTCTTCGCGACGCACACCGCCGCATTCCTGTCGACGGTCGCGATGATCGTCTGGAAGTTCGCCGGCCTCTACATGTTGATCCTGTTGGTGGGGCTGCAGGCCATCCCGACCCACCTGTACGAAGCCGCCGCCATCGATGGCGCCGACCGGTGGCAGATCTTCCGCCGCATCACGCTGCCGCTGCTGCGCCCATCGCTGGCCCTCGCCGTGATCCTCTGCGTCACGGGGTCGCTGCTCGCGTTCGACCACTTCTTCCTGCTGACGAAGGGCGGGCCGGACAACACGACCGTGACCATCGTCCAGCTGATCTACCACCAGGCATTCGTGCGGCAGAACCTGGGGAGCGCAGCAGCGCTCTCGATGGTCCTGCTTGGGGCATTGCTCATCCTCAACCTGATCTGGTTCCGCCTGCTCCGCCGTGGAACCGGCGCCGAGACCATGCCATGACGACGGCCTTCAAATGGGCGCGGACGCCGTACTACGTCCTGACCGGCGGACTCGCGATCATCTTCCTGTTCCCGCTGGTCTGGGCGGCGGTCGCGTCGGTCAGTCCCCAGGCAGGATCACAGCAGCGGATCGGCTACGGCCTTGCCAACTACGCCCGGTTGTTCGGGTTCCAGGAGGGGCTGCCGGTCTACTTCACGAACAGCGTCATCGTCGCGAGCCTGTGCGTGGCGATCACCCTGTTCGTGTCGACGCTCGGGGGCTATGCGTTCGCCCGCTTTGAGTTCCCGGGCAAGAACCTGCTGTTTCTCGTCACGCTGGCCATCCTGATGGTGCCCGCTGCGACGCTGCTCATCCCGCTCTTCGTCCTGCTGCGGCAGCTGGGCCTGGGCAATACGCTGGTGGGGCTGGCGCTGGTGCTGGCCGTCTATCAGCTGCCGTTTGCCACGTTCATGATGCGGATCTCCTTCGAGGCCGTGCCCAGGGAACTCGAGGAATCGGCGCTGGTCGACGGTGCCGGCGCCGTGGACGTCCTGCGCCGGATCATGCTGCCGGCCGTCGTTCCTGGGGTCATCACCGTTGCGCTGTTTGCGTTCCTGGCGGCGTGGAATGACTTTTTCGCCCCCCTCATCCTGGTAAGCGATCCGGACCTGTCACCGCTCCCACTCGCGATGGCGGTGCTCCGACAGCAGACCATGGGCGTCATCGACTACGGTGCGACCGAGGCGGGCGTCGTGATCATGACCGTGCCATGCCTGATCCTGTTCATCCTCCTGCAGCGCTACTACATGCGCGGCTTCATGACGGGAGCGGTCAAGGGATGAGCCAGTCCGGTCTCCAGAACCTCGAAGCATGGCTGGTGACGGGCAGCCAGCACCTCTACGGCGACGCGGTCCTCCGAACGGTCGACGAGCACGCGGCGGCGATCGCGGCCTGCTTCGACGAGGTCGCCGACGTGCCGGTCCGGGTCGTCGCCAAGCCGGTCGTCACCGGCAGCGACGGGATCGCGGCGATCCTGCGAGAGGCGGATGCCGCTCCAGAGTGCGTCGGCGTCATCGCCTGGATGCACACCTTCAGCCCGGCCAAGATGTGGATCGGCGGGCTGCTCGACCTGCGCAAGCCGCTCGTCCACCTGCACACCCAGTTCAACCGCGATCTCCCGTGGGCGGAGATCGACATGGACTTCATGAACCTCAACCAGTCGGCCCACGGCGATCGCGAGTTCGCGTTCATCGCCACCCGGCTCGGTCGCGGCCGGACGACGGTGGTCGGCCACTGGCAGGACCCTGCCGTGTGGCACCGCCTGGGAGCCTGGACGAGGGCGGCGGCGGGTTGGCACGAGGCACGCCGGCTGCGGATCGCGCGCTTCGGCGACAACATGCGCGAGGTCGCCGTCACCGACGGCGACAAGATCGAGGCCCAGGCGCGGCTCGGCTTCGCGGTCAACAGCTACGGCGTGACCCAGCTCGTCGACCGGGTCGAGGCCGTGGCCGACGCCGACGTCGACCGGCTCATCGACGAGTACCGGTCGTCCTACGAGCTTGCGGCGCCGCTCGGACCTGGTGGTGACCGGCACGGCGAGCTCCGAACGGCCGCCCGGATCGAGGCGGCGCTGCGGTCGTTCCTCGCCGAGGGCGGCTTCGGGGCATTCACCGACACCTTCGAGGACCTGGGCGGGCTGCCCCAGCTGCCCGGCATCGGCGTCCAGCGGCTGATGGCCGAGGGCTACGGCTTCGGCGCCGAGGGCGACTGGAAGGCGGCCGCGCTGGTCCGGATCGTCAAGGTCATGGCCGGCGGCCTGTCCGGCGGGACGTCGTTCATGGAGGACTACACGTACCACCTCGGCGATCCCGTGCCGGAGGTGCTGGGCGCCCACATGCTGGAGGTCTGTCCAAGCCTGGCGTCCGGGCGGCCGTCGTGCGAGATCCACCCGCTTTCGATCGGCGGCAAGTCGGACCCGGTCCGGCTGGTCTTCGACGCCGCCCCGGGTCCAGCCGTGGTCGTCGGCCTGGCCGACCTGGGTGACCGCTTCCGACTGGTCGCCAACGAAGTCGATGTCGTCGCCCCCGACGAGCCGCTGCCCAGGCTCCCGGTCGCCCGGGCCGTCTGGCAGCCGCGGCCCGACCTGCCGACGGCGGCCGAGGCGTGGCTGACGGCGGGCGGCCCGCACCACACCGCCCTGACGATGGCGGTCGGGCTCGACGTCATCGATGCGTTCGCCGAGATGACCGGCCTCGAGCTCGCGGCGATCGACTCGACGACGACGTCCGCTGGTTTCCGCAAGGAGCTACGCTGGAACGACGCCTACTACGCCTCGCACCGCAGTCGATGAGCAACGCGGCATCGGCGGTACGCGGGATCATTCCGGTCGCCCCGACGGCGTCCGCGATCGCCGCCCGGCGCCCGATCGCCGCCGACGGCTCGGTCCAGATCACCAGCGGTTTCTGGGCCGAACGCCAGCGGATCAATCGCGAGCGAACGATCCGGCACGGCTTCGAGCAGCTGACCGCCGCCGGCAACTTCGAGAACTTCCGGCTGGCGGCCGGAGCACAAGGCGAGTACCGCGCCCTGGGCATCATGTTCAGCCAGCCCTTCCCGTTCCTCGATTCGGACGTCTACAAGTGGCTCGAGGCGGTGGGTTGGGAGCTGGGCCGCGGGGACGACGACGCCCTCGCCGGGATGGGTGACGAGGCGATCGCGCTGATCCAGGCGGCGCAGCGGCCGGACGGCTACCTGAACACGTTCGTCCAGGTCGTCGGCGGCGGGCGGCCGTACGAGGACCTCGCCTGGGGCCACGAGTTGTACACCCTTGGCCACCTCGTCCAGGCCGCCGTCGCGTGGCAGCGAGCCCGCGGCGATCGCCGCCTGCTCGACGTCGCCGAGCGCGCGGTCGATCACGTGCATGCGGCGCTGGGTCCCGGCCGCCGCGATGCGCTGGACGGCCATCCGGAGATCGAGATGGCGTTGGTCGAGCTGTACCGGACGACCGGCGAGCGGCGCCACCTGGACCTGGCCGCGTGGATGGTCGACCGTCGAGGACGAGGCCTGATCGGTGATGGCCGGTTCGGGGCGGCCTACTGGCAGGACCACCTGCCGGTTCGGAATGCGGCCTCGGTCGCGGGGCATGCCGTCCGTCAGCTGTACCTCGACAGCGGCGTGGTCGACGTCGCCGTCGAGACGGGCGACCAGGCGCTGCTGGACTCGGTCCACCGGCGCTGGCGGGACATGGTCGAGCGGCACAGCTACCTGACCGGCGGGCTCGGCAGCCGGCACAAGGACGAGGCGTTCGGTGATCCGTTCGAGCTCCCACCCGACCGGGCGTACACGGAAACCTGCGCGGCGATCGCCAGCGTGATGCTGGCCTGGCGGCTATCGCTCGCAACCGGCGACCCGCTGGCGGCGGACGTCATCGAGCGGACCCTCTACAACGCGGTGCTGCCCGGCCTGTCGCTCGACGGGACGAGGTACTTCTACACCAACCCGCTCCAGCGGCGGACCCATCGCGCGCCCGAGACCGAACGCGAGGGTGCCCGCCAGGCGTGGTACGCCTGCGCCTGCTGTCCGCCGAACCTGATGCGCCTCCTCAGCTCGCTCGAGGGCTACGTCGCGACGACCGACGCCGAAGGCGTCCAGGTCCAGCAGTTCGCGAGTGGGGAGATCCAGGCGGTCGCCGGCGGCGGGCCGGTGCGACTATCGGTCGAGACGGGCTACCCCTGGTCCGGCGAGGTCGAGGTGGTTGTCGATGAGAGCCACGATCAGCCGTGGAGCCTGTCGGTCCGCGTTCCGTCCTGGACGAGCGCCCCGGAGGCCGGAGGGTCCCGGACGTGGGCAGCCGGCGACCGGGTCTCGGTCCGGTTGGAGATGCCGGCCCGGGTAATTCGCCCGGATCCCCGCGTCGACGCGGTTCGCGGCAGCGTCGCCCTCGAGCGCGGTCCGCTCGTCTACTGCCTCGAGAGCGCCGACCTGCCACCCGGCACGGAGCTCGAAGAGCTCACCGTCGCGGCGGACATCGAGCCCACGACGGACGACCGCGGCGACATCGGGCCGGGGATCGTCGGTCTGCGCGTTCCGGCGGCAAGGCAGTCGAACGGGGCGGCCGTCGAGGTCGGCGCGGTGCCGTACTTCAGCTGGGCCAACCGCGGGACCGGGGCGATGCGGGTCTGGATCCCACTCGAGGAGGGCGCACCGAATGTCCGAGGTTAAGCTCGGGATCAACCTCTGGAGCCAGGCCAGCGACTGGCCGGCGTTCATCGACACCGCGGTTCGAGCAGACCAGCTGGGGTATGACCACCTGTGGACGTGGGACCACCTGCTGGCCATCTTCGGCGACCCCAATCAGCCGATCTTCGAGGGCTACGCGGCGCTGGCGGCCGTCGCCCAGGCGACCGAGCGGGCCCGGCTGGGCCTGTTCGTCGGCGCCAACACGTTCCGCAACCCGGGCATCGTGGCCAAGGCGATGACGACCATCGACCACATCAGCGGTGGCCGGGCGATCCTCGGCATCGGCGGCGCCTGGTTCGGGCTCGAGCACCGGGCCTTCGGTCTCGACTTCGGGACGGGCTTCGGGCAGCGGCTCGACTGGCTCGCGGAGGCCACGGCCGTGATCCGCGCGCTGGTCGACGGCGAGGAAGTGACGAGCCCACCCGGGGGCCGCTACGCGTTCGATCATCTGCGGATCCTGCCGCCGCCGCTGCAGCCACGGTTGCCGATCATGATCGGCGGCTCCGGCGAGAAGAAGACGCTCCGGATCGTGGCCCAGCACGCCGACATCTGGAACGCCTTTGGGACACCGGAGGAGATGGCCCACAAGGACGACGTCCTCCGGGGCCACTGCGCGGCGGTCGGCCGCGACCCAGCGGCGATCGAGCGGACCGTGGGCTGCAAGATCACGATCCGGTCGACGGAGCGCGAGGCGGAGGAGGTCCGCCGGTCGCTGCTGGCCCACAACCGGACGCCGCTGGCGAACGTCGAGGGGGATCGCACGTTCTGGACGGGCACCCCGGAACAGATCGCGGAGACGATGGTGGGTTACCGCCGGATCGGCTTCCACACCTTCATCGTCGAGCTGGCGGCACCGTATGACGCGGAGACGATCGAGACGCTGATCCGGGTCGTCAAGCCGATGGTCGACGGCGTGCCGGTCCGGGCCTGACCTGGCTCAGGACGCGGGCCTGGCGGTGGACTTCCGGACGATGAGCGACGGCTCGATGATCGTGACGGTCGGCTCGCGTCGGGCGCGCGGTTCGCGGGCCAGCTCGATCGCCAGCTGGACGCCAATTCCCACGATCTCCGCGGTCGGCATCCGCAGCGTCGTGAGCGCGGGAACGGTGTGGCTGGCCAGGATGATGTCGTCGAAGCCCACGACCGACAGCTCGTCCGGCACGACCCGGCCCAGGCTGTGAGCCGCATGGAGCACCCCGACGGCCATCGCGTCGGTCGAGGTCATGATCGCCGTTGGCGGCGTGTCGAGGGCGAACAGCGCCTGAAGCGCCGCCTCGCCGCCGGCGGCGGTGTTGGGGGCCTGCTGGACGTAGCCATCGGGGACGCCGCCGAAGCGATCGGTCATGAACGCGACGAACGCGTCCTGCCGCTCGCGGATGTCGCCCAGCAGGCGGCCGCTGACGAACGCGATCCGCTCGTGGCCAAGGCCCACCAGGTGCTCGAGACCGGCCACGATCCCGGCCCGGTTGTCGACGTCGATGCTTGGCACGTCGGGCGCATCGGAGCCCTGCCACAAGGCCACCACCGGGACCACCGAATCGCGCAGGTCGGCCAGCAGCCGCGGCTGGTCCTGCATGTCGCCGAGGAGGACGATGGCATCGCAATGCCGCGTCTCCAGCACCGTGGTCAGAGCCAGTGCCTCGTCGGCCCGGCCGTGGGCGTGGCCGAGGACGACGTTGTAGCCGCGGGCCATCGCCTCCACCGACAGCGCCTCCACGGCGCCGGCGAAGAACGGATCCATGATGTCGCGGACGACGGCGCCCAGGAGCATGGTCGGGGCACCGCGCAGCCCGCGGGCGAGAGGGTTTGGCCGGTAGCCGAGCTCGCGGGCCGCGTCGATGACCCGCTGGCGAGTCTCCGCGGCGATGGGCACGCGCGTCGGCGCGTCGTTCAGGACGCGCGAGACGGTGCTCTGCGAGACCCGCGCGGCCGTGGCGATGTCGCGCATCGTGGTGGCGCCGGCACGCCGTTCTGGCGACGGATCCGGGTTGTGACGGAGGTCCTCGGATTCCATCGCCGGAGGGTAGCAGGCACGTTGCCGCCAATCGAATGCGCCGCTGCCGGTGACGCCCCATGCGCGTGATCGTGACCGGTGGCAGCGGCAAGGCCGGCCGGTGGGTCGTCCGCGACCTCCGGGCGGCCGGCCACGACGTCCTCAACGTCGACCTGACCCACGATGGCAGCGCCCACGGCATGTGTGTCCTGGCCGACCTGACCGATGCCGGGCAGGTCGACGACGTCATCGCCGGCGCCGATGCGGTCGTCCATCTCGCGGCGATCCCCGCGCCGGAAATCCGGCCGGCGACCGAGACGTTCCGGAACAACGCGATGTCGACCTGGAATGTCTTCGCCGCGGCCGTCCGCGAGGGCGTGGGTCGGGTGGTCTGGGCGTCGAGCGAGACCGTGCTCGGGCTGCCGTTCGACACGCCGCCGGCGTTTGCGCCGATCGACGAGTCGCATCCGCCCCGGCCCGAGACCTCGTACGCCCTCTCGAAGGTGGTAGGCGAGACGCTCGCGGACCAGCTCGCCCGGCAGTCCGGCATTCCGTTCGTCGGCCTCCGGATCTCGAACATCATGGAGCCGGCCGACTACGCCCGGTTCGAGACGTGGCAGGACGACCCGCGGGTCCGGCGCTGGAACTTGTGGGGCTACGTCGATGTCCGCGATGTCGCCCAATCCGTCCGCCTGTCGCTGGAGGCCGACGTCCGCGGGGCGGAGGTCGCAATCGTCGGCGCCGGGGACACGTGCATGCGCCTGGACAGCGCGGCCTTGATGGCTGCGGTCTATCCCGGCGTGCCGCTCAGCCGTGAGCTTCGGGGCCGCGAGCCGCTGCTCGCCATCGACCACGCCAGGCAGCTGCTGGGCTTCGAGCCTGGCCATTCGTGGCTCGATCCACCCATCTAGGACGGCGACGGCTCCTCGATCAGGACCCGCCGCGCCCCCGGTTTCGGCGAAGCCCGGAACGACGCGGCCGGCCCGCCGGATCGTCGTGGTTGACCGGCACGTTCTGGTGGGTCGGCATGATCGGAATTCGCTCGTCGAGCCGGCGCACCCAGACGGGTCCGCCCGCCGCTCCACCGGCAGCGGGTCCGGGCTCCTCCGACAAGCGATCGTCAATCAGGCTGCCGCGCCCGTCGCGGGATCGGGCGACGTTGGCCCGAGCGCCGCTCACGATGAGATCGAGGTCGAGGTCGGCGATCGCCGGCAGCGATGCGGAGGAGAAGGCGATGGTGGCCTCGTCGGTAGCGGGCGACCGGTTCCGGTAGCGGCGAGCGGCCACGACCAGCCAGGCAACGATGGCCAGCCCGATGATGACCAGCGCCACGGCGGATGCCGGCATGGCGGTCTGCATCCGGTCGCCGGACGGGGCGACCGGGGCAGCGAGGGCGCCGACGGCGCCAACGGGCCCGGCCGTGATGGCCGCGGCGATCGTCACCACCGCCAGCCGCGGTTCCCATGGCCGGAGGAGACGTCGTGGGCCCTTGCGCTGGCGGCCCCTCGATCGAGTCTTCCGATCCATCACGGCTGGCGGTTCCCCCGGCGGTGTGTCCGCCGTTTCCGGGCGGCCCTTCCGATGTCTCGAACGCTACGGCTTGGGCGGCGGCTGGGCCATAGGGAACTCGTCAGCGCGTGGGGACGGCGCTGCCGGACCGTGCACGGGCGCACCGGTGCCGCCCGGCACCGTACCGGTGGCGATGGCCCGATGGTCCTGCCCGCGGTTGCGGTGGGCGGCGGATTGGATGGGTTGGGTGGGGTCGTCCGGCCCCGGCCGGGTGGTGACCGCCGTCACCGCGTCCGCGGCGGATCACTCGTCGAGGCGGCCGCGGAAGACGTCACCACCCATGCCGCGCACGAGGTACGCCCAACCGGCACCCTCCTGCCAGGCGTGTGACTCGAGCTCCGCACCCGGTTCGGCGGCCGCGACGTACTCGATTTGGTACCGCCGCGGGACGCCATCCACGCCACCGCCGGCCGCGAGGACGGACTCCTCCAGCCAGTCGAGATAGACCGCGTTGTTGACGTGATCCATCGGGTCCAGTTCGTGGGGCCGGACGAGGAACTGCCGGACCAGCGCCTCCGGCGGCGTCTCGGGCAGCGTCACGCGTCCCAGCTCGATTTCTCCCGGCGGGGCGGGGAACGTGGTTCCGAAGACCTCCGGGATGCGCGAGATGCGGCCCCGGCCGTCGACCAGCAGCCAATCCGTGTGGATGGCCGCAACGAGCGCACCGTCGAGCCGGAACTCGCCGCGGCGGCGAGCCCAGATCCGCCGATAGCCGACGACTGCCGTGCGGACGTCGAGCGTCGCCCCCAGCGGGATCCCGGCCAGGACCTCGACCTCCGCCGCCCGGACGAGCCAGGCGAGGCCGCGCTCGCGATACCACGCCCGGTCGAACCCCAGCGCGTCCGAGTGCGCCCAGGCGACGTCCTGGGCGTAGCGCAGCAGGGCCGACGTTCGGGCCGTTCCGCGGGGGGTCGCTTCGTCGAATCGGACGCGGTACGGCGCCCGGTGGCCGTTACCCGGCAGTTCGGCCGGATCGGGCAGATCCTGCGGATCGGCGGCCGGTTGGGTCACGACGCAGCCACCGGGGCCCGCCACGACGTCCCGCCAAGCGCATCGAGCCCTTCGAGGGCCACCAGCCGGACGCCCTCCAGCGACGCCGTCTGGCGGGCCAGGCGGACCCGGCATGACAGGCGGGCATCGAAGACCACGAGGCAGACGACGAGCCGTGCACCCTCGCCCGTGGCGTGCCCGCGGGCCGCATCGAGCTGGAGCAGCACCTCCGCGTTGATCCCGCGGGCCCCCCACTTGCAGTCGTAGGCCTCCGCCCGATCGGGCAACTCGACGGTGACGTCATACGGATGGATCTCCGCGCGCACGCCGTCGAACAGGATCCGGCGCTCGCGGTGGATCGCGGTCGCGGGAACCCGCCGGCCCAGGATCCGCTCCGTCAGCGCCTCGACGATCGCCCCCCGGAACTGGCTCCGAACCTGCTCGCCGCGACCGGCGACATCGAGGGAGGCGGCGAGAACGGCCTCGCTCCGGTCGCGCTCCGGATCGGTGGCCGATCCACCGAAGAGGCCGGGGAAGGCGCGACGCCAGGTGGCCGGGTCGGTCGAGGTCCCGTTCATGACGGCCCGGGCCATGATGCGCTGGCCGGTGGTGGCCTCGGCCAGCAGGTCCGCCGAGCGGTCGACCAGCGGATCGGCCTGGATCCCCGCGTACACGATCGCCCGGGCGTCACGGGCAGCGTCCTGGAAGCGCATGCCCGGACTCAGCCCGCCTCGCCAAGTGCCAGCAGCGCCGCCTGGGGCAGGGTCGACAGCCAATCGATGGCGCGGTGGGGATCGTCGACGGCGGCGGCCTCCTTGGCCAGCGCTTCGATCGCCATGGCGGCGCCTGGATCCAGCGCTTCCGCGCCACGCGCGGCAACGACCTGGTCCAGCCGCCGGCGCCAGGTGCCTTCGAGGTCGGTCACGTACTGCCACTCGTCGGCGACGCCCTCGCCAACCTCGGCGAGACCGCGCAGCGCGTCATGGGTGCGGTCGACCGCTTCGGCGATGGTCAGCATCCGCCGATGGTAGGCGCTCCGGGGCGGGCCGGCCCGGGGGCCGGCGGGATCAGCGGATGATCGTCGCGCGGGCGAGGGTCCGCCAGGAACCCGGCGGATCGTTGCGGGCGCGCTCGCGGCCCGTCACCACCCGGTCGATCCGTCGCTCGAGCTGTTGGAGCCGGCGGCGGCCGCTCTCGTCCCACGAGGTCGAGTAGATCATGGTCGCCTGGGCACGGACGAGTGCCGCCTCGCGGCGCTGGCCGATGCTCTCCAGGTGCGCAACGCCGTCGAGGATGGCCCGGTACAGGGCCGGCAGCTGCTCGGCGGGGGACGAGTGACTCTCCATCACGCTGGAGGATGGGCGTGAACGCGCGATCCGGAAATAGCGAACAGGTCCCCGTCCAGTCGGCCGAACGGGTCAGGTTCGTGCATCAACCGCCTTCCGTAGGTGCGTTCTCGCACCGGAGATCCCGACGAGGGCCCGCCTCAGTCGCCGCGGTGGCCGCCCGACCTCGCGCCGAACCCGTGCAGCCCGCCGGTCGCGGGCAGCCACGCCTCCTCCACCGCGTCCACCCTGGCGCCGCGGGGCCCGATGCGCAGCTCCTCGAGCAGGCTCGAGAGCGCCGCGCGGTCGCCTTCCGCCACGCAGCGGACGGTGCCATCGGGTTCGTTGGCCACCCAGCCATCGACGCCCAGGCGCCCAGCCGCCTCGATGACGAACCACCGGAACCCCACGCCCTGGACGCGGCCGCGAACGACGGCCTCCAGCCGGGCGGCCGGATCCGTGGTCACGATGGGACGGTCGCGCCGGCCATGGGGCGGGGCCAGGCCAGGAGCAGCGAGTCGAGCACCAGCTCCGGCCCGACGTTCGCCTCCAGCAGCTCGCCGGACCGGCCAAGGGTCGCGAGGAACCGTTCCGCAGCTCCGGGCTCGAGCAGCGGCGCCACCGCCGCCAGGTCATCGATCAGGGCAACGTCACGGACGAGGCCGACGTCGCCACGTTGGACGACGGCGAGGTCCCGGGCAAGGTCACGCCACGCCTCGACCAGCGTCGTGACCGCTCGGCGGCGCTCGGCGACGGGTACCTTGCGCGCGGCCGTTCCGTCCGCGGGCTGGCCGCCGCCGGCGTCCGTCGAGCCGGCGTCACCGGGATCGCCCGCGGCCCGGGCGGGACCGGCACGCCGCCCGCGGCGACCGGGGCTCGATGCCTCGGGCTCGGGTCCGGACCGTGCTCCTGCGGCGCGGGCGGCGACCTCCCCAGCGAGCGTGATGAGGTCCTTTGCCGCCGCCAGGCGGCGGGCGCGAGGCGCCGCGAGCAGATCGAGCAAGAGTCGGACGAGGCTCTGCTGGGCGATCACGGCGTCCGGCGCCGCCGCCCATGCCAGGGCGGCACCCGGCCGGCCGTGCGCCAGCCGGCCGAGGCGGGCGGCGGTTGGGGCGTCGGCGACGCCGGCCTCGCCGAGCAGCGCCTCGATCTCCCGCAACGCGACGCCGCCCAGGCGGACCCGGACGCAGCGCGATCGGACCGTCGGCAGCAGCCGTTCCTCCTCGTCGGCGCAGAGCACGATCGTGACCCCGGCCGGTGGCTCCTCGAGGGTCTTGAGCAGCGCCGACTGGGCGTCGTCGTTGAGCCGGTGTGCGGCTTCGACGATCGCCACGCGGGCTCCGCCCTCGACCGGCATGAGGGCCAGGTCGGCGATCAGCCGGCGAACGGTTCCCGCGTCCGGGTTCGCTCGCTCGCCGATCCGAATCTGTCCCCCCGGGCCCTCCGGCGCCAGCCGGTGGAGGTCGGGGTGATTGCCGCTGTCGACCATCCGGCAACCGCGACAGCTGCGGCAGGGCCGTTCGGTGGGCGCGGCCGTGCACAGCAGGGCTGCGGCAAGGTCCAAGGCGAGCGTCGTCTTGCCGACCCCCTGGGGGCCCGTCAGGAGGACGGCGTGGGCCCCCGAGCCCACGACGGCCGCAACGGTCTCGAGGGCGCGCGGCTGGCCGCGTGTCCTGGCCCGCTCCATGGCGGCCCCGCCCGTCAGTCGGCGGTGGGCTCGGCGGCCGCCTTCCGGCGGGTGACCCGGCGCTTGGGCGCGGCGCTGTCCGCATCCGCGGGGGCGGCATCGGCGGTCGCCGCAGACGCTTTGGTCCGGCGCTTTGGCGGCGCTGTCGCCTCGCCCTCGGCCTTGGTCGCGGCCTTGCGTGTCGTCCGCCGCTTTGGCGCGGCCTCGGCGGCCTCGGTGGCGTCGGCGGTCGGGCCGGCCTCGGAGGGCGTGACCTCGGCGGCCGTCGCCGTCCGGCGTCGCGTCGTCGGACGCCTCGCGGGCGCCGCGTCAGCGACCTCGGTGGCCTCGATGGCCTCGGCCGTCGACGGCGGTGCTGCTGGGGCCTGCGGGATCGGAGAAGGCTGGCGTCCAGCATCCCCACCCGAGCGACCGGACGATAGCTGGGCGCGGAGCATCTCCTCGATCTCCGGCGGTACCTCGCTCCACTCGCCGCCGCCCCGTGGCGCTACCGGGGGACGATCGCGTCGCTCCTGGCGCTCGGGACGGTTCGGCCGTCCGAAGCCACCGGTGGCTGGCCGTTCGCGGCCGCTGACGTCCGGGTAGCGGTTGATCCCGCCGCCTCCCCCGCCGCGGCCGTATCGCTCGCGGTCGACGGCCGCCGCATAGCCGGCACGGACGCCGCGTCCGCCCCGGGCGCCGCCGCCCTGGCCACGACCGCCGCCACCGCGGTTGCGGTTCCGCTCGGCGATCAGGTACTCGGGGATCTCGGGCTCCTCGAAGTCCTCGTCATCGCCGATCGGCACGCTCGTCGTTCGGGCGGCCGGTGCTGACTGCGGGACGCCGAGCTGCGAATCCCACACGGATCCGAAGGGCGTGGTCCGTGGCCCGCTGGGAGCCGCTGCCACGTACGGCACCTCGAGGTCGTCGTCCTCGGGCGCTGACCCGGCGACGGGCTCGGGAGCCGCGACGTCGCCGTCGCCGGCCTCGGTGGCATCCCGGCCACGACCCCGGCCACGACCCCGGCCGCCACGCCGACGCCGTCGACGCCGCTCGGCCCCTTCGGCCGTCTCGCCGCCGTCGCCGTCGAACGCGACGCCGTCACCGGTTGCGAGTTCCTCCTCGTCCTCCCCGTCGACGAGTGCCACGGGGGCCTCCGTCGGGGCGACGCGGGACAGCTTCTCACCGGGCAGGACCACCAGCGGTGCGCCGCTCGAGGTCAAGGCCGCAGCCTCACCGCGTCGCGGTCGAGACGACCGGGCGGCGGGCTCCGCGTCGCGCCTGGCGGCGGCCGGCTCTTCGCGCCGCGTCCGCTCCCGGCCACGCCCGGTCCGGCCACGGCCTGCGCCGGTGCCTTCAGTCTGCTTGTCCGGGACCTCGGTCATCGACAGGTCCTCGTCGTCGCCGGCGACCCGCCGGCCCGACCGCGACGAGCCCTTCTCGACCTTGGCCAGGGAGGTGATCTCGGTGAACTGGTCGGCCACGTCCATCAGGTCCGACGAGGTGTTGCCGCGGAAGCTGATGACCTCGACCCGGACGCCCATCTCCTGGACGGCCCGGATCGCGGGCGCGAAGTCGCCGTCGCCCGACACCACGATCGCGATGTCCAGGTTCCTGGCCGTCTTCATCATGTCGACGACGAGCTCGATGTCGAGGTTCGCCTTGACCTTCCCGTCGCCGTATTTGCGAATGTCCTTGCTGACGACCTTGTAGCCGTTTCGGGCCAGGAAGGAATGGAAGTTGCGCTGGTTTTCGTTCTCCGGGTCGAGACCGGTGTAGGCGTAGGCCCGCACGAGGTCCCGTCCGGCACCGGCCGACTTCAACAGGGTGACGTAGTCGATATCCACGCCGGCCGCCTTGGCCGCATAGAAGATGTTCGCCACGTCGACGAAGACGGCGACGTTCTTGCCCACGATTGCTCCTTGATCAGTCCTTGGGTGCGCCGCCGGCGCGGTATCGCTGCACGGCGGTCGCGGTCATTGGGTGCGTCGCGCGGCAGCCCCTACCGCGGCAACGGATTTCTCCATCAGCGGACCACTCTCACTGAACCCCTGCCGTTCCCAGCGGGTCCGCTCCGCTGGGTCGTCCGGGCGCGCCGCCTCGACGACGGTGCAGCCCTTGTTGCTCGCCGATCGCAGGAGCTCCTCGATGAGGGCGCTCGTGATCCGATCGGCGTCGTGTTCGGGGTCGACGACCAGCAGGTCGACGGTCCCGACATAGCCACCCGCTCTGACGGAAGGGCGGAGCGCGAGCACGGCGCCACCGACGACCTCACGACGGGCCTCGGCGATGAAGATGCTCGCCTGGGGGAGGTAGACCAGCTGGCGGAGCAGATCGGCCGCATTCATGGGGCCCCCGGCGCGCTCGGTTCCTCGGGCGGCGTCGCTCAACGAGACGAGCCGGTCGATATCCGTGATGCGAGCCGTGCGGACCAGATATTCCACGCCGACGGGTCAAACCTCGTAGAAGGGCGACGTACCATGCCGTCCCGTCCCGGTCGATTCTCTCGGCCGGGGCTGCACCAGCTCCGTTGACCGCACGGGGGCGAGCGATCTCTCGCTCGGCAGCCACGCCCGGGTCGCGTCGACCGGTGTTGCAATCGGTGCGCCGCTGGCTATGATACGGCATCGCTTCGGCGGCCACCTGCGCGCCGTCCGACTGCGGAGGTCTGCGCCCCGTCCGCTCTGTACCGCCGCGCACCGTCTGGCTCCCCGTCCCCGATCCGTCGCCGGTGGAGCACCGTCGGTCGCTGAGGGCATCGGACGCAGGACCCAGGCACGCGGTGCGGAGGGACGCGGGAGGCACCGACCGAGGTCGTGCCGGGTGGACCGGACGGCCGGGCTAATGGAGGAGATTGGATGAAGCTCCGTCAAGTAGGGGCCATCGGCATCATCGGGATGATGGCCTTCGTCGTCGGTTGCACGACACCGGGTGGTGGCGTGCCGACGACCGTCTACATCGGCATCGAGCTGCCCCAGCAGGGCAGTGAGAAGGCCGCCACCGATCCGATCATCAACGGCATCAAGCTGGCGGTGAAGGATGCCGGTGGCAAGGTTGGCAACCTGACGATCGAGATCCCGAACAGCGTGATCCTGGACGACGCCCTCAACGGCGTCCACGACCCCCAGACGGGTGCCCGGAACATGCAGTCGCTGGCCTCGAACACCCAGGTCGTCGCGGTCATCGGGCCGCTCAACTCGAACGTCGCTCGGGCCCAGATCCCGATCTCGAACGAGGCCGGGCTGCTGCAGTGCTCGCCGGCGAACACGAACGAGGGCCTCACCAAGCCCGAGTTCGGCGCCAACGAGGTTCGCTCGAAGTTCCCGAACCGGATCAACTACGTCCGCGTCGTCACGACCGACGACAACCAGGGCCCCGCGGCGGCGAAGTACGCCATGGACACCCTTGGTGCGTCGAACATCTACATCATCGACGACACCGAGACGTTCGGTAAGGGCATCGCCGACAACTTCCAGAAGTACGTCGAAGAGAACGGCGGCACCGTCGTCGGCCGCGATGGCGTGCCGAAGACCACGACCGACTACAGCGCCATCCTCACGGCCGCGGCGGAAGAGAATCCCGACGCGATCTACTTCGGTGGCGTCACTGCCTCCGGCGGCGCGCGGATCCTGAAGGCGGCCGTCCAGGCCGGCCTCGGCGACATCCCGTACATCGGCCCCGACGGCATCTTCGACGGCTCGGCCGCGACCACCGACTCATTCCTCAACCTTGCCGGCGACGACGCCGCCAACGCCCTGGCCACGGCCGCGGCGATCGGCGACTATCCGGGCCGCCAGGCCTTCGAGGACAAGTACGAGGCTGAGTACAACACCGCCCCCACCGGCTATGCCGCGACGGGCTACGCCTGCGCCCAGGTCGTCCTCGATGCGATCAAGCGTGCCGGCACCGCCACCAGCGCCGCCGATCTTCGCGAGAAGGTCCGGGCTGCCGGTGTCGACACCAGCATCACCTACGACTCGGTCCTTGGGCAGTTCAAGTTCGACGCCAACGGCGACACGAGCCAGAAGATCATCTCGATCTATGAGTACGACGCCGAAACGAAGGACTGGGCGTTCAAGGAGCAGCTGGACTTCGCCGCCCAGTGAGCTCGTAGGCCACGAGCCTATAGCCCCGCCAACCGATCTTCGAACGAGACCGGGGTCCTCGATCCCGGTCTCGTTACTACCCAATCTGATGTCCTCGTGAGGGGCGCCACGTGACCTCCACCGCGAGTCCGACCCGCGGCCTGCGACTCTCGCGCATACCCGGGCTCAAGCTCATCTCGCTGAGCCTCGTGGGCATCGTCATCTACTTCCTGGTGCTCAGGTTCGTCATCGGCGTGAGCACCGCGACCGCGGCCCAGCAGGTCGCCAACGCCCTCACCCTGGGCGCCATCTACGCCCTGATCGCGCTGGGCTACACGATGGTCTACGGGATCATCGAGCTGATCAACTTCGCCCATGGCGACGTGTTCATGGTCGGCGCGTTCGTGTCGATGGTGGTCGTCTCCGGCGGCCTCGACTGGACGACCCAGTTCGGACCGCTCGGTTGGATCCTCATCGCCCTCCTCGCCATCGGGATCGGCCTCGCCTTGAGCCGAGGGCTGGGTACCAAGAAGCCGGCCTATCTCGCCATCGGCGTGGTCGTCGGCGGCCTGGTCATGCTGGCCCTCGAGTTCGGGATGGGCGCCACCGGCGTCCTCTTCGACCCAACCGCCCTGATCGTCGTCCTGGTCGTCGCCTTCCTGGCGTCGATGGTCACGATGGGCGCGCTCAACCTGACGATCGAACGGTTCGCCTACCGCCCGCTGCGGCACGCGCCGCGCGTCGCCCCGCTGATCACCGCGATCGGCGTGTCGTTCATCCTCCAGAACGTCGTCCAGATCTGGCAGGGCACCGGTGACCGCGGCGTCCCGCAGGTCTACCAGACCCGTGGCTCGTCGTTCGAGGTCCTGGGCGCCCAGATCGGCTATCTCAACCTGATGATCGTCGTGACGTCGCTGGCCCTGATGTTCGGGTTGCAGCTGTTCGTGAGCCGGACCCGCCTCGGCCGGGCGATGCGGTCGACGGCCCAGGACCAGCAGGCCGCCCAGCTCATGGGCGTCGACCTCAACCAGACGATCGCGATCACGTTCCTGCTGGGTGGCGCCCTCGCCGGTGCGGCCGGCGTGTTCCAGGGACTGTATTTCGGCTTCATCCGCTTTGACGCGGGCTTCAATGCCGGCCTCAAGGCCTTTACGGCGGCCGTCCTCGGCGGCATCGGCAACCTGACCGGTGCGCTCCTCGGCGGCTTCGTGATCGGGTTCGTCGAGAACTTTGCGGCCGCGATCGGCCAGCAGCGCTGGTCGCAGGCCATCGTGTTCGTCGTGCTGATCGTGGTCCTCGTCTTCCGGCCGGCCGGGATCCTCGGCCAGCAGATCGGAGAGCGAGCATGAGCGGCAGCGGCCGCCGCGGCGGCCGGGTGCTGGCCCCATTCGCCGCGGCGCTGGGGCGGTTCGACGCGCTGGCCCAGAACCATCGCTCGATCGCGGTCATGATCGGGATGGCGGTCGTCACCCTGGTCCTGCCGATCATTGCCCTGATCCCGCCGTTCAGCGGCTTCCAGCAGCTCAACGTCTGGGTGGACGGCTTCTCCAACGCCGGCGTCTTCGTCCTGCTGGCCCTTGGGCTCAACATCGTCATCGGCCTGGCGGGACTGCTGGACCTGGGCTATGCCGCGTTCTTCGCGATTGGTGCGTATACGTACGCCTACGGCGCGTCTGCCTTCGCCGGCCAGCACCAGCCATTCCTGCTGATGCTCATCGTCGCGGCCGTGGTCGCCGCAACCTTCGGCGTCCTGCTCGGCGCCCCGACGCTTCGACTGCGCGGTGACTACCTCGCGATCGTGACGCTCGGGTTCGGCGAGATCGTGCCGATCGTCTTCATCAACGCCGGGGCGCTGACCGGCGGCATCGACGGGATCAGCGGCGTATACAAGCCGGACCTGCCCGTCATCGGCGAATTCGACCTGCTCAACCCGTGGCCGTTCTACCTGCTGATGGCCGGGATCCTGACCGTCACGATGATCCTGGCGTACCGCCTCGAGAACTCGCGGATCGGGCGAGCGTGGATGGCGATCCGGGAGGATGAGCTGGCGGCGGCGGCGAGCGGCCTCAACACGGTCACGACCAAGCTGCTGGCGTTCGCCCTGGGTGCCTCCACGGCTGGATTCGCCGGCGTGTTCAACGCCGCCAAGCTGACCTTCGTCAGCCCGGACCAGTTCATGTTCACCGTGTCGTTCACGATCCTGACGATGATCGTCCTCGGCGGGATGGGCAACATCTGGGGCGTCGCGGCCGGGGCGTTCATCGTCTACACGATCCAGGCCGTTTTGCTCAAGCAGCTCAACGCCTTCTTCCAGCCGTTCCAGGACGTGCCGGTCATCAGCATCCTGGCCGGGCTCGACTACGTGCAGTACCAGTTCCTGCTGTACGGCCTCGCGCTGGTGCTGATGATGCTGATCAGACCCGAGGGCCTGTTCCCGAGCCAGCGGCGCCGGCGTGAGCTGCACGTTGCGGACGACTTCCCCGAGGTCGCCGAGGGCGCCGCGGTCGCCGGCGGGATGGGCGAGGCCGTCGATGCGGCCCAGGAGTTCGACCGATGACGGCGGCCGCGGAGCGCCCGCTGCTCCTCCACGCCAGGCAGGTGACCAAGCGATTCGGCGGCCTGCTGGCCGTCAACTCGATCGACTTCGAGATCCCGGAGGGCTCCATCGTCAGCCTCATCGGCCCCAACGGCGCGGGCAAGACGACGTTCTTCAACGTCATCGCCGGGATCTATGACCCAACCGGTGGCGAGGTCCGCTTCCGGGACCGCCGGATGGTCGCCCGGCCCGTCCGGGTGTGGCTGGAGCCGATCCTGTGGGTCGGACCGGCCGTCATCGGCGGCCTGGTCACCGCCCTCATCTACCAGGCCACGGGCGTGGGACCGCTGTCGATCGCCACCGGGCTGCTGAGCCTCGCCTTGCTGATCATCATGCTGCTCTCCGCGGTCGCCCGGCCCAGCTGGTACAACCGACTGCTGCTGCGCCTCGGGATCTTCCGGAGTGCCCGGCCCAACGACATGGTTTCGGTCGGCATCGGCCGGACGTTCCAGAACATCCGCCTCTTCCAGAACATGACGGCCCTCGAGAACGTGCTCGTCGGCATGCACAGCAAGCTCAATGCCACCGTCGTCGATGCGCTGTTCTCGACGCGACGCAACCGGGCGGAGGAGGTCCGGGCGGCGGAGCGAGCGACCGAGCTGCTCAACCTGGTCGGGCTGAAAGGCGTGGGCGGCGAGCTGGCCAAGAACCTGCCCTACGGCGACCAGCGGCGCCTCGAGGTGGCACGAGCCCTGGGCAGCGACCCGGCGCTGCTGCTGCTCGACGAACCGACGGCCGGCATGAACCCCAACGAGACGACGGAGATGATGGCCCTCATCGGCCGGCTGCGACGCGATCTCGGACTCACGGTGCTGCTGATCGAGCACGACATGCGGGTGGTGATGGGGATCAGCGACCGGGTCACGGTGCTGGACCACGGCGAGCGGATCGCCGAGGGGTCACCGGACGAGGTCCGCCGCGACCCGAAGGTCATCGAGGCCTACCTCGGAGCCCCCAGCGCATGACCGCCGAGATGACGTCCGAGTCGGCTCGCGCGTACGACGCGACTCGCGATCCGATCCTGCGACTGGACGACGCCCACACCTACTACGGCCACATCCATGCCCTCAAGGGCATCACGATCGAGGTCGCCGCGGGCGAGATCGTCACCCTGCTCGGGTCGAACGGCGCGGGCAAGACGACGACCCTCAAGACGATCAGCGGCCTCCTCCGCCCGCGCCAGGGCGACGTCATCTTCGAGGGGCAGTCGGTTGCCCGCATCCCGGCCCACGACCTGGTCCGGATGGGCATCGGCCACGCCCCGGAGGGCCGCCGCATCTTCTCCCGGCTGACCGTCCTCGAGAACCTCCAGATGGGCGGCTTCACCCGCAAGCCCGCGGAGATCGCCGAGGACGTCGACAAGGTGATGACCTTGTTCCCAAGGCTGCGGGAGCGCACCAGCCAGCAGGGCGGGACGCTGTCAGGTGGCGAGCAGCAGATGCTCGCCATCGGCCGGGCGATGATGTCGCGTCCGCGCCTGCTGCTGCTCGACGAGCCCTCGCTCGGCCTCGCGCCGATCCTCGTCCAGCAGATCTTCGCGATCATCAAGGAGATCAACGGGCTGGGCACGACGATCCTGCTCGTCGAGCAGAACGCCCTCCAGGCGCTCAACATCGCCCATCGCGGCTATGTCCTGCAGACCGGCAAGGTCGTGCTGTCGGGGCCGGCGGGAGAGCTGCGCCAGAACGAGACCGTCCGCAAGGTGTACCTCGGCGAGACCTGAGTCGGGGCGGGCCGGGCCATCGATGACGGCCGTCCTACACTGACATCGCGTCGCTGCTTGCGGCGAGCCTCCCGAGGTCACGGCCGATGCCGGACACGCCAAGACTGACGCCCGTCGCCCAGAACGACCGGGGACCGATCCTCCTGATCCGCCTCGGCCTGGTCTTCCTGCTCGTCGTCCTCGCCAAGCCATGGGTCCTGATGCCGGGGTACAGCGAGCTGGTCGGCCCGACCGACGCGGATGGCGCGCCGGACGCACGGGAGGCCGCCAGGGCCTCGCTCGAGCCGGAGCCCGATCCGACCCTCCAGCTGGCCCACCATTGCCCGGAGCCATCGGGCTGGCGCGTGTTCAGCCATCAGAACTGGGGCGGCCGGAGCGTCCGATCGTGGCGCTCCGCCGAGGTCGCCTCGAGGGCCAGCGGGCCACTCGATCCGTCGATCCCATGGATCGAGGTCAGGTCCGATGAGGTTCGGCTGCTGGGCTACTGCGCCCCGTGGTCGGGTACGGAGGCTCCACCACTTGGCGCCGACGTCGAGGGCTGGGCGCTGAGCGGCGGACCCGTCGACCCGCGGCCGCTGGCCCTCCGCCGGGCCCGGCTGCCGGACGAGACGTCCCTCGGCGGGCTGTACCTGCCGCCGGCCGCACGCGGCGGTCGGGGCGGGCCGGGCGAGTGGGCCAGTGGCCGATTCGTCTTCCACGTCGCCGGCGCGGGCTTCGACCGCTGGTGGGGCGTCGCCCTGATCCATCCGAACGAGGAGGCCGAGGAGCTGCCGGACGTCTACGACGTGCCGACGCCGGCCCAAGCCGCTTCCTGACACCCGTGCGATCCGGATCCCGAGCGTCGCGTCGCTTGGCGCCCATCCTCCTGGTCGTGGCCGCCATCGCCGGGATCGGCGTCGCGGCGTACCGGTCGGCGACGGCCCCGGCGGCAGGCCGGCCGGGACTGGACTGGGCGACGGCGAGCTTCGTCGAGCGGCCGGCCGGGATGGAGGCCGAACCGCCGTCGATCCCGCCGGTGGCGACGGGGGGCGGTGGCCTGGGGCATCCCGGGCATTTCAGCGGCCAGGGCCACATCGTCGGCGTCACCGCGCTCGGCGACCGCTTGATCGCCGGCGGCTACACGTTCCCGGGCTGGCACGCCACGATCTGGACGTCGACGGACCGGCAGCGCTGGTCCCGCGTCCCGGACCTGCCAGGCAGCGGCGAGACCACCTTCGTCGAAGCCGTGGCCGCCTCGGTGGATCGGGTCGTGGTCGTGGGCCGGGAGGGCCGACCACGGCGCCTCGTGGACGTCGGCCGATGGCATCGGCCTGGCGGCGAGGTCCTGGCGGGCCGGCGCTGGCCGGTGCGCCCGGGACGCTGATGACCGCGGTGGCGGTCGATGGCGGCAGGTGGGTCGCCGCCGGCGAGACCGGGATCGTGACGCGCCCGGCGGTCGCGCGGTTCTGGACGTCCGCCGATGGCGAGACCTGGCAGACGGCCGTGGTCGACGACGAGGACGACGCTCGCGTCGCGGATCTGGCCCACGGGCCGTCGGGCTGGGTGGCCGTCGGCACGACCGGCACGGCCACCCAGCGAACCGGCGCGGCGGCCTGGACGTCGGCCGATGGCACGGCCTGGCGCCGGGTCCGCGACGGCGTCCCGGGTGACGGGGTGATGACCTCGGTGGTCCCCCGGGCCGGCGGGTTCCTGGCGGTCGGCTATGCGCTCGACGAACGCACGGCGATGGCCTGGACCTCGGGCGACGGTACGACCTGGACCTCGGTCCCCGATCAGGACGCGTTCCGCTACCACGACCTGCCGATCCGGATCCGGGACGTGGCCGCCGGGCCGGCGGGGATCGTGGCCGTCGGCGATCACCTGTTCGGCACCCAGTACGGGATCGGCAGCGCCTGGCACTCGACCGATGGGCAGACCTGGCGCCGGGCGCCCGATGTCGCGGCGCTGGGCCAGGGCGAGCTGCTCGACGTCATCGCCGATGGCGAGGGCTACGTCGCGGTGGGCACCTACGGTGCGCCCGACAACTACGTGCCGATGGTCTGGCTCAGCCCGCCGCGCTGAGCCGGATCAGCGTTTGAGCGGTTCCTGGACGATCTCGAACGCCGCCCGGCCGAGGATGATGACCCCCACGATCGCCAGCCACCAGCCGGGCGCCCGATCGGGCAGCAGGCCCGCCGCGGCGTCGCCTAGGAACCCGATCGGCCAGACCGCGACGCCGATCGCCGCCAGGCCGGTGAGGAGGACGTAGGCCAGCCCCCGGTCGGCGCCGATCGGCCGGTCGGCGGCATACGGCAGGGTCACCAGCGCCAGGACGCCGAGGGCGGCGAGGAAGCACAGGATTCCGAAGTCCTTGAAGCCATTCTCGACCTCGGCGGTCAGGCTGCCGCCCTCGCCACCGATCCGGAACCACGGCAGCAGGACGGCCACGAGGATCACCACCGCCCCGACGATCGCGATGGTCCGCCCCCGGCCGATCGGCCGACGATGCATCTAGCCGGGCTCGGAATAGACCTCGGGACGCAGGACGCCCACGAAGCGGAGGTTCCGGTAGACCTCGCCGTAGTCCAGCCCGTAGCCGACCACGAACTGGTCGGGGATCGTGAAGCCGACATAGTCGACGGGGATCTCCACGAGCCGTCGAGCGGGCTTGTCGAGCAGGGTGCAGATCCGCAGCGTCGCCGGGTTCTTGCCGCGGAGATAGCGGACGAGGTAGTTGAGCGTCAGGCCGGTGTCGATGATGTCCTCGACGATCAGGACGTCCTCGCCTTCGATGCTGGCCGAGAGGTCCTTGAGGATGCGGACGAGGCCCGATGATTCGGTCGACGTGCCGCCGTACGAGGAGACCTCCATGAGGTCGATCCGGACGGGGATCGAGATGGCCCGCATCAGGTCCGCCATGAACGGCAGCGAGCCCTTGAGCACGCTGACCAGGGTCAGCTGGCGGCCGGGATAGTCCTCGCTGATCCTGGCGCCCAGCTCGGCGACCTTCGACTGGATCTGCTCCTCGGACAGGAGGATCTCGCCGATGTCATCGACCAGGTCGACGGTCCGGATCATCGGGCGGTCTCGGGCCGGTCATGCCGGGCGCGGGGCGCGGGCGCGGGGCGGGTAGGGGGCTCGGCATGGCGGGCGGCCTGGCGTGCCCGGCGACGGGCTCGGTCGGAGGGGCGCGACGGGGCCGGAACCGGTACGACCGGCGCGACGACCTCGGGTTGCACGACGGGCGACGCTGCCGCGAGCTCTGCCGCGATCGCAGCGGGGACCGTGGTGTCGATGTCGATGACCTCGTCGGCGTCGATCGCCGGCACGCGGACGGGACCCACCTGACCCGGTGTTCCCGACAGTGCGTCGACGAGGGCGAGCTTGCCGTACTTCAACATCAACGCCCGGAAGTCGCGGGCGTAGAACAGCTTGATCCGGATATCCGGGTAGAGCTCCCGCAGCCGGCGCAGCTTGCGGTTCTTTTTGCGGACCAGCTTCTGGCGAAGGGTGGTCATCTCGAGGAACAGATCGAGCTCCGGCAGGTAGAAGTCGGGGGCGAAGCTCTCCACGACGGCTCCGTCGAGGTTCCACAGGATCGGGAAGGCCCTGGGCTCGTACTCCCAGCGGACGGCGTAGAAGTCCAGGATCCGGGCCATCTCGGCCTCGCTGGCGTGGGCGAACGAGGGCGCCGCGTGTTCGGACATGGCCGGTACAGGCGGCTCGGCCGCAGTCGCGTCCGCCGATGCAGTCGGCTCTGCCGACGCTTCTTCGTGGTCGGGCAGCGCGTCGGCCTCGGTCATGATCGGCCGGTCGCCCCGCGACGGTCGGACTGGCCTGTCCGGCCCGCCAGCTCGCTCAGGTCGCCCTGGTAGCCGGCCAGGAAGGACCGCATCGCGAGCACGTCGTCGACGTCGACCGGCGGAGCGTCCGATGGCAACCGGCTCGAGGGCCCGTCGCCGAGCTCGCCGAGGAGGATCGCCAGGCCTTCGCAGCCACACGCCGGGCAGTCCACCTCGACGAAGGCGAGGTCATCTCGCACGGCGAGGACCCGGACCAATTCCCGATCAACGGCCTGACCACACGCCGCACAGTCCACGCCTTCGGCGAACTGCTCCGGAACGTCGCGCGGGTCCATTCACCCACCAGTCTACCGGGTCTCCGGTTCGGGGCGCGACCGCCGGCGAGGATCGGTCGCGCCACACGCGTCGTTGTGTGACGATACCCCCTGGGGGTATCATGGCCGGCGACACGTCCAGGGAGCGGCAAACGACATGACCACCAGGACGCCCGCCGACCCGGGCCACTTCCGCCACAGCTACAGCAAGGACAAAGCGCAGCTGGTCCGCCGCCTGTCGCGCATGGAGGGCCAGGTCCGGGGGATCGCCCGGATGATCGAGCGCGAGGAGTACTGCGTCGACATCCTCCAGCAAACCGCGGCGCTGCGAGCGGCGGTCGACGCCGTCTCGATCCTGCTGCTCGAGGATCACGTCCAGGGCTGTGTCCGGACCGCCGCCGAGCGTGGCGAGGCCGACCAGTACGTCGACGAGGTCATCGACGTGGTGCGGCGAACGCTGGGGCGGCCCGTCAGGACGACCGGCCGCTCAACCTGACCCGGCGCCGCACAAGTACTTCCGTTTCTGCGGCCGGGCCCGTCGGGGGATGGCCTGCGGATGGGGGCTAACCGAGGATCGGGGCGAGACGCGCGTGGGTGGTAGCTCGCGCGCGTCGCCAAGCCCGTCAGAGCCCTTGGAGCGAATGACCCAGAACCGCCAGAGCCTTCCGCCGGTCGACCCGCCGGTGGTGGCTCCACCGCCGCGCTTCGTCGAGCGGCGGACGACTTTCCGCCGCGCCGCCGACCGGAATGCCCACGAAGAGACCGTCCTCCTGGCCCGCTCGCTGGACGTCCTGGCGACCGATTCGGATGCCGAGGGCAAGCTGGCGGGCCTGCTCGAGCTGCTCGCCCGAACCGTCGGCGCTCGCCGCGCGGCGGTCCTGTCCGACGGCCAGGAACGGCGGGTCGCCGTCCACATCGCAACCGAAGCCGATCGGGACGAGGCGGATGCCCTCGCCGCCTGGCTCGACGCCTGGGCGCCTCGGAACCGGGCGGCGCGTGCGGCGTCCGTGGCAGCGGCCGTCGCCGTGGTCACCGGTGGCTGGTCGGGGCCACAGACGCCTGGCCGCCGTGCTACGCGGACCTCGGCCGCCAGCCACCATTTCGCCTGCCTGCCGATCCCCGCCGCGGGCGACGTGGTGCTGGGCTTCGACTTCGCCGAGGAAGCGGCCGCCGCCGGCATCGAGGAATCGCTCCCCCCGCAGCTGGCCCGCCATGCCGCGGTCGCCCTGTCGCTCGTCACCGAGCGCGTGGCCGCGGACCGCGAGCTGGCGCAGCTCCGTGCCCGCGAAAGCGAACGGACCCGGTTCGTGTCGACCGTGGCCCACGAGCTGCGAACGCCGATGACCGGGCTCAAGGGCTACCTGGAGCTGATCCTCGCCGGCCAGGTGGCCGAAGCCGACCAGCGCGACTTCCTGGCCCGCAGCCGGGACATCGTCGAGACGATGGGCGACCTCGTGGGCGACCTCCTCGAGCTGTCCCGCCTCGAATCGGGGGCCCTCCGGCTCGAGATCGCCCCGTTCTCCGTGGCCGAGGTCGGCACGCGGGTCCTGGCCGGGCTGGCGCCGATCGCCATCGATCGCGACGTCGTCCTCAAGCCGACGCTGCCGCCACGCCTGCAGACCGCGCTCGGCGACCGCCGGCGGGTCGAGCAGATCCTCACGAACCTGTGTGGCAACGCGCTGAAATTCTCGCCCCCGGGCAGCACGATCGAGCTGTCCGGCTGGTTCGACGGCCAGGTCGCCGTCCTCGCGGTTCGCGACGAGGGCGCCGGCATCGAGGCTGAGGACCGGCCCCGGATCTTCGAGCGGTTCTACCGGATGGCCGGCCACGAACGGATCACCGGCACCGGCCTCGGCCTGCCGATCGCCCGCGACCTGGCGAGGGCCATGGGCGGTGACCTCGAGGTGGCCTCGGTCCCGGGTTCGGGCTCAGCCTTCGTCCTGATCCTGGGCGGGCCCACCGGGGCGTCGCAGGAGGCCATGACCGAGACGCTGTGGAACGCGGTCCGGGCCGAGGAGGTCCGGCTCCAGGAGCGGGCCGTGCTCCGAGCCCGCCCGGCAGTCCCGATCCCGCCAACGACACCCGGAGCGGTCCGGCGCCCACACCATGACCGGGGTGGACTGCTGGTGCCGTCCGGCGCCGGCGGACGGGTCCTGGAGAGCCTGGTCGAGCGCCGGCCGCGCCTCCGATCGCTGGCGACGGTGGGGCCGCGGGGCGTCGACCCGACACCGGCCTGAGGCCGGCCTGACGCCCGTCCGTCCCCTACCCGGCCCCGCAGGCGCGGGTTATCCACAACTTCCGGCCAAAGCGGTGGATTCGTGGATAACCTCGTTGACACCCCGACGCGACGGTCGTACGGTCCCCATCCGCACTGGGGTTCCCGGAGGAGGGTAACCTGGGTCGAGAGGGGCGCGGGGAAACCCGGCCATGAACCGAACGAGCCAGGGAAGACCGAACCGCCAACCAGCGGTGCGAAGCACGACGACGTTGGGAGCGGCTCTCACCGGCGGTACCGGGCACGTCCACAGGAGGGGTGCCTGAGCCGCCAGCGAGAACCGCTCCCGACGCGCGTTCGGGACCTCCCCGCCCTGCCCGCCGCGTATCACGACGCCCTAGACGCGGGCCTGCAGGCCATGGCCCTCGAGCTGGACGCAGGGCAGCGTGGATCGATCGACGACCACGTCCGGCTGCTCCTGGCCTGGAACGCCGCGATCAACCTGACCGCGATCCGCGATCCGGCGGGGATCGCCACGCGCCACGTCCTCGACAGCCTGGCGGCACTTCCGGTCCTCCGCGAGCGTGGGATCCGGGCGTTCGTCGACCTCGGCTCGGGCGCTGGCTATCCAGGGATCCCGCTGCTCGTGGCGCTGCCGGCCGAGCGGGCCCTGCTCGTCGAGTCGGTCGGCAAGAAGGCGGCCTTCCTGGGGGTCACGATCGATGCCCTGCAGCTCGGTGAGCGGGCCGCGGTGGCCGCCGAACGCGCCGAATCGCTGGCCGCGGACCCGGGTCACCGCGGCCGCTGGCCGGCCGTCCTTGCCCGGGCCGTGGCGAGTCTGGCCGACCTGGTCGAGCTCTCGTTGCCGCTCCTCCGTCCGGGCGGCATCCTCGTCGCCTGGAAGGGCGAGGCCCTGGATGACGAGCTCGCGGCCGGGGGGCGCGCCGCCCGGCAGCTCGGCGGCGGGCGGCCGGAGGTCGTCGACCTGCCTGTCCCCGGGGCTGACCGCCACCGGCTGGTGATCGTCAGCCGGCGGGGCCCAGTGCCCGACGGCTATCCCCGCGACCCGGCCACGCGGCGGCGGCGGCCCTGGTGAGGCGCCGCTGCTACGCTGGGCGGCCATGCGGATCTGCGTCGTTTCGGACGTCCATTCCAACATCGTCGCCCTCGAGGAAGTGCTCCGGGCGACGGGCGAGGTCGACGCGATCTGGCACCTCGGGGACGTTGTCGGCTACGGCCCGGATCCGGACAAGGTGGTTCGGCGGCTCGAGGCGGCCGGCGCCGAGGGCGTCCGCGGCAATCACGACGCCGCGGCGGCCGGCGGAGCGGAGATCGACTGGTTCAACCCGGACGCCCGCTCGGCGATGGAGTGGACGCGGCGGGCCATCGCGCCGTCAACCCGGGACTGGCTCGCGGCCCAGCCAGAGCGCCGGGTCACCGGCGACTTCACCCTCGTCCACGGCAGTCCCCGCGATCCGACCTGGGAGTACATCACCTCCATCCCGGTGGCGCGGGCCAACCTGGCGGTCCTGGCCTCGGTCTACGGGCTCCACGGCCACACCCACATCCCGATCGCCTACCGCGAGGACGACGGCCGGGTCGAGCCGATCACACCGGGCGACGGATCGGTCCTGGCCCTCGACGACCGGCGGCTGCTGCTCAACCCCGGCAGCGTCGGCCAGCCCCGGGACGGCGACCCGATGGCGGCGTGGCTGGTGCTCGATACCGACGCCTCGACGTGCACCTGGCACCGGGTGGCGTACGACGTGCGGCTGGTCCAGTCGGCCATGTCCGAGGCCGGCCTGCCGCCCCGGCTCGCCAGCCGGCTGTCGTTCGGTATCTGAGCGCATCCGGCGGGCCGGCCCGCATCACCTGCCCGCGGCCGATCGGGTGCATTGGTAGGCTTGCAGCGTGATCGGAGGCCGCCGGCCGCTCCACGGCCGCAAGATCGGCGATCGCCGGGTCCGGGTGGAGCGCCCGCACTCCCCGTATTTCCGCTACACCGGAAAGGGCCAGCTGACCGCCAAGGAGGCGGCCAGCGTGCCGACGACCACGGCCGGGCGTGCCTGGGCGCGGGTCAAAGGCCTGGCGATCGGCCGGCCGCTCCACAAGGACGCGGAGATCGGCGAGCGGCTGTCCAAGAAGAAGGCGCTGGCGATCTTCAGCTCCGATGCGATCTCGTCGTCGGCCTACGCCACCGAGGAGATCGTCCTCGCCTTCATCCTCGCCGGTGCGGGCTCGGCGGCCCTGGGGCTGTCGCTGCCGGTGGCGATCGCGATCGCCGGCCTGCTCGCCGTCGTGGCGTTCAGCTACCGCCAGGTCTGCATCGCCTACCCGACGGGTGGCGGCTCGTACTCCGTGTCGAAGGCGAACTTCGGGCGTCTCGCCTCGCTCGTCGCCGCATCGGCCCTGTTGATCGACTACAACCTGACGGCCGCGGTCTCGACGTCATCGGCGGTCGAGCAGATCGCCTCGGCGATCCCGTCGCTGGACTCGATGCGGGTCCCGATCGGCGTCGGCGCCATCGCCCTCATCACCCTGGCCAACCTGCGGGGGTTGCGCGAGGCCGGCAACATCTTCGCCGTTCCCACCTACCTGTTCCTGTTCAGCGCGCTGCTCATGATCGCGATCGGCGCCTACCGGATCATCGTCCTGGGCGAGGGCGGCCAACCACCGCCGCCGGAGGTCGTCGAGGCGACGCGCACCACCGCGGAGAGTGTCGGCATCCTGATCCTGTTGCGCGCCTTCGCGTCCGGGGCCGTGGCACTGACCGGCACCGAGGCCATCGCCACCGGCGTGCCGGCCTTCCAGCCGCCGGAGGCAAGGAACGCGGCCCGGACGCTGATGGTCATGGCCGGGATCCTGGCCGTCCTGTTCATCGGCATCACCTTCCTGGCGACCAACTTCGCTGTTTATCCCACCGTCCCGGAGCTGTACGGCCCGGGGGTTCAGCACCAGACGGTCGTCGCCCAGGTGGCTCGGACGGTCTACGGCGACAGCATCGGCTTCTACTCCTTCCAGGCGTTCACCGCCCTCCTGCTGTTCCTGGCCGCCAATACCTCGTTCGCGGCGTTCCCACGGCTGGCGGCGGTCCTCGGACAGGACGGCTTCTTCCCCCGGCAGTTCAGCTTCAAGGGCGACCGGCTCGCGTTCTCGATGGGGATCGTCCTGCTGGGCCTCGTGGCCGCCTCCCTGGTCGTCGTCGCCGGCGGCAAGACCCATGCCCTGATCCCGCTCTACGCGGTCGGCGTGTTCATCGACTTCACGATCAGCCAGGCCGGCATGATCCGCCACTGGAACCGGGAGCGTCCGCGGGGCTGGCGCCAGCGCCTGATCGTCAATGCGATTGGCTGCGTGGCGACGGCGGTCGTGGCGGTCGTGGTGACCGCGGTCAAGTTCGCCGACGGCGCCTTCCTGGTCCTGCTCCTGATCCCGATCCTGGTGTCGCTGATGCTCTTCATCCGCCGCCAGTACGACGCCCAGGCCGAAGAGCTCCTTGTCCGCGAGGACGCGGTGATCGCCGGTCCCAACCGCGAGCAGCGGGTCGTCATCCCGGTCAATGGCATCAACCGGGCCGTGGTCCAGGCCGTGAACTTCGGGCGGACGATCGCCGACGACGTCCGGGCCGTCTACGTGACCGAGGACACCGAGGAGGCCGACCGGCTTCGGAAGCGCTGGGAGCGCCAGCTCCCGGGCGTGCCGCTGGTCATCGTCGAATCGCCCTACCGGGCGATCGTCTCGCCGGTCATCGCCTACCTCGACGTCCTCGACCAGGCCTGGCCGCCGGACCGTGAGGCCCCGATCACGATCGTGGTCCTGCCCGAATACGTCGCCCGGCACTGGTGGGACCGGCTGCTCTACAACCAGACCGCCAAGCGGCTCAAGCAGGCGCTCCTGGGGCGCGAGCACACGGTGATCGCCGACGTCCCCTACCGCCGCGATCAGTAGGCCGGACCGCGCGATCCTTCGGCGGTGGTATCGTGACCGCCGTGCCGCGCCCGGACATGGGGCGGCTTACATTTCCGAGGTAGCCCCCTGCGGTGCCCGATCCCGAAACCTTCGCGTTCCGGCGCGTGATGCTGGCCCTCAACGGTGGCCCGAGCGACGACCGGATCGTCCGCCTCGTGGCCGACATCAGCCGTCAGTCCAAGGCCGAGATCATCGCGGTCCATGTCGTCGAGATCGACTGGACCCTGCCGCTCGATGCCGACGTCGCCGGCCGGTCGGAGGATGCCCAGCGCGTCCTCGACCTCGCCGAGGGCGTCGCGGAGAAGGGCCGCCTCACGATGGAGCCGGTCCTGCTCCAGGCACGGGACGTTGGCGCGGCGCTGGTGGACGAGGCGGTCGAACGCGAGGCCGACCTGATCGTTCTGGGGCTGCCGTACCGGAAGCGGTTCGGCGGCGACTTCGTGATGGGCCGGACCATCCCCTACATCCTCAAGAACGCACCCTGCAGCGTCTGGGTCGTGCGTGATCCGATGCCCGAGGAGGCAGCGTGAAGACCGTCATCGTCGGGTGTGGCCGGGTCGGCGCGGAGCTGGCCGAGGTATTCGATCGGGCGAACCACGAGGTCATCGTCCTCGACACCTCGACGCGCGCCTTCGACCGGCTGCCGGGGACGTTCCGGGGCAGTGCCGTCCGGGGCGACGGGACCGACGAGGACACCCTCCGCCGGGCCGGCGCCGAGGACGCCGACGTCTTCCTGGCGATGACCGAGGGTGACAACCGCAACGTCATGGCCGCCCAGGTCGCGGCCGAGGCACTCGGCGCCCGCCAGGTGATCGCCAAGATCAACGATCCGCTGCGGGCATCGGCCTACGCCGACCTGGGGATCGCGACGCTGTGCCGGACGGTCCTGATGGCCGACGCGGTGACCGGCTACCTGGGCATGCCGACGACCGGCACCCCCGGCGTCCAGCGCCCGACCGGCAGCCATCATGAGGACGCCGAGAACGGGGACGGCGGGCCGGCCGAGGCCGCGATCGACACGCCGGCGGCCGATGCCACACCAGCCCCGCGGGAGGCCTGATCGTGTTCGTTCTCGTCGTCGGCGGTGGCAAGGTCGGGTACTACCTGACCAAGGAGCTGGTCGAGTCCGGCCACGAGGTCGTGCTCATGGAGAAGGACCGTGCGCGGGCGGACCAGATCGCCGACGAGATCGGATCGATCGTCATCGCCCACGACGGCTGCGAGGGCAAGTACCTGGCCGAGGCCGGCGCCAACCGGGCCGACATCGTGGCCGCGGTCACCGGCGACGACGAGGACAACCTCGTCATCTGCCAGATGGCCAAGCACCACTTCGCCGTCCGGCGGACGATCGCCCGGGTCAACAATCCCAAGAACGAGCGGCTGTTCAAGCACCTCGGGGTCGACGAGATCATCAGCCCGACGCGGATGATCCTGGGCTCGATCGAGCAGGACATCCCGGTCCACGAGCTGCTCCACCTCGCGGCCCTCGGCGAGGGCGAGCTGGAGCTCATCGAGGCCCACCTGCAGGCGGGCTCGCCGGCGGTCGGTCGCGCTCCCAAGGATCTCGACATCCCCGACGGCTGCTCGCTGTTCGCGGTGATCCGCGACGGCGTCGCCACCCCGCTGCGGCAGGACACGATCCTGCGGGAGGGCGACAAGGTCATCGCCATCGGCAAGACCGAGTGCGAGGCCCTCCTCCACGGCCAGCTGATCGGGACGACGGAGACGGTCGACGCCCGCTGAGGCCCCACCCCCGCCAACGGCCGACGACGACGGCCCGGTCCCCAACCCGCCGCCGCTCCCCGGGGACCCGCTGCCCGGACGTGACCTTCCCTCGCCCCGTGGCGCGCTGCTCGCCTCGCTGATCGTGTGGGGCTGGGGACAGATCGCCAGCGGCGACCGGCGCGGGTGGCTGGGACCACCCGCCCAGCTGGCGGCGCTGGCCGGCTTCATCGTGCTCGTCGCAGGGCGGCCCGCCGATGCCGCCGTGGAGGTCCCCTTCCTGGCCGGCTGCGGCGTCCTCGTCACGTGGGCGGCCGTGGCGATCCACGCCCACCGCCGGGCCGGCCGGCGCCGAGCGGCACTGGACCTGCCGATGGGACCGACCGGCGGCGCGGCGCTGCTGTGGCTGGCGGTGCCGGCCATGCTCCTGTCAACGCTGCCCTGGATCGTCGGCGGTCAGGCGGCCGACCCCGGCCTCGTCCTGGAGGCCTACCTTGCGGACTGGAAGGACGGCCACGCGGCCGCGGCACGGGACCGGTTCATCGCCCCGCCGGACGTCGACATCGAAACGACCTGGGAGGCGCAATCGGCCGGCCTGCGCAATGCCCTGGTCGAACTCGCCGCCGAACACGGACCGGCTGCCGGGATCGACCCTGACCGAGCGCTCGAGACGGTCCGCTGGACCGACGCAGGCCTGCTCGACAGCGGCCGGACGCGGCTGGTCGTCATCGAGGTCGTCCGGCGCCACACCGTCCGCGGTCAGCTGCTCGGATTCCTCCCAACGTCGTCGCAGCGGCTGGTCCCGATTGCTCGCCTCGGTGAGGTGCGGCTGCGGCTCGTGCCGGCCGCCGGCGGCACCGAGGTCTGGCGGATCCAGAGCATCGAGGTTGGCGGTGTGACCCTCGTCCAGGGGCCGGTTCGGCTCAGTCGGCCGTAGCTACCGCCTGCCCTCGGCGTCCATCCGGGCCAGTCGACGGTCCATCTCCCGGGTGATCGCTGCGCGCAGATCCGGGGTGGCCTCGATGACCTCGTTGAAGGACTCGTGGGAGATCGTTACGAGGCGGCTGTCCTCGAGCGTGCGGGCGGTCGCGGTTCGTGGACCGCCGTCGATCGCCGCGATCTCGCCGAAGAAGCCCCCGGGCCCGATCGTGTCCACCAGCCGCCCATCGCGCTCGATCCCGACCGAGCCCGCGACGACCACGAAGACATAGCCCTCGTAGCGCCCCTCGTGGGTCACCTCGGTCCCGGCCCTGACGTCCGATTCGGTCGCGAACGTCGCCAGCTGGTCGAGCTGCTCGCGCTCCAGCGCATCGAACGGCGGCGTTCCCGCGAGGATGTCGGCCACGCCCATGCGGGACAGCTTACCCGCGCGTCGCCCGACTTCAAGAGGATATCAGGGTAGCCAGCGACCCTGCATCAACTCTTGACAACGGTATTGTCAGGGTTCTAGGATGCGCCCGTGTCCGCCGGGAGGCGGGCCGTCGACCATCACACGCCTGATTTTGGAGGTGCATCGATCATGACGATTGCGCGCCGTCCCTCGCCCTTTGGCGAGCTTCTTTCGCTCCGCCAGGCGATGGATCGGCTTTTCGAAGACTCATTCGTCCGTCCCGGCAACTGGGGAAACGGAGACAACGACGCCTTCTCGCTCCCGCTCGACGTTGCGACGTCGAAGGACGAGGTCGTGATCGAGTCGGCCCTGCCGGGCATCCAGCCTGATGATGTCGCGATCACCGTCGAGAACGGGACGCTGACGATCCGCGGGGAGTCGAAGTCCGAGCGGACCTCGGGCGAGGGCGACTACGTCGTCCGGGAGATCCGCCGGGGCACGTTCAGCCGATCGGTCGCCCTGCCCACCGGCCTCGAGCCGGACAAGGCCGTGGCGACCTTCGAGAACGGCATGCTGACGCTTCGGATCCCGCGGTCCGAGAGGGTCAAGCCCCGCCAGATCCGCATCAGCCCAACCACCGATGGCACCGCAGCACCCGCCCGGAGCGAGCGCTCCGAGCCCGCGGAGGCCTGACCGGATGGCGGTCGGTCGGCGCGATCGGGACCCCACGCGACCGGTCTACGTGATCAGCGTCGCGGCGAGCATCGTCAGCGTCCATCCGCGCACGTTGCGGATCTACGAGGACGAAGGGCTCGTCTGCCCGGCCCGCACGCCGACCAACATCCGGCTGTACAGCGAACACGACATCCGGCGGATCCTCTGGATCCGCCACCTCACCCAGAACCTCGGCGTCAACCTGGCCGGGGTGCGGATCCTCTTCGAGCTCGAGGAACGGCTCGGGACCCGCATCCTGGAGCGGCTGTACGTCGAGGGCAACGCCGACGCCGAGGAAAGCGTCGAGACAGAAGAACGAACCGGGGCCCCGCTGTGACGGGCCCCGCCGCACCGTCGTATCCGACGAGGAGAACCTGATGGCCAAGCGACCGTCGATCCCGGACCCCGAGCTGCAGACCGCTACCACCCGTGAGCTGCCGCTCGTCGCGCTCCGGGAGACGGTCATCTTCCCCGAGATGATCGTCCCGCTCCAGGTTGGCCGCGAGAAGAGCGTCAACGCGCTCAACGCCGCGGTCGCCGAGGGTGGACCCATCGCCCTGGTGACCCAGCGCCAGGCCGAGCAGGAGGAGATCACCGATCCCTCCGAGCTCTACACCGTGGGAACCCTGGCCAAGATCGCCCAGGTCGTCCAGTTGCAGGATGGCACCGTCCGGGCCATCGTCCAGGGCCAGGGTCGCCTCCGCCTGCACGGGTTCGTTCAGACCAGCCCGTACCTCCGGGCGACGATCGAGGAGGTTGGTGACGAGCCGGCGCCGGGTCTCGAGGTGCAGGCCCTGATGCGCACCGTCCAGGCCCAGATCGAGCAGTACGTCGCCAACGGCGCGCCGGTCCCGCCGGAGGCGGCCGTCGCCGCGCGGAACATCACCGAGGCCGGGCTCCTGGCCGACATGGTCGCCTACAGCCCGGACATGAGCACCGAGCAGCGCCAGGAGCTGCTCGAGACGATCGACGTCGTCGAGCGACTCAAGCTGGTCAGCAACTTCCTGGCCCGCCAGGTCGAGATCCTCGAGCTCAAGGGCAAGATCCAGTCGGAAGTCAAGTCCGAGATGGACAAGACCCAGCGCGAGTACATCCTCCGCGAGCAGCTCAAGGCGATCCAGCGCGAGCTCGGCGAGGACGACCCGCAGCAGGCCGAGATCACCGAGCTGCGCGACAAGGTCGAAGCCGCCGGCATGCCCGAGGAGATCAAGACCCGGGCGCTCAAGGAAGTCGACCGGATGAGCCGGATCCCGTCCGCCTCACCGGAGGTCGGCGTCATCCGGACCTACGTCGACTGGCTCATCGGCCTGCCCTGGAACGTCTCGACGGATGACCAGCTCGACATCAAGGAGGCCGCCAAGATCCTCGACGAGGACCACTACGGCCTGGAGAAGATCAAGGAGCGGATCCTCGAGTACCTCGCGGTCCGCACCCTGGCGGACACGATCCGCAGCCCGATCCTGGCCCTCGTCGGACCGCCCGGCGTCGGCAAGACGTCGCTCGGCAAGAGCGTCGCCCGGGCGATGGGTCGCAAGTTCGTCCGGATGAGCCTCGGCGGGATCCACGACGAGGCCGAGATCCGGGGCCACCGCCGGACGTACATCGGTGCGCTGCCCGGCCGGATCATCCAGAACCTCAAGACCGCCGGGACCAACAACCCGGTGTTCATGCTCGACGAGATCGACAAGATCGGGATGGACTTCCGGGGCGACCCCTCGTCGGCCCTGCTGGAGGTCCTCGACCCCGAGCAGAACAACACCTTCCAGGACAACTACCTCGAGGTGCCGTTCGACCTCAGCAAGGTCCTCTTCATCGCGACCGGCAACCTGATCGACCCGATCCCGCCGGCCCTCCGCGACCGGATGGAGATCATCCAGCTGCCGGGCTACACCCAGCAGGAGAAGATCGAGATCGGCAAGCGGTTCCTCGTTCCCAAGCAGATGGAGAACCACGGGCTCAAGGACAAGCACATCGCCATCACCGACGAGACCATGACCGAGCTCGTCCAGGCCTACACCAAGGAGGCCGGCGTCCGGAACCTCGAGCGCGAGATCGCCAACATCATGCGCAAGGTCGCCCGGTCGGTCGCCGAGGGGCGGAAGCGGAAGACCGTCGTCGACGGCAAGAAGCTCCTCGACTACCTCGGGCCGCCGCGCTGGGAGTACGGCGAGCTCGAGTCGGAGGACCAGACCGGCGCCGCGACGGGTCTCGTCGTGACCGAGGTCGGCGGTGACGTCGTCGCCGTCGAGGTCACCAAGATGGACGGCAAGGAGGACTTCATCCTCACCGGCCAGCTGGGCGAGGTCATGCGCGAGTCGGCTCGGGCGGGGCTGTCCTGGACCCGGGCGCACGCTTCGGACCTGGGCATCAACCGCGAGATGTTCGAGAAGCACACCCTCCACATCCACGTCCCGGCCGGTGCGATCCCCAAGGACGGCCCGTCGGCCGGGGTGACCATGGCGACCGCCATGGTCAGCGCCCTGACCGGCATCCCCGTCCGCAAGGACGTCGCCATGACCGGCGAGATCACCCTCCGAGGCCGGGTCCTGCCGATCGGCGGGCTCAAGTCGAAGATCCTCGCCGCCCACCTGTCGGGCGCGGGGATGGTCATCCTGCCGAGGAAGAACGAGAAGGACCTGCGGGACATCCCGGAGGAGATCCGCAAGCAGATCAAGCTCGTTTTGGTCGACTCGATGGACCAGGTCCTGGAGGCGGCACTCCGGCGCAAGCCGAAGCCGCTCCAGGCCGATCCGCCGAAGATCGTCGAGAAGGGCGACGAGATCGACGACAAGCCGGAAGGCGAGTCGCGCGTCCGACGGAGCACCTTCCCGACGCCGGAGCAGCCACCGGTGGTGGTTCGCCAGCAGTAGCGGATGCGGCGGCCATTCACCCCTCCGACCACCGTTGAGCCTGGGTCCTTCGGGGCCCGGGCTCGCCGGGTTGGACGGGGAGGCTGACCGTGGAATTCAAGGACTACTACAAGATCCTCGGGGTGCCCAAGGCGGCCACCCAGGCTGACATCAAGAAGGCGTTCCGCAAGCTGGCCCGGGAACACCATCCCGACCGCAACGCCGGTGACAAGGCCGCCGAGGGACGGTTCAAGGACGTCAACGAGGCCCACGCAGTCCTCGGCGACCCCGACAAGCGCAAGAAGTACGACACCCTCGGCCCCAACTGGGAGGCGTTCTCCCAGGCCGGTGCCGGGGCGACGGGTGGCAATCCGTTCGGTGGATTCGGTGGCGGCAACGTCCGCTACGAGTTCCGGACCGGGGATGCCGGCGACCTGGGCGGGTTCTCGGACTTCTTCCGGACCTTCTTCAGCGGGAGCAGCGGGCCGGCGGGTGGCGCGGCGACCGGCACCCGGACGAGGAGCCGTGGCGGGACGGCCACGGCCGGCAGCTGGGACGACATCCTGTCCCAGCTGGGGATGGATGCCAACGGCCGTCCAGCGTCCCGGCCGGTACCGCCACCCCGCTCTGAGGCGACGGCCGAGCTGACCCTCGAAGAGGCATTTCGTGGCACGACGCGCCGCGTCGACATCGACGGCAAGCGCCTCGAGGTGACGATCCCGGCCGGGGTCGACACCGGCAGCCGGATCAAGCTGACGGGCAAGGGACCGGGTGGCGGCGACCTCGTGGTCGTGGTCAAGGTCCAGCCCCACGCCGTGTTCACCCGCCGCGGCGCCGACCTCGAGCGCGAGCTGCCGCTGACCCTCCGCGAAGCCCTGCTCGGTGGCGAAGTGCCCGTCCAGACGCTCAAGGGCAAGGTGTTGCTCACGATCCCGCCGGGCACGCAGCCCGGGAAGTCGTTCCGGCTGACCGGGCAGGGCATGCCCCGCTTCAAGGCGTCCGGGGCCGGCGACCTGCTGGTCCGGACCAAGGTCATCCTGCCGAAGGAGCTCCCGGCCGAGGCCCGCGACGCCGCGGAGCGCTTCCTCGACCTGGCCGACCAACCCGATCCACGCACGACCTAGACGAGACCGACCCATGCAACTCGACCGCTTCACCGAAAAGGCCCAGGAATCCGTCGTCCGCGCACAGGCGACCGCGGAGCAGCTCCAGTCGCCGATCCTCGACGCGGAGCACCTCCTCGCCGCGCTGGTCGAGGATGACGACGGCGTGCCCGCCGAGACGCTCCGGCGCCTGGGCGTGGACCTCACCGCGTTCCGTGGCGAAGTCGCCGCCGCGCTCTCGAAGCGCGCCCGGGTCGCCGGCGGCTCCCTGTCACTCGATCCGCGCGCCAAGCGCGTGGTCGATCGCGCTCGCGAGGAGGCCCGCCGCCTGGGCGACGAGTACGTCTCGACCGAGCACCTCCTGCTCGGTGTCGCCGAGGTGGGTGGCGAGGGCCAGCAGCTGCTCGATCGCCACGGTGCCGGCCGCGAAGCCCTGCTCCAGGCGCTGACCAGTGTCCGTGGCGGCCAGCGGGTCACCTCGCCAAACCCCGAGTCGACGTATGCGGCACTCGAGAAGTACGGCCGCGACCTCACGGCGGAGGCCCGGGCGGGTCGGCTGGACCCGGTCGTCGGCCGGGACGAGGAGATCCGCCGGGTCGTCCAGGTGCTCAGTCGGCGGACCAAGAACAACCCGGTCCTGATCGGCGAGCCCGGGGTCGGCAAGACGGCCATCGCCGAGGGCCTGGCCCAACGGATCGTCCGCGGCGACGTCCCGGAAGGCCTCAAGGACAAGCGGGTCGTGGCCCTCGACCTCGGCGCGGTCATTGCCGGTGCCAAGTTCCGCGGCGAGTTCGAGGAGCGCCTCAAGGCCGTCCTCAAGGAGATCAAGGACTCCGAGGGGCAGGTCGTCCTGTTCATCGACGAGCTGCACACCGTCGTCGGGGCGGGCGCGGCGGAGGGCGCGATGGATGCGTCGAACCTCCTCAAGCCGATGCTGGCCCGCGGCGAGCTCCACACGATCGGAGCGACGACGCTCGACGAGTACCGCAAGCACATCGAGAAGGACGCCGCCCTGGAGCGGCGCTTCCAGCCGATCCTCGTCGACCAGCCGACGGTCGAGGAGACGATCTCGATCCTGCGCGGCCTGCGGGAGCGGTACGAGGTCCACCACGGGGTGCGGATCACCGATTCGGCCCTGGTCGCGGCGGCCACCCTGTCGCACCGCTACATCACCGAGCGGTTCCTGCCCGACAAGGCGATCGACCTCGTCGACGAGGCCGCCTCGCGGCTGCGGATGGAGATCGACTCGATGCCGGTCGAGCTGGACGAGCTCGAGCGTCGCCGGATCCAGCTCGAGATCGAGCGCGAGGCGCTCCGCAAGGAGACCGACGACGCATCCAAGGCCCGGCTCGAAGCCCTCGAGAAGGAGCTCGCGGAGCTGTCCGAGGAGGGCGGCGCGCTGAAGCAGCGCTGGGAGGCGGAGAAGGCAGCGATCGCGGCCATCCGGGCGACGCGGACGGAGCTGGAGGGGCTCCAGGTCCGGATCGACCAGGCCCAGCGGGAGACCGACTACGAGACCGCAGCCAAGCTCCAGTACGGCACGCTGCCGGAGCTCCAGGAACGCCTGCGCACCGAGGAAGCGGCGCTTGCCACGCTCCAGGGCCCGGGCTCGCTCCTCAAGGAGGAGGTCACCGCCGATTCGATCGCGGAGATCGTCGCGGCCTGGACCGGTATCCCCGTCGCGCGGCTCATGGAAGGCGAGACAGCCAAGCTGATCAGGATGGAGGAACGCCTCCACGACCGGGTCGTCGGCCAGGACGAGGCCATCGCCGCGGTCTCGGATGCCGTCCGCCGCGCGCGGGCGGGGCTCAAGGACCCTCGCCGGCCCATCGGCTCGTTCCTCTTCCTCGGCCCCACCGGCGTCGGCAAGACCGAGCTGGCGCGGGCTTTGGCCGCGTTCCTGTTCGACGACGAGGCGGCGATGGTCCGGATCGACATGAGCGAGTACATGGAACGCTTCGCGGTGTCGCGACTGGTTGGCGCACCGCCCGGCTACGTCGGCTACGACGAGGGCGGCCAGCTGACCGAGGCCGTCCGGCGGCGGCCCTACCAGGTCGTCCTGCTCGACGAGATCGAGAAGGCCCACCCGGACGTGTTCAACGTCCTGCTCCAGGTCCTCGACGACGGCCGGCTGACGGACAGCCAGGGCCGGACGGTCGACTTCCGGAACACGGTCGTGATCATGACCAGCAACGTCGGCAGCTCGGCGATCGCCGGCGCGGCCGGCGACGAATCGGCCTTCGACGCGCTCCGGAACGAGCTCATGGACGCCCTCCGGATGCAGTTCCGCCCGGAGTTCCTCAACCGGATCGACGAGGTCATCACCTTCCGCCCGCTGACCGACGCGGACCTTGCGGCGATCGTGGACCTGCTGCTGGCAGACCTCGCGCGGCGGCTGGCCGACCAGGATCTGATCCTCGAGCTCACGCCGGCGGCGCGATCGCTGATCGCCCGCGAGGGCCACGACCCCGCGTTCGGGGCGCGACCGCTCCGCCGGACGATCCAGCGGCTGGTCGAGAACCCGCTGGCCAGGGCGCTGCTCCAGGCCGACTTCCGGCCCGGTGACACGATCGTGGCCGATGCGGACCCGGCGGGCAGCACGCTGGTCTTCAGCGCCGGCGATCGGACGGTCGTGGCCACGGTCGGCGAGCGACGCGACGCGCGGGCGGGTCGCGAGCCGGTCGCCGCCCGGTCCGGCAACGTCTTCGACCTGCCCGAGGCGGACGACCGTCCCAAGCGCGACGGCGGCCTCGTCAACTGAGCCACGCGTGAGGTTCGAGGACGCGGTCGAGCGGCTGGGCATCCTGCCCCACCCGCTGCCACCGCCACCGGCCGCCCTCGCGGCCGTCAGAAGGGACGGCATTCCCTGGCGTTTCCCGACCGAGGGCACAGGTGTGCCGGCCGGCCGCCCGGCTGCAGTGCTGGTGCTGCTGATCCCGGACGAGGCAGGCGATGCCCGTGTCGTCCTGACCGAGCGGGTCAACCGTGGTGGCCACCACAGCGGCGAGGTGTCGTTGCCCGGTGGACGGGCTGAGCCCGAGGATGCCGACCTCGTCGCCACGGCGCTCCGCGAGGCCCATGAGGAAGTCGCCCTCGATGCTGACGCCGCTGGCGTCCGCGTGATCGGCCGCCTCGATCCTCTCTGGATCCCGGTCAGCGACTACCGGGTGACGCCGATCGTCGCGGTGGCCGAGCGGACGCCGGCGTTGGTGCCGGCCGAGTCGGAGGTCGCCCGGATCCTCCTCGCCCCGGTCACGGCGTTCCTGCCCGCTGGCGAGATCGAGATGGTCGACGCGGTCATCCGGGACTGGCCGCTGCGCTACGGCGCCTATCCCGTCGAAGGGCTGCGCGTTTGGGGAGCGACGGCAAGAATCCTCGGCCAGCTGGGCGCCCTGCTCGGCGCGGGGACCGAGGCTTAGAGTGGCTCGCCCTCGCTCCGGTCGACCCGCTCTGGCGCGATCTCGCGCGGCGCGAGCGATCCTTCGGCGCGCGTCGCCGCCACGGTTTCGCCCGGCCCGAGGGCCTTCGCCTGGCCCGCCAGGACCAGCACGTCGTCCTCCCCGGTGAGCTCGACGACGAACGCCCGCATCTCCGAATAGTCGGTCCAGGCAGCGTGGTCGACGTTCGGCGGCCAGACGACGGCCTCGCCGGCGGCCACCCGGATCTGCTCCTCGCCGACCGCGACCCAGCCGCCACCCTCGATGACGATGAAATAGGTCGTGTTCGGGTTGGAGTGCGCCTCGATCCGCGCCCCTCGCCGGAACGCGAGCTCGCTGATCAGGCCGCGCCCGTCGCTATGGATGACCTGGCCGCTGATCCCGGTCGTACCGGGCGGGCCGTCCGGCCGCCGGTGGCCGACCCCGAAGCGGAGGACCTCGATCGGCATCGTCGGCAGGGTGGCGACGGTCAGCGGCGGCGCCGCGAGCGCCGGCCACCCTTGGACTTGATCGTCGCCTCCGGCCGCGAGAACTTGGTCCGCGACAGGTAGCGCTGGCGGGCGAGCCGGTGCTCATAGGCGGCGAGGATCGGCGGGAAACGGCGGAAACGGATCCACAGCAGCGTGCCGATGCCGATGATCGCGGTCAGCAGCACCAGGATGAAGCTGAACACGAAGATCGAGCCGATCAGCAACAGGCTGAAGGTGATGATCCCGGTCCACAGCAGCCATTCCCACAGGTCGAGGTACGGCGGATGGCGATGGAGCCGCCGGGTGCGGACGTTGTAGAGGATCACCAGCACGACCAGCAGCACCAGTGACGTCACCCAGATCGCGTCGAACAGGTCGGGGAAGTTCAACGTGTTGAACGGGATGAACAGGTAGTCCAACGGGAACAGCGTCACGAAGGTCCTCGCCGGTGGTCGGCCGTGGGTGGTGCCGGAGCGCCGGAAGCGCCCCTGCGCGAGGCGGAGTATGCCATGGCGCACGCTATACTCGGCCGGACGCCCTTGCGACGCCTTACCGGGACGCCCACGGTCAGGTCCCCGCCCGGTGAGCGCGACCAAGGCCAGCCACGCGATGGGAGGTGTGCCGGGGTGCGAGCCCTGCTGTCAGTGGCGAATCGGGATGGAATCTCCGCCCTCGCCCGCGACCTGGCGGCCCTCGGCGTCGAGATCGTTGCCACCGACGGCACGCGCGACCACCTGGCTGCCGACGGGATCGAGGTCGCCCCGGTTTCGGACCTGACCCACGTCCCCAGCCTCGTCGGTGGGCAGGTCAAGACGTTCCACCCGGCGGTCTATGCCGGCATCCTCGCCCGCCGCGACATCCCCGAGCAGCTGGCCGAGCTCAGCGAGCAGGGCATCGGGCTGATCGACCTGGTCGTCGTCAACGTCAAGCCGTTTGCCCCCGAGGTCGGCCGCAAGATGATCGGCATCGACGAGGCGATCGAGATGATCGACGTCGGCGGCGCGGCCCTGCTGGGTGCGGCTGCCCGCAACGCCGCCGGCGTTGCCGCCGTCGCCAGCCCGGAGCACTACCCGCGGCTGATCGCCGAGCTGCGCGAGCTGGGCCACGTCTCTCCGGAGCTTCGCGCGCAGCTCGCCGCCGATGCCTTCGGTGCCATCTCCGCCTACCACGCCGAGATCGCCGCCTATCTCAACCAGATCTCCGGCAACACCTTCCCCCAGCGCCTGGCGGTCGTCCTCGAGAAGGTCGACGACCTGCGCTACGGCGAGAACCCGCACCAGCGGGCGGCGGTCTACCGCGAGACGACCCACCGCTCCGGGACCGTCGCCGACGCGATGCAGGTCAAGGGCGATCGCCCGTCCTTCAACAACCTGCTCGACCTCGATGCCGCCTACCGCACCGCGTCCGACTACACCGCCCCCACGGTGGCCATCGTCAAGCACACTGACCCGGTCGGCCTGGCGTCGAGCGAGGAGCTGGTCGAGGCCTATCGGCGGGCTCTCGAGACCGATCCCGTGGCCTCGTTCGGGGGCATCGTCGGCGTCAACCGCGAGCTCGATGGCGCCACGGCCCGGGAGATCGCCTCGAACTCGTACGAGGCGGTTGTCGCGCCCGCCTTCAGCGAGGCCGCCCTGGCCATGCTCAAGGGCAAGTCCGGCCTCGAGCTGCTCGCCGTGCCGCCCAACCCGACGGAGGGCATGCGCGACTACGGCATCGCCAACCTCGACTTCAAGCGGATCGGTGGCGGGCTGCTGGTCGAGACGCTGGACGACCTTGGCCTCGATCGTGGCCAGCTCCAGGTGGTCACCCGCCGACGGCCCACCCTCGAGGAGCTGACCGACCTGCTCTTCGCCTGGCGCGCCGTCCGCCACGTCCGATCCAACGCGATCGTGCTGGCCCGCGGCGGGGCCACGGTCGGCATCGGCGCCGCCCAGGCCAGCCGCCAGGTGTCGGTCGAGATCGCCCTCAAGCGGGCGGGCGACCGGGCCAAGCTGTCGGTCATGGCGAGCGACGCCTACTTCCCGTTCCCCGACGGCATCCAGATCGCGGCCGGGGCGGGCGTGACGGCGATCATCCAGCCCGGCGGCTCCATCCGCGACGAGATGGCGATCGAAGTAGCGGATCGGCATCACATGGCCATGGTGTTCACCGGCCGACGGCACTTCCGGCATTGATGCCCGGTCATCGCCATCCGCCGGCCCGTGCTGGATCGCCCAGTGATCCAAGCGGCCGGCAGCGGCCCGAGTTCGGCCCGTCGGTGGCCGTTCCTTCGTCCGTTGGATCGCCCAGTGATCCACGGCCCTCGAAGGTGCCCGGGCCGCGTGTGGTGGCCGCTGCTTCGCGGTCCGTGAGGGTCTAGATGGAACAGCTCCTCGCGCTCGAGATGGTCCGGGTCACCGAGGCGGCGGCCATTGCTTCGGCCCGCTACATGGGTCGCGGCGACAACACCGAAGCCGACCGCGCCGCCGTCGAGGCGATGCGTCGGACGATGGATGAGATCGAGTTCCGGGGCACGATCGTCATCGGCGAGGGTGAGCGCGACGAGGCGCCGATGCTGTTCATCGGCGAAGAGGTCGGCGCGTGGGGCGCCGAGGACCGCCGGGCCGCAACCGAGATCGACATCGCGGTCGATCCGCTCGAGGGCACCAACCTCGTCGCCCATGGCCAGGCCAACGCCATTACCGTCCTCGCCGCCTCGGAGAAGGGCGGGCTGCTCAATGCGCCGGACACCTACCTCGAGAAGCTGTGCGTGGGCCCGGTCGTCGCCGGCAAGGTCGACATCCGCCTCTCGCCCAGCGAGAACCTGGAGCGGATCGCCGGGGCGTTGGGTCGGCGGATCAACGACATCACGGTCGTCATCCTCGATCGGCCGCGGCACCAGGCGCTCATCGACGAGGTCCGCCAATCGGGCGCCCGGATCAAGCTGATCAGTGACGGCGACCTGTCGGCCGCGATCTCGTGCGCGGTTTCGGGCACCGGCGTCCATGCGGTCATGGGCATCGGCGGCGCACCAGAAGGCGTGCTCACGGCCGCCGCGCTGCGCTGCCTGGGCGGCGAGATCCAGGCCCGCTTCCGGTATCGCAGTGATGAGGAGCGGGCCCGGGGCACGGCCATGGGCCATGGCGACGAGGACCGGGTCTATACGACGGAGGAGCTGGCCTCGGGCGAGAACCTCGTCTTTGCGGCGACCGGCGTCACCGGCGGTGATCTGCTCCAGGGCGTCCGCTTCTTCGGGGGCGGCGCCCGAACCCACTCGCTGGTGATGGGCTACCAGACCAAGCAGGTCCGCTTCGTCGACACCGTCCACATGTTCGACCGAACCCGCCCGCCGGCGGTCCGGCTCTAGGTATGACCGATCGCCGCACCATTGTCGCCATGGGGGGCGGCGGGTTCTCGCTGTGGCCGGACAACGGGCGCCTCGACCAGTTCCTCATCGGTCTGGCCCGCAAGCGTGCCGGCCACGATCGTCCGCGCGTCTGCTTCATCCCAACCGCCAGGGCCGATGACCCATCAAAGATCGCGGACTTCTATGAGACCTACGCCGGTCATGCCGAGCCGAGCGTCCTCCGCCTGTTCGATCGCGAGATCGTGGACATCGAGGGCCATCTGCGCGCTCAGGACCTGGTGTTTGTCGTCGGCGGCAACACGGCCAACATGCTCGCGATCTGGCGCCTCCACGGGGTCGACCGGGCAATGCGCGCGGCGTGGCAAGACGGCGTGGTGATGAGCGGCGTGTCGGCCGGTGGTATCTGCTGGTTCGAGGCCTGCACCACCGATTCCTTCGGACCGGAGCTGCAGCCGCTTCGCGACGGGTTCGGAGTCCTGCAGGGCTCGTTCGTGCCGCATTACGACGGCGAGGGGCAGCGGCGGCCACAGTTCATCCGGCTCGTGGCGGACGGCACGCTTCCGGGCGGCTATGGCGTCGACGACGGGGCGGCCCTCGTCTTTCACGGCACGGAGCTCACCGAGGTGGTCACCTCGAGACCCGATGCGCGCGCCTATCGCGTCGAGCGCTCCGGCGAGAAGGCGGTCGAAACTCCGTTGCCAGCGCGCACCCTTAATGGCGGCCGCTGAGGTCGCACAGCGTTACATCGGCGCGCGCTGGCCGGCATCCATCCTGTCGGCTGCGTACCATTCGCAGTCCGCGCCACCGTCCTTGATGCCCCGTGGCGCTCGGGAGGTCGACGGACCCGCGTGGCGGGCCGTCCGTACTGGGGAGGTAGACCTAGATGACCACGTCATCCGGACGTACCCATGCTGGTCGCCGGTGGGCTGGAGCGCTCGTGGCGCTCATGCTCCTCGCGACCCTGGCTCCGCCGGTGGCGGCCAAGCCGCCGGATGCGCCAGCCGTAGCCCCAGGCCAAGGGAAGTCCGACCGTGGCCTCGGCAAGGAAGATCGCGCCCGCGTCGCCGAGGCGGTGGCGGCCGGGAAGAAGACGGTCACGCTGCTCATCGCCGCCGAGCGCGGACGGCTCGACGAAGCTGCGGCTGACATCCGTGCCCTCGGTGGCAAGGTCCTGGCGACGGACGAGACCGTCGAGTACCTCAAGATCGAGGTCCCGGTGGCCAGGGCCGACGAGGCCGCCGCGGTCGACGCCGTCGCCGCGGTCGATGTCGACGGGCTGATCCCGCTCGACGACCCGCGCCCCGATGGGGCGGAGAACCCGCTGCCGCAGACGCCGCCGAGCGCGGCCACCCCGCGCATCAACCCGTACATGCCGATCGCTGACACGGGCGCAGCCCAGTTCACAGCGGCTAATCCCACGTGGGACGGCCGCGGCGTGCTGGTCGCGGTGCTCGACTCCGGCGTCGACCTCGATCATCCGTCCCTCGCCACCACGTCGACGGGCGAGAACAAGATCGTCGACTGGTACAACGCCAACGCATCCAACTCGGGCGACGGCACGTGGGTGAACACGACCGGCCGCTTCAACGGCACGTTCACCGCGAACGCGGCCACCTGGATCGCGCCCGCGACTGGCGGCCCGTACTCGTTCGGCCGGCTACGCGAGACGACCGGTGACCTCGCCGCCGGCGAGCTCGGCGGTGACATCGACCGCGACGGCATCACGGCCGAGTTCTTCGGCGTCCTGCAGGACCGGTCCACGAGGCGTGTCTACGTCGATCTCGACCAGGACGGCGATTTCACCGACCAGACGTCGATGATCGACTTCAAGGTGGCCCGGGACTTCCAGTACTTCGGGACCGACAACCCGGCGACCGCGGTCAAGGAAGCGGTGCCGTTCGTCGTCGTAACAGACCGCTCGAACCAGGATCCCGCCTCTGAGGCCGCGTCCCTCGTGAACATCGGCATCGCCGGTGCCGCCCATGGCTCGCACGTGTCCGGCATCATCGCGGCGCACGCGATGTTCGGTGGCGCGATGAGCGGCGCCGCCCCCGGCGCCAAGCTGATGGCCGTCAAGGTCTGCCTCACGACCACCGCCTGCACCAGCAGCGGCCTGATCGACGGCGTCCTGTACGCGGCCAACAACGGCGCCGACATCGTGAACATCTCGATCGGCGGCCTGCCGGCCCTCAACGACGGCAACAACGCCCGGGCCGAGCTCTACAACCGGACGATCGACGACTTCAACATGCAGATCGTGATCTCGGCCGGCAACAGTGGCGCCGGTGGGAACACGGTCGGCGACCCGTCGGTGGCGACCAACTCGATCAGCGTCGGCTCGTACATCACCGACGACACCTGGCTTTCGAACTACGGCTCCGTGGCCGCCAACGCCACGGGCCTCCATCCGTTCTCGTCGCGTGGCCCGCGGGAAGACGGCGGCTTCAAGCCGACCATCGTCGCCCCGGGCGCAGCTGTCTCGACCGTGCCGACGTGGCAAAACGGTCAGCCGGTGGCGGGGACATACATCCTGCCGCCGGGCTATGGGATGTTCAACGGCACCTCGATGGCTGCACCCCAGACCGTCGGCGGGGGAGCGCTGCTGATCAGCGCCTACAAGGCAACCCACGGCGGCGCTCGCCCGACGGCCGCAGCGCTGCGCAACGCGATCGTCTCGAGCGCGACGTACCAGGCCAACCTGGGCGCCTACGAGCAGGGCACCGGGCTCCTCACGGTTGGTGCCGCGTGGACGCTCCTCAACGCCGGCGTGTCGACGCGCAATGTCTCCGGCAGCGTGCCGGTGTCGACGGTTCTCAGCGGTCTCCTGGCCACGCCGAACGTCGGCGTCGGCATCCACGATCGCGAAGGCGTGGTCCAGGGCGTGAACTACGTCCGGACGTACACCCTGACCCGGACTACCGGTCCGAGCAAGGCCATCACGTTCAACCTCAAGTGGCTGGGCAACGACGGGACGTTCAAGGCCCGGGGTGGCAGCTCGAAGGTCCTCCTGCCGCTGAATATTCCCGTCCTGGTCGATGTCGACATCCGCCCGAGCACGGCGGGCATCCACTCGGCGATCCTCCAGCTCGACGACCCGACGACCGTTGGCATCGACTACATGACGATGAACACGGTGGTCGTGCCCAACGAGTTCAGCGCGGCCAACAGCTACACGGTCTCCATGTCCGGGTCCGTCGGCCGCAACGCGACCAAGCACCTGTTCGTCCGGGTCCCCGCGGGGGCCAGCGCACTCAAGGTGGACCTGACCGGCGGCGGCGCCACGCCGGGGGCCGGCCAGATCCGGTTCCTGCGGTTCACGCCCCAGGGACTCGGCGCCGACGCGAACGCCAGCACCAACTGCTACAACCCGGACGCGGGAGCCGGCTGTTCCACCGGATCGCCGACCAGCCGCACGCAGCTCAACCCGCTCCCCGGCGTCTGGGAGATCCTCGTCGAGGCCCGCCGGACCTCCGACGCGCTGCAATCACCGTTCAGCGTGACGGTGTCCATCCAGGGCGCGCAGATTTCGCCGAACCCGGACGTGGTGCCGTCGGCGCAGATCGGCGTGCCGCAGACCCGTGACTACACCATCACCAATCTGTTCGCCGCCTTCACCGGCCGGCTCGTTGGTGGCGGCGCACTCTCGAGCACCCAGACCCAGCGGCCCACGGTCGCACACCTGGGCCAGACGGACCTCGCCATGGTCACCATCCCCGCCAACGTGACCCGGTACCAGATCCGAACGCTCAATGCGCAGGATCCGCGGTCCGACATCGACCTGTTCGTCTACCGATGCAACCCTACCTGCGTCCTCGTCGGCGCCGGCACGTCGGCCACTTCGGTCGAGACGGTCACCCTGAACAACCCCGCTGCCGGGCAGTACCTCATCCAGCTGGATGGGTTCTCCGTGCCCGACGGGACGAGCGAGATCGACGTGATCGACTCGTGGACCTCGGCGACGCTGCTCGGCACCGTGACGAGCACTGACGTCGATGCGCTTCGACCGGCCGGCTCGTCGTGGGCGGCGCAGGCAACCCTGTCCGTGCTCGGCGATCCGGGCGCGGGCCGGAAGATCACCGGCACGCTCAGCGTGGTGACCGACGGCGGCACGACCGTCGGCGCAGGCTCCATCGTGGTGGAGGCGGTTACCCCGTAGCGCCTCCCGTTCACCTCGGCAATCGAACGCCGCTCCTGCCATCGGCAGGGGCGGCGTTTCACGTCTCCCAGCGAGTCCCGTCCCAGGCGCCGGTCGCCACGGCAGCGTCGTCGCCCTCGATCGCCGCCTGGCGATCGCGCGCGGTCGCGACCGTCTCGTGCCAACCGGGAGGGGCGAGTCCCGGTGCCAGCTCCGCGAGCGGCGCCAGCACGAAGAGCCGGTGCCGCGCTTCTGGATGGGGGACCACCAGCGGCGCACCGATCTTCGCCGGGTCATCGGATTCGCTGCCTGGGGGCCGATCGACCGCGAGGCGATGACGGCCGAAGACGAGCACGTCGAGATCGAGCTCGCGGGGGCCCCAACGCCCCCGACGCTGCCGGCCGAAGGCACGTTCGAGCTGCTTGAGCGCCCCGAGGAGCGCGGTGGCGCCGGTGGCGGGATCGAGCCCGCGAGGCACGTCGAGGGCGACGACCGCATTGTGGAAGTCGGGCTGGTTGGTCACGCCGACCGGCCGGGTGACGTAGAGGCTGGACACGCCCCGGAGTCGGGCGCCCGGCAGCGCCGCCAACATCCCCACGGCCGCTGCCAGGGTCGAGGCGGCGTCGCCGACGTTGGCGCCCAGTCCCACGTATGCCCGAACCCGTCGCAAGCCGTCCTCCTGGCGGCGGCTAGAGTGTCCGCGTGTCGCCCGCCGCCGTTCGAATCCTCCACCTCGAGCCAAACGAGGATACGGGCGAGCTGGGCCGGCTGGTCGTCCGGGCGCGCCGCGTCGTCGCCGACGACCTCGCCGGCCGGTTCGCGGCGCTGGGGGCCACGGACGTGGAGGTGGTGGCCGGACCACCGGACGGGCGGACCTTCGGCCACCGGCTGCGGGCACTGATCGCCGGCGCCGGCGACGGGGGGCTGGTCGTGCTGGGCTCCGGTTCGATCCCGCTGGCGACCGAGGACGACCTTCGGGCGCTGGTGGCAACCGCGGATTTGGGTCAGGCCCGCGCCCTGACGAACAACGGCTACTCGTCGGACGTGCTCGCGATCGGCCGGGCGTCGTGCCTCGCGGCGGTGCCGGACCTGGTGAGCGACAACCCGCTCCCACGCTGGCTGTCGGTCCATGCCGGCGTCCCGGTCGCGGAGCTGGCCGATCGCGACCGCCTGGCCCTCGACCTCGATTCGCCCCTCGACCTCGAGTTGCTGCGCCGCCACCCGGCCAGCCCGCGGGCGATCGTGGACCTGGCGGAATCGGCGTCCGGCGAGCTGGATCATGTGGCGGCGACCCTGGACACCCTGGCGGCCATGACAGCGGACCCGACGGCCGAACTCCTCGTGTCCGGCCGGCTGTCGGCGACCGGGCTGCGACGGCTCGAGCTGAGGACGGCCTGCCGGGTTCGGGCGGTCGTCGAAGAGCGTGGCCTGCGGGCTTCGGCGGAGCTGGCCGAACGCGCCGAACCGGCCCGGCCGCCGGCGTCGATCCTGGGGATGGCCCTCGACCGCGACGGCCCGGGGTCCATCGGCGAGATCGTCGCTCGGCTGGCCACCGGTGCCCTGGTCGACAGCCGCGTCCTCCTCGCCCACCGCCTCGGCCGGGACGAGGCAGCGTGGCCGCCGGCCGAGGACCGCTTTGCGAGCGATCTCCTCCTGGCCAACCGGGTGCGAGACCCGTGGCTTCGAGACCTGACAGCGGCCGCAGCCGACGCCGCATCCCCGATCGCCCTGGGCGCACACACCCTGGTCGGTCCCGGGCTGCCCCTCGCCCTCGGCCTGTCGCTGGACCCGCCGTGGAGCTGAGACGGGTCCCCGCCATCGACATCGCCGCGGTCGGCGGCGAGGCGGCCCTCGTCGAGCGCATCCGCGACGAGATCGCGACGACCGGCCCGATCACCTTCGCCCGGTTCATGGATCGGGCACTGTACGAGCCGGGGCTCGGGTACTACCGGCGCCCCGTAGCCGGTCCGGGGCGCGACGGTGATTTCCTCACGGCACCGGAAACGCATCCGATCTTCGGGCGGGCCGTGTCCCGGCAGCTCGACGAGGCCTGGCGGCTGCTGGACCGGCCATCCCCATTCGTCGTCCGGGAGCACGGTGCGGGGACCGGCGCACTGGCCCTCGCCATCCTGGACGGCCTCGCCGCCGATGGATCAGGGCTGCTCGAGGCGGTTCGCTACCAGCCGGTGGAGGTCGAGGCCGCCCGGCTCGCGGCGTTCGAAGCCCGGCTCGCCGCTGCCGGCCATGGAACGCGAATCGAGGTCGGCGCCGAAGGTCCGTTCAGCGGCGTGATCATCGCCAACGAGGTGCTCGACGCCCTGCCCGTCCACCGCGTCCGGGGGACTGCGGGTGGCCTCGAGGAGCTGTTCGTCGACTGGGACGGGGCGCGGTTCGTCGAGCGTCCCGCTCCACCCTCGACCCACGCGCTTGCCGCCCGCCTCCGCGACGAACACATCGAACTCCGGAACGGGCAGCGGGCGGAGATCTGCCTGGCCGTCGACGCGTGGATCGCTGAGACCGCGGCGCCACTCGAGCGCGGGCTGGTGCTCCTCATCGACTACGGCCACCCCGCCACCGAGCTCTACGGTCCGCGCCGGATGGCCGGCACGCTGCTGGCCTACGCCGGCCACCGGGCGCACGACGACCCGCTGATCAACGTCGGCCGGCAGGACCTGACAGCCCACGTCGACTTGACCGCCGTCGACCGCGCCGCGACCGCGGCCGGCCTCCAGCCCCTCGGCCTGACCAGCCAGGCGTCATTCCTGATGCAGCTTGGCATCGAGTCGCTCCTCCGCGAGGCCCAGTCGAACCCAGGGACGACGGCGGAGGACTACCTCGCGCTCCGGTCCGGGCTGGTTCGGCTGCTCGATCCGGCGGCCACGGGATCGTTCCGGGTCATGGCGTTCGGGCGTGGCTGGCCGGACGGCGCGGCGCTCGCAGGCTGGAACCGCCGCCAGTAGGGCAAGTGACCTATTGCCGCGGATCGACCGTACCGACGACGCTTCGTGACGAGCCGGGAACGGCCGGCCACCGCCGGGGAGCGGGTCGTGAACCTGCACGCGCGCTCGGCACGAACCGCTCCCCGCCCCACCTCCTGACCTCCTCGGGGTGGTACCGGGGGACCCGCGCGGGACGCCGTCCAGGCCCGACACCAGTGGCTCGGCGACCCTCGCGGCCCGTTCGGATGTGCCCCGGACGGCCGCCCGCCGTGCACGAGGCCCCCTGCTAGAATGCGAAGTGGGGCGAACGCCCTGCAACGAGCGGTGCGCCCGCGCCCACGTCTTCTCGTTCACCAACATTCAGCGTGCTGCGGTGCACGCGGAGTGAGGATCGCTTGAGCAGCGCCATCTGGTACGTGGTGGGGTTCGTCTTCGCCGGCGTTTCGTTCGTTTTCCTCACCTTCGGGGCCGCCTGGCTCGTTTCCCACCGGACCAAGGGAGACGTTCACAAGGGCTTGCCCTATGAGTCGGGGATCGACACGTACGGCGACACCCATGGCCGCTTCGGGTTGTCGTTCTACATCTACGCCCTGTTGTTCGTCGCCTTCGACATCGAGGTCATCTTCATCTACCTCTGGGCGATCGACTTCCGGAACCTGATGCTGGGCGGGTTCGTGACGATGCTGATCTTCGTCGTGATCCTGCTGCTTGGGCTTGCCTACGCCTGGCGCAAGGGGGTGCTGACATGGCGGTGAAGCGAGGCGCCGTGAACCAGGCCGCGGCCGACCAGCCGGGCAACCGATCGGGTGCGCTGGTTGCTCGAGGACGGGACGACGTCGCGCCGGCCGTGGTGGTCCCCAACACTCTCTGGGAATCGACCGATCCACTGGCCTACGGTGGCGGGCGGCCAACCGAGATCACCCACCTCCGCGACCTCGATGCGGCCGGCGTCGGCCGGCGTGATGACGCGCGCTGGTCGGGGATGCTCGAGGTGATCCCGACCAAGGCCGACTACGTCCTCGACCTGATCCGGGCCAACAGCCTGTGGCCGCTGCTCTCGGGCCTGGCCTGCTGCGCGATCGAGATGATGTCCGCCGCGACCAGCAAGAACGACATGGACCGCTGGGGCATGTTCCCGTTCCGGGCCAGCCCGCGGCAGGCGGACGTGCTGATCGTCGCCGGCACGCTGACGACCAAGATGGCCGGTCCGCTGCTGCGGCTGTGGGAGCAGATGCCGGAGCCCAAGTGGTGCGTCGCGATGGGTGACTGCACCTGCTCCGGCGGCCGCTACAAGCGGAGCTATTCCACCGTCGAGGGCATCGACCGGATCATGCCGGTCGATGTCTACGTTCCCGGCTGTCCCCCCGGCCGGAGGGCCTCATCTACGGGATGATGAAGCTCCAGCAGCTGGTCAAGGACCGGCGCGGCCACTGGCCGGAGCGGCCCATCGGACCGACGGTGCCCGAGGGCGTCTGAGCGCATGGATCGTGCCCTGCGGCGTCGACTCGAGGCGCGCTTCGGCGATCGGCTGACCGGCCCGATTCGCCAGCGCCACGACGAGACCGAGATCCGGATCGCGGCGGCGGACGTGCCGGACATCCTCCGCTCGCTCCACGACGAACCCGCGTTCCGCTTCGAGATGCTGTCCGACCTGTGCGGCGTCGACACCGGCACCCACATGCAGGCCGTCTACCACCTCTGGAGCGACACGACGTCCGACTGGCTGCGGGTCATCGCCGACGGCCTCGCCCGTGACGACCCGCGGGTTCCCTCGGTGACGTTCCTCTGGAAGGGCGCCGAGTGGATGGAGCGCGAGGCCTACGACATGTTCGGCATCACGTTCGAGGGCAACCGCGACCTCCGCCGGATCTACATGCCGCCCGACTACACGAGCTTCCCGCTCCGCAAGGACTTCTACCTGGCCGATGACGCCGCCCGATCGCCGGGCGCCGGCGTTCGCCACATGGAGCAGGCCCACACGCCCCGCGACGCCACCTCCGACAACGACCTCCGGCGGACCCGGGCATGACGACCACCGCCCGCCGCGCGTCCGCGGACGACCCGCGGATCGTGCTCGAGGAGCAGCTGGGCGTCTTCGAGCCCGTCCCGCCGTACCCGCCGCGGACGGAGCGCGAGGCCGAGTTCTACACCCTCGGCGACGGCGAGATGTTCATCAACATGGGCCCCCAGCACCCGTCGACCCACGGCGTGCTGCGGGTGGTCCTCAAGCTCGACGGCGAGAAGGTCGTCGATCTCGACCCCGTCCTCGGCTACCTCCACCGCGGTGTCGAGAAGCTGTGCGAGAACGCCGACTACCACCAGGTCATCAGCCAGGTCGATCCGCTCGAGTACGTGAGCTCGCTGTTCTGCGAGTGGTCGCCGGTGATGGCCTTCGAGAAGCTGCTGGACGTCGAGGTGCCCCGCCGGGCCGAGTACATCCGGGTCCTCTCCGGCGAGCTCAACCGGATCGCCAGCCATGCCCTGTTCTCGGGCTGGATGGCCCTCGACCTGGGTGGCCTCACTCCGATCCTGTGGAGCTTCATCGAGCGTGACGAGATCGTCGAGATGCTCGCCAGCCTCACCGGCCAGCGGATGCTGTTCAACTACTTCCGGATCGGCGGCGTCAACGGCGACCTGAACCACGAGTTCATGAGCCGCCTCGGCGACTGGATGACGCGGGCGGCCACTCAGCTGGAGGCCAACCAGGCGCTGCTCAACGAGAACGAGATCTTCGTCCGGCGGATGCGCGGCCTGGGGATCCTCGACCGGGACACGGCCCTCCGGATGGTCGCCACCGGGCCGAACCTGCGGGCGACCGGCGTCCCGTTCGACGTCCGCCGAGCGCACCCGTACTCCGTCTACCCGGAGCTCGATTTCGACATCCCGACGCGGACCGAGGGCGACTGCCTGGCCCGCTATCTGCTCCGGATGGACGAGATCCGGCAGAGCCTCCGGATCATCGACCAGTGCCTCCACCAGATGCCGGACGGCCCGGTGATGGCCAAGCTGCCGCGCCTGCTGCGGCCGCGTCCCAGCCGCGCCTACGCCGCGATCGAGGGCCCTCGCGGCCAGTACGCCACCTACGCCATCAGCGACGGCACGGACCAGCCGTTCCGGATGCGGATCCACGACCCGTCGTTCATCCACCTCCAGTGCGTCGGCGTCATGACCCCCGGCAACCTCATCGCCGACACGATGGCGATCATGGCTTCGCTGGATCCCATCATGGGCGGCGTGGACAAGTGATGGCACCCTCCACGATCAATCGGCTTTCGATCTCCGAGGTCCAAGGCGGAGCTCCGCGACGCCATTGGCCCGAGGATGGCGGGGTTGACAAGTGACCGCGATGGCGAGGGCCTGGTCGCGGCTGACGATCCCGGGGCGGATCATCCTGGGGCTGCTCGTCCTCGGGATGTTGCTGACCGCCGGACTCGTCGTCCTGCTGATCTTCGCCGACGACATCCTCGCGATCATCGGCCAGAACCTGAACGTCGTCCGCTTCGTCGTGGCCGCCACGGCCATCCTGCTGATGACCATCCCGACCGCGTTCCTGATCATCTACATGGAGATGAAGATCATCGCCCTGATGAACCTCCGGGTCGGGCCGGACCGGGTCGGGCCGTTCGGGTCGCTGCTGTCGGTCGTCCACGGGCTCAAGGTGCTGATGAAGGAGGACTTCACCCCCACCGGGGCCGACAAGACGGTCTTCACCTGGGCACCGGTGGTGGTCTACCTGGCGAGCGTCATGACGCTCGTGGTGATCCCGTTCGGGCCTGGCCTCGTCGGCTGGGACATGAACATCGGGTTGCTGTACTTCTTCGCGATCGGCGGGCTGAGCGTCGTCGGCCTGCTGATGGCCGGCTGGGCGAGCTTCAACAAGTACTCGCTGCTCGGCGGGCTGCGGTCGGCGGCCCAGGTGATCAGCTACGAGATCCCGCTGACGCTGTCGGTGGTGGGCCTGCTGCTGCTGGCCGGGACGATGAGCCTGCAGACGCTCGTCCAGAACCAGTCCGGCTGGTTCACCAACTGGTACGTCTTCCAGCAGCCGCTGGGCGCGCTGATCTTCTTCATCGCCGCCACGGCCGAGGCCAACCGCACGCCGTTCGACCTGACCGAGGCCGATTCGGAGATCGTGGCGGGGTTTGCCACCGAGTACTCCGGGATGCGGTTCGGGTTCTTCTTCTTCGCCGAGTACGTCAACGTGTTCATCATCAGCGCGCTGACGGTGACGCTGTTCTTCGGCGGCTGGAACGCGCCGTTCCCGTTCCCGGAGATCGCGATCAACCTAGATCCGGCGTCGATGGGCATCGGGCTGCTGCTCCTCATCGCGATCGTGCCGGTGATCGGGACGCTCGTCTTCGCCGCGCCGTTCTGGATCGCCCGCAGCTCGCTGCCCGGCTGGCAGGCGCTGGTCCTCGGCTTCATCGTCTTCAACATCGTCGCCGTCGTCGCGGTCATGGGCTGGGCGTTCATCAGCTTCGAGTGGGTCGCCGGCCTGTTCTGGTTCATGGCCAAGACGTACGGCTTCGTGTTCACCTTCGTCTGGATGCGGGGCACGCTGCCACGGGTCCGGATCGACCAGCTGATGGGCTTCGCCTGGAAGTGGCTGCTGCCGGCGTCGCTGCTCAACCTGTTCGTAACGGCCGGGGCGATCGTCGTGGTCGATGCGATCCGAGGCGGCCGATGAGCTTCATTCCGAACTTCCTCCCGGGCCTCGGCCTGGCCAAGGGCATGGCCCTGACGTTGCGGCGGTTCTTCGAGCCAAAGGCCACTATCCGCTACCCCGAGCAGCGGGCCGACACGTCGCCCAAGTTCCGCGGCCGGCTGCAGCTGCTGTACGACGAGAACGGGGCGCTCAAGTGCGAGACCTGCTTCCAGTGCGCCCAGGCTTGTCCCATCGAGTGCATCGACATGGGCGGGATCGACACGAAAGGCCGTTTCCACGTCCACTGGGGCGCGGCGGAGACGTACGGCGAGCGACGCGAGGAGTCCGCCCTCCGCCGCTCCGGCCGGACGGTCCCCGACCGGGCGTACGAGCGCTTCGAGCCGATCGACCTGGCGGCCGTGGACGAGGTGCTCGAACAGAACGACTTCGACCCCAAGCGCTTGCTCCAGATGCTCGAGGGGGTCCAGGCGGCGTACGGCTACCTGCCGGTGTCCGCGCTCAAGCGGATCAGCTTCCGGACCGGGGCCTGGTACGCCTTCATCTACGGCACCGGGACGTACTACGGGCACCTGCGGTTCGAGCCCCCGGCGGACACGACGCAGGCGGCGGCCGTGTCGGCCAACCGTGGGGGTGACGCCGGCTACCTGGCGAGCCTGGAGGAGGCCCTGCGCCCGGGGAATGGCGGCGAGGGTCGTCCGTCGCGCGACCGGCCGAAGCGGCCGAAGGCGAACTGAACCGATGACGCCCATCCTCCGGACGCCGGCCGACTGGCCGAAGATCCTGCTCGGGCCGTCCCGGGATGATGCAGGATCGGCCGATCCCGCAGCCGCCCTCGACGCCGCCGTGGCTGGGGGAGCGTTCGCCGGCCTGCAGCGAGTCATCAGCGACCTCGGGCCGGCGGGCACGATCGGCGTGGTCACCGCCTCGGGTCTCCGTGGTCGGGGCGGGGCCGGCTACCCGACCGGGGACAAGTGGCGGGCGGCGGCGGCGATGGACGCCCCCCGCAAGTACGTGGTGGCGAACGGCTACGGCGCGGACCCGGCAGCGCTCACGGATCGGACCCTCCTGGCCACCAACCCATGGGCCGTGCTCGAGGGCCTGGCGATCGCCGCCTACGCCATCGGCGCCCGGGAGGCCGTGCTGGCGGTCCGCGGCGACGACCCCGACGCGGTTCGGCGCCTCGAGGGCGCCGTCGGCGCGGCGATGGACGGCGGCTTCCTCGGCACGGATGTGCTGGGGTCCGGCCACGAGATCGATGTCACGGTGCGATCGGTCCAGGGCGCCTACATGCTGGGTGAGGAGACGGTGCTCTTGAAGGCGCTCGAGGGTCGCCGCGGCCAGCCGGAGCAGCGGCCGCCGCATCCCTCGGAGCGCGGCCTGTTCGACATGCCGACCGTGGTCCAGAACGTCCAGACGCTGGCCGCAGTGCCGTGGATCGTCGTCAACGGCGCCGAGGCCCACGCCGCCATCGGCAGCCGCACGAGTCCCGGCACGATCCTCGTCCACGTCCGGGGCCTCGAGCGCGAAGGCGTCGCCGAGGTGCCGATGGGCACCCCGCTCCGGGAGGTCGTGGCGCTCGGCGGCAATGGCGATCGGGGCCGGTCGGTGAAAGCGGTCCTGGTCGGCGGGCCGTCGGGTGGCCTGCTGCCACCAGAGCTCCTCGACGCGCCCTACGAGTTCGACGCCTTGCGCGCGACCGGCGCCCACATCGGCTCGGGTTCGGTCGTCGTGGCCGATGACCGTGCCTGCGTCGTCGACCTGGCCCGGCTGCTGACCCGCTTCTGCGCCTCGGAGGCCTGTGGCAAGTCGATCCCTTGCCGAATCGGCACGCGGCGGCTGGTGGAGATCGCCGACCGGGTCACGACCGGCCGCCCGCGCCCGACCGACCTGCAACTCCTCGCCGACCTGTCGTCCGACATCGTCGAGAGCGCGTTGTGCGATCACGAGCGCCTGACGACCCTCCCGCTGACCAGCGGGATGCGATACTTCCGATCCGAACTGGACGACCATCTTCTCCGCAGTTCCTGCCCGGCCGGTGTCTGTCGCCCGATCGCGGTGACGGCCGGTGCGGCCACCTGAGGCGTCCTTCCCCGACATGACCGACCTCATCACCCGACCACCCGGCCGCCCCGAGCCACCCGAGCGTCCCAGCCGGGACGAGCGCCCCGACGCGCGGCCGGACACGCCGACCGTCCTCGACACGATCGAGCCGATCGAGGACACGGTCGCCGAGCGGCTGATCACCACCCAGTCGCCCCAACGGCCGCAGTCCACGCCGCGGATCCGGATCGAGGTCGATGGCCGGGTCGTCGAAGGCCTCGAGGGCCAGACCATCCTGGAGGTCTGTCGCGACAACGGGATCGAGGTCCCGACGCTGTGCTACGAGCCCAAGCTGCCGGGCTTCGGCGCCTGCCGGATGTGCGTGGTCGAGGTCGAGGGCGAGGAGCACCCACCGATCTCGTGCTCCCGGAACGCCGAGGCCGGGATGAAGGTCGCCACCCAGACCGAGCAGGTCCGCCGGCTGCGGGCCACGAACCTGGAGCTGATCTTCTCCGACCACAACGCCTACTGCCTGCCGCCTTGCCAGAACAAGTGCCCCAGCCACATCGACATCCCGGGCTTCCTGAAGGCCAACGCCGAGGCGAACTTCCGGGAGTCGACGCGGATCTTCAAGCGGACGATCCCCTTCCCGTCCGTGCTGGGCCGGGTCTGTCCGGCACCGTGCGAGGAGCACTGCCGGCGCGACGAGGTGGACGAGGCGATCGCCATCCGCGACTCGCACCGCTATGCCGGCGACCAGGTGATCAAGGCGATGCTCGACGAGGGCGTCGATCCGCCGGTGCCGTTCGAGCGCCAGGCGCCCAGCGGCCGCAGGGCGGCCGTCATCGGCTCCGGACCGGCCGGGATGGCCGCGGCCTACTACCTGCTGATCGCGGGCCACGAGGTGACGGTCTTCGAACGCGACCCGGCCCCGGGCGGGATGCTCCGCTATGGCATCCCCCAGTACCGCCTGCCGAAGATCGAGATCCTCGACGCCGAGTATGAATTGGTCGTTCGGCTCGGCGGCCGGATCGTCTGCGATCAGGGGCTGGGCCGCGACTTCAGCCTCGACGACCTGCGCAACCAGGGCTACGACGGCGTGGTCGTCGCCATCGGTTGCTACGACACCAACAAGCTGGGCATCCCGGGCGAGGACGCCGATGGCGTCTACGACGGGCTCGAGTACCTCCGGACGGCGACACTCGGCCTGACCGTCGAGGGCCATGCCGGGAGCCGGGTGGTGGTCATCGGCGGCGGCTTCACCTCGATGGACTGCACCCGGACGTCGGTCCGCCAGGGGGCCAAGGAGGTCACCCTCGTCTACCGCCGCGACATGAAGGACATGCCCGCCGCCAACGAGGTCCACGAGGCGATCGAAGAGGGTGCCCGGGCGATCTTCCAGGCCGGCCCGTCGCGGATCATCACCGACGAGAAGACCGGCAAGGTCACCGGCGTCGAGTTCATCAGGATGAAGCTGGGCGAGCCGGATGCGTCCGGCCGGCGGCGGCCAGAGCCGGCGCCGGGCACGGAGTTCACGATCCCCTGCGACCGGGTGCTGCTGGCGATCGGCCAGGGTCCCGAGCTCGACTGGCTGGAGCAGCGCGGCAACGAGGGCGTCGAGGGGACGAAGACCAACCGCCTCAAGGCCGATGCGGTCACCTTCGAGACCGGCCGGAGCGGCGTCTTCGGGACCGGCGACGTGCGGATCGGCGCATCCACGGTCGTCGAGGCGGTCGCCGAGGGCCGCAAGGCGGCGTACGCGGTCGACGCCTACCTCAAGGGCAACGACCTGTCCGCGATCCGGACCCGTCAGACGCTCGCCGAGCCGGACCCGGTGTTCCTCTCGATCGTGCCCTTCACCGCCGAGCTGAAGGAGCCCCGCTACCGGCTCAAGGCCATGGAGCCGGAGGTCCGCAACAAGAGCTACGTCGAGTACGAGATTCCGTACACCCGCCACGAGGCGATGGCCGAATCCACGCGCTGCCTCCAGTGCACCTGCGAGGCGATCGGCTTCTGCGACCTCCGGCGCCTCGGGATCGAGTACGGGACCACGCTCCAGACGCTCGAGCCGCAGTACCACCAGGGTGCCGGCTACCGCAGCGTCACCGAGAACCGGTTCACCGGCGCCAACCACGACTACATCCGCGACGACAGCCACGCCTTCATCCTTCGCGAGCCGTCGCGCTGCATCGACTGCGGCCGCTGCGCCCAGGTTTGCGCGGAGGTAGTGGGCGCCGCCTGCTACGACTTCATGCGGGTCGGCTTCGACACCCTCGTCACGACGCCGCTCGACATGAGCCTCAATGACACGCCGTGCGTGTCCTGCGGCCGCTGCGCCGAGACCTGCCCGACCGGCGCGCTGATGCCCAAGCCGCGGGTCCTCCAGAAGTACGAGGTCGACGAGAGCCGCTGCATCCTGTGCGGGATCTGCGTCGATGCCTGCCCGTACGACGCGCTCCGCGACGGCGCGGACTTCGAGCTGAGCCACACCAGCCGCGAGGACCCGATGATCGACCTGATGGCGATCGCCGCGGTCGACCGCGAGACCGAGGTCACGTACATCCGCCGCGAGCGCGACTGGGTCACCCGGGCGAAGGCCGAGGGCCGGATCATCCAGAGCGACCGGCTGCTGCCGATGCTGCCGCCGACCGTGGCGGCGGCCGTGGAGGGCAACGGCGGCCATGACCATGGCTCGCATGGTGACCACGGGTCCCACGGCCACGGCGAATCCACGGGGGGCAGCCACGGCCACGGCGCGGGCACGCATGTCCACAACCGCTAGGCGGCCATGATCCCTCGCAGCATCCTGGTCATCGGCGGCAGCCTGTTCGTCATCGGCACTGCCGTCATGATCCCGCTCACGCTGGTCTTCCTCAACGTGATCCGGTGGGGCGACGACGTCCTGTTCTTCCTCTTCGCCGAGGTGATGCTCGGGTCCGGGCTGCTCGTCGTGACGATGCGCGACATCATCCGCTGCGGCCTGGCGATGATCGTCTGCTTCGGCGCCCTGGCCGGGATCTACGTCGTCGCCGGCGCGCCGCTCATTGGCGCGGCGCAGGTGCTGGTTTACATCGGCGCGATCAGCGTGCTGGTCCTGTTCGCGATCATGCTGACCCAGACCAAGAGCGCGCCGGCCAGCCTGGTGTTCCAGACCCAGGCCGTTGGGGCCGGCGTGGCAGCGGTCCTCCTGGCCCTGATCGTGGCGATCAGCGTCGGCGCCACCGACTGGGGCTCGGTCGGCCACCGGATCCACACCTCGACCGCCGAGCTGGCGAGCCTGCTCTTCACCGATTACGTGCTGGCGTTCGAGGTCGTCAGCGTCCTCCTCCTGGCGGCGGTCATCGGCGGCGTCTTCCTGGCCCGTCGGGAAGAGGGCGGCCCGCCATGAGCGACTCGCTCGACGCCTACCTGATCCTGTCGGGCCTGCTGTTCGCGATCGGGACGTTCGGCTTCCTGGCGCGGCGCAACGCGATCAGCATGCTGATGTCGATCGAGCTGATGCTCAACGCCGTCAACCTCGCGATCGTGGCCTTCGGCTCGTTCATCGAGCGGCTGTCCGGCCACGGCTCGGTGTTCGCCCTGATGGTGATGGCGGTCGCCGCCGCGGAAGCCACGGTCGGGCTGGCGATCGTGATCGCGATCTACCGCAACAAGCAGACCCCGCTGGTCGACGAGTACGACGCGATGCGCCAGTGACGGCCGGCCGATGGACCTGACCGCACTCGCGGCCATCATCCCGGCGACCGAGGCCGGCCCGGAGGTGGTCCCGGCGACCGGCGGCGCCTTCGACCTCCTGATCCCGCTCATCGCGCTGCTGCCGCTGATCGGCTTCGTCATCACGGCGGTCGTCGGGCGACGGCTGGACCGGGAGGCGCACTGGATCCCGGTCGGGCTGGTCGTCGTCTCGTGGCTGATCGCGATGTTCGTCGCCTTCTCGGCGATCACCGGTGCGGCCGGCTTCGAGGGCGGCGGCCACGCCACGACCCTCTACACCTGGATCCCGGCGGGTGAGTTCCAGGTCCAGGCCGGCTTCTTCGTCGACAACCTGACGGCCTGCCTGCTGATCGTCGTGACCACGATCGGGATGCTCGTCCACGTCTACTCGATCGGGTACATGGCCCACGACGCGGGCTACTGGCGGTTCTTCGCCTACCTCAACCTGTTCATGTTCTCGATGCTGCTCCTGGTCCTGGCCGACAACTGGCTGGTGATCTTCGTCGCCTGGGAGCTGGTGGGCCTGTCGAGCTACCTGCTGATCGGGTTCTGGTACCGCAAGAACTCGGCGGCGCTGGCGGCCAAGAAGGCGTTCATCGTCAACCGCGTCGGCGACGTGGGATTCGCCCTCGGGATCATGGCGATCTTCGCCAACACGGTGGCGGCCGGCCACGCGACGCTCAACGTCCGCGAGTCGATCGGCCTGCTCGTCGCGGACGGCGCCCCCAACCCGATTCCCCTCGTCGTCGTGGCCCTGCTGATCTTTGCCGGCGCGATGGGCAAGAGCGCCCAGTTCCCGCTCCACGTCTGGCTGCCCGATGCGATGGAGGGCCCGACCCCGGTCTCCGCCCTCATCCACGCAGCGACGATGGTCAACGCCGGCGTCTACCTCGTCGCCCGGGCCAACAACCTGTTCGCCCACGCGCCGCAGGCCATGGTCGTCGTGGCCGGGATCGGCATCTTCACCGCGATCCTGGCCGCGTCGATCGCGATGACCCAGACCGACATCAAACGGGTGCTGGCCTACTCGACCCTCAGCCAGCTCGGCTACATGTTCGCCGCCCTGGGTGTCGGCGCCTTCACCGCCGCGATCTTCCACCTCATGACCCACGGCTTCTTCAAGGGCCTGCTGTTCCTGGGCTCGGGCTCGGTGATCCACGCCGTCCACGAGGAGCAGGACATGCGCCGGATGGGCGGCCTGGCCTCGAAGATCCCGATCACCTACCGGACGATGCTGATCGGCTCGATCGCGATCGCCGGCATCCCGCCGCTGGCCGGCTTCTTCAGCAAGGACGAGATCCTGGGCGAGGCGTTCAAGCTGGGGTTCCAGTGGGTCTGGGCGATCGGGCTCCTCGTCGCGATCCTGACCGCGTTCTACATGTTCCGGCTGATCGGCCTGACGTTCTGGGGCGAGAGCCGGGTCGACCCGCACACGGAACCGAAGATCCACGAATCGCCGCCGGTCATGACCTGGCCGCTGATCGTGCTTGCCGTGCCGTCGATCCTGCTGGGCCTCGCGCTCGGGCTGCCGCTGGGTGACAGCACCCTGCACCACTGGCTTCACCCGGTCTTCGAAGAGGGCCTGGCGGCCCTCCACCACGAGCCCGAGCCGTACGCCCTGCTCGGTATCGACGGCATCCTGATCGGGGCCAGCGTCGCGGCCGCGGTCATTGGCCTGCTGGCCGCGTGGCGGTTCTTCGGGGCGGAGCTGCCGTTCTTCCGCCGCAAGCCGGACCCTGAGGCGGTCCGGGCCACGTCCGCGCGCTTCCCGTTCCTGTACCGCGCGTCGCTCAACAAGTGGTGGTTCGACGAGCTCAACCACCTGCTGTTCATCCGGATCGGCGGACGTGTCGCGGCCGCGCTGTGGTGGTTCGACCGGGAGATCGTCGACGGCACCGTCAACGCCATCGGCTCGGTCACCCGGGCGAGCGGCGGCCGGCTGTCGCGGGTCCAGACGGGCCGGGTCCAGAACTACGCGCTGGGCATCGCCCTCGGGCTGCTGGTCATGGCGGGCTCCTACCTCGTGATCGCGGACCGGTAGGGAATGACCGCCTACATCGTCACGATCGTGGTCTTCCTGCCGCTGCTGGGCGCCGTGCTGGTGGCCGTGCTGCCCAAGGAGTACTCGCGGCTGGTCGCCCTTGGCGCGGCCCTGGCCACATGGGTGGCGTCACTGCTGCTGGTGATCGGGTTCGTCAACCGGGATGTGATCCACGGCTTCCAGTACGTCCACGAGATGCCCTGGATCCCGCTGTTCGGGATCGAGTACAAGGTCGGCGTCGACGGCCTGTCGCTGATCCTGGTGGTGCTCACCACGACCCTGTCGTGGATCAGCATCCTCGCCTCGTTCCGGCCGATCCAGGAGCGGATCAAGGAATACATGGTCTCGTTCCTGATCCTCGAGGTCGGGATGATCGGCGTGTTCGTGGCCCTCGACACGTTCCTGTTCTACATCTTCTGGGAGATCGTCCTCGTCCCGATGTACCTGATCATCGGCATCTGGGGCGGGGCCAACCGGATCTACGCCACGATCAAGTTCGTCCTCTACACGCTCGTCGGCTCGCTGCTGATGCTGGTCGCCATCCTGGCCACAGCGTTCGCCTTCCAGGCGGCCAACGGCGGCAACTGGGCGGGCGCATTCGACTTCGAGATCCTGCGGGCGTTCGTGGCCGAGCGCGGTGGCTTCGACATCACCCTCCAGCTGTTCGCGTTCATCGCCTTCTTCCTGGCCTTCGCGATCAAGGTCCCGATGTTCCCGTTCCACACCTGGCTGCCCGATGCCCACGTCGAGGCGCCGACTGCGGGTTCGGTGATCCTGGCGGCGATCCTGCTCAAGCTGGGCGCCTACGGCTTCATCCGGTTCTCGTTGCCGCTCTTCCCCGACGCGTCGCACACGTTCGCCCCGGCGATCATCGTCCTGAGCCTGATCGCGATCATCTACGGCGCGATCGTGGCCCTCGTCCAGCCGGACCTCAAGAAGTTGGTGGCGTACTCATCGGTGAGCCACATGGGCTTCGTCACCCTGGGAATCTTCATCTTCCAGGAGCAGGGGATGCAGGGCGCGATCCTGCAGATGGTCAACCACGGCCTGATCACCGGCGCTCTGTTCCTCCTCGTCGGGGTGATCTACGAGCGGACCCATGACCGGACGATCGCCAGGATGGGTGGGCTGTCGGCAACGGTGCCCGTCTACGCGGCCGTGCTGGGCTTCTTCGTCTTCGCCTCCGGCGGCTTGCCCGGCCTGTCCGGGTTCGTCGGCGAGTTCCTGGTGCTGGTGGGGGCGTTTGCGTTCAACCCATGGGTCGCCGCGATCGCCACGTTCGTGATGATCCTGGCCGCGGCGTACCTGCTGTGGATGTTCCAGCGCCTCGTCTTCGGCGACCTGTCGGAGTTCCTGCGCGGCCTGGGCCACCACCTGACCGACATGCGGCCGATCGAGATCCTGACCCTGGCACCGCTCGGCGCACTGGTCGTCGTCTTCGGGCTCTTCCCGGGTTTGATCCTCGACCTGGTCGAGGGTTCGGTGGCGGCGGTCCTCGATGACGTCCGGACGGGCGCCTCGATCGACCTGGCGTTCTGGCGGTAGACGACCGATGACGTTTTCCCCGGACCTGGTGGCCGTCGGGCCGCTGATCAGCGCGGTGCTGACGGCGGTGGCGGTGCTGTTGGTGGACCTCGTGGTTCCCGGCCGCCGGATGCTGGCCCTGGGTACCGCGCTCGTGGGACTGGGCGTGACGGCCGCGGTGACCCTCGCCACGGGGACCCAGAACCCGGACGGCGTCGTGGGCTTCGAGGGTGCCTACACCCTTGACGGGCTCACGACGTTCCTGAACCTGCTGTTCATCTCGATCGTGGCCCTCACCATCGTCTTCGCCCCGGACTACCTGGAGCCGCGGGACCTGCCGCTGGCCGAGTTCGCGGTGGTCCTGATCTTCGCGATGAGCGGGGCGATGCTGATCGCCGGCTCGACGGATCTGCTGCTGCTGTTCCTGGGCCTCGAGCTCATGGTCCTGCCGGGCTACATGCTCGCCGGCTTCCACAAGACCGACGGCTACTCGACCGAGGGCGCGATCAAGTACTTCCTCCTCGGCTCCTTCTCGTCGGCGATCTTCCTGTTCGGGCTGGCATTCGTCTGGGGCATGACCGGGACGACGCGGGTCGCCGGCGTCGCCGAGATCCTGGGCCTGGTCACGGCCGGGGTCGCGCCGCTCTCGCCCGGTCTGGCGATGGGCCTCGCCTTCATGACGACCGGCGTGGCGTTCAAGATCGCGGCGGTGCCGTTCCACTACTGGACGCCGGACGCCTACCAGGGCTCGCCGACGCCGGTGACGGGTTATCTGTCGGTCGGGCCAAAGGTGGGCGCGTTCGCGCTGATCCTGCGGCTGTTCGTGGAGGGCCTGGGGCCGCTGCGCGAGGACTGGCTGCCGGTGGTGGTCGTCCTGGCAGCGTTGACGATGACCCTGGGCAACCTGGTGGCGCTGACCCAGAACAACGTCAAGCGGATGCTCGCCTACAGCTCGATCGCCCACACCGGCTACATGCTGATGGGCCTCGCCGCGTACGCCGCGGGCCGCATCGATGGGTTGGCCGGGCTGCTCTACTACGGCGCGGCGTACACGTTCATGAACCTGGGCGCGTTCGCCGTCGTGGCCGCGCTCCAGCGGCGGACCGGGATCACCTCCAACCTCGACACGTTCGCCGGCCTGATCCGGCGCGAGCCATGGATGGCGCTGCTGATGACGCTGTTCCTGCTGTCGCTGACGGGGATTCCGCCGACGGCCGGGTTCTTCGCCAAGGCCTTCGTGATCTTCCCTGCGGTCGAGGCCGGTGGCAGCCTCACCGTGCTGGCCGTGATCGCGGTCCTCAACGCGGCCGCCGCTGCGTTCTACTACCTGCGGGTGATCCTGTACATGTTCGTCCGCGAGCCGGCGGCGGACGCGCCGCCGCTGTCCCACAGCGCCCTGATGTGGACGGGCCTGGCGACGGCCACGATCCTGACGATCCTCATCGGCTTCGTCTCCGACCCGTTGCTCCGACTCCTGGGCGAGGCGGCCGCCGCGATCGTGTGAGTAGCAGCCGATAGGTAACCCGCCCGATGGACGTTGCCTGCCCTGGATCGGCATTCTTGGCGAGAACACCAAGCAAGGGCGGCGAGTAGTTCCCCTCAGACTCGCCGCCCTTTCTGCTGCCTGCCTCGGCCTGATCGGTAGCCGCAGCGTGGCGGGCGGCGAATGTTGCCTCCCTGCAAGGTACGTCGCGATAGGCACCGGGCGCATCTTCGACTGGTTTCGGTCATGCTGGAACCCGTGCCAGATCGTCTGTCCGCGCTGCCCGACGACCTGCTGGGCCGCGACGGGCGGCTCATCGTGGTCTCGAATCGCGGTCCGCTGACCTTCCTCGACGCCGAAGGCGAGGACGCCACTTTGTCGGCTGTCCGGGGCTCCGGCGGCCTAGTCACTGCGCTTGCCGAGCTGGGTCGCCACGCCCCGGTGACCTGGGTGGCCGCGGCGATGACCGCGGCCGACCGGCGGATCGGGCCGGTGATGCGGCGGATGTCGGTCAATGGGATGCCCGGCGCGCATGGTTCGAATGGCACGCCGGCCAACGGCCGTCGGCGCCGGAGCACGGTGCGGGCCCTGCTGAACGAGCACCTGCCCGGCCAGGACGTCCGGCTGGTCTACGTTCCCATCCCGGACGCTGAGTACGACCGCCACTACCGGATCATCGCCAACCCGTTTCTGTGGTTCGTTCACCACGAGATGTACGCCTCGGCGTACGGCCCGAATGTCGATGAGTCCCTGATCGACGCCTGGCGCAACGGCTACCGGCCGGTCAACATCCGCCTTGCCGACGCCGCGGTGGAGGCGGCCGCAGGTGATCGTCGCCCGGTGATCCTGCTCCAGGACTACCACCTCTACCTGTGCGGGCAGCGGATCCGCGAGCAACTCCCCGAGGCGACGATCCTCCACTTCAACCACATCCCGTGGCCGGCCGCGAGCCAGTGGCAGCTTCTCCCGCAGAGCCTTCGACGGGCCATCTGCGAGGGCCTCCTGGCTTGCGACGTTGTGGGCCTCCAGACCGACCGCTACGCAAGCCAGTTCCTCGACTCGGTGGCCAGCTTCGTCAGGGACGCCCGGGTCGACCAGGACGGCCGAAACGTGGCCTGGCGTGGCCGGCGGATCCGCGTCCGGGCCTACCCGATCTCCGTCGACCCGGACGGGTTGGCCCGATTTGCCAGGTCCGAAGCGGTCGAGTCAAGGGTGGCCCGGCTCCGCGAGCGACAGGAGCGGGCCGGCTCGCCCCGGCTCATCGTCCGAGCCGACCGGATCGAACCGTCCAAGAACGCCCTCCGCGGCTTCCTGGCCCTCGAGTCGCTCCTCGGCCGGCGTCCGGACCTTCGACGGTCAGTGCGTTTCCTGGCCGTCCAGGCGCCGACCCGGTCCGAGCTCCCCGAGTACGCCGCGTATGCAACGGCCGTGCGCGAGGTGGTCGCCCGGATCAACGGCATGGCCGAGCCGGACGATGCCCCGATCTGGATCTACGACGGCTCCGACTACGCTATGGCCATCGCCGCGCTCCGGATCGCGGACGTCGTCCTCGTCAACCCGCTGGTCGACGGCATGAATCTCGTCGCCAAGGAAGCAGTCCTGGTCGGCGAGCGCGACCCGGCGCTGGTGCTCTCGGAAACGGCCGGCGCGGCCGAACAGCTGGCCGCCGATGCCCTGATGGTGGCCCCGACCGATGTCGTCGGCACGGCGGCCGCGCTCGAGCGGGGACTGGAAATCCCCGCCGAGGAGCGGCGGCAGCGCCTCCGGCGGCTCCGTGCGAGCGTCCGCCAGGAAGACCTCCGGTGGTGGCTCCGCCGGCAGCTCCGCGACCTGGCCGCCATCCGGGAGGGTGCCCTCCCACCGTCGCGGCGGCTCCGCGACCGCGTTCGCCGGGTCGAGAGCGAGGTCGTCTAGGCCCTGCCCGTCACGCCCGACGTTCCAACGGTCGGCCGGGTCACCAGGTCGCGGGCCCTCGGCTCCTTCTGTGGAACGGTGGGCGTTCCGTTGGTGGCCCCGGCCCCTCGCGGACCCGAATTCGTCACGCCCGACGTGACATCGACAGCCTGGCGCGGCCGACGACCGAGGCCGACCGACGGTTGGAACGCCCCGCGTGACGCGACACGGAGATCGCCACGCGAATCCGGCTAGTGGCACGCCTGACGTTACGGACGGGCGGTCGAGGCCTCGCGCTCGAGCGCACTGGCAACCGCCGACAGCAGCCGGGCCGCGTCACGCGGGGTGGCCAGCTCCACGTCCGCCGCGGCGGCGACCAGGTGGGGGATCTCGGCCGCGGCGCCGTGGACCGCCACGGCCAGGGCGGCAAGCTCGCCCCGATCGCGCGCGTCGGTGACTGCCCGGAAGGCCTCGGCATCGCTGACGTCGTCGCCGAGAACCAGCACCGCGCCCGGCCGTTCGCGGGCCAGCAGGCGTTCGGTCGCGGCGCCCTTGCCGCCGGCGCCCGCCGGTCGGACCTCGACGATCCGGCGACCTTCGAACTGGACCAGGCCGGTGCCGCCCAGGGCCAATTCGGCCGCCTCGATCGCCTCGATGACCCGCAGCCGGGCCGTATCGGGATCGGGGGCCTGGCGGAAGTGGAACGCCACGGTCGGGCCCTTGGCCTCGACGAACAGCCAATCGGGCCGGCCAAGGCCATCCGCGACGGCCTCGCCCAGCGCCTTCGACGGCCCGACGAACGGCTCGAGGGCGCGGTCGTAGGCCACGTCCAGGCGGTCGGCCCGGGCCCGTCGGGCCAGCGTCCCGGTCTCGATGCCGTGGTTGCCGAGATACCGCACACCACCCACCCGAACCCGGCCGGCGACGTCGAGCGACGTGCGTCCGGAGAGGATGACGACGGCCAGCCGATCGGGGCGCGAATCCGCCAACCGCGCCAGCCGCGCGATCGCCCGCCGGCCAAGTGGCTCGATGTGCGCCCCCATCGGATCGAGGACGATCGGCGAGAGCGTGCCGTCGAAGTCGCTGATGACCAGCAGCGGCGGCCCGGCGCCGACGAGGGCGAGTGCTCGCTCGCGGGCATCCCGGAATGCCGCTGCGGGACCGGAGGTCACGGCTCGACGACGACGCCCGGCAGGATCGTCTGCAGCCCCTCCGCCATCAGGTCCGGCCCGATGCCACCCAGGGCCCCGTGGCGGATCACGCCGTCGGCCCCGATCCAGAAGTGGATCGGCAGCACGTACGCGCCCCACGTGGCCTGCGCGGAGCCGTCGCCGTCAAGCCCGACGTCGAACGTCGTGGCGACCGATTCGACGAACGCGCCGACCGTTTCCTCGCTCTCCCGGACATCCACCGCCACCACGACCAGGCCGTTCTCCGCGTAGCGGGCTGCGAACCCGCTCATGACCGGGAACTCGTCGATGCAGGGCGGGCACCAGGTCGCCATGAAGTTGACCCAGACCGGCTTGCCGCGGAGGGCCGCCAGGTCGAAGGTGCCGCCGCCCAGGATCGGCACGGCGAGGGCCGGCGCCGCTTCGCCGATCCGGAAGTTTGCCGCTGCACTCGCGGCCGGCGATGTCGTGGCCGGGGTGCTCGGACTTGCGCCGGCGGGTTCGCTTCGGGTCGGCGTGGCGGAGCCAAGCGAGGCCGATGGGGGGTCGGACGGACCACCGAAGGCCGCGTCCGGGACGAGGGCGACCACGAGGAGAGCCAGGACGACCGCGGCCGCGACCCCGGTCGCCAACCCGGCGACGATCGAGGCGCGGGCGGACATGGCCGGGAGAGTACCAGTACGAGCGGCTGGGGGCGGACTTGAGCAAGGGGCTGGTACCCTGTGCCCTCCCATGGACCGGCTAAGCGACACGCTGCGCACGCGGGTGATCCCCGCCGTACTCACCGCCGCGGGCGTCGCCTTCGTCACGGCGGGCCTGTTGACCTACACGGGACCCGTGGAGGCCGACCCCGGCCCCACCCCGGAGCCGACGCAGATCGCCGTCGATCCGACACCGACGCCCAGCCCCACGCCACGTCCCAGTCTCAGCTTCCCGCCGAACGTCAGCCCGACACCGAGCGTCACGCCGTCCTTCCCGCCAGATCGCGTGGCCACCCGCGTGGTCATCGGCGAGATGGGCATCGACCTACCGGTGATGAAGCAGCCCGACCCGAGCTATCCGGCCTGCAACGTGGCGATGTACCTGGAGCAGCTCCACCAGCCCGGGATGGGCAAGGCGACCTACCTGTACGCGCACGCGCGCACGGGGATGTTCCTGTCACTGCTCGAGGAATCGAAGCGCAACAACGGCCAGCGGATGATCGGGATGCTCGTCCAGGTCTACACGAGCGACAACCGCCTCTTCCTGTACGAGGTGACGGAGGTTCTCCGCCATCAGCGATCGCTGGACCGCCCGCTCGCCGTCACGACCGAAGAGTTGTGGCTGCAGACGTCGGAGCAGCCGCCCGGCCCGCCAGGCGTCATCACGCCGAAGCTCCAGCTGGTCGCCAAGCCGCTGTCAGAGGGCGAAGCCGATCCCGTCGCGGCCCACCCGGAGCCCCACCCGGTCAACTGCCGCTAGTCGACTACTCGACCAGGACGGGGAGGCTCGTCGACAGGTCGTGTTCGACGGGTCCAGCGGGTCCGACGTACGTGAGATGCACCGCCGCGCTGATCTCCCACCTGCCGGCCGGGAGCCAGAAGACCGGATCGTCGTACCAGGCCTGGTAGAGCGCGGCATTCGGGTCGTCACCCGAAAAGCCGACCGTCTTGATGAATGCCTCCTCGTGGGAGCGTCCGGCCAGAAGCTCGTACTGAACGGGTAGCAGCCGGCTCACGCCGCCCATCCGAAGCGGACCGTCGAGCTGCCTGGCGGTGAAGGTGACCAGGCCGTTGCCGTCCGCGGTGACCTCGATCGATGGCATCTCGCCGCCATAGGTAACAGCGCCGATCGCCCGGATGGGCTGGCGCGGAGCATAGTGCTCGGCGTCAGTGACGAACCGCAGCTCGAAGGGCCCGTCCGTGTCCACCGCCAGCTGGGGTCCTCCGCAAGCCGCAAGCAGGAGCATCGCGGCCGTCGCCATGACGGCCCGCCGACCCATCAGATCCAGTTGCCGCCGCAACAGAGTCGCGACCTCCGTGCATTCCTTGCTGGAGGGCCACCGTCACCCGCAGACGTCCCCGAGCTTAACCTTGGCTCGTGTTGGCAGCACCGACGCAATGATTTCCATCACGCGACGCGATGCGACTGGTTAGATCCAGTTGATCCGGCGCAGGACCGTCGCCACGCCGGCTGCCCCGAGCACCGTGGCACCGGTGACCGCCCAGAACCCCATCCCCTCGCCGCCTGCCAGCGCCGTTGCGGCCTCGCTCATCCCGAAGATCCCGGCAACCGCCCCAACGCCGGCCAGGATCACCGTCACCCCGGTCAGCCGCTTCATGATGAGCGACAGGTTGTTGTTGACCGTCGAGAGGTAGACCTCGAGGGTGCCGGCGACCAGCTCCCGGTAGGTGTCGAGCTCGTCGGTCAGCCGGATCACGTGGTCGTACACGTCGCGGAAGTAGAGCACCTCCTCGGAGTCGATCAGGACCAGCTCCCGGTTTGTCAGCTGGCTGAAGATCTCGCGGACCGGGCCCGCCGCGCGCCGGACGGCCACCAGTTCCCTTTTGAGCTGGAATAGCTGCTCGAGGCTCTCGCGGGAGGCGCTCTCGATGACCGCGTCCTGGACCGTGTCGATGGCGTCCCCGAGGCGGTCGGCGAACGGGAAGTAGCCATCGACGATCGCGTCGGAGACGGCCCAGAGCAGGTGATCGGGCCCGTGCCGCAGCACTCCCTGGAGGTCACGCCGCAGGTGCGGGGTCTGGCGCGGGTCCCAATCCGTCCCGTGGACCGTCAACAGGAAGCCCAGTCCCAGGACGATGTCGACCTCGGTCGACTCGACGCGGTCGCCGTAGCGGAGCGCGAACAGGACGATGTGGATGAGTCCGTCGGTCGTCTCGATCTTGCTCCGCTGGTTGCCTTCGACGATGTCCTCGACGATCAGCGGATGGAGGTCGAGCGTCTTACCCAGGTCGGCGATCTGGTCTGGGCTCGGGTCGGTGTAGTCGATCCAGAGCGCGACTTCGGGCCGTCCGTGGAGGCCGCGCACGCGCTCGATCGCCCCTTTGCCCGACCACTCCTCGAGCTTGGTCCCGTCCCAGGCGGCAAGCCTGAGGGTCCCGTCGGCCGACGTCGACAGCCGCCCACCCTGGATCCCCGGCCCCGCGAGGGGCTTCGGGCCGGCCGTCATCCATCAACCCCGCGATCAGACCGCGATTCGACCCGCCCTGTCATTGGCCCTCGCTGCCTCCGGATCCCCTCGCCACGACGGCTCGTCGTCGGCCATCGTACGCCTCCGCCCGCTCATCGCCAGCGCCGCCGGGATGGCGACCAGCGTCACACCGGCCGCGGCCATGAAGATGCCGGACATGATCCGGGCGGCCTCACCCGCCGCCCACACCTCCAAGGCATCGACCACGAACGGATCGCGGAATGGACGGTCGTGCAGCGCCGCGGGAATGAAGTCCTTGTACGACTCCGGGGTGGCATACACCCGATCGAACAGGCGGTCGATCGTCGTCGAGCCATAGGCGGTGAGGATCGCCAGCCCAACCGCCATGCCCAGCATCCGGGCGACCGTCACCGTCGCCGAGGCGGCCCCGAACGCGTGGCTCCCGACCAATTCGACCGCGGCTGTCGACCGCGGGGTCACCGTGAGCCCGAACCCCAGCCCGAAGACGCCGAGCAGCATCGCCAGCTCCGACGGCTGGGTCTGTGGCGTCCAGCCGGACATGAGGGCGAGGGCGGCAGCACTGGCCCCCAGGCCGCCGATCGTCACCAGGGCCAGCGGCAGGACGCGAACCGCGAACCCGGACACGAGCGCGCCGACCGCCGTCGCACCGGCCAGCGACCCGAGGGCCAGCCGCTGGACGTCCGGTCCGCCGTACAGGACGCGGTCCACGAACACCGCACCGCCGATAATCGCCGTTGCGAACGCGTAGCCCGTGAGCAGCGAGACGAGCGTGGCGGAGGTGAAGACCCGCGAGCGGAACAGGCGCGGGTCGAGATACGGGTCGGCCTGTCGGAATCCTCGGATGATCGTGACCACCGTCGCGGCGACGGCCAGGGCCGTCAGGCCGCCGATGACCGTGCCCGGATCGAGGCCCAGGTCCGCGGCCCGAACCCCCACCAGCGTCACCGCGATGAGCCCGGCGCCGAGGGCGGTCGTGAAGGTGATGGCGCCAAGCAGATCGACGGGACCCCGGCGCGAGGGCGTGTCCCAGCCGTGCGACGCCGCCCAGCCAACGACGAGGGCGACGAGCCCGATCGGGACGTTGACGTAGAACACCCACCGCCAGGCCGGCGCCAGCCAATCGACCAGCAACCCCTCCTCGATCCCGAGCCGGCCGAGGGCGATATCCACGTGGAGCGACGACAGGACCGCCGCGCCCAGGAACGGTCCAGCGGCCATGCCCAGGAACGTGAGCGCCCCGATCACGCCGAGCGCCCGGGGACGGGCGTGGCCCGAGAACAGGTGCGACGCCGCCGCCGTCCCGACCGGGACGAGGACGCCGCCGCCCACGGCCTGGACGATCCGGGCCACGATCAGCTCGTCAAGGCTCTGCGCCCGGCCGGCCAGCGCGGACCCGACGATGAAGATCACCAGCGCGCCGAGGAACAGCCGCCGCGTCCCCCACAGGTCCGCCAGCCGCCCGGCGAGCGGCATCGAGACCACGTAAGCCAGAAGGTAGCCGTTGACGATCCACGACGCCTTTCGGAGCTCCGAGAAGGCGAAGACGGTGTCGCTCGTGAAGTCGAGGATGATGGCCGGCAGGGCCACCGCCGTGATCATCAGCTCGAGACCGGTCAGGAACACGCCGATCCCGAAGACCACGAGTAGCACGACGGCCGAGGTTCGGCTCATCGTGCGAGTGTAGGGGCGGCGATGGTGTAGACCGACGCGTCCTTGCTGTCCGCTTCCTCGATCTCGCGGCTCGATCGAACGCGGTACGAAGCGAGGTGGATGAGCGCATCCGGCAGGTAGGTCCGCCCCGGATCGCCGAGCAGGATGCGGGCGCCGCCTGCCGCCGCCGACCACAGCCAGGCCAGCAGGCCGGCGGCCATCCCTTCCTCGTAGCAGATGTCGCCGGCCAGGATCACGTCCGCGGCGGGTACGGCAGCCGTGGCGTCGCCGAGCGTGAACCCGATCCGGACGCCGTTCGCCCGGCCGTTGACGGCCACCGCGGCCGCCGCCAGCGGGTCGATGTCGATGGCATGCACCGATGCGGCGCCGGCGCGCAACGCGGCGATGGCACAGAGCCCGGAGCCGGTCGCCACGTCGAGCACCCGGCGACCGGCCACGTCCTCAGGGTGGTCCAGCAGATAGCGGGCCAGGGCGACGCCGCCCGACCAGGCAAACGCCCAGTACGGCAGGCTGGTATCGGCCTCGCCGAGCAGGGTGCCGGCCTGCCGCCAGACGGTCGTGACGTCGTCGGCGACGTGCAGCCGGATGCCGGGCAGGTCGTCCAACGGCACGAGGCGAGTCTGACGGCGCACGAATGCCCGGAGGTTGGCGGGGGAAGGCGTGGCGACCGTGGTGGACACCGCCCAAGGCTAGCGTCGGGAGGCTTGACAGCGCCCGAGGGTGCCCGTAGCATCAACGACTGTTGATATAAATCGCCGTTGATCCGACGGCTCGAACCAGCGCCGGAGTTTCCCCTGAGTCCCTCTCCCGCCCGAATCCGCTCGACCATCGCCACGATCGTCGACCAGCCCGACGAGCTGCGCGAGCTGCGCATCGTCCACAAGGCCCTCGCCGATGTAAATCGTCTTCGCATCGTCCGTCGGCTGGCTGCTGGCGACGCCTCGGTCACCGACCTGATCGGCGAGATCGGGCTGTCCCAGCCGCTCGTGAGCTGGCACATCGGCCGGCTGCGCGCCGCGGGGCTCGTCGAAACCCGCCGGAATGGCCGCGAGACGCTCATCCGACTTCGGCACGATGTCTGGCAGTCGTTCGTCGACCGCGAGCGGGTGGTCCTGGGCCTGGCACCCAACAAGGCTGCCTCATGACCGGCTCACTGGTCACCCCCGAAGCCCGTGGCCGAATTCGCGGCCTCGCGGAGCCGGTGGCCCTGGCCCTCGGCCGGCTTGGGCTCACCCCCAACGCCCTGACCCTGATCGGCTTCCTGGGTACCGGCGTGGCCGCGTGGATGGCGGCGTCTCAGGCCTGGCTGGCGGCTGGCGTCCTGGTGCTGGTCTTCGGCATCTTCGATCTTTTCGACGGCACGCTGGCCCGGGCGACTGGACGCGCCAACCGGCTTGGCGCGTTCCTCGATTCGGTCTTCGATCGGGCGGGCGAGGCCATCGTCTACGTCGGGATCACGATCGGCTGCCTCGTCGCCGGCTTCACCGATGGCGCACTGTGGGCGACCGCGGCGATGGGCGCGTCGTTCATGGTCAGCTACACCCGGGCCAAGTCGGAGGGCCTGGGGTTCACGACCGGGGCCGGCATGGCCAATGTCGGTGTCATGCCCCGCGAGGTCCGGATCGTCGTGCTGGCGCTCGGTCTCATGCTCACCCCAACACCACTCTTCGAACCGATGCCACCGAATGTCGGCTGCGCCGGCCCGTGCGACTTCCAGGGGGGGTTCCTCGGAATCGCCCTGGTCGTGATCGCCGCCGGGGCCACCATCACCACCATCCAACGAATCATCCATGTCCTGAATCAATCCGGAGGAGACAGCAGCTCGTGAGCACCAACGGCAAGAGCGGCAAGAACGGCGCGACGCCTAGCAACACCTGGGCCGGCAGCGCCCGTCGCAAGGACGGCAAGATCCGGGTCGCCATCGTCGGCGTCGGCAACTGCGCCAGCAGCCTCGTCCAGGGCCGCTGGTACTACGAGAACGCCAGGGAGGCGGACTTCGTCCCGGGGCTGATGCACGTCAACCTGGGCGGCTACCACGTCCGTGACATCGAGTTCGTGGCGGCGTTCGACGTCGACAAGAACAAGGTCGGCAAGGACCTGTCCGAGGCGATCTACCAGGAGCCGAACAACACCTACGTCTTCCAGCAGGTCCCCCACACCGGCGTAACCGTCGAGCGCGGGATGACCCACGACGGCCTAGGCAAGTATCTGAGCCAGATCATCGAGAAGGCACCCGGCCCCACGGCCGACATCGTCGGCATCCTCAAGGAGCGCGAGGTCGACGTCATGGTGTCGTACCTGCCGGTCGGCTCCGAACAGGCGACCAAGTGGTACGTCGAGCAGGCCCTCCAGGCGGGTGTCGGCTTCATCAACGCGATCCCGGTCTTCATCGGTCGCGAACCCTACTGGCAGCGCCGCTTCGCCGAGGTCGGCCTGCCGATCATCGGTGACGACATCAAGAGCCAGGTCGGCGCGACGATCTCGCACCGCGTCCTGACCCGCCTGTTCATGGACCGCGGCGTCCGCCTCGACCGGACCTACCAGCTCAACTTCGGCGGCAACACGGACTTCCTGAACATGCTCGAGCGCGAGCGCCTCGAGTCCAAGAAGATCAGCAAGACCAACGCCGTCACCTCGATGCTCGACTACGAGCTGGACGACGAGGATATCCACGTCGGCCCGAGCGACCACGTGCCCTGGCTCAAGGACCGCAAGTGGTGCTACATCCGGATGGAAGGCACGACCTTTGGTGACGTGCCGCTCAACGCGGAGCTCAAGCTCGAGGTCTGGGACAGCCCCAACAGCGCCGGCGTCATCACCGATGCCATCCGCTGCCTCAAGCTGGGTCTCGACCGCGGCCTGTCCGGCACCCTCGTGGCGCCGTCGAGCTACTTCATGAAGAGCCCGCCGATCCAGATCCACGACGACATCGCCTACAACCGCGTCGAGGCGTTCATCAAGGGCGACGACAACGAGACGCTGGTTGGCACGGAGACGCCCCAGAAACGGACACTCCGAAAGCTTGCCGGCACGAAGGCGAAGGTGGCGGCCGGCGCCCAGTGACCGAACGTCGAGGCGCCCAGCGTCCCGCGCTCGAGGCGCCCCACCGGCGTCCCGAGCGCGGGTCGCGGATCGTCGAGAAGCTGGCGATCATCGGCTACCGAACGGCGGCCTGGCTGCTGTGGCGGCTGCCGCCGCGGTTCTCGGGCGCGGTGATCGGGCTCGGGGCGCAGCTGTCGTACCTGCTGTGGCCCACCAAGCGGGCCTGGTCGAACGCCAACTTCGGCAAGGTCCTCGGGCTACCGCCGGGACACCGTCGGGTGCGCGGCCTCGCCCTGGCCGCCTACCGGACTTACGGCCGCTACGTGGTCGAGCTGATGCGCCTGCCACGGCTGACCAAGGCCCAGATCCTGGCCTCGGTCCATGAGGAGCAGCTCGACCCGATCGAGCCGATCTGGCGGGAGTCCGCCGGCGGGCTGATCATCACCCTCGCCCACGTCGGCAACAACGAGACCCCTGCTGCGGCCGCCGGGACGCGAGGGTGGCCGATGCACGTCATCGCCGACGACTCCTCGTTCCCGGAGCTGTTCGAGCTGCTCAACGGCTACCGGGAAGCCATGGGGGCGAAGGTCATCCCGTGGCGCAACCTGCGCAAGATGTACACCGTCCTCCGCGACCGCGAGATCCTGGTCATGGCCATCGACTGGGGCTACCGACCCGACGGCATCCCCGTCTGCCTGTTCGGTTCCTGGACGACGATGCCCGCAGGGCCCGCGACGCTGGCCGCCAAGACTGGCTCGCGGATCCTGCACGTCCGTATCCGCCGCGAGCCGGACGGCCGTTACGAAATCTCCCTCGGCGAGCCGATCAGCGTGCCCTCGACCGACCCGGCCGACATCCAGCGCGCCACCCAGCGGATGGCGGACGAGCTTGAGGCCACCGTGAGAGCCGCCCCGGAGCAGTGGTACAGCTTCAAGCCGATGTGGCCGGCCACCGAGGACGAAGCCGCGGACCTCGAGCGGCGGGCGACGCAGATGCTGGAAGCGGCAGCCTCGTGACGGCCACGGTTCGCGCCCCGGCCGAGCCGGCGTCTGGTCGTGAGGTCCGCGGAACGGTGGTCCAGCGTCTCCGAGGGGCCGTCCTCGCCGCCGGATCGTGGCTGCTGTGCCACCTGCCGGACGGCGTCGTCGCCCGGCTGGCGGATGTTGGCGGCTGGCTGTGGTACCGAGCGTCGCCGGCCCGAGCGGCCCAGGCGCGGCGGAACCTGCTCCGGGTGGCGACGTACCTTGACGCCCAGGACCGCGGCGAGGCGCGGGTCCGCGCCGCTGCCCACGACCGTCGGGCCCTCGAGCGGCTGGTCCGCGACGCCTACCGGCACGCCGCGCGCTACTACCTCGACGTGGCCCGGCTGCCAGCGGTCAACGCCCGGACCTTCCGAGAGCGGCTCCTGATCGAGACCCCGGAGACGGTCGAGGAGGCCTTTGCCCAGCCGCAGCCGCTGATCTTCGTGGCGATGCATTTCGGGGCCATCGAGCTGCCCGGCGTCTACCTCGTCGAACGCACCGGACAGACGGCCACGGTCCCGATGGAGACGCTGGGCGACCCGGAGCTGCAGCGCTGGTTCATCCGGTCGCGGGGGCGAGTCGGCCTCCGGATCGTGGGTCTCAAGGAGGCCCGCCGCGCCATGGTCGATGCCCTGGCTCGTGGTGAGCCGGTGGGCCTCGTCGGCGACCGTGACCTCACCGGTGGCGGGGTCGAGGTGCCGTTCTTCGGGGCGCCGGCGTCGCTGCCGATTGGACCGGCCCTGCTGGCGATGGAATCGGGCTCGCCGGTTTACGTCTGCGCCGTCCGGCGCGCTGGAACGGGTCGCTACCGCGGCAAGCTCATCCAGGTGCCGGTGCCGGCGTCTGGGACGCGCCGCGAGCGGGTGACCGCCATGCTGACCGGCCTCGCCGGCATCTTCGAGACGGCGATCGCTGACGCGCCGGAGCAATGGTGGACGCTGTTCTTCCCGATCTGGCCGGACATCGAGGCGGCGGCCAAGGCAGCGGCGTCGAAGGCGCCGGCCAAGGCAGCGGCATGACAAACCGCCTCGGCCGGGCCGACCTGCACATCCACACCCTGGCCAGCGATGGCACCTCGGGCATCCTCGAGATCCTCGACCACGTCGAGCGGGCAACCGACCTCGACGTCATCGCCATCACCGACCATGAGCGCATCGACGCCGCTCGCGCGGCACGGGCCATCGCCCGCGACCGCGGGCTCCGGTTCGATGTGGTCGTCGGCGAAGAGGTGACGACGCTGGGTGGGCACCTGCTGGGCCTGTTCCTCGAGGAGCGCGTCCGGCCGCTCCGTTCGCTCCGTTCGACGATCGCCGAGATCCACGCCCAAGGGGGGCTGGCGATCCCCGCCCACCCGCTGGTGCCCTATCCGCTGTGCGCCCAGGGGTTCGTCCTCCGGCGGCTGATGACCGACGACGAGCGCTTCAGGCCGGACGGCCTAGAGACGTTCAACCCCACCACGCTGGGCCGGCCGTGGCACGGCCAGGTCGTCCGCTTCGCGTCGGACCATGGGCTGGCCATGGTCGGCAACAGCGATGCCCACGTGGCCGATGCCATCGGCGCCGGCTGGTCCACCTTCCCGGGCCGGACGGCGGAGGACCTGCAAGCGGCGATCGTGGGCCGGGGGACGCACCATCATGGCTCGTTCGCCGGCGGTCGGTCGCAGCTGACGACGTTCGGGCGGCAGCTGCGCAAGTACGGGCGCGACGCCCGGGCGACGGTCCGTGGACGGGTCCTCCGCGACGGCACGCGTCGCGACCTGGGCTACCCGCCGGACGTGCTCCGGGAGGTCGGCGGGTGAAGATCGGCCTCGTCTCGCCGTACGTCTACCCGCTGCCGGGCGGCGTCACCCAGCACGTCAGCTACCTCTACGAGAACCTCCGCAAGCGCGGTCACGACGTCCGGATCATCACCAGCTCGCACGGCCTCCAGCGCTCCTCGGACGGCGACGTGATCCGGATCGGCAAGGGCTTCTCCGTGCCCACCAACGGCTCCGTTGGCACGATCACCCTGTCGCCGCGCTACGTCTCGCAAGTCAGCGACGTCCTGGAGCGGGAGCGGTTCGACCTGCTCCACTTCCACGAGCCGTTCGTGCCATTCCTGTCGCTCATCGTGCTCCGCCAGTCGACGAGCGTGAACGTCGCGACCTTCCACGCCTATGGCGGCTTCTCGGCCGGCTACGAGTTCGGGAGCCGGCTGCTTGGCCGGTACGCCAAGAACCTGCACGGCCGGATCGCGGTCAGCGCCGCTGCCCGCCACTTCATCGACCGCTACTTCCCCGGTGACTACAAGGTGATCCCCAACGGCGTCGACATCGCCCGGTTCCGGAATGCGGTGCCGATCGCCCGCTGGGAGGACGGCACCCACAACATCCTGTTCGTCGGCCGGCACGAGCCGCGGAAGGGCCTGATCGAGCTCCTCAAGGCGTACCGGATCCTGCGCAAGACCGGCTGCCAGTGCCGCCTCCTGGTCGCAGGCACGGGGCCCCAGGAGCGGGAGGCGCGGCGCTACGTCGCCACCCGCCGGCTCCAGGGCGTCCAGTTCCTGGGCCGGGTGACCGACACCGAGATCGCCCAGCTGTTCAAGACCGCCGACGTCTACGTCTCGCCGGCAACAGGCGGCGAGTCGTTCGGGATCGTCCTGCTCGAAGCGATGGCGGCCGGCACGCCGATCGTCTGCAGCGACATCCATGGCTACAAGGGCGTCGTCCGGCGAGGCCGGGAGGGCCTCCTCGTCCCGCCGCGCAAGCCCAAGCTGCTGGCCAGCTCGATCGCCCAGCTCCTGGCCGACGACGACCTCCGGCGGAGTATGGGCGAGAGCGGCCAGCGGCGGGCCGATGAGTTCAGCTGGGAGCGGGTCACGGCCAAGGTCGACGACTATTACGGCTTCGTGATCCGGCGACTCGCGGCGCAGGGCCAGCTGCCCGCCGGCTTCAACGCCCCGATCCCCCCGTCACCACGAGCCAGCCACCAGCTCGTCGGATAGGCGCGAGGCGCGAAGCGCGCCGGGCTAGGTGCCCCCGCCGGCCGCGTACGCGGCGTCTGGATCCGGATCCTCGATCTGGCGCTCGGCGAGTGCGATCCGCCACACCCAGGCGCTGTAGGCCAGGACCAGGCTGGTCACGACCAGCGTCCCGAACAGCAGCGCCGGCCCCGTGTCCAGGAGGTTCGGGCCGGCCCCGCTCCGGTCGATCGTGCTGACGGCGAACTGGAACGGGAAGAGGTAGGTCGGCAGGAGGCCCTGGTAGGCGTTGAAGACCGCCGACGGCAGGGGCAGCCCACTGATGTTCGGGTAGAGCACCAGGAACGTCGCCGCCGTCACCGACAGCAGGCCGACCACGAAGCGGCGGGCGTCCCGGGCGCCGATCACCACCGCGGCCACGCCGAGCAGTGGCAGCAGCACGACCAGGGCGATCGGCTCGACCGCGATCGAGCGCAGCCGGATGAGCTCGACCTCACCGAACGCCGCCGAGGCCAGGCCGAGCGCGCCGATCGCGAACGTCGCGACGACCCCGATCGGCAGCAGGCTCGCCAGGGCGCGCTCCGGCGGCTCGTCGGAATCGGGCGGCCGCAACCGGACGAACTGTCGGAGGAGCAGGAAGACGGCCAGGCCCACGATCGCCGCGAAGGCCAACGTCCGCTGGGTGAGCACCATCTCCGGGATCAGCGTGGGACAGGCCGGCGACGGGGCCGGCTTGTAGATCCCGTTGACATTGGCAAAGCCGCACAGCGGCCGGTGGAGCAGCCACAGGGCCGCCGGCCCGATGATCGCGGCGGCCGCGGCGAGCCGGGCGAGGAGCCAGGTCCGGGCCGACGCCCCGTGCCAGATCTCGGCGACGAAGTACGCCAGCGCGAGGACCACGAACGGCAGGCTGGTGTAGTAGTGGTACTGGAACGCCGGCCGGTCGATCCTGGCCCAGGCGATCCACTGGCAGGCGAAGGCGATCCCGATCAGGGCGAGCGGCAGGCTCCGGCGGCGGAAGGCCTGCCACACGACGAAGGCCATGGCCGGGATCCCCAGCCACCAGATCGCCAGCGTGCCCGTGTCGTAGATCGCGCCGGACGTGCCGCCGGCGAACGACTCCTGGTAGAACCAGACCGGCTTGAGGTCCAGCGGCCAGGCCCACCACGGCGATGACGCCGGGTGGGCGTCGCCCAGCTCGTTGTGGTACTCGTACATCGCGGTGGTCAGCTCGGCCAGCGTCTGGGTGTTGCCGGGCCTGGCGACGGGCCAGCCGCTGACCTCGACCCCGTTCTCGAGGCGTGGCGCGGTCTCCACGATGACGTGGTCCTCGACCATCGCCCATGGCAGGTAGGACGTCACGTAGACCGCGATCGGGATGGCCAGCAGGCAGGCAGCCATCCAGGCGACCGGAATGCCGAAGCCCCAGCCGGGTCGGAGCCAGCCTGTCGGGGCGGGAGCGGGCGGCTCCAGCAGGCGGACCGGGTCGTCGGCCTCGGGCGGCGGCGACAGTGGCCCGAACCCGAGCCGCCCGGCGACCACGAAGGACACGTAGACGCCGATCGCCAGGATCACCAATGTGAAGCCGGCGGCGAGGAAGAGCTGGAACGAGAACCGGCCGAGGAACTCGCCGTTGTCGACCTCGTACCGCGGGCCGAGACCGGCCATCCCGGCGAGCCCGAGCGCCGCGCCAGCCACCATCGGCGCACCGACGGCGAACCGCACCTCGTCCGACGACCATTCGATGGGATGGAGCACGGTCACGACCACGGCGATCAATGACAGGGCCACCATGATCAGCCCGAAGGTCAGGTTGCCCTCGATCACGATCCCGCCGGGCAGCGTCCACCCGGACGGGGGTGGCGTATTGGCATCGCGGACCGGCACGCTCATGGCCATGTAGCCGAGGACGGTCGTCGCGGCGAGCATCCCCACCAGCAGCGTGATCCGGCCGAGGGCGCTGCGAGCCAGGATCAGGATGCCGATTGCCCCGATCGCGTACGCCGCGACCCACTTCGAGGCCAGGGCGAGGCCCAGCAGCACCCCGATTGCGGGCATGGCCAGCCAGAACGCCCCGCGCCACCGCCACCAGCCCGTCCAGATCGCCGCGAACAGGGTGTACGCGGCAATGATGAAGAAGGCCACGTAGGCGTCGTTCATCGCGATCCGCGACTGGACGAAGAACATCCCGTCGAGGCAGGTCAGGACGCCGGCGATGATCGCCACCGACCGGCGCTGGAACAGGATCCGCGCCAGGAGGTACAGCAGGGCTGCCATGCCCACCCCGGCGAGGACCCCCGGTAGCCGCCAGGCGAAGGCGTGCTTGCCGGCCTCCACCGTCGCCATCGTGCCGTCGGAATCGAGGGTCAGGATGTGCTGGCGGTCCTCGGACGGGAAGCGGCCGTTGACGTCGAGCGCCAGGCTGACCGGCGCGTACGGCAGCGGCGCGTCGGCGTAGACGGCGTTGGCGTGCGGCTCGATGACGTAGATCGTCGCCGCCTGGTCCGCCCCCCGGCCGGCCGGCGGGGCGCCCAGGACGTGGACCTGGTCCGTTGCCTCGTCGAAGCCGACCCACGACCCACGGCCGGGCAGCGGTCCCCCGGCGCGCAGGACGGCGGCGTCCTTGGCCGAGTCCCCGCCGACGCCGATCTGGACGAACTGGGGGCCGTTTGGGGCGTCGTTGGTGACGTACAGGGCGGGATCGTCGACCTCGACCAGCGCCACGCCCTGGGCGCCGCCCTCCAGGGCGACCTCCTGGACGATCGTTCCGTCGATCGTCGAGACGAGGGCGATCCCCCCGGCGTGGGCGACGGCGACGCGTGGGACGCTGTCGACCTCGATCCCGGGCAGGAGCCCGTCGGCGATGGCTGTGTTGAGCTCGGTCCGTGCGTCGCCGGATGCGGCCACCTGATCCAGGACGACCCGGGCGATCCCCCGGTCCAGCGCGGCCTCGTAGGCTGACGCGTCGCCGTCCAGGATGTCCGCCAGCTGGCTGGCCTCGGCGACGGCATCGGTGACATCCGCCGGGGTGGCCACCACGGCGGTCGCCGTGCGGGCATCGGCGAAGCCGGCAATCTCGTCGAATGCCAGCCGGCCGAGCTCCGCGCCGGTGCCCGGATCGAGCACGGCCACGGAGCCGTCGTCGAGCTCCGCGAGCAGGCCCGACCCGTCCGAGGTGACGTGGAGGGCGACGACGGGTCCATCGAGGGTCGCCAGCTCGAGGGGCTCGGGCGGGAGGGCGTCTGCCGCGGCCGCGCGCGCTGCATCAAGGGGTTGAAGGTCGATCGTCACCAGGCGGCCGTCGTCGGTGGCGGCGTACAGCAGGTGGCCGTTGTTGTCGACGGCCAGCGCCGCGGCGCCGGGCAGGGCGGCCGCGTTGACCAGCTGCCGGGTGTGGAGGTCGTAGCTTCGGATCTCGCTGCCGGTGGCGACGTGGAACCGCTCCCCGGATCGCCGGCTCGGGTTCAGGGAGTCCAGCCAGCGCAACTCGACGGCGGCCGCGCGGGTCGGGACACCCAGCTCGGCGGTGGCGCTGACCCGGTCGTCGCCGAAGGCCGCGATTCCGCCGGCGATCGCGTACTTGGCAAGGTGGGGGTGGGTCCACTCGTAGATGTACTTGCTGATCCCGTAGCGCCAGTGCTGCAGGAACTCGGTCGCGGTCCGGGCGTGGTAGACCTCGTCGAAGTGCATCCGGAACGGCTCGTCGAGCCGCCACACGCGCAGGACCAGGGCCGCGACGACGATGACCGTCAGGACCCACAGGTCGAGCCGGTCGAGCCGGCCGCCGCGTTCGCCGTGGAGGACCGCGGTGCGGTCGGGGCGGATGGGCCGGTCGAAGAAGCGGGACCGGAGCCAGCCCATCGCGCCGACCTCGGCGAACGACGGCCGCTCGCGCCAGTACGGCGATTCGTACACCGGTGCCCGGGCAACCGCCACCGGCCTTGGCGCAGGCACGGGAGCGGGCAGCGGCTCGGGGGCCGGAACCGGCGGGCCTTCGGGGTGCTCCGGAGCCGGCTCGAACTCGTCGGCCGGCTCGGTCGCCCGATGGCCCACCAGTCCCATCGCGCGCGCGCGGATCTCGCCGCCCAACCGGGCCAGCGCCCCGTCGCGGAGCTGCACCGCCCCCCAGGCGAACCCGGCGCCGTGGGCGAGCGCCATCAGGGCGACCCCCTCCCAGGACGTGAGGATCGGGCCCGTGTCGACCGTGACCCCGAACCAGCCCAGGAAGTTGCCGATCCAGTCCGTGATCTGGGGGTTGGTCGGATAGAGCTCCGTCAGGACGGCGTACATGTTGAAGAACGTCGCCAACCCGACGATCACGAAGCAGATCCGCCAGCGGACCGAGACAGCGGCGAGGATCGCGGCGATCGCGAAGAACGGGAACAGGTACCGCTCGTGGACGCGGGTGGGCAGCACGAAGAAGGCCAGCGCCATCGCGGCGACGCCGACGAGGATCGTCCGCCGGTCGGGACGACGCGCGATCACCAGGCTGATCGCAACGACCGCCGCGAGGAGCAGCGCGGTTCCGACGACCACCGCCGGGACGGCGCCGAACGTCAGCGCCTCCGAACAGTCGAGGTTCGCCTGTCCGCTGGGCACCACGACGTCGCAGACCCAGGCGCGATTGGCGGCGATACCACTGCCATCCGATTCGACAAGGGCCCAGGGGTTGTAGGCGTTGACGCTGAGGATCGGGTAGCCACCCGCCGCCTTGGCGACCTGGCCGAGCAGTTGCGGGATCGACATCCCGAACGGAGCTGCCAGGGCAACGGCGGTCGCGAAGCCCACCAGGCCGGTCGTGAGGATCCGTATCGGCCCCTGAACGCGCCGCTCCCAGCCGAGGGTGGTCGCGCCTTCGTCCGGACCGTCCGGCGAACCGGGCGCGGGGTCGTCGCCAGAGCCGCCCCCTGGCAACAGGGCTCGGCGGATCGTGACAGCGGCGACGATCGGAACGAGGATGCCGAGTTGCGGCTTGATCACCGCGGCGATGACGGTGAAGATCGCGGCGCGCTCCGGTCGGTCGCGCCACAGCTCCCGGATCCCGAGCAGCAGGAACACGACCCCGACCGAGTCGACCTGCCCCCAGACCACGCTGTCCAACCAGCTGATCGGATTGACGACCGCGATCGCGCCGGCGAGCAGGGCCGCCCGCGGTCCCGCACCCAGCTCCCGGGTCATCGACCAGGCGAGCCAGCCGATGGCGACGTCGGCGAAGATCGCCGGCAGCTTGATCAGGTCGGTGGCGCCGGTCCGGTCGATCGTGATCAGGGAGAGCGGGAAGACCCCCGAGCGGCTGCGACCCGAAGACGCTGACCAGGAAGTCCTGGACGCGGCCGACAACCCACAGCAGGTACAGGTAGCCGGGCGTGTAGTCGGCGAAGAAGCCGCGCTGGTAGAACCCGAACAGTCCCTCGCGGGCGAGGTTGTCCGACCAGTACCGGAAGGCGTCAAGGTCGTTCTTGAACCCGGAGCCGGGGAGGAGATGGGCAAGAACGAGCCGGAAGGCGAGCCCAAGCGCGAGCACGATGAGGATCGCGCTGGCGGCATCCCGCGTGCTGGTCGTCCGCGTCGGCGCTTCCGTGCCCCGATCGGGCTCACCCGTCGAGGGGCCAGTCACCGATGTCCTGATCGGCCTCCTGCGCGAGCGTTTGACGTGGAGCGGAGGGTAGCACAGGGTGGCTCGGCGACGGCCGAGCGCGTCCGCCACGGTCGTGGCATCGTGAGGGCCTCCGTCACCCATCAAGCCTGAGGCGTGAGCTGGGGTATCTCCTGGGTTGGTAAACGACGTTCCGGCCGCCCGCCAGGGGCGGTGGCTCGAGGTCGCGGATCGCTGGCTCGGCCCGTTGGCCGTGGCCGTGATCGCGATCGTGGTCATCCGCCGGACGATGCTGCCCGGCGTCGCGTTCTGGGACACCGCGGAGTTCCAGGTGCTGGGCCCCGTCATGGGCACCGGCCACTCGCCGGGCTACCCGACGTACGCGATCCTCGGCTGGCTGGCGAACCTGGCCCTCGCCCCGTTCGGCGAACCGGCCTTCCGGATGAACCTCTTCTCGGGGCTGTGCGTCGCTGTCGCGGCCGCCCTGACGGTGGTCCTCATCCGGCGCCTGACCGGCTCGACGGTCCTGGGCGTCGCCGCCGGCATCGGCCTGGCCACGACGCCGCTGGCCTGGCGTCTTGGCAACCACGCCGAGGGCCACACGCTGCACCTTGCCTTCCTGGTCCTGTTGTTCGTCCTGCTGGTCTGGTGGCAACGGGAACGGCGGGGGGGCGGCGGCAACCGCTTCCTCGTGGCCGCGGCGGTCGCCTTCGGGATCTCCGCCGGCAACCACTCGCTGACCCTGTTGCTGGCGCCGGCCATCGGCCTGTACGTCCTCGCCGTGGATCCCCGGATCTGGAGGAACTGGCGACTGGTCCTGGGCTGCGTTGTCGCCCTGGTCGGCTCGATGGCCCTCGTCTACCTCGAGCTGCCGCTCCGGTCCGGCCCGTTCCGGGCGCCGCTCGTCTACGCGAATCCGCACACGTGGGACAACTTCTGGTACGTCGTGACCGCCGAGCAGTTCCAGGGAGCGATCGGCAACCCGTTCGAAGGACGCAGGATTCCGGACTTCCTGGAGCTCGTCGGTGACAACTTCGGGCCGCTGTCCGCGCTCATCCCGGTTGGTTTCCTGGCCACCCTCGTCCGCGAGTGGCGATACGCGGTCCTGAGCGGCGTCGCGATGGCCGTGACGGTGGCCTTCTCGCTGGCCTACAGCAACGCCGACATCACCCGCTACTACCTCGGCCCGGCCTTCATTGCCTGGACCTGGCTGGGCATCCTGGGTGCGACCGCCGTCGAGCAGGCCCTCTCCCTGACCGCCGACCGCGGCGCCGAGGAAGCCGCGGCGAACGCGCGCCGGGGCCCGTTTGCGGTGGCCGGGCTCGTCGGCAGCGTCCTGGTGGCGGCGATCCTGCTGCTGCCGACGGTCATGGACTTGGGCGAGCGCACGGAGAAGCTCGACGAGAGCGACAACCGCGACGCCCAGGCCTGGATCGACCGGGTCTTCACCCTCGCCGAACCCAACGCCGACCTGGTCAGCTGGTGGAGCTTCTCGACGCCGCTATGGTACGCAGTGCATGTCGAGGGACAGCGACCGGACGTCCGGATCATCGACGACCGGACGCGACTGGACGAAAACCTAGGAGAGCTGGACCAGGTGATCGAACGCTCCTTCCGGGACGGCCGGCCCGTGTACCTGCTGCGCAACGGCGACGCCGAGATCCCCGTCGTCCAGGAGCGGTACGAGCTGGAGATCGTCCTCGACGGCTTCTACCAGCGGGTCTGGCGCGTCATCGGCCCCATCGGGACCGCCGGGTGACCGACGCTCCCGCCCCTTCCGTCACGCCCGTCCCGCGGCTGTCGTGGTTCTTCCCGGCCCATAACGAGGAGGCCAACCTCGAGCCGCTGGTCGACGAGGCGATGGGCGTGCTGCCGACGCTGGCCGAGACCTGGGAGATCATCATCGTCGACGACGGTTCCCGCGACCGCACCCCGGAGATTGCGGACCGCCTGGCGACGGCCAACCCGGACCGCGTCCGGGTCGTCCACCATCGCGTCAACCGCGGCTACGGCGCGGCGCTCCGGTCGGGGTTCGGCGCCGCCCGCTACGACCTCGTCTGTTTCACCGATGGCGACCGCCAGTTCCGCGTCGCCGACGTCGCCCGCCTGACGGCCAGGCTGACCCAACCAGACGCCCCCGACGCGGTCGCCGGCTATCGCATCCGCCGGGCCGACCCGCTGGTCAGGACGGTGTATGCCCGCCTGTACCGACTCGCCAACCGGCTGTTCTTCGGGCTCCGAATCACCGACGTCGATTGCGCCTGCAAGCTCTTCCGGCGGGAGGCGCTGCAAAACATCCGGGTCGAATTGGGTGGCGCCTTCTTCTCGGCCGAGCTGCTGATCAAGCTCCGGGCGTCGGGCCGGACCGTCGTCGAGGTGGGGGTGCCCCACTACCCACGGACCGCGGGGTCAGCGACCGGCGCGAAGCCATCGGTGGTGTTCCGCGCGGTCAAGGATTTCTGGGCACTCCGTCTCCGCATGTGGGCCGCCCCGAAGCGAGCTCTCCAGCGCGGCGAGCCGATCCTCACCGACGGCTAGGGGCCGCGCCATTCTTGGCGTTCAAACAATCCCCGTGGTCGGCGGCGTTGACAGGGGCGTGATTCCTGTCGTTGACGAACCGGGGTGCTATCTGGCGGGCGATTCGGGCTGATCTGTGGGTCGCTCGCCGGGATGCGGCGTTCCGTACCACCCCCGTTGGTAGATGCACGAAGTCCGGTGGCGGCCGGAGCAAGACGGCCTGCGGAGGCGCGGCGGGTTCAGCCCGACGATTCGGTCGGTCCCTCGCGGCGCTCGCCGCCGCCCAGGTCGACGTCGAGCGAGTTGACGAAGTCACGGAACACGTCGAGCCGCGGGTCGACGATCTTCTCGCCGGTCGATTCGAGGGCCGCCCCGGCCCCAACCTCGCCCTCCTCGCCCTCCTCGAGGCCGGTGTCGGCCCCCAGGCCCGCCTGGTCGAGGACCGCCTCGGCGGCGTAGATCCGGATCCCCGAGCGGACCGCCAGGGCAAGGGCGTCAGAGGGTCGCGAGTCGATCTCGACCGTCCGCCCGCCCAGCTCGAGGAACAGCCGCGCGTGGTACGTCTCCTCGGCGAGGGTCGAGATCACCACCCGGTCGATCCGGACACCGAGCTCCTCGAGGGTCGCGGCGAACAGGTCGTGGGTCAGCGGCCGCTCCGGCGTCAGGCCCTGGAGCTTCATGGCGATCGCGCTCGCCTCCCACGGCCCGATCCAGATGGGCAGGTACCGATCGCGATCGGTCTCCTTGAGGATCACGACGTGGCGGCTGGAGAGCATGTGGACGCGGACGCTCTCGACCACCATCTCGACGAACCCGTCGGTCATGGCCGGGATTATCCCATGCTGGGCGTCGCCACCGACCGACGGCCAACGGCCGCCCGGCGGGACGAAGGCCCAGGCCCGATCACGGCGATGGGCTGGCGGCGACCGATGGCCCCGGACTGGCGGCCCCCGAAGGCCGCGGCGACGCCGACGGCGTCGGCGCTTCGGTCGCCTCGAGGACCGTCCGGTGGAGGGCGCTCTTGCCGATCCAGAAGAGCACCGGCGGCCCTTCCTCGGGTTCGACCACGTACATACCGCGGAGCACTGCCCATCCCTGGGTGTCGGTCACCAGCCGGTACTGCTCGCGGAACGTGCCGTCGGCCTTGTCGAAGGCGATGACCCTGGCATTGGCGCTGTCGAACGCATACAAGGTGCCGGTCCGCCGCTCCGAGGTGGAGGTGATGTGGGTGTATACCGGCTCCTCGCGCAACAGCGTGTCGCCCGGGTCCGTCGCATCCCAGCCCTCGCTGTTGCCCGACGAGAAGCGGAGGACGTCCCCCGCGTCGCAGACGAAGATGTCGCCGTCGATGTAGAGGCTCGACATTTCGGCCACCGAGCGGGCGGTGGCCAGCCGGCCGCTGGGACTGCGGGGGAAGCCGCTGCCGTCGGCGGACGGCGAGTAGCCCTGGATCTGCTGGGCCGACGGGTCGATCACATAGAAGTTGTAAAGACCTTGCTCTTCGATCCGGATGAACGTCCCGATGGAAGTGATGTCGTCGCCCCATTCAGTCGCCCCTGCGACCGGGATCGAACGGAGCACCCCCCGGCCGTCGTCGGCGGCCGGCCGCCATCGCCAGACGGTGTTGTTGGCGTCGACGATCAGGAGGTCCTGTCCGCCGGCCGTCATGAGCTTCGGTGCGGCCGCCACCACCCCGCCGAACTGGCCACCCTCGCGGAGGACGGCCGTCGCCAGGTTGGCATCGAGGTCGATCCGCCAGACGGTCTTGGTCGAGTTGTCGAGGACGTACGGCCGATCATCGGGCCCGAGCGTGATCGCCCCGAGGTCGACCGGGATCGCCGCGTTCGGGTCGAACGTGAAGACGACGGCGTCGCCGACCTCCACCACCCCGTACCAGCGGTCGAATGCCGCCATCACGTCCTCGCGGACCGGGGTGATGAGGCGGGCCGGGACACTGGCGTCCTCGGCCTTGTCGAGCTCTTCGTAGGCCTCCGTCAGCAGCTCGTGGGCGAGCTCCCGGTTCGTCGTCACGAGGTCGATCCCCGGACCCACGACCCGCGCCAGGTTGGCCTTGGCCGTGTTGAGCGCCCGCTGGCCGGCCGTGATCGAGGAGGCCGCGTCACTTGGTCGCTCGCGGCCGCCGGCCAGGAACACGGCCATCCCCAGGCCGCCCAGGACGACGATGAAGGCGAGCAGCGCAACGGCCGCCCGCCGCTGCATCTCCCGGCGGGCCGAATAGGGCGTCACCCGCCGGTACGCGGTCCGGCGCTGGGGCAGCAGGTCCTGCAGTCTGCGGACGGCTCGCTCGAAGGCGTTGCCGGCGGCCGTCCTTGCCTGCCGGGCGCCGGCCTGGACGGCCGCGACGCCGCCGGCCACCGGGTCGGCGAGGGGGATCGGCGACCGATCGGGCGCCCCGGCGAGGGGCTCCGCCGGCCGGACGGGGACCAGCGTCCGCTGCTTGTGGGTTGAGGCCACTTCCGTCGCCTCGAAGGCGATCGCCCCGTCGCTGCCGCTGCCGTCGGCAGCCGCGAACCGGTGGTGGAGGTGCTCCATCGCGGACTGCGGGTGGAGCGTGACCATCGCGTCCTTGAGCTCGTCGGGACCGAGCCGGGCCATGATGTTGGGCGAGATCAGGACGAGCGAGTCGCCGACGGCCACTTCGCCGCGCCACACGTCGGGCTCCAGGCCGGAGGCCGGCAGGCCGCGGTCGCGGTGTGGATCCGGCAGCGTCGAGAGGCGGGCCTGGCGGATCAGGTACGCCTCCGCCGGGCCCACCGTGGCGACGTACAGCTCATTCCCCCGGACGACGGCGACGCCGATCCCGATCGGGCCACTCTCGTCGGCGGCGTGACCAAGGCCCAGTCGATCGCGCTGGTGGGTCAGCCGCTTGTTGGCCGTCAGGATCGCCTTCTCGAGGCAGACCCGGATCCCCGCCGACTCGTCGTAGTAGTACTCGTTGCGGATCGTCTCGGCGGTCAGCCGCGTCGCCTCGTGGGCCCGGTGGCCGGTCGACCGCGAGGTGACGAGCAGGTAGAGATGGCCCTTCGTCCGGGCCACGGATCCCACGCTGGGCTCGACCACGACGACGGTGTCCGGCGAGTCCGGGAGACGGTCCTGCTCGGCGACGACGCCGAGCTTCATCTGGAGCCTGACGGCCATGGGGCCTCTCGTTGGTGTGAACGCTGAAGGGCGGCGCAGGACCCGGGCGGCGACGATCCCGGTTCGAAACGCCCGGACGTCGTCCCGAGATGGCTGGCAGGTGCCGGGATTATACGGCCGGCCCCTCCCTGTGGACGCGCACCCGGAGCTCCGTCGCCCGCCGGCCGCCCGGCGCCGCAGCAAAGGCATCGAGCAGCTCGGGCCCGCGCATCCGGAGCTCCTGGGCCACGATCGGGGCGTCGGCCTCGATCAGCAGGGCGAAGCCGTCGAGCCGGATGAGGCGACAGGCACCCGATGCCGCGGGCACCCGCTCGGCGACGATCGCCTCGAAGGTCGCGATGGCCCGGGATTGGCGGAGCTCATCCTCGAGTCCGAGCTGGCGGGCGGCGTCCGGGATGAGCTCGCCGATCCGCTGCATCGGCCGTCGCCTTCCGCTCACCCGATGGCCCTGGCCGCCGGCGGGCCCAGTCGCGCACCGTCGCCGGCCGGGACCACCTCCCAGGCGGTGGCGGCGTCGCGGAGGGCCGGGTCGAGGTCATCAAGGGTCGTGGTCGTGACGAATGCCTGCGGCAGCTCGGCGATGCGGCGGACCAGGTGGGACCGCCGGACCGGGTCCAGCTCCGAGAACACGTCGTCGAGCAGGAGCAGTGGCGGCCGGCCGTCGTGCGCGGTCAGCAGGTCGAGCTCGGCCAGCTTGAAGGCCAGGATCGCGGTCCGCTGCTGGCCGCGGGAGGCGAAGCTCGCCAGGTCACGGCGGCCCAGCTCGAACACCAGGTCGTCGCGGTGCGGCCCGACGAGCGTGGCCCCATTCCAGACTTCCTTCTCGGCGGTCTCGGTCAGCCGGCGGCGAAGGGCGTCCCGCGGCGACTCCCCGGGGAGTGCCGGGGCGTTCGTCTCGTAGCGGATCGTCAGGGCGCCCTCAGCGGCCTCGTCCGGGGCGATCTCGGCGTGGGCAGCCCGCAGTGGCTCGGCCAGGTCCCGCAACGCCCGGAGGCGCTCCTCGACGATCGTGGCACCAGCCTCGAGGAGTGGCTCGTCCCAGTAGCGCAGCTCCTCCCGGGCTGCCTGTTCCTCGCGAATCTGGCGGAGGAGGCTGTTGCGCTGCTGGAGCGCCCGGTTGTAGGTCGCCAGGTCGCGCAGGTAGGCCACCGACCGCTGCCCGGTCAGCTGGTCGAGCGCCGTTCGCCGAAGGCCCGGCGAGCCTGCGACGAGCAGCATCTCCTCCGGGGCGAAGATCACGGTCCGCAGGATGCCGACCAGGCCGGTCGCCCGGCGGGCGACGCCATTGACCCGGATCCGCTTCCGCCCGCCACCCGTAGCCGCATCGGAGCCCGGCCGGACGAGGGCGACCTCGATCGTCTCGCCACCCACGCGACCCTCGACCCGAGCGACGTCAGTTCCCCAGCGAATCAGCTCGGCGTCGGTCGTCGTGCGATGGGAGCGGCTCCAGGCCAGCAGCACGATCGCCTCGAGCAGGCTGGTCTTGCCGGCCGCGTTGGGCCCCCAGATCAGCTGTGGCCCAGGCCCGAACTCGGCGTCGAGCGCCGCGTATCCCCGAAGGTCCCGGACGGTCAGTGAATCAAGCATGCCCGGATCCTGGCGACCGTGGACGCGTGGAGTACCTGGTCCTCAGGACGTGGTCCGGACGGGCATGACCACGTGGACGTAGAGGTCGTCGCCGACGGGCTTGAAGACACCGGGCGACAGCGGCCCATTGAGCTCCAGGGCAAATTGCTCGGCGTCGACGTTGGTCAGCACATCGGCCAGGTAGCGGGCGTTGAAGGCGATCGTCGTCCCGTCGCCCTCGACCGCGGCCTCGACCTGGCCCACGTGATCGCCGATCTCCGCATTGGCGCTGACCGTGATCCCGGCCTCGCCGTTGGCGGAGATCTGGAGCTTGACGATGTTGGCCGATTCGTGGGCGATGAGGGCCGCCGGCCGGACGGCCCGCAGGAGCTCCTCGCGGTCGAGGATGGCTCGCGTGGTGTGGCTTTGCGGCAGGACCTGCTGGTAGTTCGGGAACTGGCCATCGATGAGCCGGCTGACGAGGTCGATGCCCTCGAGGTGGAACAGCACCTGGTTGCGGGCCTGGGCCAGGATCACGTCGACCGGCTCGTCGACGTCGGCCAGGATCCGGACCAGCTCGTTGAGGGCCCGCGCCGGAATGACGACACTGGTGTCCGGGACGGCGTCCAGGATCGGGATGGTCTTGACCGCGATCCGGTAGTTGTCGGCTGCGGCGAGGGTCAGCGTCTCACCCTCGAACCTGGCCAGGACGCCGGTCAGGATCGGCCGGGCCTCGTCGCTGGCGGCGGCGAACGCCGTCTCCTCGAGGGCCTGGCGGAGGACCTTCTGGGCGATCCGCGTCGTCGGTCGTTCGCCGGCGGTCTGGATCTGCGGGAACTCGTCGGCGTCGATGCCCTTGAGGTGCGACTCGTACCGTCCGGCCCGGAGGTGGAGCGTCTCACCGGCGGTGAGCTCGAGGTCGACCCGCTCGCCCCCCTGGAGCGCGTTCACGTAGTCGGTCAGGAGCTTGGCCGGGACCGTGGTGGCACCGTCGCTGTCGATCTTGCCGGCGACCCAGTAGGTGATCCCGATCTCGAGGTTGGTGGCGGTCAGCTTGAGGCCGGCATCCTCGGTCTTGAGCAGCACGTTGGCGAGGACCGGCAACGTCGACCGGGTGGATACCGCACGGCTCACGACCGACAGGCCGCGTGCCAGGTTCTCCTGCATGACCGAGAGTTTCACGTCGACGTCTCCAGTTCAGGGGCGAACGGGGCGGCAATCACGGATCAACGAAGGCCGCGGCTCGGGACGGGTAGCCGCTGGTCAGTGTTCGTATCTTCCCTCTTTCTTGAGAGTCCGTCATCACCGTCATAACGGTGTGGACGGCGTGGACCGGCGTGCTTGGCCACGCTCGATTCGACGGTGGACCACCCGCTGTCCGTGGTGCATGACTCGCCGCCGTCCGGGGATGAACCGGGCAGTGGCTGTGGATGGCCGCCGGATCGGCCGATCGGGCCCTTCGATGGTGCCCGCAACCACGCCGACAGCCAGCCGGGATGTCCACATCGGGATGGCGTTGTCCACCGATTCGGGCGCCTTGTCCACAGGCGCATTACGGACCCGGATGAGCGGGCTGCCCCTACATTGCAGCGGCCTTGCGCCGCCGGCAGGCGATCAATCGGCGTAGATCAGCTCTCGGACGGCGGCGATCTCCCGCCGCAGCTCGTCGTTGACCGCCGATTCGCGGGTGATCTTGTCGCACGCGTGAAGCACCGTGGAGTGGTCCCGGCCACCCAGCTCGGCCCCGATCCGGAGCAGCGAGACGTCGGTCTCCTCGCGCATCAGGAACATCGCGATCTGGCGAGGCATGACGATCGCCTTGTCGCGCTTCTGGCCCTTGAGGGCGTCCATCTGGACGCCGTAGTAGTCGGACACCGCCTTGGCGATCCGCTCCGGCGTCACCTGCCGCTTCTTGGGGTTGTAGAGCACGTTCGACAGGACCGCCTGGGCCAGCTCGATCGAGATGGGCATCGCCCCCATCGAGGCATAGGCCACGATCCGGTTGAGGGCGCCCTCGAGCTCGCGGATGTTGCTGACGACCTTGCGGGCGATGAACTCGATCACATCCGACGTGATCGGGACGGCCCCCTCCTCTGCCTTGGCCCGCAGGATGGCGATCCGCGTCTCGAGGTCCGGTGCGGTCAGGTCGGCGATGAGACCCCACTCGAAGCGGCTTCGGAGCCGCTCTTCGAGGGTCAGGATCGCCTTCGGCGGCCGGTCCGAGCTCAGGACGATCTGCTTGCCGTCCTCGTGGATGGCGTTGAAGGTGTGGAAGAACTCCTCCTGGGTCCGCTCCTTGTCGGCGATGAACTGGATGTCGTCGATGAGGAGCAGGTCGATCCGGCGGTAGCGGGCCCGGAACTCGTCGATCTTGCCCTGCTGGATCGAGGTGATGAACTCGTTGGTGAACTTCTCGCTTGTCGCGTAGACCACCCGCTTGCGCGGGAACTTGGCGATGACCTGGTTGCCGATGGCGTGCATCAGGTGGGTCTTGCCAAGGCCGACCCCGCCGTACAGGAACAGCGGGTTGTAGGCGTGTCCCGGGCGCTCGGCGACCGACAGGGAGGCGGCGTGGGCCAGCCGGTTGGCCGAGCCGACGATGAAGTTGGCGAAGGTGTACCGGGGGTTGAGGTTGGTCGTCGTGCCTTCCGCTCCGCCACCCACCCGGGTCGGCTCGAGACGGACGGCCGTCGTCGCCGGCGCCAAGGTCCCGTTGCCGTTCCCCTCGTGGCTCGTCTCGGCGACGGTGTTGACCAGGAACTCGACCTGGACGCTGTAGCCGACGATCCGGGCCAGCGTCTGGGAAATCAGGGAGCGGTAGCGGGTCTCCAGCCAGTCCTTGGCGAAGCCGTTTGGGACAGCGATCCGGAACCGCTGGTCGTCGACGTCGACGAGGGCGGTGTCGCGGAGCCAGGTCTCGTAGTTGGCCGGTGAGAGGGAGACCTGGAGTTCGCCCAGCGCTGCGCGCCAGACCTGCTTCGCATCCATTCGATCGACGTCTGCCCCTGGTGGACTGACTAAGGTTGACAGTAGCCGTGACCGCGGAGGTGCAGGAAGCCCGGAAGCACAAGCGCCGTGGAAAAGGCCGGAGATTCGGTGCTGCGGACGCCGTTAGTTGGGCTCCCCGGATGGTCTCCGGAGGGTGACCCGCGAACGTCCCGGCGCCGAGGGCCCGGAGAGGATAGCACCGCCCAACGGGCCGTCGCAAGGCAATCCCGCAATACTCCGGGGGAGTATCGCCGCTCCGACGAACCGGACGGCGATGGCGGCCGCCAGGAACCTTTTGGACGGTCCCGAGGTTTGACACTCCCGAACGCGCCCGCCTATCATCCGCGGGACGACGAACGCGCCGATGCGCTCACGGGCGCCAGGCGCGTTTGCGTGCCTCCAGGGATCGTTTTCGCCGAACCCAGAGGCCGGATGGAGAGGATCACGCAGAGCTCCGATGAAGCAGACCTATCAGCCCAAGAAGCGTCACCGCGCCAGGGAACATGGCTTTCGCGCCCGGATGAAGACCCCCGGGGGCCGCCGGATCCTTGCCGCACGCCGGGCTCGAGGTAGGAAGCGGCTGTCGGCCTGACACACTGGCGCGGCAATAACCCGCCGCGGCTGGTGATGCTCTCCCGCCCGCAGGACTTCGCCGCGGTCCAGGGTGACGGGACCCCCCGGTCCCATCCGCTCCTCACCGCCCGGTTCCTGCGGACCGGTCTCGACGTAACGCGAATCGGACTTTCGACGGGGCGACGGCTGGGCAACGCCGTCGTCCGGAACCGGGTCCGGCGGCGACTCCGCGAGGCGCTCAGGGTGATGGCGCCCTCGTTCCAGCCCGGCTGGGACGTCCTCATCATCGCCCGGCCTGCGCTCGTCGAGGCCGACCACGACGCACTGGTCGGGGCGCTGCGCCGGTTGCTCGGCAAGGCGGGCGTGCTTGGAGGACCAGCGAGCCAGTGAAGCGCATCGGGATCGGACTCATCCGGTTCTATCGATTCGCCTTCGGCTGGCTGCCGTCGTCGTGTCGCTTCGAGCCCACCTGCTCGCGCTATACCGAGCAGGCCATCGAGAAGTACGGCCTTTTCCGAGGGAGCTGGATGGGTGCGCGGCGAATCGCCCGCTGTCATCCGTGGAACCCCGGTGGCTACGATCCGGTCCGCTGAGCCGGATGCCAGGAACGCGAGGATTCGCCGCTTGACCCTTCTCAGCTCCGCCCGCCGATGGGTGGGGCCGCTCCTCCTCATCGTCGCGATCGGGATCCTGGTGGCGGCCTGCGTGCCGGGCGGCGGTGGCGGCAGCGGCGCCCCGGCCGGCTCGCCGACGCCGAACCCGGCGTCCATCCCGCTCCAACCAACCCAGCCGACCGGCCTGTTCGAGGTCTTCGCCTGGCTCTTCACCCCCATCTTCCAGGCGTTGTTCATCATCCTGGTGGCGGTCTACGCCTTCCTCCACGGCCTCGGGGTCCCCGGTGCGATCGGGATCGCGATCGTCGTCCTGACGCTCGTCGTCCGGATCATCCTGATCCCGCTGTTCCGCCGGCAGCTGGTGTCCCAGCGCCGGATGCAGATGCTCCAGCCCGAGTTCGCGGAGATCAAGCGCCGCTACAAGGGCGACCGGATGAAGGCCCAGGTGGCGCAGCAGGAACTGATGAAGGAGCGCGGCGTCAACGTCGCCTCGGGCTGTCTGCCACTGCTCCTCCAGCTGCCGCTCCTGTTCATCATCTACGCGGTGATCCAGAACGGGATCACCAACACCGACCCGCGGGCATTGCTCCAGATCGCCGGGCTCCAGGTGGTGCCACTCGACTGCCCGCCGCTCCAGTTCCAGCCGGGCACGAACACCCCGATTCCGTGCATCGACCCGCTCGTGCCGTGGCTGGGCAACCTCGACGTCAGCGTGCCGGAGGTGTTCTTCGGCACGGCCGGCGGCTTCCTGTCCGGCATTGGCTGGCTGGCGATCCTGTCGGCCGTCACCCAGCTGGTCCAGTCGCGGATGATGCTGACCCCGAAGGATCCCAACAACGACGATCCGAACGTCCGGGTCCAGCGCCAGATGATGCTGTTCCTGCCGTTGATCTCAGTCGCCTACGGGTCATTGCTACCCGCCGGCCTGTTCATCTACTGGATCGTCGGCAACATCTTCTCGATCGTCCAGCAGTACCTGATCGTCGGCTGGGGAGCGATGTTCCCGCTCTTTGGCTGGACGCCCGGATTTGCCAGGGATCACCAGCCCAGGTTCCCGGTGACGATGCCGGAACCGGACCCCAACCGCCGCTCGCCGGCAGCCGTGTCGCGAGAGGCCACCAAACGAGCCACTTCGGCCGACAAGACGATTCGCCCCCGAGAGCGGGGCCGCCAGGGCCGACGAGGGAGGCGACGCTGATGAGTGTCTATCGCGAGTTCACCGGCAAGACCGTCGAGGAAGCGCTCCGCAACGCCCGGGAAGCGTTCGGCGCCGAGCTCAACGACCTCGACTTCGAGATCCTGACGCCGGGCAGCCGGGGCGTCCTCGGGATGGGCGCCGAGCCGGCCCGGATCGTTGCCGCTCCCCTGTCGGAGCTGGGCGGCGCGGCGCCCAAGCGGGATGCCGCGGCCTCCCAGCCGCTGCCGACCCCGCCGCCGCGCGAGGACCGGCCGGCGTTCGGCGACCGCGATCGGGGCCCCCGCCGTGACGATCGTGGCGGCCGGGATCGCGGCCCGCGCCGCGAGGACCGCCCGCGCTTCGGCGATCGCGAGCGCGATCGCGGTCCCCGGCCGGCTGCCCCGTCGGCTGCGCCGCGCGACGACGCCGGCCGCGAGCCACCCCGTGACGACGCCGGCGTCGGCGCCGATCGCCCGCCGCGCCGCGACGACCGCGGCGGCCGGGACCGCGGCCCCCGCCGCGACGACCGCGCCCGGCGCCCTGCCCAGTCCGCCCTGTCCGCGAGCGAGGCCGCGGAAGTCGCCGCGGCCCGCGGCTCACTGGCCGCCGAACGGGCCGACCTCGAGGCCGCCGAGGCCTCCCCGGAGGCCCTCGCCGCCGGCCAGGAGATCCTCGAGGAGCTGATGCGCCACCTGGGCTTCGAGGTCAGGGTCCAGCTGGAGACCGGCGACACGAGCCGGCTCAACGTCGTCGGCGACGGCGACGAGAAGGACGCCCTCGGCGCGCTGATTGGCCGGAAGGGCGAGCGCCTGTCGGCCCTCCAGCACCTCGTCAACCTGATGCTGTCGCGACGGATGGGTGGCTGGACCCGCGTCCTGGTCGACGTCGAGGACTACCGGGGCCGCCGCGAGCGGCAGCTCCGCGACCTCGCCACGCGCGCGGCCGCGCGGGTCGTCGAGACCGGCAAGATGCTCCAGCTCGAGCCGATGCCGGCCCTCGAGCGCCGCTGGGTCCACATCGCCCTGCGGGAGAACCCGCAGGTTGCCACGCAGTCGATCGGCGAGGAGCCAAACCGGCGGATCGTCGTCCTGCCGCGCGAGCTCTGAGCCTCCCGGGCCCGGTCGGCCCGACACAATGCCACCAGAAGGTCCGGGTGCGAGGGGCACGATGGTCCAGGCCACGATGGGAACGAAACGGGCGCTGGGCGCGTCACGAACGCACGTTTCGACGCGTCCCTGTGCCGTTTACCGCTGCGTCTTGCAACGAATCCACGCTTGCCCGCTGCTAGGATGGCGCCCGCACGATGACCACCACTGCCGAAACGCCGCCGCTCGTCGAGGTCCCGGCGTTGCCGTCCGCCCGCCGATTCCGCTCCCCTCGAGTGCGCTTTGCGCTGGCCTTCTTCTTCGGCCTCGCTGCGGCCCTCGCGCTCGGCGCCGGCGTGCTCTTCGCCTTCGAGCGCCAGTACGAGGGTCGGATCCTGCCGGGCATCAGCGTCGGCGGTGTCGACCTGTCCGGCATGACCCCCGCCGCGGCTCGCGACCGCCTTGCCGACGCGTTCGACGTCTCGACGGGCAGCCTCGTCGTGAGCGCCGCCGGACACGAGATCGTCATTGACTACGAGGACATCGACCGCCGGATCGACGTTGCCGCGCTGGTCGACGACGCCCAGGCGATCGGCCGGTCCGGCTCGTTCGTCGACCGCGTCGTCGGCAATGCGAGGACTGCCCTCCGGGGGATCGACCTCACCCCGCGCGTCCTCCTGGACGACGCGGAGCTGGCCGAACGGATTGCCCAGGCCGCTGCCCGCGCCGAACGCCGGCCGTCGAGTGCCGCGGTCGTGGTCACCAAGGCCGCCTTCACCCTGCGCCCCGGCGTCGACGGACGGACCGCCGATGCGGGCGCCGCCCTCCAGGAAGCATCCGCCGCGCTCCACCAGCTCGATGCGCCGGAGCGCCTCGCCGTCACGATCCCGACCGCCGTTGTCGGGCCGACGATCACCACCGCCGAGGCGACCGAGGCCATCGATGCCGCCGAGCGGATGGCCCACGACCTCGACGTCACCGTCGGCGACGAGGTCTGGACGATCAAGGCCTCGACGGTCAGGACCTGGATCAAGATTCGCCCGACGGTCGACGGTGGCCTGGTCGCGCTGCTGCAGGTCATGGCACCCCGGGAGACGCTCGTCCGGATCGGCGAGAAGGTCCACCAGGACCCGAAGAACGCCTCCTTCCTCGTCGGCAAGGACAACACGGTCGTCGGGGTGACGGCGGGACGGGACGGCCGAAGGCTCGACATCGAAGCCACCCGCCTGGGACTGCTCGACGCGCTCGAGGCGCGGGCGGCGAGTCAGCCCACGGCCGCGGTCGCAGCCACCGTCAAGACCGTCCGGCCGGCACTGACCACCGAGGAAGCCGAGCAGGCCGCGCCGCTGATGGCCCGGATCTCGACCTGGACCACCTTCTTCCCGATCTCGATCAAGAACGGCTACGGGGCCAACATCTGGATCCCGTCGACGCTGATCGACGGCTACGTCGTTGCCCCCGGCGAGAAGTTCGACTTCTGGAAGGCCGTCGGGCCGGTCACCACGGCGCGCGGCTTCAAGCCGGGCGGGGCGATCATCAACGGCCGGACCGAGCCGCAGGGCGCGCTCGCCGGCGGGATCTGCTCGTGCTCGACGACGCTGTTCAACGCGGCGCTGCGGGCGGGACTCGAGATGGGCGCCCGGCGCAACCACTACTACTACATCGATCGCTACCCGCTGGGGCTCGACGCCACCGTCTTCATCAGCGGCTCGTCAGTCCAGACGATGTCGTTCACCAACGACACCGGGTACCCGATCCTGATCCGGGGCATCAACTCCCGCGACGGCAACGCCGGCTACGTCCGGTTCGACCTGTACAGCGTGCCGACCGGCCGGAAGGTCACGTTCACGAACCCGATCGTCAAGAACGTCCGCAATCCCACCGACACGGTCCAGTACACGACGTCACTGCCGGCCGGCCAGCGCCAGCGGATCGAGTTCCCCGTCCAGGGCAAGGACGTCTGGGTGACCCGGATCGTCAAGGACCGTAACGGCCGGGTCATCCACCAGGAGACCTACTACTCCCACTACGCCCGGATCACGGGCATCGTCCTGGTCGGCACGGCCGGTGACACAGCGGGCAGTGGCGGTGGAGGCGGCGGCGGGGGCTAGGAGCCCGCGGCCCGCCCTTCGTCGGGCGGGCCGACATCGGACGAGCGAGGCCTCGCTGCTGATCGGCCGGTTGCGCGGTCCGCTAGCGTGGCCGCCCCTCTCGCAAAGCGGCGACCGATTTCTCGATCCGGCGCTGGCGTGTGTCGGGGTTCCTGGAGCCTTCGGCGTTGAGGACGTGCCACTGGCGGTTGCTGAACGACAGCTTGTCGAAGGTCTCCCGTGCCGTGGGGTCCGCGTCGAGCGCGGCGGCGAGATCAGCTGGGACGGTCAACTCCCGCGGAGCGGCGTCGAGCTCGAGGTCGACGTCGATCTCGTCGCCGCCCTTGACCCCGGCGCCGGCCCGGTTCTCGGCGCTGACGCCGATCATGAACGCGCCGCCCATCACCGCGACCGTGCTGCGGTACGTGTGGCCGTTGATCGTCACCTTGACCGGCGGCCGCTTGCCCTTGCCCAGCGCCTCGACTACTTCGGGCGGTACCTCGATGCCGGTGGCAGTCGCCCCGCTCTGGAGGAGCGTTGTTCGGAATCGCATGACGGGCATTGTGGCCGGAATCGTCACGTCCGGGATCGCAGCACGGCGACCTCGGGCATCTCCTCGAGCGGGCCGAAGCCGTGCTCGACCAGCCAGCGGACGTTGAGCAGGCATCGCATCGACCACCATGCGCGGATCACGTCAAGGTCGACGTCGGTGCCGTAGCCGGCGACGACGTCGCCGAGGTGCTCCTCGTGGGCGAGGGTGAGGGTGGCGAGGTCGAACAGCCCGTCGCCCCGGCACGCCTCGGACCAGTCGATCACGCCGGTGACCTCGTCATCGTCGACGAAGACGTGGGTGATCTGAAGATCGCCGTGGGTGAACACGGGTGTCCACGGCCGGAGCGCAGCCTGGGCGACCTGGCGGTTGCGCGTCACCACATCGCTGGGAAGGACGTCGTTGGCGACGAGCCACTCGCACTCGCGTTCGAGTTGCGATGCGAACTCGTCAAGGCTCCGACCGGGCCATGGCGGCAGCGGCGCCTCGTGCAGCTTCCGTGCGGCGGCACCGGCCGCAGCCCACGCCGCTGGCGATGCGGTGGACGGCTCCTGGAGGCGACCGAGCGCCGTCCCTGGGACGGCGGCGAAACAGAGCACGGGGGGCTTCCGCCACAGGATCTCGGGGGTCGGGACAGGCGCCAGCGCCATCGCCTCGACCTCGACGTCCGTGCGCGTCTGATCGGCGTCGATCTTCAGGAACACGTCGCCGACGCGCAGCGTCGCGCGCTCGCGATGGGCGACGACGACCTGGACCTCGTGCACGTGGGCGATTATCGCGGGCCCGAGCGTGCAGGAAAGCGGACGTGGTGGAGATGGGGGAGAGTCGAACTCCCCGTCCAGAACCCTTCGTTGGAGACCACTACGAGCGTGTCCGATGCTTTGTCGTCGACCGTCCGGACGCCCATCGGCAGGCTGCCGGCCGGTCCAGTCACGTGTCCCTAGATCGGGCTTGACTCCGGATTACGCGACGCTCATCCGGGCTGCAGCCCCGCTGCATGACGCTTCCACCATCCGCGAGGCTGAGATGGCTTCCACGCTCACCTTACTGCCTAAGCAGCGAGGGCGAGAGTCGACTGGCGGTTGCCAGGTACTTCGTTTTGCCGCCTGTTTTACGAGGCCTGACGGCACCTCGGCTCGCGCTCTCCGACAACCAAGCCCTGTCGAAACCACACATCCCCACAGGACCGAACAGTTGTTCGGATACGTCGAGAATCCTAGCAGAAGACGCCTCCAGAGCCAAGGGTCGGCCGACTACGATGGCCGCCATGCGCCTGACCGCCTGGGAGGAGGAGCGCCTCCTGATCTTCACCGCCGCGGAGCTGGCCCGCCGCCACCGGGACGCGGGATTGGCCCTCAACCAGCCGGAGGCGGTCGCCCTGATCTGCGACGCGATGCTGGAAGCGGCTCGGGCGGGGGCGGACTACGCGGCTGTCGAACTGGCCGGGCGCACGGCCGTCTCCGCGGACGACGTGATGCCGGGCGTCGCGGGGCTGGTCGACGAGGTTCGGCTGGAGGTCCTGTTCGGTGACGGGCCGCGGCTGATCGTGCTTGCCGAGCCGCTCGGTCCCGCGTCCGGCGCTCCTGGCGAGATCGTGGCCGACGGCCAACGACCTGCGCCCCCGGATCGCGAGCGGATCGAGTTGCTCGTGCGGAGCGACTCGCGCCGCGTCGTTCGGGTCTCGTCCCACTACCCGTTCGAGCGCGTCAACACCCGCCTGGCCTTCGACCGCGAGGCGGCCGCGGGCTTCCGGCTCGACCTGCCCGCCGGGGCCACGGAGCGGTGGAACCCGGGCGAGGAGAAGCGGGTCACCCTCGTCCGGCGGACAACCTCCAGGTGAGCGACGCGCTGGCCCGGTTCGGCCCATCGACCGGCGACCGGATCCGCCTCGCCGACAGCGATCTCTGGATCCAGGTCGAGCAGGATCGCCAGGCCATCGGCGACGAACCGATCTGGGGCTATGGCAAGACGCTCCGCGAGCGGATGACCCAGGCGGCGCGGGCCACGCCTTCCGAGCTCGACGTGGTCGTGGTCGGGGCGGTGGTCGTCGACCCGGCGATCGGCGTCGTAAAGGCCGACATCGGGATCAAGGACGGCCGGATCGTCGGCGTCGGGCGAGCCGGCGACCCGGCCCTGAGCGGCGGCGTGACGCTCGAGATCGGCCCGCACACCGTACCGGTTCCCGCGTATGGCCTCATCGCGACGCCCGGCGGCGTCGACAGCCACGTCCACACCATCACTCCGGAGCTCCTGCCGGCGGCGCTGAGCGGTGGCGTCACGACGCTCATCACCGCCGGCTTCGAGGAGCCACCGTGGGCTATGGCCCGGATCATCGACGCGCTGGCCGGCTGGCCGCTCAACGTCGGGCTCCAGGCCTGCGCCCGGAGCGAGGACCCGGGATCGCTCGACGAGCTGGTCGAGGCCGGCTCGATCGGGTTCAAGATCCACGAGGACTACGGCGCCTACCCCGAGCTCATCGACGCGACCCTTCGCTACGCCGAGGCCCGCGGCGTCGCCGTCGCACTCCACACCGACGGCCTGCACGAATCGGCGGAGCTCGAGGACACGGTCGCGGCGATCGCGGGCAGGACGATCCATGCCTACCACGTCGAGGGGACCGGCGGCGGGCACGTCCCTGATGCGATCGGCCTCGTTCGCGAGCCGAACATCCTGTGCTCGTCGACGACGCCGACGATCCCGTGGGGCGTCAACGCCGTGGCCGAACACGTGCCGATGATTCTCCTCAACCACGGTGGCTCGTTCGCCCTCGCCGGCGACCTGGAGCTGGCCAGGTCGCGGATCCACCCCGCGACCATGGCCGCCGAGGGCCCGCTCCACGAGCTTGGCGCGATCGCGATCGTCAACTCCGATTCGCAGGGCATGGGCCGGATCATGGAATCGGTCCGGCGGACGATCCAGCTGGCCCACGTGATGAAGGCCTGGGCGTCCGATCGCGGCGATCAGCCCACCGACGACAACGACCGCGTCCTCCGCTACCTCGCCAAGGTCACGCTCGAGCCGGCCATCGTCCACGGCGTGGCGGAGCACGTCGGATCGCTCCAGCCGGGCCGGCTGGCCGACATCGTTCTTTGGGAGCCGGGGTTCTTCGGGGTCAAGCCGGACATGGTGCTAAAGGCCGGGTTCCCGGCCTGGGGGCCGCTCGGCGAGGGCAACGCCACCGTCGAGCGAGCCGAGCCGACTCGCTACCGTCCCGACTGGGGCGGATCCGGCGCGGCCGCGGCAGGACTCGGCCTGCTCTTCGCGGCACCCGCCGCCGAGGCGTCGCTGGCCAGACGACATCCCGGCCGGCCGGTGGTGCCGATCGGCCGGACGCGCGGCCTGTCCCGGGCCGACCTGGCCCGCAACCGGGCGGCGCCCCCGATCGAGGTGGACCCCGCCGACGGGACGGTCAGGCTCGATGGCGCGGTGCTGGCGGTCGAAGCGCAGGCCGAGCTGCCGCTCAACCGGCGGTACTTCCTCCGCTGATCGATCCGCCCGTCGATGGGGCCCGGTTCCCGGCATTGGTGAGCATCCCCGCGCCGATCCCGATCCCGACGACGGTCACGACCGCCAGGGCCAGGACCCGCCGGCGGAATCGGCGGCTGCGGTCGGGGTCGGGTTCGAGTCCCGGTTCGGAGTCCGCGTCGGAGTCGGATCCGGGGTCGGGTTCGGCCTGCGGCTCCGACGTGGACCGTCGCTGGATGAGCGTGACGTGCAGGATCGCCGCGATCGCGACGGCCGGGACCGTGGGCAGGGCGATTGCCAGCCCGGCCGGCGTGTAGACATAGAGCGTCACCAGGACGTTCACGAGGTCGCCACCGGCGGCGGATCCCGCCCCGGAGATCGCGAGGGCGATCGGGAACAACAGGACGCCGAACCAGTACGTCGAGAGGGCCACCGCCAGCGTGACCAGCGGCATTCGGTCCGCGACCGCGTCGGCGAGGACCCGGGCTGACAGACCCATCGCGATGGGCGCGAGGATCGACACCCAGCCGGCGGTCGGTCCCGGCCAGATCACGTCCGTGGCGATGCCCGCGACCAAGCCGATGACCGAGCCCTGCAGGGTGGCGATGGCGCGGCTCCGACCCATTCGCCTGCCTACGCCCAGATGTCGCCGACGGTGAACCCGTCCGGAAACGGGTCCTCCGGGTCGACGACGTAGGTCGCGAAGCCGGTAATCCAGGCGGTCCCGGTGATGGTCGGCACGACCGCCCGCCGGCCGCCGACGCTCGCCTCCTCGACCAGCTGGCCGGTGAAGACCGTGCCCAGGATCCCCTCGTGCCGGAAGTCCTCGCCCAGCCGCAGCCGGCCGGTCGCGTGGAGAACCGCCATCCGGGCCGAGGTCCCGGTGCCGCACGGTGAGCGGTCGATCGCCCCGGTCCACGTGGCGGGCCGCTCCCAGTCCAGCGTCCCGGTCGAGACGGTGACGACGTTGCGCATCGAGTTCCGCGGGTCGTGCGCGGGCCCCGACAACTGGGCGATCGTGATCCCGGCAAAGCCCGGCTGCTCCGGGTGGACGACCGGCAGCTGGTCAGCCGCGGCCGCTTTGATCATCTCGCTGATCCGGGTGATGTCGCGGCCCTCGTCCGGGGTCAGCCGCAGCCCGAAGGCGTCGGCCTGGGCGATGACGTAGAACATCCCGCCGTACGCGACGTCGACCGTGACCGTGCCCAGGTGCGGGACCTCGACCGGCGCCGCGAGATGCGTCGCAAACGACGGCACGTTCCGGAAGGTGACACCGGTGACCTTGCCGTCGCGGCACTCGGCACGGACCCTGATCAGCCCGGCTGGCGCCTCGAGGGCGAGCTCAGTGAGCGGTTCGGCCATCGGCAGGACGCCGGTCTCGAGGAGCACGGTGACGACGCAGATGGTGTTGGTCCCGGACATCCCCGGGTACTCGACCTGCTCCATGATCACGTAGCCAGCCTGGGCGTCCGGGTGGCCGGACGGCTGGACGAGGTTGACGTTGGCCGCCGGGTAGCCGCGCGGCTCCCGCAGCATTCGCAGGCGGAGATCGTCGCGGTGGTCGCGCAGCCACGACATCTTGTCGAACATCGTGGCGCCCGGGAGGTCCGGGACCCCGCCCAGGATCACCCGGCCGTGCTCGCCGGCGGCATGCGCATCGACGGCGACAATCGCGCCCGCCTCGAGCCGCGCCGGGATCGAGGTCGCCGGGATCGGCTCAGCGGCCACGTTGCGCGTCCGCCAGCTCGCGCGCGACGTCGCGGCGGGCATCGCGATCGGCGATGTCGCGGCGGCGGTCGTGGAGCTGCTTGCCCCGGGCCAGGGCGAGCTCGAGCTTCGCTCGGCCGCGCCCGTTGAGGTACAGGCGGAGGGGCACGACCGTCTGGCCCTTGGCCTTCGTCCGGCCCAGCAGCTCGTCGATCTCGGAGCGGTGGAGGAGGAGCTTTCGGACGCGGAGCGGATCGTGGTTCCAGCGGTTGCCCTCCGCCCACGGGGCGATGTGGGCGCCGACCAGCCAGGCCTCGTCGCGCTCGATCCGGGCGTAGGCGTTCGACAGGTTGACCTTGCCGGCCCGGATCGACTTGATCTCCGTCCCGGTCAGGACGATGCCGGCCTCGAACGTCTCGTCGATCGAGTAGTCATGACGGGCCCGTCGGTTGAGGGCGATCGTCTTTGGTTCAGGCATCAGGGCGTCGAAGCTCTTCCATTGGTAGTCCTCCGAGGTCGGAGGCCGGTCCTCCGGGAGGCCATCCGCCCGAGGATTCCGAGGCGGAGCTCCGCGACGCCATCGGCCCGAGGATTCGCACGAACGCCGGCCCTTGTTCGGGCCGGCGTCCGAAGCTGAACCACCAAGCAGAAGTGCCCGCTTAGACGGCCATCTCCTGCGAGGTGGTGCAGCGACTACTGTCGATCACTGCACATCACCTCCTTTCGTTCGGGGAAACCGTACTCGATGGCCGCGAACGGTGCAAGGTGCCCGGAGCGCCGCGGAGTCCCTCAAGCCGCCCGATCGAGCGCCGCTTCATCGGAGAGTAGATCCAGTGCCGCGTCGAGGACCGGGTCCTCGCCGGCGGGCGTGTCCGCCGGGACCTCGACGGCGACGTCCGGGACGACGCCGACGCGGTGGATCCAGGTCTGGTTCGGCGTCAGCCACTTGGCGGTGGTGAGCCGGAACCCGCCGGCGCCCTCGAGCGGCGTCCACTCCTGGACGGTCCCCTTGCCGAACGTCGTCTCGCCCATCAGCGTCGCCCGGTCGGAGTCCTGCAGGGCACCGGCGACGATCTCGCTGGCCGAGGCACTGCCCCGGTCGATCAGGAGGATGACCCGGATATCCGCGCTGGTCGCGGCACCGCCGGCGTCGGCGTTGGTGACCGACTTGACGCCCGCCGCGTCCTCCTGCCAGAAGATCGGCTTGCCTTCGGCGATGAACTCGCTGGCGACCTTTCGAGCGGCCGTCACGAACCCGCCGGGATTGCCCCGCAGGTCGAGGATCAGCTGCGTCCGGCCCGCCTCGATGTCCTGGACGATCTCGTCATGGACGCGATCTGCGCCGTTCTCGGAGAAGCCGGTCAGGCGGATATAGCCGACGGCACCGTCGGCGAGGTCCTCTGCGATGACCTCTTTCTGCTGGATCGTGTCGCGGGTGATCTCCACATCGAACGGCGCACCGCCGTCGCGGACGATCGTCAGCTTGACCACGGTCCCCTTCTTGCCCCGGATCCGGTCGCGGGCGCCGTCGATGGTCAGACCGTCGATGGCCGTGCCGTCGACCGCGGTGACGACGTCGCCGGGCCGGAGCCCGGCCTTCTCGGCCGGCGAGCCCTCGATCGGAGCGATCACGGACAGGCGGCATTCGGCACCAAGCGTCGCGCAATCGCTGGCCTTGCCGGCCGCATCGACCGGGCCGATCTCCGCGCCGATGCCCTCGAACTGCCCCGAGATACCCTGCAGCGTCTGCTGGAACTCCTCCGGGCTCAGGTACGAGGAATACGGGTCACCCAGCGCCTCGAACATGCCCCGGATCGCACCTTCGACGAGCGCCTGGCGATCCACCTCGCCGCCGGCATAGCGGTTGATGATCGCCTGGTAGGTGTTCCAGAACGGCTCGAACAGGTCCTCCTCACTGGGCGGCGTGCCCGGCTGGCTGGCCGTCCGCTGGCCTAGGGTGAACCCGCCCATGAACAGCGCTCCACCCGCGAGGACGGCGATGACCAGGAGGGCCAGCGCGACGATCGCATTCCTGGGTTGGGGGCGCGGGCCCATGGTGATGGGACCGATAGGAATGGAGGGGGCCGCCGCATCGTCGGCGGGCACGGGATCGGGCGCCAGGCCGGTCGGTGGTGGCCAGAGGTCCGGTGCCGCCGGCGGGTCCGGCTGGACGGGTTTTGGCTCGGGTTCGTCGGGGAGCATGGTCGGCTGGCTACCTGTGTCCTGGGTGCGCGGAGGGCGACAAGCCTACACGCCTTCTGCCGATCCTAACGTGCGTGGCGGCGGCCCGGATCGGACGCAGTAGAGAACGTAATCGCGTCTTTACGTCAGCGGATCAGGTAGGTCCGGACGGAGATCCACGAGCCCACCACCCCCAGCCCCACCCCGGTCCCGAAGATCAGCAGGGCGACGTCGCGCGACAGCGAGCCGAAGGTCAGCGGCAGGACCCGGAAGAAGTCGAACATGAACGTCCCCAGCTGCGAGGCGCCGGCCTGGAGGACGATCAGGGCGACGACCGCGCCGAGCAGGCCGACGAGGGCGCCCTCGATCACGAACGGCCACCGGATGAACGAGTCCGACGCGCCGACGAGGCGCATGATCTCGATCTCCTCCGCCCGCGCGACCACCGCCAGGCGGATCGTGTTGATCACGATGAACAGGACGATCACCGCGATCACGGCCAGGATCACCGCGCCGGCCGTCCGCAGGAACGTCGTCACCGTGAGCACGCGGTTGACCAGGTCCTCCTGGTTCTTGACGCCGCCGCGGGCCACGATCGACTCGAGGATCAGGCGGTCACGCACGACCGAGTAGAGCGACGCATCGGTCAGCTCGATCTCGAGGCTCTGGTGGAACGGGTTGCTGTCGAGGAAGCGCGTCAGGTCATCCTGGTTCTGCGCCTGGCGGTTCTGCTGGAAGCGGCGGAGCGCCTCTTCCCGGCTGACGAAGACCACGCCGTTGGGTTTCACCTCCGGCATCTCCTGGACTTCGTCGACGAGCCGCGTGATCTGGGTCTCGGTCGCGGTGTCGATCAGGTCGGCCACGACGTTGACCTTCTGCTCGGTGAACTGGAGGCCGGCCAGCAGCCCGGTGTTGATGATCCAGAAGCCGGCCAGCAGCAGCAGCATCAGGACCATCGTCGCGGTCGCCGCGAGGCTCATGACCGCGTTGCGCCAGAAGCCCTGCCAGGCGCGCTTGACGCTGAAGGCGATGAACGAGCCCACGTCTCAGTCGGTCCGGTGGTACGTGCCGCCGACCTCGTCGCGGATGATCCGGCCCTCCTCGAGGGCGACCACCCGCTTGCGGAGGGCGGTGACGACGTCGGCGTTGTGGGTGGCCATCAGGACCGTGACCCCCAGCTCGTTGATCCGCAGCAGGAGCTGCAGGATCTCCCAGCTGATCAGGGGATCGAGGTTGCCGGTTGGCTCGTCGGCGATGATCAGCCGCGGGTCGTGGACGAGCGCCCGGGCGATCGCCGTCCGCTGCTGCTCGCCACCCGACAGCTGGCTGGGGATCTGCCGCGCCTGGGCCGACAGCCCGACGAGCGCCAGGACCCGGTCGACCGCCGGCCGGATTCGGCGGCTCGGCGTCCCGGTGACCTCGAGAGCGAAGGCGACGTTCTCCCAGACGTTCTTGGATGGCAGCAGCTTGAAGTCCTGGAAGACGATCCCGATCTTGCGGCGCATCTTGGGCACCTGGCGGCGCGACAGCCGGGCGAGGTCCTGGCCGTCGAGCACCACCTGGCCGCGGTTGGCGATCTCGTCGCGGATCAGCAGCTTGATGAGCGTCGATTTGCCCGCGCCCGAGGGCCCGACCAGGAAGACGAAGTCGCCCTCGGGGATGACGAGGTCGACGTCGCGCAGCGCCTCTTTGCCGTTGGGGTAGGTCTTGGCCACGTCATGGAGCACGAGAACCGCACGGTCGGCGGCGGCCACGGGATGGGCGGACCGGCCGAGGAGCCGTTCACGTAGTGAGAGGCCGATTGCATCCACCTGCCTTCGGAGGTCCAAGGCTGAGCTCCGCGAAGCCATTGGCCCGAGGACTCGACGGGGAGGGTAGCGGTTCACAGGAGGCCCGGGGAGATCGGCACGTAGCGGCTGCTGTCGCCGAACGGGCGGTCCCAGCACAGCAACAGCGGGAAGCCGTCGATCCGGAAGCCTGCCCGGAGCAACGGCACGATCGCGTCGCTGGCATGCCCGGGCACCCAGATCGCGTACGCGCCGACCGCCGGGATTGCCCTCATGAGGTGGCCCAGGAGCGGACCGAACAGCCCCGAGTCGCGGACGGCGATCGGCCCCAGCCGGCCCGACGACGCGGCGTAGCCATAGGCCACCGGCGTCCCCGACCGGTCGCGGTACAGGTAGCCGATCCGGCCCTCGATGCGGATCCAGCGGTGATCCTGCTGGTGGGTCAGGCCCGCCGCGTCGCGGTCGAGATCATCCACCGCGCTCGTTAGGCGGTCCTCGCCTTCCTCGGCGGCGAACGCCTCGAATGACGTCGCCGCGATCCCTGTTGGCAGGTCGCCCAGCGCCGCCGGCCGGTCCGGCAGCCCGATGAGCCCGATCAGCGGGGTGCGAGGCACGATCCCGAACGTGGCGTACAGCCCGTTCGAGATCGGCTGGAGGCTGTCGGTCGCCGTCGCCAGGGTGATACCGGGATCGTCCGGCAACAGGCGGGTCAGGATCTCGCGGCCGAGCCCCGCGCCCTGCTCGGCCGGCCGGACGAAGAGCATCGACAGGAACCAGACGCGGTCCCGCAGCGCGGCCGAACCGAAGGCCACGAGCCGACCTTCCCGCTCGGCGACCAGAAACCGGTCCGGATCGGTGGCCCGGGCGTGGGCGTGGAGCCGGGTCAGCCGGCTGGTGTCCTCCTCGACCTTCGGCTGGTTGAGACGGACGAGATACTCGTCGACGCCCTCGCGCCAGATCTCGGCGCAGGCGGGCACCTCGTCGGCAGTCGCCGGCCGGATCTCGATGCCATCCTCAATGCCAGGTCCGCGGGCACCCTTGGCCCACCCGATGGCGGTCATCCGCGCCGCCCCCCGGCCGCGGCCGGGGCCTCGTCCTCGTCGTCCTCGCCGGACATCGGAGCGCCCGTGGCCAGGCGCTCCAGCTCGGCCTGCATGAAGGCGTCGAGGTCGCCATCGAGGACGGCGCCCGTGTTCGAGGTCTCGAGCCCGGTCCGGAGGTCCTTGACCATCTGGTAGGGGTGGAGGACGTAGCTCCGGATCTGGTTGCCCCAGCCGGCCTCCACGTGCTCGCCCTTGAGTTGCCGGATCTCGGCTTCCTTCTCCTCGAGGGCCCGCTCCAGGAGCCGCGCCTTGAGGACCCGGATCGCCATCTCGCGGTTCTGGGTCTGCGACCGCTCGTTCTGGCTCTGGGCCACGATGCCGGTGGGCACGTGGGTCAGGCGGACGGCCGAGTCGGTCTTGTTGACGTGCTGGCCGCCGGCACCCTGGGACCGGAACGTGTCGACCCGGATCTCGTCCCAGTCGAGCTCGATCTCGACGTCGTCCTCGGCCTCCGGCAGGACCTCGATGAGGGCGAATGTGGTCTGGCGCCGCTTCTGGGAATCGAACGGGCTGATCCGGACGAGGCGATGGACGCCGCGTTCGGCGCGCAGCCAGCCATAGACGCCCCGGCCGTCGATCTGGACGGTGGCGCTCTTGATGCCGGCCTGCTCGCCCTCGGTCCGGTCGACGATCTCGGTCTTGAACCGGTGTCGCTCGTCAGCCCAGCGAAGGTACATCCGGAGGAGCATCTCGGCCCAGTCGGTCGCCTCAGTGCCGCCCGCCCCGGCGCTGATCGACAGGAGGGCACCCCGGTCGTCGTACTCGCCGTTGAAGAGGAGCTGTGTCCGCTCGCGGCCGAAATCGGCTTCGAGGGCGGCGGACTCGCGCTCCAGCTCGGTGGTCAGCTCCGCGTCACCCGATTCCTCGACCAGCTCGAGGGTGGTGAACAGCTCCTCGGCCCGGTCCTGCAGGCCGCGCCACAGCTCGATCTCGGTCCGCAGGCCGTCGGCCTCGCGAAGGACCTTCTGGGCGGCGCGCTGGTCGTCCCAGAACCCGGGCTCGGCGGTCAGGGCTTCCAGCTGGGTGACGCGCTCGGCCTTGGCGTCGAGGTCAAAGACGCCCCGAGGTCGACCGAATCCGCTCGGCCAGGTCGCGGATGGCGGCAGCGTCCATCTAGTTGCGGGCCTGGAGGTCCTGGAGCAGGATCGGCCGGAGCTCGATCAGCCGAAGGGCCGTCTTGCTCCGGGCGACGACGGGGTTCACACAGGGACAGTAGCTGTTGTGGGGGCAGACGCCGCAGTTGCCGTCACAGTCGAGTGCTGCGGCGTAACTGCAATTCCGGCAGTCTCGCTCGCAGGCAATGAGATCGACGAAGGACGCTTCCTCGGCCTGCTTCACAAGTCCCTCACTTCGCATGTTGGGCTGGACTGGGGCGAGTCGGGGCGCGACGGGTATGCCGAAGGACCGGCCGGTCCAGGGGGTTTTCAAGGAGTATAGGGGCTGAACCTCCCACCGCCAAGAGGGAGAAACGGCGGCAGGGCCCCGCTATTCGTCGTCGCCCGCCAGCGCGTCGTCGGCCGGCTGGACGCCGGAAACGAAGTACAGCCCGAGGGCCGCCAGCTCGTGGGCCATCGCATCCAGGCGGGCGTCGAGCTTGTCGTGGTTGGGCCCGCTCGGCGTCGGCGAGCCGTAGGCGTCGATCCCCTCGTCGCGAGCGATCCGGAGGACCCGCAGCATGTGGCTCGGGTCGGAGACGAATACCGCCCGGGCGAGCTCGTGCTCGCGGAACAGCCGCCTGACGGCACGGATCGATTCGATCGTGTTCCGGCCCTGGTCCTCGCTCAGGATCGCCGCATCCGGGACACCGTTGCGGATCGCGAACTCGCGGGCGGCCGCCGCCTCGGTGGTCCGGTCGCCCTCCTGTTTGCCGCCGGTGACGACGAGGATCGGGGCAAGCCCGTCGTCGAACAGGTCGATGGCGTGGCGGAGGCGGGATTCGAACAGCGCAGACGGCGTTCCATCGTACTGCGCCGCGCCCATGACGACGATCGCGTCCGCTGGGCGCCGCTCGTCGCGCAGGCCCTGCTCCCAGATGCGGTACGAGGTGTACGCCGCAGCGACCAGGATGCCGGCGATGGCCAGGAGGCCAAGCTGCCACAGGTCACCCGCCAGCCCGCGTGACCGGCGCGGCGGATCGCCCGAACGCTCCGAACCCTTCGACGCCCCCGGCGCCGTCATTCCGATCGAGCGCCGGCGCCCTGAATCGCCTCCCCCGCGGTCAACGGCCGTGGCATTTCTTGTACTTGAGGCCGGAGCCGCAATAGCAGGCGTCGTTGCGGCCGATTCGCTGACCGGACGGCGTGAAGCCGGGCCGGACCCCGCCGGCCGCACCCGCACCCGCCGCTCCGGCGGCACCCGCCGCACCGGCCGCGATCCCGCGGCCCGCACCCGGCGTATCGCCGAGCCCTTCGCGGACGACGCGCGGCGCGGCCGCGCCGCCAAGCCGGCCCAGGGCGGATGCGGCTCCCGCGCCCGCGCCCACGCCCACCGGCTGTTGGGCCGGCTGGCGGTTCACCGTGACCCGGAAGACCGAGACCGCCACCTGGTGCCGGATCAGGCCGCGCAGCTCCTCGTACATCCGGAACGCCTCGCGCCGGAACTCGTTCAGCGGGTCCTGCTGGGCATAGCCACGAAGGCCGATGCCGCGGCGCATGTCGTCGACCTCGGTCAGGTGCTCGACCCACAGCGAATCGATCGTCCGCAGCAGGACGAGGCGCTCGACCATGGCCCAGTCGGTCTCACCCACCTCGGCGGCACGAGCCTCGAGCCGGGCCTCGGTGAGCTCCTGGAGGTGGGCTTCGATGGCGTCCCGGCTGCCGACGTCCCAGAGCTCGGCCTCGGTCGTCCCCTCGCCGTCGAGGCCCATCGTCCGGAGGGCGGCCACGAGGCCTTCCATGTTCCAGTCATCGGGCGTGGGCGAGGACAGGAACTGGTCGACGATCGCGCCGATCTCCTCGTCGAGGAAATGGAGCACGGTCTCCGTGAGGTCCTCGTTGCGGAGGACCTTGTCGCGCTCGGCGTAGATCGTTTCGCGCTGCTTGTTGATGACGTCGTCGAACTCGACGACGCGCTTGCGGATGTCGAAGTTGAAGCCCTCGACGCGGCTCTGGGCGCTCTCGATCGTCTTGCTGACGAGGCGCGACTCGATGGCGACGTCGTCCTCGAGGCCCAGGCGCTCCATCAGCCCGGCGACCCGGTCATTGGCGAAGCGCTTCATCAGGTCGTCTTCGAGCGACAGGTAGAAGCGCGACGAGCCCGGGTCGCCCTGCCGGCCGGCGCGGCCACGCAACTGGTTGTCGATCCGGCGAGAGTCGTGCCGCTCGGTACCGATGATGTGCAGCCCGCCGGCGGCGACGACCCGCTCGTGGTCCTCGTCGCAGACCGCCTTGGCTTCAGCAAGCGCGGCGTCGTAGGTGGCCTTGTCGACCTCGGCCGGATTGAGGCCGCGCTTGTGGAGCAGGTCCGACGCCAGCCCCGCCGGGTTGCCGCCCAGCAGGATGTCCGTGCCGCGGCCGGCCATGTTGGTGGCGATCGTGACCGCCGAGCTGCGGCCCGCCTGGGCGACGATGCCCGACTCCTTCTCGTGGAACTTGGCGTTCAGCGTCTCGTGCTTGAGCCCCCGGCGCTTGAGGAGGGTCGACAGGATCTCCGACTTCTCGACCGACACGGTGCCGACCAGGACCGGCCGGCCTGCCTCGGCCATCTCCACGATCTCGTCGATCAGGGCGTTGAACTTGCCCTGCTCGTTGCGGAAGACGAGGTCGGCCTCGTCGTCGCGGACCATCGGCCGGTGGGTCGGGACGGCCACGACCTCGAGGTTGTAGATCTTGTGGAACTCCTCGGCCTCGGTCATCGCCGTTCCGGTCATCCCGGCGAGCTTGTCGTACAGCCGGAAGTAGTTCTGGAAGGTGACCGTGGCCAGAGTCACGCTCTCGCGCTGGACCTTGAGCCCTTCCTTGGCCTCGATCGCCTGGTGGAGGCCCTCGCTCCAGCGCCGGCCCGGCATCTGGCGGCCGGTGAACTCGTCGACGATGACGATCTCGCCGTCCTTGACGATGTAGTCCCGGTCGCGCTTGTAGAGGGCGTGCGCCCGGAGGGCCTGCTCGAAGTGGCGAGCGAGGCGCGGGTCGGCGTCGTACATGTTCGGGACCCCGAGGAGCCCCTCCATCTTGTCGATCCCCTCCTCGGTGGGGGAGACCGCGCGGTCCTTGAGATCGACGAAGAAGTCGCCGCCGTCCTCGTCGCCCTCGGGCCGGCCCTTGAGTCGCGGGACGAGGCGGGCGAAGGTGAAGTACAGGTCGGCCGATTCCTCGGCCTGGCCGCTGATGATCAGCGGCGTCCGAGCCTCGTCGATCAGGATGTTGTCGACCTCGTCGACGATCGCGAAGGCGCGCTCGCGCTGCACCCGCTGGTCGAGCTCGACGACCATGTTGTCGCGCAGGTAGTCGAACCCGAACTCGTTGTTGGTGCCGTAGGTCACGTCGGCGGCGTAGGCCTCGCGGCGCTCGACCGGGCGGAGGTTGATCAGCCGCTCGTCGGTGGTCGGGTAGCCGGGCTCGAAGACGAACGAGGCGTCGTGGGTGATCATCCCCACGCTGATCCCCAGGAAGTGGTAGATCGGGCCCATCCACTGCGGGTCGCGGCGAGCCAGGTAGTCGTTGACGGTCACGATGTGGACGCCCCGGCCCGCCGTCGCGTTGAGGATCGCGGCGAGCGGCGCCACCAGCGTCTTGCCCTCGCCGGTCCGCATCTCCGCGATCCGGCCCTGGTGGAGGACGGCCCCGCCCATCAGCTGGACGTCGAAGTGGCGCATGTCGAGAGTCCGCTTCATGGCCTCGCGGGCCATCGCGAAGACCTCCGGCATGGCGTCGTCGAGAGCCACCTGGATGCGCTCGTTCTCCGCCTTCCGGCGCGCCTTGGCGAGCTCCCGCCGGCGCTCGACGTCGGGGTGGTGGAGCTCGTCCTCGGACGGCTCGTCCGGTTCGGCGGCCTCGCGGACCTCGGCCCGGACCTCGTCGAAGCGGGCGCGGATCTCGACGTCCGACAGGGCTTCGAGCTCGGGTTCGAGGGCGCTGGCTTCGTCGACCATCGGCTGGATGCGTCGGATCTCGCGGTCGTTCGAGTCGACGAAACGGGACAGGAATCTCATGGCCGGCAAAGTATAGGGCGGGGGTCTGTGCCGACCGTTCGTGGCTCCCGCAGCCTTCCAGTCAGCTGCGCCCTGATGAGCGTGCGTCGTCAGGCCGGCCGACCGATCCAGCCGGTCATGCATTGAAATGCAGCACGAGCTGCGTCCGGCGAATGGAAATCCAGGCTCACTGCATCGTTATTCGGCCGAGCCTGGTGAGGTCGTCGCTCGAGCGTGTCAAACGCTCATCGGGTGAGCATTTGGCTGGGGATTGGAGGATGAGGGCGCAGACTAGCCCCAGAAACCCGTCCCGTAATCCTCGGGCCGATGGCGTCGCGGAGCTCCGCCTCGGACCTCCGAAGGCTACCCCCAGAACCCCGTTCCGTAGCCGATGACGAGCAACACGAACGTGGCGACGGCCAGCGAGATCCAGAAGAGGATCGCCATGAACGGCGACGTCGGGTTCATCTCCGGGTTCTTGAGGGCCGGCAGCTTGTCGCCGCGCAGCGACTTGCCCCAGCGCGGTGAGCGGAGCTGGCCGCGCCAGTTGCGCTCGCGGACGACGGGCTCGAGGCCGCCGCGGCCGTCCGGCCGGTGATGCTGGAGGGTCATCGGTCGCCCGGGTTGATCGCCGAGGCGAGCTCAGGCTGGAGCCCGGGCGGCGACTCGGGCGCCGCGGCCAGTGGAGGTTCGTCGTCACCGCCCTCGTGATCGGGCTCGTTGCGCAGGTCGAGCTGCCGCGCGACGCCGTCCTCCCACAAGAGCATCTCCTGGGTGAAGCTCACCTCGCTCGAAAACAGCGCGCCGACGGACTCGCCGCGGTGGATCCGCTTGATCGCCTCGCCGATGAGTGGCGCGACCGAGAGCGTCGTGATCTTCGGGATCCGCTTGGCCGGGGGCAGCGGGATCGAGTCGGTCAGGAGCACTTCCCGGAGCGACGAGTCGCGGATCCGCTCGACCGCCGGATCGCTCAGTACGCCGTGGGTGGCACAGGCGTAGATCTCGGTGACGCCCTCGCGGTCCAGCGCCCGGACGATCTCGATCAGCGTCCCCGCGGTGTCGATCTCGTCGTCGACGATGATCGCCCGCCGCCCGCGGACCTCGCCGATGACGTTCATCAGCTCGGCCCGGTCGAGGTTGCCGATCCGGCGCTTCTCGATGACCGCCAGCGGCGCGTCGAGCAGCTCGGCGAACGCCCGGGCGCGCTTGGCGAAGCCCAGGTCGGTGACGACCACGACGTCCTCGAGATGCTTGTGGACGAAGTAGTTCGAGAGCATGTGGACCGCGGTCAGCTCGTCGACCGGAATGTTGAAGAAGCCCTGGATCTGGCCCTGGTGGAGGTCCATCGTCAGGACCCGATCGGCGCCCGCGACGGTGATCATGTCGGCGATCAGGCGGGCCGTGATCGGGACGCGCGGCTGGTCCTTCTTGTCGGACCGGCCGTAGGCGTAGAACGGGATGACGGCCGTGATCCGGCCCGCGCTGGCCCGCTTGAACGCGTCGACCATGATCAGCAGTTCCATGATCGACTGGTTGACGGGGTGGCTCGTCGGCTGGACGACGAACACGTCCTTCTCGCGGACGTTGTCGAGGATCTTGACGAAGATGTTCTCGTTGGCGAACTGGAAGACCTCGGCCTTGCCGGGCTCGACGCCCAGGTAGCGGCAGATCTTCCGGGCGAGATCCGGATTGGCGTTGCCATGATAGATCTCGAACTGGTCTGCCCGGACCGACTCCAGCTCGCCGAACGCCATCAGTCCTCGCTCATCCAGCCGGTGGGGGGTCGCCGTCGCCACCGGCGCCCGGTTCCGGATCGCCATTGTCGCCCATGCCACCGCGCTCCGCCAGCCCCGGCCGGAAGGCGGCGATCCCGACCACCCGATCGCCCTCTGCGAGCCGCATGACGATGACGCCGCGAGCCTGCGACGAGTAGCGGTTGATCGAGTTCGTCTCGGTCCGGATGACCTGGCCGCCGGCGGAGATGAGGAGCAGCTCCTCGTCCTCCTCGGTGACCTGCTGGACCGCGGCGACCGAGCCGGTCTTGCGGCCCTCGAGGGCGATCAGCCGGACGCCCTGGCCGCCACGGTGCTTTCGCCGGAATTCGGTCAGGGCCACGCGCTTGCCGTAGCCGGTCTCGCTGAGGACGAGCAGGTCGGCCTCGGGCTCGACGACCGTCATCGCCACGACGTGGTCGCCCTCGCGCTTGAGGAGCCGGATGCCGATCACGCCGGCGGCGTCGCGGCCCATCGGCCGAACCTCGCCCTCGGAGAACCGGGCGAGCATGCCTTCGGCCGTCGCGATGATGATGTCGTCCTCGCCACTGGACACGTCGACCCACGCCAGCTCGTCGTTGTCATGGATCGTGATCGCCCGTATCCCGGTGGAGCGGACTCGCTCGAACTGCTCGAGCGGCGTCTTCTTGATCATTCCCCGGCGGGTGGCCATGACCAGGTGGTGGCCGGCCTCGAAGTTCGACAGGACGATCGTTGCCATCGGGACCTCGCCGGCCTCGACCTGGACGCCAGGCAGGTTGATGATCGGGATGCCCTTCGCCTGGCGGCTGGCGTCCGGGATCATGTGGACCTTGGCGCTGAAGACGCGGCCCCGGTTGGTAAAGAACAGCGCCCAGTCGTGGGTGTTGGCAACGAGGAGGCTGTCGACCGCGTCTTCCTCGCGGGTGACCATGCCGATGATGCCCTTGCCGCCGCGGTGCTGGCGCCGATACGTTGCGACCGGTTGGCGCTTGACGTAGCCGCGGCCGCTGATCGTGATGACGACGTCCTCGTCGGCGATCAGGTCCTCGTCGGTCATCTCCCGGCTGGAGTCGTCGGCCACCCGGGTCCGCCGCTCGCCGGCGTACTTCTTCTTCAGCTCGGCCAGCTCGTCCTTGATGATCGCCAGGACGCGGGCCGGGTTGGCGAGGATGTCCTCGAGCTCGGCGATGAGCTGGATGACCTGGAGATACTCGTCCTCGATCTTCTTGCGCTCGAGGGCGGCCAGCCGCGCCAGCCGCATGTCGAGGATCGCCTGGGCCTGCAGCTCCGAGAGGTCGAACCGCCCCATGAGGTTGTCGCGGGCGACGTCGACGTCGGCCGATTCGCGGATCGTCTTGATGACCGCGTCGAGGTGATCGAGGGCGGTCTTGAGGCCCTCCAGGATGTGCGCCCTGGCCCTCGCCTTGCCGAGGTCGAACTCGGTCCGGCGCCGGACGATGTCGCGGCGGTGCTCGACGTAGTGCTGGAGGACCGACTTGAGGGGCAGCGTCTGCGGCTGGCCGTCAACCAGGGCCAGCATGTTCATGTTGAAGGCGAGCTGCATCGGGGTGTGCTTGAACAGGTTGTTGAGGACCTTGTGCGGGTTGCTGTCGCGCTTGATCTCGACGTAGATCCGCATCCCGTCGCGGTCGGATTCGTCGCGCAGGTCGCTGATCCCGTCGAGCTTCTTGTCCTTGACGAGGTCGGCGATCTTCTCGAGCAGCGACGCCTTGTTCACCTGGTACGGCAGCTCGCTGACGATGATCGCCATCCGGTCGCCGCGGACTTCCTCGAACGCGACCTGCGCCCGCATGACCACCCGACCCCGACCATGGGCGTACATCTGGCGGATCGCGTCGACGGTCTCGAGCTCGCCGGTCAGCAGGTTCCGCTGCTGCTCGAAGCGGTAGATCGTCCCGCCGGTCGGGAAGTCGGGGCCGGTGACGTGCCGGCAGAGGTCGTCGGTGGTGATCTCCGGGTCGTCGATCAGGGCGATCGTGGCGTCGACGACCTCGCCCAGGTGGTGCGGCGGGATGTTGGTGGCCATCCCGACGGCGATGCCCGATGAACCGTTGATCAGCAGGTTCGGGAGCTTGGCCGGCAGGACCGACGGCTGCTTCTGGGTGCCGTCGTAGTTGTCCTCGAAGTCGACCGTCTCCTTGTCGATATCGGCCAGCATCTCGGCCGAGACGGCGGTCAGGCGTGCCTCCGTGTACCGCATCGCGGCGGGCGCGTCGCCATCGACCGAGCCGAAGTTGCCCTGTCCGTCGACGAGCGGGTACCGCATCGAGAAGTCCTGGGCGAGTCGCACGAGGGCGTCGTACAGGGCCACGTCGCCGTGGGGGTGGTACTTGCCCATCACCTCGCCGACGATCGCGGCGCACTTGCGGTAGGAGCTCGTGGCGGAGAGCCCCATCTCCCCCATCGTGTAGAGGATCCGGCGGTGGACGGGCTTGAGGCCGTCGCGAACGTCGGGCAGCGCGCGCGCCACGATCACGCTCATCGCGTAGTCGAGGTACGAGCCACGCATCTCGTCCTCGATGCGGACGGCCCGGATGTTGCCTACGTCGTCGGTCACGGAACGGCTCTCCTGCGGGTGGTCATGTCAGGGGCGGCTCGGGCATCGGCGAACCGAGGCCCATCCCGGCGAAGTCGGCGGCCGTCAATGCGGCAACCGAGGTCGCCGGCGCGCCGGGCCGGCGCCGGATGCCATCGAGCTGGCCACGGACCTCGGCGGCGGCGGTCGGATCGAGCTTGGACAGGGTGTCGCGGATGACCCAGGCGCGGTGGCCGTCGTCGGTCGCCTTCGCGGTCGCGGCCTCGCGGCGGCAGAACGCCTCGACAGCCGCCTGATCGACCACGGCCATCGATCGGAGTGCCCAAGACAGCGCCTTCTGGACGTCGGGTTCGGCGTCGCCGATCAGGTCGCCGATGAGGCCGATGCCGTGCGTGGCGACTTCCGGCTCGCGACCGCGGCGGCGGTCGATGAACGGGATCGTGGCGACAGTCGATCCCACGAGGCGACGCTCCCAGCGGGACGGGGCGAAGACGAGCTGCCCGAGCTCTGCCCAGCGGTACGACTCGACAAGGACGCCGCGCCCGCAGGGGTGGGCGAGCGAATCGACGGTGATCCAGTCGGCGGCCTCTCGAGCCGCGCGGCGCATGAGCTGCCACGTTCGCTCGGGCTCGACCCGGACGAGGTCGTCGAACAGGGTGAACGCCAGCCAGCGCATCTCCAGGGGTCCATCGCGGAGGAGGCGATCGGCGACGCGGAGCCGCGCGGCCGGCGAATCGCGGCGGGTGGCGCGGACGTAGGCCCGGGCGACGGCCTTGATCAGTGGCTGTCGCACGCCGAGAGTGGGTCCGAGACCCGGCGCGATGAAGTGCTGGCCGTCCCGGTATTCGGGGTCTGCCAGGTCGGCAAAGCCCGCCTCGAGGGTGTCCGCGAGCTCATCCGGCTCGCCGACGAGGTCCGCCAGGCGCGTGCCGAGCTCGCCGGCCCCGTCGAGCCGCGCCTCGACGAAGGCCTGGGCGCGGGCGGTGACCGGGGAGAGGGGCGGCGCCGCGGTCGGGGTCACGGTCGGACGAGCTCGGCGCGGTCGGTCGGGCCGGCCACCGGTTCGGGTGCATCGGCGGCCGCGTCGTCACGCCAGCGGAACCCGTAACGCTCCTGGAGTTCGCGGCGCTTGGCGGGATCCGCAGCGACGTACGTCGCCGTGGCCGTTGCGAGGATCGTCCCGTCCGCGCCGATCAAACGGCCCGTCGTCTCGACGAGGCGGCGCCGGGTTCGGCTCACCTCGCCCTCGCAACGGAACGGCTCGCCGATGCGGACCGGCGCCTTGAATTCGACGTTGAGCCTCGCGGTTAGCCCCCAGTTGTCGGCACCTACAAGCGCCCAGCCCATGACCTCGTCGAGGATCGCGCACAGGATCCCGCCATGAGCGATCCCGTCCCAACCCTCGAAGCGACGATCGAGCGTGACCTGCGTCCAGGCAAACGCAGGTTCCACGTGCAACACGAGACCCAATCCGTGCCGGTTCAACGACCCGCAGGCGAAGCAGTGGTGGTCGGTGAACTCGAACGGCCGGACACCGGCGCCGGCGATGATCCGCCCCGCGCTGGTCTCAGACGTCAAGGTTCTGGACCTTGCGGGCCTCGGTCTTGATGAACTCCTTTCGAGGCGCGACCTTCTCGCCCATCAACATCGTGAAGATCTCGTCCGCGAGCGCGGCATTCTCGCTGTCCACCCGCAGGAGCGTCCGGGTCTCCGGGTTCATCGTGGTTTCCCAGAGCTGGTTGGCGTTCATCTCCCCAAGCCCCTTGAACCGCTGCACGTTCAGGTTCTTGACGTTCATCTCCTTGATGATCCGGTCGCGCTCCTTCTCGGTCTGCGCGTACTTCGTCACCTTCCCGGTGCTGATGCGGTACAGCGGCGGCTGGGCGATGTAGAGATAACCCGCCTCGACCACTTGCGGCATGTGGCGATAGAAGAACGTCAGCAGCAGCGTGCGGATGTGCGCGCCGTCGACGTCGGCGTCGCTCATGAGGATGATCCGGTGGTAGCGGATCTTGGTGACGTCGAAGCCTTCCCCGATGCCCGCCCCCAGGGCGATGATCAGCGGCCGGATCTTCTCGCTTGACAGGACCTTGTCGATCCGCGCCTTTTCGACGTTGAGCATCTTGCCGAACATCGGCAGGATCGCCTGGAAGCGGCGATCGCGGCCGGCCTTGGCCGATCCACCGGCGGAATCGCCCTCGACGATGTAGATCTCGCTGCGGGCCGGGTCGCGTTCCTGGCAGTCGGCCAGCTTGCCCGGCAGCGACATCCCCTCCAGGGCGCCCTTGCGGAGGACGAGATCCCGGGCCTTGCGGGCCGCCTCGCGAGCGCGGGCCGCGGTCAGGCACTTCTCGATGATCTTTCGACCGTCTCCGGGGTTCTCGTCGAGGTACTGGCCCAGGCTGTCTGCCACGGCCGCCTGGACCTGGCCCTTGACCTCGGCGTTGCCGAGCTTGGCCTTGGTCTGGCCCTCGAACTGGGGATCCGTGAGCTTGACGCTGATGACCGCGGTCAAGCCCTCGCGGACGTCCTCACCGGACAGGTTGCCGTCGGCGTCCTTGAGCACCCCGGCGCGACGGGCCCAGTCGTTGAGCGAGCTCGTCAACGCCGCCCGGAAGCCGGTGACGTGGGTGCCACCGTCGACCGTGTTGATGTTGTTGGCGAAGGCCAGCACGTTCTCCGTGTACGAGTCGTTGTACTGGAGGGCCACCTCGACCGCGGTGCTGGTGTCCTTGCGCTCGACGTAGATCGGCCGGAAGTGGAGAACTTCCTTGTTACGGTTCAGGTGGCGAACGAACGACTGCAGCCCGCCCTCGAAGTAGAACGACCGCTCGCGATCTGACCGCTCGTCCTGGAACGTGATCCACACGCCCTTCGTCAAATAGGCGGACTCGCGCAATCGCTGAACAATCATGTCGAATGAATATTCGGTCGTCTCGAACATCTCGGGATCGGCCCGGAACCTCGTGAACGTTCCCCGCCGATCGCCCTGCGGTCCCAGCTTCTTGACGGACGCCTTGGGTTTCCCGCGTTCGTACTCCTGCGTCCAGATCCAGCCATCGCGCGCCGACTCGACTCTCAACCACTCCGAGAGCGCATTGACCACGCTGACGCCAACGCCGTGGAGACCGCCGGACACCTTGTAGCCACCGCCACCGAACTTGCCGCCAGCGTGGAGCACCGTATGCACGACCTCGAGCGCGTCCTTGCCGGTTGAGTGCTTGCCGACCGGGATGCCTCGGCCGTTGTCCTGGACCTGGACTTCGCCGTCGCCCTTGATCGTGACCCGGATGGTGGTGGCATGACCGGCCATCGCCTCGTCGATCGAGTTGTCGACGACCTCCCAGACGAGGTGGTGAAGGCCCCGATCGTCCGTCGAGCCGATGTACATGCCCGGCCGGCGCCGAACCGCCTCCAGGCCTTCGAGGACCTGGATGCTGGCGGCGGTGTAGTCCGATCCCGCGCCGCGCGACCGCCGCCGGGCGGTCCCGTTGCCGGACGCTGGGATCTTGGTCGCCTCTTCGGTCACGCGGGCCCTCCGACCAGCCGCTCGTAGATGCGGCTCAATTCCTCTTCGCCGTAGAACTCGATCACGATCCTGCCGCCGCGGCGCGTACGCGCGAGGCTGACCTTGGTGCCCAGGGAGCGGCGGAGCTCTTCCTCGACGCGTTCGAGGTCCGGATCCGCAGGCCGCGCGTTGACGGTCGGCGCGGGCCGAGGCTCGCGGAGCCGGCGAACGAGCTCCTCCGTCTGGCGGACTGACAGCTGCTGGCCCACGATCGAGTCGAGCAACCGAGCCTGGATCTCGGGATCGAGGCCCACGAGGGCACGGCCATGTCCCTCGCTCAGGCGACCGTCGGCGATCGCGGCCTGCACGCTTGCGTCGAGCTCCAGGAGCCGAAGCGTGTTGGCGACCGTCGAGCGGGCTCGCCCGACGCGCGAGGCGACGGATTCCTGGGTGAAGCCGAACTCCTCGATGAGCTGACGGTAGGCATGCGCCTCCTCGATCGCGTCGAGGTCGGCACGCTGGAGGTTCTCGACGAGGGCGATCTCGAGCTGCTCCGGATCGGCCAGCTGACGGACGACCGCTGGGATTTGCTCCAAACCGGCGAGCTGGGCCGCGCGGAGCCGCCGCTCACCGGCCACGAGGCGGTAACCATCGAGGGTCTCGGTGACCACGATCGGCTGGATCACGCCGTGCTCGGCGATGCTGTCGGCCAGGCCGCGCAGCGCCTCGTCATCGATCCGCTTTCGCGGCTGGTACGGGTTGGCTCGGATCCGGGCGACGGGGATCTCGAGTTGCCCGCCCGCCGGAGTGGAGCGCTGCGGGATCAGCGCCGCGAGGCCCCGACCCAGGCCCTGCTGCCGCTCGGGTCGGACGGTCATGCCGGCACCGCCAGCCGCTCGTCTGCGGCGGCGGCCACGTTCGCGCCGGGCCGCCCATCACGAGCGCGCAACTCGACACTCAAGGCGCGGTATGCCTCCGCCCCACGGGAATCCGGCCGATAGAGCTCGATCGGCAGCCCGTAGCTGGGCGCCTCCGAGAGTCGGACACTGCGGGGCACGATCGTCTCGAAGACAGCTGCGTCGAGATGCCGCCGGACCTCGGCGGCCACGTCGGAGGACAGGTTCGTTCGGGCGTCGTACATGGTCAGGACGACCCCCTTGATCTCCAGCGCCGGGTTCAGATGCTCGCGGACGAGTCCGATGGTGGCGACCAGCTGGGTCAGGCCCTCGAGCGCGTAGTACTCGCACTGGATCGGGACGAGGACACCGTCGGCCGCCGTCAGAGCATTGACCGTCAACAGGCCGAGCGACGGCGGACAGTCGATCAGCAGGTAGTCGTAGCGACCCTTGATGCTCGCCAGCATCCGGCCGAGCCGACGCTCACGCTGTTCGATCGGGGCGAGCTCGACTTCGGCGCCGGCTAGGGCAATCGACGACGGCACGAGCGAGACGCCCGGCACGGGTGTTTCGCGGATCAAATCCTCGATCGCCACGTCGTCGATGACGGCCTCGTAGACCGATCGGTCAAGGGCGGTCCGATCCACGCCAAAGCCGCTCGTCGCATTGCCCTGGGGATCGAGGTCGATGACGAGGACTCGCTCTCCGGCGAGTGCGAGGTAGGTCGCGAGGTTGACCACCGTCGTGGTCTTACCGACGCCGCCTTTCTGATTGGCACAGGCGATCGTCTGGCCCACTCAACCTCCCGTCCGGAACACGCTCACAAGAAGCAATTCTAGCATCGATGACCCTGTTCCTCCCGTTTGACGGCCACCTGTCGAAGCACGATTCGGCCGCAGCCGAATGATCGCGGCGGGCCCTTCACCGGCCCTTCCATCGCGCTTGGCGGGGACGTATCCGGGACTTGTTTCACGTGGAACAGCGCCCCCCACGTGACCTATTCGCGGACCGACAACAGCACCATTGCTGGTCGTCCGGCCGCATGGGATACTCACGCACGAAGCTGCCGCAACCCGTCGTCGCGAGTCATCGAGACGTGCGCACGCCCTGGGCCTGCTCGCCGAGGATCGACCGCATTCATGAGCCTGATACTCGCAGCGGTCGGCGCGATGGTGGCCGGGCTGCTCGAATTGACTGTCGTACCGCACCTCGGAGTGGCTGGGGCGCATCCGCATCCGGTGCTCGTCTTCGGGGTCGTGTGGACCGTCGCGGTCGGGATCGAAAGTGGGCTCGTATGGGCATTCGCCGGGGGGCTCGTCCTTGATGTGCTGGCACAACGGCCGTTGGGCTCCAGCGCATTCGCGCTCCTCTTCTCCATCGGGGCGGCCGCGATTGCTGCCAACCTCCTCACCCGCGTGCGACCGCTCGCGCCCATTCCCCTCGTCTTCGTCTTCAGCCTGGTGAACTCACTCTTGATCCTCGTCGTCTACGGCGCACTTCGCACCCGGATCCCCGTCCCCGATCCCTTGGAGATGGTGCTGCCCGGGGCGATCTACGACACCGTCCTCGCGGCGCTGGTCGGACCACTCGTGATCTCGGTGCGCGACCGGCGGGCCGAGCAGCAGGAGCGGCCCGACTGGTGATGTCCCTCGACGGCCGCCAGGAGCACGATCGCCGGGCGATGCGGTTCCTCGCCTTTGGCCTGGTGATCGTCATCGCGATCACGGGCCTCACGGCCCGGTTGTTCTATCTCCAGATCGCCCACGGCGCTGACTATGCGACCCTCGCCCAGCTGAATCGGACGATCCTCCAGCCGATCGTCTCGTCGCGGGGAGTGATCTACGACCGCAACGGGCTGGCGCTCGTCACCAACGTGCCGTCGTTCGCGGTCAAGATCCGGCCCGCGGATCTCCCGCTGTCTCGCCGTCCCGAGGTCGTCCAGCGCCTTGCGGCCCTCGTCGGCATGGATCCCGCTGACATCAACATCGCGATCGACAGCAACCCAGGCTCGACGTTCGACCTCGTCCGCATTGCCCAGGACGTGCCCCGCAGCACCGCCGACCTGATCTCCGAGTCGAGGGAGGAGCTACCGGGGGTCGAGATCGTCGTCGAGACGAGCCGTGCGTACGCCAATGGCCCCCTCTACAGCCAGATCCTGGGCTATACCGGGCCGGTGAACGCGGAACAGCTGCCCGACCTCCGCGCCGACGGCTACCTGCCCGACGATTTGATTGGCAAGGCGGGCGTCGAAGCGACGTACGAGGAAGCCTTGCGGGGCGTGTACGGGTCGGAGAGCGTGGAACGGGATGCCCAGGGCCGCCGAATCCAGGTTCTGCAGACCGTAGAGCCGGCACAGGCCGGCAATTCCCTGACGCTCACGATCGATACCACGGCGCAGAAGAACGCCGAGAAGGCCCTGCGCTGGGGGATGGACGCCATCGGCATGAAACGCGGCGTGGTCCTCGCCATGAACCCGCAGACGGGCGAGGTCCTGGCCATGGTCAGCTTGCCGACCTACGACAACAACCTGTTCACGGGCGGGATCAGCAACAAGGACTTCCAGGCGCTGCTCAACAACCCGGACAAGCCCCTCACCAACCACGCCGTCAACGCCCATTACCCACCCGGGTCGACGTACAAGCTGGTGACTGGAACGGGCGCCCTCGCCGACGGCAAGATCACGGCCAGAACGCTGATCCAGACCCGTCCGGCCCTTCGGCTCGGGTCCACGACGTTCTTCGAATGGAACCGACGTGGCTGGGGCGCGTGCAACCTCGACTGCGGCTTCGGGCACTCCAGCGACACGTACTTCTACCAGCTCGCGGGGATGCTCGGGATCGACCGCCTGGCGGACTGGGCCCACGAATACGGGTTCGGTGCCCCGACCGGGATCGATCTCCCCAACGAGGTCAGCGGCATCGTGCCGAGCAATCAGTGGAAGCAGGACACGCTCGGCGAGCCGATCTTCCCGGGCGAGGTCTACCAGGCGGGGATCGGGCAGGGCTATGACGTCGTGACGCCGATCCAGCTCATCAATGCCTATGCGTCCCTGGCGAACGGCGGAAAACTGTACGAGCCGCAGATCGTTCGTGAGATCGTCGCCCCCGACGGCTCGATCGTCCGGCCCTTCGAGCCGCAACTGATCCGCGAGATCGCCGCCCCGGCCGGCGTGCTCAAGGACATGCGGGAAGCGGCCCGGAACACCGTCCTGATCCGGCACACCTACAACCTGGTCGACGTGCCCCTGGTCATCGCCGGCAAATCCGGAACGGCCGAGTTCGGGACACGGGACCGCCAGGGCCGCCTGCCGTTCCACTCCTGGTTCGTCGGCTTCGTTCCGAAGGACCCCCAGGTCAAGAAGAACGATCCCAAGGGCCTCAAAGCCGTCGCGGGCACCGATTCGGAGCTCGTCGTTCTCGCCTTTGCGTACGACTCGCGAACCAAGGGCAACGCCGCCACCGAGATCGTCAAGTACTTCTACCAGCTGCAGTTCGGGATCGAGAAGGACTACCGGAACTTCGACCTCCTCGAGCGCGGCAACTTCTACCAGGGCAACTGACATGGGCGTGATGCGAGCCGAACCCGCGCGGTTCACCGACTGGGCAGCCAAGTCGGTCGGAGCCGCGTGGCGCCTGTTCGACCTGCAACTGCTCACCTACGCGACGCTGCTCGCCTCGATCGGGCTGGTGATGGCCTACAGCAACAGCGTGGAGCCAGGTCGCTCGGCGCTCGAGTCGGGGTCGACGTTCCTGCGCGGCCTGATGTGGGCCGGCATCGCGATCGTGGTCTTCGTGGTCGCGTCCGCGTTCGACTACAAATGGCTCAAGACGTTCGCCTGGCCGCTGTACGTGGTCCAGCTCGGCCTGCTCGTCCTGACGCTGGCGATCGGCGACGGCGTCGGTGGCTCGGCGCGGTGGGTGAGCATCGGCCCGTTCGTGTTCCAGTTCAGCGAGCTCGCCAAGATCCTGATGATCGTGGTCCTCGCCAACTACCTCGGCTCGCGCGCGAAACGCCTCGATTCGCTGACTTCGATCCTGGGCGCCTGCCTGCTCGTCGGACCGCCGTGGTTGCTGGTGATGCTGCAGCCCGACCTCGGCACGTCGCTGGTGTTCGCCGCGATCGTGGCCGGGATGCTGTTCATGTCGGGCGCGAGCCTGAAGTGGCTCGCCGTGCTCGTTGGCGGCGTCATCGCCGTGATCCCGTTCGCCTGGAACGAGATCCTGCGCGACTACCAGAAGGAGCGACTGACCTCATTCCTCAACGCGACGCCGGACATCCAGGGCTCCGGCTACCAGCTCCACCAGGCGCAGATCGCGGTCGGCTCGGGTGGCTGGATGGGCAAGGGGCTCACCAACGGGACCCAGAACCAGCTCGACTTCCTGCCCGTCCAGACCACGGACTTCGTGTTCGCGATCCTGGCCGAAGAGCTCGGGTTCATCGGCGGCCTGGTCATGTTCGGGCTGTTCGCCGCCCTGTTGTGGCGCATCCTCCTCGCGGCCTGGCGGTCGCGCGATCCGTTCGGAACGATGTTCTGCTGCGGGATCGCGTCGATCATCGTCTTCCAGCTGATCGTCAATGTCGGGATGGTCATCGGGGTGATGCCCATCACCGGCATTCCCCTGCCATTCGTGACCCACGGCGGAGCGTCGCTGGTGAGCATGGCCGCCGGTCTCGGCATCATCCAGAGCATCAACATCCGGCAAACCCGGGCCGAGTGGTGACGCCCACCCGCCGCCCGATCCACCCGGGTGCGTGGCCACTCGCGGTGCAGTCGAAGGACGCGGATCCAGGTCCGGCGTTGTCGGTGGTGGCGGCCGACAACGAGCGGACGGGGTGAGGCGAGCCCAACCGAGACGCGTACTCGACCCTGAACCCGGAGCCGGCTGATGGCCGGCACCCCGGCGTTCCAGACCCTCGAGCTGTTCGTCGTCCTGCTGGCCGGCGCCGTGCTGGTCGCCCTCGTGACCCGGCGGATCTCGCTGCCCTACACGGTCGGCCTCGTCGTCGTAGGCCTCGTCGTCACCCGGCTGGCCGGCGACAACCCCATCGTCGTGACCCCCGACATCGTCCTCGCGATCCTCCTCCCCGGCCTCGTGTTCGAGGCCGCGGTGCGAACGCCGTTCGAGCAGCTCCGCCCCTCGTTGATCGGCGTGCTGCTGCTGGCCGTGCCGGGCGTGCTGATCCTGGCGGTGATCGTCGGGGCGGTCCTTGCGGCCACCACGCCGCTGTCGTTCGGGGCCGCCTTCCTGGTCGGGGCGATGGTTGCGGCGACAGATCCGGCCGCGGTGATCTCCACCTTTGCCCGCATCAGGGCGCCGCGCCGGCTGGTCACCATCGTCGAGGCGGAGAGCGTGCTCAACGACGGGACCGGCATTGTGGTCTTCGCCATCGCCCTCGGATCGCTGGTCGATGGCGCCTCAGCCGGTGGCGGACTGCTCGCCTTCGCGATGACGATCGGGGGCAGCCTGACGATCGGGGTGGTCGCCGGCATCGTGATCACGCGGGTGATCGCCGCGGTCGACGACCACCTGGTCGAGCTCGCGGCGACGGTGGTGCTGGCCTACGGCTCGTACCTCCTGGCCGAGCAGCTCCACTGGTCGGGGATCATCGCCACGGTCCTCGCCGGGGCGACCCTCGGCTCGTACGGCCGGACGCACGGGCTCAGCGGCCGGGCCCTGGAGGCGATCGACACCGTCTGGGAGTTCGTCGCCTTCCTGCTGACGGCCCTGATCTTCCTGCTGCTGGGCCTGGCGATCTCGCTGGACGCGGTGGCCGGTGCGCTTTTCCCGATCTGCTGGGCGATCGCCGCCGTGCTCGTCGGCCGGGCGATCGTCGTCTACCTGCTGGTCGGGGGCGTCGCCCGCCTCGGGTCCCGCCTTCGGCCGGACGCGATCGCGCCCTTGCCGCTGCCCTGGCTCCACGTCCTGTTCTGGGCCGGCCTGCGAGGGGCCGTGTCGGTCGCCCTCGCCCTGTCTCTTCCCGCGGATCTCGAGAATCGCGAGCTCATGCAGGGGATCACCTTCGGCGTGGTCCTGTTCACCCTGCTCGTCCAGGGCTCGACGGCCGACCTCCTCGTCAACCGCCTCCTCCGAAACCGGGAACGAGGCTCGTCAGCGCCGTCGGAAGAGACCGCGCCGCTCGGTTGACTCGGCTGCGGCGGCCTTCCGCCGACCGGCCCGCCGCAGGAGCACATCGATCTCGTCGCGATACTGGCGCCCGATCGGGCTGCGATCCAGCCACTCCACGAACTCGATGTCGCGGCGGGCGATCTCGCCCAGCGACCAGCCGGCGTAACGCCCGAAGTTGATGACGCTGCCCGACGGGTTGCCGGGTGGCGGACCCGCCGCGCCCAGGCCCTCCGCGGCCCGCATGGTCGCCGGGTCGTATCCACCGCCAACCGTCGACCGACCGGACGTCCAGTCCCGGGACACCGTCTCCGGGGTCGGCGGCGGCGCCGGGGATGGCGACGACGCCGGTCGGGGCGCGGAAGCGGGCGCGGTCGGCGGTGCCGCCGGCGCCGGCACGAACGCCGCTCGCTCCGCGTCGTAGGCGGCGCGCGATTCGGGATCCCGCAACACGGCCCAGGCGCGGTTGATCGCGGCCATCCGGGCGGCCGCCTCGGGACCCGGGGCCACGTCGGGATGGAACTTCTGGGCCAGCCGCCGGTAGGCGGCCTGGATCACCTCCGGATCCGCTTCCGAATCGACCTGGAGGGTCTTGTAGGCGTCGAACGAGCCGGACATCGTTCCGGCTCAGGCCGGGGTCGCGCGGCGGAAGAGGTAGCGGTACACGTCCCGCGCCGCGGCGGTCACCGGCAGGGCGAGGATCGCCCCCAGCAGGCCTGCGATCGCACCGCCAAGGACCAACGAGAACATGACCGCGCTTGGGTGGAGCTGGACCGCGTCGCCCTGGATCTTTGGCACCAGCACATTGTTCTCGACCTGCTGGACGAGGAGGTACAGGACGAGCGCGGCGATCGCCGCCTGCGGACCGGCGGTCATGGCCAGGAGGACCGCCGGAATCGCGGCGATGATCGGGCCGATGATCGGCAGCAGCTCGAGGATGCCGGCGATGATCGCCAGCAACAGGGCGAACCGCCCGAAGATCGGGTCGACCAGGGCGTTGAGGATCAACAGGCCGGCAAACGTGGCCACGCCCACCGTGACACCCAGGAAGATCTGCCCGCGGATCCACTGACCGAAGACCCGATCCACGATCGCCACGATGTTCCAGACGTCCCCCCGCCATTCCCCGGGCAGAGAGCGGTCGACGGAGGCCATCAGGTCGCGCCGGTCCTTGAGCAGGTAGAACGCCCAGACCGGGATGATGAGGTAGCCGAAGATCGCGCTGACGAGGCCGGCTGTGAGGTTGACCACCGGCAGCAGCACTCCGGGGTCGAAGCCGCCGCCACTCTGCAGCCCGGCGATCCAGTCGTCGATCGCCTGGCGCAACTGGGGCGGCAGGCTCAAGTCGTGGTACAGACGGTCGAGCCGTGAGACGAGATCGGGCAGGTCGTCGATCAGCAGCCGGACCTGGTCGACCAGTGGCTGGACCGTGATCCGGATCGCCTGGTAGACGACGACCACCACGACCGCATAGACGAGCAGGATCGCCAGCCAGCGCGGGACGCGCAGTCGCTGTAATCGGTCGACCGCTGGGTTGCACAGGTAGACGAGCAGCAGCCCGACGACGAACGGGGCGAGGGCCTCACGGCCGAGGTAGAGAACGACCCCGACCACCACCGCCGCGGCGATGACCAGCGCGACACGGGGACTCGGGGCCTCGATCCGTCGAGCCGCGGCCACCGAAACGGCCGGCTGCGACGTGGCCGGCTCGGGTGCCGGCGGCGACGCGTCGTCAGGCTCGGCCGCCGGTTCCGGAATGGGCGTTGCCGGAATGGTGTCCGGTCCGCGGTTCGGCCCGTCCGGCTGGTCCATGGTCCCGCAGACTAGCAGACGTGGATGACCCCACCGGCGGCGTGCCAAGAGACCCCCGCCAGCGTTGGCGACTGGTCTTCCACCGGACGCCGGCAGCGCCATCGCAGGCGCACCGGGAGCTGGCGCTGGACTGGCATGCCCGATTGGCGGCAACCGGCCTGCCCCTGGCCACCGGTGGCCGCGGCCGGCAACCGTTGACCTTCGGTGCGGCGCTGCCCGTCGGGATGCCAGCGGAGCGGGAGCTGGCTGACATCGTCCTCGTCGAGCGGCTACCCGCCTGGCGCGTCCGAGCGGCGCTCGCAGCCGATCCTCCGCCCGGGATCGTGGTCGACGAGATCGCCGACGTGTGGCTCGGCGAACAACCGCTGGCGGCGGCCGTGGCCGCGGCCGACTACCGGGTCACCCTCGAAGACGTGGGCGGGGCCACCGCAGACGAGATCGAGCGCGCGGCGGCCTCGTTGCTGGCGTCGACCTCGATTCGCTGGCTACGGTCCCGGGGTGGCGGAACGGCGGAGATCGACCTGCGGCCGCTGCTGTCGGCCATCGACCTCGTCGGCGATGCGCCCATCCAGCTGCGGATCCGGGCGTTGATCCACCCCGAGCGTGGCACCGGCCGCCCCGACGAGGTCGTTGGCGCGCTTGCAGAACACCTCGGCCGGCCCCTTGCCATCGCGACCATTGTCCGGGAACGGGTGCTCGTCGCGGGCGAGCTCGAAGGGTCACTCGGCCCCGTTTGACGCGTGCAGGAGCCGGCCGTACACTTCGCGCTCCTGTTCGGCCAGCCGAGCGGTCTTTCCATGCCCATCACGACGGCCGCCGCGCGGTCGCGCGAGCAGCCCCAGAGGATCCATGTACGCAGTCATCGAGAGCGGCGGCAAGCAGTACCGAGTCGAGGTCGGGACCGAGCTCCAGGTCGAGCTTCTCGACGCCGAGCCCGGCCAGTCGATCACGCTCGATCGCGTGCTGCTCGTCGCCGACGGCGACGATGCGACCATCGGCCGCCCGGTGGTCGACGGTGCCGCGGTCGAGGCCGAAGTGCTGCGCCGCGATCGCGGCGAGAAGCTCATCGTCTTCAAGTACGGCCCCAAGACCCGCCGCCGGGTCAAGAAGGGCCACCGCCAGGACCTGACGATCCTGCGGATCACCGACGTCCGGCTCGGCGGCAAGAGCGCAGCCGATTCGGCCCGCAAGGCCGAGCACGACGCCAAGACCGAGCGGCAGCGGCTGGAGGAGGCCGCTGCACGCCAGGCAGCGCAGGACGCGGCCCTCGCGGAGAAGCTGGCCAAGTCCGACGCCAAGCCTGCCCGGAGGGCGACCAAGCCGAAGGCTTCCAAGGATGATGCCGCGGCGGCCCCTGTGGCCACGGCGGCGACGGCGAAGAAGCCTCGAACCCGCGCCAAGGCAGCGGACGCGAAGGCTACCGACAAGGCGAGCGCCAAAGCCGACGACAAGCCGGCACCGAAGCGCAGCCGCACCAAGAAGGACGAGTAACCCAGATGGCCCACAAGAAGGCGGGTTCCAGCTCGAAGAACGGCCGCGACAGCGTTGGCCAGCGTCTTGGCGTCAAGGTTGGCGACGGTCAGCTCGTGCCGGCCGGCTCGATCATCGTCCGCCAGCGCGGCCAGACGTTCCTCGCCGGCACGGGCGCGGGTCTCGGCCACGACTACACCGTGTTTGCCACGGTCGAGGGTCGGGTCCGGTTCGAGCACGCCCGCAAGGACAAGAAGCGAATTCGGGTCGAGCCAGTCGAGTCGGCGGCCGTCGCGACCAAGGCCTGAGCACCGGAGACTGTTTTCACGTGAAGCCCGAGATCCATCCCAAGTACTACGAAGCCAAGGTCCACTGCGGGTCCTGCGGGACCGAGTGGACGGTCGGCTCGACGCGCCAGGAGCTTCGGGTCGACGTCTGCAGCAACTGCCACCCGTTCTTCACCGGCAAGCAGACGATCATCGACACCGCCGGCCAGGTCGAGCGCTTCCAGAAGCGCCTCGAGCGCCAGGTCCGCACCTAGGGCTCCCACCGAACGCCATTCCTGACGGCGGGCCAGCGGCCCGCCGTTTCGATTCCTCCTGCCCCTTGATCGGGTCGCGTTCTCCGAGCCGGTAGACTCTGCGGCATGCCCCGCTACAACTACGGAGGCCAGGCCCTCGTCGAGGGCGTCCTGATGCGCGGCCGCGACGCGATCGCGGTGGCCCTCCGCCACCCCGACGGCCGCATCGTCTACTCCACGGAGCGCCTCGGATCGCGGTTCCACAACACGCGCTGGGCGAAGCTGCCGTTCGTCCGCGGCCTCGTGGTCCTGTACGAGACGCTGATCGTGGGCACCCGCTGGCTCATCCGGAGCGCGAGCGTCCAGGCCGAGGAGGACGACGTCGAGATCGGCAAGGGCGCGATCGCGCTGATGCTGGGCTTCACCCTGCTGATCGGCATCGGCATCTTCTTCCTGCTGCCGCTGTTCGCCTCGTCGGCCCTCACGGCCAATTCCGACAACCGCCTGGCACAGCCGGCGGTCGAAGGCGTGATCCAGGTCGCGATCTTCCTTGGCTACCTGGCCCTGATCTCACGGCTGCCGGATATCCGCCGCGTGTTCCAGTACCACGGCGCGGAGCACATGACGATCCACGCGCTGGAGCACGGTGACCCGCTCGTGGTCGACGAGGTCCGGAAGTACCCGACCGCCCATCCCCGCTGCGGAACCGAGTTCCTCGTCGTCCTGATCGCCCTGTCGATCTTTACCTTCTCCGTCATCGGCAAGCAGGAGCCGCTCGTCATGATCGGCAGCCGCTTCGTGCTGATCCCGTTCCTCGCCGCCGTGGGTTACGAGGTCCTGCGGCTCGGCGCCAAGTTCCGGAGCAACCCCGTCGTCAAGGCGATCATGTGGCCGGGCATCATGGTCCAGATGATCACGACCAAGCAGCCGAGCGTCGACATGATCGAGGTCGCGATCGTCTCGATGGAAGAAGCGCTCAAGGAAGACGGCGAGACGCTGCCCCTTGGCTCGGGGACGTTGCCCCGCGACGTCCTCGAGCTGCCTGGCAAGCGCGAAGGGGAGCTGCCGAAGAAGGCCGCAGGCGAGGCGGAGGCGGCGGCGCCCGTGTCGATCGACCCGCCGCTGCCGGGGGTATGAGCGCCGAGGGCGGCCATTCCGGACTCGACAGCCGGCTCGACGAAGTCGCCCGCCAGTACGACGACCTGCAGTCGGAGCTCGCCAAGCCGGAGATCGTGTCCGACCCGTCCCAGATCCGCCGGCTGGGTCAGGAGATGGCCCGCCTCGAGCCGGTCGTCGCCGCCTACCGCCGCCTCGAACAGACACGCTCGGAGCTGGCGGGTGCCCGCGAGCTGCGCGACGGTGCCGGGGGTGGCGAGGACGAACTGCGGCAGATGGCCACCGACGAGATCGACCGGCTGGTCGCCGACGAAACCCGCCTCCTGGAGGACCTCAAGGTCCTGCTGCTGCCCCGCGACCCCAACGACGACCGCAACGTGATCCTCGAGATCCGGGCCGGCGCCGGCGGCGAGGAGGCGGCCCTGTTCGCCAACGAGCTGTTCCGGATGTACGCCCGCTACGCCGATCGGCACCGCTTCAAGACCGAGGCGATCAACCTCAACGAGACCGGGATCGGGGGCATCAAGGAGGCGATCGTCGAGATCACCGGTGACGGCGCCTATAGCCGCCTCAAGTTCGAGGGTGGCGTCCATCGCGTCCAACGCATCCCGGCCACCGAATCATCCGGCCGGATCCACACCTCGACCGTCACCGTCGTCGTCATGCCCGAGGCGGACGAGGTCGAGATCGAGATCGACGAGGAGAAGGATCTCCGGATCGACGTCAAGCGCTCGTCGGGGCCCGGTGGACAATCAGTGAACACCACTGACTCAGCAGTACGCATCACCCACCTGCCCAGCGGCCTCGTCGTCGAGATCCAGGACGAGAAGAGCCAGCACAAGAACAAGGCCAAGGCGCTGTCGGTCCTCCGGTCGCGGCTCTACGACCTGAAGCTCGACGAGCAGCGGGCTGCCGATTCGGCCGCCCGGCGGCTGATGGTCGGTGGCGGCGACCGATCGGAGAAGATTCGGACCTACAACTTCCCCCAGGATCGGGTGACCGACCACCGGATCGGGGTCACGGTCCACAACCTGCCCTCGATCCTCGCGGGCGAGCTCGACGAGCTGATCGACGCCCTCGTCATGGCCGACCAGGCCGATCGGCTGGCCTCGATCACGGAGGCGACCAATGGCTCGGGCGCCTGAGACCGCCCCGGCCGCCACGCAGGAGCCGGCCTCCTCCGAGGAGGTCCACTTCTTCGAGCCGCGGACGGACCCGATCGAGCAGGCGACCGACCTGGGCAACGTCCAGGTCCTCAAGCACGAGAACGTCTACCTGCTGACCGACCAGTTCGGCGACATCCACCCTGACTCGCGCGGCCTGGGCCTCTACCGGGGTGATACCCGGATCCTGTCGTGCTCGGCTGTGCGGGTGGCGGGCGTCCGGCCGGTGCTTCTGCAGGGGTCGATGGGCGGCAACTACCGGGGCACGATCCACCTGACGAACCCGAGCATCGAGCGGGATATCGGCACCAAGACGGGCGCCACCAATCCGCTCGCCGGCCGGAAGCTGGGCATCACCCGGGAACGCCTGATCGCGGCCGAGGCGCTCCAGGAGAACCTCCAGGTCGTGAACCACTCGGAGCACGAGGAGGCCTTCGACGTCGAGATCGAGCTGGCCGACGACGGGGCCGACATCTTCGAGGTCCGCGGCTATCCCCGGACCGCGCGCGGTTCCTGCCAGCCCGTGGCGGTGCGCGGTTCCCGGGTCACCTTCCGCTACGACGGCCTCGACGACGTCCGCCGATCGACCCACGTCGCCTTCAGCGTCCGGCCCGACGACGTCACGCCCAGCAGCGGCGACGACCACGTCGCACCACAGGGCTGGATCCACCTGCGCTGGTCGTTCGTGCTCGGTCCCGGGGCGCGCTGCGACCTGTCCTGGGTCACGTGGGCCACGGAGGGCGCGGCCGGCGGGGATCCGCCGACCTTCCCGGATCCGCCGCGCCTGTCGGCCGACGTCGGCGCCGGCGCCTATCACGCCTGGAACCGTGGCACGACGGCCGTCCAGACGGACCATGAGCTGTTCAACCTGACGCTGCTGCGCGGCCTCAACGACCTGCGGCTGCTGATCAACGACGGGCCCGCTGACGGCGAGCGGTACGTGGCCGCCGGCGTGCCCTGGTTCACGACCCTCTTCGGCCGGGACGCGATCATCACCGCGCTCCAGGTCCTCGCCGTCCGGCCCCAGGTCGCGGTCGAGACGCTGGCCGTCCTGGCGAAGCGCCAGGCGACGGAGCTCGACGAGAGCCGTGACGCCGAGCCCGGCAAGATCCTCCACGAGCTCCGGACGGGCGAGATGGCACGCACCGGGGAGCTGCCGTTCCGGCCGTACTACGGGAGCATCGATTCGACGCCCCTCTGGCTGATCCTGTTCGGGGCGACGTGGGAATGGACCGGCGACCGAGAGCTGGTCGAACGCTTCTGGCCCAATGCCCTCGCGGCGCTCGACTGGATCGACAAGTGGGGCGATCGGGATGGGGATGGGTTCGTCGAGTACGAGCGCCGCACCGATCGCGGCCTCCTCAACCAGGGCTGGAAGGACTCCTTCGACGCGATCCGGGACCGCGACGGCCACCAGGTCGAGACCCCGATCGCGCTGGCGGAGGTCCAGGGCTACGTCTACGAGGCCAAGCGGCGGATGGCGGCACTGGCCCGCGTCCGGGGCGATGCGGCGCACGGCGAGCGGCTGGACCGGGAAGCCGATGCCCTCCGCGGACGGTTCAACGAGGCCTTCTGGGTCGAGGACCGCCGCTACTACGCGATGGCACTCGACGGCAGGAAGCGACCGGCCGACGGCATCGGCTCGAACGCCGGCCACTGCTTGTGGACGGGCATCGTCGCGCCCGAGCATGCATCTGCCGTTGCCGATCGCCTCATGTCGCCCGAGTTGTTCTCGGGCTGGGGCATCCGGACCTATGCATCGGACCAGCCGGGCTACAACCCCATCGGCTACCACACCGGCACCGTCTGGCCGCATGACAGCTCGCTGATCGCGGCCGGCCTCAAGCGGTACGGCTTCCACGACCAGGCGAACCGGCTGGTCGGGAGCGTCTTCGAGGCGGCCCAGCGGTTCTCCGAGTTCCGCCTGCCCGAGCTGTTCTGCGGGTTCGACCGCGACACCTCGCCGTTGCCGGTGCCCTACCCGGTCGCCTGCTCGCCGCAGGCCTGGGCGGCCGGCGCGCCGTTCCTGTTCCTCGAGACGATGCTCGGCCTGCGACCCCATGCCGAACGCGGCGAGCTGGAGCTGTTCCAACCGCACCTGCCCGACTGGCTGGGCAAGGTGACGCTGACGAACGTCCGGGTCGGGGAGGCAGCCGTGGACCTGCTGTTCCACCGCTGGCGAGGCACGACCAGCGCGGAGGTGCTTCGCAAGGTCGGTGACATCTCCGTCACCATCCGGCTGTAGGGCCGGCGCCGAGGACCGGGGGATGGCCACCGTCCAGGAGCTGCTGCGAGCCGGTGTCGATCGGTTGCGGGCGTCGGGTTCGGAGACGCCGCGACTGGACGCGGAGCTGCTCCTGGGCCACGCGATCAATGCCGATCGGACGGTGATCGTGGCCCATCCGGAGGCGCTGGTCAGCGATGGCGCGGCGCGAGCGATACGAGGCGGACCTGGCGCGCCGCGCGACGGGCGAGCCGGTCGCCTACATCCGGGGCTTCAAGGAGTTCTACGGCCTCGCCTTCGCCTCCGACACCCGCGCCCTGATCCCGCGACCGGAGACCGAGCGGGTCGTCGAGCTGGCCGAAGCCGAGGTCATGCGCCGGCTGACCTCGACGCCTCGGCCGCAGAGCGCGCCACCGCTTCGGGTCGTCGACGTCGGCACCGGCGGTGGGACGATCGCCGTCAGCCTGGCCGTCGGCCTGCGCCGCCGGCGGGTCAAGGACGAGACCGAGATCATCGGCACGGACGACAGCCCGGCCGCGCTCGAGCTGGCCCGTGAGAACGCCGTCGGCCACGGCGTGGGCGACCGGGTCCGGTTCATCGAGGCGGACCTCCTGCCGCCGGTCGTGGCGACGCCGTTCGACCTGGTTGTCGCGAACCTGCCGTACGTCCCGTCGGCGGCCATCGATTCGTTGCCGATCGCCGCGTCATTCGAGCCGCGCGCCGCGCTGGACGGCGGCGACGACGGCCTGCAGGTGATCGCGCGGCTGGTGAAGCGCCTGCCGGAGGCCCTGACCGACGACGGCGTGGCCCTGCTGGAGATCGGGTCGGACCAGGCGGACGGGATCGCGGCCCTCGTGGCCGGTCATCTTGCGGCGTGGCATTGCACGGTCGAGCCGGACCTCGCCGGCGCTCCGCGGGTCGCTCGAATCGCACGGTCGTGACCGAAGTCGTCCGCGACGACCCACCGGGGCGGGGTCGGGCGGTTGCCGTCCTCGAGGGCGGCGGGGTGGTGGCCATCCCGACGGACACCGTTTACGGCATCTCCGTGTCGCTGGCCACGGCCGGTGGCATCGAGCGGCTGTTCCGGATCAAGGACCGGCCCGTCGACAAGGCGATCATGGTCCTGGCCGACGACCTCGACCAGGTGGCGGACCTCGTCCGGGTGACACCCGCCGCCCGAACCCTTGCCGTCCTGTGGCCCGGCGGCCTGACGCTCGTGCTGCCCCTGTCCGACGGCGCCCGATTGCCCGCGGCCCTGACCGCCGGCACGACGACGCTGGGCGTCCGCGTCCCCGATCACGCCGCGCCACGGCACCTGGCCCGGGCCGTGGGGCCCTTGCCGACGACCTCCGCCAACCGTTCCGGCGACGCCGACGCGCGGTCCGCAGGCGCGGCCGTCGAGATGCTCGGCGACCGCGTGGACCTGGTCCTCGACGGCGGCCCGTCGCCCGGGGGCGTGCCATCGACGGTGGTCGACTGCAGCACGGACCGCCCGACGATCCTCCGAGCCGGGGCCATCGATCCGGTGCAGATCGCCCTGCTCCTCGAGGCGGCCGGCATCGAGCACGACATCCGGCGCTGACGGCGGCGACGGCGCCGCGCGGCGCCACGCCAGCGGAGCTGTCGGCGCCCGGGTCGCGCTTGTGGGACGATTGCCCCGCGGCCGGAGGTGCTGGCGGCCGATCAGGGCGGAAGGAGCGGCGACATGGCGGTCACCCAGTCGGCGGCGCTCGGATGGGAGCGCATCGCCACGATCGACCCGGAGCTGTGGGCGGCGATGGAGGGCGAGCGCCGCCGCCAGCACGACAAGATCGAGCTGATCGCCAGCGAGAACTACACGTTCGCGGCGGTGATGGAGGCCCAGGGCAGCTGGCTGACCAACAAGTACGCTGAGGGCCTGCCCGGCAAGCGCTACTACGGTGGCTGCGAGTACGTCGACGTCGCCGAGACGCTGGCCCAGGAACGCGCCCTGTCGCTGTTCCCGGGCGCTGAGCACGTCAACGTCCAGCCCCACTCCGGCGCCCAGGCCAACATGGCCGCCTATTTCACGCTGCTCCAGCCCGGTGACCGGATCCTGGGCATGAAGCTGGACCAGGGCGGCCACCTGACCCATGGCATGAAGCTCAACTTCTCGGGTCGGCTGTTCGAGGTCCACGCCTACGGCGTTCGCCAGGACGACGAGCGGATCGACTACGACGCCCTCGAAGCACAGGCCCGCGAAGTCCGCCCGAAGGTCATCGTCGCCGGCGCGTCTGCCTATCCGCGGATCATCGACTTCCCCCGGATGGCGGCCATCGCCCATGGCGTCGGTGCCCTGCTGTTCGTGGACATGGCCCACATCGCCGGGTTGGTAGCCGCCGGCGTCCATCCGTCCCCGTTCCCCCACGCCGATCTCGTCACGACCACCACCCACAAGACGCTCCGCGGGCCACGCGGTGGCCTGATCTTCAGCCGCCGCGAGCTGCCCGATGGCATCGACCCGGCGGCGTTCCCAAACGTCAAGGGCTCACTGGCGGCCACGGTCGACAAGACGGTCTTCCCTGGCGTCCAGGGCGGGCCGCTGATGCACGTCATCGCCGGCAAGGCCGTCGCGTTCAAGCTCGCCGCGGAACCGGACTTCCAGCGTGACCAGGTGCGGACCGTCGCCAACGCCGCCGTCCTGGCCGACACGCTCGCCGCCCGCGGGCTGCGGGTCGTATCCGGGGGCACGGACAACCACCTGGCCCTCGTCGACGTCACCCCGGCCGGCGTCACCGGAACCGAGGCGGAGCACCTCCTCGACGGTGTCGGGATCACGGTCAACAAGAATGCGATCCCGTTCGACCCGAACCCGCCGAACACCGCGTCCGGCATCCGTGTCGGCACGCCGGCGACGACGACCCGCGGCTTCGGGACCGACGAGATGCGGGCCGTCGGCCGGCTCATCGTCGACGCCATCGAGGGCCGCGGCGACGACGCGGTCCACACCAGGATCACCGCCGAGGTTCGCGAGATCGTGGCCCGCTTCCCGGTGCCCGGCCTGCCCGCGGCGTGAGCTTCATCTCGGACGTCGGGGCGGCGATCCCCTACCTGGTCGCCGCCTTCGTCGTCGCGGGTGCCATCTCGTTCGTCCTGACGCCGCTCGTCCGACGGAACGCCATCCGGCGGCGGGTCGTGGACCGCCCGAACCACCGTCGTGTCAACACCCGGCCGATCCCGCGCGGCGGTGGGGTCGCGATCGCGCTGGGATTCCTGGCCGTCGCCGTCGTCACGGTCGCCCTGGCGGGTGAGCTGCCGTTCGTGGAGCGGCGGGTTCCGATCGACGTCGGCAACCTGACCGCGCTGCTGCTGGGTGGTGCCGCTGCGGCGGCCATCGGCCTCGTCGACGACGTCGTCGACCTTCGGGCGCGCTGGCAGCTCCTCGGCCAGCTCGGCCTGGCGGCAGGGGCAGTGATCCTGCTGGGGGTCGAGATCGGGTTCGTCCAGAACCCGTTCGGCAGCGGCCCAATCGAGTTCGAGGGGCCGTTCGTCGTCGCCTTCACGATCCTGTGGATCGTCGGGATGATCAACAGCGTCAACTTCATCGACGGTCTCGACGGTCTGTCGTCGGGGATCGCCCTGATCGCCGCGCTGACCCTGGGCGTCATCAGCCTGACGAGCTCGATCGCCCAGCCGCTCGTTGCCCTGCTGTGCTTCGCCCTGGCCGGGGCGTGCCTGGGATTCCTGCGCTGGAACTTCCACCCGGCGACGATCTTCGCCGGGACGAGCGGGACGATGTTCATCGGCTACTCGCTGGCCGTCCTGTCGATCCTGGGGAGTGCCAAGGTCGCGGTCGCACTGCTGGTCCTGGGCGTGCCGATCATCGACGCGTTCTGGATCATCGTCCGGCGGCTGCTGGCCGGCAAATCGCCGTTCACCCCCGATCGCGGCCACATCCACCACCGCCTGCTGGACCTGGGACTGTCGCACCGCCAGACCGTCCTGCTGATCTACGGGATCTGCGCCAGCCTGGCGGTCCTGTCGCTCGTCCTGTCCGGCGCGAACCAGGTGTACGCGTTCCTGGGCGTGTTCGTGGGCACCGGCGTGGTCCTTCTCGTGCTTGCCTGGGGCGGGTTCAGCGACACCGCCCTCGACGCCGCCGAGTACGACCCCGACCATCGCGACGCTGGTGGAGCCCGCTGAACCGCGCCCACGGCGACCGAATTTGGCGTTGCCTCCTCGCCACGCGGAGGACCGGAGGAGGCTCGATCCGGTGCTAGGATCGGCGCCGTGCCGGCGTCCCCGGTGCCGCTCGGGGTTCCCGAATGCCGTTTGAGTTGCTCGTCGCCATCGCCGTGCTCGCCGCCCTCGCGGTGGGCGCAGCGGTGCTGGCGGGAGGTTCGGGCCGGCCGACGGGTGGACAAGGGCGGCGAATCACCGCTCGCCGGGCTGCATCCGGCCTCGGTGGCGTGATCGACCGCTCCGTGGGCATGTACGTCCTCCGGCGCCTGGCCGGCCGGGGCAAGTCCCGCGCCGCCGCCGCGGCGGAGCCGCTCCCGGAGCCCGGGCCGGACGAGATCGCCTACCGGATCGGCGTCCCGGGCATGGACGCCCCGGATCGGCCCGTCGCGCCGCCGGTCGTCGTCCGTCGGCCGCAGGCCCACCCGCGGGCCTCGCAACCGGCGGTCGCGGTCGCGCCGCGGGTCCGGCTGGCGCGGGATTCCGCTGCCGTCCTGTTCGGATTCGCCGTCGTATTGTTCGTCTTCGCCAACGTCCTCCCGCGCGGCGAGCAGGACGTGCTGGGGATCGACAGCAGCACGCGCTTCCCGGCCCATGTGTCGCTCGACCCCGGGTTCGCCGGCCCTACGTTTGTCGTCGTCCTGCCGAGCCAGGGAGCCACACCGACCCCATCCTTCGACCCGCTCACGCCGCCCCCGGGCACGGATCCGCCGACGCCTGCACCGCCGGTGGTCACGCCGCCGCCAACGCCGCCGCCCACGCCCCGGGTCACCCCGCCGCCGACGCCTCGGCCGACGCCCAGGCCCACGCCGCGGCCGACGCCGTCCCCAACCCCGAAGCCCGCTCCCACCCCAACGCCCGCGCCGACGCCGACGCCGACGCCTGCGCCCCCCGTGGCCAGCTTCAGCTGCGTCGCGTTGCCGCTGGGGGTGACCTGCGACGGCTCGGCGTCCCTCAACGCCGTCGAGTGGTCGTGGTCGTGGGGTGACGGCGGCACCGGTTCCGGCGCGTCGGCCAGCCACCCATACGCCGCCCCCGGCGACTACACCATCACCCTGACCGTCACCAACAGCGTCGGCGCCTCGAACTCCGACAGCCAAACAGTCACAATCGGACCATGAGCCGACGACAGCTCGCGCTCCTCGTCGCCACCGCGCTCCTCGGGACGCTCGCACAGCCGGCCTTCGCGGCCGGGATCGCCACGGACGATGCGTACTCGGTCGACGAGGACGCGGCCTTGGCCGTCGGCGCACCGGCCGGGGTCCTCATCAATGACGTGCCGGCGACCCTGGTGACCGCCGAGCTCGTCACCGGTCCCACGCACGAGGCAACGTTCTCGCTCAGTCCCGACGGATCATTCGCTTACACTCCAGAGCCAAACTTTCATGGAACGGACTCGTTCACCTATCTGACGCGCGACGTCCTCAACGACCCGTCCAACACGGCCACGGTCACCATCGCCGTGCAGGCTGTCAACGATGCCCCCGTCGCTCTTGACTCGCCCACCGACGCCTGCCCGAACGACGACTACGGCGGAAGCTTCCCCATCCCCGAGGACTGGGGCGAGTTCACCTTCCTGCCGGGATCCTGTGGGCTCAAGGCCACGGATATTGACGGCGACCCGCTGACATATGAGCTCGTTGATGGTCCGTCACACGGGGACGGGGACGTCCTGTCGCAGGGCTTTGCGTCATACACCGCCGACGCGAACTACAGCACGCCCGAGGGCGACTGGCTGTCCGACTCGTTGACCTACACCGCGAACGACGGTACGACCGATTCCAACGTCGCAACGTTGCGCATCTGGATCGCCCCGGTGAATGACCCACCAACCTTCACGCCCGGGCCCGACCTCGTGACCGTCAACCAGGGCAGCGGCGCTTACAGCGCCAGCTGGGCGACCGACATCGAACCGGGACCGGCGAACGAGGACGACCAGGACGTCGCGTTCGTCGTGGATGTGCGACCGGAGGACGAGCATGCGTTCTCCGTTCTCCCACAGATCTCGGGGACGGGGGTCCTCACCTTCACGCCGGCGGTAGGGGAGACGTGGCTGTCCGACGTGACCGTCTACGCCCAGGATGATGGCGGCCTGGAGACCTATCCCAACGTGACCGTCGATCCCGATGACACGAGTGACGCCGTGGAGTTCGAGATCGCAATTGGCACGGTCAACGACACGCCAGTGGCGAGCGGCCAGAGCGTTTCGGCGACGGAGGACGTGACCAAGGCCATCGAGCTGACCGCGACCGATGCAGACGGCGATCCGATTACGTTCACGCCGTCCGATCCGGCCCATGGCACGGTCACGTTGGGGGTGAAGAGCTGTCTCGGAACCCCATCCAGCTGCACCCAGGCCGTGACCTACGCGCCCAACCCAAACTACTTCGGCAACGATTCGTTCACCTACACCGTATCGGACGGCAACGGCGGAACGGACACGGCCACGGTCAACGTCACGATCGCTGGTGTCAACGACCCTCCTCTGTTCGGCCGGGCGTGGCGCCTGTCCGTTCTGGAGGACAGCGGACCGGGATTGTTCCGGGTCCGGACCGTCATGTCCGCCGGGCCGGGCGAATCTGCCCAGACGCTGACGCTGGCGGTGGTGGGCAATTCCAACCCGAGCCTGTTCAGCAGCCAGCCGTCGGTCGCTCGGACGTCGTACGGACTCAGGGTGGCCTTCACGCCGGCCACCAACCGGAACGGTTGGGCGTCGATCACGGTTCGTCTGTCGGATGGCCTCCTCTTCATCGATCGAACGTTCCGGGTCCGGGTGGTGCCCGTCAACGACCCACCCAACGCCGTCAATGACCTGTCGTTCAGGGTCAAGCGCAACGCCGCGGCCACGCCCCTGGCCGTCCTCGCCAACGACACGGTGGCGCCCGACAGCGGCGAGACGCTGACGATCACCGCCAGGACCAACGGCAGTCACGGAACGGTCGCTATCACCGGCGGTGGGACGGGCCTGACCTACAAGCCCGCGACCGGCTTCAGCGGCACCGACTCGTTCACCTACACCATCAGCGACGGCAACGGCGGCTTCGACACCGCGACGGTCGTGGTGACGGTCGTTCCGTAGCGACCCGGCGGCGGTTTCGGGACTGCCTCTGCTATACTCCCGCCGCCTTGCTAGGTCGAAAATGATCGAGCCCGGTCGAGGCTGGGCGTACTTCGCACTCTTCTCAGAGATCGGCTTCGTCATCTTCGTGACGACGCTGGGAGGCGCACTCGCCGGGAACTGGGTCGACCTGCAGATAGGGACCCGGCCGATCTTCATCATGGTCGGGCTCTTTGTCGGCCTCGCTGCCGGCGCACGGGCCTGCTACACCCTCATCAAGCGGTTTCTCGCGACAATGAACTGACCACGCCACGGAGGAGACGTGTCGAGCGACGAGCCACGCGACGCGGCCGACCCGCCGAAGCCCCGGCGTTCCCGTCGTTCCATCTTTCTCCCGCTGATCGTCGGCGTTATCGTCATCGACGTCCTGGCGTTCTTCCTCGTCCCGCCATACGCCGGCGACGCCCGGGCCACCCGGTGGCTGCGATCGGTGACCTAATCGACGGCCAACCTCCACTTCCCGGCACCGCATGTCCTGATTCGGCGAGCATCCGCCGCCGAACGCGATCGTGTTCGTCAGCCCCAGCATCACCGACAGCCTGTTCTCGATGTGGCTCGTCATGGGCGTGGTCCTGCTGCTGGCGTTCGTCGCCGGTCGAGGCATGAAGCTCGTACCGGGCCGCCTGCAGAACGTCGTTCGAGTTCGCCTGGGAAGGCCTCGAGAACTGGGCGATCTCGCTCGGCGGCGAGAAGGCGCGGCGGCACATCCCGCTGTTCGTCGGCTTCTTCCTGTTCATCCTGCTGTCGAACTGGAGCGGCCTGATCCCGTTCTTCGGGTTCGGTGAGCTCCACACCTTCCGCGCGCCGACGAGCGACGTGAACGTGACCATCGGCCTCGCCCTCGTGGCCTTCGTCTACTTCCAGTTCCAGGGCTTCCGGGCGCTCGGCGTGCGGGGCTACCTCGGCAAGTTCTTCCCGTTCGGTGCCTTCAAGGAGGGCATCGGCGCCGGGCCTCATTGGCCTGTTCGTGGGCTTGATCGAGTTCCTGCTCGAGTTCATCAAGCCGGTCACGCTGGCGATGCGACTCTTCGGCAACATCTTCGGTGGGGAGGTGGCGCTCGGCGTCATCACCGCGCTCACGATTGCGGTCCTGCCGGCCGCCATGCTGCTCCTCGAAGGCCTGCTCAACTTCGTCCAGGCGCTGATCTTCTCGACCCTGATGCTCATCTACACCGTGATCGCCGTGGAATCCCACGACGACCACGCGGAGGAGCGTCCGGCCCACGTCCCCGAGGGCGGCATCGCCCCACCAGCAGCCGGGGGTGCAGCCGGCCCACTGAACCCGTTCATCGTCGCCAAACCAGATGTCGCCACCGTTCGTCGACCCCAGGAGGAAGGAAGCGCACATGGAACCAATTGGCGCCGGCCTTGCGGCCCTCGGCGTCATCGGCCCGGGCATCGGCATCGGCATCCTGACCGGCCTCGCCGCGACCGCGATCGGCCGCAACCCTGATGCCGCGCCAGTCATCCGCGCACAGTTCATCCTCGGCGCCGCGTTCGCCGAAGGCCTCGGCGTCCTCGCGATCGTCGTCGCCATCCTGGCGCTCGTCCTCTAACGGGCCTGATCTCGAACGTGGACCTCCTCGCCGTCGGCGGCGGGATTGCCCGAACCGCCGTCACCCTGCCACTGAGGCCGGCGGCGAGGCGACGCGAAGGCGGCGGCCTCGCGATCAACCTGTTCTGGATCATCGTCGCCTCGCTCAACTTCATCGTCTTCGCGGTGTTGCTGTACGTGGCCTTCGGTGGCTCGGTGCAGAAGATGCTGGCCGACCGGCGAGCCCGGATCGAACAAGGTCTCAAGGACGCCGAGCAGGCCCGCAAGGACCGCGAATCGGCCGAGCAGGAGCGCGTCGTCGCCCTCCAGGAGGCCCGTCGCGAGGCCAACGAGATCATCAACCGGGCCCAGAAGGTCGCCCAGGAAACCCGGGATGCGGACATCGCCGCAACCCGCGAGGAACTGGAGCGGATGCGGGTCCGTGCCACCGCCGACATCGAATCGGAGAAGGGGCGTGCGATCGCCGATCTCCGGGCCGAGGTCGCCGACCTTGCCCTCGCCGCGGCCAGCCGCGTCGTCGGCGAGTCGATGGACGACGCCCGGCAGCGGCGGCTCGTCCAGGAGTTCCTGACCGAGGCCAAGGCCAGCACCGACGGACCGGAGCGCTGATGGCCCGACCAACGACGGCTGGCCGTCGGTATGCGGAGGCGCTGTTCGACCTTGCCCGCCGGGACAAGGCCGAGGAGCGCTATGCCGACGATCTCGACGTGATCGCTGCGGTCGTGGCCGACGAAGCGGTCGGCCGGATGCTCGACAACCCGGCGATTCCATTCGACCAGCGCGAGGACGTGCTTCGCAAGTCGCTGGACGGCAAGGTCGCGCCCGTCACGTTCAATCTCACCCGGCTGCTCGTCCAGCGCGGCCGAGCCGATCTGGTCGGCAGCGTGGCCCGCGAGTACCGGCGGTTGCTCAACCGTCAGCGCGGCGTCGTCGAAGCCGTCGTGACCAGCGCCCTGCCCCTCGGACCGGAGGAGGCGAAGGCCGTCCGCGACCAGGTCGTGAAGATGACCGGCGCCAAGGTCGAGCTCCGCGAGGAGGTCGACGAATCGCTCATCGGCGGACTGACCGTGCAGGTCGGTGACCGCCTTCTCGACGCCAGCGTCCGCGGTCGCCTCGAGCGGCTCCGGGCCCAGCTCGTGGCTGGCACCAGACCGCGGTAGTTCGGAGACCCCCAGATGGCCATTCGCTCAGACGAGATCATCAGCATCATCAAGTCGCGGATCGACGACTTCGATCAGCAGACCGAGACGCGCAGCGTCGGCACTGTCGTCGAGGTCGGCGACGGGATCGCCCAGATCTACGGGCTCCAGGCCGCGCTCGCGCAGGAGATGCTCGAGTTTCCGGGTGGGGTGATGGGCATGGCCCTCAACCTCGAGGAAGAGACGGTCGGTGCGGTCATCCTGGGCGACGCCTCGGGCATCAAGGAAGGCGACACCGTCAAGACGACGGGCCGGGTCGTCGAGGTGCCGGTTGGCCAGGCGCTGCTGGGCCGCGTGGTCGACCCGCTGGGCCGGCCGCTCGACGACAAGGGCCCGATCGAGACGAAGAAGTCCCGCCCGGTCGAGCGGATCGCCCCGGGCGTCATCGTCCGAAAGTCCGTCGACACGCCGGTCCAGACCGGGATCAAGGCGATCGACGCGCTGATCCCGATCGGCCGCGGCCAGCGCGAGCTGATCATCGGCGACCGCCAGACCGGCAAGACCGCGATCGCGATCGACACGATCATCAACCAGAAGGGCCAGGGCCTGGTCTGCATCTATGTCGCGATCGGTCAGAAGCTCTCGACCGTCGCCCAGACCGTGGCCACCCTCGAGAAGTACGGCGCGATGGACCACACGATCGTCGTCGTCGCCGGCGCCGAGGATCCGGCCCCGCTGCAGTACCTCGCCCCGTATTCCGGGGTGGCGATGGGCGAAGAGGTCATGGAGGAAGGCGTCGAGCTGGACGGCGGGACCGTCAAGGACGCGCTGTGCGTCTACGACGACCTGTCCAAGCACGCCTGGGCGTACCGGGAGATGGCCCTCCTGCTCCGCCGGCCGCCCGGCCGCGAGGCCTACCCGGGCGACGTCTTCTATCTGCACTCCCGACTCCTCGAGCGGGCCGCCCGGCTCAACGACGAGAACGGCGGCGGGTCGCTCACCGCGCTGCCGATGATCGAGACGCAGGCCGGCGACGTGTCGGCCTACATCCCGACGAACGTCATCTCGATCACCGACGGCCAGATCTTCCTCGAGACCGACCTCTTCAACGCCGGCCAGCGGCCCGCCCTCAACATCGGCATCAGCGTGTCGCGGGTAGGCTCGGCGGCCCAGACCAAGGCGATGAAGAAGGTCGCCGGCCCGCTGAAGCTGGACCTGGCCCAGTACCGCGCCCTCGCCGCGTTCGCCCAGTTCGCGTCGGACCTGGACAAGGCCACCCGCGACCAGCTGACCCGCGGCGAGAAGCTGTCGGAGGTCATCAAGCAGCCGCAGTACCAGCCGCTCTCCGTCGAGAAGCAGGTCGCCATCCTGTTTGCGGCGACGACGGGCAAGCTCGACGACGTCCCGACTCCGCGCGTCAAGGACTTCGAGACGGGCTTCTACCGCTTCCTCGAGACGGAGAAGCCCGACATCCTCAAGACGCTCGGCCAGAAGCCCGACCTGACCGACGAGCTCGCGTCGGCGCTCACCGAAGCCATCGATTCATTCAGGCAAACGTTCCTCGCATGATTTCGGTCTCGGCCATGCCCGGCTTTGCGCTTCTACCAACCCGGGTGGTAGGCACGCGCTTCATGCCCCCGACAGGGGCCGATCTGGCCCCGATCTCGGCGCAGATAGCAGCCCGGGTGGTAACTGGCGGCGATTCCGCAGCACGGCGGGTCCGCCGACCACGCCCGTTGCTAATCGCCGAAATCACGGCGGGCCGCTAGATGGCAAGCCAGCGGGATATCCGCAGGCGCATCGGCGCCGTCAAGAACATCAAGCAGATCACCCGCGCCATGCAGTTCGTGGCGGCGTCCAAGCTTCGGCGCGCCCAGGAGTCCACGCTCCAGTCGCGGCCGTACAGCGACAAGATCGACGAGGTGCTGGCCGACCTCGCCGCCGTGCTGGGTGACGAGGATCACCCGCTCCTCGGCGAGCGCGAGGGCGGAGGCGGCCGGCGGATGATCGTCCTGATCACCACGGACCGCGGCCTGGCGGGACCGCTCAACACCAACACCATCCGCTTCGCGGCCCGCGAGATCACCGAGCATCCCGGCGACCTGACGGTCGTCACCGTCGGCCGCAAGGGCCGCGACGCGATGGCCCGGGCGCGCGTCCCGATGGAAGCCCACTTCCCGGGCTTCGGCGACAAGCCGACGTTCGCCGACGTCCTGCCGCTGGCCCGGCTGGTCACCGACGCCTTCGTCGACCTCAGCGTGGCCAGGGTGGACGTCATCTACAGCCGCTTCGTGTCGACCCTCACCCAGCGCCCCGACGTCGACAAGCTGCTGCCCGTCGAGCCGTCGGAGGATACGGAGGGGATCCCCGGCCGGCAGTTCATTTTCGAGCCGGACGCGGCGACGGTCCTGACCCAGCTCCTCCCCCGCTACGTTGCCACCCGGCTGTTCCAGGCGGTGCTCGAGAGCAAGGCCAGCGAGGAGTCGAGCCGGATGGTGGCGATGAAGAACGCCACCGAGAACGCCGAAGAGCTGATCGAAGACCTGACGCTGTCCTACAACAAGGTCCGCCAGTCCAACATCACCCGCGAGATGATCGAAATCGCGACCGGCGCCCAGCGGCGCTAGGCAGGAGGCAAGCACCCGATGGCAACCGCCACCGCCCCGGCTACCGGCCGGGTCATCCAGATCACCGGTCCGGTCGTCGACATCGAGTTCCCGGCCGGCCAGCTGCCGGCCATCCTGAACGCGGTCGAGATCGAGCGGAAGGGTTCGGATCCCCTCGTCTGCGAGGTCCAGCAGCACCTCGGCAACAACTGGGTCCGGAGCGTGGCCATGACCACGACCGACGGCCTCGCCCGCGGGGTCGACGCCAAGGACACCGGCGGGCCGATCACGGTGCCGGTCGGCGAGGTGACCCTCGGCCGGGTCTTCGACGTCCTGGGCAAGCCGATCGACGGCAAGGGCCCGGTCAAGGCCACCACCACCCTGCCGATCCACCGCTCGGCGCCCACGTTCGATGCCCAGACCACGGAAGTCGAGGTCTTCGAGACCGGCCTCAAGATCATCGACCTCATCTGCCCGTTCAAGAAGGGCGGCAAGGTGGGGATCTTCGGGGGCGCCGGCGTCGGCAAGACGGTCATCATCCAGGAGCTGATCCGGAACGTCGCCCAGGAGCACGCCGGCGTGTCGGTCTTCGCCGGCGTCGGCGAGCGGAGCCGCGAGGGCAACGACCTCATCCACGAGATGACCGAATCGGGCGTCATCGCCAAGACGGCATTCGTGTTCGGCCAGATGAACGAGCCGCCCGGCGCCCGCCAGCGGGTGGGGCTGACCGGCCTGACCATGGCCGAGTACTTCCGCGACGAGGAGGGCCGCGACGTCCTCCTGTTCATCGACAACATCTTCCGGTTCACCCAGGCCGGCTCGGAGGTGTCCGCCCTGCTCGGCCGGATGCCGTCGGCCGTCGGCTACCAGCCGAACCTGGCGACCGAGATGGCCGGCCTACAGGAGCGGATCACGTCGACCAAGAAGGGCTCGATCACGTCCCTCCAGGCCGTGTTCGTCCCGGCCGACGACTACACCGACCCGGCCCCGGCGACGACTTTCGCCCACCTCGACTCGACGATCCGCCTCGAGCGCTCGATCGCCGAGCTCGGCATCTACCCGGCCGTCGACCCGCTGACCTCCACCTCGCGGGTCCTGGACCCGCTGGTCGTCGGCCAGGAGCACTACGACGTTGCGCGCGAGACCCAGCGGGTCCTCCAGCGCTACCGCGACCTCCAGGACATCATCGCGATCCTTGGGATCGACGAGCTGTCCGAGGAGGACAAGGCGACGGTTGCCCGGGCGCGGCGCCTCCAGCGCTTCGCCAGTCAGCCCTTCTTCGTGGCCGAGGTCTTCACCGGCCGTTCCGGCGCCTACGTCTCGATCAAGGACACGGTCGCGTCGTTCAAGGAGATCCTCGAGGGCAAGACCGACACACTACCCGAGCAGGCGTTCTTCCTGGCCGGCACGATCGAGGACGTCCGGGCCAACGCCGATCGCCTGACGGGCGGCAGCGGATCATCGGGTGGGGCGGCCGCCAGCGCACCGGCCAAGTCCGCCGAGGCCGAGAAGCCCGCCGAGACGGCGGCCGAGAAGGCGGCCGAGACCGAAGCCAAGGCCCCAGCCGAGGCGGAGGCAACGGCCCCAGCCGAGGCTGAAGCAACGGCCCCGGCCGAGGCTGAAGCAACGGCCCCGGCCGAGACCGAGGCCAAGGCGGCCGAAGCCCCGACCGCGGCGAAGCCGGACCAGGAGAGCTAGGTGCCACTTCAGCTCGAGATCGTCACTCCAGAGCGCCTCGCCTTCAGCGACGAGGTCGATTCGGTCGTCCTTCCTGGCGTCCTCGGCGAACTGGGCGTCCTGCCGCACCACGCCCCGCTCGTCTCGATGCTGGGCATCGGTGAGCTCCGGATCCGGAAGGGCGGCACGGAGGAGCTGTTCGCCATCGCCGGCGGGTTCCTCCAGGTCCGGCCCGACAAGGTCGTCGTGATGGCGGAGACCGCGGACATGGCCGCCGAGATCAACCTGGAGCAGGCCCGCGCCGCCCGCGAGGAGGCCGAACGCGCGCTCGAGACAGGCTATCGCGAAGGCGCCGACCTGGCCGCGGCCCGAGCCGCCCTCCAGCAGGCCCTGCTTCGCATCCGGGTGGCGGAGCGTCGACACCGCGAGGGACGCCCCCGCTGACGCGGGACGTCGAACCGTGGCGGACGCGAAAACCTCGGGCCAATGGCGTCGCGGAGCTCCGCATTGGACCTCCGTAAGCAATTGCCGACTTATTGTTGAGGTTGCCAGTTCATGAGGCGCTCGTTTGGCTGACGCCAAACCGTTCCACTGGGAATATGTGCCGGAACCCGTGACACGCGAAGTGTTCCGGGTGGAAGGCGGCCGCGCCCTGACCGGGACCGTGCCGATCTCGGGCGCCAAGAACGCGGCGCTCAAGATGCTCGCCGCGGCGACGCTGACCGGCGAGCGGTGCCGGTTCACCAACGTGCCGGAGATCGAAGACGTCCGGGTCATGGCGGAGACGCTGCAGGACCTGGGCGTTGTGGTCGACCACCCGGAATCCAATGTCTACGAGGTGGCCTCCGGCGACGTTGAGTGGCTGTTCGTGCCGCTCGAGGCCGCGGCCAAGATGCGGGCCAGCTTCATCCTCCTCGGGCCGCTGCTGGCGCGCTTCGGCCGGGTGATCATCAGCAACCCCGGTGGCGACCGGATCGGGCGGCGACCCGTCGACCTCCACGTGGAGGCGATGCGGATGCTGGGCGCCCAGATCGACTACCGCAACGGCTACTACTTCGCCACCGCGCCCGGCCGGCTGCGGGGGACAGAGGTCCGCTTCCCGTTCGTGTCGGTCATGGGCACGGAGAACGCGCTGCTGGCGGCGACCCTGGCCGATGGCCACACCGTCATCCGGCCGGCCGCCCAGGAGCCCGAGGTGGACGACCTGATCGAGTTCCTGCAGAAGATGGGCGCGGAGGTCGAGCGGACCTACGCCGATACGATCGAGGTCGAGGGACGCCGCCGGCTCCGCGGGGCGGAGCACCACGTGATTCCCGATCGGATCGAGGCCGGCACGTTCGTGGTCGCCGGGGCGGTGACCGGCGGACGGCTGACGCTCCAGGGCGCACCGTGCGACCACCTGGGCGCGTTCATCGACACGGTTGGTGCGATGGGCCTGTCGCTGGCCTGCGGCCGCGACACCATCGACGTCGATGCCACGGCGATCGGCCCCGGGGCATTCAAGCCATGCGACATCGAGACCGCCCCGTATCCCGGCCTCGCCACGGACCTCCAACCGCCGACCTCGGTGTTGCTCACCCAGGCGGCCGGCAAGTCCCAGGTCCACGAGCAGATCTTCGAGGACCGCCTCGAATGGCTCTCTGAGCTGCGCAGGATGGGCGCGGATGTCACGCTGGTCGACTCCCAGCACGCCCGGGTGACCGGGCCGACCCGCCTCCACGGGGCGGAAGTCGAGATCGGCGACCTGCGCGCCGGCGCCTCGTTGATCCTGGCCGCCCTCGCCGCGGAGGGCAGCAGCACCATTCACGGTGCTCACCACGTTCACCGGGGGTATGAGAACATCGAGCGCAAGTTCCTGGACCTCGGCGCCAGGATCGAACGCCTGGCAGAAGGGGACTCGGCAATCACCTCATGAAGATCGGCATCGACCTCGGCACGGCCAACGTCCTCGTCTACGTGAAGGGCAAGGGCATCGTCATCCAGGAGCCCTCCGTCGTGGCGGTCAGCGACGACAACCGGATCGTGGCGGTGGGCGAAGAGGCCCGCGAGATGATCGGCCGGACGCCCGGCAACATCCAGGCCATCCGACCGATGAAGGACGGCGTGATCGCCGACTACGTGATCACCGAGGCGATGCTCCGCTTCTTCATCGGCAAGGCCACCAAGGGCCGGATGAACATCAGCCGCCCGGAGGTGATGATCTCGGTGCCGGCCGGCGTGACGTCGGTGGAGAAGCGGGCCGTCCGCGACGCGGCCCTCAAGGCCGGGGCGAAGGATGCCTACCTGATCGAGGAGCCGCTGGCGGCGGCGATCGGCGCCAATGTGCCGATCAGCGGGCCGTCGGGGAACATGATCATCGACATCGGCGGCGGAACCTCGGAGATCGCCGTGATCGCCCTCGGCGGGATCGTCGTCTCCCACTCCCTTCGCGTCGGCGGCAACAAGTTCGACGAGTCGATCGCGACCTACATCCGCAAGAAGTACAACCTCATGGTCGGGGAGCGGACGGCGGAGGAGGTCAAGATCCAGATCGGGACGGCTCTGCCGCTGGAGCGCGAGCTGTCGATGGAGGTTCGCGGCCGGGACCTGATCGCGGGGCTGCCGCGGACGATCCCGATCACCTCGTCGGAGGTCATGGAAGCCATCGAGGCCCCCCTCCAGCAGCTGGTCTCGGCGGTCCGGATCGTCCTTGAGCAGACGCCGCCGGAGCTGTCGAGCGACATCATCGACAAGGGCATGGTGATGTCCGGTGGCGGCGCGCTGCTCCGCAACATCGACAAGCTGCTCACCCAGGTCACCGGCGTGCCCTGCCACGTCGCCGAGAATTCGCTCAACTGCGTGGCCCTGGGCACCGGCCTGGCGCTCGAGCACTTCGACTTCTTCAAGAAGTCGCTCGTCCAGCAGATCTGAGGTCATGGCCGACCCGGGGCCGGGCGGCAATCGGGCCTTTGTCGACCTGCACTGCCACACCCGAGCGTCCTTCGACTCGCTGTCATCGCCCACGGCCGTCGTCCGCGCGGCGGCCGACCGCGGCCTGACCCACCTCGCGATCACCGATCACGATCGGATCGACGGCGCCCTCGAGGCCCGCGAGCTGGCGCCCGAGGGCCTCACGATCATCGTCGGCCAGGAGATCCGGACGGCCGAAGGTGACCTGATCGCAGCCTTCCTGTCCGAGGCGATCCCCGTCGGCCTCCCCGCCCGCGAGGCGATCGCCCGCGTCCGGGAGCAGGGCGGGCTCGTCGGTATCCCGCACCCGTTCGACCGGTTCCGAGGCTCGCTTATGCGCGACGGCGAGATGGCGGCGCTGTGCCCCCTCGTCGACTGGATCGAGACCCACAACGCCCGGCTGATGGGCGGTGGCAACGCGAAAGCCGCCGAGCTGGCGATGGCCCACGGACGGCCCGGGGTGGCTGTCTCCGATGCCCACACCGTGCTCGAAGTCGGCGTGGCGTACACGGCGATGACCGGCGACCCCTCGACGCCCGACGACCTCCTCGCCGCCCTGTCATCCGCTGAGCTGGTGCCCGGCCGGGCTTCGATGCTGGTCCGGGCGATCACGCCGCTCGCCAAGGTGATCAACCGGGCCCGCGGTAATCGTCGGGTGTCGGCGGCGGTCGCACGTCCGGGAGCCGCCGGCCGGTGACGCTCCTGCCGCCGAACGGCGAGGCCGCCGAGCGCGAGGTCACCGCCGAACAGCTGTCGCTTGGCCGCCGCCTCCGGCAGCCGCGAACGATCATCTCGCTGGTCCTGCCGATCATCCTCCTGGGCCTGTTCCTCCGCAGCCTGCCGGGTTTCAAGCTCGAGGAGCTGCCGGCCAAGGTGCTCGCCGCGAACATGGGGCTGCTGCTGGCCGCGTTCCTGATCTTCTACATCGGCTTCCCGTTGCGCGGCTACCGCTGGTCGCTCCTCGTCCGCGGGACCGGCTTCCCGCTCAAGACCCGGGATGCGACCGAGATCATCTTCGTCTCGTGGCTGGTCAACTGCCTCGTGCCGGCCAAGCTGGGCGACCTGTACCGTGCCTGGCTGCTCAAGATCAACAGCACCGTCTCGCTCAGCCGGACCTTCGGGACGGTGTTCATCGAGCGGGTCCTGGACCTGTTCGCCATCGTCGTCCTGGGCCTGGGCGCCGGGTTCTGGAGCTTTCGCGAGGGCCTGCCGACGCAGGTCCAGATCGTGTTCGCCATCGGCGTCGGGGTCGTCGTCCTGCTCGCGGCGGGGCTGCTGACGATGCGCAACTTCGGGCGACGATTGATCGTCCGACTGCCGCTGCCGCACAAGGTCCTGGAGTTCTACGACCGCTTCGAGGAAGGCGTCTTCCTGGCCGTCGGGTTGCGAGCCCTGCCGCGGCTGGTGATCCTGACCGGCCTCGTCTGGGCGACGGAGGCGATGCGGCTGTTCCTCGTCGTCGAGGCCCTCGGCTTTCCCGACGTCCACCTTGGCATCAGCGGCGCGTTCTTTGTCGCCCTCGCCGGGTCGCTCCTGACGGCCGTGCCACTCACGCCGGCCGGGATCGGCTTCGTGGAAGCCGGGATCGTGGGCCTGCTGACGATCGCCTACGGCGTCTCGGAGACGGAGGCGGTCACGATCGCCCTGGTCGACCGGGCGATCAGCGTCCTGTCGATCATCATCTTCGGCTCGATCGCCTACGCGCTCTCGCCGAAGCGGCGTGGCGCCGGCTTGAGCGGGGCTCCTGCCGAGGCCTGATCCGGCAGGGCTCCACTGCACGTACTACGAACGGGGGAGGATTCTGGACGCCCCTCGCCACCCAACCACTGCCGACCGCACCCTGCCGCCCAGCATCGGCTCCGAGTGGCGAACCAACGCCGGTACGAACGGGTGATACAGGGGTGGGTGGTTGGCACCGGATAGTGCGGTCATCGCCGCCGTCCAACCCACGGCGAATCATGGAGCGACCCCGCAGACGATGACCAGCCAGAACGGGCGAGCATTCAACGAGTGGCTGCGAGCCCAGCTGAAGGCCAAGAAGATGTCCCAGCGTCAGCTGGCGCAGCAGTCGGGCGTCGACCATTCGACGATCTCCCGGCTGATCCGCGGTGACCGGATGCCCTCGCTGGGCACGGCCACCAAGCTGGCCCGTGGCCTGCGCGAGCTCCGCGACGACGCCGACACGCCCCAGTATCTGGGCCTCGTGGCGGCCGGTGCGACCAATCCCACGGCCCGCGTCGAGTACGCGCTTCGGGCCGACGACCTGCTCAACGAGCCGCAGGTCCGCCAGATCATGGAGTACTACCTGGCCGTCCGGATGCGCCGCTTCGGGCGCGCCTTCCCGGCCGCCGAGACCAGCCCCGAGCGCAACGAGCGCCCGATGGGCCGGCCGAACCAGAGCAGCGCCGTCGGCGCCAGCTCGGCGAACCCCGTCGTGGCCGGCGTGTCCGCCACGCCTCGACTGGGCGTCGTCCGCGGCGGTGGCCGACCTACCAACCGGCCGACGAGCCGCTACTAGCGCACATTCCAGGGCACGACCCGGTACGACCTCCACGTCCGGGTCTCGGGGACAGCGAACGCCGGCCTTCGGGTCGGCGTTCGCGATTCAGCGGCGGTAGACCGAGATCGACGTCCGCGCCGAAAGGTCGAACCGATCGATGAGCGCCAGCTCGCCGGCGAGCGCGTCCTCGGCGGGGCCGCCGCAGGCCGTCCCGACGACCGTCTCGAACAGGCGGTCGCAGGCGACGACGACGATCGGGCCGTCGAAGACGATCTCCTCGCCGAGCCGGATCAGCGGGTAGCCGACTGCGTCGGTTGGCTTGAAGTCGGGGATCCCGAGGAGGGTGATCGGGTCCCCGGCCGCCGCTTCGGCGATTCGGGCCGCCGCCCGTTCCGCCTGCGGCCAGCCGCCATCCGGCGCGATCCGTGGTGGCGAGATGGACAGGTTCCAGCCGACGATCGCGGCGGATGCCACGATCGCGAGGGTCCCGGCGGGCGGTCCGAAACGCCAGAGCGCGGCCACGGCCAGGCCGGTGACGACGAAGACGATGGGGTCGAGGAACGCGTGGTAGTGGTCGTTGGGCAGACCCGGGACGACGGTCGCGAGACTTGGGGCGATGACCGCCAGGGCGAGCACGCTCCAGGCGATCGTCGCCGCGAACCAGCGTGCGGCGACCCGCTCCACGGGGCCGCCCGCGACGCCTCGCCAGGCGAGGGCGGCCGCGACCGCCACCGCCGCCGCCAGACAGACGGCCGGGGCATCGGTGAGCAGTCCGGCGAGCGGCCAGGAGAGCGCTCGGAGCGCGATCACGACGATCGCGAGGGGCGCGCTGGGACCCGCTTCTCCGGACCCGGCGCGACCGGAGAGGACGTCGAGCGCGGCGCGCGTCTCGGGGAAGCCATTCGCCAGCTCATGGGCGAGCAGCGGGAGGTAGGCGATGAGGAGGACCGCCATGGCACCGAGACCCGCCGTCGCCAGGCGTCGCCGGTCGGTCGGGTCGCGCCGGCGGAGATCGGCCACGTACAGCGCCACCAGTGGTGGCAGTAGGATCGCGCCCAGGACGTGGGCCTGCATCGTGACCGCCTGGCCGGCCGCCGCGAGGAGCCACCATCGTCCGCGACCCGTCCGCCACGCCTGCCACGCCGCGGCGATGGCGGTCGCGCTGGCCACGGCGATGATGTTCGGGTTCCAGACGAACGTCGACTCCTCGATCGCCGACGCCGAAATCGCCATTGCGCCTGCGGCGACGATGCCCGCGACCGGCCCGCCGATCGAGCCGGCCAGCCATCCCACGACGGCCACCGCCGCGACCCCACCCAGCGCGATCAACGCGGTGACCCACACCGGGTCGGCGTTCGAGATCGCCGCCGCCGGAGCGAGCAGCCAGTAGTAGAGGGCCCCGTGATGGAGGTCACCGATCGAGGTGGGTGGGCCCAGCAGCGGCACGACGCCGTCGCGAACGAACGCGCGCAGGACGAGCAGGTCGTGACCCTGGTCCGCGTCCCACATGCCGCGGGTTGGGAGGTACAGGAAGCGGGTCGCGGCGGCGATCACGACCACGATGGCGAGGCCCAGAAACTCGATCCGTCGGTTGCGGGTCTCGTCCGGGTGGTCCACGGCGCTCAGACTGGCTCGGCCTGGGGTGGTGCCGAGCGTGCCCGGCTGCCGCGGAGCTCCATCGCCTCGGGCGGCAGCGGCTCCAGCGGGATGCCGGCCGCGATCGATCGGGCCCGGGTGACGTTGACCAGGTCATAGCCCACGTCCATCCCGGGCGTCTCGACATACCACGGCCGCCCGCTGAGCCTGGGATGCCGGAGGAGGTGGGCCATCCCCCGCTCGCCGATCCCACCGGCGCCAACATGCTCGTGCCGGTCGAGTCGTGACCCGCACTCGGTCTTGGAGTCGTTGAGGTGGAGCATGACCAGCCGGTCGAGCCCGATCTGGCGGTCGAACGCCTCGAGCAGCGCGTCGGTCTCGTCGGGCTCCGACAGTCGGTGGCCGGCTGCCCACAGGTGGGCGGTGTCGAGGCAATAGCCAACACGGTCCGGCGCCACCCCCCGGGCGGTCAGCGCCTCGGCGATCGTGGCCAGCTCGTCCACCGTCGCCCCGATCCCGAAGCCGCCGCCGGCCGAGTTCTCGAGCACCAGCATCGCCGCACCGGGCCCGTCCTCGACCTGATCGAGGACGCGGGCGACGCCATCGGCCAGGCGGCGGCTCCCAACCGCGATCCCGGTGTCCCGATGCGACCCGGTGTGAACGTTGACGAATTGGGCCCCGAACCCCGGCGCGGCAGCCAGGTCGGAGGCCAGCACCTCCACCGAGCGGGCGAAGAAGTTTGGCTCCGGACCCGCCAGGTTGACGAGGTAGGCGGCGTGGACCGCGACCGGGCCGATGCCATAGTGGCGGAGCCGTTCGCGGAACGCCGCCTGTTCGGACGGTGGCTCCTGCCGTCGCCGCCAGGCCGTCGGGTTGTCGCCGAAGATCTGGAGGGCCGTCGCACCGATCTCGCGGGCCCGTTCCGCGGCCCGGACCATGCCGTCGCCGAGCGGCAGATGGGCGCCGATTCGGAGCTCCGGGGACAGCATGCCGCTGATCGTAGCGGCCCGTTGGTTCCGCTAGTGGCGCCCGTTCCCCCGCCCGCCGCGACCCGTCGTGTAGTCGCCGCCCAGGATCGGCTCGATGAGACCGTAGTCGCCGTCATTGCGGCGGTACAGCACGTTGATCCGCTCGTTCTCGGCGTTGACGAACACGAAGAAGGTGTGGCCCAGCTCGTTCATCCGGCTGAGGGCGTCCTCCTCGAACATCGGCTCGATCGCGAAGCGCTTGGTCTTGACGATCCGCTCGGCGTGGCCGGGCTCGGCGGTGCCATCGGCGATCCGACGGAGGATCTGCTTCTCCTCCTCGGGCTTGTGCCGCAGCCGCGGCTTCTCCTTGTAGTCGACCGCGCGCCGCTCGATCTTGTCGACGACCGTGTCGATCCCAGCCTCGTGGGTCACCGCCGCCGCGTGACCGCGCAGGGTCCGGCCGTCGATGACCAGCGTCACCTCGACGATGTGGGAGTCGGACGTGCTCCGATGCCGCTCGACGGAAACCTCGACGATGGCGTCGCTGCGGTCATCGAGCAGCCGCTCGATCCGCTTGAGGCGCTTCTCCGCATACCGCCGGACGGCATCGGGGACGTCGATGTTCTTGCCCTTGACGATCGTTCGCACGATCACCTCCCCGCCGCCTGGGCCGCGCAGCCGATGTCCGAAAGTCTACCGCTCCCGCGCCACCGTGATCGCCGAAACACCGATCGCGCCCGCGCTGAGCAACGGGTCCGCGCAGGCCGCGAGGGTGGCGCCGGTCGTCATGACGTCGTCGACGAGGACGATCCAGCGGCCGTCGAGCGGGTTCGGGTGGCTGCGCGGCGGTGCCCGCAGCGCGAATGCATCGGTCAGGTTCGTGGCCCGTGCGTCGCGATCGAGATCGAACTGGGCGGTAGTGTTGCGGGTCCGCTCGAGGATCGGCGCGAACGGGAGGTGGAGGTCCGCGGCGGCAACCCGGGCGATGAGCGCGGCCTGGTCGTAGCCGCGTTTCCGGAGCCGGTCCGCGTGGACGGGAACCGGGACGATGACGTCACCGCCGGCCGCGGCCACGGACCAGCGGCGAGCGATGGCGCGGCCGAGCGGTTCGGCAAGCCGCCGCTCCCCCGAGTACTTGAGCTCGTGCAGCGCCCTGCGGACGAGGCCACCGAACGGCGCGCACCATTCGAGCTGCAACAGCGGCT
>CAVSKS010000009.1:0-752040 GCA_963728605.1 uncultured Chloroflexia bacterium | reverse complement strand
CGCCCTCCCGGAGATCGACGTCTTCCTCGACAACGGCTACACCAAGGAGGAGTGGAAGGTCGTCACCGAGAGCCGCAAGATCCTTCACCTGCCGGAGCTCCGGATCTCGTGCACGGCCGTCCGCGTCCCGGTGTTCATCAGCCACTCGGAAGCCGTCCACGTCGAGACCCGCGATCCGATCACGCCCGAGCAGGCCCGCCGGCTGTTCGGCGCGGTGTCCGGGGTGATCGTCCAGGACGACCCCAAGAGCCACACCTACCCGCTGGCCACCAACGCCGCCGGCCGGGACGAGATCTTCGTCGGCCGCGTCCGCCAGGACCCGTCGATCGCCGACGATCGTGGGATCGCGTTCTGGGTCGTCAGCGACAACGTCCGCAAGGGGGCCGCCACGAATGCGGTCGAGATCGCCGAGGCGCTCGTCGCCCGCGACCAGGTCAAGGCCGCCGCACGCCGGGCGCCGACCGGCCGCGGGGCGACCGACCGTGCGGCCGTCGCGGCAGGTGGGGGCGGGGCGTGACCCATGCCGAGCGCCAAGCGGCGCTCGAGGCGATCGCCGCCGAGGTCGAGGGTCTGCACCCGCTGCCGCCTCCACGAGACGAGGACCAACGCGGTTCCCGGTGAAGGCCACGCCTCGACGGAGGTGATGTTCGTCGGCGAGGGCCCGGGCTACAACGAGGACCGTCTCGGCCGCCCGTTCGTGGGCCGGGCCGGTGAGTTCCTCAACCGGCTCCTGAAGTCGGTCGAGTGGGACCGCCAGGAGGTCTTCATCACCAACGTCGTCAAGTGCCGCCCGCCGGACAACCGCGACCCCGAGGCGGACGAGATGGCCGCCTGCGAGCCGTACCTCCGCCGGCAGCTGGCGGTGCTCGACCCGGCCCTGGTCGTGACCCTTGGGCCGCTTCTCGATGGGCCATTTCATGCCCGGGGCGCGCGTCTCCCAGGCCCACGGCACGGTCCGGCCGGTCGACCCGGCCACCGGCGCCCCGGACGCCACCGTCTTCGCCATGTACCACCCGGCGGCGGCGCTCCGGACGCCGGCCATCGCCGAGACCTCGATCCGTGACATGGCCCAGGTGCCCTCGACGCTCACCGATGCGCGCCGGCGGCGGGCCAGCCGCGATACCGCCACCCAACCTGCCAACCCAACCCTCGAGGACACCGTCGAAATCGCGTCGGGTCCTCCGACACAGGCACCGGCAGCACCAGAGCCGCACCTCGACCTCTTCTTGACCACCAACCCATTCCAGGACGCCGAATGCCATCAGCCAATGAGCCGCTCCGCATCATCCCGCTCGGGGCGTGGGAGATCGGCAAGAACATGTACCTCTTCGAGTACGGCGAGTCGATCGTGGTGATCGACTGCGGCCTGATGTTCCCCGACGAGGAGATGTTCGGCATCGACCTCGTCGTGCCCGACATCACCTACCTCCGCGACAAGAAGGCCAACGTCAAGGCCTTCCTGATCACCCACGCCCACGAGGACCACGTCGGCGGCCTGCCGTACATCCTGCCGGAGTTCCCGGGCGTCCCGATCTACGCCTCCACCCTGGCCCGCGGCCTCCTCGGCAACAAGATCAAGGAGCACAAGCTCCACAACAACCCGCTGCTGTCGATGGAGCCCGGTGACGAGCTGACGGTCGGTCCCTTCACGGTCATCCCGTTCCGGGTCGGCCACTCGATCCCGGACGCCATGGGATCGCCCTTCGGACGCCCGTCGGCACGGTCGTCCACACCGGCGACTTCAAGTCGTCCACACCCCGGTCGACGGCAAGCTGTCGGACTTCCATACCCTCGCCAGGCTGGGCGAGGAGGGGGTGATCTGCCTCCTGTCCGACTCGACCCGGGCAGAGAACCCGGGCTACACGCCGTCGGAACGGACGGTTGGCGAGGCTTTCCGCGAGATCATGGAGCCGCTCGACGGCCGGGTGATCGTGGCCACCTTCGCCAGCAACATCGCCCGCATCCAGCAGGTCCTCACGCTGCGGCGGACATGAACCGCAGCGTGGCCGTTATCGGCCGGTCGATGGAGCAGAACTTCAGGATCGCGACCGACCTCGGCTACCTCAAGTACGCCCCCTCGGCGATCGTCGGCAAGGACAAGATCAACGACGTTCCCGACGACAAGATCGTCATCGCCACGACCGGCGCCCAGGGCGAGCCGATGTCGGGTCTCGCCCGAATGGCCAACCGGGATCACCGCTTCGTCGAGATCCAGCCGGGCGACACCGTGATCGTGAGCGCCAGCCCGATCCCCGGCAACGAGGAGTACGTCGCCAGGACCATCGACAACCTGTTCAAGGCGGGCGCGAACGTCTTCTATCACACGATCAAGCGCGCCCACGTCTCAGGTCATGCGAGCCAGGAAGAGCTCAAGCTCATGCTGGGCCTCACCAAGCCCAGATACTTCATCCCGATCCACGGCGAGTTCCGGATGCAGGTCCAGCACGGCAGGCTCGCGATCGAGACCGGGGTCCTACCGGAGAACGTGTTCATCATCGAGAACGGCACACCGATCGAGATCGCCGACGACGGTTCGGCCCGCCGCGGCCAGCCCGTCCCGGCCGGCTACGTCTTCGTCGACGGCCTGAGCGTCGGCGACGTCGGCGAGATCGTGCTCCGCGACCGGCGGGCGCTGGCCAGCGACGGCATGTTCATGATCGTGGTAACGGTCGACAAGCAGGCAGGCAACGTCATCGGCCGGCCGGAGATCATCACCCGCGGCTTCGTCCACCTCAACGAGAACGATCCGCTGATCGGCGAGACCGTCGAGAAGGTCCTCGCGGCGGTGGCCAATCCGGGCGACCACATCGCCGAGATCGGCTTGCTCAAGAGCCAGATCAAGGACGCCGTCTCGCGCTTCCTGTACGAACAGACCAAACGCCGGCCGATGGTCTTCCCGGTCGTGGTGGAGGTCTAGCGTGGCCAAGCCGCGTCGCCAGGCGTCGCGCCCGCGCCGTCGCCGGCGGAACGGGTTCCAGATGCCGACCTTCACGGTGGCGCCGGAGGTCGCGAGGTCACTGTTCGGGCTGACCCTGCTGATCCTGGGCGTGGTCATGCTGATCATGCTGTTCATCCCGAGCGAGGCTGGGACGCTGACCCGCTGGGCCAGGGACACGGTGGCGCCGTACTTCGGCAGTGGCCGCTACTTCCTGCCATTCCTCCTCCTGGGTGCCGGCGCGTACGTCGAATGGAACGGCCGGCTGGCGTCGGGCTGGCAATGGCGGCTGGTCGCCGGCGCGGTCGCCTACGTCGCCCTCCTGGGCGTCCTGGCGTTCATCCCTGAGCGTGGTGGCGGCAGGATCGGCACGGCGATCGCGGACGCGTTACGTGGACCGCTCGAGGACCCCGTCGCCCTCGTGCTGCTTGCCGGGTTGATGATCGCGGGGCTGTTGATCGCCCTCCAGCGACCGCTGAGCTGGCTCCTCTCCCCGCTGACGCGGCCGGCGCGGACGGTCGCGACGGCGATGTCGGCCCGAACGGCCGGCGCCCCGGTAGGCCCGGGACGTCGACCACGGCGGCGGCCGAGGCCGGTCCACAGCGTCGTGGCCGGAACGGTACCGCGACGGTGAGCCCGGCCGGATCGGCCGGCCAGACCGGGATCTGGGGCAATGGCAACGGCAACGACGACGGCCGCGGGATTCCCGCCGCCGTGCCGAGCAGCGCGCCAACATCGGCCACATTCGCCCCCGCCCGCGGCCCCGCGGGCGCCACCGCATCGGCAACCCTCGTCGCTCCGGCGGAGGCGCGCCCGCTCCGCGATCCGGACGACGTGACCGACGCGGGCGACTCGCCACCGACGCGGGAGCGGATCGAGTACGTCCTGCCGCCGCTGGGCCTGCTCGACGACATCGCCCTGCCAGTCGCGCCCGGTGGCGAGGACGCCGTCCACCGCCGGAACGAGGAGATCATCACCAAGAAGCTCCAGGGCTTCAACATCCCGGCCCAGATCGTTGGCCGCAACGCCGGCCCGGTGGTCACCCAGTACGAGGTCCAGCCGGCCCCGGACATCAAGGTCAGCCGGATCGAGGCCCTGGCCGACGACCTGGCGATGGCGCTGGCGGCTCGCTCACTCCGGATCGAGGCGCCGATCCCGGGCAAGAGCGCGGTCGGGATCGAGATCCCCAACAAGGACTTCAACATCGTTGCCCTGCGCCGGATCCTGGAAGAGGTCGACGTCAAGGCGAGTGGCTCGCGGCTGACGTTCGCCCTCGGCCGCGACGTGGCCGGCAAGGCCCAGGCGGTTGACCTCGCCAAGATGCCGCACCTGCTGATCGCCGGCGCCACGGGCTCCGGCAAGAGCGTCATGGTCAACGCCCTGATCACGTCGCTGCTGTGCGAGGCCACCCCGGACGACGTCCGGATGATCCTGATGGACCTCAAGCGGGTCGAGCTGGCGAGCTACAACGGCCTGCCCCATCTCCTGGTCCCGGTCATCACCGAGCCGGAACGGGCCAAGGCCGCCCTCAAGTGGGCGGTCAACGAGATGGAGAGCCGCTACCGGCGGTTTGCGGGCGCCTCCGCCCGCAACATCCGGGCCTACAACGAGACCCGGGTCGACGAGGTGGATCGCCTGCCGTACATCGTGATCGTGGTCGACGAGCTGGCCGACCTGATGATGCGCGAGGGCAAGAACGTCGAGGATCCGATCGTCCGGCTGGCCCAGAAGGCCCGAGCCACCGGGATCCACATGGTCCTGGCCACCCAGCGGCCGTCGGTCAACGTCGTGACGGGCCTGATCAAGGCCAACTTCCCATCGCGGATCGCGTTCGCGATGGCCTCCCAGATCGATTCGCGGACGATTCTCGACGCGCCGGGGGCGGAGGACCTCATCGGTCGCGGCGACATGCTCTACCAGCCATCGGACCTGCCCCGCCCGATGCGGCTCCAGGGCGTCTTCGTCTCCGATCCGGAGATCGGCCGCGTGGTCGAGCACTGGAAGGGCCAGATCGAGGACCCGCGGTACGACCTGTCGATCATCGAGAGCGACGAAGACGGCACCGGTTCCACGGACGACCTTGCCGACGAGGACGCCGATCGACTGTTGCCTGATGCCGTCGAGGTCATTCGGGAGTACGATCGTGCCTCGGCATCGTTGCTCCAGCGGCGACTCCGGATCGGTTATGCGCGAGCGGCCCGGATCATCGATCAGCTGGAGGCTCGGGGATACATCGGAGCCTTTGACGGGTCCAACGCCCGCCAGGTGCTCAGGCGTGACGTTGCCGGGCCGGTGGGTGGGAACGACCTCGACGGGGACGACGGCGAATGACGACGAGGGACCAGGCACGACGGGGCGCCGCGGACCTGCGCGCGGACGACGTTGGCCGCGGTTTGAGCGCCGAGCCGGCGCCGGGGCTGCCCGAGCGGCTGTACGCGGCTCGCGAGCGCAAGGGCGTCGACCTCTACCGTGCCGAGCGCGACACCAAGATCCGGGCGCGCTACCTCGAAGCCCTCGAGCGGGGCGACTACAAGGCCCTCCCCGGTGCCGTCTACACCAAGGGCTTCCTGCGGAACTACGCGCTCTACCTCGGCCTGGAGCCGGACGAGGTCATCCGTGACTGGCGCCTGGAGCGCGGCGACGTCCGGGAAGCCGAGCCGATCGCCGTGCCGCGCCCGCTCGAATCGCCGCGCAAGGGCCTGACGTTCTCACCGGGGATCATCTGGGCGGCACTCCTCACCGCCGGTGTGGTTGCCTTTGCGGCCTACCTCGGGATGCAGCTGCTGCGCTTCGCCAAGCCGCCGACGCTGGCCGTCACCGATCCCGTCTCCGCCCTCCTCGAGGTCGACGAGTCGAGCACGAGCTATGTCCTGCGCGGCACGTCGATCCCGGGGGCGACGATCTCGATCACCGCACCCGGCCGCGAGCAGCCCTACCGGGTGAGCGCCGGCCCCGACGGCCGCTGGGCGGCGGAGGTCAACCTCCATCGGGACCAGAACCAGTTCGACATCATGGCCACCGACCCGGAGACGGGCAAGACCGCCGAGGCGACCATCCAGCGGATCATCACCGTGCCATTCCTCGAGATCGAGGCACCCGGCCTGACGGTCGACCAGCCGGCTGATGGGGCGACCTTCGAGAACGGCGCCATCCCGGTTCGGGGCAAGGCGACCAACGCCGAATCGGTCGAGATCAAGGCGCGCTACCTGGGCCCGGCCGAAGGCCAGCCGGCGGCTGTCCCGAGCCCCGGCCCGAGCGCATCGGCGGTCCCCGCGGCCACCCCGCCCGCGCCAGCGCCGGTCATCGCCCCGATCGAGGATGATGGGACGTTCGCAGCCCCACTCGAGCTGACGACCGGTCGCTGGGAGCTGACGATCACCGCGATCGGCGACTCGGGCAAGAAGATCGCCCTGACGAAGACCGTCACCGTTGCCTACCGCGGCGTCAACCTCGTGGTCAATGTCAAGGGCGGCCGCGCCTGGCTCAAGGTCTGGGTCGACGGCGAGCTTGCCGAGGGCATGCCGGCCAGCGGCCGGATCGTCAGCAATGGCGACACCCTGGTCTTCACCGGCAAGACCTCCGTCGAGGTGCGGACCGGCTCGTCCGGGGTGACGCACTTCACCCTCAACGGCACGTCGCTGGGGGCCCTGGGGCGCTCCGGGGTGCCCGAAACCTGGCTCTTCCAGCCCCCGAGCCCACCCGAGAAGACGCAACGCACGTGACGCGGTGCCGGCCGAACTGACGGGCCTGGTCGAGCTCGCCCGGCGCCTCCAGGGCTTGTGTCTCGATCGATCGCTGACGGTGGCAACCGCCGAGTCGTGCACCGGTGGCCTCGTGGCCCACGTCCTGACGGAGGTCTCGGGCTCGTCCGGCTACTTCCGCGGCGGCATCGTGTCCTACTCGAACGAGGCAAAGTCGAGCCTGCTCGATGTGGCCGCCGAGGTCCTTGCAGCCCACGGCGCGGTGAGTGCACAGGTTGCCAGGGCCATGGCCGTCGGGGCTCGCGCACGCTTCGAGGCCGGGCTGACGGTCGCGGTGACCGGGATCGCCGGGCCGAATGGCGGTTCGGCGGAGAAGCCGGTCGGCCTGACCTACGTGGCCGTCGCCGACGCCGCGGGCGAAGACGTTCGGCGCTTCGTGTGGGACGGTGATCGCGTGGGGAACAAGCTGGCCAGCGCCCAAGCGGCGATCGAGATGCTGCTGGATCGTGCGGCGCGTGACGCGTGACGCGTGACGCGGCCGCGGTGGGTGCGGGGCTGGCAGCGGCGCGGGCACCGCGACGCGTCGTCGCCGGCGAGCGGGTGCATGTCGTGGGTGCCGCGGGAGCCGGAGCCTCGGCGGCGACGCTGCTCGCCCACCACGCTGGGGCGGTCGTCAGCGGCTGCGACCCGGGCGGCCCGTCCTCCTATACGCCGCCGCTCGAAGCCGCCGGTGTGCGCGCTCGCCTGGGAGCACGACCCTGCCCACGTGACCGGCACCCCGCCGCCGCAGCGACTCGCGGTGACCAAGGCCCTCACGGCTATCGCCCCGGACCACCCGGAGCTCGTAGCGGCCCGCGACGCAGGAATCCCGCTCGAACCATGGCAACAGGTGGTGGCCGACGCAGCTGCCGGTCGGACGCTCGTCGGCGTCGCCGGCACGCACGGCAAGAGCACGACCGCGGGCTGGCTCGTCCACGTGCTGGTGACGGCAGGCGCCGATCCGTCGGCCTTCGTCGGGGCGCTGCTGCCCGCTGCGCTGACGGGCGGCCTGCCGGCCACTGCCCGGTGGGGCAGGGGAGAAGCGTTCGTGGTCGAGGCGGACGAGTACGCCGGCAACTTCGACGCCTACCGGCCAGATGTCGCGATCGTGACCAGCGCCGAGTGGGACCACCCCGACGTCTTCGCCGACCGCGACGCTGTGGTCGACGCCCTCGCCGGCTGGCTGCGTCGAGCCGCGGATACGGCGACCGCAGCTCGTCCCGAACCGCTCGTCGTCGCCAACGTCGCCGACGAGGGTGTGGCCACGCTCCTGGGGCAGCTGCGGAGCTGGCCGGGCCGCGTCCTCGCCACGGCGCTGGTCGATCAGCCGCCGTCGAGGCTCAGCGGCTATGCCCGCGGGATCGCCGACCAGTTCGCCACGCGCGCCGGCCCGGCCACGACCTTGCTGGGCCGGATCGTTTCGGCCGACCCAACCGGGACGGACATGGAGATCCTGGGTCTCGACCCGCTTGCCGGCCCGCAACGGACGCGTCTTCGGACGGCGGGGCGGCACAACGCCGCGAACGCGCTCGGGGTGGCCGGGGCGGCGCTTGCGCTGGGGACGTCGCCGGCCGCGATCCTCGCCGGACTGTCGACGTTCGACGGCGTTGGCCGCCGCCTCGAACGCAAAGGCGAGGCCGGCGGGGTGGTGGTGTACGACGACTACGGCCATCACCCGACCGCGATCCGGGAGACCATCGCCGCCATCCGCCAGCGCGAGCCGGGGCGCCGGATCTGGGCCGTCTATGAGCCACTGACCTTCCACCGAACGGCCGCCCTCCAGGACGACTTCGCGGCCGCGCTCGGTACCGCCGATGCGGTTGCCGTCGCCGAGATCTGGGCGGGCCGGGATCCGGACACCACGGTCGCCTCGGCGGAGCGCCTCGCCGCGGCCGTCGCCGGTCTCCGACCTGGTCTGGCCGTTGCCGCCCCGGGTTCCGTGGACGCCACTGCCGACTGGCTCGCATCCGAGGTCCGTCCGGGCGATGCCGTGCTGGTGATGGGTGGCGGCCGGAGCTACCGGATCGCCGATCGTCTGCTGGAGCATCTCGCCCGCGGCTGACGCGGGTCGCTGGATCACCCAGCGTTCCAAGTGACCCCCGGACACCCGATTCGAGGCCAGGTGCGGCCCCTCACCGGTCGCTTGGATCACCCAGCGTTCCAACGGCCCCCGGGGGGCGCCACTTCCTGTTCCCGGCCTCGGCCGGGTACCATGGTGGCCCGTTTCGCAACGACCGCCAGGGTCGCCGCCCACGCACGCGCAGGGCCGCGATCGACGAGCGCGGCAGGGGATAAGGAGGGATGGATGGCGGGTGACGTCTCGTTCGACGTCGTCAGCGACTTCGACGAGCAGGAGCTCCGCAACGCGCTGGACCAGGTCCGGCGCGAGGTCCAGCAGCGCTACGACTTCAAGGGCGTGACCGTCGAGCTGACCCAGGGCAAGGAAGAGCTGACCCTCGTGACCGACGACGAGTACCGAGCCACGGCCGTCAAGGACCTGATCGAGTCGAAGGCGATCCGGCGCGGGCTGTCGCTCAAGATCTTCGACTGGGGCAAGGTCGAGCAGGCTGGCGGCAACAAGGTCCGCCAGGCGATCGGCCTCCGGCGGGGGCTCGATGACACCCTCGCCAAGAAGCTCAGCAAGCTGATCCGCGACGAGTTTCCCAAGGTCAAGTCGCAGATCCAGGGCGATGCCGTTCGCGTCTCGGGCAAGAGCAAGGACGAGCTGCAGAAGGTGATCGTACGGCTCCGCGAGCTCGACGAGCCCGTCCCGCTGCAGTTCCAGAACTACCGGTAGCCAGCGATGATGCCGGGTGCCCGGATCGGCCGGATCGTGATGATCGTCGTCGCGGTCGTGGTCATCCTGGGCCTCGTCCTCGGGAGCATTGCCTATCCGTTCACGACCTGACGGCCATCCCCACCCAGCACTGGAGACCGACCGGATGATCGACCCCACCGGAACGGCCGAACCCTCGACCGGCGCCGCCGACGCCGACGAGACCACCGCCGACGAAGCCAGCTCCACCAACGACCGAAACGGCCAACCGGCCACCGCCGATGAGCTATCAGCCCCGCCATCGGACGTGCCGGCCGACCCGGACCTCGACCGGGCCGCCGAGCCAGGGCCGCCGACCGAGGCCGACCCCGACGGCGAGCCGAACCCGGCTCCCGAGCTCGCCGACGAGCCCGCTCCCGAGCTCGCCGACGAGCCCGCTCCCGATGCCGCCGAGCCGGCATCCGAGGCGGCCCCGCCGGCAGCCGAACCTGCGCCCCCCGACGGCGACCTCGACCGGGCCGCCGAGCCGATGCCGACGCAGACCGACGCGACAGCGCCCGCGCCGGCCCCCGATGCCGACAGTTCCGAAGTCGACACACCCGAGGCCGAAGCCACCGACGCCGAAGCCGCCGACGCCGAAGGCACCGACGAAGAGGCAGCGCCCCCGGCTGCGGTCGGGCCCCGGACCGTGGGCCGGCTGATCGCCGACGCGCTCCGTGCCGCCGGCGTGCGTTTCGCCTTCACCGTCCCTGGCGAGAGCTTCCTGGGCTTGCTCGAAGCGTTGCCAGATGCCGGCATCCGCGTCGTGACGACCCGCCACGAGGGTGGCGCGGCGTTCATGGCCGAAGCCTATGGTCAGCTCACCGGCCGCCCGGCGGCCTGCGTTGGAACGCGGGCGGTCGGGGCCGCCAACCTCGCCATCGGGATCCATACCGCCCGCCAGAACTCCACGCCGATGTTCGTCCTGATCGGCCAGGTCCAGCGGGGGTTCCAGGGCCGGGAGGCGTTCCAGGAGGTCGACCAGGTCGAGAGTTTCGGCCGGCTGGCGAAATGGAGTGCGGAGCCGCGAACCGCAGCGGACGTTCCGGGCGTCCTGAGCCAGGCCGTCGAAGCCGCGCTCGGCGGCCGTCCGGGGCCGGTGCTCCTGTCGCTCCCGGAGGACCTGCTCGACGAGGTCGTGCCCGCGGACCAGACCCCCGTGGTGGCTCGACCGCCCCTGCCCCGCGCCGACGTCTCGGATGTGCGCGCCGTCCTCCAGCTGCTCGCCTCCGCCGAGCGGCCGGTGATCCTGGCCGGCGGCGGCGTGCTCCGAGCCCGGACGTCGAGCGACCTGACCAGGTTGGCGGAACTGCTCCACGTGCCGGTGATCTGTGGCTGGCGACGGGGCGACGCGTTCTCCAACGACCACCCCCTGTTCCTGGGTATGGCCGGCCTGGGTTCGCCGCGGATCGTCCGCGAGCGACTCGACGCAGCCGACGCACTGCTCGTCGTGGGTTCCCGGCTGAGCGAGATCACCTCGTTCGGGTACGCCGTCCCGCGCGAGGGCCAGCGGTGGGCCCACGTCGATCTCGAGCCGCACACCGCCGCCACCGCGGCCGCGGCGGGCCTGCCGGCGCCGGAGATCGCGATCCGGTCTGATGCCCGGTCGTTTCTTCGGGGCGCCGTCCAGCGCCTCCGGGGCGCGGTCCTTCATGCCGGTCTGGTCGAGATTCGAACCGCCAACAACGAGGCGGACCGGGGGGCGTGGGAGTCGGCCGCGACGGTCGACGGCGGCGACTGGGACGGCCCCGGCGTCCACCCCGGCCGGATCATCGCCACCCTGCGGCGGGTCCTGCCCGACGAGGCGATCCTCACCACCGACGCAGGCAACTTCAGTGGCTGGGCCGCGCGCGGCTTCCGGTTCCGCCGGCCGGGAACGTTCCTCGGCCCGACATCCGGGGCGATGGGCTACGGCCTGCCGGCCGGGATCGCCGCCGCGCTCGTCCATCGCGATCGGCCCGTCGTGGCGCTGACCGGCGACGGGGGCCTGGCAATGACGATGGCGGAGCTGGAGACCGCCGTTCGCGAGAATGCGAGGGTCGTGGTCCTCGCCTTCGACAACGAGCGCTACGGCACGATCCGGATGCACCAGGAGCGGCGCGACTCCGGCGAACCGACGGCGACCGACCTGGGACCGATCGACTTCACCGCGGTCGCCAGGGCGTGCGGCGCCCGAGGCACCCGCGTCGAGAGCGACGACGCCTTCGAGGGTGCGCTCCGCCAGGCGCTCGCCGCGGACCGGCCAACCGTGATCCAGCTCACCCTGGATCGCCGCTGGCTGTCTGTCGACGACCCTGCCGTCCGGTAGGCGACGGGTGCGGCTGACGCTCCACCTCGTCGCCCGGGACCCGTGGGCGGCGAGCGACACGGGTCAGCCGTACCGCCACCCGTCGCTCGAGACGGAGGGCTTCATCCACTGCACCGATGGCGCCGCCGAGATGGCTCGCACGGCGAACCGGCACTATGCCGACGATGCCCGACCGTTCGTCGTCCTGACGATCGATCTCGATCGCGTCGGGTCCCCGTGGCGATACGACGATCCTGGTTCGCCGTATCCGCACGTCTACGGCCCGATCGAGCGATCCGCGATCGTCGAGACCCGGCCGATGCCGCGCTCGGCCGACGGCACCTTCCTGGTGCCCGGAACGTGAAGAAGCCCGGACGGACCGCAGTCCGTCCGGGCAGCCCGGTCGCGCCAAACGGCGTCGGGCCGGATGACGGGCGGGGGGAACCCGTCACCCTTATGCCATGGCCACGATCTTGGCGGCGAGCTCGAGGGCGAGGTCGCCGAGGACGGCCTCATCGCCCTCCTTGGTGATCGATACCCAGATGTGCAGCCCGTCGCCGACGTAGGCCGTCAGCCGGACGCCCGAGCCGAGTGGATTGGAACCGAGGTAGGCCGCCTGACCCAGGTTCTCGATCGGCGTGCTGCTGCCCATTACGGTGTCCATGTGGTCCACGTAGGCCTCGAGGGTGGCGAGGTTCGGGTCGCGCGAGAACTCGACCTCGAGTGACGCCGAGCCGTCGCCGGCCGTCCAGCTGCAGGATTCCGTCCGGAAGGCCTCGCTGCGGCTGCATTCCGGGTCGGGATCGTGGCCGAGGATCCGGCCGCGATCGTCGCCGTCGACGTACAGCGAGGGCTCGAAGCCGTCCCCCGGATCCAGGGGACCCTCTGCAGGCTCGTCCGAGCCATCGTCATCGTCGACGTGGCCCTCGATGTCGTTGATGCCGTCGCCGTTCGTGTCGATGAAATCGGTGGGCGCGGGCGCATCGGTCGGCTCGGCCGTGGCCTCTGCGGACGAATCCGTCGGCGTCCCCGGTCCGGCGGGCGCCGTAGCACCGCTGCAGGCGGCCAGGGCAATGGCGATCAGGCCAAGGAGCAGGAACTGAAGCGGCCCGCCGAGGCGGCCGCGGCTGGTGGTTGCCATGACGACTGGTTTCTCCGAAGTCTTCGCGGTTTGTCTCCGCGGTGACGGGCTCGTGTCGATCGAGCCGGGCGCAGACTACGGAGCGAGGCCAAAGGCAGGCTTAGGGCGACATGAGGGCGGGCTGTCGGGCGCCCGACAGCGCCGTCTCAGGCGCGGGCGACCGACAGGCCGAGGCGTTCGCCCAGGCCGGTGGGTGGGCCCGAGCCAGGCCGATCCGGGTCAGCGCGGCGTCCGCGCGATGGCGCTCAGGGCGCTCGCGCTCGAGCCGGCCAATCCGCTCGCGAAAGGCGGAGGCGACATCCGGGTCTCGCTGGACTTGGTCGCGGGCGGACATGTGCGGGACGGTGTCCTCTGTGGTGCGTAGTGGCAACCGCCCGAACGGGTCACGCCCCGCTGGGACGATCGCCCCGGGCCCTGCCGTCCTCGCCCGCGATCCCCCGGTCGGTGAGCGCTCGCGCCAGCCCCTCCAGGTCGTCGACCGTGACGTAGAGCGCCGGGATCCGGAGCGGTCCGTACGGAACGCGCTCGCGGAAGTTGACCCGGACGCCGCCGTGGGGGCTGCCGCCGAAGGTGAGATCGCGATGCCGCAGGCTCATTCGCACGCCAATGGCGGTCAGCCACAGCCACGGGCCCTCGATCCGCCAGGACGCAACGTTGGCCAGCGGGGTGCGCAGCCGGTACGCGCCGAACCGGGCGTCGAAGTCACCGTCCAGGTCGACCCAGGCGTCCCCGCCCTTGACCCCGAACAGGCGCAGGAGGAGCCGCGACTTCCGGCCGATGCGGATCGGGAAACGAACGGCTGCCAAGCGTCAGCCGGTCGAGCGGCGCTTGCCCCGCCGCTGCTTCGTCCCGTCGGCCGCCTTGCGCTGGGCGTCCTGGATCTGCTTGAAGACCTTGCCCATCCCGGGGCGCATCAAGTCGCGTTCCTCGGCCGTCGCGTCACGGTCGCGTCGGCGGGCGCGGGCAGCCTCGCGGGCGTCGAGATCGTCATCCACGCCGGGATCGTCCGATGCAGGGCGCCGATCCGTCAACCGGGCTAGGCTCGTGAGCCTGCGATGAGTGTCGAACAGATCCGCCTCAGTTCCGGCCGCACCGTGGCGCTCCACCGGCTAGCCGAGGGTGACGGCCCGACCGTGGTCTTCAACCACGCGGCTCCCGGTTCCGGCGCGTTCGATCCGGATCCGGCCGAAACGGCCCGCCGGAGGATCACCTTGCTGGCCGTCGACCGGCCCGGCTACGGCGATTCGGAGCCGCTGGACGGGGACCAGCTCTCGACCGTCGATCGAGCTGCGGACGAGCTCGCGGATGTGCTCGACAGGCTCGGGATTCGCGCCGCGGGTCTCTGTGGCTGGTCGGCCGGTGGCCGCGTGGCGCTGGCCCTCGCGGCCAGGCGGCCGGAGCTCGTCCACCGTGTCTGCGTCGTGGCGACACCGGCGCCCGACGAGGAGGTGCCCTGGTACCCGGACGAGATCCGGCAGGGCCTGGAACAGATGCGGGGTCTCCCGGCTGGCCAGGTCCAGGCGATCCTCAACGAACAGATGGGCGGCATGCTCCCGGCCGACCCGCGGTCGACAGGAGGCCCTCGCCCTGGTGGGCGCCGGTGACGCCGATGCCGCCACCCTGTCGCGCGATGGCGTGGTCGACCGGCTCGGCGAGATGCTGGCCGGCGCGTTCCGGCAGGGGACCGGCGGCATGACGACCGACATCGCCGGCTATGCGCTCCATTCGTGGGGCTTCGAGCCCAGTGACGTCAACCGCAAGACGCTCCTGCTTTACGGCGGCGCCGACCAGGGCGTCGGCTCGCGTCACGGGCGGTGGTGGCAGGCGCGACTGCCCGACGCCCGCCTGGAGATGGTTCCCGACGCCGGGCACCTGGTCATCGTGCCCATGTGGGGCCGGGCCCTGTCGTTCCTGGGGTCCGGTCGGGTCTGAGGCCGGGCTCAGATCGGGGGATTTGCCAGGCCGTCCACGACCTCCGCGTTGGGGAGGGCGCGCAGGATCTCCGGCGAGGCGAGCACCTTCCAGCTCCGACTGCCGCCACCCAGGACGATCCGCTCGCGACGCATGACCGCGCCGTCGACCCAGACGGGAAGGTCGCCCGGCAGGCCGAACGGCGTCACGCCGCCGATCGCCATTCCCGTGAGCTCAGCCGTCTCGTCGGCACCGGCAAAGGAGGCCTTCCGGGTGCCAAGGCGTGTCTTGACGACGCGATTGACGTCCAGCCGGTGGGGCGCGAGGACGATGCAGGCCGCATAGACCCGTGGATCGGCCTTGCCGACGACGACGATCGTGTTGGCCGAGTCGTCGAGGGCGAAGCCGTAGGCAGCACAGAAGTTGGCCGTGTCGGCGAGGTTCGGGTCGCACGGAAACAGCTCGTAGGCCACGCCGAGCGGATCCAGCGCCGATCGGAGGCGCGTCTCGTCGGGATCCGGGGTCATTTCGGTGGCAGGGTCCGGGTGTGGTCGATGGCGCGTTGCACCCACGCCGCGATCGAGTCGTCGTCGGTGAGCGCCGATGAAGGCAGGCTGACGAAGCCCTTCATCGGCCGCCCGGGCATCGGCTCGAACGGTGCTCCGCCGTCCCGTACCGCGGCGTCCTGGTCGTCGGACGCGAGCCGGACGATCCAGTTCCGCTGGTGCAGGCTGGTCGCCAGGTTCCCGCCGACGATCGCCGCGGGATAGCCGAACATCTGCCGGCGCTTCACGTCCGGAAATCGATCCATCACCCGCCCGAAGGTGGCGACGAGCTCGTCCGGCGACTTCTCCCAGGCCATGCTTCGCTCCTGCCCGAACGGCGCTATTCGACGAGGGTCAGCTGCAGGCGCCAATTGCGAGCGCCGCAATGAGCAGCATGGCGAGGTGGCGAACAGGTCGACGCATCTCGGGCTCAGGGTACCCGGTGCCGGTCGCGGGCGGACCGAGCGCAAGTCCTACTAATTTGGTATTGCTTCTCCGACATTGACCTGCCAGAATGCGCGCCAATGCGCCAACCGTCACCGCAGCGCCGCTGCACCTGTCGCCCCCTCACCGAGCAGGGCTGGCGGTGTACCGGCGCGTGATCCGGAGAGGATCCGCGAAACCGGACGACCAGACCCCTGCAGGCCAGGGGTTTTTTCTTGCCCACCGTCACGTCCTATTGCAACGAGGCACCCGATGAGCGATCTTCACGCCATCACCAACGAGGCGACCACCACGATCACGACCGACGGGCTCCGCGACCGCCTCGGCGACCCTGACTTGGTCGTCGTCGACGTCCGACCGCTGGCGGCCTACAACGGCTGGCGGTTCGACGAGGCAGATCGGGGCGGGCACATCCCGGGCGCGACGGCCTTCCCCCTCGCCTGGCTGTCGAGCGTCGACGATGCCGAGATCCGGCGGCTGCTCGCGGCAAAGGGCGCCACGAACGATCGACCGGTCGTCGTCTACGGCAGCGGTCCGGACGATGCCGGCGTCCTGGCCGCCTACCTGGCGGCGGGCGGGCATCCGGATGTGCGCGTGTACGACGCCGGCTTCCCCGGCTGGGCGGCGGACGACCGCAACCAGGTCGACCGGTTGCCCAACCACCGGCAGCTGGTCCACATCGACTGGCTGCGGCGCGTCCTCGCCGGCGAGCGGCCCGAGGCCCCACCACAGGGCCGATTCATCCTGTTCCATGTGAATTTCGGGGTTCCGGAGGAGTACGCCGAGGGCCACATCCCGGGCGCGCTGTACCTCGACACCAACTGGCTGGAGGATCCGGCCGATTGGAACCGGCGCTCGCCGGAGGCGCTGGAAGCGGCCCTCCGGGCGCTCGGGGTGACGCACGATACGACCGTCGTGGTCTATGGCCGCGATACCGAGGGCGATGCCAACGAGAAGTGGCCGGGCCGGCGGGCGGGCCAGATCGCGGCCACCCGGGCGGCCATGATCCTGCGCTATGCCGGGGTCGACGACGTCCGGCTGCTCGACGGCGGGTACGACTGGTGGGTGCAGGCCGGCTACCCGCTGGAGACGGTCCATCGGGAGCCGTCGCCAGTGGCGGCCTTCGGTGTCCAGGTCCCGCTTCGGCCGCACGTCATCGTCGACCTCGGCGAAGCCAAGCAGATTCTTGCCGATCCCGATGGGGCGGCGCTGGTCAGTGTCCGGACCTGGAAGGAGCACATCGGCAAGGTCAGCGGCTACAACTACATCGGCCCGGCGGGCCGCATCGCCGGCGACGTGTGGGGCAACTGCGGAACCGACGCCTACCACATGCAGCACTACCGCAACGTCGACAACTCGATGCGGCCGTACCCGGAGATCGCCGCCAACTGGGCGGAGGCCGGGATCACGCCGGACAAGTGGGTCGCCTTCTACTGCGGCACCGGCTGGCGAGCCAGCGAGACGTGGTTCTACGCCTGGCTCCAGGGCTGGGAGCGGATCGCGGTCTACGACGGCGGCTGGTTCGAGTGGAGCAAGGACCCAGTCAACAATCCGATCGAGGTCGGAGAGCCGCAGGACGAGTACGCCGCCTGACGGCGGCTACTCGCGGGACCCGCTAAGGTCGGGGCATGACCCCGACCGTCCGCCTGATCACCGACGACGAGCTGCCGGCATATGCCGACGCGATCGCGACGGGGTTCGTCTCGCGCCCGGACACCGCGCTCCTGGCCCAGACGTTCCGCGACGTCTGGACCCTCGATCGAGCCTGGGCGGCGTTCGACGGCGACCGGCTGTGCGGCACGTTCCGGTCCTGGGCGACCGAGATCACCTTGCCGGGGCTGGGCCGGCTCCCGGCGGCAGCCGTCGCCGCCGTCACGGTCCTGCCGACCCACCGCCGCCGCGGGATCCTGCGGCAGATGATCGGGACCGGTCATCGCGCCGCCCGGGACGCTGGCGAGCCGATCGCGCTGCTCTATGCCTCCGAATACCCGATCTACGGCCGGTTCGGGTATGGCCCGGCGACCCAGAATGGAACCTGGACGCTCGATGTGCGTGCCACCGAATTCGTTGGTGATCCGCCCGCGCCCGGCGCGGTCGAGCTCGTCACGCCAAGCGTTGACGCCATTCCCATGGTCAAGGCCGCCTTCGACGCCCACCGCCTTCGCCAGCCCGGGGAGATCGTCCGCCCGAATGCCCGCTGGGAGTTCGACCTCGGCCTCCGGTCGCGGGTCTGGGACCCGGACTGGAAGGGCTTCCTCGTGGTCCACCGAACCCGGGCCGGGGAGGTCGATGGCTACGCCCGCTACCGGGTCGAGATGAAGTGGGACCAACGTCAACCGCGCTGCGAGCTCACGCTCGACGACCTGCAGGCCTCCCAAACCGCCGCGGCTTACCTGTGGCGGTACCTGGCCGAAGTCGATCTCGTCACGATCGTGAAGGCCCCTGGCCGAAGCCCCGCCGACCGGCTGCCGTGGCTGTTGACGAATCATCGTGCCGCCGACCTGTCCGATCTCGGCGACGGGCTGTGGGTTCGGTTGCTCGACGTGCAGAGGACGCTAGAGGCACGGGGCTACGAACGGGCCGACTGCGTCACCCTCGAGGTCGTCGACGAGGAGGCAACTGGAGGCCGGGTTCGGCTCACCCTGGACGCCGGTCCGGACGGCTCGACGTGCACGACGTCCGCTGCGTCGCCGGACCTGACGCTCCACGTCAGCGCGCTCGGTGCGGCCTACCTCGGCGCCACCCCACTGCGGGATGCCGCGCTGGCCCGCGGCGTCGACGAGCACACGACCGGCGCCCTCGATCGGGCCACGAACCTCTTCCGGACGCTTGATCCGCCGTGGTGCTCGACCCACTTCTGACGTCACCGTCCCGACACGATCGGCGGGTACGATTCGGCCCATGACGAACGAGACCGAAACCACCAAATCCATCGCCCGCACCGACGAGCAGTGGCGGGCGGAGCTGACGCCGCAGCAGTATCACGTCCTGCGTGAGAAGGGCACGGAGCGAGCCTTCACAGGCGGGCTCTGGGACGAGCACCGGCCGGGCACGTATCGCTGCGCAGGCTGCGGCACCGCGTTGTTCGACTCGGCGACGAAGTTCGAGTCGGGGACGGGCTGGCCAAGCTTCTTCGCACCGGCTGACCCGGACGCGGTGGCGGCCGAGACGGACGAGTCGTACGGGATGATCCGGACCGAGGCGCTGTGCGCTGTTTGCGGCGGTCACCTCGGCCACGTCTTCCCGGACGGCCCGCGCCCCACCGGCCTTCGTTACTGCATCAACTCGGCGGCCCTGGCCCTCGATCCCCGGGACGAGTGACCGACCCCGCGCCGCACCTGCGCCGGGCGGCGGCCGCCGACGCGGACGCGATCCGCGACCTCGTCGCCGCGGCCTACGGCGGCTACGCCACGCTCATCGGCCGGACGCCGATGCCGATGCTGGCCGACTACGCGATTGCCGTTCGCGAGCACGACGTCTGGGTCCTCGACGCCGGGGGCCAGGTCGTCGGCGTCCTCGAGCTCATCCGGAAGCCGGGTCAGCTGTGGATCGAGAACGTGGCAGTCGCGCCGGCATGGCAGGGTCGGGGCCTTGGCCGGTTGTTGCTCGGCCACGCCGACGACGAGGCCCGCCGGAGTGGTGTCGAGCGCCTCGGGCTGCTGACCAACGAGCGCTACCTCGACAACATCGCGATGTACGAGCGGTATGGCTACCGGGAGACCCACCGACAGCCGCATCTCGGCACGGACCTCGTGTTCTTCGAGAAGCAGCTCGCCGCGGGCTGACGAGGGGTGGCTGCGTCGCGCCTGACCGCCGGCGAACTCAACCGGGCACTCCTCGCCCGCCAGCTGCTGCTCGAGCGCTCGGGGCTGTCGATCCCGGCGGCGCTGGAGCGCGCCGGCGGGCTCCAGACGCAGTACGCCCCGTCGGGCTACATCGGCCTGTGGAGCCGTCTTCGCCAGTTCCGCATCGCGGACCTCACCCGGGCCTTCGAGGACCGGACCGCCGTCCAGGCGACGCTGATGCGGGTCACGATCCACACCGTCTCGGCCGCCGACTACTGGGGCTTCGCGGCCGGCACGCGCCAGGCCCGTCGCGAGCTCCACCTGCGGGTCCGCCGGACGGAGCTCCACGGCATCGACATGGAGCGCGCCGCGGACCAACTGCGGGCGTGGCTGTCGGCGGGGCCGAGGCGGCAGTCGGAGCTCGTCGGGCTGCTCGAGGCGGCGGGGTATCCGCGCGCCGTGTGGGACGCGATCGGCCAGTGGGTCGACCTGGTGCGGGTGCCACCGTCGGGGACGTGGCACCGGCGCCGGGCGGACCTGTACGGCCTGGCGTCCGAGTGGTTGCCGCCGTCGACGGTCACCGAGGACGAGGGCCTCCGGTTGCTCGTCCGGCGCTACCTCGGCGGCTTCGGGCCAGCCACCCTGGCCGACCTGGCGAGTTGGGCCGGCGTCGCCGCGAGCAGGCTCCAGCCGATCGCCTACGACCTCGATCTGCGCCGCTTCCGCGACGAAGGCGACCGGGAGCTGCTGGACCTTCCGGACGGACCGCTACCCGGCGCGGACACGCCGGCACCGGTCCGGTTCCTCGGGACCTGGGACGCCAACCTCCTCGTCCACGCCCGCCGGACGCTGATCCTGCCCGAGGAGTACCGGCCGCTGATCTTCCATACCAAGGCGCCCCAGTCGTATCCCACGATCCTGGTCGATGGCGCGGTCGCCGGCACGTGGCGCTACGAGAACGGCGAGGTAACCATCACCTGGTTCGCCCGGCCGCGGGCAGGGATCGTCGACGAGGCCGAGGCCGAGGCCGTCCGGCTGGCGGCCTTCCACGCCGACGAAGCGTCGGCGGGCGTGATCAGGCGCTGACCGGCACCCCCAGCGACAGCGTGTAGCCAGCGGTCGCGTCGCCGCTGGCGGTGCCCAGCTGCTGCGCGCCGCCATCGTCGCCGAACACCATGTCCTGGGCGAGGCTGTGCCCGCCCAGGTTCTGGACACTCTGCTCGTAGCCGTCGGTGGCGTAGGCCGCGTCGCAGGCGTCCTCGGGGATCGCGATCTGCGACGTCGCGATCTTGTTGCGCTCGTCGGTCGCCATGTCGAGGCTGGCGTAGACCTCGAAGTGGATGTGCGGATAGCAGCTGGCGCAGCAACCCGGGAAGATGCTGGTGAAGCTGACGACGCCGTCGTCGTCCGCCTCCTGGACGCCGCGGAGGTAGTTCTCGTCGGCGACGGCCGAGTCATACATCGAGTACTGCCCGTCGCGGTCGAGTGCCACAAGTAGACCGCCGCTCCGGCGAGTGGCGCGCAGTCGTCGGCGTCCTCGATCCGCAGCTGGATCGTCAGCGGGATGCCCGCGGCCACGGTGCTCGAGCTGCCAAAGCTGGATCGGATGTCGCTGCGGACCACGCCGTCCTCGGTCAGGATGTTCGGGCCGTTGGAGCCGTCGCCGGGGAAGGGGCCGGCGGTATCCTCCGGAATGACCGCGCACGTTTCGTCCCCTGACGGGAACGCCCCAGACGTCGCCCCGGGGCTCGACGGGTTGGCGGACGTCGCGGCAGACGATCCGGCCGGGCCGCAGCCGATGATCGTGAACAGGCCGGCGCTCACGCCACGGAACCCGAGCGCCTTGAGCACCTGCCGGCGGTTGAGGGTCACGAGATCGAAGACGAGGCCCCGATGGTGGTCGTCGAGGTGGTCGTTAGGCCGGGTCGAGGCGAAGCGGCGTGGTCATCCGGTGGGCTCCCGTCGGTCGATGGTGGTGCTGACCGATGGAGCATGAGCCTGCGGCATTCACGTTTCATGAGAAGCTCCGCCGATGAAGGTGCAATTCGCCGTCGTCGAGCTGGTCGTCGCCGACATGGCCCGCTCGCTGGCCTTCTACCGCCAGCTCGGATTCGACCTGCCGGCCGGGGCGGACGCGGAATCGCACGTCGAGGCTGTCCTGCCGCGCGGCCTCAAGGTCGCCTGGGACACGATCGAGACGATCCGGTCGTTCGATCCTGGCTGGACGCCCCCATCGGGCGGTCATCGGATCGGCCTCGCCTTCGCCTGCGACGGCCCCGCCGACGTCGACAGCGCCTACGCTCGGCTCATCGCGGCCGGCCACGAGGGCCATTTGCCGCCCTGGGATGCGTTCTGGGGCATGCGCTACGCGGTCGTCCACGATCCGGACGGCAACGCGGTCGACCTGTTCGCGGCCCTGCCTGGGGACGGCTAGCAGCTAGCGCGTCGGGATTCTGCGTCGGCGGTAGGCTTGGTGGGATTCACCCGCCCGCACGGCAAGGAGATCCACGACCATGCCCAGGCTCAACGGCAACGACGCGTTCAGCGGCTTCGCAGTACCCGACATCGAGGCGGCCAGGAAGTTCTACGGCGACACGCTCGGCCTCGATGTCGCCGACGGCGAGATGGGGGACCTCGCGATCTCGATCGGCGGCGGCAAGCAGATCTTCGTCTACCCCAAGCCCGATCACCAGCCGGCGAACTACACGATCCTCAATTTCCCGGTCCCGGACGTCGAAGCGGCCGTTGACGAGCTCACCGCCGCCGGCGTGCCGTTCGAGCACTACGAGTGGGGCGACATCAAGACCGACGAGAAGGGGATCATGCGCGGCAACGGGCCGGAGATCGCGTGGTTCCGCGACCCGGCCGGCAACATCCTGTCGGTCCTCAAGACGGAGTAGCCGTCCGGCACCGATCGCCGATCCGTGTGATAGTTGCGTGCGCAACCGAATCGCTGGAGACGCACGCCGTGACAGAAACCGAGACCCTCTCCTTCGAAGACCAGATCGTCGCCGAGCTGCGGGCCCACGACGGGAAGGTGACCACAGGGCCGCTTGCTGGCCATCCGATCTTGATCATGACCTCGAAGGGGGCGAAGAGCGGGCTTGAGCGGCGAGCCCTCCTCACCTTCTCGACGGACAACGGCGACTACGTCGTCGCCGGCACCGCCGGCGGGTCGCCGATCGACCCGGCCTGGATGCACAACCTGCTGGCGGACCCGCAGGTCACGATCGAGGCGCACAACCGCATCTTCGACGCGAGGGCGACCGTCGCCGAGGGTGAGGAGCGCGATCGGTTGTGGCGGCAGCACGTGGAAACGCTGCCCTGGTTCGCGGACTATCCCGCCCAGACCGGCCGCGTCATCCCGATGTTCCGCCTGACCCCTCGGCCGGACTGACCCCGTCGCGCATCGGAAGGCGCGACACCGCGTCGCGCCTCAGACGGCGCGGCGGACCAGGACCAGGCCTGCCAGGACCGCGATCGCCAGGAGGATCAGCATCTCCGGCGGTAGCGCCATGACGTTGTCGATCGTGTTCGTCACGAACGCGCCGACCTGGCTGGCCAGATCGGTACGACCGACACCGTCGATGACCGAATCGCCGCGACCTGCAACCTCGCCGACGCCATTTCCGTATTCGACCATGCGCGCATCTTCGCACCCTGGCGCAAGTAGGGGGTTGACAGGACGCACATGAAACCCTTCAATAACCAACATGTTCTATAACATAGTGGTTATTGATGAGTGATCAGCTGAGCGATGTCTTCGGTGCCCTGGCGGATCCGACGAGGCGGGCCATCCTTGCCCGGCTCGCCAACGGTGACCTCAGCGTTGCCGAACTGGCCGCGCCATTTGCCGTCTCGCAGCCGGCTATCTCCCGGCACCTCAAGGTGCTCGAGGGCGCCGGCCTGATCTCCCGCACCCGGCGGGCGACGGCCCGCCTCAGCCACCTTCAGGCCCGGCCGTTGCGGGACGCGACGGAATGGCTCGTGGCCTACCGCGAGTACTGGGAGGAGAGCCATCTGCGCCTCGATGCGCTGCTCGCCTCCCTGCAGGCCACCCAACGAGAGAACCCACCGCAGCGCAAGGAGGAACAGGATCGATGAAGGTCACCGAGATCACCGTGGAGCCAGGCGTCCCGTTCGTGGATGTCGTCCGCGAGTTCGACGCCCCCCGCGACCTGGTCTTCCGGGCCCACACGGACCAGGAGCTCCTCGTCCAGTGGCTGGGACCGGGGAAGTACCAGATGATCGTGGACCGATGGGAACTCCGTGATGGCGGTGGGTGGCGGTACATCCATCGTGACACCGACGGCAACGACTGGGGATTCCACGGCGTCTTCCATGGCACGCCGACGCCGGACTACATGGTCCAGACCTTCGAGTTCGAGGGCGCGCCGGGCCACGTCTCCCTCAATTCACTCAAGCTCGAGGAGCGTGATGGTCGCACGATCGCCCGCGTCCACGCGGTGTTCCAGTCGGTCGAAGCGCGCGACGCCAACGTCGCCGGCGGCATGGCCGACGGGATGTCCGAGGGCTATCTGCGCCTCGACGAACTGATCGCCCGGCTGGCCGCACCCGTCAACTGATCCCGGCCGCGAACTGAACGGCCACAGGACCAGGGAGGAAGATCAATGGACTGGAAGCTCGAGCTCGTTGTCGTGCCGGTGACCGATGTCGACCGGGCCAAGCGGTTCTACGCCGAGCAGCTCGGATTCAACGTCGACGTCGACCACGCCCCGAACGACGATTTCCGGGTCGTCCAGCTCACGCCACCCGGATCGGGTTGCTCGATCGCGATCGGCAAGGGCCTGAGCAAGGCCGAGCCGGGATCGCTCCAGGGGATGCAGATCTCGGTCGGTGACATCGAGGCCGCCCACGCCCAGCTGGTCGATCGCGGCGTGGACGTGACGCCGATCCGGCACGTCGGCGAGAACGGCTGGTCGGACGGCAAGGGCGGCGACTACAACTCGTACGTGTTCTTCAGCGATCCCGACGGCAACGGTTGGGCCGTCCAGGAGAGCCCGCTCCTGCGCGCCGAGCTGCCGGAGGCCGCCGCGGCCATCTGACCGCGGCGTACGATCGGCCGGTGCGGGTCGTCGCCTTCGCCATCGGGCTGGTCGTCGTCGCTCACCGGGCAATATCCGGGCCGGCGGGAGCCGGCGGTCGCCTGAGTCAGGCGTCGGTCGCAGTCAGCGCCTCGATCAGCGGCGCCACGTCCGCCGGCAGGTGTCCCGCGGCAAGGAATCGGCGAAGGTGCTCGCCGCTCCGCGGTTCGGCGCGTTCCGCCTCGGCGTACAGGCGGCGGGCCTCGTCGAGGCGATCCCGGCCGGCAACGAAGAGGGACGCCCACAGCGTGATCTGGTCGTCCTCCGGCGCCAGCTCGCGGGCCAGGGCCATGGATGCCGCGGCGGCATCGATGTCGCCGGCCTCGACCTCGTCGGTCGATCGGCCGAAGGCCTCGTAGGCCCGCCCCAGCCTGAGGACCCGGTCCAGCTCGTCGAGCGGCGCGCGATGGTCCTCGACCCGGAGGTCGAAGCGCTTGGCCCATCGCGGGCCGTCGCCCGGGACGATGAGGATGGCCGCCGACTGGCGACCCCGAACGTCGCCGCCCTCGGCCTCCGCGGCCCGGAGCGCCGCCATCAACCGATCGGCAAGATCACCCTCGGCCGAGGCGTAGGCGGAGGCCATGGCCGGCCAGACGGTCGGTCGTTCCATCATGTTGGCCTGGAACGTGGCGCCGTCGACCGCCACATGGCCGGAGGCGTGCACGCAGCGTGCTCCGGTGTGGGCCGCCGACCTGCCGGTCGCGTCGACCATCCCCACCTGGCGCACCTCGCGACCGGCGTCGTCCGCCAGCAGCGCCGCCAGCGCGTCGGGGGCCGATGCGCCCGCTCGCATCCGGTCGAGGCCCAGCGGCCCGTAGCTCGGTTCGGCGAACGACTGGGTGGCGACGGCGCCGACCCCCGGCTCAGCCCACCCGACGATCGATCCGACGTTGAACCAGCGCGTCTGGACGGCCACGCCCAGCTCGCCGGTCCCCGGATCGCGGGCGACGACGGAGTACGTCATAAAGCCTCCTCTCAGGGGCACTGTACCCGCAGAGAGGAGGCCAATGGGGTGGCCAGGAGAGCGTCAGCGCTTGACGATGACAGCCTCGAGATACTCGTTGGGGACGACCATCGTGCCGTCGGTTGCCCGGTTGAACCGGCCGATCAGCTCGATCAGGTCCGCCTCGAGGGCGGCCTCGCCGGCGGCGCCGACGGTCTCGAACGCCTTGAGCGTCGGGCCGTAGTACTGCCGCCAGTAGTCGACGAAGTGAGCGGGCGTCCGGTCCCGGAAGACGTAGTGGCGCTTCTCGACCCGGAGCTCCGCGATCGCGTCGCCGAACAGCTCGCGGAGCCGTTCCTCTGTACCCCACTGGACGGGCGACCGGAGACCGGCAGGCGGCGGGATGTGGCGGGCATTGGTCTTGAAGAGCTGGCCGATGAAGCCCTCCGGCGTGTGCGCGACGAGGCCGATCCGACCGCCGGACCGGGTGACGCGGGCCAGCTCGCTCGCCGTCTGCTCCTGGTTCGGCGCGAACATGGCACCGAAGACGGAGCTGACGACGTCGAACGAGTCATCCTCGAACGGCAGCGCCTCAGCGTCGCCCTCGACGAACTCGATCTCGAGCTCCTCGGCCTCGGTCCGAAGGCGGGCGCGGTCGAGGAGCGCGGGGACGTAGTCAAGGCCGACGACGCTGCAGCCCCGACGGGCGGCGGCCATCGCGGCATTGCCGCTGCCGGTGGCGACATCGAGCACGCGCTCGGTCGAATGGACGTCGAGCGCCTCGATCAGGAGCTCGGATACGAGCACGATCTGGGTGCCGATCATGTGGTAGTCGCCGCTCGCCCAGGTGGCCTGCTGGCGGCCCTTGATGGCGACGAGATCCGGAGCGGGGGCAGGGGCAGTGGCGGTTGTCGCGGTCATTCGGTTTCCCTTTCCGTTCTCCCGAGACCTTGGTTGGTCGACGCCAAGCCTGGCCGTGCGACCGACGCCGGGCATCGGGAGACTTCGGTATTCCTGGCCGGCTGGCTCTTTATTTCCCAGCCGGCGATCGAGGGGCCCCATGACGCGACGAGGTCGGCCGCCCGCAAACCCTGGGCATGTGATCCGCGTCAGGGTCTCCAGGGAGCTGGGCGACCCACGGCCAACCCCCGACAGACGACCGCCACCGTCAACCGGTTCCGTGGTCCACGCCGTTCCAGGACAAGGTGGTCTCCTTGACGATCCTGCCCGTCCGGTCGTGCGGCCGCGTCACAGGTCCGCCGGCAGCGCCGCGATCCCGGCTTCGGAGATCCGTCCCTCGGCAAGCAGCCGCCTCGCGGTCTCGCGGTTCCGGGCCGACCAGTTGGAGCGCGGCCGCCGGGGCGTGAACCGGAGGGCAAATCGCTCCTCGTCGATGCGCTGGCCTTTGGTGTCGATCCAGCCGTGGCACAGCGCCGCCTCGATCAACTGGTCGACGGTCACGGTCTGCTTGCCGGAGGACTTCTTGTAGAACTCGACGATGATGTCCGGCGCCGTCGACCCGTGCTCGCGCAGCCAGGCGTCGAATTCGGCGCCGGTCGCGATCGGGACCGCCTGGTCGAGGTTGAGCGGACTCATCGGCACTCCACGGCCTGACCATAGCGGACGGCGGCGCCGTCCGCGCTGCCATGGTCGCTGCTCGCGGGAGGCGACGCTCCGACCGGCGTGCCAGAGCGCCCGGTTGGACAACGAGGTGGGTCTGGCCGACTGGATGGCGCGTTCACCGTGGCGGCACGAGTCCTCCGCCTGGCGGGGCGTGATAGCGTCCGGGCATGTACCAGCCCGCCCATGGCCGGTTCACCGTCGCCGAGCCCGCGCAGTTGCTCGCCGAACTGGCTTCGTTCGTGCCGGCGACGCTCGTGACCCAGGGCGCCGCCGGCCTCCGTGCCTCGATCCTGCCGATGCTGTTCGACGCGGAGGACGGGGAGTGGGGGATGCTGCGGGGACACCTCGCTCGCGGCAATCCCCAATGGCGCGAGATCGATCCGGGCGTCGAGGCGCTGGCGATCTTCGATGGACCCGACGCCTATGTCTCGCCGGCCTGGTACGAGGAGAAGCGCCGGACCGGCAAGGTCGTCCCAACGTGGAACTACACGACGATCATGGTCCACGGCCCGATCGAGCTCCATCACGAGCCGGAGTGGCTCCTGCCGCATGTCCGTCGCCTGGTCGACCGTCATGAACGGGGACGGACCGACCCGTGGTCCCTCGACGACGTGCCCGACGGCTACGCCGAGATCCAGGTCAGGGCGATCGTCGGCCTCGAGCTTCGGATCTCGAGGATCGAGGCCAAGCGCAAGCTCAGCCAGAACCGGAGCGCGGATGACATCGAGGGTGTCGTGGCCGGACTGGCTGCCGGGACGCCGGGTGAACAGGCCGTTTCAGCCGACATGCGACGCGACGGCGAGGCATCGCGCGACGACGGCCGGCGATGACCGACGAGACGTCCGTCGAGATCCGCCCCGCCACAGCCGCCGACGCCGCTGCCATCGCCGACGTCTGGCTGACCTCGTTCAAGGCGACCTACGCCTTCCCGCCGTCACACCCGGACGACGACGTGCGCCGTTGGGTGCGCGACGAGGTCGTGCCGAGGAGGGAGACCTGGGTCGCGGTCGACCCCGATGGCGTCGTCTGCGGATTTATGGTCCTCCACGGCAACGATCTCGACCAGCTGTACCTCCGCCCGGACTGCACGGGTCGGGGGATCGGGTCGCGGCTGTTGGAGCTGGCGAAGGCACAGCGGCCCGCAGGGCTCGGCCTGTTCACCTTCCAGGCGAACCGGCGCGCCCGGGCGTTCTACGAGCGACACGGCTTCACCGTCGAGTCCCTGGGCGACGGCGCGGCTAACGAGGAGCGCCAGCCGGACGTCAGGTACGCCTGGCGGCCCCTATCCGAGTAGGCCGGCCATGCCCTTCGTGGAGCTCCGCGACATCGCCACCGACGACGACCGTCGACGAGTGACGGGTCTCCGTCGTGCACCCGGCCAGGATCGCTACCTGGGATCGATGGAGGACCACTTCGCGGACGCCGCGGCGGAGCCCCGGGCGAAGCCGCGGATGTGGTCGGTCCACGATGGCGACGAGCTTGTCGGCTTCGTCATGATCAGCGACGGCATCGAGGTGCTCGACGAGGATCTCGTCGGACCGTACTACCTGTGGCGCCTGCTGATCGATGAACGGTTCCAGGGCCGGGGCTACGGCCGGGCCACGATTGACGCCGTCCTCCGCTATCTCGCCACCCGTCCCGGCGCCGACGCGCTGTTCACCAGTTGCGCGGCGGGCGATGGATCACCGCAGGGCTTCTACCTGCACTACGGCTTCGACCTGACCGGCGAGGTCAGCATGGGAGAGGACGTCCTCCGCCTGGACCTTCGGGACAGCTCGCCGGCGGGCTAGCGGCGGATCAGACCTTGGCCGGCGCGGGTGTCGCCGTCATGTCCGTGCCCCGCGACCGCGTCGCCAGCATCGAGCCGATCAGCACGAGTCCGAAGCCGACGAGCATCGGTGGGGTGAGCGTCTCGCCCAGGACCAGCACCCCGAGGACGGCCGCGACGGCGGGATTGACGTAGGTGATCACGGTCGAGCGAACCGGGCCGATCTCATCGATGAGCGCGGCGAAGACGAGGAACGCGGCGGCCGTGCAGACCACCGCCAGGATCACGATCGCGACGACGACATTGGTCGACGGGGCGACGGTCGGCCACTGGGCGAGCCCGATCGGGACGTAAACGAGCGCACACAGCAGGAGCGACAGGCCCATGACCCCGACCGACGAGAGGCCTCCCAGCCGGCGCGACAGGATGGCCGGGCCCACGGCGTAGCAGACCACGACCACCAGGATCTGGAGCAGCGCGACGACGTCGCTGGACCCGAAGTCACCGCCCACGATCGCGGCGACGCCGACCAGGCCGATGAGCAGGCCCACCCAGCCGGTCCGTCCGACCCGGTCCGCACCACCGGTCAGCATCGCGAACACCGTGCCCACCAGCGGGACGCCGGCAATCAGGATCCCGGTCAGCGAGCTCGAGAGATGCTGCTCGGCGGACCCGAGCGCGATCCAGGGCACGGCAATCTCGATCGCGGCGAAGGCGAGGAGCCATGGCCAGCGGGCGAGAATCGGGCGCAGGTCGACCCGGCCGATCGCCAGGGGCAGCAGGATCGCCGCCGCGAGCGATGTCCGGGCGAGGACGAGGAACGCCGGCGAGACCTCCGCAACCGCGATCCGGATGAACAGGTAGGGGATGCCCCAGATGACCGACATCAAGGCGAACAGGACGAGCCCGCGCTGGGTCACCGGCGAATGGATCCGCGACGCGTCATGTCCCCGATCTTCGCAGAGATGGCCGATCCGGCCCTAGACTGCCCGCCAATGACAGGCGTGGTTCGGTCCCTGGCGCTTGCCCTCGTCGTTGTCCCGCTGCTCGTGGGCTGCGGGCAGACCTCGTCACCCGCGCCCTCGCCACCGGCGAGCGTGCCGCCGTCCACCACGGCTGGGCCGACGCCGGCCGAGTCGGGCCCGGCTGCGCTGGAGCTCATTGCCGGGTCGGAACCACTGGCTCCGGGTCGGTACACCAGGACGTCCTTCCAGCCGCGGATCGCGTTCGAGCTCGACGAGGGCTGGTTCACGGGCACCCTGGCCAGCGGCTTCTTCGACGTCCAGCAGCAGCAGGGCACGCCCGACGTCATCGCCGTCCAGTTCGGCAACGTCAGCGGCGTGGTCCAGGGCACGCCGGCGCCAATCGCGCCGCGAACGGCCGACGCGGTTGCCCTGGCGATTGCCGGGAACCCCGCCCTGACCGTGCTGGGCGAGAGCGAGTCAAGGCTCGGCGGCCTGTCCGGCTACACCGTCGAGGTCGAGAACGCGGGATCGGCCCACGCGCCGATCCTCGACGTGCCAGTGGGGCGTCTCGGCATCGATCCGGGCCGTCGCCTGTGGATTTCGGTGTTCGATACGACCACCGGGGTCCTGGCGGTCATGGTCGGCGGGTCGGTGGCCGACTGGGATCACGCGCTCGCCGTTGCCGAGCCGGTCCTCGAGTCGATCGTCATCGGCGACTGAGGGGCCTGTAGCCATCGGCAGGGGCCCGGGCGGGCTACTCGGCAATGAACGTATGAACCGGGAAGAAGTCCGGCGGCTGTTCGATGCCGACCTCTCGCGGGATCGAGCCCATTGCCGCGTTGAACGCCTCCACGGCCGCTTCTGACGCGAAGACGTCGACCACGCAGAATCCGTTCTTCCCCTGTCCGGCGACATGCACGAGGAGACCGTCGAACGGCAGATCGGAGGTCGACTCCAGCCGGCGCTCCCGGTTCGTCAGGCGCCGGACCACCTCTTCGTATCGCTCCTGGGTGAGGCTCGGGGGTTGGTGCGCGAATCGCCGAGGCCGATCCTAACGGCTGGTTGCTGCAAACCTCGGTCTCACGGTTCCCCGGGGCGAGCCCCCAAGGGTCTTGACAGGGGCTGTACCTTGTTGTTGGTCGGTCGATCGACCGACATCGGTCGATGGACCGACTGCCCAGGCATAAGCGGGGAGCAGACGATGGGGTACGAGATCGAAGGGCGGCTGCTGGAAGTCTGCACGTGCAACGTGCTCTGCCCATGCTGGGTGGGTGAGGACCCGGACTACAAGACCTGCGACACGACGATCGCGTGGGGCATCGAGACTGGCACGATCGAGAACGTCAAGGTCGACGGCCTCACGTTCGCTGTCTCGGCCCACATTCCCAAGAACATCCTGATCCCGAAGTCATGGAAGGCGGTCGTGTTCGTCGACGATCGCGCGACCGAGGAGCAGGAGGCAGTCCTGCTGCGCCTGTTCACCGGGCAGCTCGGCGGGCCGGTGGCCGACCTGGCCGGCCTGATCGGCGAGGTCGTCGGTGTCGAGCGGGCGTCGATCACCTTCAGCGTCGAGGGCGGCAATGGCCGGTTGAAGATCGGTGAGCGGGTCGACGCCGAGATGGCACCGTTCGTGGGCGCCACGGGAAATCCGACCACCCTCGCCGAGACCGTGTTCAGCACGATTCCCGGTTCACCAGTCTTCGCGAGCAAGGCCAGCAACTACACCCGTGACGGCAGCGATCACGGCATCCCGAGCGTCACGAACCTCAAGGACCACAACGCCCTTCAGGGCCACTTCCGCTTCGCGGCCTGAGGTCGGACGGGCATGCTCCTTCTCCCGCGCCAGTTCCACGGGCGACCTGACCGGGCGATCCTCGCGGCCGCGCTACTGCTGCTCGCCGCGATCGCCTCGTTCGCGATCTGGGTGTGGCAGGCGTCGCCCTACGGGCGCTACCTCCACCACGAGACGCCGACGATGGAACTGCCGCTGGAGGTGGGGCTGTTCGCCGCCGGCTGGCTGCTGATGGTGGTGGCGATGATGCTGCCGACCACGATCCCGCTCGTCGGCACGTTTGCGATGTTCGTCTCGCGGCGGCCCGGACGGGGCCGGCTGGTGGCCCTGCTAATCGCAGGCTACGTGGCGACCTGGTCGGCCTTCGGGATGGCGGCCTTCCTGGCCGACCGGTTGCTCCACGCGACGGTGGCGGCCGTGCCGCTCCTCGCAGCGCATCCGCAGCTCATCCTCGCGGGGACGCTCGGCCTGGCCGGCGCCTGGCAGTTCAGCGCCCTCAAGTACCGCTGCCTCGACGAGTGCCGCTCGCCGCTGGGCTTCGTCCTGAACCGCTGGCAGGGGGTCGCGCCGGGAAGCGAAGCATTCCGCCTCGGGGTGGCGCACGGCCTCTTCTGCATCGGCTGCTGCTGGTCCCTGATGCTCGTGATCTTTGGCCTGGGGATGGGCAACCTGGCGTGGATGCTGGCCTTTGGTGGGGTGATGGCGATCGAGAAGAACGCTGCCTGGGGCCGGCGCATCTCGCGGCCCCTTGGCGTCCTGCTCGTCGCGGCCGCGGTCATGGCGGTTGCAGGGTGAGAAGCCGTTCGTATGCTGGACGGATGGCCGACCAACCCGCCGAGACGAACGGCAGCCGCGCCGAGCGCCGCGACCGGGCGACCGCGGAGACGCGGCAGGCGATCATCGGCGCCGCTCGGAGCGCGTTCCTGGCCGACGGCTACGCCGCCCTGTCGACCCGTCGCGTCGCCGACATCGCCGGCGTGCCGCTCAGCCAGATCCACTACCACTTCGGCTCGAAGCGCCAGCTCATCCTGGCCGTCCTCGCGGCGGAGAACGAGCGGCTCCTCGAGCGCCAGCGCGAGATGTTCGCGAGCGAGGAGCCACTGTGGGTCCGCTGGGATCGGGCCTGTGACTTCCTCGATGCCGATATCGACTCGGGCTACGTCCGGATCCTCCAGGAGATGATCGCCGCCGGTTGGTCCGACGCCGAGGTCGCCGCCTCGGTCCGCGAGATGATGGGCGGCTGGTACCGGCTGCTGGGCGAGGTCGCTCGGACCGAGCAGGAGCGCGGCGCGGATCTCGGCCCGTTCACGCCGGATGAGGTCGCGGCCCTCATGAGCACGCCCTTCCTCGGGGCCGAGGAGTTGATCCTGCTGGGCGTGACCGAGACCGCGCTGCCGACCCGCTCGGCGCTGCGCAAGGTCGGCGGCCTGCTCCGGGCCATCGACGGGAGGCAGGTGACGACGCGATGACGATGACCGAAGCGTGGCAGGCGCCGCGCACCGCGCCCGCCACCGACGCGGACCTGGCGGCGATCGAGGCCGTCATCCGGGACTACTACGAGGGTTGGTACACCGGCGACGCAACTCGGATGGCGCGAGCCCTCCATCCAGCACTCGTCAAGCGGAGCTTCGGGCAGGGGCTGCATCGAACGCCCGAGCTCATCGATATCACGGCTGCCGGCATGGTTGCGGCGACGAACGCCGGACAGGGTTTGACGCGACACGGCGAGTCACTCGACATCCGATTCGCCGAAGTCGGCGGCGGGATCGCCAGCGTCAACGTCTTCGCCGACCACTACGTCGACTTCCTGCACCTCGTCCGGACACCGGATGGGTGGCAGATCGTCAACGCGCTCTGGAGGTGGGCCGATGGCCACGGTCCTCGCGGATGAGTTGCGAGCCACCCGCTCGGCCGAACAGATGCGGGCCCGGTACCCGGACCGCAGCGGTGTCGTCGAGCGCGAGGGCGGCCGGATCGCCTATGAGGTCTATGGCTCCGGCGATCCGCCAATCGCGTTCGTGCCGCCGTGGCAGATCGTCCATTCGCGCGTCTGGAAGGCGCAGATCCCGGACTTCGCGCGGCGCCACCAGGTGGTCGCCTGGGACAATCGCGGCAACGGCGCCTCCGATCGGCCGTCGGATCCGGCCGTCCACACGACCCTGGAACGGACGGCGAACCTCGAGGCTGTCCTGGATGCCGTCGGGGTCGACGCGGCGATCCTCGTCGGCCTGTCGTCGTCGTCAGGACCGATGATCGTCTTCGCCGCCCAGCACCCGGAACGGGTCCTTGGCCTGGTGTTCGTCTGCCCCGCCGCGCACGTCGGCGATCCGGGTCGCTCCAAGTACGTCCGGTTCGAGGAGCAACTCCCGGACGACGATGGCTGGGCCAAGGAGAACATCCACTTCTGGCGCCGTGACTTTCGCGGCTACCTCGAGCACTTCTTCGGGCAGGCGTTCCCCGAGCCGCATTCGACGAAGCAGATCGACGACGGCGTCGACTGGGGGCTCGACACGGACCCTGAGACCCTGGCGGCCACGAAACGCTCGCCGGCGAGTTTCAATCCAGAGTCGTTCGGAGCCATGTGCGCCGCGATCCGCGCCCCGGCACTGGTCATCCAGGGCACGGACGACCGGATCTGTGACGTGACCCAGGGAGCCGGTATCGCCGCCGCGATCCCCGGAGCCCGCCTCGAGCTCGTCGCGGGCGGCGGCCATATCGTCAACGCCCGCGATCCCGTCCGGGTCAACCTGCTCATCCGCGACTTCGTCGCCTCGCTCCCGGGTGGCGGGCGATGACGACGTCCGCGAGCACCACCTGGACCAGGGCCCTCCGACGCGGACGGCGCGCGCTCTACGTCTCGTCGCCGATCGGTCTGGGTCACGCCCAGCGCGACGTCGCGATCGCCGACGAGCTGCGGCGGCTCCAGCCGGACCTCGAGATCGACTGGCTTGCCCAGCATCCCGTAACGGCAGTCCTCGAATCGCGTGGCGAGCGCGTCCATCCGATGAGCGCCGAGCTGGCCAGCGAATTGGCCCACATCACCGCCGAATCCGCGGATCACGACCTCAACGCGTTCCAGGCCATCCGCCGGATGGACGAGATCCTCGTCGCCAATTTCATGGTCTTCTACGACACCGTCGCGGGCGGGAACTACGACCTCGTCATCGGGGACGAGGCGTGGGACATCGACTACTACCTGCACGAGAACCCCGAGATCAAGGCGACGGCGTTCGCCTGGATGACCGACTTCGTCGGCTGGCTGCCGATGGCGGCCGGCGGCGAGCGCGAGGCCTATGTCACGGCCGACTACAACGCCGAGATGATCGAGCACGTGGAGCGCTTCCCGCGGATCCGCGACGCCGCCGTCTTCGTCGGCGACCCGGAGGACATCGTCCCCGACACGTTCGGACCGGACCTGCCCGGGATTCGCGACTGGACCGAGCGGCACTACGACTTCAGCGGCTACGTGACGGGGTTCGACCCGGCGCCACTGCTCGAGCGTCGCGAGGAGTTGCGGCGCGAGTTCGGGTACCAGCCCGACGAGCGGGTCGTGATCGTGACGGTCGGTGGCTCCGGGGTGGGGGAGTCGCTGCTGCGGCGGGTGATAGCCGCCTATCCGGAGGCGAAGGGCCGCGTCCCCGGCCTGCGGATGATCGCCGTGGCCGGTCCGCGCATTGACCCGGAAGCGATCGGGGCGCCGGCAGGCGTGGAGGTGCGGGGCTTCATCCCGCGCCTGTACGAGCACCTTGCGGTGTGCGACCTGGCCGTCGTCCAGGGCGGCCTGACGACGACGATGGAGCTGACCGCGGCCCGCCGGCCATTCCTCTACTTCCCGCTGCGCAACCACTTCGAGCAGAACCGGCACGTCCGCCATCGGCTGGAGCGCTACGGTGCCGGCCGCTACATGGACTACGACACCTCCGGTCCGGAGGTGATTGCCGAGGCGATCGCCGCCGAGATCGACCGGGTGCCGGACTACCGTCCCGTGGCCACCGATGGCGCCCGCCGCGCTGCCGAGCTGATCGCCCGGCTGATCTGACCCGGCGCTAGACTCGGCAGGTCGGCTCAGGGACGCCCAGCCCGGAAGGAAGTTCGCCGTAATGCTGTTCCACATCAAGCAGTCGCACGCCCCGCAGGACTGTCCGTACGGCAAGGGCGGCTCGACCTCGCTGTTCGATGGCGAGTCGAAGGACGTCACCATCCGCGGCTACTGGCTCGCCTTCCCGCAGCACACGACCTACCTCGTGGTCGAGACCGACGACATCGGCCACCTGCAGGCCTTCCTGAAGCCAGGGGCAGGCCGCACGACCGCCGAGATCACGCCCGTCAGCGACCGGCCGGTGCCCTGACCCGGTCGCCGGTCACTCCCAGAGGTCGGTGCTCAGGTACTTGAGCCCCGAATCAGCGAGGATGACGGCGACCGACCCTCCCGCGTGCCGTCCGGCCCTGGCCGCCGGAACGCCGAGCTGACGTCAGGTCGACGGAAGGCTGACCTCCAGGAAGAGGATCGACCTGTCCGGGCCGAGGCCGACGCCCTGGTTCCCAGGGCCGAACCGCAGCAGGCCGATGCCGATGGTGTTCGTCCCGATGGGCCGATGACGGTCGTCGAAGATCGTTACCCGCTGGTCTTCGCAGTCGCTCACGAAGATGTACCCCGTCCGGTGAACCGCCACGTCGCAGCCGAGGGCATCGAACGAGTCGACGACGGTGCCATCCCCAGGGTCGAGGTAGACCACCTTGCTGTTGTCGTCGATGGCCAGCACGACGCGACCCTGCGTGTCGAAGGCGACGCTGTGGCCGTGGCCGTCGAGGAGCTCGCTCGTCGAAGCGTCCACGATCCAGATCACCTCGCCGGTGGGGCTGAACTTCGTCAGGTTCCGGGCACCGTCGTCGAGCACGTAGACATTGCCATCGGCGTCGGCATTGAGGTCGAACGGGATCGAGAACTGACCGGGTCCCGTGCCGATCTCGCCGAACTGCCGGATGAACACGCCGTCGGCGGTAAAGACCTGGACGCGATGGTTGTCGAAGTCCGACACGTACACGGAGCCATCGGGTCCCACGCCGATCGAACCATGGACGTTCTCGGAGGTGCTGGCCGGCGTGAAGTCGAACTGTCCCGGCCCGGAGCCCGTGCCGCCCCACGACCCGATCACGGCGCCGGTCGGATCGAGTCGGGTGACGCGATCGGACAGGTCGGTGACGTAGATCTCGCCCGACGGGGCAATGGCCAGGCCGAGGGGCTCGCCCATTCCCAGATCGGTCGCGTCGAGCCGGCGGGTGACCGTCAGCGGATCCTGCAGCGGCGTGGCGGGGACGGACGGTTCAACGGAGGGCGTGGCACTCGGCGCCGACGACGCGGTGGGGGGCGGGGTGCCCGGGATCGTGGCGACCCCATCCCCACCGATGGCGTACACGATTCCGTCCATCGTGCCCGCAAGGACGAGGCCCCGCGCCACGGCCACGCAGCACTGATTCTCGCCGCCGATGTCGAACTGCCAGTGAAACCGTCCGGTGGCCGCATCGAGGGCCAGGATCTGCCGGACGCCGTCGGCCGCAAAGTAGGCGATTCCACCGGCGACGGCCGGAGGACGGATCACGCCCAGGCTCTCGAACCGCCAGACCTCGCTCCCGGTCGCCACGTCGCGAGCGCTCACCACACCGTTCGAACTGCCGGAGATCGCCAGCGACCCAACGACCGACGGCGATAACAGGGGTTCATCGGCAGGCCACCGAAGCAGGCCCGTCGCGGCGTCCACGGCCCGCAACCGGCCCCCGGGCTCGTCGACTTGGGCACCGATGTAGGCCACGCCGCCGGCGACGACGGGCGTCCCGACCGGGTCGCCACCCGTGTCGAGCCGCCAGGCGACCTCGCCGCTTGCCTCCCGCAAGGCGACCAGGCCGGCGTCCCGGCTCGCGGTGTAGATCAGGCCATCATCGTATGCCGGGCTGCCGAGAACGGCGCCCGCAAGAGAGACGACGACATCCCAACGTAGCGCGCCTGATGCGGCGTCGAACGCCACGACGTGGCCGTCCGAGGTACCGACCAGGACCGCATCACCGGCGACGATCCCCGCCGAGGCGCCCGTGACCCGGTGCGTCGCCCGCCAGCGGACCGTTCCGGTCGCCGTCTCGAGCGCCTGCAGGATCCCGCCGCCGTCGGTGACGTAGACGAGGTCGCCGGATGCCACCGGCCCGGTCAGGGAGGTGCCGGGTCGATAGGTCCAGCGCACCGTGCCGGTCGCGATATCGAGGGCGTGCAGCGCGCCGTCCTCGGTCGGCACCACCACGAGATCGCCCTTGATCACGATGTTGTTCTTGACCGGTGCCCCTAGCGGCTGCGTCCAGCGGACGACGGGCTGGCCCACCGGGCCGGTCAGGGCGACGCCATCATGACCGGGCCCGCCCCGGAATCCGAGCCAGTCGTCAGGTGGCGGCGTGGGCCGCAGGAGGAGGGCACCGACCGCGGCGACCGCGACCAGGGCCAGGATCAGCAGGGCCGCGACGACGGCGAGGCGCTGCGTCGCCGAGCCGACGACGACCCGGGCCTGCAGGCGCATCGGAGACTGCACGACCATCGACAACCGGCGCGGCCACGGCCGTCGCCGGGCCGTGGTCACGAGCACGCGGTCGATGAACTCGCGGTCGGCGGCGAGCGCCGCGTCCTCGTCCATCCAGGCAGCGACGAGCCCTTCGAGCGACTGCTGGGCGGTCATGCCGGTCGCTCCTGCGCCAGCCGCGGCGCTTCGCCCTCGGGAATCATTGTCGTTCGGAGCGTGGCAAGCCCCCGGTTCAGCCGCGACTTGGCCGTACCAACCGGGATGTCGAGGATCTCGGCCGCGGTCGTCAGCGGCAGGTCGAGGTAGAAGTGGAGGACCATCACCGCCCGCTGATCGACCGGCAGCCGGCCAATGGCGCGTCCCATTCGATCGCGCTCGACGACCGCCGCCGAGAAGTCCGGATCGGATACCGGCTCTCGGGTCGGTGCGACCTGCAGCTCGACGACCGCCCGGCGCTTCGCGTGCTGTGCCGTCCGGTAGCAGGCCCGCACGGTGAGCCGGTACAGCCACGCGTCCCATGCCCCTGGATCACGCAGGGCACCGATGTGCCGCCAGGCGAGGACGAGGGCCTCCTGAACGGCATCCTGGGCACGATCCTGGTCGCGGAGGATCAGCCGCGCAGCGCCGAGCAGGCGCGGCCCGGCCGCACGCACCAGGCCGGCAAAGGCCTCGTGGTCGCCGGAACGTGCCCGCTCGACGAGCTCGATCTGCATCCCGCTCCCAGGACGGCACAGCCTTCGTGGCGGTGTCTCGAAGGATAGGAGGCGGCTGGCCATCCGAACGGTTCCGTGCATTTCTTCTCGGAGCTGGCCGGCCGTCGGTTCAGGGCTGGGTCGCACCCCAGTCCGGTCCGTTCTCGAAATCGGGCGTATCGGTGATCCTCGTCACGGCCGAGCCGTCGCGGTTCGCCGTGAACAGGTCCACCTGACCGTCGACGAACATGACAAACACGATCTTCGCTCCGTCCGGGGACCAGTCCGGCTCGAAGGCGAAGTAGCGGTTCGAGCCGACGTCCAGGCGGATCGGCTGGATCCGGCCGTTCTCGACCGACGCGGTGAAGAGCCTGCCCTGCGTCGTCGACGAGATCAGCCATCGTCCGTCGGGCGACCAGTGGACCGCGGCGAGCTCGTGGCCCTGGGCGATGCCGAACGGCACGATCTGGCGGACGCCCGTGCCGTCGACGTTCGCGACGAACAGGCCAACCTGCTGGGTGCGGAACGGCTGTGGTTCGGGCTGCGGTCCCGGTCGGAAGCGGACGAAGGCAAACTGGCTGCGATCGGGCGAGACGTCCATCGGCACGTCGAATCCACCGACGGGGCTGTCCCACAGCCGGACCGGCTCGCCCGCCCCGGACGTGGCGACGCGGTACAGCCCCGGGACATCGCCACCGAACCCGCAGAGCAAATGGTCGGACGACGCGGCCCACGTGCCGCAGAAGGTGTCAAACGGACCGTTCGGGATCGCCAGCAGCCTCTCGCCGGATCCATCCGGCTCGACGATGACGGGCCGGAACGGCATGAGATCGCCCCCGCCGTCGAACCGCAGGACGTGCGAGATCAGCAGGCGCTCGTTGTCCGGCGACCACACCGGCAGCCCGAAGTCCTCGGCCGGATGGTCGAGCGGGACCTCCGCCGCGCCACCACCATCGGGCGCAGCAATGAACACGGCCGCACCGCCCGTGTCGAGGCGGACGGTGTAGGCGATGTGCTCGTCGGGACCGTCGGCACCAACAGACACCGGACCGGCAATGACAGCCAGCAACGCGGCGACGACGGCAACGGCGCCGGGAGCTCGAACCTTGAACGACATGACCCACCTCTCCAATGTGACCTGGCACGCCGCCAGGACCGTGTGGAGAGGGGAGGCACGTCATCGGCCAGACGGTTCCCGACTGCCCGATCTGGAGCTCCGATGAGCGATCATCTGCGGGTGGACTCCGCGCCTCCGCTTCGCGTCGTCATCGCCGAGGACTCGGCGCTCATCCGCGAGGGGATCGCCCGCCTGATCGAGGAATCCGGCGAGACCGTCGTCGCGAAGGTCGGCGACGGCCCGTCGTTCGTCGAAGCCGTGGTGACCAACGCTCCTGACGTGTCCGTGGTCGACGTCCGGATGCCGCCCGACCAGCGCGACGAGGGACTCCGTGCGGCGCTCGAGGCCCGCCGGCGCGTGCCCGGCACCCCGATCCTCGTCCTGAGCCAGTACGTCGAGCGCCAGTACGCGACGGAGCTGCTGGCCGACCGGGCCGGCGGCGTCGGCTACCTGCTCAAGGATCGCGTCGGCGACATCCGGGAGTTCATGGATGCGCTGCGCCGAGTGGCCGCCGGCGGGACGGCGCTCGACCCTGAGGTCGTGGCCCAGCTGATGGTCCGCAACCGGGACGACGACCCCGTCTCGAGATTGACACCGCGCGAGCGCGACGTCCTGACGGCGATGGCGGAGGGCCGCACGAACGTCGGGATCGCCCGACTGCTCAGCATCACCGAGGGCGCCACCGAGAAGCACATCGGCAACATCTTCGGCAAGCTCGAGCTGCCCGAGTCGCAGAACGACCACCGCCGGGTGCTTGCCGTCCTGGCGTACCTGGGTTCCTAGCCCTCGGCGGGGATTTCCGCCCGAACGATGGTTGGGCCACCCGCCGGACTGGTGACCGAGAACGTCCCGTCCACGCCGGCGATCCGGTTCGCGAGGCCGGCCAGTCCGCCGCCCGGCTCGAGACGTGCCCCGCCGGCGCCGTCGTCCAGCACCTCGACCACGAGCCGCGTCCCGTCCCGCCGCAGCCGGACCTCGCAGCGCTTGGCGCCGCTGTGCTTGGTGACGTTGGCCAGCGCTTCGGTGACGACGAAGTAGGCTGCCCGCTCCGCGATCGCCGGCAGCCGCTCGCCGGCCGGCAGCTCGCTGCGGATGATAGTCGGTACCGCGCCGCGTGCCGTGATCGAGTCGATCGCCGCGACCAGGCCGCGATCGAGGAGGATCGACGGCGCGATGCCGCGGACCAGGTCGCGGATCTCGGCCAGCGCCTCGCGGGCCTGAGCCTGGCCCTCGCGGATCAGCGTCCGCGCCGCTTCCGGATCGGTGTCGACGCGCTCCTCGGCCAGACCGAGATCGATGCTCAACATCACCAACCGCTGCTGGGCGCCGTCGTGGAGGTCGCGCTCGATCCGGTGCAGCTCGCTGGCCTCGACGTCGAGGACCGCCGACCGGCTCTGTCGCAGGGACGCCACCTCGCGACGAAGCTCGCGGGTCTCTGGCGTACACAGCAGGCCGACGACCACGCCACGGTGGAGGACGATTACCAGCTGCGACAGGGAGGCCGCCACGCACAGCAGCACGGCGCCCGCGGCCGCCCGCGCCAGCACGACCGCGGCGTCGTGGCCGGACAACGGCCCCACGAACCAGAACGGCGGCGAGGCGGCCATCGCGTCGTACCAGATCGGCGACGTGACGAGGACGAGCGCCGTGGCCCAGGCCGTCCCGATCACCAAGAACTCGATCACCGACAACGGCAGGTTGATCGCGACGTAGACGACGTCCCGCCAGCGGCTCTCGTCGGCGAACTCGGCGCGAAGGAGGTCGAGCACGCCGCCGCGGAGGGGCCGGTACGCGTGGGCGACCGGCCGGACGGGCTCGCCGAGAAAGGCTCGCCGCCGCTCGATCCTCGCCACCAGCCGGGCGATCTCGATGGCGACCGCGACGAGCAGCAGGCCGACGCCGGCCAGGACGAGGGACAGCCCGACCGACGCCGTCGAGGCCACGATCCCGAACCCGGCAACGGCGACGATCGGACCCAGCAGGATCGCCCCGTTCGCGTACCAGGTGGCGGGGTGGATCGGCGAGAGGGCGAACGCAACGACCGGGTTGGCGACCCGCGTCGGAACGCGAGCGGACGCCAACCCGGCCATGAAGAGCAACAGCCCTGTAGCCAGGACTGCGGCCCCGATCACTGCTGCATGGGCTCACGGCGAACGGAGGTCACCACCAGGACCGCTCCGATGGCGATCGCGATGGTCGGCACCACGTAGCGCTCGATGTCCCACGCGGGCAGCAGTTGGTGGGTCAGGGCAAGACCACCGAACAGGATCAGGACGAAGCCGACGAACGTCGTCAGGCGACCCTCGCCTTTCGACGCATGGCGATGGCTGGAGGGTGCAGTGGCCGCATCGGCGGCGGCCTCGGTGGAGAGCGGCTCGATCGGCACGATGATCGCCATCCCGATGTACAGCAACAGTCCCAGGCCACCCAGCAGGATCGACAGGAACCAGAGTACGCGGACGAGCGACGGGTCGAGGTCGAAGTACTCGGCCACGCCGGAGGCGACGCCGGCAATCAAGCGGTCCTCGCGGCAACGGGTCAGACGGCGGCGGTTCATGAACATCCTCCAATTGGATCGATTTCGATGGCCCCGAAGGTGATGTGAAGGTCGACGGTGGCCTGGGCGCTCGCGAGCACAGAGCCGGGCTTCTGCCAGCGGGTCGCGTCCAACTCGACGCCGCCCACCGTCACCTCCTCGGCGGTCCCCCGGATGCTGACGACCAGGCCTGCACCCGGTCCGCTGCACAGCCGGAGCACGCCGGCGCCGACCTGGACCGAGCCGCTGACGACGCCCTGCCCCGGTAGCCGGATCGAGAGCAACCCGACGTTGACCTGGCCCGATAGCTCCGCCAGGGAGGCGTCAGCGGCGTCGACGACGATCCGCGACGCGTTTGCCGTGATGGCCAGCCGATCGATCCTGGCGTCCGGCAACGTCACCCGGGCGTCGCCGGCGATCGTGACGATCGACAGGCGGCCGATCCGGGTGGCCGGCAGCGTCAGGTCCCAGGCATCGCGGCCGGCATCGAGGAGGTAGTCCGCGTCGCCGGCGTGCCGGATCTCGAGCGAATTCGGCGTGGACACGACCATCGGTGCCCGTCCGGTGGTGTTCCTGGCATCGAAGTGCCAGTCCCGGCCAGCGACCGTCGAGACCGCAAGGGATCCACAGCCGCCACGCACGGTCACGTTCGCGAGACCGGCGAACGTGCCATCGGCCGCCGTCGCGGGTTGCGGCTCGCCACGGGCACCGCAATCGCCGGTGAATCTCGGCGCGACTGCCATGACCGCCCCGAGGACGAGCCCCGGGAGGAGCGACCCGGCAAGCACGAGCGGCAGGCTCAGCCGGGTCTTCCTGAGGACCAGGCTGAAGCCGACGGCCAGGATGGCCAGCGGCCAGAGGCGCACGAGGTCGGTCAGGGACGCCGTGTCGATCGTGCGCAGATCGGCGGCGACGAGCACGCCACCCAGGGCAAGCAGGAAGATGCCCCAGGAAAGCAATCGGGGGTTCACCCGCATCGCGATCGTTCGTCCCTCCCAGTCATGGGGCGCGTCGCCCGGCGGAGTCAGCCCAGGATCCATTCGCGCCGATCTTCACGCTACCGACCGCGCGACGCATCTCCCAGCCGGGCAGCCGGTGATTTGAGGGTAGGGCTAGCAGGGTTGCCGATGGTGGGGCCAGGCCGTTTCAATGGTCTCGTCACGCCCGTCTCCAGGAGGAACCATGAAAGCCGCCGTCCACGAGACGTACGGCTCGCTCGACGTCGTCCATATTGCGGAGGTTGAGCAGCCGGTCCCCAGCGACGACCAGCTCCTCGTTCGGGTCAAGGCGGCGTCCGTGAACCGCGGCGATCTTGACGGGCTGGGCCCGCGACCTGGATTCGCTCGCCTGTTCATGGGGATCCGCGCCCCGCGGGTCACCCGGATGGGCCTGGATGTTGCCGGTGTGGTCGAGGCGGTGGGGCCGTCCGTGACGCGGTTCCAGCCGGGTGATCGCGTGTTTGCGGACCTGTTCAACTTCGGGGCGGGCGCATTCGCCGAGTACGTCGGCGCGTCCGAGCTGGCATTCGCCCGGATCCCGGACGCGATGACCTTCGAGGCGGCGGCGACCCTGCCGCACGCCGCGATCCTTGCCGTCCAGGGGCTGCGACTCCGGAACGGCCGGACGATCGGTGCCGGCGACCGGGTCCTGATCGCGGGCGCGTCGGGCAACGTCGGCCCATTTGCCGTCCAGATCGCCAAGGCCCGTGGCGCCGAGGTGACCGGCGTCTGCCGGACGGAAAAGGTCGACTTCGTCCGCTCCCTCGGCGCCGACCACGTCATCGACTACACCAAGGTCGACTACGCGGCGGGCGACGAGCGATACGACTGGATCGTCGACACCGATAGCCACCACTCGATCTTCAAGGTCCGCCGGGCGCTCAAGCCAAACGGCGTGTACGTCACCCTCGGTGGGAACTCGGCGAGGATCCTCGAGGCGATGCTCCTGGGCGGCGTCGTCTCCAGGGCCAGCGGCAAGCGCCTCGCGCTGCTGCTGTGGTGGAAGCCGTTCCATGCCGACGACCTGGCCACGGTTCTCGACTTGATCGACGCCGGCAAGGTCAGCCCCGCGATCGACCGCCGGTTCCCGTTGACGGACACGGTCGGGGCGTTGCGCTACGTCGAGGAGGGGCACAACCTGGGCAAGGTGATCATCACCGGTTGAGCTCCTCGGCTGCCGGGGCATACGCCAGCACGAGGATCCGGACCTCGAACGGGAGGCCGCCGTCGTAGGCCTCCTGGCCGGCCGTCATGCCGGCTGTCGGGATCGCCAGGGCCGCCGTTGCGGCCTCCGTCAGGAGCGCGTACGGTACGACGCCGACCAGGTCCCGCGCGTGGTTCTTCAGCAGCCGGTGGGCGAGGTTGACATCCGGACCAAGGAGCTCCTCTTGACCGGCGATCGGCTGGGCGACGTACGTGCCGTGATGGACGACGAACTTCAGGTCGAGCATCCCGATCCTGGCGCAGGCGTCGCAGGTGCAGGTCCAAGCGACACCCGCCGCGGTGAGCCGGTCGCGAAACGCCGCGTAGCAGCGATGGACGCTCTCCAAAACGGCTCCGCCGTCCGGAAGGGCACCGTCCGAGACGGCGAAAACGGCGTCGCCTTCGAGCTTGACGAGCCGGAACGTGGGCGCGATCGCGGTGACGATGGTGTCGAGGAGCTGCGACATCGCGGCGTATGCCGGCGGCGGTTCGTCGGCGTCGACGATCAGGGACCGGTGGGCGTCGGCGACACCCTGGAGGAAACCCGTGTAGCCGGAGATGTCGGCGAGCAGGAGCACGCCCTGGCGGCGGGTCGCCTGCTGGACGGGGCCGGTCGTCATGCGGGGTCGTGGTTCGTCGGCTCGACTCAGCCGAAGAACCACAGCTCCTTGAACGGCGTGGTGACGTGCCACGTCATCGCCAGGCCGGCCGGGAACGAGACGATGTCGCCTGGCCCGAGCTCCAGCGGTGGCCCGTCGTCGAACTCGATCCGGACGCGTCCCTCGAGGACGTGGGCGGTCTCCCGCTGCTCGGGTGTCCACTGGATCGGCCCGTCGACCTCCAGGATCCGCGTCAGGCCGGCCCAGACGTTGCCATCGTGGACCAGCTCGTGCATCTCGGTACCGGGGACGTCCGGATCCTCGGTCCACTCGCCGGCCGAGACGCTCGACACGAACAGCCCCGGGATCGGTTCCACGCTCGCTACCTCCAACCTGGATCAGCCCGAACGCCCGGCCGCAGCATGATACGTGCCGCCGCCGCCGCGCGACGCCGGAGACGAACCCCGCACCGGCGCGGCATGATCAGCGACAGATGCCCGCCTACCACCTCGCCCAGCTGAACATCGGCCGCTCGGTCGCTCCCATGGACGATGCCCGGATGTCGGGCTTCGCCGCCCGGCTCGACGAGATCAATGCCCTGGCCGAGCGCAGTCCGGGTTACGTCTGGCGGCTCCAGGGTGACAACGGCAACGCCACCGAGCTCAAATACTTCGACGACCCGCTGGTGATCATCAACCTGACGATGTGGGAGACCGTGGATGACCTCCACGCGTTCACCTACCGCTCCGACCACAAGGGCCTCTTCGCCCGCCGGTTCGAGTGGTTCGAGCGATGGTCCGGGCCCAGCATGGTCCTGTGGTGGCAACGGGCTGGCACGATCCCCGACGCCGAGGAGGCGTTTCGCCGTCTCCGGCACCTCGCCGAGCACGGCCCCACGGCCGAAGCCTTCACGTTCAGGCAGCGCTACGCACCGCCCGACGCGATCGAGGCGCGGCCGCTCGATCAGGCGGCCGTGTAGGCCCGGTACTGCACGCCGGAGGCGAAGGTCCGCTCGTCGATCTGGCGGAGGCGCAACGGCGCGTCCAGCAACGGGAAGAACGGCGTGCCAGCGCCGAGCGCCACGGGGTGCACCACCGTCCGGTACTCGTCGACCAGGCCGCGGCGGACGAACTGGCCTGCCAGGTTCGGCCCGGCGACGGCGAGGTCGCCGGCGAACTCGGTCCGGACCTCGGCCAGGACCTCCGCGACGTCGCCACGGACGAGACGGCTGTTCCAGTGGACCTCGTCCAGGGTCGACGAGAAGACGATCTTGGGCATCGCGTTCCAGATGCGGGCAAACTCGCGCGTGGCGTCGGTGGATGCCGGATCGGATTCCCCGGTGGGCCAGTGGGCGGCCATGATCTCGTACAGCCGGCGGCCGTAGAGCGAGGCGTCGAGCTCGCGGGTCCGCTCGTTGAACCAGCTATGAAGCTCCTCGTCGACGGTGGTCCAGTCGTGGGCGTGGTCGGGTGTCTCGATGAAGCCGTCGAGCGAGACATTCATCAGGTAGATCAGCTTTCCCATGGGCTGATCCTACCGCGCGGCAGCAGGATCGAGGTAGGCCGCCAGCTCCGAAGCCAGGTCGGCCACGCGGGCTGACCTCCGGGCATAGCGCCAGCCGTGGACGCCGTCGTCGTGGATCGCCACCAGCCCGGCGGATCGAAGGATCCCCAGGTGATGGTGGAGGCTCGTCCGGTCCACGCCCAGCCGGTCGGCGATCTCGGTCGCCGTCAGCTCGTCCCCGGCCAGCGTCTTGAGGATCCGGAGCCGCAGCTCGTCACCGATCGCGGCCGCGACCTTGACGAGACGACGCGGCGGCGCGACGGGGTCGTCCTCGAACGCCTCGTCGGCGACGGAAACGAGGAAGATCGCGGTCGGGCCGAACTCGGACGGGGCGATGAACGGCCGCATCGCGACGGTCGGCACGACCACGATGTCCGTCGCCCAGGCTGCCGGCTCGACGTCGACGCCGTTCGTGGCGTTCAGCAGCGCATCCCGCGGCTCGAGGCTGGCGAGCAGCCGTTCCTTGGCCGTCACATCGCGTCCGATCGCGCCCAGGGCGTCCGTTGCGAAGGCGGGGAAGACGGCCGATGCCCAGGCTTCGACGATCGAGGCGATGTCGGCCTGGACGTCCTCGGGTGCGGTCGCCAGCAGGCGGTCGATCGATTGTCGGCCGGGTGGGTTGAGGCCGAGTGCCGCACGTAGCTCGGTTCGTGCCTTTGGGTCACCCGCCAATGCTCGGTCGAAGGCGCCCTCGGAGACCATCAACCGGTTTGGCAGCAATTCGGCGCCCAGCAACCGCCGGCGCAGGGCGTCCGGCCGAATGGCTCGCAGCCGCGCCACCAGCTGCCGCGGCGAATACGGCGTCCGGGTCTCGAGGGCGATCGAGGCGAGCTCCGTGTACAGCGCGAACCCCCAGCCCTCGACCCGCCGGATGAGGTCCGGGCCGGCAAGCCGCCGGACTTCGCGGATCCACGGCTTGCCCGATTCGAGCGAGGCTCGGGCGGGTCCGCTGGCGAAGGCGGCAAGCTCGGCGATGACCTCGAACGCCGGGCCGGACACGAGCCGGATCGGTGGGAAGGGCTGGGCGCTGGGCCGGCGCGTTGGGGGACGCCGCGCTGCGGACCGTGTGGTCGGCATCTGTTCAGTATCGGTCGTCAGGAGTGGCCGGGCGGGCTCGAAGCGGCGTGCCCGGCCCGGGGAGGTCGAGCGAGCGCGTGGCAGCGAGGCCCGCCCGATGGAGCGGCGGCGGGTGACCGGTGGACGGTCGACCCGCCGCGGCGTGGTGGGCTACTCGAGCCCCACGCAGAGCGCCGGGAACGGCGTGCCGTCCTGGTGGCCGGCGGTGAAGTCGATCGACAGGACCGCCCCGGTCGCGGTGTCCAGCGTCGCCGTGATCAGGCCGGTGTTACCGACGATGAAGCCGATCCCGGGCGCCGTGTACTGCTGCGAGTTGCCGGGGATCCGGAGCGTCGTCGTCCCGTCACCGTTGACTGTCTCCACCGCCGGCCCGGCGAGCACCGCCTGGAGCGTCTTGCCGTTGGCCGGGTTGAGATAGCCGATCTTGCCGTTGCGGTAGAGGAACGTCGTGGTCGTCAGGCCGTCGGCATTGGTGAAGGTCGTCGTCACGAAGGTGCCGTCGATCGTGCGGATGACCTCGAATGGGCACCGGTCGCCGGCGGCAAAGGTCGTCCTGATGTGGACCGCTTCCTCGGTCCGGGTGGGTGCTGCCGCGAGGACGGCGGGCACCACGAGGCCGCCAATGGCAAGGGTGGCAAGGGTGCCAAGGGCGAGGTGGCGAAGGGAGCGGAGCATCGATCGGTTCTCCAAGTGCGATGGGTTTCGAGGGGACTGTAACCGCGCCGTTGAAAAAGTTCAACAGGAGTAGGCGGGAACCATTCGCGGGAAGGCGACGCCATTGACCTCTGAGCGCGACCGAACCGGTCGGGCAGCCAGTGGAGGGCCACAGCCATGCAGCGCATCAATCGGGCCGTCGGGATCGCATTCGCCGTCGGCTTCGTCCTCGCCGCGATCCCGGCCGTGAGCGCGGGGACTTCGGTCGATCCGGCGAGCCTCATGCCTCCGCCGCCACCCGGCTCGACATGCGAAGGGGTCGGCGGGTCGACCGTCATCTGCCATACGACCGTGTCGTTCCCTGCGAACGGTGACCCGCTCTTCGACATCGCCTGCGGAACGGTGTACCAGACCTCGACCGACGACCGGTACGGGATCCGGTGGTACGTGGACGGGCTGCTCGCTCGGCGGAACTACCGGGCCGCGCTCGATGGCACGTGGAGCCTGACTCCCGACGGAAGTGGCCCTGCAATTCAGTTCACGGGCAACTGGAACTCGTCATCGATCTGGACCGTGCCCGGGGACGACGACACGCTCGTCGAGACCGTGCGCGGCCTGCACTTCCACGGCACCGCGCCGGGGCTCGGCGGATCCCTACTGCTCGCGGGCCAGATCGAAGCCGACCTGACGGTCCATGGGGTCAACACCGTGGACGAGCCGCTGGGCGAGATCAGCCCGGCTGCGATCGCGGCGATCGAGTCGGTCCTGTGTGCCTGATTGCCCAGGTCGTAGGCTGACAGTCGGCCAGACGTCGAACTGAGACACACCCGTGGCACAACGAGCGCTCGTCGAGCTCGCACGGAGCGGCGATCCGGAGGCCTTCGCGGGCCTGATCCGTGACGCCGCCGTGCGGCTCGACGGCGCCGCCCGGCTCATACTCCGCGATCCCGAGCTCGCCCGCGATGCGGTCCAGGACGCGCTGATCCGGGCTTGGCGAGACCTCTCCGGGTTACGGGATCCGGATCGATTCGATGCCTGGCTCCACCGCCTCACCGTCAACGCGTGCCTCGATATCGCGCGCCGACGGCGGCGCCGCGCGCACGAGGTGGAGCTGACCGTCTTACACACGCCGATCGTCCTCGATGCAACGGGGGGGTTCGGCGATCGGGAGCTCCTGGCCGAAGCGCTCCGCCGGCTCAGTCCGGAATGGCGAGCCGTCGTCGTGATGCACTACTACCTGGGGATGCCGCTGCCGGAGGTAGCGGCGTCGCTTGGGATCCCGCTCGGCACCGCGAAGTCGCGTCTCCACCGGGCGGTCGCGGATATGCGCTCGGTCGTGGTCGGCGACGAGCCATCCCTGAAGGTCGCGGGAGGGAAGGCGTCATGACCGCCCACCGCCAGTTCGAGCAGCACCTGCCCGACTTGCTCACCGACCTGGCCACCGCCCCATACCCGGCGTACATCGAGGGCGCCATCGCCGTCGCGATCGCGACGCCGCGGCGGCCGGCCTGGCAGTTCCCCGGCCGCTGGCTGCCGGTGAGGCTCACGATGCCGGCCGGCCTGCGACCGCTCGCGACGAGCCTGCGGCCCGCCCTGCTCCTGGTCCTGCTCGTGTTGCTCCTGGTCGCCCTCCTCGTCGCGTATGTCGGGTCGCGACCCCGCCTGCCCGACCCGTTCGGGCCGGCCGGCAACGGCCTCATCGCGTACAGCGCCCGGGGCGGTGCGTACCTCGCGTACCCCGATGGATCAACTCGCCTGCTGATCGACGGCCCCGGTGACGAGGTGGGTCTGACGTTCTCGCTCGACGGCACGCGGATCGCCTTCATCCGGCTGTTCGAGAACCCGACCAGGGAGTATCTGTGGGCCGCCAACGCGGATGGCAGCAGCCCGATCCAGCTGTTGGAGGAGCCGCTTCGAGATCCCAACGGCCTCGTATGGTCACCAGGCGGAGACGAGATTGCGATCGGCTATCGGATCGACGGCATTCCGCAGATTGCCCTTGTCCGTGCTGACGGGAGCGGCAGCCGCGTCCTCGCCCTGGAATTTCCGGCCACGGATCCGGTCTGGCGTCCCCCGGACGGACGCGAGCTCATCGTGCGCGGCATCGTGAACGACCGGGCCGGCCTGTATCTCGTCGCCGCCGATGGCTCCTCGGTTCGGGCGATCGGACCGCGGGGCCGGGGCCTGGTCGATGGCGAGTTCGACATGCTCGGCGCCGCGTGGTCACCGGATGGGTCGACGATCGCCTACCACACGGTCGACCCCGTGGAGCGTCCCCCGAACGACCAGGCGCCGCCGGACACCGGGTTTCCCAACACCATCCAGTTCCGCGTCCACCTCCTGAACGCCGATGGCACCGACGACCGGGTGCTTTCGCAGCAGGTGGAGGACATCCAGGAAGCCTGGCCAGCGTGGTCGCCCGATGGAACGTTGATCGCCACCCAGCGCTGGCGCGAGGAAGGCAACGCCTGGCTTGGCATCGTCCCGGCCGATGGCAGCAGCGCTGGCCGGGACATCGGTTCGCCGACCCGATTCCTGCCATACACGGGCTGGGCCACCACCTGGGCGCCCGATGGCTCGCGCTTCCTGGCGTTCTGGACCGCCGACGTGGGCGGCTACTCGATCGACCCGATGACCGGTGCGTATGAGCCAATCGACCTGCCAATGACCGATCGGCTGGCCTGGCAGCGGATCGCGCCCGACTGAGGATCAGCCGGCGGCCGCCGCCGTAGCTTGCGCAATGCGACCCCGCAGCCGGGGAACGGCGTTGAACAGCAGCGTGGCCCCCAGCGCGGCATGCACGGCGGCGAGTCCCGCCGTCAGGGCGAGGGGCGTCCCGGCGGCCTTCGCCGCGGCGAAGTCGTTCGGCAGGTTCAGGGTGCTGCCGGCCAGGAACAGCACGCCGACGAGGGAAACGGCCGCCGCCCCGACACGCCCCCTGGTCTCGGGGCTGCGGGCCGCGGCGGCGCCGGCCACGAGGACGGCCGGCAGGAAGAGCGGCGGCGTCAGCGCCGTGCCACGAAGGAACATGTCGCCGGCGCCGCCCTCGGGTGACGCACCAACGTCCCACCGCGCGGACAGCGCCGCCCCGAGCACGGGGATCGGGAGATAGGCGGCGATGATCGGCAACAGGTTTTGCGGCGATGGCTTCGGCATGCCTGCCGCCTCAGCCGTGGTCGGCCGCGAGTCGCTCGCCGGCCTCGATCCGGACGGGGAGTCGGTTCTCCGCGGGTGTCAGCGGGCAGGAGAATTTCGGGTCGTACACGCACGACGGGTGGTAGGCCAGGTTGAAGTCGACGGCGTACGTGCCATCGGGCTCGGGCTCGAGGTCGAGGTAGCGGCCGGCGCCGTAGGTCTCCTTGCCACTGGTGGCGTCGAGGAACGGCACGAACAGGGAACCGTCCTCGTGGCCGGCGAAGGTGTAGGCGGTCAGGCTTCGGCCGCCACCGTCGAACGGCACGAGGAAGACGCCGGCTCGGACCGCGGGTCGGAGCTTGCCGTCGGACGTGGGAATCTCGAAGCGGACCGGTTCGTCACCCACGTACGGCTGGGGGACGAGGCCCTCGAAGCGCAACGACGGGTCCACGGGGTAGTAGGGGAGGCCGGCGAACTGGGCCCGCTCCGCCTCCGGGATCGGGCTTGCCGGGTGCGATCGGAAGAAGTCGTCCTTGTCACCGCGGAGCCCTTCGACGGCGTCCTCGTAGCTGATGGGCTCGTGGTGATGGTGCTCGTGCTCGTGATGATCGTGATCGTGATCGTGGGCGTGGTGGTCGTGCGCTTCGGTCATGGCGTCATGATCCCACCCTCGGCGGATGGTGCCGCGGCGGACGAAATTCCGCCGATAACGTCCTAGCGCGGAGCGCCCGGGTGGCTCGTCGCGTTCAGCCGGGCCGCGGTCGATCGACGACGAGGTCCGGCACCGGACGTGGACGACCGTGCCATCTCGAGCAACGCCGTGATCGAGGCGGAGTCGGTCGGCCGGCCCAGGTAGTAGCCCTGGCCGAGGACGCACGCTGCCGCTGCCACGCGATCCGCCTGTGCCGCCCCCTCGATCCCCTCGGCAACCAGGTGCAGGCCGAGCGACCGGCCCAGCTGGACGATACCGCTGAACAGCGCCTCGCCATCGGGCGTTTCGACGTCCTGGGTGAACTCGCGGTCGATCTTGAGGATGTCGACGGCGAACCGGCGCAGGTAGCTGATCGACGAGTACCCCGTCCCGAAGTCGTCGATCGCCAGCCGGACACCCAGCGCCTTCAGCCGGAGCAGCGCCGCCTCGGCCGTGGGATCGGCCACCAGCACCGTCTCGGTCACCTCGAGGATCAGGGTGGACGGGTCGATGCCGCTCCGTTCGAGGGCGAAGTGGACCTCGGCGACGAGCCTGGGATCCTGGAGCTGGCGGCCGGACAGGTTGACCGAGACCGACAGGTCGGGCCGGCTGCGCTGCCACTCGCGGAGCTGCTGGCAGGCCGAGTTGAGCACCCAGGCACCGATGTCGAAGATCGCGTCCATCTCCTCGGCCACGGCGATGAACGAGCCCGGCAGGAGGAGTCCGCGCTCCGGGTGCTGCCAGCGGACCAGCGCCTCGAGGGAGGTGATGGCGCCGGTCTGGAGGTCGATGATCGGCTGGTAGTGGACGCGCAGCTGGCCGCCTGCCACCGCCCCTCGCAGGTCCGATTCGAGGCGAGCTCGCTCGTCGGCGACATGACGCTCGGCGGCGTCGTACATCCGGTAGCGCCCCTTGCCGGCCTGTTTCGCTGCGTACATGGCGAAGTCGGCGTTCCGGATCAGGTCCTCGGCGGCGTGGACGGACGCGGCGCCAAGCGCAAAGCCCACGCTCACCGACAGCCTAATCTGGCGATGTCCGACCTCGAGTGGCACCTGGAATGCCTCGACGACGCGGGCGGCCACGGCATCGGCCACCGCAGGACGGAGCACGTCTTCGAGAAGCACCCCGAATTCATCTCCGCTGAGCCGGGCCACGGTATCGCCGTCCCGCATCAGGCTCTCGAGGCGCCGGGCGGCAGCCGTCAGGACCTGGTCACCAACCTCGTGGCCCAGCGTGTCGTTGATGATCTTGAAGTCGTCCATGTCCACGAACAGCAGGGCCACGAGGTGGCCGCCCGTCCGACGCCGTGCCAGCGCATGGGCGAGGCGATCGCCGAACAGGGCCCGGTTCGGGAGGCTGGTGAGGGGATCGTGGAACGCCTGGTGGCGTACCTCGGCGTAGAGTCGGGCGTTCTCGAGCATGATCCCGGCCTCGTTCGCCATCGTCTGGGCCAGCGTCGCCTGCCAATCGTCGAGGTCGTGTCGTGACCGCGAGAGAAGCTCGATCGTGCCGACCGCGCGGTCGCCGACGAGGATCGGCAGCTGGATCATCATCGTCCCGCCAAGGCTCGTCAGGAAGCGGACCTCGTTGGCATCGGCCGTCGGATCATCCGGCCGCGTCACGGACAGGCGCTGGGCGTGGAGGACGCGACCGGTTTCCGGGTATTCGTCGAGCGAGTAGGTCATGTCGAGCAGGGCCCGCCGCTCGGCTGGAAAGTAGCCCGCCGTGATGACCGTGTTGGCGACTCGATCCCACATGTAGATGCCGCATTCGTCGAAGCCCGCGGCCCGGGCGACGTGCATCGCCATGACATCGGCGACGTCGTGGCTGTCGAGCGCGGTGGCGAGGTCCCGGCCCATGGCCAGCAGGCTCTCGAGCTCCCGTGTCCGTTCGGCAATCTTCGCGTAGAGCTCGCGGGTGGTCCGCTCGGCGATCTCCTCTGCCTCGAAGCGGGCGAGCCGTTCGCGCTCGACGCGACGACGGAGCCGCGCGAGCTCCTGTTGGTGCGACCGGTCCGCGGTGGTCACGTCAGGCGGCCGCCAGTGGGCCGAAGGTCAGGACGAGGTTGCACCGAGCGTCGCCCCGCAGCATGCAGGACGGCTGGGCGATCGATACCCGTTCGCCGAAATGGGCTGCAGCGCCCTCGATGAGGCCTTCGGCGAAGGCGCACATCCTGCGGTGCGAGGCGTAGCCCATGCGGAGCGTGCCATCGTCGGCCTCGTCGAAGTCGAACACCGGGACGTCGGCCCCCGGGTAGAGCTTCCGGACCTCGGGATGGATGATGTCGTTGAGGGTCAGGACGAACGACCGGGTATCGGCATGGCCGACGAAGAACCCGGGATAGGCCTGGGCAAGCGCCGGCAGGGCCTCGCGCCCGAACCACCGGACGATGTCCCCTGGTGGCTGGCCAAGCTGCTCCGACGCCGCCCGGACCAGCTTGCCGAGCTCCTCGTCGGCGTAGCTGCCCAGCGATGTGTAGGCACCGACCAGCCCGGCGGAAGCCAGCAGGTCGTCCCACGCGTCGTCGCCGTACTGGCGTGCGACGGCCGCCTCGAGCAGGTTGAAGACCACGCCCTTCACCGGCAGCGAGCCGCCGTGGCTGCTGCAGGTGCCGCTGCACCGGCTCGAGAGCGGGACAGTTTCGTGGGCATGGAGCCGATGATGGACGTCCGTGGCTCAGCCGCTAGAGCACCGCTCTCCCACGCCCGTGGCCAAATGGTCATGGCCCGATATGCGCCCGATGGGGGAGGACCGGAGGTCCGCCTCGCTGGCGACCTATGCTGAACGGGTGATTCAGGACGCCATCGACGAGGTGCTGACCGCTGCGCCGCCCGCCTTCAGCGAAGGGCAGGCGGCGGAGCTGGCCATGGAGCTTTTCGGCGTGCGCGGTGCGGCCGTCGCGGCCGAAAGCGAGCGCGACCAGACGTTCCTGATTGACGGCGAGCGGCCGGCCGTCCTCAAGATCTCGAACGCGGCGGAGAAGCCGGCACGGCTCGACATGGAGGCACTCGCCGCCCAGCGGATCGCCCGGCTGGACCCGGGCATCCCGGTCGCCCTGCCCTGGCTCGTCCCCGCTTCGAGGGCGTCCAGGGACGATCCCGTTGCCTATCGCGCGGTCACCCAGGGCCCGGACGGCACCCACCACGTCCGGCTCTACGACCGCCTGCCCGGCCAGGCCTCGGTCGACGGCGCTTCGCTGAGCGACGACGCCGTTCGGGGCTGGGGGACGATGGCCGCCCGGGTGGGCCGGGCGCTCCGGGGCTTCTGGCACCCAGCTGCGGCACGGGTGATGCTCTGGGACGCCCAGCACGCGCTCCGGCTCCGCCCGCTGCTGGACGCGGTCCCCGATGCCGAGGTCCGGACCCTGGTCGCGGCGGCCCTCGATCGTTACGAAGCGGTCGTCACGCCCCGCTGGGACCGCCTCCGTCACCAGGTCCTCCACACCGACCTGTGTGCGTCCAACGTGCTGGTCGACGCCGACGGAATGGTGAGTGGGATCATCGACTTCGGTGACGCGAGCTGGTCGGCCGTGGTCGTGGATCCCATCGCCGTGCTCGAGACGATGGTCGTCGGGCGCGACGGAGACGAGGCGTTCCGCGCCGCTCGCCTGGCCCTCGACGGCTACGAGCGAGTCACCCCGCTCGAGCCGGAGGAGCGGGAGATCGTCGGCGAGTTGCTCGCCGCGCGGATGTGTGCGGCCGTCGTCGTGCCGGCCTCGCGCAGCGCGCTGTACGAAGACCCGGACGCGCTGATGGCATGGATCCGGGACGAGGGCGTCGCGGTGCTCCGGTTGCTCGAGTCGGCCGGCTGGGACGAGGTCGCGCGCCAGCTCGGCGGTCGGGAGCCCGGCACCGGCTGGAGCGTTCCAGAGCTCTCGGAACGGCGGACCCGCGCGTTGGGACCGGCGTTGACCGGGCTGACGTACCGGGAGCCGCTGCATCTCGTTCGCGGCGAGGGCCCCTGGCTGATCGACGCCGATGGCAGGCGGTACCTGGACGCCTACAACAACGTGCCGGTCGTTGGGCACGGGCATCCGCGGGTCGTCGAGGCGATCGTCCGCCAGGCCCGCCGGCTCAACACCAACATGCGCTACCTCCACGAGACCGCCCTGCAGGTCGCGGAGCGGCTGGTGGCGACGACCGGGCCGGACCTCGACGTCGTGATGTTCGTCAACTCGGGCTCGGAGGCCAACGACCTCGCCTGGCGGATGGCGCGGGCCGTGACCGGCGGAGGTGGCGGCATCGCCACCGACTACGCCTATCACGGCGTCACCGACGCGATCACCGCCCTGTCGCCCGAGGACTGGGGCACCCGCGAGCGGCCGGACCACATCCGGACGTGGCGGCCGCCGGATGCGCTGCGGGGGTTCAATCGCCCCGTGGAGGAGTTCGATGCGGCCATCCACGATTTGCAGCATGCCGGGCACCGGCCGGCGGCCGCGATCCTCGACGGGGTCCTCACGAGCGACGGGATCATCGACCTTGACCCGGCCATCGCCGCCGACCTGGTCGACCGGACCCGCGACGGGGGCGCGCTGTGGATCGCCGACGAGGTCCAGGGCGGCCACGGCCGAACGGGCGCCGGAATGTGGTCCTACCAGCGCCTCGGCATCGAGCCCGACATCGTCACCCTCGGCAAGCCGATGGGCAATGGCCACCCCGTCGCCGCGGTGATCACCCACCGCGACATCGCCGCGCGCTTCGCGACCAAGACCGACTTCTTCAGCACCTTCGGTGGCAACCCGGTGGCGATGGCCGCGGCGCTGGCCGTCCTCGAGGTCATCGACGACGAGCGGCTCGTCGACCATGCGGGCCACGTAGGGGAGTACCTCGCGTCGCGGCTGCGCGAGCTCGCCACGCGCGCGCCCGTGATCGGCGAGGTCCGCGGCATCGGCCTTGCGATCGGCGTCGAGATCGTCCGGCCAGGCACGACGGAGGGCGATCCTGTCGCGACGAAGGCGATCGTCGAAGGGATGCGCCAGGACGGCGTCCTGATCGGGACGACGGGCCGCTACGCCAACACGCTCAAGGTCCGTCCGCCGCTCGTCTTCGGGCGGCCGGAAGCCGACCTCCTCGTGGCGACGCTGGAGCACGTCCTGGGGCACCTGCCCGCGTCGATGTGAGCGACCGGCTCCTAGCGTCCACCCACGATCGAGAACGACAACGGGATGCGGCCACGCTCATCGGCCCGGGCGTCGTGGTGCCCGCCCCACCAATCGACGGGATGCTCCTGCACCTGCTCGATCCGGAGCCCCGCCCGGAGGAGCGACGTGACCACCTCGCCCAACGTCCAGGCCCGGGCGAATTTCCAGCTCTGGTCGGCGTCGGCGATCGAGAGATGATCGATGAACCCGGTTGACCAACCCCTGGATACCTCCGGGCCGGCGAAGTAGTCGTAGTCGGTGGCGACCCACCGGCCGTCCGCGTCGACGTCGAACAGCCACTCCGCCGGGTGGCCATCGAACAGGACGAACCGGCCTTCGGGGGCCAGGAGGCGAACGACGGTCGCGGCCCACGCGTCGAGGTCCTGGAGCCAGATGATCGCGCCACGACCGGTGTAGACCAGGTCGCCGGTTCCATCGAGCTCCGCCGGCACATCGAGGACGTCGGCGAGGATCCATCGAGCGGGCGCACCGGTGGCAGCGGTGAGCCGGGCGGCGAGGTCGAGCATGCGCGGGCTGAAGTCGACGCCGACGACCTCTTCTGCGCCCAGCGTCCAGAGGGCGAGCGTGTCGCGGCCCGCGGCGCACTGGAGGTGGATGGCCCGGCGGCAGCGGCCGTGCAGGTCGCCGATGAGCTCACGTTCCACTGGGAAGAGGTTGCTCCCGCCGGCGCGGATCTCCGCGACCGATTCCTCGAACCAGCCTTCGTACCGCTCCGCGGCCTCGTCCCACGCCGCCCGATTCGAGCCGTGCATCGCGCGCACGTCGGCCAGCTCGGCAGCGGAGGGCAGGCGGATCAATCCGTCGTCGTCCGGCGCCGAGTCCTGGTCCACCGTCAGCCGGAAAGGATCGGGCCGCGCATGATGATGCGTCCGGGCACTTCCTGGTAGCCGAGGCTGGCGTTCAGCCGCCGGATCGGCTCATTGCGCATCTCGTTGGCCGTGGCCAGCCGCTCGTAGCCCTGCGCCTTCGCCCATCGGATCTGGGCGCGCTTGAGGGCGCCCGCCACGCCCTTGCCGCGCCAGGTCCGCTTCACACCGGTCATGTCGTGGAAGGCGGTGGTGGGCTGAGCGGTCGTCAGGCTGAGCTTCGCGTATCCAACCACTTCGTCCCCGGCCAGCGCGACGAACGTGGCATCGGGGCGGTCGCCCGAGCCCTGCATGTCGTGGGCGAGCCAGTCCTCGTAGGGTTCCATCTGTTCGTGTTCCGAGCCCGGGATGTCCCGGTAGGCCTGGGAAGCAACCTCGTAGATCCCGGGAGCTGTGTCGGGACGCTCCGCCCAGGTCACGATCTCAACGCCCGCGGGCGATGGCGTTTCGGGAATCTCGTAGCCGGTCAGCTCGAGCTCCATGCCACCGTTGCGCTCGATCTCCGTGAACCCCCGATGGAGGGCGAAATCGAGGCCCGCGGCATCCCCCTCCATGACCCGTGCCTCGATGGTGTCGAGGCCGTGTGCGGCGCACCAGGTCGACACCGCCCGGTAGAGCGCGCTCCCTGCGCCGTGCCGGCGGTGCGACGGCAGGACCGTGATCAGCGCGAACCCCACCTCGGGTCGCTGGGGCATGATCACGATGCTCGCCGACCCCACCGGGCGCCCGTCGAGCAGACAGAGGTTGTCCCCGTAGGCGAGGGTGCTCCGCTTGAACGATTCGACCTCGTCCATCGACACCGCGGCGCGCGGCCAGACCTCGTTGTAGATCGAGAGCGACTGCTCTTCCTCGGCGCGGCTGGCGGCAGGCTGAACGACTACGTCCACGGGACGGATGGTAGCGTCGGCCCGATGCGCACTTCCGGACGAACGGACCGATGATTTCCCGGGGGATGACCGGTCTACAGGGCAAGGAGGTACCAGCATGCCGAAGCTCGTCCCGAACCTGTGGTTCGACAAGGAGGCCCAGGAGGCCGCCGAGTTCTACGTCAAGGTCTTTCCGAACAGCCGCATCGACCGGGTCTCGCCGGCCGCGTCAGATTTCCCGGGCGGGAAGAAGGGCGACATCCTGACCGTCGACTTCACGCTCGACGGCAATCCCTTCACGGGCCTCAACGGCGGTCCCGAATTCACGTTCGACGAGGCCATCTCCTTCGTGATCGACTGCGCCGATCAGGCCGAGGTGGACCGCTACTGGGAGGCGCTCGTCGAGGGCGGCGGCGAGCACGGTCCGTGCGGCTGGCTCAAGGACCGCTTCGGGCTGTCCTGGCAGGTGGTTCCCCGCCGCCTGGACGAGCTCTTCAACAGCCCGAACCGTGATGGCGCGGAGCGGGCGATGGAGGCGATGCTCCAGATGGGGAAGTTGGATGTCGCCCAGCTCGAGGCGGCGTTCGAGGGCCACGCGACCGCAGGCGCCCGAGGCTGATCGCCGGCGCGAGGGGGCGCTCGATCAGGCTGGGGCGTGGCGCGCTCGCTGGGCCGCCAGCCGGTCGTGCGCCTCGTCGAGCAGCGGTTTGACGAGGCGTTCCCAGGATTCCTCACTCGGGTTGAGGATCGATAGCCACAGCTGCTTCGCGTAGACCGGGTGGGGCAGGATCTGGTCGAGGACCGTGTAATCGGGCGACTCCATCGAGCCGACGAGGCGCTCGAACGTCGGGCGGTTGACGCCGATGTTGAGCCGGAAGATGCCCGGCCGCGACAGGTTCGAGGCATGGTCGTGATCGTCGGTCGTGACGATCGTCGCGAAATTCGGGAAGTGCTTCTCGTCGAGCGAGTAAAACGTCGCCTCCATGGCGTTGGCGACCTGGACGCCCGGGAACGTCTCGACGATGTAGCGGTGGATGGTCTCCGGGTCTGGCCCGGACAAGGCAGATTCGTTCATGTCCTGATCGTAAATCGTGGATGTCAAGACCTTGCCGACCACGCCTCACTCGGGGGCGGGACCACGGTCAACGCCGCCACCGCCACCAACGCCGTCGGCCGGTGCGATGCTCGACAGGATCCACGCCTCGACCAGCTGCCGCTTGCCCTTTACCGAGATCGAGCCGAGCGCCACGCCATCGTGCGGCGCCCGTAGCGCGGCCCACGTGGAGCCGGCGACGACGACCTGACCCGCCTCCGCCGCCGACAGCAGCCGCGCGGCGACATTGGTCGTGTCGCCGATCACCGCAAACGAGTGACGCTCCTCGGAGCCGACGTTTCCCACGACCGCGGAACCGGTGTTGACCCCGACACGGAACAACGGCCAGTCCGGGTGGGCGGTGACCAGGCGTCGGGCCGTCTCGGTGATCACAAGCCCCGCCCGGCTGGCTCGCTCGGCGTGATCGGGCTGATCGCCCGAGGTATTGAAGATCGCCATGACACCGTCACCGGCGAACTGCTCGACGACGCCGCCGGCCTGATCGATCACCGGGACGACCTCGGCCCAGAACGAGTTGAGCATCGCGATCACCTCGGTGGGCGAACGCGTTTCGCTGAACGTCGTGAAGCCGGCCAGGTCGGCGAACAGGACGGTCAGGTCGCGCTCACGGCCTCCGAGCTCGGCGACCGCTGGCTCGCTGCGGATCCGATCGGCGACGATCGACGGAAGATACGGCCGGAACAGCGTGTCGAGCCGATGGAGCTCGCCGGCAACGCGCTCCAGGAGCGCCAGCTCGTCGGCGGTCGCGCCCTCTCGCCGGAGCTGGGAAAGGACCTCGGTCGTGGAGGCGCCTCGCCCCTCCGCGCGGGCCACAGCAGCAATGGCCCGGCCGTGCCAGCGGTCGATCCGAGCCAGCGTTGCGTCGAGGTACAACCCGCCGAATGCAGCGCTCAGCGAGCCACTTCGGCGGTATTCCTCGCGGGCGCCGGCCGCGATCGCCAGGAACGCCAGCGCCATCAGGATGTGCCATTCCCACCAGGACAGCCGCCAGTTGCGACTCACCGCGACGGCCAGCGCCGCTTCGCCGAGGAGGACGAGGGCGACGCCGATCGCAAGCGCCAGCACGCCGCCCCTCGCGCGGTATGCCTTCAAGGTGTGCCACGCCGAAAAGGCGTACAGCACCGTGGCGACGACCGCGAGGATGCTCAGCAGACCGACCGCCTCAGTGTCAGGCGGCGGGTTGCCGAGTGGCGGCAGCCCGGCGAGCGAAACCACGCCCCACAGCAGCATCGCGGCGACCAGCGAACCTAGTAGCGGCCGTCGGGCGCGAAGGACCTGGCGGCCACGCGCGCCGCCGAGGGCCAGGACCGAGGCAGCCGAGAACATCGAGGCGACGAAGAGGCCGACCGATGTCGCGGTCGCGAATCCGGCATTGGGCCGGGGAAGCAGGACGCCCGGCGTCGCGAGCGCGTGGAGGCCGAGGAATCCGGCGCTGGCGAGGAACGCCATCGAGATCAGCACGAGCCGGGCATCGCGGTGGCGGCCGGAGATCAGATTCGTGAGGTAGGCGAGAGCGACGTTGACCGCCGCCGTCGTAAGCACGAGCCAGAAGTGGCTCGGGTGGTGCTCCCACTCGAGATCGATTTCCGGCCGGATGAGGAGCAGTCCGAGGCCGGCCACGGGCAGGACGAACAGGATCGCCCACAGTGGGCTCACGGACCATCCCGCATCGGGCTGCCGTTGGGGGCCGGACACGTCAGCCAGTCTACGGTCGACCGTGTCCGGGCGGGACTCCCGCTACCCTTTCCGCCATGCCCGCCGAGTTCATCTACACCACCTACAAGCTGGCCCGCCACTATCCTCCGGATCGGACCGTCCTCGAGGACATCTCGATCTCGTTCTACCCCGGCGCCAAGATCGGCGTCATCGGGCCGAACGGCGCCGGCAAGTCCAGCCTGCTGCGGATCATGGCCGGGCTCGACGATGGGTTCGTCGGCGAGGCGCGGCTGACGCCGGGCTTCACGGTTGGCTACCTGTCGCAGGAACCCCAGCTCGACCCGGCCAAGGACGTCAAGGGCAACGTCGTCGACGGCGTCCGCGAGGTCCAGGACCTGATCGACCGCTACAACGCGGTCATGGCGAAGTGGTCCGAGCCGGACGCCGACTACGAGGCGATCGGCGCCGAGCAGGCCACCCTCGAGGACCGGATCAACGCGGCCGACGCCTGGAACGTCGAGCGCAACGTCGAGATCGCGATGGACGCGCTGCGTTGTCCTCCGGACGACGCCGACGTGAGCACCCTGTCCGGTGGCGAGAAGCGGCGGGTCGCTCTCGCCCGCCTCCTGCTGCGACACCCGGACCTGCTCCTCCTCGACGAGCCCACGAACCATCTCGACGCCGAATTGGTGGAGTGGCTGGAGCGGTTCCTCGACGAGTACACGGGCACCGTGGTCGCGGTCACCCACGACCGCTACTTCCTCGACAACGTCGCCAAGTGGATCCTCGAGCTGGACCGCGGCCGCGGCGTGCCCTTCTCCGGCAACTACACCGGCTGGCTCGAGCAGAAGCTCGATCGCCTGTCGCGCGAGCAGAAGCAGGCCGACGCGCGGCAGCGGACGCTGGCCCGCGAGCTCGACTGGGTCCGGATGGGCGCCAAGGCCCGACAGGCAAAGGGCAAGGCGCGCCTGTCGGCCTACGAACGGCTCCTGGCCGAGGCCAATGACGCCAGGGACACGTCCAGGGAGCTGGAGATCGCGATCCCGCCGGGACCGCGCCTCGGCGACCAGGTCATCGAGGTCCAGGGCCTTCGAAAGGGCTACGGCGACCGGCTCCTGATCGAGGACCTCACCTTCTCGCTGCCGCGAGCCGGGATCGTCGGGATCATCGGCCCCAACGGGGCCGGCAAGACGACCCTCTTCCGGATGCTCGTCGGCCAGGAGGCACCCGACGCCGGGACCGTCACCATCGGCGACACCGTCCAGATGAGCTACGTGGACCAGTCGCGCGACGACCTGCACGCTGACCGGACGGTCTTCCAGGAGATCACCGACGGCGTCGAGGCGATCAAGGTCGGCAACCGCGAGATCCCGGCTCGAGCCTACGTCTCGTCGTTCAATTTCCGGGGTACGGACCAGCAGAAGCTCGTCGGCCAGCTCTCGGGTGGCGAACGGAACCGGGTCCACCTGGCCAAGCTCCTCCAGTCAGGCGGCAACGTCCTGCTCCTCGACGAGCCAACCAACGACCTCGACGTCGACACGCTGCGGGCTCTCGAGGCCGGGCTGGAGTCGTTCCCCGGATGCGTCGTCGTCATCAGCCACGATCGCTGGTTCCTCGACCGGATCGCGACCCACATCCTGGCCTTCGAAGGTGACAGCCAGGTCCGCGGGTTCGAGGGCAATGTCAGCGATTACGAAGCCTTCCGGCGGAAGGAGCTGGGCACGGCAGCCGACCAGCCCCACCGGATCCGGTACAAGCGCCTTGTGGCCTAGGTCTATGATCGCCGGGTGAACGCCTCGGCCCGGGGACGCTGGTCGCCGCGCAGACGGCGGCTGAACGCCCCCTGGCTCGCGGCCATCGCTGCCGCCGCGCTGCTCGTCGGGGGCCTGCCACTTCCGGCCCGAGCCATCGGCGTGATCATCCAGGTCAACTCGACCTCTGACGCCCAGGATCCAGGCGGTGGCCTGTGTTCCCTCCGGGGCGCCATCCTCGCCTCGAACGGCGGCATCTTCGGCGGCTGCGCCGGGTCGGCGGAGGTGGACAGCATCCGCTTTGCCCTGGGCAGTGGGACACCGGTCATCTCAGTTGCTTCGCCTCTGCCCACGATCAGCCAGCAGGTCACGATCGCCGGCAACACCGGCGGCGCGACGCGCGTTCGGCTCCACGGAACCGGGGCCGACATTGGGCTCACGGTCAACGCTGCTGGAACGACGATCCGGAACCTCGTCATCGACGGATTCGGCGTGGGCATCGACATCCTCTCCGCCAACGTCACCGTGACCGCCAGCATCATCGGGCCAAACGCCTCAACGGGCATCTATGCCCGGGGCAGCGGAACGATGATCGGCGGCACGACCGGGGTGACGCCGGGCGGGCCGTGCACCGGCGCCTGCAACCAGATCATCGGCAATGACACATACGGCCTCCTGCTCGGTGGCAATGGCACGGTCGCCGGCAACATGATCGGCACCGCGGAGGGCACCCTGCCAAGCGGCAATGGACTTGGCATCTGGGTCGAATCAGGTTCGTGGACGATCGGCGGCTCCACCGACGGGGCCGCCAACGTGATCGGCGGAAACGCCCACTCGGGCGTCTTCCTGGTCGGGTGCACGAGCTGCTCCATCCTCGGCAACCGGATCGGTTCGACGGCGGACGGCACCGCCCCGCTGGGCAACGGTGGGAGCGGGATTCTCGTCGACGGCGTCGGCAGCCTCGTCATCGGCGGGGCATCGACGGGCGCCGGAAACCTCATCTCGGCCAATGCCGATAACGGGATCCTGCTGGGCCAGGCCGTCGAGACGACGATCCTGGGCAACCGGATCGGTACCACGGCGTCCGGACAGCCGCTGGGCAACGGCGGGGACGGGATCCGGGGCGACGGCCAGCAGATGAGCGGCACCCACATCGGCTCGCTGGGCGATCCTGCCGCGGCGAATGTGATCGCCCACAACGCCGGGGCTGGCATCCGGATCGTCAAGGCCGAGGGCGTCTCATTCGACGAGAACGAGATCCGGCATAACTCGATCTACGCCAACGCCGGACCGGGCATCGCCCTGGAGAACGGCGCCAACGGCGGGATCGTCGCGCCCATCGTTACGGGCCTTCGTCCGGTCCGGGGCACCGCGTGCGCGGGTTGTGCCGTCGACGTCTATTCCGATAGCCAGGACGAGGGCCGGGTGTACGAGGGCACGGTCGTTGCCAACGGCACCGGCCAGTGGACCTTCCCGGGGTTGTTCACCGGACCACGGGTCACGGCCACCGCGACCGACGGCGCCCAGAACACGTCGCCCTTCTCCGCGCCGCTGATCCCGACGACGCCGTTCACCGATATCGCCAACTCGTCGTTCAAGGCGGACATCACCTGGCTGTACGCCAACGGCGTCACCACGGGCTGCTCCACGACCACGTTCTGCCCGCTGACCACGGTGACCCGGGAGCAGATGGCCTCGTTCCTGGCCCGGATGTTCGCGCTGCCGGCGACCACCACGGACTACTTCACCGACGACGAGACCTCCACCCACGAGGTCAACATCAACCGCCTTGCGGCGGCCGGCATCACCACGGGCTGCACGCCGACGACGTTCTGCCCCAGGAGCCCCGTGACCCGCGAGCAGATGGCCTCGTTCCTCGCCCGGGCAGCGGAGCTGACGGTGGGGGCCGGCCGGAACTACTTCAGCGATGATGACAGCAGCATCCATGAGCCGAACATCGACCGGATTGCCGCAGCCGGTATCACGACCGGCTGCGCAACGTGGACCTACTGTCCGGCGGGCCCCGTGACCCGGGAGCAGATGGCCGCCTTCCTCCACCGGATCCTGGTCCCCGCTGCTGTGCCGCCTTTCCCAGCCCCTGACTGATCGTCGAACCGGGGGCATACTCGCCCGGTGAACGACGAGGACGGCCACTTCGGCGAAGCGGTGGCTGCCAGCTACGACGACCCCGCCGATCGCATGTTCGACCCGGAGGTCGTCCGTCCAACCGTCGACTTCCTGGCCGAACTCGCCGGGGACGGGCGGGCCCTGGAGCTGGGGATCGGCACCGGCCGGATCGCCGTGCCGCTCGCGGCGCGCGGCGTCGAGGTTCACGGCATTGACCTGTCGCGGGCGATGGTCGCCCGGATGCGCGCCAAGCCGGGCGGGGACGCGATCGGCGTCACGATCGGCGACTTCGCGACGGCGCGCGTCGATGGGCAGTTTCGGCTCGCCTACCTCGTCTACAACACGATCATGAACCTCACCACCCAGGCCGCCCAGGTCGCCTGCTTCCGAAACGTCGCGACCCACCTCGAGCCGGGCGGGCGGTTCGTGATCGAGGTGGGCATGCCGGACCTCCGGCGCCTGCCACCCGGCGAGCGACACGTCGTCTTCGACGCGAGCGAGAAGCACTGGGGTTTCGACGAGTACGACGTCGCCAACCAGGGCCTCATCTCCCACCACTTCACGGTGCGCGACGGCGGGATCGAGAAGTCGTCGGGCCCGTTCCGCTACGTCTGGCCATCGGAGCTCGACCTGATGGCCCAGCTCGCCGGCCTCGAGCTCGACGGTCGCTGGTCGGGCTGGCAGCGCGAGCCGTTCACCAGCGACAGCCGGCAGGTCGTGTCGGCCTGGAAGAAGCCCGCCTGACAGCCCCCTCGCGCATTGCGAGGCGATTGCGAGGCTTCGGCCGCCCTCGCCTCCGGTGCGGTGCGCAGCGGCGGGGAATCCTGTGCACGAAATTTTCCGCAGGAGGACCCGATGGCCGACAAAGACTGGCGACCCGAAGCGACCCGCGAGATCGCCCGCCTCTTGAAAGAGATCGATATCTGCATGCTCGTGACCCGATCGAACGGCAGCGTGCGCGGACGGCCGATGTCCAACAACGGGAATGTCGAGTTCGACGGCGACAGCTGGTTCTTCAGCTTCCGCGACAGCCCCAAGGTCGCCGAGATCGTCCGCGACCCGAGTGTCGAGCTGGCCTACGTCGCCACCGAGCGCGGCACCTGGATCTCGGTCGAGGGCACGGCCGAGATGGTCGACGACGAGGAGTTGAAGCGCGAGTTCTGGCACGACGACCTCAAAGGCTGGTTCGAGGATGGACCGGACGACCCCGAGGTCGTGCTGATCAAGGTCCACGCCGACCGCATCCACGCCTGGGCGAACGGCGAGGAGCTCGTCGCCGAGCCAGGGTCGGACCTGAAGCGGATCCCCGGCTGAGGATCAGCCCGCGGGATCGACGAAGGTAGCGATCGCGGTCGCGAGCTCGTCCGGGATCTCTTCGGCCATGTGATGTCCGGATTCAACCTCGTGGCCGCGCAGATCGGGTGCCCACGGGCGCCAGACCTCGAGCGGGTCGCCGTAGAGCGCAGCCAGGTCATCGCGGGACGCCCAGAGCAGCAACAGGGGACAGGCGACGGTCCGCCCCGCGGCCATGTCCGCCTCGTCGGCAGCCCGATCCGGGCCCAGTCCCGCCCGGTAGTCCTCGAGCATCGCGTGGACGGTCGCCGGGTCGTGAATCGCCCGCCGGTAGTCCCCGAAGTTGTCGACGCCCATCGCCTCGCGGGTGTTGCGGTACCAGGCATCTGGGTCGGCCAGGATGGCCTGCTCGGGCTTGTCCGGCTGACCGAAGAAGAACCAATGCCACCACGCCTGGGCAAACCTGGCATCGGCCCGGCGAAGCGCCTCGCCGATCGGCACCGCGTCGAGGATGACGAGGTGGCTCACATGGGCGGGATGGTCGAGCGCCGTCCGGAGGGCCGCGTAGGCCCCGCGATCGTGACCGACCACGGCGAAGCGATCGTGTCCCAGCCGTCGCATCAACTCGATCGCGTCGTTCGCCATCGCTCGCTTGGATGCCTGGCCATGATCCGGTTCATCGGGCGGCTTGGATGACTCGCCGTAGCCGCGCAGATCAGGACAGACCACCGTGAACCGCTGGGCGAGGATCGGGGCCACGCGATGCCAGGTCGTGTGCGTCCGCGGATGCCCGTGAAGCAGCAGGATCGGCGGGCCCTGGCCGCCATGACGGACGCGGAGCTCGACGTCGGTGAGACGAACGTGCTCGAGCGCGAAGCCGGGGAACATCCGCGGACTCTACTGGTAGGCGTCGCTCGCCGCGTTCTCGTCTCCCACGGCTCCACGCGTGGCCCAGGCGACCGCCGTCAGCGTGAACGCTGTTGACGGCAACATCGACCGGCAGCGCTCGCGGAGTGTGGCTCGATCGGCAGGCGTGCGTCCAGCCACGTAGACGCCGGCCGGCCCGACGCCCTGGGTGAACGGCGCCCACCACGCCTCGAAGTCCGCGAAGTCGCGACTCACCGTCAGGGACCCACCTTCGATCTCCCGGAGCCCGGCCTGCCCGAACAACTCGACGAGATGGCCGTCCCGCGCGCCGGCCAGCCGCGATTCGTCGACCACCGCCGGGTCCAGCTCCCGTGCGGCCTCCCAGAACGGTCCCAACGGGCCCCGACCGCCACCGTAGTCCCAGACGCATGCAGCAACCGTGCCACCCGCCCGGGTGACCCGCGCCATCTCCCGCAACCCGGCCACGGGATCGGTCATGAAATGGACGACGAGTTGGGCCAGGGCCGCATCGAACGCATCGTCGGGGTGGGGGAGTGCCTCGGCGCTGGCCTGGCGGACGTCGACGCCCGGATAGCGGGTTCGGGCCGCGGCCACGAACGGCGCCGACGGGTCGACGGCGGACACGGCGTCGACGCCGAGCCGGGCGATGAGCTCCCCCGTGAGAGCGCCCGGCCCGCAGCCCACGTCGAGGACCCGGGAACGGCCCTCGACGCCGGCGAATTCGGCAACCTGGGCCGATAGCAGCCGCGACCAGCTGCCCATGAAGCGGTCGTAGGCCTCGGCGGCGACGTCAAAGCTCATGGGGTCAATCTACGCGTAAGCCCGGGGGCCGTGCAGGGCGGCCCGTGGGTCGTAGGATCGACCGATGCGTAGTCTCATCCGATGAAGGCCGCTGTCCGCGATCGATACGGCGGGCCGGAGGTGGTCCGAGTCGAGGAGGTCGAGCGCCCGGTCCCGACCGGCGACCAGGTCGTGGTCCGGGTCCACGCGGCGTCCGTCAATCGAGCCGATCTCGACAACCTCTATCCCCGCTGGCGAATCCTGCGGCTTGCCCTCGGCGTCCGGGCGCCACGGAATCGACGAATCGGCTCCGACGTCGCCGGCGTGGTGGACGCCGTCGGTCCGGAGGTGACGTCGTTCCATCCCGGCGATCGGGTGGTCGGGGACCTGTTCGAGCACGGTCTGGGAGCCTTCGCCCAGTTTGCGGTCGCGCCCCAGCGTGCGTGGGCGGCCATTCCACCGGCGATGACCTTCGAGGACGCGTCGACGCTGCCGCACTCGGCGATCCTGGCCCTCCAGGGCCTTCGGCTCAGGAATGGCCGGACGCCCAAGGCCGGCGACCGGGTCCTGGTCGACGGCGCCTCCGGCAGCGTCGGCCCGTTCGCCGTCCAGCTCGCGAAGTCGTACGGAGCGGAGGTCACCGGTACCTGCCGGACGGCGAAGATGGACTACGTCCGATCGCTCGGCGCCGATCACGTCCTCGACTACACGGCCACCGACTACACCAGGACCGGCGAACGGTACGATTGGATCCTCGATGTCGACGCCCACCATTCGATGCTCGAGGCGCGGCGGGCGCTCAAGCGGGGCGGGGTGTACCTGACGCTCGGCGGATCCGGGGTGCGGATCATCGTCGCGATGCTCGGCGGTCCGGCGTTCAGGCTCGCGACCGGCCGTCGGATGGGCCTGATGTTCTGGTGGAAGCCGTTCCATCCGGCGGACGTGGCGATGATCCTCCAGCTCGTCGAGACCGGGACGGTCCGGCCGTCGATCGATCGGACCTACTCGCTCGACGAAGCCGCCGACGCGCTGCGCTGGGTCGACGACGGCCAGGCACGGGGCAAGGTGCTCGTCGTCCCGACCCAATCGTGACGATCGTGACCGCGGCCGGGTTCGTGTTCGCGGCGGCGATCTGTGGCGTCGTCGCGTTCCAGGTTGGTCTTGCCATGGGCGCGCCGTGGGGCGAGTACGCGATGGGCGGAAGGTTCCGCACCTTCCCACCGCGAATGCGGGCCGCCGCCATCGTCCAGGCCGTCGTGCTGGCGCTCCTTGGGTGGGTCGTCCTGTCCGCCGCCGGCATCGTCGCGCCGTCGCTGACCGACGGACGTCCCTGGCTGGTCTGGGTGGCGGTCGCCGTGTCAGCACGTCAGCCTCGTCCTGAACCTGATCACCCCGAGTGTCCGCGAGCGCCGGATCTGGGCTCCCGTCGGCGCCGTCCTGCTGATCTCGAGCCTGATCGTCGCGATGGCCCGCTAGCCGATCGTCAGGACGAGCTTTCCCCGGGTGCCGGCACTGAAGGCGGCGACCGCCTGCGCTGCCTCCGACAGCGGGAATGTCCGCTGGATCGGGACCTGGAGCGTGCCCGTGGCGGCCTGCTGGGCCAGGGAGGCGAGCTTCTCCGCGGTCGGGGCGCCCATGACGTTGGTCGCCGCGACGCCTCGGGCGGCAAGCGCCTCGACGTCGGCGGCACCCAGCGTCGTCGCGGCACGACCCCCGTCACGGACGAGAGCCGCCAGCGGCATGAACGCCTCACCGCGGCTCACACCATCAATCAGGCCGGTAAGGCCCTCCGGCACCAGACGCCGAACCGTGTCGCCAAGGCCGGACAGGGTGTAATCGATCGTCTCCGCCGCGCCGAGCGAGCGGACGAAGTCGTCGTCCTCACGGGGCCTGGCTGACGCAATCACCCGGGCGCCTCGCTGCACGCAGAGCTGGATCGCGAAGGCGCCGACGCCGCCCGTCGCGCCCATGATGAGGACCGCGTCCCCGGGACCCGGATCGACCGCTTCGACGGCACCGAAGGCGGTCGACGCAGCCAGTCCGATCGCTGCGGCGGCATGCCAGTCGAGGGCGGACGGCTTGGGGGCGAGGATGAGGTCGTCAGCCCCGGCCACGAGCTCCGCCCAGGTCCCCTTGTGGAGTGGGGGCGTGCTCTTGACGAAGCCGAGCACCTCGTCGCCCACGGCGACATCGGTTCGATCCGGCCCGACGGCGACGACCACGCCGGCCATGTCGCGCCCGATCACCGTCGGCAGCTCGTGCGGCATCATCGCCATCAGGCCGCCACCGAACTGGAACTGGTCGAACCCGTTGACGCTGGCAGCCCGAATTCGGACGAGCGCGCCATCGGCGGCGAGCTCTGGTTCGGGCAGGTCGACGAGGGCTGCCGGCTGGTCAGCCGCGATCAGGGCAAAGGCTTTCATGCGTCCTCGAGGTTCGGGCGGGTTGTTGCATTGGCAACAATACGCCGTTACGCGGAATTCGCCCCGTGCCAGGGCCATGATGGCGGGATCGATGGACCCCGCCGACCGTCTCCGCGCGCTGGCCGACCTCGTTCCGATCCTCGAGGCGCCCGACGCCGACTTCGGCCACTGGGACCTGCCGCCGCCACGCGACGGCGTCCACTCCATGGGCTGGTTCGAATTCGGCCCCACAGCCGAGGCGTGGCGAGCGGGCGTCGCCCGCGGCGATTGGATCGTCACGGGTTTTGACTGGCGGGCATGGCTCCAGACGGACCGTGGCCGGGCACTCCGCGACGACCCCGAGGCGGTCGCCTCAGCCACGCCGGACGAGCTCGGCCGGCTGCTGACGGCCATCGTCCGGTCGGATCGGTTCGTCGAGGGCTCGATCGAAGGCGCATTCAAGTCCGGGCTCTTGCTGCGCATCTGCCGCCGAGCGCAAGCCCTGCTCTGAATCGCCGTGATCCGACGCGACAGGCGACGCACCGGTACCGTATCGGGACGTATCGCGGAGCGTGACGGGCTGATGCGCATGGCAGATCTCCAGGCCGGTTGGATCGTCGTCGGTAACGACGGTCGCCGCCTGGGCAGCATCCGGGACGTTGGTCAGAACTACGTCCTCGTCTCGACCGGCCTTGGATCAGGGGAGCTCCACGTTCCCGCCTCGGCCATCGGCAACATCGAGCACGAGGTGGTCCACCTCAACGTCTCGATCCGCGACGCCAGGGCGATGGGCTGGGAGCAGGCGCCCAGGGAGGATGCACCCGAAGGCCAGGAGCCCGATCTCCATCGACACGTCTGAAGTACCACGAGGCTGACGTCATGCCCAGGCGCGTGCGGCCCCAGTTCATCCCGCCGATGCTGGCGACCCTCGTCGCGGCGCCGTTCGACGATCCCGACTGGCAGTTCGAGATCAAGTGGGACGGCTTCCGGGTCGAGACCGTGGTCGACGGTGACGACGTCCGGATGTGGACGCGAGGCCAGCAGGACGCGGCGCGGTACTTCGGCCCTTTCCTGGACCCGCCGACCTGGACCGCCGCCCGCCAGGCGATCGTCGACGGCGAGGTGATCGCGCTCGATGACCGCGGCGAGCCCGACTTCGCCCTGCTCCAGGCGCGGATCAAGGGCAAGGCGAGTGGCGGTGCCGTCAACCCGTTCGTCTACGAGATCTTCGACCTGCTCTACGTTGACGGCCGATCACTGGTCGACGAGCCGCTGGAGCAACGACGGCGTGAGCTCGCCGCGGTCCTGCGGGCAGATCCGCGCGTCCGGCTCAGCGAGGACATCCCGGGCGACGGGATCGCCTTCTTCGAGGCGGCGAAGGTCCGCGGCCTCGAAGGGATCATGGCCAAGGACCGGCGCTCACGCTACGAACCCGGCAAGCGGTCGATGGCCTGGCAGAAGGTCAAGATCCGGCCGGAGCAGGAGCTCGTCGTCGGTGGCTGGGCGGTGGGTACCGGCAAGGCGGTCGAGCTCGGCGCCCTGCTGGTCGGGGTGTACGAGGACGGCGGGCTGCGGTACGCCGGCAAGATCGGGGCCGGCTTCACCGACGGCAATCGGGCCGACCTCCTCGCCGCCATGGCGCCCCTGGCCGCCAACGACCCGCCGTTCGCGGTCCCGCCGCCCAAGGCCGTGCTAAAGAACGCGAACTGGCTCCGGCCGGAGCTGGTGATCCGCGCCGAGTTCGCCGGCTGGACCGGCGACGGCCTCGTCCGCCAGGCGGCCTACAAGGGCTTCGACCTGGGCAAGGACCCGCGAGCCGTCCGCCGGGAAGCGCCGCCGGCGTAGGATTCGTCGCACCCAACGGAGGACAGTCTTGGATCCCGACGCCATCCGCGAGCGCGCCACGGCCCTGTGCGACGCCCTGGTCGCCGGCGACGTCGAGCTCGCCAGCCGGGAGTTCAGCCCGGAGCTCCAGCGCAACCTGGGCGAGGTGATCTCGCTGCTGCCACTTCCGGTGAGCGAAGCCACCGTCGACTCGGTCGAGCGCGGCGGCTCGAGTTTCGTCGTCGTCCTGCGGCTCGTCGGCGAGACCGACGAGGTCATGATCCAGACGCGCTGGAAGGATCGTGACGGCACGCCGACGGTCGTGGAGGCGAGCCATCTCAGCCAGTCGACCTTGACGGCCGAAGCCGAGGCTGCGGCCGCCGATGCAGGCGACGAGGACGCTGGAGCCTGACTCAGCGATCGGCGTCGAGGGAGAGCGCGTCGTCCGGACCGGACGAGTATCCCGTTCGGCGCCACGCCGCGTAGTCGGTCACCAGGCCATCGTCGTCGACCGTCAGCTCGGCCTCGAATCCGGTACTCGAGTATCGATACGTGAACTCGTCGAGGCGGCGGTACGTCTGGGACGCCTTGACCACGCGCAGTTCAGGGAAGCGCAGCCACGCCGCCTTGATCGTCTCCGACTTGCCGATCGCCAGTCGCAGCCGCCGGATCGGCAAGGTGTTGGTCGAGGGGCTGCAGCCGAGATCGATGTCGGTGCATCCCTTCAGCTCCTTGGCCGGCGTGCCGTCGATCGTCCAGCCGCCCTTGGCGTCGCGCTCGACGGTGATGGTCCGCGTGTCGAACCCGCGCAGGTCGCGAACGTGGGCGGCGGTCGTGAGACCGGCGCGATCGGCGAGGACCTGATACTCGACCCGGACGGGCAGCCCGAGCTCCGTGCCGATCAAGGTGCCGACCAGCGACAGCCCGTTGTCGCGGACGGCCAGGGTGCAGAGTTCGTCGGTCTCGACCTCGTCGGAGCGCCGCCAGGTCACGCGTCTCGTCGTCATCGGTGCACAGCGTAGGCCGTGCGGTGCCCTGACCGCCGGGCAGAAGCCCCGGTTGCTCGGTAGTTCGACCTCGGTTGCTAGCGCGCGGCCGCCAGACTGCCTTCTGTCACCTCGCCCTTGTGGGCCGCAAACGCCGCGAGGACCTCGGCCTTCTCGCGCTCGGGGATCTTGAAGGCATCCAGGGTGCGTCCGAGTTCGGCGGCGACCTCATCGAACTCCTGGGGAGTGATGCGCAGGTCTCGGTGCGCCTGCTCCAGGCCCAGCACGGTGCTCCCGGGCCTGGTGGCGCTGTACTCGAATGGCCCGCCGGCGACGTTGCAGACCCACAGCGTCCGCATGAACTTCAACCCCGGCAGCCTGGCGAGGTTCTCCGTGTGCCACTCGCGCAGCGCCGGGTTGGCCGATCGCTGGCCAACGATCGGGTTCTGGATCAGCGCGTCACTGAACTTGTCGACCACGGCGGCGATCGCAAAGGCGCCACCGAGCCGCTCGTACAGAGACTTCTCCATCGGTCGTCCCACCTTCCAGGGCTCCCGGGGTCGGGCAGGCCACAAAAGCCGGCGTACGACGTCGGGGGTTACCAAGCGGTACGTCGCCACGGGCCGCACAGATTGCGTCAGGCGGACGTGTCCCGGTCCTCCATCTCCCAGCCGTGATCCATGACGTGCTGGGCGGTCCGGCGGACCAGGAACTGGATCGGCCACGTTCGTGCCGCCCTGCCCTGGGCGTTGTAGGCGCGGATCGCGTCCAGGTAGGCATTCCGGTGGGCTGCCAGACCATCCGGTGTGAAGACGACCTCGAGAGGGGTCCGGACCTCGACCTTCCGGGAGTACTGGTCTGGTTCGTTGGCGTACACGTGCCGGACGATCTGCTCACGGCTGCGTCCACCACTTCGACCGGTCGGGCGGAGCTCGCGTGAAACCCGCGCGGCTACGTCGTCGAACCAGGCCCAGCACGCCTGCAGGAGATCGAGTCGGCGCTCCAGGTCAGCCGCTGAGAGCACAGTCGCCTCGATCTGGGAGGGAATGTGGGCGACGCCCCAGAAATCGGTCGAGCTGGAGCCGGCGACGCGCTCGACGACGACGACGTCTCGAGCGCGGGCGTATCGCCTCCCGAGACCGGCCCGGCCGGCGACGGCCTCGTAGCGCGGCAAGTACGCCGATAGCCTCTCGAGGGCACGCTCTTCGGACGTGCCCCAACGATCGAGGCCGGGCCAGTCCATGGCCCCTGCAGCAACCCTCCGCTTGCTTCCAACCTCGAGGATGACCCGCAGCCGGTCGGTCATGCGACAAGGCTACCGAACAATCACTTCCCATCGGGTACCCGCAGACTGACTGCTGTGCAGGTCCCAGCGGGCTTCGCTCCTGACCGTGATGCGGAATCGAGCACGCGATGGCGAGCTGCTTGCTCGTTGGACCGCCGATCACCTGCTTATCAATCAGGAGGCGGGTAGGTGACGGGAAACCCACACACCGCTGGCCAAGATCAGCTCCGACCGGCGGCGCGGTTTCCATCCGAGCGTAGGATGGTGCGAATCGACGTGGGAGTGGTGATGTCGGCTGACGCGGACGCTCTGCGCGAACGGGCGGATCGTGGTGACCCTGACGCGGTGGATGAGCTCATCGAGCTGGCCGGAGAACTGGGGGACATGGCCGAGCTGCGCCGGCTGGCCGACGCGGGCAACGCCACGGCGGCCGATCAGCTGATCGAACTGGCGACCGAGCGCGGCGACCTGGACGAGCTCCGCCGCCTGGCGGCAACTGGGAACAGGACGGCGGCGGACCAGCTCCTGGAGCTCGAAAGCGAGTAGGTCTAGCTCAGCGCGGCCTCGAAGAGGTCCCACGCGCCCGAAACGCCCCGGAGGCTGACCTCGCCGAGGGGCGAGAACACGAGGTCTGTGCCGGTCGCAAGGTCGCGGACGGTTCGCGTCACCACCACCCCGTTGGGGCTGGCCGAACCCAGCAGCCGGGCGGCGATGTGGATGGCGATCCCGCCGATCCCGGTTTCGCGGCGCTCGATCTCGCCGGTGTGAAGCCCAACGCGGATCTCGACGTCGATGCTGCGCGCGGCGTCGACCAGGCCGAAGGCGCATCGCAGGGCCCGCGTCGGAGCGTCGAAGATCGCCATGACGCCGTCGCCGGTGAACTCCACGTTGCCACCGTTCCAACGCTCGATCTCCGTTCGGACCAGCCGATGGTGATGGTCGAGCAGCTTCCGCCAGGCACGGTCGCCCATGGCCGTCGCCCGGCCCGTCGAGTCGACGATGTCGGCGAACAGCACGGTGGCCAGCGTTCGGTCGAAGTCCTCGGCGGCCTGCAGCGAACGGACCTGCTCACCCGTCCACCGGTACTCCTCGACGAAGCGGCTCGTTGGAACCTCCGGATCCGGCACGTACGTGAGGAGCACGACGCCCGACTTGAAGGCGCGGGAATCCGTCAGCCGCAGGTGATAGGTGTCGATCCGATCGCGGAACAGGTGCTTGCCACTCCCCAGGATGACCGGGTAGATCTGCAGCCGGTATTCGTCGACCAGGTCGTGCCGGAGGAGCTCGTCGACCAGGTCCGGGCTGCCGTACACCATCAGGTCACCGCCCGGCTGCGCCTTGAGCTTTCTGACCTCTGCCGCGATGTCCCCGGAGACGATGGTGGTGTTGCTCCAGTCGGCTCGCCGGAGCGTGTTCGAGACGACGTATTTCGGGATGCTGTTCATTCGCCCCGTCAGTGGGAGATCGGCGGTGGCCGTCGGCCAGAAGGCGGCCCAGATCTGCCACGTCCGGCGACCCAGGAGGAACGCTTCGGCTTCCATGGCCTGGGCCATGTTGAACGCCTGATCCTCATCGGACTGGACGCGTAACGCCCAGGCGTTGCGGCCACTCCGGTGCTCGTCGAAGCCGGGCGCTTCGACGATGCCGTCGAGCGTCATGAACGCGGAGACGACGAGCTTCATGGGCGAAGACTAGCGACGCCGAACCGGATTCGGGCAGCTCCCGAACGGGGTACGCTCAGCCGCTCATGGAAATCATCGAGGGCGCCCGCCTGCCGATCTACTCGTGGGCGACCGACGTCGAGGAGTCCGCGCTCCGGCAGGCGCGCAATCTCGGCAACCTGGACGTCGCCGTCGACCACGCCGCGCTGATGCCCGACGCCCACTCCGGGTTCGGGATGCCAATCGGCGGCGTGCTCTTCACCGACGGCGCCGTCGTGCCCTACGCCATCGGCGTCGACATCGGCTGCGGCGTCCAGCTCGCCCGGACCAACCTCGTCTGGGAGGACAGCCTCACGCCCGAGAAGCTGCGAGCGGTCCTCCGCCAGGTCCAGCGCGACGTGCCCACCGGCTTCGCCGTCCACAAGGCGGCACCGATGGGACGCGACCGGATGCTGGAGCTGATGGGCGTCGACGTGCCGGCCGCGATCGCCCGTGGCTGGGTGGACCGGGCGACGGTCTCGCTCGGGACCCTCGGTGGCGGCAATCACTTTCTCGAGGTCCAGCGGGACGAAGACAACCTGGTCCACTTCATGCTCCACTCCGGGTCGCGCAACCTGGGCAAGCAGATCTGCGACCTGTTCGCCAAGCGGGCCCTGGCGATCTGCAACCGCGATCGGCGCGAGCTGCCGGACCCGGAGCTGGCCTACCTCCGGTTCGACACCGACGACGATGCCCATGCCTACTGGGCGTCGATGGAATTCGCCCTCCGCTGGGCTGAGCTCAACCGGCGCCAGATGATGGATCGTGTCGAAGCCGCCTTCCGCAAACACGCCTCGCTCCATCGCTTCGAGCGGCTCGTCGACATCCACCACAACTACGCGACGCCGGAAGAGCACGCCGAACGCCGGGGCATCGTCCACCGCAAGGGCGCGGTGCGGGCCGGGGCGGGGGACACCGTCCTGATCCCGGGTTCGATGGGCACGGCCTCATACGTCGGGGAAGGCCTCGGCAACCCCGCATCGTTCGAGACCTGCCAGCACGGCGCCGGCCGTGTCCTGGGCCGCAACGCCGCCAAGCGCCTCAAGAGATCCGACGAGGTGTTCGCCGAGATGGCGGAGTGGGGGATCGAGTTCTTGTCGAACGAGCCGAAGACGGCGGCCGAGGAAGCCGCCTTCGCCTACAAGGACATCGAGAGCGTCATGGCGCAATCGGCAGACCTGGTGCGGCCGGTGACCCGGTTGCGCCCGCTGGGGGTGGTCAAGGGGTGAGCTACGTGACCGATTCCCGCGTGGACGACTACATCCGTGGACTGCCCGGGTGGCAGCAACAGATCTGCCAGGAGGTCAGGGAACTGGTGCATGCCGCCGATCCTGACGTCGTCGAGACGATCAAACGCACCGTCCAGCCGTACTTCGTGCTCGACGGCAACGTCTGCGCGCTGCTCGCCGCGAAGGACCACGTCAACGTGTTCCTGTACGACCCGCTTGTCTCGGATCCCGACGGGATCATCACCGCCGGTCACGGCAACAAGACGGGCCGCCAGATCTCGATACGCCAGGGCGAGCAGATCAACGCGCCGGCGCTCACGGCGATGTTCAAGGAGATCATCGCCCACAACCGGGCGGGCGGATGGCGCAAGCTGACGGCGACGAGCGTGAAGCGTCGAGGCGCTGAACAGTGACCTATGGCGGGCCAGTGGAGTTGCGGGAGGGAGTCCATGGCGACATCCAACCGGCCGATCGTGTTCATCTTCTCCGGTTGTAGGGCAACAACTCAGCGCCAGTCCGGGATGCCGCCCAGCGGCAGGTCGATGCCGTCGGCGCGAAGCTCGAGGCGACCAGTTCCGTCAGGCCGGATCACGTAGAGCGCACGACCAGAGACGAGAAGGTACTGACCATCGGGCGACCAGGCGACGAACTGGCCCAGCTCGGTCGTGACGCGACGCTGGTCCGAGCCGTCGGCGTTCATGATCCACACGTCGCGGTACTGGTCGTCTGGCTCGCCTGTCCGCCGGCACTCCTGGTCCGATGGCAGGAACAGGCAGTCGTCGCGTTCCGAGGTGAAGGCGATCATCGAGCCGTCGGGCGACCATGCCGGCCAGCCGTCGCCACCCGGGCTATCGGTCAGCTGCCGGGCCTCGCCCGTGGCGATATCGGCGACGTAGACGTCGTAGTCGCCGGCGGCGTGCCCTTCGTACACGACCCTCGTGCCATCCGGCGAGAACGACAGGTACTCCACCCAGCCGTCGACCCCAAGCGCGCGGAGGTTCGAGCCATCCGGATCGACGAGGTAGCCACGGAGCGGGCCGCCATCGCGGTCCGAGTTGAAGGCGATCGTCGATCCATCGGGTGACCAGTCCGGGCCCCAGTCGTTGGCCGGATGGTTGGTTATGTTCCGCCGCGCCGAGCCGTCGGCCGCCACCACGTAGATCTCGTCGTCGTCGTTGATGCCTCGCGTCGAGTCTCGGTAGACGACCCACTTGCCGTCGGGTGACCAGGCGCCGTCGAACTCCGAGCCCGGTTCGCCCGCAACCTTGACCACGTTGGACCCGTCGACGTCCATGACGAACACGTCCTCGAAGTCGTCGAAAACGATCCGGCCGGACAGCTCGGCGAGCCGGATCGGCTCGCCGGTGACGACTGGAACGAAGCCGGTATGGACGATCCGCGAGGGCAGGGCCGTCGCGGTCGATCGGACCGTCGCGGCGACGGCCGGGCTTGCCGGGCCAACGGGTCCGGCGCACGACGCCATGGAGCCCGCGATCGCGAGCAGGACCGCCGGCAGTTTCGAACGTGCCACGACACCTCCTACGCCCGTGGCAGCCGTTTCGTTCCCGCTGAGCGATGGACATTCCGCCGCCCATTTCTGGACATCCGTCGCGCTCCACGGGACCCCCCGCCGACGTCTACTGGTCGAGGCGGTGAACCGACCGCCAGAGTGAACGGAGTTCATCAAGATGTCGCGCCTTGCCCTTGTCCTTGCGACCCTCCTCATCACGCTCGTCGCGTGCACGGCTCCGGGTGCAACAGGATCGCCGTCGCCGAGCGTTCCCAGCACCCCGACGCCGAGCGTTCCGGTCTCACCGGCGCCCAGCGATCCGCCGCCCTCGGTGGCGCCGATCCCGACGCCCACCCCCTCCGCGCCGATCACCTGGTCCCGCCGGATCGCCATCGACACCATCGACTGCATTGGCCTCGTTGCAACGATCGACGCGACCGGACGATTCCACATCGCCGCCGATTGCGACGGCCACCTCACCTACGCCACGTCCACCGACGGCGTGACCTGGTTCTCCGAGTCGATCGTACCCGCCATCGACGTGATCGAGACCGAGCCGCAGGTCGTCGTTGACGGCGACCGCGTCTACGTCGGCTTCAACCGCTACGTGCCGCTCGACGAGGGCTGCGGCGGCCAGGACGTCCGCCACGTTGGCGGCTTCGTCACGTTCCCCATGGTCGATGGGGGCTGGACGACGCCACGCCAGATCGGCGACGAGAACGACGTCCTCGTCGCGCTCCGAATCGTCGATGAGGTCATCCACGCCCTCGTCAGGAACGAAGGCCTTTTCTATCTCCGGATCAACGGCGACGACACGACGCGCATCCAGGTCTCCAACGTCGGGACCGGCTCGCTTCGGATCGGCGACGACGGCGTGCCGCGCGTCGCCTACGTGGCGAACGACGCCGTCCGCTACGGCGAGATCCGGAACGGCAAGGTCACGAGCCAGGTCGTCGCAGACGTCGACTTCTCGGCCGGCTCGCCGGAGCTGGTCCTCGCTCCCGGCAATCGACCCATGATCGCCTGGACCCAGAACAGCGACATCGGTGGCTGCACCTCGCCGGGGCCACGGCCCGCAGACGGCACGTATGTCGCCACGCTCGCCAACGGTGCCTGGACGACCGAGCGCGTGACGCGCGAGGCTGGCGGCAGCTCGCTGACGCTCGACGTCGCAACCGGTGACGTCCACGTTGCCGTTGCCACGGACGTCATCCGCCACTTCGTCTCGACGGACGATGGCGGCACCTGGACCGGCGATGTCGTCCCAGACTCTTCCGACGCATACGCACCGGTGATCCGGGTCGACCCGGAGACCGGGCACGTCGGGATCGCCGCGATCGGGGAGGGCGGGATCGCCTTCTTCCTCGCCAGCTAGTTCTGCTACCCGAGCCCGCCGGGACCGTCGTATCGGCCCGGCGGGCTCTTCGCTGCCCCCGATCTGAAGTGGTCGGGGACAATGGAGCACACGCGCCTACCTCGTTGACAGGCAGGAGGATGGTCCACGTGCCCGAAACGCTCGTTCGCGACTTCGATCAACTGCGCCGAACCTTTGACGGCGAGGTCATCACGCCGGCTGACGCGGCCTATGACGACGCCCGACGCCTCTGGAACGGGATCCACGATCGGCGGCCGGGCGTCATCGTCCGGCCCACCAGCGCCACCGGGGTGGCGACCGCGATCGCCTTCGGTCGTGACCGCGAACTCGAAATCGCCGTCCGCGCCGGTGGGCACAGCGCCGCCGGGATCGCGGGTGGCGACGGTGGCCTGGTGGTCGACCTGTCGGCCATGCGCGGTGTCGAGGTGGACCCGGGGCGTCGGACCGCTCGGGCCAACGGTGGGGCACTCCTCGGCGAGCTCGACGTCGCCGCGCAGGCGCACGGTCTGGTCTGCCCGGTCGGTGTCGTCGGCCATACCGGGGTTGGTGGGCTGACGCTCGGCGGTGGCACCGGCCGGCTGCAGCGGCACTTCGGGCTGACGATCGACAACGTGGCGGCCGTGGAGCTGGTCACGGCCGACGGCCGGCTCGTGCGCGCCAGCGAACATGAGGAGCCCGAGCTGTTCTGGGGGATGCGCGGCGCGGGATGGAACTTCGGGATCGTGACCGCCTTCGAGTTCCGGCTCCACGAGTTCGGTCCCAACCTCAACCGGGGCGTGCTGCTGTATTCGGCTGACCAGATCCAGGAAGCGTGGGCGGTCTTCCGCGAGTACGCACCGCGAGCGCCGGAGACGGTGTCGATCATCTTCGGCATCGACCGAGGGGCGACGGACGGCAGCGCGCCGGAGAGCATCGCCGGCAAGCCGAGCGCCTACATCGCCTACAACCACAGCGGGGCGGCAGACGCCGTCGAGCGCGACACGGCGGGGCTCAACGCCGGGCCGAAGCCCATCTCGACGACCGTGGGGTCCGCGCCGTACCTCGAGGTCCAGACCGCCCATGACCTCGTGCTGGGCTGGGGGAGCCGGTCGTTCATCCTCGGCTTCAACGCGGATGACATCCGACCGGCATCGCTCGACGAGCTAGTCGACCTGGTGGGCGCCGCACCCGGCGAAGGGACGTTCTCGATCACGGCCCTGGGCGGCGCCATCGGCCGCGTGCCCGAGGATGCCACCGCCTACGCCGGACGAGCCGCCGTCTTCGACCTCGGCGCGGACTCGTCCTGGACCGACCCGGCACTCGACGAGGCGAACCGCGACTGGGTGCGCGGGGCGATGGCCGTGGTCGAGTCCAATGCGACCCTGGGCCGCTACGCCAACGAGAACGCCGACGCCGGCCCGGAACACTCGCGCCTCATCTACGGCGACGCCCATTTCGGACGCCTCGCCCAGCTCAAGCGGACCTGGGACCCTGAGAACGTCTTCCACCTGAACCACAACGTGGCCCCTCTCGCCCAGTGATCGAAACCGGACGGCTGCCTGCCGGACATCCGTTCGCACGCATCGGCTCTGGCCCTCGGGTCGTGCTGTACATGCCCGGACTCTCGTTCACGGCCGATGTCGAGAAGCCGGCCTCGATCCGCCGGTCGTGGAAGCGCTGGCTGGAACCGATCGAGCGGCATGGCCTGACGGTCGTCAGCGTCGGTCGCCGGGCCGACCTGCCCCCGGGCAGCTCGGCGGCCGATATCGCCGACGACTACGCCACGGTCATCCGCGAGCAGTGGGGGACCGCCGTCGCGGTCATGGGGCTCTCGACCGGCGGCGGCTACGCGCTGTGGCTGGCCAACCGGCATCCCGAGCTGGTCGACCGGCTGGTGCTCGGGTTCACCGGCCATCGCGTGCCTCCCGACACGGCGGAGCTCGAGCGCCGAGCGGTCGACCACTTCCTGGCCGGCCGCTGGCGCAGCGGCTATGCGCTGATCGGACGATGGGCCTTGCCGAACCACCCGCTTATCGGCGGCGCGGCGGCGTGGCTCCTGGGTCCGTACGTGGTGGGCCGGTTCTCCGACTTGCGCGTGCTCAAGCTCGACGCGTACGCCGACGACACGCTCGACGCGACCGAGGCCCTCGGCGGGATCCGCTGCCCCACGCTCGTCATCTCGGGTGGCCGGGACGCCGCCTATCCGCCAGACCTCACCCGCGAGCTCGTCGAGGGCCTGCCGAACCCCCGCCACATCGATTACCCGGAAGCCGGCCACGGCGGCAACGCCCGGTTCGCGGAAGACGCCTGCGCGTTCCTTGGTCCTCCGACCGACGGCGCGAGCTAGGATCGCCAACGTGGACGCCGAGACCGCCACCTCACTCCTCGCCGCCGCGGTCGACGGCCGCGCCCGGATGCGCCGCGGGGACGACGCCTCGGCCGTGGAGGGCATCGAGCGGCAGTACGCGGACATGCGGGAAGCGATGACCTGGTTGCACGACCAGGGACGGCTCGACGAGGCCGACCGGTTCGCCACGGCGCTGGTGCCGTTCTGGATGGCGACCAAACGGATCGACGACGGCGACGCCTGGTTCCGCCGAGCCCTGGGGGATACGGTGCCGACCGATCCCCGGCGCGCCAGGGCGATCTACGACCACGGCTACCTGGTCTTCTGGGCGGGCCGATATGAGCTGGCCGAGCAGCGGTACGCGGAGGCGCGCCGGCTCGCCGAAGGCAGCGGTGACCGGAACGTGGTCGCCCTCGCGCTCGCCGGGTCCGCGCGAGTGGCCCTCAACGAGGATCCCGCCGCGGCCGCTCGCCTCCTGTGGGAGGCGATGGACCTGACGACGGACCTGCCCGACAGCGAGGGCCGTTCCAGCGCGGAGCACGTCCTGGGCCCCGCGCTCCAGATGTCGGGCGATCTCGCCGGCGCAGGACGGGTCATGCGAGAGCGGCTCGAACGCGCCCGAGCGGCCGGCAACGAGTTCGTCGTGTTCATCGAGTCGGCCAACCTCAGCATGGTCGAGCGCCAGCTCGGCAACCTGGACCAGGCCGAAGCGCTGTCGCGGGACGCCCTCCGAATCGTCACCGCGAAACGCGACGAGATGGCGACCCCGTGGGTCATCAATGGCCTCGCCGCGGTCACCGCCGCCCAGGGCCGCCGCGAACGCGCCGCGACGCTCATCGGCATCGCCGAGTCACTCCTCGCGAAGGCCGGTGGTGCGTGGCCGCCGGACGAGCGCGAACAGTTCGAGGGCACGCTCGCCATGCTTTCGGCCGCAATGGCGCCGATGGCGCTCGCCGAGGCGCGGGCGGCCGGTGCCGCGATGGGCTTCGATGAGGGCGTGGCGTTTGCGATGGCAGCGGACTGACGGGCCGCAGCGCGTCGCGGTCCCATGCGCACGCTCAACCTCGGCATCCTCGCCCACGTCGACGCCGGCAAGACCACCCTCAGCGAGCGACTCCTCTATACGGCCGGCGCGATCGAGCACGTCGGCAGCGTCGACGCCGGCACCACCCAGACCGATTCGCTCGACCTCGAGCGCGAACGCGGGATCACGATCCGCGCGGCGGTTGCCTCGTTCCTGGTCGGCGACCTGGCCGTCAATCTCGTCGACACACCCGGCCACCCGGACTTCATCGCCGAGGTCGAGCGCGTCCTCGGCGTGCTCGACGGCGCGGTCCTGGTGGTCTCGGCGGTCGAGGGCGTCCAGCCCCAGACACCGCTGCTGTTCCGCGCCCTCCAGCGCCTCAACGTCCCGACGCTGATCTTCGTCAACAAGATCGACCGATCGGGCGCCGACCCGGACGGCGTCGTCGCGGCCATGGCCCGCCGGCTGGCGCCGTCGGTCGTGCCGCTGACCCGCGTAAGCGATGCCGGCCGTCGCCAGGCGACCGTCGATTCGTTCTCGGCCGCCGACGCCACCCACGTGGCGGCGCTCATGGAAACGCTGGCCGAGCACGATGATTCCGTCCTTCGGGCCTTCGTTGGGGACGAAGCAGGGCTGTCCTATCCGCGCCTTCGCGAGCACCTGGCCGTCCAGACCCGTCGTGGCGTCGTTCATCCGGTCTTCTCTGGGTCGGCCGGCCTCGGGACCGGGATGGACCTGCTCCTGGCCGGGATCGATGAGCTCCTCTCGAGCCCCGGTGGCGACCCGGATGCGCCCGTCTCCGGCCGCGTGTTCAAGATCGAGCGGACGGCGTCCGGTGAGCGCGTCGCCTACGCCCGTCTCTTCGCCGGCACGCTTCGCCCACGCCAGCGGGTGCGGGTTGGGGGTGGGGAGGAGGGGAAGCCGACGTCGATCAAGGTCTTCGCCCCCGCGGGCGCCCCGCGACGCGACACCCTCCGCGCCGGGGAGATGGCGACGATCCGCGGCCTGGGTGCCGTCCGGGTCGGCGACGCGATCGGCGAGCCGCCGCCGGGCCAGGATGTCACGGCACGATTTCCACGTCCGACCCTCGAAGCGGTGGTCTTCCCCCGTGCGCCCGAGCAGTCGGGCTCCCTCCGGGCCGCACTGGCCCAGCTCGCCGAACAGGATCCCCTGATCGACGTCCGCCAGGACGAGCACCTGCATGAGATCTCGGTGTCGCTCTACGGCGAAGTCCAGAAGGAAGTCATCCAGGCGACGCTCGAGCGCGACTACGGGATCGCTGCCGACTTCCGCGAGACGACCACCGTCTGCATCGAGCGACCGGCGCGCGTCGGCGAGGCCGAGGAGATCATCCGTGCGGCGACGAAGACCAACATCACCGGTCGCAGCTCGCCACTCAGCACGAACCCGTTCGCGGCAACCCTGGCCCTGCGGATCGAACCTGCGCCCGTGGGATCGGGGGTCGAGGTCAGGACCGACGTCGAGGCCCGCCTCATCCCGCTCTATCTCTACAAGACGCCCGATGTGTTCTCGACCCAGATGGCCTCGTACGTCCATGAATCGCTGACCGAGGGCCTGGCCGGCTGGCAGGTCACCGATTGCCGGGTGACGGTGACCGACAGCGGCTATGCCGCACCGGGGACGTCGGCTGCCGACTTCCGACGCCTGACCCAGCTCGTCCTGGCGACGGCCCTCGACCGCGCCGGGACCTGGGTCTGCGAACCGCTCGCCGACCTCGCCCTGGAGGTCCCGTCGTCGACCGCGCAGGGCGTCCTTGCCGTCCTCGGCCGGCTCGGCGGCCGCGTCACCGGGCAGTTCTCGGCCAACGGCCTGTCGAGGGTCGGCGCGGTCTTGCCGGTCGCCCGGGTCCGACCGCTGCAGCACCAGCTGCCGGGCCTGTCGATGGGGGAGGGGATCCTCGAATCCCGCCCCGGCGGTTACCAGCCGATCGGCGAGAACCCGCCGAGGCGCCCGCGCTCCGGCCCGAGTCCGCTCGACCGCGAGGCCTGGCTCGCGTCGATCGCCAGGCGAGGCTGAGGCCGTGGGTCGCTGGCCCGAATAGGGCGGGTGGTACGATCGCGACCATCAGTCGCCGCTTGCGCCTGCGGACGGTCGCTCGAGGACCCCCGGGCGCGACGCGGACCTCGGCATCGACGCCGGATCACCTTCCACCGAGAGTTAGTTTGGATGGCGATCGACCCCGGCGTCCGACCTGCCGTACTAGCCGCGCTCTACCTGACGGTCTCCGAACTCGGTCTGTACCAGGCCGCTGCCATCTTCGGAGCGTTTCCGACGTACGTCGCCCGCTTCATCATCATGACCGTCGCCTGCTTCGGCGCGTTCGCCTACCTCCGCCAGCCCGCCCCGTCGTTGCGAAACCTGACGGTCGTGCCATACCTGATCCGGAGCGTGCTGTTTGCCACGACGACGGTCCTCCTGATCCTGGCCTTCAGCACCAGTCCGAGCCTCAATCACACCTACACCGTGTTCATGCTCCACATCGGCGCGGCATATGTCCTCGCCCGTCTTCCGCTGCCGCTGCGGGAGCCACTGACGAAGGGCAAGCTGTGGGATTGGCCCTTTGCGCTTGCCCTCGTCGTGCTGCTGATCGGCATCTACCTGTATCACTTCGTCGCGGTTGAACCGGACACGGACCCGCAGGTCGCGACGGCCGGCTTCCTGGCGGCCGTGTACGCAGCGCTGGCTGCCGTCTCGTTCGCCGCCAGCAACCTCATGGCGACGGTCTTCAAGCGGGAGTACGTGCAGGGAGTCGAAGGGCGGGCGTTGACGTCCTTGGAACTGACGTTCCTGGGTTCGGTGGTGGCCCTGATCGTGGCACCGATCATCGCCGTCCTGCTCGGGGTGTCGATCCCTGGGGACGGACTTGGTTCCGTTCAGCCCCCCACCGCCCTAGCCTTCCTGTTCTGGGCGGCGTTGGCGGCAACGCTCAACCTTCCGGCACAGGCGTTGCTGATCTCAGCGTTCAACAAGACGTCGAACCCGGCCCTGGTGTCCGCGATGGACGCGCTGATCCTGGTATTCGCACTCGTGCCGGACGTGCTGTGGCATGGCACACCCGTTTCAGCCCTCATCGGGACCAAGGGCATCGGCCTGGCGCTGATCCTGGGCGGCGCTACCTGGGCGATCTACCGGGACGCCAGGAACGCGTGAGGGTCAGGGGACGAACAGCGACGCCGGCAGCCCCGTGCCGTTGAACCGGTCGAGGTCCACGGCTCCCCTGATCCCCGACACCTTGCCGGTGCTCGAGTACTGCCAGAACGACCAGCCGTACCCGCCCCAGTTCCCGGCCGGGACGATGGGCTGGCTCGCCGTCGTCCAGTGGGCGGTCCACAGGACGGTGTAGCCGTTCTTCGCGAACCAGTCGGTGTTGGTCATCGACGTCGACCAGAAGTTCGGGTTGGTGTAGATGATCGGGCGGACGCCCGTTTCGGACCACACCTCCGCCAGCCAGGTCTGGGCCCACGCCGTGAGTGCCGCTGGGCCAAGCCCGTTCGAGACCTCGAGGTCGAGCACCGGCAGGAGGTCACCCGAAGCGATCGACGCGTTCTGCAGGAACCAGGCCGCCTCGTTGCCGGCATCCCCGGCGGCCGTGTCCGGGTTGGCGAAGTGGTACGACCCCACAGCCAGACCCGCGGCTCGCGCGCCGGACAGGTTCGCCGCATAGGTGGTGTCGGCGGTCAGGGTGCCGGCACTGGCGCGGACGAAGGCAAAGCGCTTCCCGGCGCCCGCCACACGGCGCCAGTTGATGGCGCCCTGGTGGTGGCTGACGTCGATCCCCTCGACGTACGCCTGGGGTGGGGCCGGCTTGGGCGCCTGGGCTGGCTTGGCACTCGGCGCGAGCGCCGGTCGAGACGGCGCCTGCGCGTCAGCCAGCGCCGGCCCGGCGAGGACGAAGACAGCAAGGCACAGGGAAACAAGGGTCACGAGGGTGCGGTGCATCGCCGACATGCTTCCCTGCCTCGCCTGATCCGTCAAATGTCAGCGACCGTTTGTGTCGCCTCGCGGGAACGGCGCGGGGCCGGCCGAGGTCGCCTAGCCGGCCTCGGCCAGGCGCGTCCACATCTGCCACATCCAGTTCCCGGGCTCGACACCGTCGTACCGGCCGTGGACCTTGCCGTCGAGGTCCATCAGCCACAGCTGCATGGCGTCCCGGGCGCCGCGCTGGAACAGGATGAGCTCTCCGTCAGGCGACCACGTCGGGCAGCAGCCCGCGTCGTCCGCCGTCGACGACCAGAGCTCCCGCTCCGTACTGTCGTCCGGTCGCAGGATCGAGAACGTCCGCCCCGGCCATCGGTTCCGGTCGACGAGGATCAGATCCTCGGTCGGCGACCACAGCACGGCCCACGTGCCGATGGCCCAGTCGGTCAGCTGGGTGGCCGCGCCGCTCGCAACGTCGGCGACGAAGACCGCCGACTGCTCCGGATCGTCAGTTTGAAGCCCCACGAACGCGACCCGCGTCCCGTCCGACGAGAAGCTCGCCGCGGTGCCGTAGTGGATGATCGCCTGCACGGAGGTCTCGGACGGGTTGATCATCCGGGCACCTCCACCGCGGAGGGGCAGGAGGTACAGGTCACCGAGGTGGCTCTGCTTGGTCGCGGTCGGGTCCTCGCTCCAGACGAGGAGCCATTTGCCGTCGGGCGACCACCACAACGGATCGCGGCCGCGGCCGTCCGTCACCCGTTCAACGAGTTCCAGGTCCGAACCGTCGAGGTTGGTGGCGTAGATGCCGTCGACGGTCGGGTCAGTATCGCTCCAGCCGTGGCGGGCGAGCCGCTTGCCGTCCGGGGAGATCGCGCCGGGACCCAGCGCACTGAAGCCCTCGGGAATTGGCAGCTCGGCAGTCTCGCCGGTGACGACGTCGTACACCGCGGCGGAGAACCCGTCGCTCGGCGTGATCCAGGGGTGGCTCAAGTAGCGGCCGTCGGGGGAAACACCGACGCACGGGTGACAGCCCTCCGCCTCGAAGATCTCCCGGCGCTCGCCGTCCACGATCACGAAGTACTGCTCGTGCTCGCCGGTCAGGCTGGCCACGAAGAGCTGGCCCTGGAGGTTGACCGACGGCGGCAGCGACGGCTCTACGGATGGCAGGGGCGTGTGGCTCGGCGACAACGCAGGGGAGGGGAGGGACGAGTGCCCTGGCGTCAATGGGACCGAGCCACTCGGGACCGCCGAGGAGGCACACGCACCGAGGAGCGCGACGACCGCCATCAGCCCGAGAACGCGCCAAGCCCGTGGATGTTCGACCGAGTAGCCCATCGCTCCCGCCCTCCGAGGTCCGGCGCCGACGGCGCCTTCACCTCGACTGGGGGCAACGACCCGCAGATTGTTCCCCGACCGATAGCGGCCTATTCGGTCTCGATCGTCCAGCTGTACCAGACGTAGTCCGCCGGCGTGCGGGTCACCTGCCCGACCACGGTCCCGTCGGACCGCATGGTCCACAGGTCGCGGCGACCGGGCTGACCGCGCTCGAAGAGGATCAACCGGCTATCGGGTGACCACGTCCCGCAGCACGCAGGGTCATCGGGCGTCGACGTCCACAGTGTGTGACGCTCGCGGTTCGAGGCGTCCAGCGTCCACATCGAACGCGAATCGCCGGATAGGATGAGGTTGCCGGTCGGTGCCCAGTCCACGCTCTGCACGCCGTCGCCGGGCTCAGTGACCCGCTCGGGCTCGCCGGCATCGACCGGGATCAGGTAGACGGCGCTTCGTCCCTGGTCCAGGTCGCCCTCTACCGCGGCGAAGGCGATGACGGAGCCGTCCGGTGACCAGTCCATCGGCCGCCCCGAGCGGACCGTGGCGACCACCTTCGTACCTTCCGCGTTGAGCTGACGCTGGCCCGTGCCATCCAGGTTCACGATCATGAGATCACCGGAAATCCCGCCGTTCGATGGACCAACCGGATCGATGGCCACGAACAGGATCTGGGTGCCATCGGGCGAGAACGAGGTGAAGTCGTGCGGCCGGCCGTCCGTGCTCCGGCTGACCTGCCGGAGCCCGGTTCCGTCGGGCGAAGCGATGTAGATCCCGCGTCGGGTCGGATCCGTGTCATCCCATCCGGCCAGGGCGATCAGCGAGCCGTTTGGTGACCACCCGCCCGGGCCCAGGTTGACGGTCGAACCGGGCAGCGGCTGGAGAACGATCTTTGCGGCGCCGTCGGCCCGGACGACCGCTGCCATCAGGCGGTCGTTTGCGAACTCGGGGATCAGGATCCGAGTGCCGTCCGGCGACCAGAACGCGCACTGGCCGCACTCCTGGGCCTCGAACACGAGCTGCTCATTCGAGCCGTCGCGGTTCATCGTGCGGTACTGCGCTACCGGCCCGTCGATCGCGCGGGCGACCAGGATCTGGCCGTTTCGGACCGACGGCAGGACCGGCTCCGGTCGGGAACCGAGGATCCACAGGGCTGCGCCGGCAAGCACGAGAAGCGCCACCGCCGCCGCCAGCAGCAGGACGCGCGGGCGCCGCAGGGTGGACGTCCCGGCGCCGTCCCACAGCCCTTCGAGGCTGACACGCCATCCGGGCCGCTGCGGGGTGCGCATCGCCCGGGCGATCGCGCTGTCGTGGAGCCAGCTCGGCGCCATGGTCTCCGTCTCCGAGTCGATCCAGGCCGTCAGGTCGAGGTCGAAGCGATCGTTCATCCCGGCCTCCCGCCGGTCACCGGCGATTGGTCATCGGCCTCGAGCGCGGCACGCATCCTTCGGAGCGCACGGAACAGCCGGGATTGCATGGTGCCCAGCGGGATCCCCAGCACCTCGGCCGACTCGGCCAGCGTGAAGCCCAGGTAGTGGTGGAGGACGATCACCGTCCGTTGATCGGGCGAGAGGCGCTCGAAACCACGAGCGACCTGGTCGCGCGTTTCGACCTCTCCGGCGAGACTCCCCGGTTCCGGGCGCGAGACGTCGACGATGTCGACCTCGATGCGGGCGCGGCGTCGGTGCCTGGCGGCTGCCCGGTAGCAGTCGCGGACGAGCAGCCGGTGCAGCCAGGCGTCGAACTTGTCGGGGTCGCGCAGGCCCCGGATGTCCTGCCAGGCGCGGACGAGCGAGTCCTGGACGACGTCCTCGGCCAACGAAGCGTCGCGCAGGATCAACCGAGCCGCCTGGTACAGGCGGTTCGTCCGGCCGACCGTCAGCGCCGAAAACGCGTCAAGGTCGCCCTGCTGCGCCCGCTCGACAAGCTCTCGCTGGATCGCCGTGTCTCCAAGCGCGGCTTCAAGGGCCGCTGTTGAGTCTGGGGCATCAACCTGCCGGATTGTTCCCTGCTACCGTCGCCTCGTGAACCGGAGTGTCGTCAGCGTGCCATCGATCCTCCGGCCGAGGGCCCTTCGCGCCGGCGACGAAGTCGCGATTGCGGCCCTCTCCGGGCCGCTCGAGGCCGCCGATCTCGAGCTCTACGAGCGTGGCCACGAGCCACCAAACATCCCGCTACCGCTCGGCGTTCGGGCCGCCATCGACGCCGACGGGCTGACGATCTCGCTCGAGCCGGCGGTGGCCGAGCTCTGACGCTCCGGCAACGCAAATTCGCCCCTCGTGCCCGCCTGACGCGTTGAGCGGGCACTCACGGATGTAGACTCCGGCCACGCTCGTCGGTGCGTCTCGTCAGCCCACCGACCGCCAGAGGTGGGCACCAGGTGATCCAGCCGACGGATCGCATGCCGGCGACCGCGCACGTCCTGCGAGCGCCCGGGTGACTGACCCTGGCCGTTCCGATCGGACGACGCCTGGTGGGGCCAACAAGCGTCGGGCCACGGCGAAAGGGCCATCGGCCGTCGACCGGTTGCGGCAGGACGTCAAGCATGGCCGCGAATCCCAGCAACACGGCGAGACAGTGCCAGCCCCCGTTGTCAGGTCGCTCGTGCTTGGGTCAGGCGCGCCGAGCGGTGTCCGGATACGGGGTGCCCGGATCGCCGGAACCATCGACCTCCGAGACGCACGTGGGCCCGCCGGCGAGCCATGCAACGCCCTGATCCTCACGGACTGCGAGCTGGTCGGCACCACCGCGACGTCACCCGGGCTCGACGCGAGTCACGCAAGTATTCGCCGGCTCTCCCTGTCCGACTGCCGGGCGGACGGAATCGAGCTCAGCAGCGCGGTCATCGGCGGGGACCTCGGCATCGATGGCCTGCGCGGTCGGGAGGATCCGGCGGCGACCGGCGCCTGCTGGGTCAAGGCCCGCAACATCCAGGTCGGCGGCGCGCTGACCGCGGCCCGCGCGAAGCTGGGCGTTCCGTGGACAGCGGAACGGCCATGGGATCCCGCCGACGATCCTCTGTGGGCCGGATTACGGACCAGGTTCGGTCTCGACCTTCGGAATGCCCGCATCGGCAGCTGGCTGATGCTGGAGCCGGACTTCGAGTCGAACGGCGGCACCAACCTTTCGAGTGCGGTCATCGGGGGCGACGTGTGGGCGCGCGGGGCCCGCCTCGTCGCGCCCGTGCTCGGCGAGAACACGACGAACGCCGTCGTCGGGCAATCGCTCGAGGTTCGCCGTCATGTCGCCCTCGGTATGGGCCTCGACGCCCACGGCTCCGTCGACCTGTACGGGGCCGCCATCGGGGGGACCCTCGACCTCCGGGGTGCCGTGATCGAGACCATTGGCGCTACGGGCCCGGCCGTCGATCTGTACGCCTCGAAGATCGGGGCGGACCTCCTGGTTGGGCCCGCGATCGACGACCCGTCGGGGGAGACGCAGAGCGACGTATCGAGCCTGGAACTGACGGGCGCGACCATCGACGGGCGAGCCTGGCTGATGGGCTGGAGCCGCGGTCCGATCCAGGCAATCGACGCCCGCGGCTTGCGCGTTCGAGGCGATCTCGAGGTCAAAGGCACGGTCGGTCGGATCGACCTCTCGGCGGCGACGGTCGACGGCCGGCTCGTGCTCGACGAGGTGGCGCTCGTGTCGCTCAATGGGGACGCACCCAGCTTGAGCCTCGAAGACGCTCACGTGGGGCAAGACCTGCGGGTGCGAAGCCTGTCCGCCGCGGCCGTCATCGCCCTCGACCGGGCCGCGATCATCGGCGCGCGGTCCGCCGGCCTGCCGTTCTACCCCGGTTGGTCGTTGCTCGAGGTGCTGATCCGCCCGATGCCGGACCGGGGTATCGGGGTGCTGTCGTTCCTTCTGGCCGAGCCCGATGCGGTATCGAGCGAGGGCCAGGTCGAGATTCGGATCCTGGACGGCGCGTCCAGCGTGATTCACGACAGGAATGATGAAACCGCCCCGCTGCTCGGCAGCGAAGACCTGGCCACCGCCTATCTCGAGTTCTTCTGTTACGCCGTCTGGGGTGACGAAGGGCCGTTCTCTCTGACACCGGGCAGCATCCGCATCGCGCCGGCCGTCAACGGTGCGTGGGCGGCGCACGCCGAGGTCACCTACGGGTCGGCCACCTTCGCAGCGGAGCTTCTGATCGGGCCCACAGGCTCCGTGGAGATGCTGGACGACGAGCCACTGCGCACCGCGACCGCAGCAGGGCGATTGGCATTCGCCCCGCCGATCCGCTGGTACGAGGTGACAGGCGATGGGCAATCGGCGGGCTGGCCACCGGACCATCTCTCAGTCTCGTTCGCGGCCTGGGAGCCCGAGACGCGGGAGACAGTCCTGAGGTCGGTCGTCGGGGAGCTGGGAAAAGCCTGGGTTGGACGGGCCATGACGCCGACCTGGCCAACGGGCTGGTCGCGGCCCATGGTCGACCTCGCCGGACTCCAGGTTGCGGCGATCGACGACGATTCCGGGGCTGGCTGGTTCGCCGGCGACGCACCGGCGGCGGGTGAGCCCTGGGAGCCCGTCGTCCAGCTACGCCTGGTGGGCTTCGAGTATGGCCGCCTCGGGCCTGGGCCACCCCCGACCCCGAAGGCGCCTGCCACACGAGCCGAGTTTGGAGCGAGCGAGGGCCGCCGGCGCGATCCGGCGGGCTCCATTGCCGCACGCATCGCCGGTGCGCTTGCTCGCCTGCGCGCCGGGATCTCGGCATTGCGCGGTCAAGCTGACCAGGCCAAGCCCGTCGCCGAACGTCAGCGAGCCCACGAGTGGCGCCGGCGATGGCTTACGGCCCAGTACCCGACCTCGGCCATGCCGACCGAGGAGGCCTACCAGCCCCAACCATACGAACAGCTCGCCCGGACGTGGCGGAACGAGGGCCACTACATCCGAGCCGACGCCATCACGATCGAGAAGCTGCAGACCGAACGCCAGGTCTACGACCGGAGGATCGTGGGTCATCCGGTCATGCGCGTGCTGCTCGCCGGTCTCGCCTTGCTGGCGACGGTGGGACTTGTCCTGAGCCACGTCGTGCCCGACCTGCCCCCGACGCTCAGGAGCGACACCGTCCGATCCGTGCTCCTCGTCGGAGCCGTCGGCGGGACCGTCGCCCTGCTTCGAACGAGGGTCCTGATGTGGCCCGTCGAGAAGCTGTTCGGTTACGGCCTTCGAACCGACGCCGCGCTCAAGTCGTGCGTCGCCCTGTGGGCCATCGGATGGGCGCTTGCCTGGCTTGGCACGTCCGGGATCGCGCCCGCCACCAACGTCCTGAAGGTCGATACCGCCGCCGTCAGCACGACCCTCACCGAGGACGGCAGGCTGGTGGTGGTGCCAACGGCACCGTCGGGAAGCGAGGCCGCCGAAGTCGACTGTCGAAACCAGATCGATCCGGCGCTCTACGCCCTCGACGTGATGGTGCCGCTGCTCGATCTCCGCCAGGAGCAACGCTGCACGGTCTCGTCCCAGGACGGTTACTGGTTCTGGCGGATGATGAAGGTTGCCTATGCCGTCGGCGGCTGGATCGTGGTTTCGGGCCTGGTCCTGACGGCCTCCGGTGTCGTCAGGCGCCAGGTCGAGAAGTAGGTAGCGCGATGACCTTCGACATTTTCGCCTACCGATTGAGCTTCAGACGCGCGGCCAAGCTCGCCGTCGCCGCGCCGTTCATCCTCGGACTCGGGCTCGTCCAGGCGGGCGCTTCGGTGGACCCCGGGGCGCTTGCGGCAGGCATCGTCGGCTGGGGTCTCTGCCTGGCATTGCGCTTCCCGCTGTCGGGCCTCGTGTCCCGCCTCGCTCAGCAGGACCGGCTGCGAGCGGACCCGATCATTGCCGTCGTCGCCAGCATCGTCGAGGAACTGGTGCGGCTGGGGGTCGTCCTTGTGGTGGGGCTCGTGGCAACTCGGGCGCTGTGGGTCGGTCTCGGCTGGGGCGGCGCCGAGGCCGTCTTCTCGATCGTCAGCGGGGCAGCCATCCTCGCCCTGATCGGACGGGATCCCGAGCGCGACCAGGCGATCTCGCTGATCCCGCTGCGCGACCAGACCCGGTCGGACTCGCCGCTGTGGGGTGTCATCGAGCGGATATGGAAGACGGGCCTCCACATCGGCTGGACGCTCCTCGTCGCGGCGTCGCCGCCGCTCGTCGTCGTCACGATCGCGGCCCACGCCGTGACCGAGCTCGCTCTCCTGGTTCCGGCGGTTCGGGTGGGCCTCCCGCGAGTCCAGCTCATCGGGCTCGCCTGGGCTGCGCTGACGCTGTGGATCGCCTCGCTCGTCTGGGGCATGGGGTAGGTCATGTCGCAGCCATCGACATCTCCGGACACGGCGTTCGATGTCGCAATCGTCGGGGCTGGCGCCGCGGGCACCTACCTCGGGTACCGACTCCTGCAGGCACGACCCGACTGGCGGATCGCGATCTTCGAGCGGTCGAACCGGATCGGCGGTCGCCTCTGGTCCGTCCACGTGGACGGGCTGTCACACCCAATCGAGCTCGGCGGCATGCGCTACATGTCCGGCCACCCGCTGGTGCAGTCGGTCGTCGACGACCTGGGGATCGAGACGCGCGCCTTCGATCCGTCAAATCAGCCCGAACGGACATTCCTCCGCGGCGTCATCGGCAGCAGCCCGGACGATCCCGAGGGCGGCCGCGGCTACGACCTGCCCGCCGAAGAAGCGGGACGCTCGGCGTCCGACCTCATGCGCGATGCCTTCCTCCGGATCGTGCCGCCGGCTCGCGAGCTGGATGAGGCAGGCTGGCGCCGACATCGGGCAACGGGGACGTTCGGTGGGCGGCCACTCATCGATTGGTCGATCGCCGAGGCCGTCGCGACGATCCTGAGCCCGCAGGGCCATCGGTTCGCCAGCGATGCCTTCGGGTACGACTCCGGTATCCACCCCCACAACGCCGCCGACGCGATTCAGTACCTCATGGGCACCGGCTATCCATCGGGCCAGGCACGCGTGCCCATCGACGGCATGGATCGGGTGCCGCGTGAGCTGGCTGCGCGGTTCGAGGGGCTCGGCGGAACCGTCCGACTCGGACACGACGTGGAGCGGGTCGAGATGGGGGAGGGGAGCCTGCTTCTGGGGTTCGCCGATGGCTCGCGGGCGCGGGCACGGCGGCTCGTCCTGACCCTGCCGATCCCGGCGCTCGAGGCACTCGCCGAGGCTTCTCCGGCCATCAACGGGCCGACATGGCGACGGCTGTACCAATCGATCGCGGGCTTCCCGGCCACGAAGCTCTATTGCTGGTACGACCGACCCTGGTGGCGCGACAGCGCCGACCCACCGACGGGCCTCCGGACGACGACCGACCTGCCGAACCGGAAGATCTTCTACTTCGACGAAACGCCGGGCGCGAAGGGTCCGGCCGCGGTCCTCGCCGCATTCACCGATCACAGGCACAACGAACCCATCGTCGCCCTGGCCGACGGCCGGAGTGGGGGAGCACCTGTCCCGGCGGCCCTCCTGGAAGCCCTCCGGGGCTGGCTGAGCGCTGCGCATCCCGGTGCGGAGGTCCCTGCCGTGCCGGCCGGCTCGGCCTTCCAGCACTGGGGCGCCGACCCACGCGAAGTCGGATGGCATTTCTGGCGCTCCGGCGCCAACTCGGACGAGATGATGGACCTCGCCGCGCAGCCCGACCCAGCGCTGCCGATCCACCTCTGCGGCGAAGTCTTCTGCCGCCGCGGGGCGTGGGTCGAAGGCGCCCTCGAGTCGGCTCAGAAAGTCGCGGATCAGCTGGCCGCACCTGCCGGTTCCCGTCGATTACCCGCTCACTGACTGATATGCGAGTCCCATGGTCCCGCCGTCCTCGTCTTGCGAGGCGTCGGTGCGTGGCCGGAGTCAGCGCACGCGCTGGCAGCCGCTGATTCTTCGCTTACCAGTCACCTGGCGGGTAGGCGACGGCAGGGAACCACCGACCCGAGACCGCTCATCAGGGCCGCAGTCCGACGCTGGCCAGCTCGGCGCGCGCCAGCCGGTCGTGGCGGCCGGCCGCCCAGTCCCCGAGCGGGTCGGGCGTGAACTCGAGAAGGGTCGGGTAGTCGAGGCGCGTCACGGCCCGCAGCGCGAGCAGCTGGTCCATTGAGGCGTTGGCCAGGCTCGGCGCTACCCGCACGGCCCGATGCGCCGACCGCAGGCGCCGCAGGCGATCGAGCCGCCAGGGCAGGTATCGGTTGAGCCATGGCCCGATCGTCACCAGGGCGAACAGCACCGCGATCACGACCGCCACGACGATGACGAACTGCTCGAGGTCCGTGCCGAGGTCGGACAGCGGGCGGCCGGCGCCGGCGAAGGCGCGCTGGGTCAGGTCGCGGACCTGCGACCCCACCAATGGCAGGCCGCTGAGGGACTCGCCAAGGTCCACACCGTTCGTGATCATGGTGTCGCCCCCGTCGCGGACCGCCCGGCCGGCGGCGGCGAATCCCACCAGGAACTGGAACAGCTGCCAGACGATGTTGCCCCAGAACACGACCCAGACCAGCGTGGCCACGTCCGCGACCTGCTCTCGTGCCCGAGCTCGCGGCAACTCGCTCCAGAGCTTGATCATCGTCGATCCTTCCTGCCTCGGATCAGCGCGACGTGCCCGCCTCGCGCTCGGCGATCCGGGCGAACTTCTCGAGCTCGCCGCGGAAGCTGCCCTCATAGGAGCCTCGCGAGAAGATCCAGGACGAGATGGCCGATATCAGGCCGACGGTCTCGAATTCCTGCGTGACCCGGGTCCCGTCGCCGTCGGCTACGAAGGTGGCAGTGGATCGGCCCCGAAGAATCCAGCTGCCGAACCGGGTGCCGAAGCGCCGCGGCGGATCCGCCTCGAGGACCTCGGTTGGACTCTTCAGCGGCCCGAAATGGACGACGTAGGTAGTGCCGACTCGATCGACCGGTCCGGACACGTCGGTCACGCCGGTGACCCCGCCGACCCACTCGCCCATGCGCTGGAGGTTCGTCCACAGCGCGAAGACGTCGCTCGACCGGCGCCGCGACGTGGACTGAAAGCTCGTAGTGGGCCATACAACAGGAATATTGCCGTGACCAGGACCGTCGTGTCCGTCACCGGTGCGGCGTGTCAGTTGGCGAACGTGTCCAGCATGACCTCGGTCAGTTCCTGCGTCTGAAGGGCACATTTGAGTGTCTCGGTCGTCGCGAACGTCCCTCGCTCGTAGGCCTTGTTGCCGGGCGATCCGCCACCGCAAACCCCGAAATAGGCACACGTCTGCCGACACATCTGGATGCCGCGGTCGATCTCGTCCTGGAGCTCCCTGGCCCTTGCCGTGTCGAGCAACTCGTCGACGGTCATCACGTCGTTGATATTGCCCAGGGCATAGCGACCCAAGGCGCCGGCAGGATCGGAAGCAAGCTCAGGGGACCACGAGTACAGCACGCCGTCCCTGGTCATCGTCAGGATCGCGCCAGCCTGTCGTTCGGCGGCGACTGGCGTGAAGCTGACGTCCTGGCGACGTCGCGTCACCAGACGCGCCAGATTCCCGAACTCCCGGATCTGAAGGGGCCAGCCGAGCTGCTGATTCCGCCAGGCGATTCTCGCCATGAAGGCGCGATATCGAGTTCGGGCAGCGACCATGCCCTCGGCTTCTGGCATCAGCGACGATTGGAGGTTCGGTCCCTCGATTTCCTCGACGTTGAACGCGACCCGCCGGAAACCCCGCTCGTAGAAGAAGTCGAACATCTCGTCCGGCGCGTCAATGCTCTCCGAGGTGAGCACGCTGAGGACGCTCGGCGAGATGTCGTGGTCTCTAAGGACCTCGACGCCCCGCATTGCCTGGGCAAACGAGCCTCGACCCGACCGGGATTTCCTGTTGGCGTCGTGGAACTCGGCCGGCCCGTCCAGCGAAACGCCGATCGCGACGTGCCGGTCGCGGAACAGCTCGCACCACTCGGGCGTGACGAGGGTGCCGTTCGTCTGGATGGAATGGCGCATTCGCCACCGCCTGCCGACCACGCGCTCAACCAGCGCAAATGCCTCGGTGTAGAAGCCGATCCCAGCCGCCAGCGGCTCGCCGGCGTGCCAGAGCATCTTGAGCTCGCGCTGGTCCCGGGCGAGGCGCGAGCCCTTGAGGGCCACGAGGAGCTTCTCGAGGAGCGCCATCGGCACGCGCCGCGCGTCGAGACGATCCGGCACGTAGCAGTAGGCGCAGTCCAGGTTGCAGAGCGCCGTCGGCTGGACGACCAGCAGCTTCAGGGCGGCGCTCCGCCCTGGCGCGTGGCTAGCCGTCGCCGTGGTAACTGTTGTCGAAGCTGTTGTCGAAGCTGTTGTCGAAATCGCCACTGTCACGGGCGTCGCCGCGCATCAGCTCCAGGTCGGCATCCGCAAGCCCGCGGAGGCGCGCATCCAGCGCCGACGCGTCAGGAGACTTCTCTGGTACAGCAGCCGAGGGCGTCTGAGGTTCCGCGGAGTTCATGTCCACCTCCATGCTGATTGCCGAACGCCGTCGATATGACCTGCTGGTCCTGAGCCCAGGGCGGGTTGCCCACCGTTGGCGCGGTGCCGACCTCCGCCGCGAGCCGCTTCCTGTCCTCACAGCACCATCGGCGTTCTCCGGCCTCGAGTGGGTGGAGGTCGCAATCTCCGGTCGGACGGACGATGAAGACCCACGAATCAGTCGGCGTGAAGCCACAAGCCCGCACGTACTGGTCGAAGAGGTAGTTCCTGATCGGCTTGCTCGCCGCATCCACGTCTCGTTCCGTCAGCCCGAACTGGGCCAGATACGGAATGAGTCACCAGTTCTGGGGGGTGAACAGGTGCCGGTGGGACTCGTCCATCGCCTCCGTCCGTGCGAGCCGTTCGGACGATCATAGACCCGCCGAAGGCCGCGTGAACCGTCAGACGTGCGGCGCGACGCCCTCGGCCAGCTGCTGCATCAGCTCGAGCTGCGCGTCGTACTCCAGCATCGGGAGGTGGCTCCGGGCCACGAACTCCACCTGGACCGGCGCCTGCTTCCGAATGTCGAGCAGCACCTGGACCAGCTCGTCGGTCGTACCGGCATGGGCGGTTCTGCGCTTGAGGAGCTCGTCGTCCGGACGCTTGAACGGGGGCGGGGAGGACGGCGGGAGGGGCCGTGTGGCCGAGGCCTCCATGTCCGAGTACTTCCAGTTCAGCGCCCACACTGCGTCGCGGTAGCGGGCGAGTGCGTCCTCGCGCGACGCCCCGGGCAGCAGGATCGAGTAGTGGATGAACCGAAACGTCGACGGGTCGCGACCGGCCCGCTCGAATTCGTCGAGCACCCAGCCGACCTGCTCCACGAACTTCTCGGCCGGCGCGTTCGAGAAGAGGCCGTCGGCGAGACGGGCGGCGCGGCGGATGGCCGCCTCGGCGCCACCGCCGATGACGATCGGGATCCGGGTCGGCGGCGTCGGCCGCACGCCGAGGGTCGGCAGGTCGTAGACCTTGCCCTTGTGGGTGAACGGCTGGCCGCTCCAGGCCTGCGGCAGGATCTGGAGGACCTCCTCCATCGCCGCGCCGCGCTGGCGCATGTCGGCGCCGAGCCCCACGTATTCGACCTCTGACCAGCCGAGTCCGAGTCCGAGCACCAGCCGGCCGTGGCTCAGCAGCCCGACGGTCGCCGCGTCCTCCGCCAGCCGGAGCGGCTGGTGCATCGGCGCGAGGATGACCCCCGTGCCGATCTCGATCCGCGACGTGGCCTGCGCGAGCGCCGCGCTGACGACGAGGAGCGAGGGCATGTACCCGTCGTCGACGAAGTGGTGCTCGGTCGTCCAGACGGACGTGAAGCCAAGTCGCTCGGCTTCGACGGCGAGGCGGATCGTGTCGTCGTAGGCCCGCGTCCAGTCGGCTTCACCTGGGCGACGCTGGGCGCTGAGCAACCCAAAACCAAGTCCCATGCTTGCGACGGTACCAGTGAACGGGCGCATGCGGGCACGTGGCATTGGTGGCGGTGACAACCGCGCTCGTGGAGTCAGCCTGCTGGCGACTCAGCGACGGGTTGTGGTGTTGGCCCTGGCCCCGCCTCTGGCGCCGAACCGGATCGTCGTCGAATCTCCGGGCCGGAGGACCCGAACATCCGCGCGCGGCGCCAGGCTGGCGGCGTGGCGGGCGAACCGATCGCCGGGTTCCGTCAGCGGCGCCTTCCACACGCGGTGGAGGCGCCGCGGGTACAGGGTGCCCCAGTGGATCGGGACCGCGACCCTGGCGTCGACGTCGCGCAGCATCTCCGCGGCCGATTTGGGGCCCAGGTGACCGGGCCCGCGATGCGGACCCCAGGTCCAGACGGGCAGCAAGGCCAGGTCGATCGAGCCCGACGGCCGCCGGTCGGCAGGCAGGCGGCCGGTATCGCCGGCGAACCAGATGCGCGGCCCGGAGCGTCCAGGGTCGACGAGGTAGCCCTGCGGCTCGGCCCTTGCAGCTCCTGGCGTGACCCAGTGTCGGGCAGGGACCGCCTCTATCGACAGGTCGCCGAACCCCTGTCGCTCTCCCGTCGCCATCTCGCGGACGTCGGCGTCGATCCACCGTCGCGCGGCGCGGCCGAGGCCACGCGGAACGATCACGATCGGATGGCCGCCGATGGCCGACAGTGACTCCCGATCGAAGTGATCGGCATGGCCGTGCGAAATCAGGACGACGTCGACCCGGCCAAGGTTCACCGGGTCGGGGAGGGGACCGTGGCGTTCCAACGGCCCCAGCCGGTCGCGCAGGAACGGGTCGGTGAGGATCCGAAGGCCCGCGACCGCGATCAGCGTGGTCGCATGGCCGACGAACCGCAGATCGATCGTGTCGGGATCACCCGCCGCCGGATCAGCCCCGGCGGTGGTCACCGCGGAGCTCGACCACAGGATCGCCCCGACCGCCTGGGATCCGGCGCAGCCGCGACGGATGGCGAAGCAGGGTTACCAGGCCACCGAGGACGGCGCCGCCGATCGTCTCGGCGAGGTCGACCATCGTGTCGTCGTACGACAGGTTCATCCCCGTTGCACCCAGCTTGAGTCCGATCCACTCGCCGATCTCCCACAGCCCGGCGAACATCCCGCCAGCGGCCACGCCCGCACCCGCAGCTTCCCACGGGGTCCTGACCCGCGGCGTCGCGAGCGCCCCGAACACCGACGACACCAGCGCCCCATCCGCGAAGTGGATCAGGTCGTCGACGTGGGCACGATGGTAGATGCCCGCGGCGTTGCCGCCGGCGTCGACCAGAAGCGGCAGGGTGATCGCGAGGTCGAGCGCCCGGGGGTAGGGATCCCGCCGGCCGCGGATGCGCCAGGCCAGCGGCGCAAGCAGCATCCCGCCCGCGTAGCCGACGGCCCGAAGCTTCATGCCCTTGCCGTGGTAGCGAGGTGCGTCCGAGTTCAGAAACGCGTCAATGGCGAGGACGATGACCGTCGCCTTCGCAGCGGTGATCGCCGCAACCCAGGCGAGCTCGCCCGGCGTCGGGGGCGTGGCCGTGGCCTCCGCCGGGCCGAAGTCGGGACGGACAACGGGCGTTGGCGCAGGCGATGCGACCGCCGTAAGCGTGCTCATCCGCAAATTGCACCGGAGGTTTGGCGTTCGAGCGGCGGCCTAGCGGGCGTCGCGGCTTGCAGCCGTGTGACAGAGCACAACGTTCCGGAGGACCGGGCCTGCTCCCGGTCCGCACTCGAGTCAGCGATTTTTGGCGGACGTCCTGCTTCGATCCCGAACCCCGACGCCAGCCATCGACCGGCGGGCGACCGGGATCCACGCGGCACCACCGATGACCTGAAGCGCGACACCCAGGATCAGCAACAACCCCGGGACACCCAGTGCGACGGCCGGCACGGTCCAGTTCTCGATCCCGAGCTCGAGGAGGAGCGCGGTCGCAGCGGCGTCCACGAGCAAGTCGTCGCCTCCGCCTCCGGTGGAACCGCCGTCGTTGCGCGGTCGGTCCGCGCCAACGTCCCACAGCAAGGTCCGCCGGGTCGTCATCGACCGGGGCGGCCGACGCCGCCGGAACGGCCGCCGGGTCCGGCGTCGCGGTTGGGACGGACCCGGCCGGCGCCCCGGATGGCGCCGCGGTTGGAGCACCAGGACGCGGGCTGGCAGGCAGCGGGGTGGGGGAGGGCGGCGTGGTCGGCGTCGCCGTCGGACTCGGCGTCGACGTCGCTGTCGGGGCCGGTGTCGGTGTCAGTGTCGGGCGTGGCGTGGAGGTCGGGCGCGGTGTCGGCGTCGGCTTCGGCGTAGGCGTAGGCGTCGGCGTCGGTGTCGGGGTCGGCGTGGGCGTTGGTGTCGGGGTCGGCGTGGGCGTTGGTGTCGGGGTCGGCGTGGGCGTTGGGGTGGGTGTAGGCCCAGGGGCCGTCGCTGTCAGCGTCACCGTGCGCGTCGGGAACGTGCCAGATCCGCAGTCCAGATTCCCGCTGCTCCCGGGCTTGTCATACGCGACACCGGACCACGTCTGGCTGCCGACGGTCGTTGCCGTGCCGGTTACCCGGAACGTGGCCCCGTCGCCAACCGGCATGCCGATCAACGGATTGTTGTCGGACGGGTTCTTGAACCCGATGGTCGAGCCTTGCCGAATCACCACCCAGCCATGGATCGCGGCCGACGTCTGGCCCTTGACCGAGACGATCGACGCGCCGCTGATCGCGAACGAGCCTGGGATGTCGACAATGACGCACGTGATCTCGTCGCCACCGCCGTCGCCGCCGACGTTCTGGACGCTGAGGGTGATCGCCGTTGGCTGTCCGGTCGTCATGACGGTCGGCGAGGCGCTCAACGTCCAGGCGCGGCCTGCCAGGACGACCCCAGGAGCCGCCACCGCGGCCAGCCCGACCACCGCGGCGACCGCCCAACGCGCCCGCCGAGGTCCCATCAGGCGACCCTCCGTCCCAGGCTCCAGACCGCGATCGACGGCAGGTCCGCGCCCGGCAGCGGCGCATCCGGGGCCGACTCGATGCCGGTGATGAACGCGGCCACCAGGCCTTCCTCGAGCTGCGTGCCCGCGGCGTCGCCCAGCCGTGAAAGCGCCTCGCGAATTGACAGTGCCTTGCGGTACGGCCGCGTCGTCGTCATCGCCGAGAAGGCGTCACCAACGGACAGGATGCGGGCGACGAGCGGGATTTCCTCGCCGGCGAGCCCCGTCAAGTAGCCGCGACCGTCCCACCGTTCGTGGTGGTGGCGGATGCCGGCTCGGATGTCGTCGACGCCGGGCAGGTCGCGGACGATCATGTCGCCAAGCGCGACGTGCTGTTTGACGACGGCGTATTCGGCAGCCGTGAGTCGGGCTGGCTTCCGGAGGATGCCGTCGGGGATACCGATCTTGCCGACGTCGTGGAGCAATCCAGCCAGCCGGACGGTCTCGATCGTCTCGGCGTCGAGCCCCAGCAGATGGGCCAGGAACATGCCGTATCGCGAGACGTCCTCCGAGTGGCGCTTGGTGTACCGATCCTTGGCGTCCACCGCCAGGATGAGGCCCTGGAACACGTCGAAGGTGGACGCGCCCGGGACGCGCTGCGTCGAGTCGTCACCAGCCACGCGGACGGCATCCCCGCCACTCGAGCGAGCTTCATGGAGCGTCGCTGCGGCCGTCGACAGGAGCTCCGTTACGGAGCTGCCGTGCTCCGGAAACGTGCAGACGCCGGCACTGACCGTCAGCGGCAGCCGCTCCGTGCCCGCGAACTCGAGACTCAGGTCGGCCAGGGCGCCTTGCAGTCGGTGGACCGCCGGCTCGAGGTCGACGACATGCTTCTGACCGGCGATCACGAGGAACTCGTCAGGTCCGTATCGGCCGATGACGACATCGACCGGCATCTCCTGCTGCAGGATCTCCACGACCCGGATGAGCACGTCATCACCGGCTTCGTGGCCGTGGGTCTCGTTGAGGAGACGGAAGCCGTCGACGTCGACGAGCGCGACGCCGATCGGCGTACCGGCCGACCGAGCCCGCTCGATCTCGCGGGCCAGGTAGCCCACCAGCGCGCCGTGGTTGAGTGAATCGGTCAGCGGGTCCCGCTGCGCGACAGCGACCAGCGCATCGGTCTGGCGGTTGATGCGCCGCTGGGCGGCGCCAAAGACGAGCAACAGCACGAACCCGGCGACGACGGCGCCGGACAGGGTCACCAGGACGATCTCCTGGCGCATGGCCTCGAGCCGCGCGAGGATGGGTGCGGCGTCGCGCCAGAGCCCGATGACGAGCAGCGTTTCCCCGTTCCGCTGGAGCGGAAGGTACTCGCGGACAACCTGCGCGGGCAGCGGGGCGCCAGTCGCGTCGGCGGCGGCGCCGTCGACCATCGTCACGCGCGGGGTCCCTGCCGCGGCAGCCTCGAAATCGCCGCTTTCCGTCGCGACAGCTGCTTGGCCCGCTCCATCGGCCGCGCTCGAGGCGACGAGCCAGCCGTCGACCGTTCGGATCTCCGCCCGGACGATGCCGCCCTTTGCCAACAGCGTGGCGAGGTACCCCTCGATCCTGCGGCTCGTTGCGGCGTCAGGTGAGGACGGATCGAGCCCCTTGAGCCCGTTGTGGACGAAGCCTCGAACCGTCGCGACGTCGCTGTCCACGATGGCCGCGAGCGTCGACGCCGAGGCGTGGCTCGAGACCATGATCGTCTGGGTCGTTGCCGTCACCCCGACCAGCACGAGCAGGACCCCCAGGACGAGGATCAGGAGGACCGGGCGGCGGACCCGAGCCTCGGTGCCGAACATGGGGTAAGGAGGACCTCTTTTGACGATGTTGCGATGATCGCGAGCGTACAGATGGCAATTGGGCCGTCCCATGGGCCGATCGTCGTGGGCGAGGTACTACTCAACGAGGGACGCCGACGATGCTCGTGTCCCCGGGGCCGCCAGGGCCCTTGACGTCAGCGGGCCCGAACCGCGACAAGAACGAAGCCGACCGCCGCTCCGGCAACAGCAGCGAGGGCCGGCAGCCGCCACACGATGGTCATGATCGGCCGGTAGCCCGGTCAGGCCGGTGTCGCGAAGATCGGCGACGGGTCGATGGTCACGCGAACGGCCGTGCCCGGGCCCATGGCGGTCCCTTCGGCGGCGGACGTCTGGGCGACGACCAGGGCCCCGTCCGGGAGCGCGACCTGCACCCGACACAGCGATCCCAGGAAGCTCACGGCGATGACATGCGACGGCGCGCCGTCCTCGGGTGTCAGCCGGACCGACTCCGGTCGAACCAGCGCGGTCACCCGACCCGGTCCGGCCGACCCTTCCAGCAGCGGGATGCGTTGTCCGACGAGCTCGATCGTGCCGTCGCTTACCGTGCCCTCGAGGCGGTTCGTGAGCCCCACGAACTCGGCCACGAATGCCGTCCGCGGCCGGTCGTACAGCTCGGCCGGCGGCGCGATCTGCTCGAGTCGGCCGGCGGCCATGACCCCGACTCGATCGCCCAGCGCCAGCGCCTCCTCCTGGTCGTGGGTGACGAACAGCGTGGTCGTCCCGATCGCGATCTGGATCCGGCGGATCTCCTCGCGCAATTGGCGGCGCACCTTGGCATCGAGCGCAGACAGCGGCTCGTCGAGGAGCAGCACCTTGGGCTGGATCGCAAGGGCTCGAGCGAGGGCGATCCGTTGCTGCTGACCGCCGGACAGCTGGTACGGGTATCGGCCGCCCTGTGCCAGTAGTCCGACTAGATCGAGCATCTCGTCCGCCCGCCGCCGCCTGGCCTGGGCATCGACGCCCCGGAGCCGCAGGCCGTAGGCCACGTTGTCGCGGGCCGTCATGTTCGGGAACAGGCTGTAGGCCTGGAAGACCATGCCCATGTCGCGGTGGTTGGCCGGGACGTTGGTCAGGTCTCGACCATCGACCACGATCCGGCCGGCGTCGGGATCGTCGAGGCCGGCCAGCGCACGCAGCGCGGTCGTCTTGCCACACCCAGATGGGCCGAGCAGGGCGACCAGCTCGCCAGGCGCGAGCTCGAGGGTCAGGCCGTCGAGGGCGTGGACCGCGCCATACGAGCGATGGAGGTCGAGCAACTGCACGGTGACCCCGGTGCGGCCCGTCGGTCCAGCTCCGGTGCCCGAGATCGTCATGAGCCGGCACTCCCCTCGATGGTTTCCTCGGGTCGTCGCCGTCCACCGCCGGCAACGATGGCGATTCCGAAGATGAGCACGAATGCAAAGAGCAGCGCGGCAAGCGAGACCGCGACCGCCACGAACGCATCGCGCTTGCCGAGCAGGTTGATGACCACCTGCAGCGTGTCGTAGTTCAGCAGCGACGAGATGGTGAACTCGCCCAGCACGAGGGCGACCGAGATGACGGCGGCGGCCAGGATCGCGGCGCGCAGGTTGGGGGCGATGATCTGGAGCATGACCCGCGGCCAGCCGGCACCCAGGCTCCGTGCCGCCTCCGCGAGGGTGGCCACGTCGATCGACCGCAGGCCCGCGTCGATGGCCCGGTGGGCGTATGGCAGGACGAGGATGATGTCAATGAAGACGAGGACCAGCGGATTGCCGCGCGTGGCTCGCGTCAGGATCGAATAGATGGGCACGATCCCGACGACCAGGACGATGGCCGGGATCGCGATCGGCAACAGGCACAGGAACTCGACGGGCCGCTTCAGTCGTGGCGCCCGGAGATAGGTCCAGGTAATGGTCGGCACGAGCAGCACCAACACGCCGACCGCGGTCAGGGCCGCAATGGCGAGGGTCGTGATGATCGCCTCGACGAGGTTCGGGTCCTCCGCGATGGCGATCCACGAATCGAGCGATCGGCTGCCGAAATCGCCCCTGGTCGAGAACTCGGCCATCGCCACGAGCGGCAGCAGGAGGTAGCCGCCGACGATGATGACGATGGCCCACCGCGCAACCGAGCGGAGGCGCTGACCTCGCGTCGTCATCGCAGCCACCGCGACGCCCGGCGTTGAAGGAGGGCGTAGAGGGCCATGACGATCACCACCACGATGATCATGCCGAGGGCGAGGGCCTTGCCCACGCTCGCCTGTCCCTGGATCACCTCGCCGGACATGGCCTCACCGATCTGCAACGGCACGATGGGACTGCCCTGGCTGACGAGGGCGGCGGCGGTCGCGTAGGCGGAGAACGCGTTGGCGAAGAGGAGCAGCACGGCGCCGAGGAAGCTCGGGGCGAGGATCGGCCCGGCCACGTTCCGCCAGTACGACCAGCTGGAGCCGCCCAGGCTGGTGGACGCCTCCCACCACTCCTTTCGCAGGCCGTCGAGAGCGGGCAGGAAGACGATGACCATGAGCGGGATCTGGAAGTAGGTGTAGACGATCGTCAACCCGGTCATCCCGTAGAGCCAGGTGCTGTCACTCGTGAGGTCGAGCCCCACGGCGTCCTTGAGCAGGAGGGTCACCAGGCCGTTGAAGCCGAAGGTGGCCAGGAAGGCGAACGCCAGCATCACCCCGCCGAATTGGGCAAGGACGCCGGACGCCGCGACGGAGATCTGGCGAAGGCGACCCCCGGGCCCCCCGGTCGCGACGGCCCACGCGAACAGGCCGCCAAGGAGGGCCCCCGCCAGGGCCGACACGAGCGACAGCTGGACCGACCGGCCGAACGCCTGCAGGAAGCGGGGACCGGTCATCACGGTGGTGATGCTGTCGAGCGAAGGTGACCCGTCGGCCGCCTGGAACGCGCCGACGAGGACGATGAACGTGGGCAGGAGCAGGAAGAGGCTGACGTAGAAGAAGAACGGCGCCAGCGGCAGGTAGGTACCGGTCCAGCGCCTGCGCGGAGGGCCGGCCTCGCCCAAGGCGGAGCCGGCCCCCTGTCGCTGCTCTGACGCCGGCGTCGAGACCGTCACGTCGAGCGGGTTCGAGTGATCCGTGGGACTACGGCAGGTCGATGTTCCAGTTGGCGTTGACGTACTCGGCGGCCGCCTTCTGCTGCGCCTCGGTCAGGACGACGGGCGTGCCGTCCACCTGGGCGAGGCCGTCCAGGGCGGCCTGGTCGATCGTCCCATCCGCGATCATCTTCTCCTGCAGGACGGGCCGGGCGAAGCCCTTCAGCCACTCGTTCTGCGCTTCGGGCGTGTACAGGAACTCCTGCCACAGCCGCGCCGCGGCCGGATGCGGGGCATCCTTGTTGATGGCCTGGTAGTAGTAGGACGCCACCGGCGCCGCATCCGAGGGGACGGCGACCGCCCAGTCGATGCCCTTGGTCGTGAGCTCGGCCGTGAGCGCCGCGTTGTTGTATTCCCAGTCGATGACGCAGGGCGTCTGACCGGAGGCGATGGTCGCCGGTGTCGGGTCGACCGGCAGCAGGTTGCCGGCCTCGTTGAGGTCGTTGAAGAACGTCACACCGGCAGAGATGTCGTCCGCGGATCCGCCGTTCGCCAGGGCGGCCATGACCACGCCATGGAGACCGGACGCGGCCGACTTGGGGTTGCCGTTGAGGGCGATCATGCCCTGGTACTCGGGCTTCAGGAGGTCGGCCACTGTAGCCGGCGCGGCGACCTTCTTGGTGTCGCAGCCGATGGACATGAAGCCCGCATAGTCGCTGACCCAGAGTCCCGTCGACTCCTTGAGATTGGCAGGGATGTCGGCCCATGCGGCGTTCTGATAGGGCGCGAGGACCGCGGTATTGGCAAGGGCGATGGCGGGTGCGAGGTCGAGGACGTCAGGGGCCTTGTCGGTGCCCTTCTGGTTGTTGACGGCGTCGATCTCCTGCTGGCTGTTGAAGTCCAGACCCTGCTCGTCGACCGCGATCTTCGGGTACTTCGCCTTGAACTTCTCGATCACGCCCTTGTAGTTGGCCCACTCCGGCGGCACCGCGATGACGTTGAGCTTGCCTTCGGCCTCGGCGGCCTTGACCAGCTCCGCCAGGCCGCCCATGTCGGCCGCCGATTTCGCCGTCGCGGCCTTCGACGACCCTGGTGCCGCGGTACACGCCGTCGCCGCGACCATGGCGACCACCGCAAACGCGACGACTCGCGAACGCATTCCATGCACTGGTGACTCCTCCTCGAGCCTTGCCACGTGCCTTGGTCGATCATGACCCGGCATCGTGACCACAGACGACCGGTCAGTCAGGGGCTCCGTCCGGCGGCAATCCTACCGCTCTGCGGCCGTCGAAACCATGCGAAAGATGCGGTATTGGCAAGGCGAGCCACCCACGAGATCGCGGATACTTCCCACCGATGGCGAACCTGGAATCGCTGCTGGAACAGTTGCACGTCGCCGCTGACAGCGACACCGCCCGCTGGTTGCGTCAGCGCGGTGTCGCCCTGGCGGACGAAGAGACGATGGCCCAGGCCATCCATGACGTGTACTGCGGGATCGCTGCCGATCACGAGCAGCCGAATGAAAAGGACCACCAGCAGGCCCTGGCGATGATCGGGGCCCTCCAGAAGCAGATCGAAACGCATCCCCCGGCCTAGGTGATGACCGATCCCATCACCTTGATCGAGCCCGAGGGCGTCGAGATCCCGGAGCACATCGAGCACCGCATTCGGGCGCCGGACGGCCGAACCATCGCGGTCGCTGAATGGGGCGAACCGGCCGGGCTGCCGTTCATCGTGTTCCACGGTACGCCCGGTGGCCGGATCGGCTGGTGGGAGGACCCCACCATAGGGTTTGATCGGCGGAGGGTGTCGAACGGCCCGCACCGTCAGGAGACGCCTGGACATCACGCGCGGGTCGGTCGGCAGAACGGCTGACCATACCGACAGCGGCTCAGGCCGTCACTGTCTCTCCACCCGCCTCGCGTCCGTCCAGGAGTTCGAGCAGGGCCATCGTCGTCGTCCAGCTGCGGATCGTCATCGACTTGTAGAGCGGGGTGGTGATCGCCCTGTTGAGGCGGCTCCTGGTGCGTTGCGCGCTGAGGCGCTGCGAATAGATCACGCCATCGCCGGGCCAGACGCGGTCGACGTCGGGATGTGGGTCGAAGACCTCCATCGCCGTCGCCGCGTCGATCCCGATGAGGAAGATGGCGTCGCTGTGGTACGTCTCCGGATGCGCGCCGAAGCCCCTGGGCCTGTCGTCGACGATGGCCCGAAGCTGGGCGTGCGTCAGGACCAGCACCGCGATGAGCTCGCTGTCGAGCTTGAACGTCTTGGGGAGCGCCTCTTCGATCTGCCGCTTGATCGTCGTGGCGGCGCGGTCGGAGCGCAGGATCACGTTGCCGCTGGCGATGTACGTGGAGACGTTCGAGTAGCCCAGCCCTTCGAGGAGCTCGCGCAGGGACGCCATCGGCACCTTGTTCTTGCCGCCGACGTTGATGCCGCGCAGGAGCAGGAGGTATGTCGTCATTCTGATCGCGATCCTCTGGTCTTCATGGGTGCAATCGTGTCCGATCTCGCCACGACCCACGCCGGGTCCCAAGGAGCGCCTTCCGAAGGTGGCGTCAAGCGGATCACGCGGCAAGGGCAGAGCCAAGGGTCCGATCGCTGCACCAAGAACATCCGGCTGAACTGAAACAGCGGGCGTCGGCCTACCGCCAGCCAAGGTCGGGCGCGACGTACTTCAAAATGCTCTCGATCGCGTGGGCGTTGTAGTCGACGCCCAGCTGGTTCGGCACGGTGAGCATGAGGGTGTCAGCCGCCTGGATTGCCGTGTCGTTTGCGAGCTCCTTGACGAGGACGTCCGGCTCGGCGGCGTACGAGCGGCCGAAGATCGCCTTGGTCTGGGCGTCGATGTAGCCCACCTGATCACGGTCCTGGTTCGACCGTCCGAAGTAGGCCCGATCGCGATCGTCCACGATCGCGAAGATGCTGCGGCTCACCGAGATCCGCGGCTCGCGCTCGTGTCCGGCCACCGCCCAGGCCTCGCGAAACAGCCGGATCTGCTCGGCCTGGAGCTCGTGAAACGGGACCCCGGCGTCCTCGGTCATCAGCGTCGACGACATCAGGTTGAGCCCTTGCTGGGCGGCCCATTCCGCCGTTGCGCGCGAGCCAGCACCCCACCAGATCCGGTCCCGAAGGCCTGGAGAATGGGGCTCCGGCCGGAGCAGCCCGGGCGGGTTCGGGAACATCGGCGAGGGGTTGGGCTCGGCGAAGCCGGCGCCGGAGATGACGTTGAGGAAGACATCGGTGTGCTGGCGGGCCAGCTCGGCGCCGACGGGGTCGTCCTCCGCCGGCTGGTAGCCGAAGTAGCGGAAGCCGTCGATCACCTGCTCAGGCGAGCCGCGGCTGATCCCGAGCTGCAGCCGACCACCAGAGATGAGATCGGCCGCGCCGGCGTCCTCGGCCATGTACAGCGGGTTCTCGTAGCGCATGTCGACGACCGCTGTCCCGATCTCGATTCGCTTCGTGCGCGCGCCGATCGCGGCGAGCAGCGGGAACGGCGACGCCAGCTGCTGGGCGAAGTGGTGGACGCGAAAGAAGGCACCGTCCGCGCCGAGGTCCTCGACGGCCTCGGCGAGCTCGATGGACTGGACGAGCGCGTCGGAGGCGGACCTGACCTGGGAATACGGTGACGCGGACCAGTGCCCGAACGAAAGGAAGCCGATCTTCTTCACGAGCCGAGTCTAGGCGGAGAGTCGGTAATCTGATCGGATGCCGCAAAGCACGCTACCGGATCTTCGTCGCCTCTGGCCGACCATCGGCGTACCCGGCATCTTCGATACCTGGGCGACCTATTCCACCGTCGACCTGGACTCGCTGCCACCCGTCGGCGCCGCGCTGGACGGGAGCATGGCCTGGCTGCTCGAGACGCCGACGCACAACCCGTCGCTCACCCGCGGCCCCGATGATCCCGCCGAGCGGGACGCGGACGCGGATGGGCTGCGTGCCGTGGTCTCGGGTCGGCCCCTTCCCGGAGCGTTCCGCCGATTCATCGAGGACCCGGAGCCACGCCGTCACATCCGATCGGCGACCGCGTGCTACCTCGACCTGGGGCACTTTGGGGTCCGGACCGACGACGGTGGCGAGCTCGTCCACTTCCTGTCCGACCAGCAATGGATCCTGCACTGGCTGTTGTACGCCGGGCCCGACGGGTCCGAGGCGGTGGTCGTGACGCCCGAGCCCGTTGGGTTTGACGACGGTGAAGCCGAACCGGTTCGTGAGATCCGCCTGGCCGAATGGGCGGGGTCGCTGGCCGTCTGCGCGGACTCGTTCGAGCAGTTCCTCTACCACTACTGGGCGATGAACGAGCTGTTCTTCCGGCTGGCCGTGGACGAGGTGCGGCTCGACGCTCTGCCCCGCGAGTTGCAGGATTACGCCGAGCGGTACCCCCGGACCGCCTCTGGCCATGACATCTTCGGCGACGGAGGCTGAGCTGACCGCCGAACCGGCATTCCGGTTCGGCGGTCGAGTGAGCGTGTTCGGACCCTCCGGAGGCGGCCCATCGAATGGGTCAGTTCACCGGCAGAAAGTAGTGCTGGTCGAGGTATCGGGCGACCTTCTTGCCGAGGACCGCTCCCTGCACGTCGGCCGTCCGGAAGTGGATGCCGCCCCAGACGCGGGCGTCGATGATCTCCTTGAGCGCGACCGAGAAGCGATCGAAGCTCCGGGGCGGGCATGGGGCTGGCGAGCACTTGTTGCTCGTCACCGTGAAGGAGACCTTGTCCGTGCCGAAGAAGTCCTGCAGAGCATGCGTCGTGGCGCTGCTGATGCAGGTGTGACCGGCCGGATGGTCCGGGAAGCCGGGCGTCACGAGCGGCGCCCCCGAGACCGCGACAGTTGGGTCGAATAGCGGCACCCAGGCCGGATCGGCGACGGTCGCCGGATTGCCGTCGCCGGCCGCTTCGCGGATGGCCGTGATCGGCCGCCATGAGCTCCAGTGCCACTTGTCGTTCCAGCAGCCGATTGACCCGTCGGCCGCGGCCAGGTTGGCCATTGCGTAGAGCCGGGCGCTCTCTACGATGTCCAGGTCTTCGCTGGCCGCCAATGAGCGGTAAAGGCGGTTGAAGATCGCGGGTCCGCTGTCCTGCCAGAAGATTGCGGCCGCCGTCTGGTCTTCCGTCCGCTTCGTGCTGCTGAGCGAACCGAGCTCCTTGACCTCGTTGAAGTCCTCGGCGTAGGCCGCGCTGGTCAACGGGTTCGGGCCGTCGGTCCGGAGCCTCTCGACGTCCGGCACGATGAACGGATCGACGTTGCCCACCCAGGGGGCCGGGTCACGAGCCACGATGCCGGTGGGTCCCTGCGGCGGCGCGAGGCGCCACTCGCCGGGATCCGTGCCCTCGACGACGGTGAACGGACCGAACCGGCCGTCGTTCGCCCGGGCCGTCAGCATGGCTGCGGCCGTCGCCTCGCCGACGGCGACGCCACCAGCCTTGGCCGCGCCATCCGGCAGGCCGGCGAGGAATGCGTCGTACTGGGCCTGAAGGGCCGTCTGCTGGGCCGGGAAGAGCCCGACCAGCACCCGGAAGGACGCGGCCGCGACGGCGGAATCCTTCGAGTACCAGGCTTCGGCGGACGGGTCGGCAAGGTACGGCTGCCGCCCGCCGTCGATGGCATTTACCGCGTCGTAGACCGCTCCCTGGACCATGCCGAGGCTGAGGACGGCGGCATGCGGCGGCTGACCCGCTCCCGCTGGAGCTGGGCTCATGATTGCGCTCGAGGCGATCAGGTTCCAGGTGGTCGCGGCGTTCTCGCCCGACTGGCCACGAGCCGGCGCGGCGAAGGCGCCAAGGGCAAGGGCAGCAGCGAGCAGAACGATCACCGGTCCGCGGATCGATCGGGACTGGGCGATGGCAATCCGGGTGTTCATCAGTAGCTCCTCTCGGGCGGCGGGCACCCGAGGCGAACCTCGGCAAGCGCGCGCTGGTGGAAGGACCCGCGGGTCAGAGGTGATCCGACGGGCAGGGGCAGGCAAGGGACATGGGCATCGAGGACCCTCCTAGCGTTAGGCGCAGGCAGGCTGCCCGCGCAATCAGCCCGGTTGAAGAAGCGCTATGGCGCTCGTCGTTGCCAGCTCTCCGCCCCTTCGGCGGCCGCCATGGTCGGGACCGGCGCTCGCGGCCAGCGGCCGGCAGCTAGGGGCTCAACCATCCCGCGTCGCCCTCTTCTCGGATCAGGATCTTGCCCGGGATGCCGATGTCGTCCGCGCTGACCAACGCCCCACCTTCGCCCGGTCGCGGGTTCACATAGATCCAGCCGCCATCGGCAGGGAAGAGGAAGGTCACTTCCATCGTGGTGCCGGCTGGGACCACGTTCGGGGTCGCCGACCCGACGAGCCGCAAGCCGTCCCAGGCTTCGTCGGCCACGAACAGTGCTGCGGGCTCGGAGCTCTGGTTGTCGACCGTGACCGTCCAGGACCGCGCATTCGGCGGAACGGGACCGGCTGCCGGCGGCAGCGGCGTCGGCACCGGGGTCGGGCTCGGGAAGACTGGCGGAGCCGGACTCGGGAACGCCGGCAAGCGCGGCAGGGTTACGCCGGCGGGGACATACAGCGCCGCCGCGCCATTCGAAACGCAGACACCCTCGCCGTTGCAGTCCCTGCTTCCTGCCACGAGGACCGTGCCGTCGAGCAGGAGCGTGAACGAGCCGCCGCACCAGGGCGCGGTGGAGGCGGTCGTCCACGACCCGGTGTGTGGGTCGTAGAGGTCCGCCGTACAGTCACGCCGCTCGGTATCTTCCACGCCCCTCACCAGCACGGCGCCGTCCGACAGCAGGGTCGCGTCGTTGTACTCGATGCCGGGTCTCACAGGGAGTGCGGTCCAGGTGTCGGTGGCTGGGTCGTACACCTCAGCTGCCGAGATGACCGATGAGGTAGGGGAGAACGTCGATCCGACCACGAAGACCTTGCCATCGGGCTGCAGAAACGCCGCCACGGGCCTGGTTTTCGCGTGCATGCTCGCGGCCGCGCTCCAGGACCCTGTGACGGGGTCGTATATCTCGGCCAGGTCGAGACGGTCATAGTTGTCCGGCAGCGAAAAGGTCATGCCGCCCGCAACGAGGACTTTGCCGTCGGACAGCAGGGTGGCCGCTGCGGCATAGCCGTGATCATTCTTCTCGCCGGTGGCAGACCAGGTGTCACTGGCGGGGTCGTATACCTGGGCACGGTCGCCGCCAGCCACCAGGACCCGGCCGTCTCGGAGCACGGTGTACGTGTCAGGCTCCAAATCCGGGTCCATCGGACCGGTGGCGGTCCAGGTCCCAGTCCCTGGGTCGTAGACCTGGGCGCCGTCCCTGCCAGCCAACAGGACCCGCCCGTCCAGGAGCATTGTGAACGCGCCGTCAGCTTCTTCCGCACTCGGGTCCATCGGACCGGTGGCGGTCCAGGTCCCAGTGGCTGGGTCGTACACCTCCGCACGGCGGGGACCACCGTTGGGGTCCCCCACGAGGACGAGCACCCTGCCGTCGGGCAGCAACGTGGCGGTGACGAGCGGCATCGAGATGTTCCCGGCGGCGGACCAGGCCCCGGTCGCGGGGTCATACACCTCCGCGGCTGTCCCGTAATCCTGCTCCGGGCCAGTGACGCCGACCAGCAGCACCCTGCCGTCCTGAAGTCGCACAGCGGTGTGTCCGTTGCCGGGCGTCACCATCGTCCCGGTTGGGATCCAGGCGCCTCCGGGACCCGCGGCAGGGATGGCGCTTGGGAATGGTGCTGCCGATTCGCTCGAGGACGTCGCATCCGGCGATCCCGTGGCGACCGAAACCCCGGATGGGGCAGGCACGGGCGGGACGAATGTCGGCAGCCGCAGGAGGCCGGAGCCCGCCGCCAGAACGCCACCGCCGAGCACGACTGCGGCCGCCAAAAGCGTCATGCCGCGGCCTCGGCCGAACCGTCGGGCCCGTCGCGACGACGTCCAGGGAACGCGCGGGGCCGCCGACCGATTGGTGGCGATCGCTGCCCGCGCGATCGACGCTGCCTCGAATGGACCAACGCTCACATCGGCGTCGGATCGGAGGCCGTCTGCGAGGCGCCGCTCGAACTGGTCGAAGTCATGCATCGCGAAGTTCTCCCCGGAGCCGGAGCAGCAGGCGCGAGAGCCGGCCACGGGCGCCAGACGAAGACATGCCGAGGGCGCGTCCGATCTCGTCGGAGCTGAGCTCGGCGACGTAGCGAAGGGCGATCAGCGCCCGGTCTGTCGGATCAAGGGACTCGAGGACGCGGCGCAGGTCCGAGCTGGCGATGGTGTCGGCCAACGGGTCCGAGTGGACGTCTGGCACCCCTTCGAGCTCGATGTCGCCGACCGAGATCTCATGGATCATCGGCCGACGCGACCGCATCGCCCGGCGGGCCTCGTTCGCGGCAACCGCGACGAGCCAGCCCCGGATCTGGGTCGAGTCCTTCACGTCGCCGATCCGACGCCAGGCGATCGCCCAGGCCGCCTGAGCCGCGTCTTCCGCCAGAGCTGGGTCTCGGCAGATTACATACGCGACCCGCAGCATGTCGCGGTGATGGCGCGAGACGAGCTCCGTAAACGCCGACTCGTCCCCAGTCGCCGCAGCTTGCACCAGGTCCGCGACAAGGACCGCCATCGTGTCCACCATGCCATAGAGATACGGCTCGAAGCCGGATTGATTCCGAAGGCGGCCGAATTCGACGATCCTTCTACGGCGCCGAGTCACTTTCCATCCGCCTGGCCTGGCTCGACTTGGGATGTGACGGGCAGCGCTGATAATCCCGGCATGGATCAAGTCGAGATCGTGGTCGCCCATCGCGAGCGCGCGACGCTGCGCGTCGGCGACGTATTCCTGAAGGTCGACGCGGATCAGCGGCGCCTCGACATCGAGGTCGAGGCCATGGCGCTGGCGCCGGTCCCGACCCCGGAGGTGTTGTGGAGGAGGCCGCACGTGCTCGCACTCGCCCCGGTGCCGGGGGCGCCACTGGGTCGGCTTGGAAAGCCGTCGACCGCGTCGGCGGCGGCGTGGAGAGCGTCAGGTGCTGCCGTCCGCACGCTTCACGGCTCGCCGCTGCCGCCATGGCCTGGTCCGAGCCTCGACGATCTCGCAGCGCGCCTCGACAGCGAGTCCGGGTGGCTCGTCGCGAACGACGTGCTTCCCGCGGATGTTGTCAGTCGGAACCGGCGGCTCGCGGAGACCGCACTTCGGGCGTGGAGTCCGGTGTTCATCCATGGGGACCTGCAGGTCGATCACGTCTTCGCCACGGATGACGGGATCACGGGCGTGCTCGACTGGTCCGAGGCGTCCAAGGGCGACGCGCTCTTCGACCTTGCCACCCTCACCCTGGGACACCCGGAGCACCTTGCGGATGTCCTCGCCGGCTACGGCACCGATGTCGACGGCGACCTCATCCGCGCGTGGTGGTCGTTGCGATGCCTATCCAACATCCGCTGGCTAGTCGAGCACGGCTACGGCTCGCCCGGCGCGTATCCCGAGGTCGCCGTGCTGAAGCGTGCCGGCGGCTACGCATGAACGAAGACACGCGAATTGATCGCTGGCTCTGCGCGGTCCGGCTGGTCAAGACCCGGCCCCTGGCGACCCAGCTGTGCGAAGGCGGGCACGTCCGCGTCAACGACCACCCGGCCAAGCCGTCGACGAAGGTCCGTGCCACAGACGTCGTCCGCGCCCTGATCGCCGACCGGGAGCGGATCGTCGAGGTCGTCCGGCCGATCGAGACGCGCGTCGGCGCGGCAGTCGCCGTCACCTGCTATGTCGACAACAGCCCACCGCCAGTCGTCCGGGAGATCGCCCCGGGCATCAAGGCGGTCCGTGGCGAGGGCCGGCCGAGCAAGCGGCTCCGCCGCGAGCTCGAGCGGATGCGGCGGGCCGGCCAGGCGTGACCATGCGTCACAGATTGACCCCGCACGGTCAGGCTATATAATGAACCGTGTTACACGGGAGGCACTATGGCAAATCTGACGATCACCGTCGATGACCGCCTCCTCCGCAGAGCGCGTGCCCGCGCCGCGGAGCGCGGCACATCGGTTAATGCGGTCCTGAGCGAATACCTGGCCACCTTCGCCGGGGCCGACCCGGCGCACGGAGCGCTCACGCGCTTCCTCGGCATCGCCGGATCGGTCGACGCATCCAGCGGTCGGGGAGGGAGGACCTGGACCCGCGATGACCTCCATGACCGCTCGAACGTTCGTTGACACGAACGTCTGGGTCTACGCGGTCGACGCTGCTGACCCGGCCAAGCGAGAGCGGGCCCGCCAGGTCCTGACACCAGAGCCGAACGTCGAGCTGGTGGTGTCCTCGCAGGTCCTCGGCGAGTTCTATGTCACGGTAACCCGCAAGCTCGCCAGGCCGTTAGGGGAGGGTGAGGCGGCTCGGATGATCGACGAGCTGCGCCGGCTGCCGTGCGTCGCTCTCGACGCCGACCATGTCGCGGCGGCGATCGATGGCAGCGTGTCGTGGGGGATCTCCTACTGGGACGCCCTGGTCATCGAGGCGGCGCGGTCGGCCGGCTGCCGTGTCGTCCTCTCCGAGGATCTGGCCGACGGCCAGACCTACGGAGACGTCGGCGTCGAGAACCCGTTCGGCAGGCAGCGTCGCGTGTCCGAATCCCCCGCGCAAGGAATGTATGGAAGGGTTGAGGTCATGACGGACGAGCAGCTACGCGACGCCCTGGCCCGCTACGAGCGGGAGGCACAGGATGCGGGCATGACCCGCAACAGCGTCCACTCCTACTGGGACTACGCCCGTCGGTTCCTCGACTGGCGCACCGGCGAATACCGGCCGAGAGGTGCCACGGGCACGGGCCGGCCTGTCCCCCCGGGAGCGGTCTCGACCGACGAGTTGTTCGGGCAGGTCGGTCGCTACGGCCAGGCGATCGAGGCCGCCGGTCGCCAGCAGGACACGATCGGCACGTACGTCCGGCACGCCATGTTCTTCGTCCGCTGGCTTCGCGGGGATTTCCAGCCCGGTAGCCGGCTTAGGTAGTCTCGCCCGAAGTCCACCGGCGGCGGTCGTCAAGGAGATGGGAGAGCGGATGCCGGCCCTCCTCGACCGCAGCCACGGCAGGCGGATCCAGGACTACGACACCTAGCTGCGCCGCTCAGTCGTTGCGCGAGTAGGTCCCTTCGATGCGGCCGAGCCGCCGGCGAATGCCATCCAGGCCGTTGCGCATGACCGCGTGATGGTTGAGCGCGAAGATCTCCTTGACGAAGGGCACGGGAGCGAGGGCGTTCATCCAGGGACGGGTGGTCCGGATCGCCCAGACGTAGCGCACGACGGTCCACTCGCCGTCCTCGTGCAGCGTCCACTCGCCGACGCCTTCGAGCTCGCCCGTGGCCGAGCCCGACAGCGCCGTCGGAGGCTCGCGCCGGGTCACCTCCATGTCGAACGCCAGGCGATAGGGGAGCCGGCCGACGAAGGTCAGCCGATTGACTGCGCCAATTCGGTCGGTATCACCCTCGCGCACGTGATCGACCGCCCGCACCATCGGCCACCAGGTCGGCCAGGCATCGACGTCGTCGATCGCCCCGAAGACCTGGTCGATGGGCGCGCGGAGGCGCCACTCGGTGACGAATTGGTAGCTCGCCATGCGGTGCATGGTCGCAGAATTGCCCATGGCCGATAACACCCGGATCGATCGCTGGCTCTGCGCGGTCCGGCTGGTCAAGACCCTCTACTCGACACCCACGTCGTCCTGTGGTGGAAGGCGGGCGGGAAGCGACTCTCCCGGGCAGCCAGGCGGACGATCGATCAGGCCGATGCTCTGCTCGTCAGCCCCGTTAGCTGCTGGGAGATCGCAACCCTGGTCCGGCTCGGCCGGGTCACGCTGGACCGCGATCCCGTTGCCTGGGCGGTCGCGCTCATGGCAGCGGACCGGGTGGTGGAGGCGGCACTGACCACGGAGGCAGCGGCATTGGCCGGTGGGCTGCCAACCCACTTCCCGGGCGACCCGATCGATCGATTGCTCTATGCCACGGCGCGAGACCACCGTGTCCCGCTGGTGACCAAGGACGAGCGGCTCCGTGGCTTTGCTCGATCCACTCGCGATGTCGAGGTCGTCTGGTAGCGGGAAGGAATGCCGAGGCGCCCTACCGACTCAGAGGACCGTGCGTCCCTACGTTGGCCACTTGGCGCATCCGCTCCGCCAGCCGCTTGCCCTTCGCACCGAGACCGACGACGGATTGAACGCGGTCATGTGCTACCTGCCGCTCTTCGACCGCAAGGCGCACATCGCGCCGTCGTGGCGTATCGACAGCATTATGGTCAGGGAGCGTCGGCGAAGACGGGCAGAGCCACGTCGGGGCACGTGAATGACGCCGCGCGGTCGGCGGTCGCGTACCAGGAAGGACCGCTGGCCTGAAGGCACTGGAACTCGAAGCCCTCGGGCGCCCACGGGGCCACGACGATGGCTGCGTCCGGCACCTCCTGCAAGGCTGCCCGGACCCGCGGCTCGCTGGTCCACGGACCCACCGTGCCAACGATGGCCACGATCGGCACCTGGATGCCCGATGCGCCGGCAGACTGGCCCTTGCCAGCGCCCAGCCATGCGGGACAGATGAGCAGCCACGGATCCGACGCCTCTCCTGCTGCGCAGCCCATGGAGAGCTCGGCGCCGCCGGACCAGCCCGTTTCCAGCGAACATCGCAGCTCGGATCCCAGGCACCAGCCTCGATCGATGAGCGCCTGTGCCAGCCACTCGAGGTCGCCGGCGGCGGCGCCGTCGAGCCGGGCGGGAAGGGTGCCGATTGACGGGGTTCGCGCCAGGGCGTCGCGAACCGCGGCCCGAAGCAGCTCCGGTTCGACCTTGACGATCACGTCGACGCCAGACGCGTCCCTAACTGAGACCGGGACGCCTCCCGCACCGAGTGTCTCGTCGAGGGCTGCGAACGCCTCGCTCGGTAGTGTGTAGCGGGTCGCGCAAAAGGCATCGGCGGCGCACATCCTCGACAGCTCGGCGAGGGCGGCGTCCAGGCCGTCGAAGCTCGACCGTTGCGTGTCTTCGCCCGGGAGCATCGGGTTGACCAGCACGACGCCGGAGACGCTCGCCGGGTACCGCCGAGCCAGTTCCAACGCGAGCATTGCCTCGCGACCGCGCGCTCGCACGATCCACCGGTCGACCCCGAGGGAGAGCCGGACCGATTCCAGGTCGGCAGCCATCTCGATCGGCTCGAACGCGGCCAGATCTACGCCTGCCGCCGCCTGTCGATCGCGGCACGCGGCCACGGCGCTTGCGACGGCCGTCTGAACGCCGCCATCGGCCAGCCAGGCGGACGGGTTCGCAGCCGCCTCGAGCTCCGGACAGGCGACGGTTTCGTCCCCCGGAGCGGTTCCGCGAGGAGCGACGGAGATGATCTGGCGACGATCGGCGCGCGCGATGCGGTCGAAGTCCACCCGGGTCTGCTCGCCGAAGGGGTCGGGGAGGTCGATGACCAGGATGGGTACGGCATCCTGGCCCCCGACGCCCGGCGCGGCGCGCGGGCCGTACTCGGTCACCGATAGGCTGAGCGTCCCGGCTGGCGGGTCGCCGTGCCGGCGGGGGACGGTCGCGGTGCTGCAGACCACGTCCGCGGCCGAGAGCAGCTCTGCCGGGCAGGACGCCACGGTCAGCTGCGCGGCGGTGGCCGGCAGTGCGGTCAGGCGATCGAGCAACGGTCGCAGGCGATCGGCGCCCGCGATGAACGCAACGGCGAGGAGCCCGGCGAGCATCAGCACGACGACGACCCACGCCCAGCGAGGCAGCCTGAGGGACGCCGGCTGCCCGAGCGCCTCGGCGAGCTCGGACCACGGCCATCTTCGCTGCTGCCGGACGTGGACGATCTGCGCGAACGCGGCGTCCAGGACGGGGCTGGCGCTGGCGAACTCATCGGCGACGAGCCAGCGCCTGATCCGCTCGTCGAGCCCGCTGTCGCGAGACACGTCGCTCATCTCGAGCTCCCCCGGTCTTCGCGGTCCATCGCCTCGAGGGCGGATCGAAGGGACCGGAGCGCGTAGTGCAGCCGCGATCGCGCCGTGCCGGGGCTCACGCGCAGGGTGGCGGCGACCTCGGTCAGGGGCAGGTCGGCGAAGTAGTGCAACACGATCACTGCCCGATGCGCAGGGGTCATGGCTCGGAATGCCCGCTCCAGGGCGTCACGGTCGGCGATCGCCCCGGCGGCATCGCCCGTGCTCGCCTCGGGAGCCAGAAAGCGGACCTCGCCTGCAAGCCGCTTTCGACGATTGGCCTCGCCGTAACAGCTCATGACGAGGATTCGGTACAGCCACTGGTCGAATTGGGATGGGTCACGGAGCAGCGGCAAGCTTCGCCAGCCGCGAATGACCGCCTGCTGCAGCGCGTCGTCCGCCGCATCGGGGTCGCGGAGAATCTTCCGAGCGACGGCCAACAGGTGATCCCCGACGGCGCGGATCAATGCCTCAAAGGCATCCGGGTCGCCGGCTCTGGCCCGCTCGACCAGCTCGACCCGAGTCGCACCCGCCAGCATTCGTCCGGAGACGAGGGCATCGCCTCCCACGAGCCAGGCGATCAGCGTCGGCATCCGCAGCCCGACGACGATCACAAAAAGTCGACCGTCCGGATCCAGTGATCGAAGACCGCGACCTTCGCGGCGAAGGCGTCGGTGTCGGCGGCCTGATATGCAAAGACCAGGTCACGATCCTCGTGCTCGACGACTACGATCCGCAGGCGGCTGCCGCCGAACAGTGCAAACGGCTCGTCGCCGTCCGGCCCGAAGCCGATGAGGACGCATTGGAGATTCGGGTGGAAGTTCCCGCAGGAAACCGTACTCGCGGGCAGAAATTCCGCCTGATGAGCGGTCAGCTCGTCGACCTCGAGCTCGGTCCGCGAGCCCGTCACCAGCGATAGGCGAGTGTGGTCGATGAACCACTCGAACGGATCTCCGTCGAACGTGCTGAGCGAGCGCTGATCGGTGGGATCGATGACCTGTCGCAGGAACATGGCGTCGAACTCCTCGTCACCGTTCGCCGGCGCGTTCTTGTCCTGACCGATGAAGACGAAGAGCTCCGACTGGCCCGACTCGCGTATCCCGAGGGGCGTATTCAGCTCGGCCGTGAACGGGTAGGCGAAGCTCGGCGCCGCATACAGCCCCGCTGGGTGGACGACGTCATCGCCGCCGTACAGGTACGCGCCATCCATGCGGCGCACCGTCGGTGGGCCTTCGCTCGTGGCCGGGCTCGTGGTGACGGCGGTCGCCGCTGGTGCCGAGGCAGCCGTCACCGGGGAGGGGAGCGGCGATGCCGCACCCCCTCCACCCTGGCAGGCGGCGAGCAGGACAGTTGCCAGTCCCGCGAGCAGGCTCTTCACGACGCGAGTATCGACGTCACGCCAGTGCGGCACAGAACAACGCCTCGAACTGATCGTCGAGCGCCAGGTTGTGCTCGCCCGCCTGCCACAGCACGATCGACTGGTCGAGATCGCCGTACACGATCCGGCCGACGTCACGGATGGTGACCCCGGCGCCGGGCTCGTTCACGAGATAGCGAAAACCGGTAATCGTCTTGGTGTACTCGTCCGTGCCCGGGATCCGGACGATGCGCTCCTCGAACGCCGCGCGGACGACGATCGAGCGCCCGGTCACAGTGTTCGTGAGCGTGTCATGCGGGTAGCGAGCGCGATACAGGACGCGTTCGACCTCGCCGGAGGCATCGGTCCAGATGGTGAACTCGTCGGTGCCGGCGCCCTCGATCAGGACGTCGAAGGATCCGCACCCGAAGCCGATGAACGAGTACTCGTTGACGAACGGTCCTTGATGGTCTGGCCCCCCAGCCATGACGGTGCCCGGGACGAGCCCAGATGCCAACAGGCTGACGAGCACGCTCGCGGCCCAACCTGCGAGCCGCTTCGATCCTCGATCCACGTCAATCTCCCTTCCTGCCGTCCGCCTCGCCAGGTAGCGAATGAGCGGCGCTCTGGGACATCGATCCGCCGGCGCACCCGGAACGTTCAAAATAGTTCAGAGGCGACGACCGTTCGGACGGGAACCGGGACGGCGGCCGCAGGCGTCGCCTATCGGGAACGCTGCCGGAACGACCGCGAGCGCGCCGCGTGGCGTGGGATGCTTCGCGCGGGATGCGACGGCTTGCGACGCTCAGACTCGTCATGGGCAACCGCCGCCTGCGGCGTGTCGTCCTCGCATTCGCCGGCTTCAACTTCGCCGACTGGGCGCGCTGGCTCGCGATCCTTCTCTACGCCTTCGAGCGCGGCGGCGCGGTCGAGGCGGGCGCGGTGTCGGTGCTCCAGCTGCTACCGGCCACAGTGGCGGCGCCTCTCGCAGCGTCGCTGGGCGACCGGTTCCGCCGCGATCGGGTGTTGCTCCTGTCCTACGGGCTGCAGGCGGGGCTCATGGTTACGACCGCCCTGGCGGTCCTCGCCGCCGGACCCGCGGTGCTCGTCTACGGCTTCGCCATCCTCGGCGCGTGCGTCGTGACGATCACGCGCCCGGCGCACTTCTCGTTGCTTCCGTCGATCGCCCGGACGCCGGCCGAGCTGACCGCCGCGAACGCGGCGTCGGCGACGATGGAGAACGTCGGAATCCTCCTCGGGCAGGTGGTTGCCGGCCTCGTGGTGGCGGGGTGGGGCGGCGGGGCCGCACTGCTCGTCGCGGCGGCGATCGCCGGGCTGTCCGCGCTGGGCGTGGCAACGATCGACATCCCGGGCGCGACAGGTGCAGGGCGTCCGGCGTCCGGTGCCCGGGCCGTGCTCCGCGAGCTCGCCGCGGGCGCGGGCGCCGTCGCCTCGCTGTCCGGCCCGCGCCTGATTGTGCTCCTCATCGGCGCCGCGTCACTCGTGTGGGGGCTGCTCGACGTGCTCCTCGTCGTCTTCGCGCTGGAGCTCACCGACCTCGGGCCGAGTGGCGCCGGCTACCTGAACGCGGTGGCCGGAGTGGGCGGGCTCGTCGGCTCCGCAGTGGCCCTGTCGCTCGCCGGCCGCCTCCGCCTGGCGGGCCCGTTCGTGATTGCCCTGGTCTGTTGGGGTCTGCCGCTCGCCGGCATCGGCCTGCTGCCGATCGGCGCGGTTGCGGTGGTCCTCCTGGTCATCGCCGGCGCGGGGCGGGCCGTGCAGGACGTCATCAGCCTGACGCTGCTCCAGCGCGCCACCCCGAATGCTGTCCTGTCGCGGGTGCTGGGCGTCCTGGAAGCGATGTACATGGGCGCGTTCGGCCTCGGCGGCGCGCTGGCGGCGGTGCTGATCGCGCTCGTCGGCACGCAGGGGGCCTTCGTCGTCGCCGGCCTGCTGTTGCCGCTGGCGCTGGTCCCGTCCTGGCGGACGCTCCGCCGGCTCGACGCGGCCGCCGTGGTCCCCGTCCGGGAGCTGGCGCTGCTTCGCGGGATCCCGATGTTTACGCCGCTCACGCCGGCCGTCCTCGAACGCCTTGCGCTCAACCTCGAGCCGATGCGCTTCGCGCCGGGCGCGACCGTCATCCAGCAGGGCGACGCCGGCGACCGCCTCTTCATCGTGGCCGATGGGGAGGTCGAGGTGTCGATCGACGGGGCCGTCGTCCGCCGCCAGGGCGCCGGCACCCAGTTCGGGGAGATCGCCCTCATCCGCGACGTCCCCAGGACCGCCACGGTGATCGCCGTCACGGGGGTCGAGCTGCTGGCCCTCCCGCGCGAGGTCTTCCTCGCCGCCGTGACCGGCCACCGCGACAGCCGCGCGGCGGCCGAACTCGTCGTCAGCGCCCATCTTGGCGAGGTGCCGCGGGGCGCGTGATGCCGTCGGCCGCCGACCTCTTCAGCTTGAAGGAGCGAACCAACCGTGACCGGTGACGGCTCGGAACTCGACGCTGACGCTCTCCTCGAGCAGCTCCGGACTCGGGCGGCAGATCCCGATCGCAGGACCGAACTCGCGCCGCGCGGATTCTCGCTCCGCGGCTTGTTTGGCGGTCGCCGGGAACTGCCCCGACCGGCCGCCCTGGCCGACCTTCGCTCGATCGAGAAGGCACTCGAGGTGACGTTCCCACCGTTCCTCGTGCGTCTCTACACGGAGGTCGCCGATGGCGGCTTCGGTCCCGGCTCGGGCCTGCTATCGCTGGCGGGCCTGCTGAAGGAGACGCGCTTTCGTCGGGCAGGCGAAGAGCTTCCGCGGCGACGGCGGTGGCCGGGGACGCTGCTGCCGCTCGTCCAGCTCGACCCGGGCTGGACCTGCGTCGATACCGCGACCGGCGCCGTAATCGACTGGGACCCGGAGGATCTGACCGAGTGGGCCAGCGCCGAACGCTTTCGCGCGTCGTTCTCAGAGCGATCGCCGTCGCTCCAGGCATGGCTCGGTCGGTGGGTCGTCCGCAAGACGGCCGCCGACCGGAACAAGCCATCGGCCAAGGAGCGTTGGAAGCGAATCGAAGCACGAGGGCGGACCCCGGCAAGTCGCGCGTTCCAGGCCCGCAAGTCCGTCGCGCTGCTGGCGAACATGTCCGTGGCCGAGCGGTCCGAGATGGGCCTTCCCGAAGAGGGCTGGGAAGAGATCGTCCGCGGCTGGTTCGTGGACGAGCCGGAGCAGAAGGGCTGATCAGCGGGCGATCGCCCCCGCCATCAAGGCGATCCGTGGGGACGGCTGGCCGAGCAAGTGCCTTCGCCACGAGGTCGAGCGGATGCGGCGGGCCGGGCAGACGGCCGACGGACCGGCTTGGCTGCGCAAGGTCGAGCGTCGGCAGCTCCGTGCGGCGAGACGATCCAGCGACAGGGCCGTGATAGGTTCGCCATATGGCGCTCAAACGAAGCAAGCGCGACAGCCCGGCGGTGCCGATCTCTCCGGGACGTTTCGTCGCGACGATCCATCCCGGACGCGACCAGAAGGACCTCAGCGGCCTATGGGTGGAGGTCGACGGCGAGCGGTTCGAGGTCGCACAGCGCCCCGGCGCGGTCACCCACTACTGGGGTCGGCGCCTCGCGGACCGCTGGGTCTGGATCTCCGCGACGGACTTTCCTGACGAGCCCCAGCGCCGCCTCGAGGCGGGCCCGGCATGGACCAGGACGTGGGGACGAGGGCCCGCCATTCCGGTCGGCTACATCTGGACGACCGACGGCGAGGGCGACGACATGATGCGATCACCGGTGAGCGGCCTGGCACGGATCGTCAGCCGGTCGCCCTCGGGCGCCGACACCGTGTCCCTGATTATGGCCAGCGTGCGTCCCTTCGGGAAGCCCCACCGAATCACGGTCTCAGCGCCGGTAGCCACCTTCAACGACCTCGGCGAAAGCATTCGCCAAACGCTCCTGGCCGATCTCCTATTCGACGGCCTGCACGCCAGGCCCGGCTCCGTCGGCTTCGAGCTCCGAGGCCGGTAGCCCGCGCAACTCGACCCGGACATCCAGGCGCCGCTGGGTCAGGTGCCGCTCGTCTTGCTCTCGTATCGGGCGGTTCGGCGCGCGTCCGCCTCGTCGACGCAGCACACGACGGTCGAGACATCGCGGTGACCGAGCCATCGCGCGGCTAACTCGGCGAGACCAGCCGAACGACGATGCTGGCGTGCTCGCAGCGTCCCGCCGCCGTCCGAGGCGTCGATGGCGTATCGTCGTCAGGCCGTCACGACACACGAGGCACGCGATGACCTCAGCAGCGCCGACCGAGGACTTCCGGATCGGAACGGAAGAGAATCCGCTCGTCCACCCCGTGACCGGCGAGCGCCTCGTCTTCCGCAAGCGGGCCGCCGACACCGACGGCGAGATGCTGGAATTCATGCTCCGGATGGCGCCCGGCGGCTTCATCGCAACGCCGCATGTGCACCCGAACGCCGAGGAGCGCTTTGAAGTCGGCGGGGCACCCGTGATGATCCAGGTCGGCCGAACCAAACGCCTCTACCGGCCCGGCGAGGTCGCCGTCGTGCCCGCCGGTGTGCCGCACAACTGGTGGAATCCCGGTGACGCCGAAGCGGCGACGCTCATCCAACTCCGCCCGGCACTCGACATGGAGACACTGTTCGAGACCATGTTCGGCTTGGCCGCGGAGGGCAAGGTCAACAAGCGTGGCGTCCCGAACCCGCTGCAGATGATGGTGCTTGCCCGGGCGTACCGGCGCGAAGCGGCCCCGCCACCGCCGCTCAGCTGGATCGTTGGGCCGCTGTCGGCCTTGCTCGCCCCCGTCGGTCGCAGAATGGGGTATCTCGAGCGATACGACCGCTTCAGCGGCCCAAGGCCCGCCCTGCTAGGCGACTGAGCACCGTCCAACGGCATGACAGGCGCGCGAAGCCACGATCTAGCGCGTCCAGACACGGTCGTCGACTGCCTGCCCGACATGCCCGAGCGGACCCACATGGGCGATCTGCCGGCGAACGTCGACGTCCGGCTCGTATCGCCCGAGCCCGCACCCCTCCCGAATCTGGCCGAGGTGGATCTGGTCGTGCCGCTCAGGCGGATCCGACCGCCGCTCCTCGAAGCCCTTGCTACGGGCGGCGGCTGAGGACCGAGTCCGGCACTAGGAACGCTGCCGCGAAGCAGGCGAGTCCCAGGGCCGTGGGGGAGATGTTGCCCAGATCGATGCCGATCGCGGCGATTACGAAGAGCACCACGGCGACGAGAAGCAGTACCGACCGGGCGGTGAGTGTCATGTCCAGCCTCCCAATGCAACCGGGCCGCGCCTACACGTCGACGCAGCGTCCAAAACCACCACGCATCATCAGCCCGGGACACCCCACATTCAAGCGTCGCGCGAACGCATCACACTTGAGGACACCGCGTTGTTAAGGCCGAGCGGGACCGGGACCGATTAAGGCTGCCCGCCGATGAACGAGGCGATGTCGGTTCCAGCACGGCGACTGGGCAGCGCGCCGCGAAGGCTCTCGCTGCGATCTCGAACGCATTGCTCACCCGCGGCGCGAAATCAGGGAGCGTCGGCGAAGACAACGTTCGACGGTTGGGTGGAGGTCGGCGGCGAACGGTTCGACGTCGCACAGCGCCCCGGCGCCGTCACCCACTACTGGGGCCGACGCCTCGCGGACCGCTGGGTCTGGATCTCCGCGACGGACTTTCCCGGCCAGTCCCAGCGTCGCCTCGAGGCGGGCCTGGCATGGACCAGGACGTGGGGACGGGCGCCCGTCATTCCAGTGGGCTACATCTGGACGACCGACGGCGAGGTCGACGACATGATGCGATCGCCGGTGAGCGGGCTGGCACGGATCGTCCGTCGCTCGCCCTCGGGAGCCGACGTGGTCTCTCTCACCATGGCCGGCGTCCGTCCCTTCGGGAAGCGGCACCGAATCACGGTCTCGGCGCCGGCGGCCACCTTCAACGACCTCGGCGAGACCATTCGCCAGACGCTCCTCGCCGATCTGTCACTCGACGGCCTGCTCGCCAGGCCCGGCGCCGTCGGCTTCGAGCTCCGAGGCGGGTAGCCCGGCAGCCCTCAGCCACCCGAACGACAACGCCGGCGTCCGGGCGATCGGTCGCTACGGCCAGTTGGTTCGTGCCCAGGCGATGAGGTCGTGCATCGCGGGTGTCATCGGATCGTTGTCTGCCAGCCTCGGAGGCGAGACGCTGTCGAGACGGCCCGCGCATAGGGTTTCGACATGGCAGAGCGCTCACGCCGCCCGAAGCAGGTCGCCCAGCCGCCACCGAGCTCCGGTCGCTTCGACGCGACGATCCACCCGGGACGCGGTCGCAAGGATATCCGTGAGCTCGACGCGGAGCCGCTGGACCGGATGCCGGACCGGTACGGCCGCCTGAGGGTGCTGATCACCGCCGAGGGAATTGTTGACCTCGTCGATCGGGGTTACGAGGTCCGCATCCGTCGCCACCACCCGATCCAGCCGTTCCCACGTGAGCTGATCGCCACGGATCAGTCCGTGCAGCAGTGGCTCGAGGAAACCTTTGGGGACCTTCCCCGCGAGGGGCCCGAGGGCTCGCCTCGCCGGACGAAGAAGGGCTGACGACGGTGTACCGAACGGTCGACCAGATCGACAACATCATGCTGCACCTGGCGTCGTCGTTCCCGTGGCTGTGCACGCGACGGGAGTTGCCGCATCGAACCGAAGGAGATCGCCCGGTCTACGCGCTGAAGATCGCGGCGGGCGGTGGCTCCGGTCGGCGCGGCTTCCTCGCGATCGGCGGCGTGCATGCCCGGGAGTACATGAACCCGGACGCCATCATCGAGCTCGCCGGCGATCTCGTGCGGTCGTACCTGCTCGGCCAGGGCATCACCTACAAGGGCTCCGCCAGCAGCACCCAGGGCCGGAAGTGGTCCGCCCAGGACGTGAGGCTGATGGTCGAGACCCTCGACATCTGGCTCATCCCGACCGCCAACCCCGATGGCCGGCAGTACGCGATGGACGAGGACGACATGTGGCGGATGAACCGCCACGACAACCTCAACTCGCCGTGCGTCGGCGTCGATGTCAACCGCAACTTCGACATCGCCTGGGCAACGATCACTTCGGCGACGTCGTGCGACGTCTGCAATCCGTACCAGACCTACTGCGGCCCCGCCGCATTCTCCGAGCCCGAGGCTCGCAACATCCGGACCTTCTGCGAGACGTTCAAGGTCAACGTCTTCGTCGACGTGCACTCCTTCAAAGAGCTGATCATGTATCCGTGGGGCCACGCCCGGCTCCAGACCACGACGCCGGGCCAGAACTTCACGACCCTGGCTTCGGGAAGCTGCGCCCTGTTGAACCCGCCGACGTACCAGGAGTACATCCCGTCGGCGGATCTCCGGCGCTATCAGGTCGTCGCCCAGCGGGTCGTCAACTCCGTCCGGATGGTCCGGGGACGGAACTACACGCCGCAGCCCATCCACTCGATCTATCCGACGGGCGCCTCAGGCACGAGCTCCGACTACGTCTACAGCCAGCACCTTCGGAACCCGGGGCTCCAGAAGACCTATGCCTTCGCCTTCGAGTGCGGGCAGGACACGGACAACGACTGGCAGGACTTCCACCCATCGGATGCCACCCGCCTCGCCGACACGAAGAAGGACACCAAGGCGGCGATCCTGACCCTCATCGAGCAGACCATCTGCGCGATCGAGTTCGTCGGCGTTTCCCTGTTCGACAACGTTCGGGACGTCAAGGCGATCCGGGCCCTGCGCGACGAGACGCTCGCGACCACCGACGCTGGCCAGGGCTGGCTCGACCTGTTCGACCGCGTCCAGCGACCGGTCCTCGCCATCGTCCTCGAGGACGAGAAGCTGCAGCGGGAGGCGGCTGAGCTCCTCGGACGGGCGACCGAGCTGATCGAGCGCAACTCCAGCAAGCTCACCGCCGCCGACACCGCCCGGGCGAGGAGATTTGTCCGAGCCCTGTCGCGCCGAATTGAGGACCCGAAGGTCAAGCGGGACCTCGCGCAGGTGCAGAAGCGGCTCACGGCGGCCCAGGGTCGAACCGTCTCCCGAGTCGTGGCGACCCTGATGCGGGAGGCCCCGGCAGCGGTATCGCCCAAGCGGACGAGAAGGCCGGCGAAGCGGGGGACGTCGACATGATCGACATCGAGGTGCTCGCTCACGGCGACCTTGCTCCACGAAGTGGCGTGGCCATTGCCCAGCAGACCGACGACATCCTCACGGCTGTCGCGATCGACCGGACTGGCCGGCTCAATGTCGCCTGGGCAAATCGGGGCCGGCCATGGCAGGGTCCGGTGCCGGTCGGACCTGGCGAACTCGAACCCTGGTCCGGTGTCGCCCTGGCCAGGCAGACGGATGACGTCCTGACCGCGGCCGCCATCGGGACCGATGGTCGACTCCGGGTTGCGTGGGCCACCGGTACCGGGACATGGCACGATCCCGTGCCCGTCGGGCCAGCGATCCTGGAACCTCGGTCCGGAGTCGCCCTGGGTCACCAGACGGATGGCACCTTCGTGGCCACCGCCGTCGGGCGTAACGGGCAACTCCATGTGGCCTGGGTCGACGGCGCGGGGGAGTGGCAAGGCCCGGTCCCGGTCGGGCCGGCGGTCCTCGAGCCCTGGTCGCGCCTGGCGCTGGGGAAGCAAGGCGACGACATCTTCGTTTGTGCGGCGATCGGACGCGACGGGACCCTGCACATCGCCTGGGTGAACGAGGTGCAACAGTGGCAGGGACCGGTCCCGGTTGGCGGTCCGGTCCTCGAGCCCAAGTCCGGGATCGCCCTCTCGTACCAGACGGGCGATACGCTCACCGCGGCGGCGATCGGGCGCGACGGGACGCTTCACATCGCCTGGGTCGACGGCACCGGACAGTGGCACGGGCCGATCCCCATCGGCGGTCCGGTGCTCGAGCCTTGGTCCGGCGTCGGGGCTGTCAAACAGGGCGATGACATCCTCGCGGCGACCGCCGTCGGGTCCGACGGCGACCTGCATGTGGCCTGGGTCAACGAGGGTGGCGAGTGGAACGGTCCTGTGCCCATCGGGCCCACCGTCCTCGAACCGTCGGGCGGCGTCGCCATGGCCGCGCAGGACGACCAGGTGACGGCTGTCGCAATGGGTGGCAACGGGGTCCTCCACGTCGCCTGGGTCGTGGGCACTACGGATTGGCAGGGCCCCGTCCCCATTCATGGCGCGACCCAGCGGATCTGCCAGCTCACCGGCAACTACGACCCGGAGGATCTGCCCCATATCAACGACTCGACCACGGCCGGTGTCGGCGGTACGGACCTCGGGTTCCCGGTCGTGTACGGCGAGCAGCTCATCTTCCTGTTCGGGGATGAGTTCGGCGGCCCGCGCAGCCGAGACCTCGATCCGATCGGGATCTCGTATGCGCGCCAAGTGGAACCCGACGGGTTCGCCCTCGACTTCCTTCGTGAGCCGGCCGCTGGAGGCGGATACAGACCCTTCAGGGTCCACGGCATGCACCACCTCAAGGCTTTGGAGACGCCGACCGGCGGCTTCTTCCACGACGGCCGGGTGTGGGCCTTCTTCCATGCGATCCCGCCAGAAGCGACGGAGGACAGCCAGATCCTCCTCGCGAGCGCGGATGACCTGGCGGCTGATTTCGACCTGCACTACGCCATCACCTACATCAACCGCGACCCGCAGGACAGGGTCGCTCCGCGCCTGCCCGGAGTCGTCGCACACGATCGATTGAATCTTGCCGGCGGGCGCGTGGTCAGGAACGCCGATTGGCCCGGCCTGCCCGAACGAGACGGTGAGGGCCTGCTGATCTGGGGTCAGGCCCATGCGCCGTGGGCGGCCCATCTCGGTTACATCCCTTTGCCACTGCCCTGGCGGGTCGCCGCCGGCATGGCGAGCGCCGAGCAACTCCCGATCAGGTACTTCCAGGCCGCGGATCCCACGACACCGGATCAACCTCGATGGACCCTGGACCCAACCCTGGCGACACCGCTCTTCGACGTGCCGTCGGTCTCGTTCCTGTCGGTGTCGTGGGTGCCGGACCTGGACCGCTGGATCGCGCTGTACACCGAGGGCTGGCCGTATCACCTGCGTGCGGGTGCAAGCGACTTCGGCGCCGATCCTGGGTGGGAGCGACCCATCGTCCTTCGGAGCTCGCCAACGCCCTGGGGGCCGTGGTCCGACCGAATCGAGATCCTGCGGCCGAGCGAGGCGTACGGCCGCTACCTCAACAATCCCGCCGGTGGGCTGCAGCCCGTTCGGTACGCGCCGGACGACGTGCCGATCGATGGCTGGCTGTATTCGCCGCTCCTGGTCGACTCCTTCGTTCGCACGTCGGAAGGCACGACCTCGCTCTTCTGGCTGCTATCGACGGGCAAGCCTTACCAGGTGCAGCTCATGCGAACTGACGTCCGCCGCCGGGGCTGACCGAACCGGCGTCGCGAGGATCCGGACTTCCACCAGCGCATCGTCATGCGGGTGCAGCCCGACCGGATCGATATGCGCGCCGACGCCTCCGAGGACGCTGGCCAGACCTGGCGCAAGGACCTCGATCACATCTTCGAACGACGCCGCGGCCCGCGGTAGAGCACAGCGACTACTTCACGACGCGGTAGCGCAGGTGGGTGACGCCAGTTCCCTCGACGACCAGGATCGGGCCCTCGAGGACCGGCGTGCTGAAGTCGGCGAGGAGTCGGTCGCGGCACCCAGTACCACACCGGCACGAGATCCACGCCGATCTCGTCGAGCAGGCCGGCTTCGAGGGCCTGCTTCGCCATTTGCCCGCCGTTGACCGCAACGTGTCTGGCCGGGCAGGCGACGCGTGTACACGAACCGTGCAGTTCTGTGCTACGGTTCGCCCCATGGTCGGCAAGCCGAACCGCGTCAACGTGGTGCTCGACGACGAGCGAGCACTCAAGCTGCGCCGTCTCGCGGAGCGAACCCACACCAACCCGGGAACGCTGGCTCGGTCACTCCTGTCCACCGCTCTCGACGATACGGATCCTGACGTGAGAGATGTGGTGGCCTTGCTGGACCGCATGGACGGTGCCTGGGAAAGCGCCCAGGAAGGCATCGCCGACGCGAAGGCCGGCCGAGTCATCCCGCTCGCGGACCTGTAGCCCGTGACGAGGGTCGTCGTCGCCCACAGAGCGGTCGACGACCTCGCCAGGTTGGTCCGGACCCACAGCCTGCCCCGAGGCACGCAGGACCGCGTCCGCCGATCCATCGAACCCCTCGCCCAGTTTCCGCTGCTCGGCCCACCGCTGGCCGGCCGGTGGGAGGGCCTCCGCTTCATCCTCGGTCCGTGGCGCTGGATGCTCGTCGTGTATCGGTACGACGAAGGCACCGACGAGGTGGTCGTCCTCACGATCCTGGACGGTCGATCATCGCGAGCACCACGGTCGGACGTCTGACGGCTATGGGCCCAGTCAGGCCAGACTGAGACGCCGACCACACACCGGGGTGGCGCGGCCATGGTCGAACGCCGCAATCGGACGTCCGGCGAGCGATTCCTCGGCTGTCAGCGGTATCCAGCCTGTCGCGGAACCAGGCCGCTCGCGTATTCGCCATCCGCCGCCCGTCCATATGCGACTCCCAAGTACCGTCTCAGTGCCGGTGGCCGCGTCCGAACGGTGCCCGACGTCGTAGAAATCCTGGTCGCTCGACGCCTGGGGCGGAACCTGACGCCAGTCCAAGGCTTCCTGCTGCAAGCCACCGTCATTCTTGCGATCGTCGGAGGTTTCTGGTTCCTGCTCTCATCAGGGCTCTTCTTCCGGATTGTGGAACCGTTCGCCCAGTGGTATGCCGATCAGGCGTTATCCGGGTTCCGGCCGTCACCGTCGCCCTAATGGGTCAGAGGGCGGGACCTGGAGGACAAAGTCGGGCCCCGGTAGGTTTCAGCGAACTTCTCGTTTTTGGTGGGCCTGCGCTCAAAGACGCTGCGCGCTGATGCGATCGCTATAGTCGGCCGCAGGACCGGCGCGGAGAGGGACGCCGGCGGGGGGAGTGGGGGAGCGGTGCACCTTTACCAGGGCACGACGCGCCAGTTCATCGCTGACGCGACGCAGGCACGCCTCGCGAACCAGCTGTCAGACCGCTTCTTCGACGAGTTCCGCTATCGGCCGGCGCCGTCGGAGGTCCAGTCGTGGCGCAACTCGCTCAGCGTCGATGGCCGAGCGTCCTCCAGCTCGCTGACCTGACCGACCAGGGGATCCTCGTCGAGCTGCGACTCCCGCTGACCTCGAAGCGCCTCGACGTCCTGATCACCGGCTCGAACCCGGCCACCCGCCGCGATCACGCCGTCGTCGTCGAGCTCAAGCAGTGGACCGAGGTCGGCCGGTCGAACATCACCGACTGCGTCACCGTCGACTTCGGCGGCCGGCCGCGCGACCACCTCCACCCGAGCCGCCAGGTCGCCCAGTACCAGCGCTACCTCCAGGACACCCACCCGGCGTTCACCGACGAGCCGCCGATCGACCTCGCCGCCTGCGCCTGGCTCCACTTCGCCCAGTACGACCCGAAGTCGCCGCTCTACCACGCCGACTTCGCGACGCTCCTGGCGACAAACCCGAGCTTCGCCGGCGACCAGCGCGACGCCTTCGCCACCTTCCTCGACCAGCGCGTCAGCGGCCCCGACGAGGCGAACCAGATCCTCGACCGCGTCGCCACGACCGCCTTCAAGCCGCACAAGCGGCTGCTCGACCACGTCGCCCGGGTCATCCGCAACGAGCCCGCGTTCACCCTCCTCGACGAGCAGCTCGTCGCCTACAACGCGATCATCGACGAGGTCCGCGGCGCCGGCGAGAACAAGCGCCACGTCGTCTTCCTCGTCGAGGGCGGGCCCGGCACCGGCAAGTCGGTCATCGCCGTCAACCTCGTCGCCGAGCTGGCCGAGCGCGGCCTCAGCACCCTCCACCTGACCGGCTCGAAGGCGTTCACCGAGAACCTGCGCAAGCTCGTCGGCGGCCGGGCGGGCGCGCTGTTCAAGTACTTCCGCGACACCGCCACCGTCACCGAGCCGCTCGACGTCGCGATCCTCGACGAGGCCCACCGGATCCGGACGATCAGCACCAGCCGCTTCACGCCGGCCAAGGCCCGAACCGGCAAGTCCCAGATGGACGACATCCTCGACGCCAGCCGCGTGTCGGTCTTCTTCATCGACGACCTCCAGGTCGTCCGCCCGGGCGAGGTCGGCAGCACCGACCTGATCCGCGAGTCGGCCGCCAAGCGGGGGATCGAGGTCCGCGACTTCAAGCTCGAGGCGCAGTTCCGGGCGAACGGCTCCGACTCGTTCATCCAGTGGGTCGACAACACCCTCGAGCTCGCCCGGACGCCGCAGGTCCTGTGGTCGATGGACGACGAGTTCGACTTCCGGATCGTCGGCAACGTCCGCGAGCTCGAGCGCCTGATCCGCGAGCGGGCAGGGGAGGGGGCGACCGCCCGACTCGTCGCCGGCTTCTGCTGGCCCTGGTCCGACCCCGACGCCGCCGGCCAGCTCGAGCCCGACGTCAGGGTGGGGGACTGGTCGATGCCCTGGAACGCCAGGGACGGCGTCGGCCGGCTCGGCCCCGGCATCCCGAAGTCGGACTTCTGGGCGAGCGCCAAGGAGGGGATCGACCAGGTCGGCTGCGTCTACACCGCGCAGGGCTTCGAGTTCGACTACGTCGGCGTGATCGTCGGCCCCGACCTCGTCTACCGGCCGATGGATGGGGGATGGGTCGGCCAGCGCGACCAGTCCCACGACCGCGTCGTCCGCCGCGGCGTCACCGAGGCCGAGTTCACCCGCTACGTCAAGAGCACCTACCGGGTCCTGCTAACCCGCGGCCTCCGCGGCTGCTACGTCTACTTCATGGACGCCCCGACGCGCGACTTCTTCCTGAGCCGAACAGAACATCCCGCGCCCGTCGAGAACCGAGCTGCCGAAGGGAGAGCGAGGTATGGCGGTGAGGTACGCGCGGGTGACTGAAACGCCAGTAGGGGTGGCCGTATCGAAATGGTCGCTCGCCGTGCGAGCCATCCGCTGGTTGACGTCGCTTCTCATTCTCGCGATCGTCGCTGGACTCATCGCTGCGTCCTACGTCTCGCCGGAGTGGCAGCGCTGCAGCGAGGACGTTGCCCCCAATAGCACTGTCGTTCGCGTTTGCAGTCCAGTGGGTCTGGCTGACGGGCTTCTGATCGCCGTCGTTGTGCTCCTTGCTCTGCTTCTCTACCCGGATCTGTCGGAGATCAGTGTCGCAGGCTTAGGCAGTATCAGGCGGCAGATCCGGGAACAGACCGAGCTGACGAAGGAGTTAAGCGAGCACATCCAGACACTCCAGGTGCAAGTCGGACAATCGCAGAGCCTGCACTTCAATCTCGCGATCCCAGATCTCGTAGCTTCGGCGGAACAGGCCCAAGAAAAGGACGCTCTGCTTGAGCAAGGCCAAGCTCCGGTAGTTATCGACACGCCGCGCGAGGAGCCTCGGCGTCTGTCTCCTGATCGCGCGCTCGATGAGGCTAGGCTGCTCGCGAGTGTGACCGACGTCGACCGATATCTCCGGCTTGCCCTCGGCCCGTGGGGTCAGTCGGCGACGATGGCGATCGCGCGTGAAGCTGGGCTTGATGACCACAGTCTCTCGGCCCAGTTGATGAGCCTCCGAGGGTGGGCGAACGTCTTTAGAGACGAACTTCGTGCCTTCGAGGTGCTGCGCGATACCGTTCGGACGCACCCTGAACGCCTCGCGGACGAAGACGTGAGGGCAGGCATCCAGCTGTCCCAAAGCCTCTTGGACGGTGCCCGTCGATTCATTCTCCAGGCGAACGCTCACGCGCAGCGGGAAGCACACGAGCTCGAGGCGACTGTTCGGCAATGGCTTTCCGAAGGCGGGTGGAAACTGGTGGAACACCGCGGCTCGGGTGCCGACATCGTGGCCGAGCGGGCAGAAGAGCGGTTGGTGGTGGAAGTTAGGACGGCACATCTGGACTTCGCAACGTCGACGCCCTGATCTCTGGATAGCTCGACGGGGCTCGCGCGCACAGAGGATGCGTCCGCAGTCGCACTCGCCGTTCCCACGGACGCCGTTCCGTCCGTGCTGCGCATCCCGCTCGACATCCGGGAACAGTTGTCGATGCGGCTGCTGGAGGTGATGGCAACCGGCGAAGTCCGGGAGCACCGCCTGCCATGAGCGCTTCTGCCGCCGGCCTGCAAGAGCCCGACGTCAGGATGGGGGACTGGGCGATGCGCTGGAACGCCCGCGACGGCGTCGGGCGGCTCGATCCCGGCATCCCGAGGTCCGGCTTCTGGGCGAGCGCGAAAGAGGGGATCGAACGAGGTCGGCTGCCTCTACACCGCGCGGGGCTTCGAGTTCGACTACGTCGGCGTGATCGTCGGACCCGCCCTCGTCTCCACAGCTCCAAGCCAACGGACGGACGATCGTGGCATTCGATGGTCGCCAAAGAGGCGGCGACGCCTGGTCAACTCGATAGGGTAGCGGCATAGCTGACCCGGGTAAGAGGACAAGACATGTACGTAGCGGACGTCTCCGTAAGGCGATTCCGACACCTGACAGACCTACGCCTCGGTCCCTTCAGTGTAACCGCGTGCCTCGAATTGATCCTTGTCGCGGGCCCAACGGGCGGCAAGAGTTCGATCCTTGCACCCTCTGGCTTTCGCCCTGACGTCGTCGCACGGCTACGACTGGCAGCGCCGGGAGAATGTTTGCCTGTAATTAATCGTTTGAGGTGCGTTTCGGCCTTACCGAGGGCGAGATCGCGATTATCCGGCAGCGCCTGGACGAGGATCCTGGGATAGATCCAGCGGGTGTCTTTTCCAGCTCGGGACCGCGCGAGAGTACATACGAGCCTACGATTTTCCGGCGGAGAGCATGACGACGACGCCTCGTATCACGACAATGCGCACGCGTTGGTGAGTCGGTGTCTAAGCGGGACGATGAAGGCTGTGTTTCTTCGGTCTGACCGGCCACCCGCAGCACCGATATAACCGAAACACCTATTGGAACCACACTAATAGACTCACCGCAAATTACCTCCGCACAATGGCCTTTAACCTGACGGAGAACCAGTACGTCGATCAGGTTGAGTATCTCGTGGAGGAGGCCTACAGCCATCCCCGAAGAATAGGCCTACATGCCATGGCGTCTGAGCGCGGTGAGGACCCCGGGCCGAGGCGGACGATCCTCTCGACGCGTACGAGCGCATCCTTGACGGGCTCTTTCCAGGCTATCCGTTCGTTCGATCTGGCGATGAACTGCGAGACCAGCTGGAAATTTTCTTCCGCCTGACGGACCTCAAGTTCCGTTCACGGACCTGTCCTCCGGCGAGCAAGAGGCGTTCTTCGTCCTCAGCTTCCTCGAGCGCAATGGAATCGAGGTACATACATCATCCTCGTACACTAATCGTTTAGAAATTTACCTGCACCGGAATTGGCGAGGCGCGCTCTTGTTCGACTTGAGACCCTGCATCCCATCCCTGCAACCAGCTGTGGCTTGCTACGCACAACTGCTCGAGTTGATCGATGAAGCGGGCCGCGACCGCACCTATCTCATCCAGCGCGACGCGCCAGGCGGCCAGAGGATACGCACGATCCGCCACGGATGAGCAGACCGCGTCACATTCATGCGGGCCATCTTCGGGTTCTCGGGCTACATCGGGATGGCCCACCGCATGGTCTTCCTTGAAGGTGATTTATCGACAGAGATCCACGGGCATTCGTTTACATGTTTCCATCGATTGGCTGAGTCGTTCGATTGATCCCGCTCAACAGCGCTGAGAACGCATTGCAAGCGTCAACAGGGCGGCGCTCGCGATCCTAGGTGAGACGGTTCCAGGCACGTCGTTCTATCCTGATCCGCGATCGGGATTACCTGACAGCCGATCAAGTCGCCGGCTACAGCCGCCAGGCGGGCGACAGGCTGGTCGTGCTCGAACGGCACGAAATCGAGAACTACCTTCTCGAGGCAGACGCGATTCTGGAAACCGTCGAAGAGATGGGAGCAACCTCACCCACTCCGTCGCAGAGATTGACGCCCACATGATCGAGGCATGTCGAACCCTTGCCGGCAAGGTGCTCCGCGACCGAGTCGCGAGCCAACTTGCAAAACAGTTCTTCAGACCCGTGGACTGGCTCAATCGGTGCGTTCGACGGCACATCCGCGAATGGTCCTTGGCACCGCTCGCACATGTCTGGGACCAGGCGATACCGCAAGTGCGGCCACTCAGCGCTTCCACATCCAGCGCCGCCAGTGCTCCACACGGCCGCTGTCAATGGCGAATACCACCGCCAGTAGCGTGGAGAGCGCTCGTTCGGACCACGGCGGCGGCGATCGAGACGTCCCTTAGCGACGGCACGTGGCGGCTATGTTTCCCGGCAAGGAAGTCATTCGACGCCTTGCAACCCGGCATGGATTGGGTCCCGAACTCACCTTTACTAACGCGTTGGTCCGTAATCACGGGGCAAATCCTTCGAGGATCCGACCGAGCCACGCGACATCATGGCCACGATCGGCGTCTCGCAGACATAACTTACCTTATCGGAAGTGATCGCCACGCTTAATCAGGCCGGCAGGATTTCGATCCCGTATGCCGCCAGTGCTCGATCCTTGGTCACGATGATGGCGTCCAGCCGCATCGCCTGGGCGACGAGCATGCGATCAAAGGGGTCCGCGTGGTGGCGCGGTAGGCCGGCAGCGGCGACAGCGTCCTCGGCGGTCACAGGCACCGTCAGGATGGCTGCCTGCTCGAGCGCTGCCAGAAGATCGGCCGGGGCTTGAAGGCGGCCGGCCTGTCGCTTCGCCTCGATCTCCCAGATGGTCGCCGCCGAGACGAGCACTTGGTTGGCGGGATCATCAATGGCGCTGGCAGCCTCGCTCGACAGGCTCGGTTCGTCGGCTAGCCACCACAGGACCGTGTGGGCGTCGAGGACGAGGATCAACCCTCCAGGGCCTGCTCAAAGTCGCGCAGTGGTTCGTCGAAGTCCGGGCCAATCCGAACTTTGCCTTTCCACGCCCCACGTCGGCGTGGCTCGCCCCTGGCGACATAGGGCACGAGCCTGGCAACGGGCCGGCCGGCGCGCGCGAGGGTGATCTCCTCGCCGGCTTCGACGCGTTCAATGAGCCGCGAGAGGTGGGTCTTGGCCTCGTGGATGTTGATGGCTCGATGCATAGGCCAACGGTAGTGACTTAGTCGAACTTAGTCAACACCAGCGCGTCTAGCTTGGAGCGATCAGTGTCAGGCGCCGAAAGTACGTCCGATACCGAGCGGCATCTCTGGTGAGCAATTCGTACCCTCGGACGGCGGCGTGAGCGCCAATGTAGAAGTCCGGCAGCGGCGAACGCCGCACTCCCCCGCGGCGGCGGTACTCGAGGAAACACTTGCCGGCCAGGAAGGCGGCCTCGTACGGCAGCTCCTCGCGGCGGATCGGTCCCGGCAAGGCTCCTTCAAGGGCTTCGATCGTGCCGAATCCGATCGAGACCTCACCGTAGACGATCGGGTTGATCACCAGGACCGCTCGATCGGCGGCATCAGCGAGGGCCTGGCTGGACCATTCTTGCCAGAGCGGATCCTCGGTGATCACATCGAGGACGACGTTGCTGTCGACCAGGATGGTCAATCGTCGCCACGCGTGAGGGCCATGATCTCGTCCGTCGTCATCGTGACGTGTCTCTTGCCCTGGCGGAGGCGCGCCACGATCTCAGCGCCTCGCGTCTTGCGCCGAGCTCTGACAGCCTTCATCAGCGTGACGATGTCACCCTCCACCCGGAACTCCACCTCGGTGTTCGGCATCAGACCCGCCTGCTCGCGGATGGCCTGCGGAATCGTAACCTGGCCCTTCGACGTGATCCTCATCCCACCCCTTTCTTACCAACAACGGTAAGAACAGGGTGATCGCTTGTCAATCACCCCACCCGGGTGAACGTCAGGTGGGTAACACCGCTTGGCGACGAGACGGACTCGATCGCGTAGTCCCGCTCGAGGCCCTCGAGTCCGTCCCACAGGCGCTCGCCCCGGCCGAGCAGGATCGGGACCACCACCAGGTGCATGTGGTCGATGAGCCGAGCCTCGAGGAACGCCCGGATCACCTTGGCCCCGCCGCCGATCCGGACATCCTGGCCGCCGGCGGCCGTGCGGGCCGTCTCCAAAGCCTCCGCCGGAGACGTGTCAAGGAAGTGGAACGTCGTCCCGCCCTCCATCTCGATCGGAGGGCGCCGGTGATGGGTCAGCACGAAGACCGGGGTGTGGAATGGCGGGTTATCGCCCCACCAGCCTTTCCAGTCGGGGTCCTCGTGCCAGCCGGGATAGCCGAACTTCCCGGCACCCATGATCTCGGCACCGACCCCAAGATCGTGCATCCGGATGAACGCGTCGTCGATGCCAGCGCTGCCGCCTGGCTCGCCCGACCGCTCCTGCCACCACCGGGTGACGAACATCCACTCGTGCAGACGTTCGCCGGCGTGGCCGAACGGCGCCTCGAGACTGAGGCCCTCGCCGGTGCCGAAGCCGTCGAGCGAGATCGAGAAGAACTGGACGCGGGCGAGTGACACGGAGGGAAGCTCCTTTGGGCCAGGGTCGGGGTCGGACTCGACATCGATCATGGCAGCCCGGCGTAGGCTTCGGGTCGTGTTCGAGTCGCTCGACTTCGTCTACATGCCGAGCCGGGATGTCGCCACCGACGCCGCGTACTTCCAGGACGTCCTCGGCGGACGGATCGTCTTCGCCGTTGAGGGCATGGGCGCCCGCGTCTGTATGCTCGAGCTCTCCCCCACCGCCCCGCGGATCCTGCTGGCCGACCACGTCGAGGGTGAGGCGCCGGTCCTCGTCTACCGGGTCGCGGATCTACCAGCCGCGCTGGCCGAGCTCGACGGCCGCGGCTGGGAGCGGGAGCGGACGTTCGAGATTCCGCATGGTCCGGTGTGCTCGTTCCGCGCGCCAGGTGGGCAGCGGATCGCCCTGTACCAGCTCACCAGGCCGGAGGTCGGCGAGCACTTCGAGGGTCGGCGCGATTTCTGACCCTTTGACCCCGCGCTGACGCCGGCCTCCCACATCGACGCGTGGGAGGCCACGATCGAGCCTCTGGGCGAAGGCCCCGGGTCAGCGTGGCGACGTGGAGCGGCTCGGGTACCCGCCGGGCGCAGTCCCGGGCGGCGTGATCAGGTCATTGGCGACGGTGATCGAGACTCGCTCGCGGAGGTCGGCGACCACATCCGCGACGATGGCGCCCTTTGTGGTCTCGTCGAGTCCCTTGAAGTTCGGGTTTGCCTCACGGACCTGCGGGGTGTCCACGGCGGCCATCGCCATCTCGCCGAGCATGTCGTTGATGTGGGTCGTCGCGTAGTCGTCGTGCTTGGCCTGATCGATGTTCACCTTGACGGCTTCGATCAGCTCGGGCGTGGGCGGAAGCCGGAGGATGGTGACCACCTTGGCCGCGGTCTTCTGGACCATGTCGTCGCTGACGGCGCGGACGACGATGTCCCGCTCGATGTCGTTCTCCTGGAGGGCGGTGTTGGTCGCCGCGGCCTTGTCCATCAGGTCGTACAGGTCATTGGGTGACATGTCGCCAACCGCGTTCTGCTCCTTGAGCTTGTTGTCGATCTCCACCTTGAGCTGCGTCGCCTTGGCGTCGCGCATGACCCCGATGAGCGACTCGAAGATCCCCTGCACCCTGCTGTTGGGGTTGTTCATCGCCATGGTGCTCATCCCTCCCCACGTGGTGCCGCACAGAACGGTGCGGCTCGCCGTGAAGCATCATCCTCCCGGCCTCGCTGATTTTCAATCGCCGTGGCCGCCCGATGCCTTCCCGGGCATCGGATCGATCCCCTGGTCGAGCGACTCGGTGGCGGCCTACGGCCCGCGAGTAGCCGCGGCGACTCAGGGGCGCCCCTCGATGACCTGGCCCGCACCGCTGATGGTGAGCGAGTCGTAGACCGCGGTCTCCCAGCAGGGCTCGCTGGTGCACGTCGCCGTGTGGACGATGACGTGGCCGGCTCCGTCGACCGCCAGCCCGACCGCGCCCACGGCGTCGGGTAGCTGCAACGGCCAGCCGGCAGGGACGAGGCCGTCCGGTCCGAGGGCCAGGATGCTGCCACCCAGGCCCTCCGCGATCGGCGCGAGGGCGAGGTAGACCGTCCCGTCAGGTCCGAACACCGGTTCCACCAGGAAGAAGCAGTCCGTGTCGCCGTTGTACAGACACGGCGAGGCACGACCCACGAGCAGCCGCCGCGGCCAGCCCGGGGACGTGGCTCCGTCCGGGCCGATGGCGACGATCTCGCCGGTGCCGGTGGCAGAGAGCAGGACCAGCCGGCCGTCGGGAGCGAGGTACGGCGACATCCACTCCTCGCCTAGCGCGAATGGCCAACCCGGCTTCGGCTGGCCGTCCATCCCGTGGGCCCACACGTTGCCCGCCTCCGAGACGTGGTACAGGGTCCCGTCGGCGCCGATCAGCGCACCGGAGCCTGTGCCCGTTGAACCGAATGGCCAACCGGGCAGCGTGGAGCCATCAGCCGCCAAGGCTGTGAATACGGTCCGCTGGGCGAACGGACCGTAGCCCAGTTCGATTGGCACGGAGGGCTCCCCTTCGTACCCCCAGGCACGGAGCGTTTGGTCGGGCAGGAGCGTGAACCCACCGCAGCCGAATTGGTTGTCACCCGGCAATGGCTGGGGCCACCCGGCCCGAGGCTGCCCGGCGGGGTCGATGGCATGGAGCAGCCGCACGGATTCGTCCCACGTGCTCACGTACAGCGTGCCGTCCGCGCCAAGGGAGATCGGCGGCAACTGCCGTCCGCATACCGCGGTGAAATCGTTCACGGAGACGGTGCCGATGGGTGCCGGAAGGATGACGGGCCAGCCGTCCGCGACCGCCCCGCTGGCGTTGAATCCATGCAGCGTGGGCCCCTCGACGCTGATGTCACAGGCCGCATAGACGCGCTGGATTCCGTCGGTCACCGCCCCGCTGCAGAAGCCGTCGAGCTCGACCGGCCAACCGGGCATGACCTCGCCGTCGGCGTCGAGGAGGCTGAGCCCGCATCCCGGCTCCTCACAAACGAGCTCCGCGGTGAGGCCCCCACCGGCCGGCGGAGGCGTAGGCACGAGCGGTGACACCGGCACCGCCGAGGCCGCGGCCGCCGAGGCCCTCGCGGTCGCAGATGCAGTCGGGCCAGCGATCGGCGGCGACGATGCTGGCGGGATGCGGACGCTGCAGGCGGCGGCGAGCGCCGTCAGGGCCGCGGTGAGGAGGGTCGAGGTTCGGCGGGTCATTCAGGCACGTCCACGCTGCAAGTTTGCGATGAGACGTGAGCAAGGCCCGGTTGTGGCGAGCGTGGCCCTGTCAACTAGCCGACGTGGGTCGGGTCCGCGACTCTGGCTGCTATCGTCGGCTGACCGTGTCGACCGATGACCTTCCGACCAGCCTCTCAAACCCCGCCCGGGATGCCTTACACGGGGCCGGCATCCGCACGCTGGAACAGGTGGCAAGGCACAGCGAGCGCGAGCTGCTCCGGCTGCACGGCTTCGGGCCGAAGTCGATCGTCCTGCTGAAGCCGGCGCTCCAGAGGCGCGGTCTCGACTTCCGCCTGGACCGCTAGCGGACGGTCAGTGCAGGACGAACTGGTCGGCGAACGGCGCCAGCAGCTGCAGCCACGTCGCCGCCACCAGGCCGCAGGCGACGATGGCGAAGGCAAAGGCAACGAAGCTCTCGACCTGGACTCTGACGTTCCGCCGGCGGGCGCCGCGGCCCTCGAATGGATCACTCGTGCGGAAAACTCGGCCGAACATCGGGAAACCTCCATGTTGTCAGGAGCAGCTGGGCTACTGCGGTGCCTATCGTCACCGGCCGCTGGCCGCTTGACCAGCCTGACCATCGGGTGGGTTGGCCTCACCGAATCAGGTGATCCGGCAGGTAGACTGGGGTCCTGGATCGAGGGAGGTCGACATGCGCGTGGTCGTCAGGGTCCTGCTGGTGGTCGTGCTGCTGACGGTAGGCGCCGCGCCCGTGAGCGCCGCCAAGCCTGCCCGCGGTTGTCCGAACGACGGCTTCACGAGCTCCACCAAGGACGCCTTTCGTGACGTTTCGCGAGCGCTCGGCGTGCCCGAGGAGCTGCTCGGCGAGCCGCTGGACCTGTGGTGGGCCGACAGCGACAAGAACGGCAACACGCGGCTGTGCATCAAGGACCTGCCCGAAACCCCCGGGCTGCCGGTCTTCGTCTTCAACATCGTCGACGACGTCTCGAACCACTGACGCCGTCAGCGGGGGGCGTTGCTCCCCGTGATGATCACCAGTGCGGCACCCGGCGCCGGCTCGGTATCGGCTAGCAGCCCTGCCCATGACGCGGCGGCCGCGCCCTCGACGGTGATCCCGAGCGCCTCGCGTAGCTCGACCTGGGCGGCGTGGAGGCCCGCCTCGGCGACGAGCCGCATGTCGTCGACCCGGCCGCCCATCATCTCGAGGGCCTCCGGGACCGGAACCCTGGTGGCGATCCCGTCGGCGTAGGTCTCCGCGGTCTCGGTCTCGACGAGCCGGCCTTCCCGCCACGACAGGGTCATCGACGGCGCGGCGTCCGACTGCACCCCGATGACCCGACAGCCCGGCGCGGCCGATCGCAGCCACGCCCCGACGCCGACGATCAGCGCACCGTTGCCGACCGGCACGTAGGCCGCACCGATCTGGGGCAGGCGCCCCGCCGCGACCGCGTCGGTCAGCTCGACGGCGAGCGTCCCGGCGCCGGCGGCGATCGACGGCAGCTCACCGTCGACGACGAGCGTGGCGTCATGCTCCCTGGCGTACCTGGCGGACGCCTCGCGAGCCTCGTCGAAGTCGCGTCCCGTGGCCAGGACGGTCGCCCCGAACCGGCGGATCCGGTCGACCTTGGTGGGATTGGCGTCCGCGTGCGCGAACACGACGACCGGCACGCCGATCGACCGGCCGGCGTAGGCGATGCCTTGCCCGAAGTTGCCGGTCGAGGCGACGACACAGGCACGATCCGGGCCGACCCTCCCCTCCCCTGCCAGTCGGCGCATGACCAGCCAAGTTCCACGGCCCTTGAATGCGCCGATCGGGTTGACGGTCTCGACCTTGACGACGACCGGTCGACCGGCGCGCTCGGACAGGCCGTCGTGGACGAACTGCGGGGAGTTGCTGAAGACGGGGTCGATGTCGGCCACGGCGGCGCGAATGGCCGCGGGCTCGAGCTCGGGATCGTCGCGCGGGACCGGCACGGCTGCGGATCTCCGGGGACAAAGAGAAACGCCCGAAGGAACCGTCGGTCCGTAGCCATTCCCGCTGATGCAAGCACCCGCGAGACTGCTTTCGGTCCGTGGCCCCTTCAGGCAAGACCTACTGTAGTCGGGAAGGTCGGCACCTGGGAAGGCGGTTATCCACGAGTTTCGGAGAAACCTGTCGCGGATCGCCTCGCTTGTCCACACCTCTTCCACGATGGCCCAGGCAGGCCGGTGGACGGCCGCGGCCGGGGCGACGGGCTTGACGTCCTCGCCCGAGTGGTTCGACGGCTGGATTGACGAGCCGGCGATCTGGAGTCAGGTCCTGACCGGCCCCCAGGTCCGCAACCTCTACCTATCCGGCCGGAGCGTGGCCCAGACGACAGCCCGGACGATCCGCGACAACGAGGGCCACGCCATCCAGACCGACGACCAGTTCCTGACCTCCCCGGGCTTCGAGGCCGGGAGCGGACTGTGGGGCCTCAGCGCGACGTCCGGCGGCAGCCTCTACCAGGCCCCGTCATTGCCCGATGGCAACGTCCGCCAGCCACTCGATCCCGAGGCTCCGCCGTCATGGGTCTCGTTCCAGACCGGGGCGACGGGCTCGGCGCGCCAGGATGTCACCCTGCTGCCGGGCCAGACATTCCGCTTCCAGGTCTGGAGTGACACCAAGCTGAGCGAGGGGCGTAGCGGCCCGCGTACCACTTGACCGTCTTGCGGACCGTGACACTCATCTAGCCATGAGCAAGGGGGCGAAGGCGTCTTTCCATCTGGAGCGACCTGGGATTACCAATCGGGGACGAGCGATGCAGCCCAGGTCACCGCGCCGGCTTGCGAGTTGGCCCTAGTCGTTCTGGAAGCCCCAGAACGATCGGACTTCCCCGACGAAGACCTGAACGTCCTGCCCTCCATCGAGTTCCATATGAACCCAATACGCGCCGGCGATTTGCGGCCCTGGTGTGACCGTGAGGACATCGCACTCGCCAGCCCCGATGGTGACTGGCGTTGTTCGCGTGGAGAGGGCCACGGTCGGGTCGCCGTCGATGGTCTGGCCGACCGTCAGCTCATTGACCGTTACAGGGTCCGTGCTGCCCGAGCCGAAGCACACCTCGATTCTCGATAGCCACCACGTAAAGCCGCTGAACCCGGCGGGCGGGCGAAGATTGAGCCAAAGGCCTGCGTCCTCGGGCGCCCAGACCCGCGTGTCCCAAGTGTTGTCAACGATCACGGATGGCTGACCGATAGTCGTCCACGGCCCAATTTGACTGACGGTCGTCAACCCGCCTGACGGCAGAAAGCTCGTGGCGGGATTGCCGTTCAGCAGTTTGGCGTTGACGACCGGCGGCTTGCCTGCCTGCAGCGCGCCCAGACGGTTGAGGAACGCCGCCATCTGCTCGCGAGTGACGAAGTCCTTGGGACAGTACTTGCCGACGGCGCAGCCGGTGGTCACGCCGGCGTCGCGGATGGCGTCGATGTCGGCGTGGAAGGTGCTCGACGTGGGCACGTCGGTGAACTGGTGCGATGCCAGAACAGCGAGTGGGCCAGCCGCGCCAAGGGCGATGAGCGAAAGCGGAGCGAGAAGACGACGCGAGAGTCGCTTGAGCAGCATGGCCAACCTCCACCGAATACGAACGTGGGCGGTCGCGCGACCCCTCGCATCGCGCGCCAATCGCCGTATGCTGCTCCTGATGGTCCCCACCGTCACCCCTCAATTTGTCGCCAACACCGGTCTCCGTTGCCTTCGGGCGGCGATCTTCGGACCGGACCGCTTGAGCAGGCCAACGGTGTTCTCCGTTGCGTCGCCGAGGCGCTTGAAGCGCGAAATCCGCTCCCTGCCAGTAGCGATGCGGCCGGACGATCGGCTAACAGCGACGACGACCTTTCTACGGGTTTAGCGGGCGGCCACTGCAAGAGGCGAGCGCAATCCATCGAGAAGGTGCGTTGCACAGTCACGATGTAGACATAGTGGGCGGCGTGTCGTCCGCTTGGTTGGTCCTAGAGTTCCAACATGGACATTGCTGCTTTACAGGGCGCCTGGCAGGCGGCCGCCGAGGCCTTGCCAGCGGGGCGAAAGCTGTGCGGCGTCGTGTACCACGGCCCCGACCGCGAGCCCGGGACCGAGTGGGTAGCCTTCCTGTGCGACGAGACCGACCGCTGGCTGGTGAACGCCGCATAGGCGAACGCATCGAGGTCGAGTGCCTCATGGGCCACAACGTTCGCCCGCGTGACCAGCTCGAAGCGGAAGGTAACCTCCCGCAAGGCGCGCCGGACCGCCGCCTCACTCTCGGCGGTCGGCTTGCCGCGGAAGCTCGCTCGCGCCGAGTTGGCCGCGCCATGCAGGAGCCGATTGAGCGGCGCATGGTCGGCGGACATGAAAACGCCCGAAGGAACATCCGGTCCGTAGTCGACCCCGTCAATACAAGTACCAACGGTGTCGCTTTCGGTCTGGTTGCCCCTTCAGGCAAGACCAACAGTAGCGGTGGAGGTCACCCGGGGGGAAGGGAGTTATCCACAGCTTTCCGAGTTGGGGCGTGCTTATTTGGAGGCTTTTCCACAGGTTATCCACAATCGACCTTCGGCCTTGGGACTCCCCTACTCCTCGAGCGGCCAGCTCTCGGCGTCCGTCAGGATCGGCAACCCCTCGGTGTCGATGACGCCCTCCGAGGCCTGCTCGACGTCGCTGCCCGGGAGGAGGCGGAGATCCTCGGGCTCGATGAAGACCACCCTCGGAATCGGCCCTCGGAGGCGGCGGGCGGTTGCCGCCGCGACGGCGGTGGCGACCGGCGATTCGAGCAGCAGGACGGCACCATCGGCGTGCCACGGGACGCCCCGGACGTGCTGCACGCCGCCCTCGGTGATGAGGTTGCCGTGGAGGGTGCCGTCACCCTCCGGGTGAAGGGTCAGGAGTCCCGCCGCCGTCGCGAGCTCGGTGTGACTGAACCGTCCGTCCGCGTCGGTCTCCAGGAGGAGCGAGCTGATGACCGCCCCGTCGGCGGCCGTTCGGACCTCCCGCCAGCGCCGGCCGCGACGGCCCTCCGCCACGGACCAGACGACGCGCGAACCATCACGGAGCGTGCCCCGGCCGCCGAGCCGGACCAACGCGGCCACGATCAGGCCTCCGGGCCGGACCCGTTCGTCGACGCCGCCTCCGACCAGCGATCGGCCGTCGCTCGGAGCTCGCCCGCGAGGGCCGGCGCGATCCGGCCATGGACCCGCACGTCGCGGTCGCGGTAGTCGAGGTCCACGGTTCCCCGCTCGCGGACGCGGGCCAGCAGCTCGCCGGCGGCATACGGCACCGACACGTCGACGTCGACCCACAGGGACGCCAGGAGCGCGGCGATCTCCGCCCGCAGGGTGTCCATCCCGTAGCCCGTCAGCGCCGACACGAACACCGAGCCGGCGATCGCCGGGGCGGGCGTGGCGCCATCGCGTGCCGTCGTGTCGAGCAGGTCGGCCTTGTTGAACGCGACGAGCCGCGGCTTGTCGCCGGCGCCCAGCTCGTCGAGGACCGTCTGGACGGTCGTCCGGTGCTCGGCGAAACGGGCATCGGAGGCGTCGACGACCTCGATCAGGACGTCGGCCCGGTTGACCTCCTCGAGGGTTGCCCGGAAGGCGTCGACGAGCTGGTGCGGCAGCTTGTGGATGAAGCCCACCGTGTCGGTGACGATCGCCGTCTGGCCATCACCCAGCTTGACCTGGCGCGAGGTGGGATCCAGCGTCGCGAAGAGCTTGTCCTCCGCCTTCGCCACCTCCGAGCCGACCAACGAGTTCAGCAAGGTCGACTTGCCGGCGTTGGTGTAGCCGACGATGCCGACCGTCGGGATGAGCCGCCGATCGCGGCCCCGGGCGGCCGTCGCGCGCTGGGTCCGGACCTGGTCGACCCGCTCCTTCATCTTCTTGATCCGGTCGCGGATGATCCGGCGGTCGGTCTCGAGCTGGCTCTCGCCGGGGCCCCGCGAGCCGATCCCACCCTGGGTCCGCGACAGGTGGGTCCACAGCCGGGTCAGGCGGGGCAGCTGGTACTCGAGCTGGGCCAGCTCGACCTGGAGGCGGCCCTCATGGGTCTGGGCATGCTGGGCAAAGATGTCGAGGATCAACCGGCTCCGGTCAATGACCTTGACGTTGAGGACGCTCTCGAGGGCCTTCTGCTGGGCCGGGCTGAGCTCGTCATCGGCGATCAGCAGGCCGAAGCCGGTCTCGCTCCTGGCCTGGACCAGCTCCTCCGCCTTGCCCTTACCCACGTACCAGTTCGGGTCGACGTGGCGGCGGTTCTGCCATTCGGCGCCGACCACCTCCGCGCCGGCGGTGGTGGCAAGGTTGGCAAGCTCGGTGAGGGAATCCTCGGCGGTCCAGCCGGCATCGTCGCCGGTGTCGACGGCGACGAGAAAGGCCTTCTCGATCGGGGCGGTGAGGTCGATGAGGTTCTGACGTGGCATGACCGCCGAAGGATAGCGCCAGTCCGCAGCCGAACCCCGCGGCCGGCTGGGGTGTAGAAGGACCATGACGTCGCGTCGTCGCGCGCTCGGCGCTGCCATCGCGGTCCTTTCCGTCTGGGTCGCGGTTGCGGCCCCGCTCCGCGCGGCCGACGTCGAGAACCCGCCGTGGGTTGCCTGGCTCGATCACGCGATACCCACGGATGCAGAGCCCGGCTCACAGATCGAGGTGGGCCTGATGCTGTGGGACAACGAGGGCCGTGAGCCGATCGCCCAGTTCCCGCCGTTCATCAGGATCCACCCTGCCACCGGCGATGCCGAGCCGTCGATGGTGGGGCTGGTCGAGGACTGGTCCGGCCACTACGCCTGGACGATCCCGGTCCCGGCGGGCGGCGTCGGCAAGGTCGAGGTGGGTCTGGGCGGCACCGCCTGCGACGCGAACGGTTGCCAGCGACAGGAGTCGATCTACCCGGTCGCCGGGGTCGGGCCACCACCCGATGCGTCCAGCTCGATGATCGCCGAGGCGGCGATCGAGGTCGTCGAATCGATCGCTGCCGGCACCCCGACGGAGGTCACGATCCGCCTGACCCCGAATACGGAATGGGCGCCCGGCGCCTTCCCCGTGCCCGATGGCCTGGTCCTCCAGGTGCGCCAGCCACGTGGCGGCGTGCTCGAGGAGCTGCCGGTACCGCTGCTCGACGCCGACTCGTTGTCCTACCAGGTCTCGTTGACCCTCCCCCAGCCCGGTGACTTCGTGCTCCAGGCGGCAACGGTCAGCTCCGCGGAGACGACGGACACATTCGGTGAATCGCTTGTCGCGATCAGCGTCAACGAGGCTGCCGCGGAGCCACCCCCTGAGAGTCGCGGAGTCGATCTCGTCTGGGTCGCCCTGGTCGGCGGCCTGGCCATCCTGACGCTCGGCGTCGTGGTCGCCCTTCGGCGGGCCTGACCGGGTCGCACAATGCCCGGGTGGACTTCGACCTCCGCCCCATCGAACCGGCCGACGGTCCGGGCATCGGCCTCCTGCTGCGAACCGAAGCCCAGACCACGGCGTTCGCGATATCGACCCGATACCAGCACGACGTCGTGGGGTCAATGCGGGCCCAGCACCCGACGTTCTTCGGCGTCGTCGCGACCAGATCCGGGATCGACGGGCTCGTCGGCATGGGCACCGCGTTCACCGATCGCGTCCAGGTGGGCGACCGAGTCCTGCCGAGCACCCACCTTGAGAACCTGAAGGTCCGGCACGACGTCCGCCGACAGGGCCTTGGGCGGCGGATCGCCGAGTGGCGGATCGCGGAGGCCGAGCGGCGCCACGGGCACGATGGCGTCATCAGCACGGGCATCGACGCCACGAACGTCGCCTCGCTGGCCACGGCTCGTCATTGGGCGGGCCAGCTCCTGGGGCCGCTCCGCGTGGTCATCGCGAAGACCAAGGCGAGCCCGGCGGCCGGGCACGACATCCACGTCCGCCCGGCCGAGACCGGGGACCTCGAGGCGGTGGCCGAGGGCGTCAATGCCTTCTACCGCGAGCACACGCTGTACCCGCCCCAGACGCCCGACGGTCTCGCCGCCGCACTCGAGCCGACCGACCCGGGTGGCTGCCTCCGCCAGTACCGGATCGCCGTCACCCGTGACGGGTCCATCGTCGCGGGCGCCTGCGTGACGCAACGGTTCGAGCTCATGACCGATCACCTCGAGCGGATCCCGCCGCCGATGGCCCTGCTCGGCAAGATCCTGCCGATCGTCCCTCCCGGCGGGGTCGTCCGCACGATCGAAGTCACCCTTGGCTGGTTCAGGCCCGGCCACGAGGCGGCGGGCCGCGCGGTGTGGAGCGCCATCCGATCGGAATGGAGCGATCGGGCCAGCCACGCAGGAGCCATCGTCGACCCGCGGGGCCTACTCGCCGGCGTGTTCCGGGTTGGGCCGACGCTGCAACCCAAGGTCCGGTTGATGGTTCCCGTGCGGAGCCCGGTGCCAGTCGACGAGGCACGCCCGATCTACCTCTGGCGATAGCCGGGTTGGCTCAGCGCGCGGGCTCGACGAGTCCCCTGGCGACCTCCAGGGCGATTGGCAGGGCGTCCGCTGTCGCGTCAAGCCAGTCGATCCCGGGTTCGGCCCGGAACCAGGTCCGCTGCCGCTTCGAGAAGGTCACATTCCGGTGGGTGTCCGCGGCGATGGCCTCGTCGCGCGTCGCTTCCCCGTCCAGCACGCTCCAGGCCTCCCGGTAACCGATCGCGCTGAACGCGGGTAGCGCGGGGTCGTAGCGCTCCCGGAGGTCCTTCGCCTCGTCGATCAGGCCGGCGTCGAACTGCTCCTGCGCCCGGCGGGCGATCCACTCGCGATGGGTGGCCTGGTCGGGCACGTCGAGACCCAGCCAGCGGATCGGGCCCGGGTAGCCGCGCGGTGGTGGTGGCGGCGCGTCGCCGGTCAGCTCGGCCAGCTCGAGCGCCCGGACGACCCGGCGCGGGTTGCGGAGGTCGATCCGGGCGGCGCAGCGTCGGAGCGAGGATCGCGAGGCGACCGGCGGTATTGCCCAGGCCGTCGCGGGCGAGCTCCTGCTCCACGCGCTGGCGGACCACCGGATCGTGCGGCAGGGCCCTCGTGTCGATCCCCCGCCCGATCGCCCGCAGGTACAGCCCCGTCCCGCCGACGAGGATCGCCATCCCGCCACGGCCGGCGAGCGAGGCGAGCACCTCGGAGGCGTGCTCCGCGAAGTCGGCCACGGAGAACGGCTCGTCGGGCTCGACGAGGTCCAGCCCGTGATGCGGCACCCGCTCGCGATCCTGTGCGGCGACCTTGGCCGTGCCGATGTCGAGGCCGCGGTACACCTGCCGCGAATTGGCCGAGATGACCTCGACGACCATGCCGTCGGCACGGATGGCTTCGGCGAGCTCGATGGCCAGCCCGGTCTTCCCCGTCGCCGTCGGCCCGCCGAGCACGAGGAGCGGCGGATGCTCAGCCGACGCTGCCACGAAGCGCGTATGGGCCGGCGTGATCGATCGTCACCGTCACCAACCGACCGATGAGCGAGGCGTCGCCGGGCAGGTGGACCAGTCGGTGCTGGCGTGTCCGGCCGGACACCATCGGCCGCGTTACGTCCTCCGTCTCGTGGTCGTGCGATCGCGGCGGCACGACGGTGTCGACCAGGACCTCGACCTCGCGGCCGAGCCAGGCCTGGTTGCGCCGTTCGCCGATCCGCTCCTGGATCGCGAGCAGCGTGTTCAGCCGACGCCGCTTGTCGGCCGCAGGGACGTCGTCGGCGAGCCTGGTCGCCGGCGTTCCAGGCCGGGGGGAGTAGGCAGCGGCGAAGACCTGGTCGTAACCGACGGTCTCGAGGAGCCGGAGCGTCGACTCGAACTGCGTTTCAGTCTCGCCGCAGAAGCCGACGATGACGTCGGTCGTGATCGAGATCCCGGGAACCGCCGCCCTGATCGCGGCCAGCCGCTCGAGATAATGCTCGACCGTGTACTGGCGGCCCATCCGCCTGAGGACGGCGTCGTCGCCCGACTGGACCGGCAGGTGGAGGTGCTCGCAGACCGACGGGCAGTCGGCCATCGCCGCGATCAGGCGGTCGGAGAGGTCCCACGGGTGCGAGGTCACGAACCGCAGCCGCGGGATGGCCGGCGCGCCATCGGCCGTTCGGAGGCCGTCGATCGTGCGGATCAGCTCCGCCAGGTCTGGCCGCGAACCCAGGTCGAGCCGTCGGCCGGCCCAGCGCTCCGTGGCGATGTGGCCGAACCGCGGCTCCGGCGACAGGTCGTGGCCGTAGGAGTTGACGTTCTGGCCGAGGAGCGTGAGCTCGCGGTAGCCAGCCGCCCCGAGCGCCCGAGCCTCGGCGATGACGTCGTCGAACGGCCGGCTCCGCTCCGGCCCGCGGCTGAACGGCACGATGCAGTAGGTGCAGGTCTTGTCGCAGCCATAGACGATCGGCAGCCAGGCGCTGACGGCCGACTGGCGGGCGACGCTGCCCGCGGCGACCGCGGCGTGGCGCGTCCCCGCCAGGTTGTCCGCCGCGCCGACCACCGCCCGGCCGACGGTCGTCGTGGTCCCGACGATTCCGATCGGCGCCTGGGCGGAGGCGAGGCCCAGGCGATCGACCAGTTCCGGCTCCTCGTCCGGCCGGAGGAACAGGTCGACCGCGGGGTAACGGCGTCGCAGCCCGGCCCGATCCGGCTCGCGGACCGAGCAACCGGTCAGCACCACGCGCAGCGCGGGGTTCCCCGCCTTGAGCGTCGCGAGCTGCCCCTGCCGGCCGATGACCTTCTGCTCCGCCTGCTCGCGGATCGCGCAGCTATTGATCACGATCAGGTCCGCGCGCGTCGAGGGCGGCCGCCTCCTCGCAGCCGGCCGCCAGCAACCGGCCGGCCATCTCCTCCGAGTCGCTGTGGTTCATCTGGCAGCCCAGCGTCCAGACGAAGAAGCGTGGCAGCGCGGGCGCCTCGGGGCGGTACTCCGCGAGCCGTTCGTCGACGGCGATCTGACCCGCGGTTGGCGCGGGGCTCGTGAACTCGAGCATCGGCAGCTCGCGGCGCGGGCGCTGGACGAGGTCGGTCATCGCCGAGGAATGGTACTCGCCAGCGTCTCGCCCACCTCCGGTGGAACCCACACCGAGGCATGGGACTCGGCGTACGGGCCGAAGTCGCCGTGGTAGTCGCTCCCGCCGGTGGCGACGAGCCCCAGTTCGCGGGCCACCCGCCCAACGGATTCGACCCGGGCCACGTCGAACGAGCGGTAGTAGACCTCCAGCCCAGCCAGCCCGAGCTCCTTGAGCTCCCGAACGGTGCCCGTCCGCTCGGCGGCTTCCCCGAAGTGGGCCAGGACGGCGAGCCCGCCGGCCGCCCGGATCTCCCGGATCGCACCCTGTGGGTCGAGGCCACCGCGCGGGACGTAGGCCGGCATGCCCTTGCCGAGCAGGCGCTGGAACGCGTCCTCGACGCTGGTCGCGTGGCCGCGGGCCATCAGCGCCCGGGCGACGGTCGGCCGGCCGAGCGCGTCGTCGTCGGCCAGGTCCATCGCCTCGACGGCGTCGTCGACCGGCATCCCGAGCTCCCGGAGCCGCTCGAGCATTCGGCCGAACCGCACCCTCCGGCTGTTGCGCTGGGCGAGCAGCGCGGCCTCGAATGGCTCGTCGGCCGGATCCATCCCGAAGCCCAGGATGTGGACCTCGCCCTCCCACAGGTCGGCGGCGATGGGCCCGATGGCGTTGATCTCGACGCCCGTGACCAGTTCGAGCCCCGCCGGCACGGCGGCCGCGGCGACCACGTCGCGGTAGCCGGCCAGCGAGTCGTGGTCGGTGATCGACAGCATCCGGACCCCGGCGTCGAACGCCTGGCGGACGAGTTCGGCGGGTTCGAGGACGCCGTCGGATCGGCGGGTGTGGGTGTGGAGATCGATCGTCGAGGGCGAGGGCGGGACGACCGGCATCCAGGTCGGGTCGTCGTGGCGACTCGTTCCGCTGGTCACACGTCGATGAGCTGCTGGATGCGCTCCACCTGGAGCGCGCGGCCAGTTGCCGGGTCGATGTCGATTTGGCAGGCGTTGAGCACCACCGGCCCGGAGCCCACCTCGAATCGGGTCGGCAGGGCGTTCATGAACCGGGGCAGGACCGTGGCTGGATCGAAGCCGATGACGCTCCACACCGGCCCGGTCATCCCCAGGTCCGTCAGATACGCGGTGCCGTTGGGCAGGATCCGCTCATCGCCGGTGACGACGTGGGTGTGCGTCCCGACGACGACGCTGACCCGGCCGTCGAGGTGGAGCCCCAGGGCGTTCTTCTCCGACGTGATCTCGCAGTGGAAATCGACCAGCCGGATCGGCGGCAGCGGCTCCGACGCCTCGTCCAGCAGCCGGTCGGCGTCGGTGAACGGGTTCTCGATCGGCTGCATGTAGGTTCGGCCCTGGAGGTTGATGACCGCGAGGTCCGACCCGTCGAGGGCATGGAACGAACCCCAGCCGCGGCCGGGGACGCCGGTCGTGCCGTAGTTCAAGGGACGGAGGACCCGTTCCGACGAATCGAGGAACGGGTAGATCTCCTTCTTGTCCCAGATGTGGTTGCCCGACGTGATCACGTCCACGCCGCAGGCGAAGAGGGCCTCGGCGATCGGGGCGGTAAGGCCCATCCCGCCGGCCAGGTTCTCGCCGTTGGCAGTCACGAAATCGATCCCCCGCTCCTCGCGGAGCCCTGGGAGCACCGTCTCGAGGGCCACTCGCCCGGGCTTGCCGATGACGTCGCCGATCATCAGCACCCGGCAGGCGCCGTTGGGGCGCGGGGCGTTGCCGTTCGGTGGGTTCCCGAGCCGCGTCCGCCCGATCAATGAAGGATCCGGCGCGGCTATGGTGCGGACCCCGCGCTCTTGCCCGGTCGGACGCGGTGGCGGCGTTGCAGCATCGAAGGACGACTCCATATCGGGATGGGAGGAGCGAATCAGCCAGGCCGATAGGACCGCCATGTGCCGGGGCGGACCTTCCGGCGCATGCAGGAGACTACCCGACCATGCCTGGCACGCGTCGGTTCGCCTGACCGAGCACGCTGCGTAGCGGGTTTTCCGATGGCGACGCCTCCGAAGCTCGGCACATGGAAAGGGCGAGCCTCACGCGGCTCGCCCTTCGTTCGGACGTCCCCGACCGTCGGACAGCAGAGGGATCAGGAGGCCCAGCGGTTCAATCTAGCTCACGAAGTGGCTCGCGGGTCCAGGCCGGGCCGTCGCGCAAGACGCTGACCTCTCGGGCGTTGCGGGACGGAGGTCAGATCGTGCCAGCTGGCAGGATGTGGCAAGGCCCGAACTGGGGCAGGTGCGGCTTAGGACGCGTTACGGCAGCCGATCTCGGGCAACGTCATTGATGTCGTCACCGTCGGTGGGAATCCTGTCGCCCATCGAGTCCTCATCCTCGGCAAGCCGGAAAACCTTGCGCGCGTGATCGGCGATCTCCTCCGCCAGTTCGTGGAACTCCGGAGTCGAGATCGGGTGGCTCCGCTTCGCACGCTCCAAACGCTTGACGGCATCGGCTTCGGCCATGAGCCGATCCGACGTATCTACAAGGTGTCGCTTGCTGTTCTGTTCGCTGGACACCGCTCTACCTCAGCGAGAACCGAACGTCCCTGTGTCGAGTCTCCGGTCGGCCTGCTTGCCCGCGCAGTGTGCGATTCGCCGCTTACGTCGCGGCGGGCTTGCAGCTAGGCCGAGCCCGTATCCGCGGGAAGTGGCGGCGGCTCCGGAGCGTGAGCGGCGCGCGCCGCTTCAATCAGGGCTAGGTACTCGTCCCGCATCCGAAGAATCTCGCCCCGCAGCGTCTCTGCAGTGGTGCTGTCCGGCTCGACTCCGGCCAGTAGCCGCTCGGCCTCGCGCCATTCTGCTAAGAGCGTCTCGGCTTGACGCCGGTAGGGCATCGATGCCTCCCCCTGGCGGCTCCCTCGCCGACAGCAAATTCCCCAGGTTTTGCGAGCCCTTGGACGCGAGGAGCCCCGGACACGAACTACCACCGCCGGGGGAACGATGTCAGACGCCCCGGAGCCCCTCGCTGTGAGCAACGATGGCGCGGCCCATCCGTTAGTACCAGTACCCAGCAACTGGTTCAGGTGCCAGGTGGCACCGGCCCCACGGTCTGCGAATCACTTCGCGTACTCCACGGCGCGGGTCTCGCGGATGACCGTGACCTTGATCTGGCCCGGGTAGGTCAGCGTCTCCTCGATCTTGCGGACGATGTCGCGGGCAAGCCGTGACGCGGTGAGGTCGTCGATCTCCTCCGGCCGGACCAGGATCCGGACCTCGCGGCCGGCCTGGACGGCGAATGAGCGCTCGACGCCGGAGAAGCTCTCGGCGATGGCCTGGAGGTCCTCGAGCCGCTTGACGTAGGTGTCCATCGCCTCGCCGCGAGCACCAGGCCGGGATGCGCTGATCGCATCGGAGACCTGGACGATCGGGGCTTCGAGGCAGGCGTACTCGACTTCCTGGTGATGGGCGGCGATGCCGTTGATGACCTTGAACGGCAGGTTGTGGCGGGCGGCGATCTGGGCGCCGATCGCGGCGTGCGGTCCCTCGACCTCGTGGTCGACGGCCTTGCCGATGTCGTGGAGCAGCCCGCCCATCTTGGCGATCTGGACGTCCGCCCCGATCTCCGCGGCGATGATCGCGGCCAGGCGCCCGGTCTCGACCGAGTGGTTGAGCACGTTCTGGCCGTAGCTGGTCCGATACTTGAGGCGGCCAAGGAGCTTGATGATCTCCGGCGGCAATCCCGGGACGCCGGTGTCGTAGGCGGCCTGCTCGCCGGCCTGGCGAATGACGAGATCGACCTCCGCCCGGGCCTTGTTGACGACCTCCTCGATCCGACCCGGGTGGATCCGGCCGTCGGCAAGGAGCTTGGTCAGGGCAATCCGGGCGATCTCGCGGCGAACCGGGTCGAAGCCGCTCAGGACGACGGTCTCGGGTGTGTCGTCGATGATCAGGTCGACCCCGGTGGCCTGTTCTAGGGCCCGGATGTTGCGGCCCTCGCGGCCGATGATCCGGCCCTTCATTTCATCGGACGGAAGATGGACGACGCTGACGGTGTGCTCGGCGGTGTGATCGGCGGCGATCCGCTGCATCGCGGTCAGGATCACGTCGCGGGCCTTCTCGTTGGCCTCGTCGCGGGCCGTCCGCTCGATGGCTCGGGCGAGCTTGACTGCGTCGTGCTCGGCCTCCTCGCGGACGGCCTCGAGGAGGATCGACTTGGCGTCGGCCGCGGACAGGCTGCTGACGCGCTCGAGCGCCTCGACCTGTTCCTGGTGGGCCTTGGCGAGGTCCTCGCGGGACTTGTCGATCTCGCGCTCGCGCTCGATCAGCTTGCGGTCCCGCTGCTCCAGCATGTCGCTGCGCTGGTCGAGCTGCTCGTCCCGGGCCAGCAGCCGGCGTTCGAGGGTCGACAGCTCGTTGCGCCGCGATCTGGCCTCGTCTTCTGCCTCTCGCTGGAGCCTGAGCTTCTCGTCCTTCGCCTCGAGGATCAGCTCCTTCTGGCGGGCCCGTGCTTCGGCTTCTATCCGGCGGGCTTCGGCCTGGGCAGCCTTCATCGACTGAGAGGCCCACATGCTCCTTACGAACATGCCGACGACGGCACCGCCGACGGCGGCCAAGGCGGCCACCGCCACGACGACCGGTGTCTCCATCTTCTATTCCTCCCGTCCGGCCTGACGGAGGACCGGCGGTTCGTAGATTCGGTTCGGGCGACGGGTCACACCCGATTCGGCGCCGGTTTCGGCTGGGCTCGGTAGGGCCCGGCGCGCGGGTGTGACTCGGCTCGGCCGACGGTGGCCCAGTACGGGTCCGCCCGCCGGTATCGGGGTAGCGTACTACGGGTCTGCCTGAGGGGCGTGCGAGGTGTCGGCCGACCGACCCGGGCGACATCGACGCGAGTGGCAGAATAGGCGCCCTGTCACGGGGCGGGATCATGTCGCAAACGCTGGAATTGTCACGCTCGGATCGGGCCCGCGAGGCGCTCGATCGGCACGCCTGGGCCGAGGCCTGGGAGCTGATGGCCGAGGCCGACCGCGCCGGCTCGCTGTCGTTCGAGGAGCTCGAGGTCATGGCCGACGCGGCGTGGTGGGTCGGCAAGCTTCCCGCAGCGATCGACGCCCTCGAGCGAGCCTACGCCCTGGCGCAGAAGGCCGGCCGGCGGGACCAGGCGGCCGTAGCCGCGATCAAGCTGGGGCGCAACAACGTTCTGCGGAACCAGCAGGCGATCGCCAGTGCCTGGCTTCGACGAGCCGAGCATCTGCTCGAAGGCCTGCCGGAGAACATCGGACACGGCTGGCTGGCCGTCTCGCGGTCCTTCCAGGCCGGCATCGCCGGCCCGATCGAGACCACGCTCGCCCAGGCGGAAGTGGCACAGGCCATCGCCGATCGACTGGACGACCCGAATCTGGCGGCGATGGCGATGAGCTGCCGCGGGATCGGGCTCGTCATGTCCGGCCGCCCGGACGAGGGGATGGCCCTGCTCGACGAGGCCGCGGTGGCCGCCATGGCCGGCGAGCTCGATCCGGACACCGCGGGCGGCGTCAGCTGCGCGGCGATCGGAGCATGCACGTCGCTCGGAGACATGACCCGGGCGTTGCAGCTGACCGAGGCCCAGGATCGGTGGTGCGAGCGCGAGCACATCAACGGCTATCCGGGCATGTGCCGGCTGTACCGCTCGGAGATCAAGTCGCTCCGCGGAGCGTGGCTCGAAGCGGAGGCCGAGGCCCGCCAGGCGTCGGAGGAGCTGCAGGGCTTCGTGCCCGCCGCCGCAGGCCTGGCGCTCTACCAGATCGGTGAGCTCCGGATGCGGCGGGGCGACCTGCCGGCGGCCGAGGAGGCGCTGCTGGCGGCCCATGCCTTCGGCAGAGCCGAGCCGGCGTTGTCATTGCTGCGGCTCGCCCAGGGCAAGCCGGACGCGGCCTTCGACTCGATCCGGCGGGCCCTCAACGGGACCGACATGGCGCCGTCGTGGCACTCCACGCCAAACAGCGCGATCGGCCGGGTCGGGATGCTGCCGGCGCTCGTCGAGATCGCGATCGCTGTCGGTGACCACGCCGCTGCGGCGGAGGCCGCGGCGGAGCTCGCCCGCCTCGCCGAGCAGTTCGGCTCGACGGCGATTCGAGCGCGTGCGGCGGCGGCCGACGGGGACGTCCAGCTCGCAACGGGGAACGTCGCCGCAGCAATCGACTCGGCCCGGCGCTCGGTGACCGCGTGGCGCGAGGTGGACGCACCGTGGGAGATTGCCCGGGCGCAAGTCCTGCTCGGAGCGGCGCTCGCCGCGGACAACGCCGTCGAGCCGGCAACCCTCGAGCTGCGGGCCGCCCGGCGCGTCTTCGAACAGCTCGAGGCGAACCCGGACCTGCGTCGCGTCGACGCCCTTCTCAGCGACCTGGGCGCCGATGGCGGCATCGACGCCGGCGTCTCCGCTCAGCGGGTGCTGCGGACCTTCGTCTTCACCGACATCGTCGACTCGACGCACCTCGCCGAGACCCTCGGCGACGAGGCATGGGACCGGGTCCTGCGGTGGCACGACCGGACGATCCGCGGGGCCGTCGCCGAGCACGGCGGCGAGGAGGTCAAGCGGACCGGCGACGGGTACTTCCTGGCGTTTGACGACCCAGACCGGGCGATCGACGCCGCGGTGGCCATCCAGCGTCGGTTCGCCGCCCTCCCAGACGACCTCGGTGCCGACGTCGCCGTCCGGATCGGGATCCATCGAGCGGAGGCGAGTCGATCCGGCCTGGACTACGTCGGTTCGGGCGTCAACGTGGCGGCGCGGATCGCCGGCGCGGCCGCGAGCGGGGAGATCCTCGTCTCGCATGCCACGCTCGATGCGGCTCGCCGGCCATACCCCGACGTGGAGCGACGCGAGGTGGAACTCCGGGGTGTCTCGGCACCCGTCGAGGTGGCCGCGATCGACTGGCGCTGAGCCCGGTGAGGCCGCCGACTTGCGGCCACGCAAGCCACAGCGCGGCGGCGGGCCAGATGCACCGCCCGCAAGGTCAGGGGGCATCGACGGCCCAAAGGGCGCCGTAGCGTGCGCCACGCGCAAGCCGCCTACTCGTCGGCGGGCGTCGGATCCTCGAAGAAGGCGCGCATCGCCGTCGAGCACGTGTCCGGGTCGAAGCCATTCCGTGCCAGGAGGGCATACGCGCGCTGCCGGCGCGCACGAGGATCCGCCACGCGACCGAGCGCCGCGGCGTGCTTGGCCAGCACCCGACCCGCAGCTTCCGCGTCAGCCTCATGGGGCCGCTCCCCCACCAGCTCGGCGACGAGCTGCCGATCGAGGCCCTTGAGCCCCAGCTCCTGACGGAGTGCCCGCTCGCCCCGCGGCCGCGCTCGGTCGCGAGACTCGATCCACGCCCGCCCGAACGCCTCGTCGTCGAGCACGCCGAGATCGGAGAGCCGGCTGATCGCGCCGTCGATCAGCTCCGCCCTGTAGCCGGCCTGCGTCAGGCGACGACGGACTTCTGCCACGGACCGCGACCTCGATTCGAGAAACCGCAGCGCAGCGGCCAGCACGACCTCCGGGTCGTCGACCGCCGCGCGGGCCTCGCGCCGCTCGGTGGCGCTGACGCGGCGACGGGCCACGGAGCGCTATTCCGCCTCTTCGATTCCCTCGACCGGGAGCTCGACGTCGTTGATCCGGCCGCGGATCCGGCGGTCGATCTCCGCGGCAACGTCCGTGTTCGTCTTGAGGAACTCCTTCGACGCCTCCCGGCCCTGGCCGAGTCGCGTCTCGCCGAACGTGAACCAGGCGCCGGTCTTGGTCACGACGTCCATCGCGACGCCGACATCGAGCAGGCCGCCCTCCTTGGACACGCCCTCGCCGTACATCACGTCGAACTCGGCGACCCGGAACGGCGGCGCGACCTTGTTCTTGACGACCTTGACCCGGACCCGGTTGCCGACCGATTCGGTGCCCGTCTTGATCGTCTCGACGCGCCGGATGTCCAGCCGGACCGAGGCGTAGAACTTGAGGGCCCGGCCACCGGGGGTCGTCTCCGGGTTGCCGAACATGACCCCGATCTTCTCGCGCAGCTGGTTGGTGAAGACCAGCGCGGTGTTGGAGCGCGACACGGCACCGGTCAGCTTCCGGAGCGCCTGGCTCATGAGCCGGGCCTGGATGCCGACGAACGAGTCGCCCATCTCGCCCTCGATCTCCGCCCGCGGGACGAGGGCCGCCACGGAGTCGACGACGACGACGTCGATCCCGCCGGATCGGATCAACGTCTCGGTGATCTCGAGCGCCTGCTCGCCGGTGTCCGGCTGGGAGACGAGCAGCTCGTCGACGTTGACCCCGCAGGCCCGGGCATAGCCCGGATCGAGGGCGTGCTCGACGTCGATGAACGCGGCCACGCCGCCCTTCCGCTGGGCTTCGGCGATGACGTGCTGGCAGACCGTCGTCTTGCCGGACGACTCGGGGCCGAAGATCTCCGTGATCCGGCCGCGCGGGATCCCGCCCACGCCGAGCGCCAGGTCGAGGGCGATCGAGCCAGTCGGGATGAAGTCGACCTGCTGCCGGGCAGCAGAGCCCAGCTTCATGATCGACCCACTGCCGAACTGCTTCTCGATGGCCAGGATGGCGGCGTCGACCGCCTTGCCCCGCTCGGCCGTTGCCCGCTCGCCGTTCCGCTCGCTGGTTATCGCCATGTGGTCGTCACGCTCCTCATCGAACCTCCGACGGACGACCTTCCCGGGGTCTCCAGCGGATGGATCAGCCTTCCTCCGGCTCCTCGTCGACCCGCCGCGGCTTGCGCTCCTTGCGGATCAGCTCGACGTTCTGCGGCGGATCCATGAGCGGTTGCAGCTTGGGCAGGCCGGACTTGTCCTTCGGCTTCTTCTTCGATTCGCGGTGCGGGCGGTCTCGGGAGCCCATCCGGCGGTCCTCCGCGTGCATTGGAGACTAGCGATCGGACCTTCACGCCGACTTCACACCGGCTTCACGGCCGCTCAACCGTCCGGCGCGCAGGCGCATCTCGGAGAGCGATGCAGGGAAGATTCCGGCCTCGATCGCGGTTCGGATCCTGGCCATGAAGTCTAGGGTGAAGGTCAGGTTGTGACAAGTTGCGAGGCGGTAGGCGAGCAGCTCCTGGGCCCGGAACAAGTGGGCCAGGTAGGCCCGCGAGAACCTGCGGCAGAGGAGGCACGGGCAATCCTCCTGGACCGGCGCCGGGTCGTCGAGGAAACGGGCGTTGCGGAGGTTGAGCTTCCCTTCCGGAATCCAGAGCGAGCCGTTGCGGGCGACGCGCGCCGGCAGCACCGAATCGAACAGGTCCACTCCCCGATGGACCGCCTCCAACAGATCGGCCGGCGAGCCCAGACCCATCAGGTAGCGCGGCCGAGGATCGTCGTCCAGGAGCGGGATCACGAGGTCGAGGACGGCGTCCCGCTGGGCGGGCGTCTCGTCGCCGGCAAGCCCGCCGATGTTGAGTCCGTCGAACGGGAGTGACGCGATCAGCCGCGTCGATTCGGCCCGCAGGTCTGACTCCAGCCCGCCCTGGATGACGCCGAACAGCGCCTGATCGGCGCGGCTGTGACCGGCGAGCGAGCGCTCGGCCCAACGATGCGTTCGGGCGGTCGCGTCGGCGACCACGGCACGCGGCGATGACGGCGGCACGGGCTGGTCGAAGGCCACAGCGACGTCCGACCCCAGCGCCTCCTGAACGGCCATCGCGTGCTCCGGCGTGAACCGGTGGACCGATCCGTCGAGATGGCTCCGAAACGTGACCCCGTCGTCGTCGACGACCCGCAGGTCGCCCAGCGAGACGACCTGGAAGCCGCCGGAATCGGTCAGGATCGGCCGGTCCCAGGCCATGAAGCGGTGCAGTCCGCCAAGCCGCGCGATTCGCTCGTGCCCGGGCCGCAGGTAGAGGTGATAGGTGTTGGCCAGGATGATCGACGCCCCCGTTGCCGCGATGTCGTCGGGGTCCAGGGCCTTGACGGTCGCGTTCGTGCCGACCGGCATGAACTGCGGCGTCTCGACGACGCCGTGCGACAGCGTCAGGCGGCCGCGGCGAGCCCGGGTCGAGCCGTCCGACGGCGGTGGCGTCAGGACCTCGAACGATGTGGCGCCCGGCACGGTCGCTAGCGCCGGTTGACCAGGGCCAGGAGCAAGGACGCCACCACGGAGACGAGGAGCATCGTGGCCAGCGGGATGTATATCCGAAGGCCTTCGCGCTCGATGGTGATATCCCCGGGCAGACGGCCCAGGAACGGGATCCGCGGCGCCAGGACGAACAGAAACCCGAGTACCAGCAGCGCCGCCCCGACGAACATCAGCGTCCGGCCGACGCCCTCGAGACCCTCCATCAGCCGGACGTTGCCGAGTCGTCCCAGAGGGCCACCATGTCCGGCTCGCCGCGCCTGGGCGGCGGGATCTCGTAGCCCAGCCTGGCGAGGTGGGCCCGCGCGGCATCGGTGGCGATCCGGCCCTGGGGCGTCCGGTCCATGAACCCGAGCCGGAGCAGGAATGGCTCGTAGACGTCCTCGATGGTCTCGACCTCCTCGGCCAGCACGGCCGCCAGCGCCTGTACCCCGACAGGCCCCGAGGCGAATTTCTGGACGATCGCCGCCAGCAGTTTCCGATCCGTGGAGTCGAGCCCCTCGTCGTCGATCTCCATCTGCCGCATCGCGTCCCTGGCGGTCGATTCGTGGACCCGGCCGTCGCCGTGGACCTCGGCGTGGTCTCGGACCCGCTTGAGCAGGCGGTTCACGATCCGCGGCGTGCCCCTGCCGCGCCGGGCGATGGCCAGCGCCGCCGCGTCGTCGATCTCGATGTCGAGGATCCGGGCCGACCGGCGGACGATGTCGACCAGGTCCTTCTCCTCGTAGAAGTCGAGCCGGTACGTCGCTCCGAAGCGGTCCCGGAGCGGCGAGGAGATTCGGCCCGCGCGGGTCGTCGCCCCGACCACCGTGAATGGCTTGAGGCTCAGCCGGAGGCTTCTGGCACTGGGGCCCTTGCCGATCATGACGTCGAGCGCGTAATCCTCCATCGCCGGGTAGAGGATCTCCTCGACCGCCCGGTTGAGGCGGTGGATCTCGTCGATGAACAGCACGTCGCGCTCGTCGAGGGCGGTGAGGATCGCGGCCAGGTCCCCCGCCCGCTCGACCGCCGGCCCGCTCGTGTACCTGATCGAGACACCCAGCTCGCGGGCGACGATCGTGGCGAGGGTGGTCTTGCCGAGGCCGGGCGGGCCGTAGAGGAGGACGTGATCGGCCGCTTCTTCCCTGCCCCGCGCCGCCTGGAGCAGCACCGACAGGTTGGCCTTGACCTCGCGCTGGCCGATGTATTCCTCGAGCGTCCGAGGCCGGAGCGTCGTTTCGACCGCGAGGTCCGCGTCGTCCACGAGGTCCGCCGCCAGGACCCGGGACAGGTCGTCAGTCATCCGTGGCAGTTTACCATCCACAAGTCCGTTTCGCACGGATGTTCTAACGAAGGTCGCCGGTTCCTGCGTCGATATGCCGAGAAGCTTTGCCGCCGCCCGTCGCCTCCCCAGGACGTCGCTACTCGGCGAATCTGCGCGTCAATCCCCGGGACCGATCGGGCGGCCCCCGAGGAGCCGGTAGACCACGGCGGACGCGATGACTGCGGTCACAACCCCGACGAGGGCCGGCAGCCCAGGCGCGAAATCTAGAACCCTTCCAGCCAGACTGCCCCCGATCCAGAAGACCAGGAACGTGACGATCGCGGCGCGTCCGGGGGTGATGAGATCACCTCCTGTAGCTCGAGGCACCGGGTTCCCGCAGTCGCAGCGCCCGGAGATCGGCGCCGGCAAGGACCGGCCGTCGATGATACGACTGCGCGAGACCCGCGCTGGTTCGCGATCGTCCGATGCGCATCACGGTGCGGGCGCAATCCCCACCCAGGGGGTAGGACTTCCTGCCACAATGCCGGCATGCGCCTTTCCCGTCGCTCCGAATACGGGCTCCGCGCCCTGATCGACCTCGTCCGAAACGAGGGCGGCCCGCCCATTCCCCTCGCGGAGCTGGCCCAGCGCAACAACCTGCCGCCGAAGTTCCTCGAGCAGATCATGTCGACCCTCAAGCACGCGGGGATCGTCCGGACGACGCTCGGTGCCCACGGCGGGTACTCCGTGGGCGAGTCGCCGACACGGGTATCCGTAGGCCGGGTGATCCGCCTCCTCGACGGCGCCCTCGCTCCCCTGCCCTGCGTCAGCCTCCGGTTCTACGGCCGCTGCTCCTGCGCGGACGAGGCGACCTGCGCCCTCCGGGACGTCATGCTCGACGTCCGCGACAACATCCTGGGCGTCCTCGACCGGGAGATGCTATCCGAGATGGCCGCCCGCAAGGGCCGTGCCTCGATCGACCCCCGAGGTCTCCACGCCGACGCGCTCGCGGGACGCAGACCCTAGACCCGGGAACCGCTCCACGACATGCGGTGTACCTCCGATATCGGAGGACAGCATGCGACGACTGCCGTTCCGGCGCCGACTCGGCGCCGTATTGCTCGCGTTGACACTCGTGCCGTTGGGGGCGACCACCGCGTCGGCCAAGATGCCATTCGTCTCGGTCGAGATCGAGCCGACCGCTCCCCGGGCAGATGAGCCGATCACGATCGTCGCCCGGACGTGGTCCGATGTCGACCACACGGCCGCGGTGGACTGGGGCATCGACGACCTGCTCGACGGCCTGTTCGTCATCCGCCCGATCGGGACACCGGGACCGGACGTCGAAGTCGATCTCACGCAGACGGCGGCCGGCCAGTTCGAGGCGACGCTCTCGCTCCCGGCCGGCGAATGGGAACTGGTGGCCTTCCCGGACCGCTCAACCTGGGGGACGACGACCATTCCCGATGGCTATCCGGACCGCATCCCGCTATCGGTTCGGTCGGCCGGGCTGGACCAGTCGAGCCTGCTCCCCAACATGGTCGTCGCGTTTCGATCGCTGATCGCAACGATCACCACTCTCGCAACAGGCTTCGCAGCGCGGCCTTGACCCAGTCCTCGAGCGGCACGCCGAAGCCAACGTCGGCCAGCGCCTAGCGCGCCGGCTCGCCCACCCAGATTGCCGGGCTGACCGATCCGTCGTCCTCGTTCACGCCGCCGACGGCAATCAAACGCTCCTGCCACTCGACGCCGGCCATCGCGTAGCCGAACGGCGGGAGGTCACCCGCGGCGACCCAGGACGCGCCATCGGGCGACCACCAGGATCGGGTCCGCTCGAGGTCAGGGCCGGACAGCCAACCAAGCCCGACGAACCCATCCGTCGTTGGAACCACGACGTCGACGCTTCCGGTCACTCCGGGCTCCAGGTGCGCGAGCGCCCAGGTGCGGCCGTCGTCCGACGACCAGACCGCCGGCACCGGCGTCTGGTCCTCTCCGACGGACGTCAGACCGCCGACCACGAATTGGCCGTGCGCCGCCGCGGCATCCACGAAGTCGAGGCCCGTGCCGGCACCCGGCACCGAGTGCGCGGTCCACTGGTCCCCGTCGGGTGAGTACCAGGCTTCGTCGACTGCCGTTTCGCCGGTGTCGCCGTTGGTGTACATGGCCACGTAGCCGCGTTGGTCGCCGGCGAGCGTCCGCAGTCGCCACGACGGTGCCCGGACCGGGGGGACCTCCGCCCAGGTCGCGCCGTCGTGGGTTCGCAGAACGACGAACTCGACGACCTCCGTCGTGGGCGCGCGGTGGGCGAGCATCAGCATGCCGCCGTCAGCCGCCACCAGGTCGAGCGCACCGCCGCGGCCAAGATCGAGGCCGCTCACGCCCTCGATCTCGCTCCACGCCTCACCATCGTTCGTCGTCCAGACCGACGTCTCGAGCGACTCGAACGGGGGTCTCCCGAAGGCCCAGACGACGCCGTCGACCGCCTCGATCGACCGCACGTTGACGGCATCCGGAGGCCCATCCAGAAACCGCCAGGTGATCCCGTCAGCCGAGCCGAGCAGTCGCCGCTCGATGCCGTTCTGTGGCTCCCTGAGGACCCCGAGTGCGACCAGTCCGTCCCGCGTGGGGGCAATGTCCAGCATCGCTGCGAGCTCGCCGCCGAGCGCTCCCTGGTCCGCGGTCTGCCACGCGACGGTCGGGCCAGGTACGACGTCGGGGGTCGGCGGCGATGTCGGTGGCGAATTGGTGGCCCCTGCCCTTGCACTCGGCACCGGCGGCTCCGATGGTGCGATCCGGACGCTGCAACCGACGCTCAGGAGGACCAGCGCAGTCAACGCCATTGACGCCGCGCCGCGAAGCATTCAGTCGCGCAGCAGGCTTCGCAACGCCGCCTTGACCCGCTCCTCGAGCGACGACCCGACGCCCACGTTCGCCAGCGCCACACGGGACGCGTCGCGGGCCTCGGACGGCGTGTAGCCGAGGGCCTGCAGCGCGGCCACGATCTCGCCCTCGGACACGCCCTCCCCCGCCACGGCTGCCGTGGATGCCGCCACGCCGGCCGCCGCGACCTTCTCCTTGAGTTCGAAGATCACCCGCTCGGCAAGCTTCTTGCCGATCCCCGGGATCGAGACCAGGACCGCCTGGTCCTGCTGCATGATGGCGAGCTGGAGATCTGGCGTCGGGCGCGAGCCGACGATCGCCAGGGCGACTTTCGGGCCCACCCCGGTCACCGTCAGCAGCAGGTTGAAGAACCCCAGCTCCTCGACGGACCGAAAGCCGTACAGCGCCTGCTGGTCCTCGCGGACGAGGTGGTAGGTGTAGAGCTTCTGCGTCGATCCCATGGTCGCGGCGGCGATGACCGCCGGCGCCACGAACACCCGGTAGCCGATCCCGTTGACCTCGATGACGACCGAATCGAGGGTGATCGCGCCGACCCGACCCTCGATCGAGGCGATCAACGTCCCGAGGCCGCGCGCTCCCGGGCCAGGGCCTCCCGGACGGCCTTGTCGTAGCCGGACTCGCGGCGGTCCATCGGTTCGATGCCCGCTCGATCCCGCACCGACGACCCGAGCCGCTCCCCCACCCGCTCGCGGTTGGCGACGCATATCGCGACGGCCAGCGCGTCCGCCGCGTCATCGGGTGTTGGCGGCACCTTGAGGCCCAGGACGACCGCGACCATCCGGCCGACCTGCTCCTTGTCCGCGGCGCCGTAACCGGCGACCGCCACCTTGACCTCGTTCGGGGTAGCCTCGCGAACGGGCAGCTTCGCCTGGGCCGCGGCGAGCAGGACGACGCCCCGCGCCTGGCCCACGGCGAACGCGGTCTGGGCGTTGCGCGAGAAGAACAGCCGCTCCACGCCGACGAGGCTCGGGGCGTGGAGCTCGATCAGGTCGGCGAGGAAGCCGTGGATCGCGGCGAGGCGATCGGGCAGGCCGGTGTCGGCCGAGGTCGCGAACACGCCGAAGTCGATCGGCCGAAGATGCGAGCCGGTCCGTTCGATGATCCCGTAGCCAAGCGCGGCGGTCCCCGGGTCGATCCCGAGGACGATCACCCGGCGACCTCGGCGAAGACGTCCTCGGGGATGTCGAAGTTGGCGGTCACCCGCTGGACGTCGTCGAGGTCCTCGAGCTGCTCCACGAGCCGCAGGTTCTGGCGGGCCCTGTTCGAGTCGAGCTCCACGGTCTGCTTGGCGATCATCGTCGACTCCGCGGAGTCGATCGCCACGCCGGCGTCCTCGAGGGCCTTGCGGACCGTCTCGAGCTGGCCCGGATCGGTGAAGATCTCGACCTGTTCGACGGATTCGGTGTCGACGTCCTCGGCTCCGGCGTCGATCGCCGCCAGGGCCACCTCGTCGGCATCGACGCCGTCGCGCGGGACGGCGATCACGCCACGCGGCTCGAACTGCCACGCGACGGCGCCACTCCCCGCAAGCTGGCCGCCGGCCTTGGTGAAGATCGAGCGGACCTCGGCCGCAGTCCGGTTTCGGTTGTCGGTCTGGGCCTCGACGAGGACGGCCACGCCGCCCGGGCCGTAGCCCTCGTACACGATCTCCTCGTACTCGACGGCCTCGCCGCCGCCGGTCGCCCGCTCGATCGCCCGCTTGATGTTGTCGGCGGGCATGTTGATCGGCGGCCGGCGAGCCTTGTCGACCGCCAGACGAAGGCGGTAGTTGGCCTCGACGTCGGCGCCGCCCGTCCGGGCCGCGATCATGATCTCGCGGGTGACCTTGGTGAAGAGCGCGCCACGCTTGGCGTCATTGGCGCCCTTCTGCCGCTTGATCGTGGACCACTTCGAATGACCGGACATCGGCCCGAGTATACCGAGGCGGATGCCCGCCCCGGCATAGCCCGTCACGCCAGGCCGATCTACTCGGGGAACGCCAGCCGCTGCCAGCTCGGAACGCTTTCAACGTCCCACGGCAGGAGCTCGCCCATGCCGCCCGTAATGACGTCGACGAGCCGTGACTGGCGATCGTGGCCGCGGTTGAAGATCACAGACTTGCCGTCCGGCGAGAACGCCTGCTGGAGCTGTGCCGTGTCGCCGACGACCGGGGAGTTCGGCCCGATTGGCACGGCCGGCGAGCTCCCGTCGATCGGGGCCACCATCACCTGGACGAGGTCGTCCGCAGAGATCCAGTGGAACAGCAGTCTCGATCCGTCCGGAGAGAACGCTGGGTAGCCCTGGTGTCCGCCCGCCGGCCCGAGTTGGAGCACGCGCGTCTCGCGGGTGTCGATCTCGAGCAGATAGATCCGCCAGTTGCCGTCGTCGTCAAACGCGTTGTAGGCCACGTATCGGCCATCAGGCGACACCGCCGGATTTTCGTAGTCGGTGAAGTAGTCGTCGCCCGGAGCGGTGAGGGGGTGAAGGTTCGAGCCGTCGGGCCGGACGCTCCAGATGAACGCCCGTACCCCCTCATCGACCCGGGTGTAGCCACGAAAGATGATCTCGCGGCCGTCCGGGCCACGCCATTGCGGGACGAACGACGGGAAGTCGATGCCGAGATCGCGCACGGCGCCCGTCTCGACATCGATCATGTGCACCTTTGCTACGCCTTCGACCTTGATCTCTGCCACGAGCTGGCGGTTGTCGGGCGACCAGTCGAACCCGGACAGTCCGCTCAATCCACCAACCACGACACGCATATCGGAGCCGTCGAGGTCGACGCTGTAGATGCTCACCACGTCGGGTTTGCGGATGGTGCCGTGCTGTTCCATCCGGACGAAGGTGAGCCGGGTGCCATCCCGGCTGAAGCCCGGGGCGACGTCCTCCGCATCGCCGCCCACGATCAGCCGGGGTTCGGCGGAGGGGGCTGTCCGGAGGTAGATGTCGCCCTCCTGGTCGAAGACAAAGGCGCCGTTCGCGGCCGGCCCGAAGGGCGGCGGCAGGGGTTTTCGGGAGCCCACCGCGAGCAGCACGGCGACAAGGGTGACGACCAGCAGAGCAGCCACGGCGATGAGCCGCCACGGCATGCGCGGCATGTAGATGCGATCGCGGGCGATGACGCCCATGGGAAGCCACCTTTCGAGGAAGGTCCATCGCGGACGCTGGCGCGTGGCTGACGTCCGGACGAGGAGATCGTCGGTGTAGTCGGGCAACGACGGGGCGCCCAGCTCGTCGAGCAGCTCCGGGAGCCGGTCGTAGATCCGGTCGAACTGCGACATCGTGGTCATGCCGGCTGCCCTCCGGGCTCCCGAATCGCGGCGGGGGCGCCCTCGCCGTCGATCGTGGCCCGCATCAGTGCTAGCGACCGATGGACGCGGGACTTGGCCGTGCCCAGGGGAATCCCCAGCGTGGCCGCCGTCTCCGACAGCGGCACGCCGAGGAAGTAATGGACGATGATCACCGCCCGCTGCTCCGGGTCGAGGCGCCGGAGCGCCCGGTCCAGCTGGTCGCGGTCGGCGACGTGGGATCCGATGTCAGGAATGGCCATCTCGCCGGCCGGCGAGAGCTCGACCTCGAACGGCCGCCGTCGCCGGCGGCGTAGCAGGTCGAGACAGGCATGGACGGTGATTCGATGGACCCAGGCGTCGAACCGGTCGGGATCGCGCAATCCCGGCAGGTCCCGCCAGGCCCGAACGAGCGCATCCTGGACCGCGTCGCGGGCGAGGTCCGGGTCACGCAGGATCAGGCGGGCCGCTGCGTCCAGCCGGGCGATGGCACCGCGGACGAGCATGGCGAAGGCGTCATGATCGCCCCGTCCGGCCCGCTCGACGAGTGTTCGCTGGTCCACGCTCGACCACCAGTGACGGCGCGACCCCTCGGTCGCGCTCCAATCGTATGGCGCCGCGGAATGGCCGAAGTGTTCCCGACAGTCGTGCCGGCACTCGCCCGGATCGCGCCACCGCCGCTACGGACTAGAATGCTGCTACCGCGGACCCAACGACGTCCGCGAGGCCCCGATGGACCGTCCGGCGCCGGGTGCAAGCGTCGCTCCGAGCGCCTCCCTCAAAGCAGCTGAGGACCACGGATCGATGACGATGAAGAGCGTTGACCTGCCCCACCTCAGAAGCGTCGTTCTTGCCGGGCACGCCGGCGCCGGCAAGACGACCCTGGCCGAGCAGCTGCTGTTCCGGGCGGGCGCCGTGCCCCGCCTGGGACGCGTCGACGATGGGACCGCCCACCTCGACCACGAGCCCGAGGAACAGAAGCGCAAGGAATCGCTGAGCCTCGCAGTCGCCACCTTCGAGCACGACGGTTACCGGATCACCCTGGTCGACACGCCGGGCTACCCGGACTTCGTGTCAGAGGTCATCTCCGGGTTCCACGCCACGGACGCGGCGCTGTTCACGATGGACGCGTCGGCCGGCATCGAGGCCGGCCTCGAGCAGGCGGTCAGCCTGGGCCGCTCGACGAAGACCGCGGCTTGCTTCGTGATCAACAAGTGCGACCGCGAGAACGCCGATCCCACGGCCGCACTCGACGCCCTGCGGGCCCAGTTCGGCAACAAGATCGCGCCGCTCCACATCGCCATCGGCAAGGGCGAGTCGTTCAGCGGCTATGTCGACCTGGTCCACCGCAAGGCCTACCAGACCGACGGCTCCAAGGAGACCGAGATCCCGATCCCGGCCGAGTTGGAGGCCGAGGTCGCGACTCGCCGCGACCAGCTCCTCGAGGCGGCGGCCGAGGCCGACGACGACGTCCTGACCAAGTACCTCGAGGGCGAGGAGGTCACCGACGCGGAGCTCGACGCCTGCCTCCACAAGGGCGTCCGGGAGTCGATCCTGGCCCCGGTCCTGGTCGCCTCGGGCGCCAAGGGGATCGGCCTGACGGCCCTCCTCGACGCGCTCGTTCGCTACCTGCCATCGCCGGACGAGGAAGGACCGGTCGTCACGCTCGACAAGGGCGGCAACGAGGTCGAAATCCCGGTCGATGCCGCCGGCCCGCTCGTGGTCCGCGTCTTCAAGACCGCCGCCGATCCGTTCGTCGGCCGGCTGACCTACCTGCGCGTCCTGTCGGGCACGATCAAGTCGCAGAGCCACGTCCTCAACGCCACCCGCGGCGAGGACGAACGGATCGGCCAGCTGCTGCTGCTCCATGGCAAGGAGCAGGAGCCGATCGGCGAGCTCGAGGCGGGCGAGATCGGGGCGGTCGCCAAGCTCGGCGTGACCGAGACTGGCGACACGCTCACGATCAAGGAGAAGCCGTACACCCTGCCGCCACTCGAGTACCCCGCGCCGGCCCTCATGCAGGCCATCGAGCCGGCCTCGAAGGCCGACCTCGACAAGATGGGCACCGCCCTCCAGCGGATGCTCGAGGAGGAGCCGACGGCCCGGGTCCAGCGGAGCGATGCGGGCGAGCAGGTGCTGCTCACCATGGGCGACGCTCATACCGCGGTGATCATCGAGCGGCTGAAGCGCAAGTTCGGCGCCGCGATCGTGACCCGCACCCCGCGGGTGCCCTACAAGGAGACGATCCGGGGCAACACCAAGGTCCACGGCCGGTACAAGAAGCAGACCGGCGGGCACGGCATGTTCGGCGATGTCTGGCTGGAGCTCGAGCCCAACCCCGGCGGCGGCGTGGAGTTCAGCGAGCGCGTCGTCGGAGGCTCCGTGCCCAAGCAGTTCTTCCCGGGCGTCGAGAAGGGCATCCGCGAGACGGCCGCCGAGGGCGTCGTGGCGGGCTATCCGCTGAGCGACTTCAAGGCCACCCTGTACGACGGCTCGTTCCACAACGTCGACTCCAACGAGCTGTCGTTCAAGATCGCGGCGTCGATGGCCCTCAAGGAAGGCGTCCAGCAGGCCAAGCCCGCGCTGCTCGAGCCGATCATGGTCGTCGAGGTCCGCGTCCCCGACGAGTACATGGGCGAGGTCAACCGCGACCTCAACGGCCGGCGCGGCCGGGTGATGGGCATGGACGCCTCGGATGGCGTCCAGGTGATCACCGCCCACGTCCCCCAGGCGGAGCTCTTCAGCTACGCCACCGAGCTCCGGTCACTGACCGGCGGCCGGGGCACCTTCGCGTCGACGCTGGACCACTACGAGGAGGTCCCGTCCCACATCGCCGACAAGGTGATCGAAGAGCACAAGAAGACCGCCGACGCGGCGCACTGACGGCGCGTTGCGCCGGGGCATCACTGATCTCGCCCGCGGCCGCTACCAGTCTCGACGCGCATCCGTCCAGACGGGATCATGGCCGCTGACATAGCTCGGGGACCGAGAAGGGATTGGGGCACCATGTTTGGGTCAACGCGTGTCTTGCTCGGCATGCGCGGGCGGCGAGGGACAGCGGCCGCCGTTGCTGCAGCGGCCATGGTCATGACGGTCATGACCGGGTCGGTCAGCGCCAACCACACCTTCGGAACGCTCGATTGCGGCGCCGCGGGCACGTTCGAGGTGGAGGGCACGCTGCCTGGTGGAGGGCCGCCAATCGACCGGCCGTCGCCGTGGTCGGGTGCCTTCCTGCTCGAGGACACCACCCAGGTCTTCCGCGCGTTCTCGAATGATCATTTCGGGCTCGTCCAGGTCCCGGCCTCGCTCTCCGCCCGGCCGTTGATCACCTGCACGCTGACGTCCGAAGGCCCGATGTTCGACCCGCCGTGGACCCTCGTGGGGATGCTGCTTCCTTGAGCCACGCCTTCGGGCGTCGGCCGACGGCCGCGGCGACGGGGAGCCGGCGTCACCGGCTCCCCGTGCGGTGACGGCGGCGCTCAGGGCAGACGGTCTCCTCGCGGTTGCCAGCCCGGGACGTTCTGCAGGCCGAAGGGCCGCAGTGCGTGCAGGCCGGTGCCATCGGCGTCGACCACGTAGATGGTCCGGTTGTCGAAGCGAACGAAGGCGATCTGGGTACCGTCCGGTGACCAGGCGCTGCCAAAGTCATCGGTTGGTCCGCCGACGATCGTGTGCTGGTTGCTGCCGTCGGCGTTCATGACTCGGATGTCGCCGGGGTCGCCCGCGGCGTAGGCGATCCTGGTCCCGTCGGGACTCCAGTCCGGGATCTGGTCCTTGAAGGTGTCGTCGAAGGTGAGCTGGACGGTGTCGGTTCCGTCGGCGTCCATGACGAAGACCTGGCCGCCGCCACTCCGATCACTCGTGAACACGATCTTGCGGCCGTCCGGCGACCATGCCGGCAGGCCGTCGAAGCCGGGTTCGGTGGTCAGCTGCACGAGCCCCGTCCCGTCCACCCCGATCACGTACACATCGGCGTTCGTCGCACCGGCCGGCATCGAGGTGAACACGATCCTCGAGCCGTCGGGCGAGAAGTCCGGGAAGGTCGATCGCCCGCCGAGGTTGGTGACCTGGATCTTGTCGGTGCCGTTGCCCTTCATGGTCCAGATGTCGATGACCCCGCCTCCTGCCTGGACGCCGTGGCACCAGGCGAGGCGCTTGCCATCCGCAGACCACGCCGCGCACGCATCGAAGAGCGGGCTGTGGGTGAGCCGGAGTGGCGCATCGCCGTTTGGCAGCACCGAGTAAATGTCGAAGTTGCCATCGACGCCCGCCCCGAAGGCAAGGCGGCCGTTGTTCGAGCCCGGGTAGGTCGCCCCTGCGGAAGCGGGCAGCGATAGGAGCAACGCCAGCACGGCGAATGCCGCTGCGATGCGACGAGGAATGTCAAGTGTGCGTGTCATCGGAGTCCCTCGTTTCGTTCGATCGGGGGGAAGAGAGGTAAGGTCCAAGCGCCCCTCCTCTAGTCCGACAGCGTTTGGCGGTCGAAGCCGAGGAGCTCGGCGCGCGAACCGTTCGATGCCCAGAGCACGTCACCCATGACCCGGAGGTCATAGAAGAGGGAGCCCTCGATCTCGAATTGGCGCGTGACCTCGGCCAGGTCGGGATCCACAACGGCCAGGCCGCCGTCGGTGGCTACGTACACCGCGTCAGGCCCGAGATCGACGCCAACCGCCGGAGACGTTGCGACGTCGTCGACGGTGGCAACGACGGCGTTGGTCGTGGCGTCGATCTTCGATAGGCTCGAGTTGTTTCGGTTCGTGACCCACACCCAGCCGCCGCCGGTGGCGATGGTGTGCGGCCCGTGGCCGACTCGGATCTCCGACTCGATCTCGTTGGTCTTGGTGTCGATCCGAACGACGGTGGCGGCACCGTCACAGGCGATCCAGAGTGCCCCCTCGCCCAGCCGGGTGCCTTTCGGCGTTGGTGGGACATCGATCGTGGCGACCACCCGGCCATCGGCCGGATCGATTCGCCGGACCTGGTTCCTGAAGGTGTCCGTTGCCCAGATGGCGTCCGGTGCCGCCGCGAGGTAGAAGGCGTTGAAGTCGAGGTCAAATCGCTGCAGCTCCTCGCCGGTCCGGGGATCGAGCTCAAGCAGCAGCTCCTCGCCGCCGGCCCACAGGCGTTCGCCGTCGAAGGCCAGGTTCGTGATGCCGCGAATGACGTCCGAAACGGTCCCGGCATCCACGTCGACGCGAACGGCGCCCGCATCGGTGGCATCCCACAGCGAGTCGCCGGCGACGACGACCGCGCCACCCAGATCGGGCAACACGATCCGCGTGAAGTCGGTGACGACGGCGGTCGTAATGGAGGGGGTGGACGTGGAAACGGGTACCTCGGATGGTTCGACCTGCGAGAGCGACGGCGCCGTCGTTGACGGCGGGACGGAGCTCGGGGCGCCACAGGCGACGACAAACAGCGCGGCAACCAGGAGCCGAGGAGCGAGGTAGCGGCGGGGACCAGGGCGCGCTGAACCAGGCATGACTGCACCTCATGTCAAATCAGGGAATGGCTATGGGCCTGTGAGGCGGTGGGATCGGTGGGTCAGCCGCTCATGGCGGAAGCCGTTGCCAGGCGAGCACGCCCAGGCCGCGGACCGTTCCAACCACCTGCGGTGGCTCCAGCCCTGCCGGATCCAGCGCCACGATGTCCCAGAGGTCGTCGTCCTCGCAGTCGGGATCCTGCGTCGGACAGAGACGCGCGATCACCCTGGTCGCGTCGGGTGCCCATTGGATCGGCCCATCCGCCGTTGGCTCCGAGATGTCGTGGGGATCCGAGCCGTCCGCGCTCATGACGACCACGGTCCCCGACGACTCGTTGAAGTCGAGTCGGACAAAGGCGATCTTCGATCCGTCCGGCGACCAGACCGACCAGATCTCGGCCAGCCGACGCGCTGTTGAAGTCAGCGAGCGTTCGCCCGTGCCGTCGCTGTTGACGACCCAGACGTCCTGCGAGGGAGGGAGGCCGGCATAGAACAGCAAGGTCCTTCCATCGGGTGACCAGCGAGGACCACCGTTGCCCTCGAAAATGTGTCTCTTGGTAGTCAACCTGCGTAGGTCGGACCCATCGGCGTTGACGACGTAGATGCCTCGTTCGGCGTCGAACAGGCCGGCGCTGAACGCCAAGGTCCGTCCATCCGGCGACCAGGCCGGAGACGATGCAAGCATCGCGCTATCTACGAGCTGGACTACGCCGGTCCCGTCCGCCTGAGCCGCATAGAGCGCTGAGGCCATGGTTGATCCGCTCGCAAATGCGACGCGGTCGCTCGTTGGCGCCCATGCGAGTCGCCAGCCATCCTCGATGTCGACCGCCATGCCCTCGGAGATCTCGACCGCTCCGGAGCCGTCGGCATTGATCACCCACACCGAGAGCCGTTGGCTACCGACGTGGGTGATCGGGCTGCGGTAGTACGCCAGCTTCGTGCCATCCGGTGACCACACCGGCCAGAAGTCGTTCGTTCCATCGGTCAGCTGGATGCGCCCGGACCCATCGGGGTTCTGGGTGTAGATGTGCCAGTCGGCGTCATAGGCGATGAGGCCATTCCGCCCGAGTTCGAGCGGTTCAGAGGTCCGTCGCGTTCCGACGAGGACAAGACCGGCCAGGAGCAATGCGAGCGCGGCAACCACGAGGACGATCCGGCGTAGGTTCATCGGCCGCGGGAAGCTCCGGAGCCAGGGCAACATCCGGCGCTGCGGCGTCGTGCCGGTCAGCTCGAAGGTCGCCTGCAACACCCGGCCGGGCAGCTGATCCGGCGCTTCCTCGAGGAGCCACTGGGCAATGCGGTCGGTCGATCGATCCTGGCTCATGCGGTCCAACCCTTGCTCGAGACTGGCCCCCTGGCGTCGGCCTCGAGGGCAGCGCGGAGCGTTTCCGTCGCGTAATGGAGCCGGGACTTCACGGTTCCGGCCGGGATGCCGAGTGTCTCGGCGATGTCCGGGACCGGCAGGCCGAGGTAGAAGTGCAGGACGACGACAGCCCGCTGTTCCGGCCTGAGGCGCGTGAAGCCACGCTCGAGCTGGTCGCGATCGGCAAGCGAGGTCGCTCCATCCTCGGTGGTGGGTTCGGACCGGATCATTCGAACCTCGGTTGACCAACGGCGCTGACTCCGGCCCACGTCCGCGCATGCATTGACGACGAGGCGGTGTAGCCAGGCATTGAAGCGGTCCAGATCGCGCAGGCTCGGCAGCTCCCGCCAGGCGTGGACGAGCGCCTCCTGTACCGCGTCCTCGGCTCGCTGCCGGTCGCGAAGGATGAGGCAGGCGATGGCGAAGAGGCGGTCGCCGGCAGCCGTCGCGAGCGCCTCGAAGGCCTCGTGATCGCCGTTTCGTGCCGCCTCGACGACATCGCGCTGCACCGGCTGCTCCATTGACCGCGCGACCGAGAGGCCGCGCTCACCACCCTACGACGGGCCGCGGGACGCAACCGTTCAAGAATTGGCCCGAGTTTCCGCCGTACGCCCACGGGTGGGGTCTCCGAACGACCGCCCTGACGCACAATGGGGCTCAGCATGACGATGCCGAAGGCGCCCGATGCCCACGACGAGGCGTTCTGGCACGACTACCTCGTCAACTACGACGCCAGGCAGGCCAACGTCCGGCGCATCTTCAACCGACTCCCGCACGGCCCGCGATGCCGTCTCTGCGCGATGCCCTTCGCCGGGCCTGCCGGATCGGTCCTGCGGCTGATGGGACAGGGCGTCTCGAGGAACAACCCCACGATCTGCAACAGCTGCGAGAAATTCATGCTCAAGCACCACGGCGGCGCCGAGGTCGAGGGCTCCATGTTGTTCGCCGATATCCGGGGTTCGACCGCGCTCGCTGAAACGATGTCCGCGGGCGAGTACCACGCGCTGCTCGAACGGTTCTACACCGTCGCCGCCGAGGTCGTCGTCACGAACGGCGGGATGGTCGACAAGTTTGTCGGCGACGAGCTCGTCGCCGTATTCCCTCCGATGTTCAGCGAGTCACATCACACGGTCCGGGCAGTCGAGACCGCCCGCGCCCTGCTCGCCGCCACGGGCCACGAGGATCCCGCCGGCCCCTGGGTCCGCCTGGGGGCGGGCGTCAATACCGGCCAGGTCTGGTTCGGCGTCGTGGGCGAAGGCGCGTACGTGGAGATGACGGTGCTCGGCGATCCGGTCAATATCACGGCCCGGCTGGCGGCCCTCGCCGGCCCGGGCGAGATCCTCGTCTCGGCGGTCACGGCGGAGGCCGCCGGTCTGCCGGCGGGCCTCGAACGCCGGTCACTCCAGCTCAAGGGCAAGCAGGAGCCCGTCGACGTCGTCAGCATCCAGGTCGGTGGCCCATCGAACAAATGATCGACGTCGTGGTATAGTCGAATTCTTCTCGTGAACGAACGGGCGCCCCGGTCTGCGCCCCGGTATCCCAACCGATCGATCCCGATCATTTTCGCGCCCTGACCGGTCCCCGCGCAACTGTCGTGGGTGGGCCACCGTCAGGAGCCACCACCACATGTCCTTCTCCGAACTCGGGCTCGCGCCCGAGCTGCTTCGCGCCGTAGCTGTGCAGGGCTATACCGAGCCCACCCAGGTCCAGGCCGAAGCCATTCCTCCCGTTCTCGCCGGACGCGACGTCCTGGCCGGCGCCCAGACCGGCACCGGCAAGACGGCCGCGTTCGTGCTGCCGATCCTCCAGCGCCTGCACGCCAACCGACCCGAGCCCCGCCACCTGCCAACCGGCAACGGCCGGCCACGCGGCGCGACCGGGCTGCCCATCCGCTGCCTCGTCCTCGCCCCGACCCGCGAGCTGGCTCTCCAGATCGAGGCCTCGGTCCGCGCCTATGGCGCCCAGCGACCCGTTCGGTCGACCACCATCTACGGTGGCGTCGGGTTCGCGCCCCAGGTCCGGGCCCTGCTTGGCGGCCCGGAGATCGTGGTCGCCACGCCGGGGCGGCTGCTCGACCACGTCAGCCAGCGGACCATCGACCTGCGACACGTCGAGATCCTCGTCCTCGACGAGGCCGACCGAATGCTCGACATGGGCTTCATCCGCGACATTCGGTCGATCGTGGCCCTCCTCCCTGAGCGACGCCAGAACCTGATGTTCTCGGCCACCTTCTCAGATGACATCCGGCGGCTCGCCGCGGGCATCCTCCATGAGCCCGCCCAGGTCCAGGTCTCGACCCGCAACTCCGCCGTTGCGCTCGTGCGCCAGGTCGTCTACCCGGTCGATCGAGCGCGCAAGACGGAGCTGCTCAGCCACCTCATCCGTAGCGGCCGGATCGACCGCGCCCTCGTCTTCACCAGAACCAAGCACGGCGCCGACCGACTCGCCCACCAGCTGGAGCGGGACGGCATCGCGGCGGCGGCCATCCACGGCAACAAGAGCCAGGGCCAGCGGGTCCGCGCCCTCGACGCCTTCAAGGGCGGCCGGGTCGCAATCCTCGTCGCGACGGAGGTCGCCGCGAGGGGCCTGGACATCGACGCCCTGCCGCACGTCGTCAACTACGAGCTGCCGATGGTCGCCCAGGACTACGTCCACCGGATCGGCCGGACCGGTCGGGCCGGCCTGGAGGGCGACGCCGTGTCGCTCGTCTGCGTCGACGAGGGCCCGCTGCTCCGGGACATCGAAAACCTCCTCAGGACGTCCATCCCTCGCGAGACCGTCGAGGGCTTCGCCGTGGATCGGGCGATCCGCGCCGAAGCCATCCCGATGCGATCGCCCGGTCGATCGTTCCGGAACCAGGGCGGCGGCTTCGCGCCGGCCCGTCGACCCGGCGGCCACGCCGCTTCGGGCGGCAGGAACGCCCCCGACGGCTTCGGACGGCGCGGTGGGTCAGGGCAGCGCCGCGGCATGGGCCGACCCGCGCCGGTGAGTGGGCAACCTACCGGTGGTCGGCGACGGGGCCACACGCCGCCCGGCACCGGGATCGCCAATCGGCCGCTGACGCTGCTGCCCGGGGAGCGCCTTGCTCGAGGTGGCCCCGGCCCTCGCTGATCTGGACGCGACCGTCGGTCGCGTGCATGATCCAGCCTCCACGTACTCGAGGGCACGGGAGACGGTGGAGTCGATGGGGACGATGATCGGGGCGTCCGTGGCTACAGCGGACGACCTGGCCGATCGAGGCAGGGCCGCCGGACGCTGGCGCCCGCTCACCGCCCTGCTGGTGGTGCTGGCCGCCTGTCACGCCCTGCTCGTCGGCATGACCCAGGTCGAGCGCCGACGACTGGCCGATGTCGACCCGGCGTTGGTCTCCGCGCCTGGCCTGGCAGCCACCCAGCGGGCCGGTCTGACCATCGTCCTCGTGGTCTTCACGGTCGTGGCGATCATCGGCGCTGTCCGGTGGTTCGCCAACCGGCGCGCGGACCTCGAGATCCTGGTCGGTGCATCCGTGGGCAGCCGCCCGGGACCGCCACGCCGAACGTCGCCCCGCTATTGGCGGCCGCTGGTGACACCCGTGGCGCACGACCGCCAGGCGTATTGGGCGGCCGCGCGGATGGGCAGCAGCCGGCCGCTCGCCGTCCTGACCGTGGGCGCGGTCATCGCGGCACTCGTCCTCTGGCCGGCCGGCCTGGTGCTTGCCTGGCTCGCCCCCGACGGCGCGACGGCCAGGTCCGGGATGACGCTGGCCGTCAACGGGTCGGTCGTGTCGGCGGTCGCTGCCGTCCTCGTGGCTGTCTTCGTCCAATCCGTCCGGCGGCGCGCCATTACCGCGACGCTCAACGTCAGCCGCGAGATCGTGCTGCCGCCGCCGTCGCTGCTGCCGATACCGCTCGTCCTGGGCATGGCAGCGCTGCTGTTCGCCGGCCTTGGCGCGCAGCCCAGGGTCGACGCGATCGTCTGCGACGTCCAGGGCTTCGAATGCATCGACCTCGTGGTCCCGGTCGTCCGCGGTTCCGCCGATCCGACGGGCGAGTCGATGACGGTTCGGTTCGCCGTCCGTCGTGGTGCGGTGGCCAACCCACGAGTCCTGGTGTTCGCCGTCGGCGGACCGGGCGCCAGCGGTCTGGCCGAGGCGCCGCTCCGGATCGAGGGCTTCGACCGCGACCTCCTGCGTGCGTTCGACGTCGTGTTCTTCGACCAGCGCGGTGTCGGCGCCTCGGGCGGAACGGACTGCGAGCTCTCGGCCGCCGTCCTCGCCCTGGGCGAGCCGACCGACCGCGAGGTTGCCCAGCGGTTCGTCCGGCAATGCCTCATCGAGGCCGGCGTCCCAGCGGGGCAGCTGGACCGCTACGCGACCCGCGAGGTCGTCGGCGATCTCGAGGCGTTGCGCATCCGGCTTGGCGTGGAGCGACTCACGTTCTACGGCGAGAGCTACGGGACGGAGCTCGTCCAGGCCTATGCAATTGCCCATCCCGATCGGGTCGAGGCGCTGGTCCTGGACGCGCCGGTCGACCTGGCCCTGTCGGCCCACGAGTTCTGGCGCCTGGCGGCCGACGGTTTCAGGGAGACGCTCGAGGACACGCTGGCCGACTGTGACCGGGACGAGGTCTGCGCGGCGAATTTGTTCGACGCATCGGCCACCTACGGGCGCCTCGTCGACCGGCTGCGTCGCGGGCCGCTCGACGTTGATTACATCGATCCCCAGGGCGAGAAGATCTCCGAGCAGGTCACGCTGGCGAAGCTCGAGTCCGCGGTGGCATCGCTGCTCTACACCGAGGCCGGGCGGATGGTCGTCCTGCGGGTCCTGGCCGAGTACGAGCGCGGCGACCTCACGGCGCTTGGCCGGCTCTCCGGCAGTTTGGGGACCCTCGTTCCCGATCCGGCGTTCTCGGACTTCGTCTACTTCGCCGTCACCTGCGCCGACGTCCGCTTCTCGCCGACGGCCGACGACGCCGATGTGGACGCGTATCTGGCAAGGGCTGCCGAAGCGGGGATCTCGGAGATCGACCTCGGCAGCACCTATTACGCCGGGCTGCCCTGCCTCTACTGGCCCAGCCAGCCCGATCCCGGGTCCACGCCATCGACCGGCCTCGTCGACGCCCCGTTCCCGGTGTTGATCCTGACCTCGACCGCCGATCCCATCACCCGCGACAGCTCGGCCCGGGAGATCGCCAAACGCCTGCCGGACGCGCACGTGATCGAGACGGAAGGCGGGTCGCACGTCACCTTTGGCTACGGCGTGGAGTGTCCCGACGACGACGTCGTTGCCTTTCTCGTCCGCGGGACGGCGCCGCGGCAGCGGGTGACGAGGTGTGACGGCTATGTGACCAATGCGTTCATCGACCTGACGGCGCTCGACAGCGGCGAATACGTCGATGCTCTGGACGCCATGTCGGCCCTCGACCATGAGCTGTTCGGCGCTCCGGAGGTCTACCTGTGGTCCGGCGGTGATCGACTCGAGTTCGGGTGCCGGTTCGGGGGGACGGTGGCGATCGAGTTCGTCGCGTTCCTGAACCGGATCACGCTCGATGACTGCGAGTTCGGTCGCGGCCTGCCGGTCGACGGCTCCGGCACCCTTAACTTCGTTTCCGGCGAGGTGGTGATCAGGGCCACCGTGCCCGACGGCGAGCTGACCTACCGCTACGACGCCGACGGTCGGATCACGGTCAACGGCACATGGGAAGGGAAGCGGGTCGACCTCGAGGGCTAACGGTCATGCGCTCCCGGGCCGGTGCCCCCCGCCGTCGTGGTGGCCTGAATGGCGTCGCCGAGATCCAACCGACCCTCATACAGGGCCTTGCCGACGATCGCCCCGGCGCAACCGATCCTCCGCACCGCCTGAAGGTCTTCCACGCTGCTGACGCCGCCTGATGCGATCACCTCGCCTCGCTCGAGCCCGATCAGCCGCCGGAGCAGGTCCAGGTCAGGCCCTTCGAGCCGACCGTCACGATCGATGGCGGTGACGATGAACGTGGTCACGCCGGCCGCTGCGAGCGTTTGGACGGCCACATCGGGGTCGTAGCCCTCGCCGCTCGATCGCCAACCCTCGCCCCGAGCGACGCCCTCGCGAACGTCGATGGCGACGGCCACCTGCGCGGCGCCGAATTCGGTGACCAGCCGCTTGGCAAACGCAGGGCTCCGCAGGGCCGCCGTCCCCACCACCAAGCGCTGGATTCCCGCCTCCACCAGGACCCGGGCATCTTCCAGGTCGCGGATTCCCCCGCCGACCTGGCAATGCACCTCCCGGCCCACGGCCCGGGCGATCGCGGCGATCAGACCGGATTCGCGCCGCTCCCCGGTTCGTGCCGCGTCCAGGTCGACGATGTGGATCCAGCGGGCCCCAGCCGCCGCAAACGAGACGGCAACGGCCACGGGATCGTCCGAGTACGAGGTCTCCCGGTCGAAGTCACCCTCGATCAGGCGGACCGCGCATCCCGCCCGGATGTCGATCGCCGGGTAGACCACGAACTCGCTTGCGTCGCTCGTATCAGCGTGATAGCGTTTTAGCACGCTACTACGCTAACACAGCAGAGGTTCTGAGCGATGGCCGCGGACGACAGTTGGCGCACCGACCATACCGACGCCCTCTTCGAGGCCATCCTGCTCCTCGAGGACCGGGCCGAGGCCGGCCGCTTCTTCCGCGACCTGTGCACGCTCGGCGAGCTCCGCGACATGGCCCAGCGCTGGGCGGTGGTCCGGCATCTCAACGCCGGCCGCCACTACGCGGAGATCTCCCGCCTGACCGGCGCCAGCACCGCGACCATCACCCGGATTGCCTCGTGGCTCAACCACGGCGAGGGCGGCTACCGGCTCCTCCTCGAACGGCTCGGGGACGCCCCGGATCGCCCCTACCCCGTCCGGGCAGAGCGGTGAGGGATCGCCTTCGGCTGGCCGTCCCCAACAAGGGCCGCCTCGTCGAGCCCACGGTCCACCTCCTCCGCGACGCCGGGCTGGTGTTCGAGGAGCACGACCGCTCGCTGGTCGCCCGCGTCCAGAACTACGCCCTCGACATCCTGTTCGTCCGGACCAACGACGTGATCGAGTTCGTCGGCGACGGCGTGGCCGATCTCGGCGTCACCGGCATCGACCTCCTGACCGAGACCGGCGCAGAATTGCCGCGGGTCCGAGAGCTGGGCTACGGCCACTGCCGTCTCGCCGCGGCCGTTCCCACTGACACCGCCTACCAGTCGGTCGAGGAACTGGCCGGCCTTCGGGTGGCGACCGCCCACCCCAACACGACCCGCCGCTTCTTCGAGGAGCGCCGGATCGCGGTCGACGTCATCCCGATCTCCGGCGCCGTCGAGGTCGCGCCGCGGCTGGGGCTGGCCGAGGCCATCGTCGACCTGGTGTCGACCGGCTCGACGCTGGTCATGAACGGGCTCCGGCCGATCGGGGATGTCCTCGCCTCCGAAGCGATCCTCGTCGCCAACCCGACGGCCCACCAGGGACGTGCGGCGGAGCTCGAAGCGATCGACACGATGCTGTCCTCGGTGATCGCGGCGCGTGGGCGCAAGTACTTGATGATGAATGCGCCGGCGAGCCAGCTCCACGAGCTCGAGGGTCTTCTCCCCGGCCTCGAATCGCCGTCGGTCATTCCCCTCGCCCACGAGGGCATGATCGCCATCCATTCGGTCGTCAACGCCGACGACGTGTGGGGGCTCCTGCCACGGCTTCGTGCCGCCGGCGCCAGCGGGATCCTCGTCCTGCCGATCGAGAAGATCCTGCCGTGACCGCCGAGGCCACCGAGCTGCGCCTCCGCCGCTACCGCCTCGCCGATCGGGCGAGCGATCCGGCGGCGGCCGCGGCCCTGCAGGCGCTCGTCCGTCGCGGCGCGGTTCCCGATGCAGGTGTGCGCGACGGCGTCCGGGCCATCCTGGCTGGCGTCCGCGCCAATCCGGATCCAGCCGTTCGCGATGCCAACGCCCAGTTCGGCGGCGGCCTGGCGGATGGGCGTCTCCTCCTCGGACCGGCCGAGCTTCGGTCGGCCCGCGACGCCCTGACGCCGGCCGCTCGCCGAGCGCTCGACCAGGCGATCGACCACGTCCACCGGTTCGCCGAGGCGCAGCGGCCGGTTTCCCGGACGACGCGGATCCTGCCGGGCATCGAGATCGAGCGCCGCTGGACGCCGATCGGCGCCGTCGGCTGTTACGTCCCCGGCGGGACCGCGCCGTATCCGTCGTCGCTCGTCATGACCGTCGTCCCGGCACAGGTCGCTGGCGTGTCCCGCATCGTCGTCGCATCACCGGCCGACGGGGATGGCCGAGTCGATCCGGTCCTGCTCGGCGCCGCCGGCCTGCTCGGCGTGGACGCCTTCGTCGTCGCCGGTGGCGCGCAGGCGATCGGGGCTCTGGCGTTCGGCCTTCCGGAAGCCGGCCTTGAGCCCGTCGACCGCGTCGTCGGCCCCGGCAACGCGTGGGTCACCGCCGCCAAGATCGAGCTGGCCGGGGAGATCGGCATCGACCTCCCGGCCGGCCCGTCGGAGGGCATGGTCCTCGCCGACCCACCCGCCGACCCCGATCGCGTCGCCGCCGACCTCATCACCCAGGCCGAGCACGGGCCGGACTCACCGGCGATCCTGGTGACCACCGACACGGCCTTCGCCGACGCGGTCGAGGCGCGGGTGGCGGGCCGCCTGGCGGGTGCTGCCAGGCGCGAGATCCTCGGCAAGGCCCTCGGGGCGCACGGCGCGGTCGTCGTCGCGCCGGATCTCCCTTCGGCGATCGCGTTCGTCAACGACTACGGCCCCGAGCACCTCTCGATCGACGTCGAACCGCTCGAGGACGCCGTCGCCGCCGTCCACAATGCCGGCAGCGTGTTCGTGGGCCCGTGGGCCCCGGAGTCCGCCGGCGACTACGCGACCGGCGCGAACCACGTCCTGCCGACCGGCGGCCTGGCGCGAAGCTGTGGCCCGCTGGCGGTCGAGAGCTACGGCAAGTTCAGCCAGGTCCAGCGGATCAGCCGCGACGGCCTGGCCGCGATCCGTGAGACGATCGGGACGCTGGCCGAGGCCGAGGGACTGCACGCCCACCGTGACGCCGTCGAGGTGCGGTTCGCCGCGGAGGACGCCCGATGAGCCCGACGCCGGTGACCTTCAGCTCCCCGACGTCCCCGGCGAGCTATAGCTGGGAGGCGACCGACGAGGAAGTCGCGGCGCGATATGGCGTGCCGATCGAGCGGATCGTCCGGTTCGACCTCAACACCTCCCCCACCCCGCCGGATCTCGCGGCGCGCATCATGGCCGCCGGACGGTTCGAGACCAGCCTGTCCGAGTATCCGCCCTCCGACTACCGCCGCCTCGTCGACGCGGCCGCCGCACGCTACGGCGTGGATCGGGACGAGCTGCTGGTCGGGGCGGGGGCGGACGAGGTCCTGGACCTGGTCGGCAAGGCGTTCCTGGCCCCGGGTTCGGCGGCGGTCGTCCCCACGCCGAGCTACGCGATGTACCGCGTGATCACCGAGCAGCGCGGCGCGCGTCTGGTCGCGGTGCCACGCCGGGAGGCGGCGGAAGGCTGGGCGATGGACGTGGACGCGGTTCGGGCGGCTGCCCGGGAGGCCGCCGTCGTCTGGCTGTGTAGTCCCAACAACCCAACGGCGCTGTCGGAGCCGACCGGCGCGATCGAAGCCCTGCTCCAAGGTCTCGCCGACGATGCATCGGCCGATGGCCGTCCGGCTCCCATCGTCGCCCTCGACGAAGCGTACGCGGAGTTCGTCGGCGGGTCCTTGCTGTCGCTCCGCCATGCTTACCCGAACCTGATCGTGATCCGGACCGCCAGCAAGGCCTATGCCCTCGCCGGGCTCCGCGTCGGGTTCGCGGTCGCGGTCCCGGAGACGATCGCCCGGATCGCGCCGTACCGGCCACCGGGATCCGTGTCGACCGTGTCGGTGACGGTCGTGACCGAGGCGCTGCTCGACGACGGGATCCTGGCCGACAACCTGGCACGCGTCGAGCGGGAGCGAGAACGGCTGACCGCGAGCCTTCGCCAGACGGGTTGGCGCGTCGGCGACTCGGTCACGAACTTCGTGCTGGTCGACTTCGGTTCCCCGGAGCGTGCCTCCGCCATCGCCGATGGCCTCCTGACCCGCGGGCTGGTGCCGCGGACGTTCGGAGCCGGGCATCCGCTCCACGACCACCTCCGGTTGACCGTCCGCAACGCCGACGAGAACGACCGGCTGATCGAGGCAGCCCGCCAGCTCGGCGAGGCGGACCGATGAGCCGGCAGGCCACGGTCCACCGCCAGACCCGTGAGACCGACGTCACCGTCACCCTCGAGCTCGATGGGTCCGGCACGGCGGGCGTGGCGACCGGCGTCGGATTTTACGACCACCTCTTGACCTCGCTCGCCCACCACGGCCTGTTCGACATCGAGGTCCAGGCGACCGGCGATCTCGAGGTCGACGAGCACCACACCGTCGAGGACGTGGCGCTCGTCCTGGGTTCCGCGTTCGCGGAGGCACTCGGCGACCGCGCCGGGATCCGCCGCTTCGGCGACGCCGCGGTACCGATGGACGAGTCGGTGGCGACGTGCGTCGTCGACGTCGGCGGACGGCCGTATGCGGTGATCGACCTGCCGTTCCGCAGCGAGCGGGCCGGCGAGCTGCCACTCCAGCTGATCGAGCATGCGCTGGAGGCCTTCGCCCGAACCTCCGGTACCACGCTCCACCTCCGCGGCAGCGGCCGCAACGACCATCACCTGGCCGAGGCCGCGTTCAAGGCCCTCGCCCGCGCGCTTCGGACGGCCTGCGAGCCGGATCCACGGCGCAGCGGCGTCGCGTCGACCAAGGGGACGCTGGGATGACGGCCGCGGCCCGTCCGCGGATCGCGATCGTCGACTATGGCGCGGGGAACCTCGTCAGCATCGAGCAGGGGCTGACCGCGGTGGGCGCCCGGGCGCATCGAGCGACCCACCCGGACGACCTTCGCGATGCCGACGGGCTCGTCGTCCCCGGCGTGGGTGCCGCGGCGCCGGCAATGCGGCGGCTGGGACGGGCACGGCTGGTCGACCCGATCCTAGCCTGGATCGCGGCCGATCGGCCGTATCTTGGGATCTGCCTCGGGCTGCAGTTGCTGTTCGAGGGCAGCGACGAGGACGGGGCGGTCACGTTCGGCGTGCTACCTGGCCGGACGCGGCTGCTCGAAGGGGCGCCGACCCTGCCGCACATCGGCTGGAACCAGGTCGAGCGGGTGCGCTCGCATCCGGCGTTCGACGGGATCGCCGACGGCGCCGACTTCTACTTCGTCCATTCGTACGCCGGAACGCCCGCCAGCTCCGCGGCGAGACCTGGCCCTCGCGGAGACGGAACACGGCGAGCGGTTCGTGTCGGCGGTGGCCCGTGGATCCGTTGCTCGGCGTCCAGTTCCACCCCGAGCGGAGTGGCCGTGACGGCCTCCGGTTGCTGGGCAACTTCACAGCCGCCGTGGCCGCGTCGACGGCCGTGGGCGCGGCCTGATGCTCCGCCGCCGGGTCATCCCCTGCCTCGACGTCGCCGACGGCCGGGTCGTCAAGGGGACGCGGTTCGTGGACCTCGTCGACGAGGGCGATCCGCCGGAGCTGGCCGAGCGCTACGCAACCGAGGGCGCCGACGAGCTGGTCTTCCTCGACATCACGGCCGCGCCGGAGCGGCGTGGGACGCTGCTCGACATCGTGGAGCGGACGGCGCGGCGCGCGTTCGTGCCACTGACCGTGGGCGGCGGCGTTCGGACGGTCCTCGAGATGCGCGACGTCCTCCGGGCCGGCGCGGACAAGGTCTCGCTCAACACCGCAGCGGTCGCCGATCCGTCGCTGATCTCGCGTTGCGCGGCGCGGTTCGGACGCCAGGCGGTGGTCGTGGCGATCGACGCCCGACGGCGGCCCGGCGCCGACGACTCGGCCGAGTGGGAGGTCGTCGTCAAGGGCGGCCGGGAGGCGACGGGCCTCGAAGCGGTCTCCTGGGCGGAGCGGGTCGCGGATCTCGGCGCGGGCGAGTTGCTGGTGACCTCGATCGACCGGGACGGGACTCGGTCCGGCTACGACACCGAGCTGCTGCGAGCGATCAGCTCGCGGGTCCGGGTGCCCGTGATCGCGTCCGGCGGCGCGGCAGGTCCGGCGGACTTCGTGGCCGCCGTACGTGACGGTGGCGCGGATGCGGTGCTCGCGGCCTCGATCTTCCATCGCCGGATCCACTCGATCGCCGAGGTCAAGGCGGCGATGGCGGCGGCCGGACTGCCGGTTCGGGCGGTCGCGTGACCGCGTTCGCGGCTTCGGAGTCCGCTTCGGGCCGGACGGGTCTGGTTCCGGCAGTTGTCCAGGACGTCGTCGACGGTCGAGTGTTGATGGTCGCCTGGATGGACGCCGAGGCGGTCGCGGCAACGATGGCCACTGGCGAAGTCCATTTCCACTCCCGCTCGCGCGACGCGCTGTGGCGGAAGGGCGAGACAAGCGGCAACGTGCTCCGGGTCGTGGACCTGGCCCTGGACTGCGATTCGGACGCGATCCTCGTGACCGCCGATCCCGCCGGCCCGACGTGCCACCGCGAGACGCGGAGCTGCTTCGACCCCGACGGCGCGCCGGCCGAGCGCGCGACCCAGGGCTTCGCCTGGCTCGAAACGCTGTGGTCGACGATCGCCTCCCGCGCCGCCGAGCGCCCCGCCGGCTCCTACACGACGTCGCTCCTCGACGGCGGCGTTGACGCCGTCGCCCGCAAGGTCACGGAAGAGGCGACGGAGGTGGTGCTTGCCGCGAAGGACCATGCGGCAGGCGCGGGGGGAGCGGATCGCGTCGCCGAGGAGACCGCGGACCTGCTGTACCACGCGCTCGTGCTACTCGCCGAGCGCGGCCTCGAGCCCGCGGCCATCGTGGACACGCTCCGGGCCCGAAGTTCCCGCCGGTTACCCGGCCCCCTGACTGATATGCAGGCGACTGGCGGCCGAACCAGCGGCTGGCCTGCAATCGCCGGCACGATCCGGCGCGAAGCGGGCCTCCCGGTCCCTCGAACACTCGCTTAGCAGTCAGTCGGCGAGTATCTGACGGGATCTAGCCCCGCTCGACGATCCGGACGTTCTTCTTCCCGGTTCGGACCACCCAGAAGCGGCCGTGGAGTGGCTCGGGCAGGGCGGCGCTCGGCTCCATGACCCGGGCGTCGTTGATGTACAGGCCGCCCTGGCTGATGAGTCGCCGCGCCTCGCCGTTCGAGGACGCCGCGCCGCTGGCAACGGCCACGGCTGAGGCCGTCGCGAGTGCCTCGGAGTCGAGCGTCGTTCGTGGCAGCTCCGTGATCGCGGCAAGGAACGCGGCCTCGTCGAGCCCAGTCAGCCCGCCACTGAAAACGGAGCGGGACTGCGCCTCGGCGTCCCGGGCCGCGTCCTCCCCGTGGACCCGCGCGGTGACGTCCCAGGCCAACGCCCGCTGCGCCGGCCGCCGCTCCGGCGCCGCCGCCTGCGCGGCCTCCAGCGCCTCGATATCGTCGTGCGACCGAAGGGTGAAGTTCCGCAGCAGCCGGCCCATCTCCGAATCCGGCCGGTCCAGCCAGTACTGGTAGAACGCGAACGGCGTCGTCCGGCCCGCATCGAGCCACACGGACGTGCCGGCGGCCGTCTTCCCGAACTTGGCGCCCGCCGCGTCCAGCAGCAGCTCATACGACAGCGCGTGGGCCAGGTCGGGACCAGCCTCTCCCCCACCCTCCGAACGGCGGATCAGCTCCAGGCCCGCGGTGATGTTGCCCCACTGGTCGGCGCCGCCGGCCTGCAGCTCCACGCCCATCGTCCGGTACAGGTGCCGGAAGTCCTCGGCCTGGAGGGTCATGTAGGCGAACTCGGTGAACGACAGGCCGGCGGACATCCGGCCCTGGACCGAGTCCTTGGCCAGCATGTACGGGATCGTGAAGTGCTTGCCCACGTCGCGCAGGAAGTCGAGCACGCCGATCTCGCCCAGCCAGTCCAGGTTGTTGACGACGGTCGCAGCCGTCGGTCCCGAGAAGTCCAGGAACCGCTCCAGCTGCGACCGGATGCCGGCCACGTTCGCCTCGAGCGTGGCCCGGTCGAGCAGGTTCCGCTCCGCGGACGTCCCCGACGGATCGCCGACCATCCCCGTCGCGCCGCCGACCAGCACCACCGGCCGCCCACCGCGTTGCTGGAGGTGAACCAGGCCCATGATCGGCACCAGGTTGCCGATGTGGAGCGTCGGCCCGGACGGGTCGAAGCCGTTGTACGCGGCGATGGAGCGGCCGGTCGCGAGTCGGGCCTCCAGCCCCGGCGTGGCCGAGTGAAATAGCCCCCGCCAGCGCAGCTCGTCGAGCAGTCCCGGCAGCCCCTCGGCCGGGCGCGCACCGGGCTCGCCGGGCGCGACGGACGTCACAGACGACCTCGCCGAGTCGTCTGGGCGAACGGGAATCGGGTGAACCGACGGTTCATCCCCCCATGCTATCTTGCACGCCGACATGCAAACCAGCCTCGCGCGGCGTCAGCGCCACCGGCGCACCGGTGCAGCCCGACGCCCCCGCGGAGGAGGCGCCGCCCGCCGCGTCGCCATTGCCATTCCGCTGGCCCTGTTCCTCACGCTCCTGTGTCTCGGTCTCGTCGCGTTCGTCGGCGCGGTCGCGGCCTACAGCTACTACAGCCGCGACCTGGAGAGCCCGCGCGCCCTGCTCTCGAACCTCCAGTTCGAGGAGCAGACGATCGTCTACGACCGGACCGGCAAGATCGAGCTGGCCCGTCTGGGCGACCTGCGGCGGGAGCTGGTCGACTACGACGAGATCCCCGCATCGCTGATCGACGCCACGACCTCGATCGAGGACAAGGACTTCTGGAAGAACCCGGGCTTCGACTTCGGCGGCTTCGTCTCGGCCTCGCTCGACACCCTCAACGGCCGGCCCCGCGGCGGTTCCACGATCACCCAGCAGCTGGTCCGCCAGCGCCTGCTGCCCGCCTCGGCGTTCGAGGGCGAGGTCTGGGAGCGCAAGGCCCGCGAGATCATCCAGTCGATCCGGCTGACCGACGAATACCCCGGCGAAGAGGGCAAGCGGGAGATCATGACCGCTTACCTCAACCAGAACTACTACGGCAACCACAGCTACGGCGTGAAGGCGGCGGCCAAGAGCTACTTCAACAAATCGCTCGCCGACCTGACCTTGGCCGAGGTCGCCATCCTCGCCGCGATCCCCCAGTCACCGGCCAAGTTCGACCTCACGGTCAACGCGGAGGAACGGTGCGTCATCGAGATCGAGGAGGGCGCGGAGTGCCCGGCCGATCAGCTCAAGCTGCTCGTGCCCAAGAAGACCGAGATCATGGTCCGCCGGAACTACGTCCTGGACCAGATGCAGAAATACGCGGTCCTGACCAAGGGCGATTTCAGCGCGGCCGACTTCCGCGCCGCACGCGCGGCGGACATCATCCTGGCGGACCAGCGGACGACGCCGTGGCGGGCGCCCCACTTCGTCTGGCAGGTCCGCGAGCAGCTCGCCTCGATCCTCTGCCCCGGCAAGACCGTCGACGAGTGTCCCGAGGTCGACGCCGGTGGCTACCGGGTCACGACCAGCCTCGACTACAAGATGCAGACGACGACCCAGAAGTGGGTCTACGCCGCGGCCCGGGCGCCGCACTACAAGAACCGCGACGGCGAATCGGACCCGCGGGCCCTGCTCCGTCAGCAGAAGATCCCCGAATCGGCGTGGGATTGGATCCTCGACCTGCGCGGGGCGAACATCCACAACGGCGCCGCCGCCATCGTCGACTACCGGACCGGCGAGGTCCTGGCGTACGTTGGCAGCGCGGGCTACAGCGCGACCGGCAACAAGAAGTTCGATCCCAAGTTCGACGTGCTCTCGCAAGGCTGGCGCCAGCCCGGATCGGCGATCAAGCCGCTCAACTACCTGGTCGGCCTCCAGGACCGCTCGATGACCGCGGCCACGATGTTCATGGACGTGACCACCGACTTCGGCAACAAGTTCACGCCCACCCAGGCCGATGGCTACGAGCGCGGACCCGTGCGCCTTCGTTCGGCGCTCCAGTTCTCGCTCAACATCCCGTCGATCAAGGCCGGGCTGATCAACGGCCTGGAGCATTTCTACGACCGGACCAAGGAGATGGGTCTCACCTACCATCCCGGCGCGATGCCGGTGACGTCGATGGGCATCGGCACGCTGGAGGTCCACCCGATCGATCTGTTGCGGGCGTATGGCGCGATCGCCAACGGCGGCAACCTGATGCCACAGACCATGATCCGGGAGATCGTCGACACCAACGGCAAGACGGTGTGGTCGATGGACGGCGCCAAGGGCACCCAGATCGCCAGCCCCGAGGCCTCCTTCATCATCACCGACATCCTGGCCGGCAACACCGACGTGACCGTCAACCCGTACTGGGGCAAGTGGGCGATTTACGACGGCGGCGAGCGCCGATCGACCGCCTATAAGACCGGCACCACGAGCGACAACCGTGACGTTGCTGCCTACGGCTACCTCGCTCCGCCGGCCGATCCGAACGCGCCCGCGATCGGCGTCGGGGTATGGATGGGCAACAGCAACAACGAGCCGAACACCAAGCTCTCGCTCGACACCGCCGCACCCTTGTGGTCGGCCATCCTGACCGAGGTCAGCCAGGGCATGCCGCAGGCGAAGTTCAACGACACCAGGCCCGCCGGCCTGTCATACGTCGAGATCGACGCCCACAGCGGGATGCTGCCCGGCCCGTTCACCACGCGGACCCTCGAGGAGCTGTTCATCAAGGGCACCGAGCCGCGCAACCAGGACGACCTCCGGGCCGCCGTCGCCATCGACGCCGCCACCGGCCTCCTGTGGCAGGACGACTGCACCGGGCCGCGGGTCGTCCGCGGGATGCTCGACTTCAGCGGCATCGAGCCGGCGTTCCCCGAGTGGCAGAAGTACACCCGCAACTGGATCTCCCGGGCACGCCGCGGGATCCTCGTCCGCGGCGGCCCCGAAGCCACCCGGACGATGTACTTCTACGACCGGCTGTTCCACCCGTTCGGGACCAACTGGGGCGGCCAGTTCGCGCCATCGGGCGTCTGCGAGCCGCTGCCGCCCGATCCGTGCGACCCGTTCTTCGTCCCACCGTCCCTGCCGCCAGGATCCTTCCCGCCGCCGACCCCCGAGCCGTGCATCACCCCGCCGCCGGAGCAGCCGACGCCATCGGGCGGTGGTGGTGGCGGCGGGGGCGGGCCGCCCAAGACGCCGAAGCCGCCGGGTCCGGGCTAAGCCCTCAGGCTCGCCGTCAGGCCAGCGTCACGATCGTGGCGCCGTCGCCGCCCTCACCACGCTCGCCGGGCCGGATCTCCTTGACCAACGGATGGCCGCCCGCCTGCGCCCGAACTGCGTCTCGCAGCGCCCCCGTCCCGAGGCCGTGGATGATCGTCACCTTGTCGACCCCGGCCAGCGCCGCGTCGTCGAGGTAGCGGCCCAGCGCGTCGAGGGCTTCCTCGACCCGCGCGCCGCGGAGATCGAGCGACGACGCCACGGTCCGCGCCCGGGACAGCTGCAACGCCGACACGCTGCCCGACCCGGCGGCCGGCTCCGCCCGGTCGGCGCCCCGGCCGTCGCTGCCCATCGCCAGTTCGAGATCATCCAGCAGCACCGACACCCGCATCCCGCCGGCCTCCAGCGAGGCTCGCTTGCCGCCCTTCTCGAGCGCCGCGATCCGGCCCTCCCAGCCGCCCGACCGGCTGCGCGCGCGTTCGCCGACCTTCCAGATCCGCCGCTCGACCGGCGCCACGGCAACGGGCGCTTCTGGCGCCTCGGGCAGTCGCCCCAGCGCGTCCTCCGCGCGGCCGACGGCGCTGTCGAGGGACTGCGCCGTGACCGTCTCGCGCTCGAGGCTGCGGCGGGTCGTGTGGACCTCGTCCCGGAGATCACCCACCAGCCGCTCGGCCTCCTCGCGCGCCGTCCGGACCACGTCGTCCCGTTCGCGCCGCGCGCGCCGGCGTTCCTCGTCGGCGATCCGGAGAGCATCGGCCGCACGCGCCTCGGCCGCGCGGGCCCGTTCCAGCGCGTCGCTCGTCTCGGTCTCGGCGGTCTTGATCCGGGCCAGTGTCTCCTCGAACGTCCGCTGCGCCTCGGACAGCCGCGATCGGGCGTCGGCGACGATGCCGGGCGCGAGGCCCAGCCGCTCCGCGATGGCGAACGCCTGCGACCCGCCGGGCAGGCCGATCGTCAGCCGGTACGTGGGCGACAGGCTCTCGAGGTCGAACTCCACGCTCGCATTGCGGGCCCCCGACGTGGTGTGGGCGTAGGCCTTGAGCTCCGCGTAGTGGGTCGTCGCGGCGATCAGCGCCCCGGCCTGGATGAAGTGGTCGAGCAGCGCCTGGGCAAGCGCCGATCCCTCGGTCGGGTCCGTCCCGGCGCCCAGCTCGTCCAGGAGGACCAGCGTCCCGGAACCCGCGGCTTCGACGATCCGGATGATCCGCCGCAGGTGCCCCGAGAACGTCGACAGCGACTGGGCGATCGACTGCTCGTCGCCGATGTCGGCGAAGACGTCGCCGAACACCGGCAGCTTCGAGCCGGCCTCTGCCGGGATGTGCAGCCCGGCCTGGTGCATGAGCGCCAGCAGGCCCAGCGTCCGCAGGGTGACGGTCTTGCCGCCGGTGTTGGGACCGGTCACGACCAGGGCGGTGTAGTCCTCGCCCAGGCGGACGTCGATCGGCACCACCCGGCCGGTCAGGCCCGGGTGGCGGGCGCCCAGCAGGACCACCGTCGGCCGGTCGGCCGTCTCCGCCCGCACCCCGTCCATCTCGACCGCCAGCTGGGCCTTGGCCGCCCACAGGTCGAACCGGGCGAGGGCATCGAGCGTCTCCCGGAGGGCATCGCCGTTGGCCGAGACCAGGGCCGACAGCTCGTCGAGGATCCGCTCGACCTCCTCCTGCTCGGCGGCCTTGGCCTCCCGCCAGGCATTGCCGAGCTCGACGGCCACCATCGGTTCGACGAACAGCGTCTGGCCGCTGCCCGATGCGTCGTGGACGATGCCCTTGACCCGGCTCCGGGCCTCGGCCTTGACGGGCACCACGTATCGGCCGTTGCGGAGGGTGATGATCGGCTCCTGGAGGGCGCCACCCAGCTCCGAGCCGACGAGCGCGTCGAGCCGTCGCCGAAGCCGGTCGTAGGCCACCCGGACGGCCGACCGCAGCCCACCGAGCCGTGGTGACGCGGTGTCGAGCAGCTCGCCCACCGGGTCGAAGCTGCGGGCCAGGGTCGATCGCAGGGCCGGCAGCGGGTGGAGCTCCCGCCCGAGGTCGCGGAGCAGCGGCCGCCGCTCGTCGGCGAGGGCCGTCGCCAGCCGGGCGGTCGCATCCAGGGTATCGGCGATCTCGAGGAACTGCTGGGCGTCGAGCCGTCCGCCGCGGGTCGCCCGCTCGATCGGCGGGCCGATGTCGTGGGCGGCCCCGATGCCGACACCGGCCCGGTCGCGCAGCAGGGCCCGTGCCTGGTCGGTCTCGTCGAGGCCGCGGGCGACGAGCACCGGGTCGGATTCGGGCTCCAGCGCCTCGGCCAGCCGGCGACTGGGCGGAAACGAGGTCATCTCCGCGAGGCGGGCCCGGATCAGCGGGAATTCGAGCAGGGCCTGCGATCGGGCGTCCATCAGCGGGTCGGGCGGGAGACGGCAGGGTGTCCGGTGATCCAGAACCGCCACGGCTGGGCGACCCACGCTGCGCCGGCGTAGCCGATCCCGATCCTGGGCCCGGTCGACACGGGCGGTGCCGGTTCGTCGGCCGGTGCCGGTTCCAGGCGCAGCGGGGCGTCCGGATCGAGCAGGTCAGTGCCGCTCAGCGAGCGGTCGATCGACAGTGCCGCGCAGACGAGGCCGGGACCGCGGGCAAGGCCGGTGGGATCCAGCGACATGAGTCGCGTCGCATCGGCGGCGGCGACGTCCGGCGGCCGGTTGCGTCGCCGCTCGGCGGCTGCCTCGATCCGTGCCCGCCGCATTGCCGCGACGCCGTCGAGCGGCTCCACGGCCCGGACGAGGAGCGCCGCCGGCCGGCCGGCCGCCTCGGTGACGATGTTCAGGCAGTCGTACATCCCGTAGACAAGGTACACGTAGGCCACCCCGGGCGGCCCGTACATGACCCGGTTGCGGGCGGTCGGCCCGAAGCGGGCGTGCGACGCCTGGTCGTCCTCGCCGATGTAGGCCTCGACCTCGACGATGCGTGCGACGCGGGCGACGCGGCGTTCTCGGTCGCCCTGCGGGGCGCGGACGAGCCGGGCGCCGAGGACCGCCCGGGCGGCTTCGAGCGTGGGTGCCGCGAGGCGGCGGCGGTCGAACGTCGTCAGGCGGGCGTCCGGCTCACCGGATCGGGAAGAAGTCCTTGACCTCCTGCGGGATGAACGGGCCGAGGAGGGCCAGGAAGATCGGCAGGATGCTGCCCCGGAAGATGCCCGCCGTGTTCGAGGGGTTGTAGGCCTCGAAGACCTGGCGCAGCAGCGGCAGTTCCGCGTCCCGCGTTCCCACGCCCGGGATCATGAAGAACGAATCGAGGATCACGATCATCGCGCCCAGCAGGAGGGCGCCCTGGAGCACGCCCAGGATGCCGCCGAGGACCTCGTCGACGACGGTGTACTTCTCGAACAGCGGGACCTTCTTGTAGAAGGCCTGGATGACGAGGGTAGAGGCAATCACCCCGGCCACGAACACCGTCGCGAAGCCGACCATGATCGCGTAGTTGGGATCGAGGTGGTTCCAGTTCGGGGCCAGGAAGTTGCCCAACGGTTCGCGCAGGTTGGCCGCGACGAGGAACGAGAACAGGACCGATGCGAGCCCCAGCAGCCGGCGGATCGTGCCCTGGATGAAGCCGAGGATGAAGAAGAACGCGAGGAACGCCAGGACCAGCAGGTCGAAGACGTTGATCGAGAGCAGGAAGTCCGAAATGTTCACACTCGTCCCTCAACCGGAGCGGGCCCCCGTGGGCATGGGCGCAACCCGTTGGAACCTGTCGAAGGACCCGCCCGCTCACGAGCCCGGGCAAGGGTAGCAGCGGCCGATCAGCGGTAGCAACCGAACCAAAGGTCCCACGGCAGGCGCTCGGCGCGCCCTATTGCACCTCGATCGGTCGTGTCGCGAGCGTCGTCACGCCGGCGCGTTCGACGACATATCGCAGCTCGTACGCGCCCGGCGCGGTCGGAGCCGTCAGCGTCGCCGGCGTGCCGTTCGATGTGTTCGCGTAGGAGAGGTAGGCTCCCTGCGGCGCACCGGTGGCGACGATCGTGATGTAGTCGCCCGGCCCGTTCGGGCCGGTCCACGACACCTGGAACTGCGTGCCGGCAGTCACCTCGGCCGGAGCGTCGAGGGTCGCGCTGGTTGGCGCCACCGTGATCGGGACAGCCAACACCGTCGCCTCGCCCTGACCGCTCACGTAGCGGACCTCGTGCGGGCCGGCCGTGAGCGGCGCCGTCAGCGTTCCACTTGGCCCGGAGGAGGTGGGAAAGTAGCTCTCGTTCGTCCACCGGTCAGTCCCCACGGCGACGATCGTGACGTAGTCGCCCGGCCCATTCGGGCCGATCCACGACACCTCGAAGCTCGTCCCCGCTTCGACCTCCTCGGGCGCCTCGAGCGAGGCCGAAGCCTGGAGGACCGTGATCGGCGAGCGGGCGGAGGGCGTGCTGTCGGCCCCGTTGACGTACCACAGCTCGTACGCACCCGGCGCGAGGGGCGCGGTGAGCTCGCTGGGCGAGCCCGCCTCCACGTCGAAGTACGACTCGCCCGTCCAGGTGGTGGTGCCCACGGCCACCATCGTGATGTAGTCGTCGTTTGCGAGCGGGCCGGTCCACTCGACTTCGAACCTGGTTCCCGCTTCGACGGTGGCAGGGCCACTGACCGACGGATCGCCGAACCATGGCGGCATCGAGCTGTCGACGGTGGGTTCCGCCGATACGGTCGGCGTGGGCGATGACGGAGGCGTGCTTGGCGGCGCGGTGCTGGGTGCGGCGGTGCCACACCCGGCGACGAACGCGAGGGCGACGACGGCGATCAGGCCCCGACGGAACGACATGGCAGCAACCCCTCTCGACCCCCCGCACCGGCAATGCTGCCCGTCATCGGGTCTCGCTTCATCGTCCAGTTGCGCCAGGCAAGCGTAGCGCGGGCGTCACGACCGGATGCGGGCGCCGAGCTCACCCTCCAGCGTCCGCACGACCCCCGCGATCAGGCCCTCGACCTCGGCTTCGGTCAGCGTCCGTTCCCGGGCCTGGAAGGTGAGCCGCCAGGCGAGGCTCTTCTCGTCGGCGCCGAGCGGGGCACCTCGGTAGACGTCGAACAGGCGCAGATCGCGGAGCAGGTCACCGGCCGAGCTGCGGATGGCGGCCGCGACGTCACCTGCGGCGGTGGTCGCCGGCAGGACGATCGCCAGGTCGCGTTCGACATCGGGGAAGCGAGACAGCGCCGGGACGGGTTCGACCCGCAGCCGGCCGCCCGAGAGGCCAGCCAGCGCCAGCTCGGCCACGATCAGCCGGGACTGGGTTCGGAGCTCCCACGCCTCGGCGACGCTGGGGTGGACCTCACCGACGATCCCGTGCAGCCGATCGGCGAGGTCGACCCGTGCCGTCCGTCCCGGATGGAATGCGGATTCGGCCGTTTCGGCCCGGTAGATTGGCGGATCGAAGCCCAGTGCCGCGGAGGCGAGGTCGATCAGACCCTTGGCGTCGTCGAGGTCCCATGGCCGCGAGCCCCCGGCGTGATGCGCGGGCGTCGCCGCGCCGATCAGCGCCAGGCCGAGGCGCCACCACTCGCGGGACCCGTCGCCGTCCCGGGCATAACCCTTGCCGACCTCGAAGATCGCTATGTCGTCCGTCCCGTGACGGAGGTTGGTGGCGACGACGTCGAGCAGGCTGGGGATCAGCGACTGGCGAAGCACGGAGTGGTCGCGCGACAGTGGGTTGGTGACGATCACCGGCTGGCCCCCGGGCGGCGGGTCGCCGGCCACCGACGGCACGTCCTGCGTCAGCCGCACGGCCTCGAGGTGTCCCGGGGAGACGAGGGCCGGGGTGACGGCCTCGGTCAGGCCGGCGCCGGCGAGCACGGTCCGGAGGTGCTGGCGGGCCTCGATCGGCGACGGCCGGAATGGTGGCATCGGCGTGTGCGGCGTGATCGATGGGGTGAGCTCGTAGCCGCGGACGCGGGCGATCTCCTCGGCGACGTCCGCCTCGACCTCGATGTCCCGGCGCCACGTAGGCACCACGGCGACCAGCGCCGCTCCCGCCGCTGCCTCCACGCGCAACGGTTGCGGCTCGAGGGCGACCGTCACCGTCTGGGCGTCGGCTGCCTCTTCCGTGCCGACCTCGACGAGGGCCAGCAGCATCCGCTGCTCGTCGGCCGGCACGTCCGCGCCGAGCAGGCGGCTGACGCGAGCCGGTCGGAAGGGGACGCGGCTGGGGCCCGGCTCCACGGACGCCGTGTCGATCCGGCCCGGGGCGATCGAGGCGCCGGCCCACGCATGGAGCAGCTCCGCGGTCCGGTCGGCCCCGATCCGGGCCATCCGGAAATCCTGGCCCTTCTCGAAGCGGCTGGACGCCTCGGAGCGGAGGGCGTGGCGCTGGGCGGAGCGGCGGATGGTGACCGGGTCGAAGATCGCCGATTCGATGATGACCTCGGTGGTCCCCTCCCCCACTTCCGACTCCGCGCCGCCCATGACACCGGCGATGCCGATCGGCCCGCTGGGGTCGGTGATGAGCAGGTCCTCCGGGTCGAGCTCCCGGCTGACGTGATCGAGCGTCTCGAACCGCTCGCCGGCCGTGGCCCGCCGAACGACGATGTGTGCCTTGCCGTCGGCCGTGCGCGCGACCTTCGCGGCGTCGAAGGTGTGGATCGGCTTGCCCAGCTCCAGCATCACGTAGTTGGAGGCGTCGACGACGTTGCTGATCGGCCGCTGACCGGCGGCCAGGAGGCGCATCTGGACGCGATCGGGCGACGGCCCGATCGTCAGACCGGTTGCCCAGCGGCCCACGAACCTGGTGCATCCGACAGGATCCTCGACATCGACCCGGAGCCGGGTGTCGGTCGGCGGGCCCTCGTCTTCGGGCACGTTGGGCTCGGCCCAGCGGATGCGCTGGCGCGTGGCGGCCGCCACTTCCCGGGCCAGCCCAAGGACCGACAGCGCGTCGCCGCGGTTCGGCTTCACGTCCACGTCGAGGACCACGTCGCCGTAGAGATCGGCGAGCGGGGCCCCAAGTGGCGCATCAGGCGGCAGGATCAGGATCCCGTCCGCGTCGGCGGTCAGGTGGAGCTCGTCCCCGGAGCAGAGCATGCCGTTGCTCGTGACACCCATCTTTTCCGTTTGCTCGATCCGCCGGTCGCCGGGCAGGACGGCGCCCGACAAGGCCACCGGCACGCGCTGTCCGGGAGCGATGTTGGTCGCCCCGCAGACGATCTCAAGCGGCTCTCCGTCGCCGAGGGTCACGGTCGTCAGCGACAGCCGATCGGCCCGCGGGTGCTTGGCCACGGTCAGGAGCTCGCCCACGACCACGTTCTGCCAGTCGGCGCCCCACCGCTCGATCGACTTGACCTCCATCCCGAGGAGGGTCAAACGCTCGGCAAGTTGCTCAGGCGTCAGGTCGACGTCGACGAATTCCGCCAACCACGAGATCGGCACTCTCATCGGAAGGATCCCAGGAAGCGGAGGTCGTTCTCGAGGAACAGCCGCAGGTCGGTGATGCCGTGCTTGAGCATCTTGATCCGCTCGGGTCCCATCCCGAACGCGAAACCCTGGTAGCGCTCCGGATCCAGGCCGCCGTACTGGAGGACGACCGGGTGGACCATGCCGGCTCCCAGGATCGTCATCCAGCCGCTCCGACCGCAAGCCGGGCAGCCGACGCCACCGCAGACGAGGCACTCGACGTCGAATGCCACGGACGGCTCGGTGAACGGGTAGTAGCCCGGGCGGAAGCGGGTCCGCTTGTCGGCCCCGAACATCGCGTGGGCAAACTGGTCGAGGAGGCCCTTGAGGTCGGCCAGCGTCGTTCCCTCGTCGACCATCAGCCCCTCGACCTGGAAGAACTCCGAGCCATGGGAGGCGTCGGTGGCCTCGTAGCGGAAGCAGCGGCCCGGGAGCAGGGCGCGAATCGGCGGCTCGACGGTCCGCATGACGTGGATCTGGCCCGGCGACGTATGGGTCCGCAGCAGGTGACCCGGGATGTCCACGTACATCGTGTCCCACAGGTCGCGGGCCGGGTGATCCGCGGGGATGTTGAGCATCAGGAAGTTGTGGGCCTCGTCCTCGATCTCCGGGCTCTCGTACACCTGGAACCCGAACTGCTCGAAGATCCGGGCGATCTCGTCCATCGCCGCGATGCTGGGATGGAGGCTGCCCCGCCTGAATGGCCGGCCGGGCGTGGTGACGTCGATGGCCTCGGCCCGGAGGCGGGCTTCGAGCTCCGTGTTGCCGAGGTCGTCGCTCCGTTGGGCGATCGCCGCCTCGATCGTGGTCCGGACCTGGTTGGCGACGGCACCGATCCGGGGCCGGTCGTCGGGCGGCAGCGCGCCGATGCCCCGCAGGACCGCGGTCAGCCGGCCCTTCTTGCCGAGAACGTCGACGTCGATCGCGGTGACCGTGGCCGCGTCCGGCGCGGCCGCGACCTGCGAGAGCGCGTCGTCGCGAAGCGCCTCGAGGTCGCTGGTCAGCTGGGCGAGATCCACGGAACCTCCTCGGGAATCACGAACCCTCGATCTCTCGCGAGTCGAGGGCTCGGCGCTGCGACTTACCTTCGGACGGCCGAGCGCGCTCGGTGGAGCGCATCGGCCGGAGGATTTGCAGACGTCACGCCCCGCGGGCCACCTCGGCGATCTTCGCAAACGTGGCCGCATCGCGCACGGCAAGGTCGGCGAGGATCTTGCGGTCGATTTCGACGTCGGCCTTCTTGAGTCCGGCGATGAAGTTGCCGTAGGTAAGGCCATTCTGGCGGGCGGCGGCGTTGATCCGGATGACCCACAGCTGGCGCATCTGGCGCTTCCGCTGCTTGCGATCGCGGGTCGCGTAGGCGAGGGCGTGGAGCAGCGCCTCGCGGGCCGGCTTGATCAGCCGTGACTTGGTGCCCTTGCGGCCCTCCGCCGCGTTGAGGAGGCGCTTGTGCCGCTTGTGGGCAGCGACGCCGCGCTTGACTCGTGCCATGTCAGCCCTTCTTCAGGTACGGCAGGAGGCGCCGGACCTGCTCCGCGTGCTCGCCGCCGATCACGGCCTTGCCGGCATAGCGGCGGGTCCGGCGCGAGGACTTGATCTCGAGGTGGTGACCACGCCACGACTTGACTCGGACGATCTTGCCACCACCGGTGACGCCGATCCGTTTCTGGGCCGCCTTGTGGCTCTTCATCTTCGGCACGCTGGCCTCACTCTCCTGTCGCGGGCGACGCTGCCGCCGGTTCCGCTTGCTTCGTCATTCGTTGCGCCGCTGGAGCGGCGGGTGCCTCGGCCGGGGCCTCGGCGGCTGGTGCGGGCGCTGGAGCCGGAGCCTTGGCTGCCTCGGCCGCCGGCGTTGCTGCCGGTGTCGTCGGGGCCGGTGCTGCCGGGGCCGTCGGTGCCGGAGCCTTGGCGGCGTCGGCCGCCTGTGGCGGTGCACCGCCCGCTGCCGGCTCTTCGGTCCTGGCCGGTTGCGCCGCCTTGGCGTGACCGGTGGGCTCCTGGATCTTGGGCTTGTGGACCGATGCGACCGTGAGGTGCATCGACTTGCCTTCGAGCAGCGGTGCTCGTTCGGCGGTGCCGTGCTCCTTGATCTGCTCGGTGAACTTCGTCAGCAGATTGCGTCCGAGTTCCGGGTGGGTCAGCTCCCGACCGCGGAAGCGGACCGTGACCTTGATCCGATCGCCATCCTCGAGGAACTCGATGGCGCGATGGACCTTGGTCTCGAAGTCGCCCTGGCCGATCTTCGGCGACAGGCGGACTTCCTTGAACCCGACACGCTGCCGGCGCTTGGCCTCCTTCTCCCGCTTGGTCAGCTCGTACTTGTACTGGCCGAAGTCGAGGAAGCGTGCCACCGGCGGCGAGGCCATCGGGGCGACCTCGACAAGGTCGAACCCACGTTCCTGCGCCATCTCGAGGGCTTTTGGCGTGGGCATCACGCCCAGCTGGTTGCCCTCTTCATCGACTACCCGGACCTGAGGGATCCGGATCATCTGGTTGACGCGCAGGTCTCGTGCTATCGGTGGCCCCTTCGGTACATCCGTGTTTCGTGACTGTCAGGACGCATGGAATCCACGCCCCTGAGTCGTCGCGGGATGGTAGCACAGGGCTCCGAAACGGAGCAATGGAAACGGGGTTCCTGGCGGCTCTCCGTCCCGTGCCGGCGGCACCGCCCCGTGCCGCCCCGCGGCCGCCAGCTCCCGGCAGTTTCCCCCACACGCTCCCCCGGATGGCGCTATCAAAGGTCCAAGACCCTGGTTGCCTGAGATTGCGCTCATACGCCACCCCCGGGAGCGGTAGCAGCCACTTCGTGACCATCACGGCCCGTGGACGCCACCCGAACCCGCTCGCGGCCGGTCCCGCTTCTCCTACCGCTACCGGCGGGAGCGTATGAAAGAAACATCAGCCCGGAGACGCGGCCGGCCGGCTTCCTGATCCACCGCCGCACCGCCCAGCCCCGAAGCGGGAACGCGGTGTCGAACGTTGCCGCCAGTCGCTCGACCCGCCGCCGTGACGTGGCCGAGTCACCCACCACCAGGACCCTCGACACCTCACCGACATCCCAGCCCCGTGCTTGGGCGACGTCCCGCGCGAGGCGCGTCTTGCGATCCAGGTCGTACAGCATCGCCTGGTTGTCTGGCACGACCGACTTGACCTCGATCACCAGCAAGATCCTGGTCGCCCGGTGGTAGGCGAGCACGTCGATCGACCCGCGCTCTCCCCATTGCGAGAACGACGCCTCGACTACGACCTCCCAGTCGGCCGCGCGAAGCAGCGCTACAACGACATCGACGATCCGCGCATGGGCCTCGTCGAGCAACCGCTCGAGCTGCTCGCCGTGCCATCGAACGCGAACATCGAACGAGCCGCCGAGCGCCGAGACGATCCGATCGACCTCACCGAACTGGACGTTGTCAAGCAACCCTCGTTCCACCTTGGACACCAGACCCCGCGAGAGCCGCACCAGCCCAGCGACATCCTCCTGTCGAAGACGCTTGTGCCTACGAAGCTCCCGAACGCGCAACCCCACCGAAACGCCGTCCATGCGCGTCAGCATCGCGCCGAGGTCTTATCGGTGACTTATCCGCAACGTCGCTCAGCGTGCGCGCTTGTCACTCGATATGGCTGCCCTCGGCCGGCGGGCTTTGGACCAGGAGTGCGAAGTCCCGCCGTCCGTTTGTAAGGAGAACCCCCGACACCCTCGACGGACCAGTCGCCACGGCAAGCGGTAGATCGTGCACCCCGAGCCAGTCTGCGAGGCGCACCGGATCCGCGTCGAGCGACAAGAGCTTCAGCCTCGTCGGGCCGCCCGGATGGCAGATGGGCGTGGCTCCTGGAAGCGGCACCCCATCTCCCCACTGGATGAAGAATGGAAGCCCGGGCTCGCGCGCCGCGACCTCGACGCCGGCGCTGCGCCAGGTGATGCGCGCCCCTCCGGGCGTGGCTCGGAACCCCGGAACGACTGTCAGGCCAAGTCGGCGTCCGACTGCGTCGATGGCATCCGTTCGGACCGCCCAACCCAGCGGGCGCCCGGGCTCCGCGGACGCGACCCACCTGCCGAACGCGGAATGTGCGGCCGTCTCGCGATCTGCGACCGCAACGAGCTCCACATAGGCGTCGCCAAGCGGGACGATCCAGTTCGCCGTGCCCCAGGCCGGATGCCGGCCGCCCTCGATCGAGGCCAACCCGTACCGCGACTCGATCTCGGACGCCGCGAGAGCGAGGTCGGCAACGGGTAGGAGGACGTGGTCGATCGCGAGCACCGTTGGTTAACGATACGTCGATGACACTCGCTCAGCGTGCGGGGATGTCACCTGCTCCCGGCGATTGGGATTGCTGGCAAGGCCGCCGTCGGTGGTCCGATCACTTGCCTTGCGAATGCTCCCCGTCGATGCCAGGCCACCGACCTCGGCCAGCGTGCCGTCATCCAAGACCCGCTGATTCCGGCGCGGGCGGTCTCGGCGCTCCGTCCGCCTCTAGTGGGTGTGTGAGGGCGCCTGGTGGAGCATGTGGGCGAGGCGCTCGAGGAGTTTCCAGGCGACGTCGGCGTCGCCCTGGACGAAGGCCCGGAAGTCCCACATCGTCATGACGTAGGTGTGCAGATCCGTCGTGGCGGTTACCGTCGCGGTTCGGATGCGGTCGCTGATGAGCGCCACCTCGCCGAACGAATCGCCGGCGCCAAGACGCGCAACCTCGTCGCCGCCGCGCGAGACGACGGCCTCGCCATCGGCGATGACGAAGAAGCCGATGCCGTGGTCGTCGCCTTCCTTGACGACGACGGCACCCGCCGGAAAGGTCCGCTCGGTGAAGTCTCGGGCGAGCTTCTCGAGGTGCTTGCGATCGAGGCTCTCGAGCATCGGCACGCGGGCGATGGCATCAACCACATTCGTTCCCATGGCGCGATGCTCGGCCGCGGCCGGGCGGATGTCAATCCCCGGTTGCGATCCCGCGTCGAGCGACCTCGGCGGCGAGTCGATCGGCAAACGAATCCCAGGCCTCGGCCGGCTGTTGCTCGCCAGCCCGCGTCCGGGGCGATGCCGTTCGCGCATCCACTTCTCGGTCGCCGAGGACGACCATGTACGGCGCCTTCTGCTCCTGGGCCAGGCGGATCTTGTTCTGCATCCGGTTGTCGGACGCGTCCACTTCGACCCGGAGTCCGCGCCCGCGCAGGACGCCCGCCAGCTCCTCGGCGGCCGGCACGTGGCGATCGGCGATCGGGATGACCACGGCCTGGACCGGCGAGCACCACAAGGGGAACGCCCCGGCAAAGTGCTCGGTCAACACGCCGATGAACCGCTCGAGCGAGCCGTAGATCGCCCGGTGGATCGCGACGGGCCGGCGCTGCTCCCCCGAGTCGTCGATGTACCACAGGTCGAATCGCTCGGGCAGCATCAACCGGTCGACCTGGATCGTCGCCGTCTGCCACTCGCGGCCCAGGGCATCCTCGACCTGGATGTCGATCTTGGGCGCGTAGAACGCACCGTCCTTGGGCTTGACCCGGTACGACATCCCGGACGCCTCGAGCTCGGCCCGCATGATCGCCTCCGTATCCAGCCATAGCTCTGGCTCGCCGAGGTGCTTGTCCGGCATCGTTCCGAAGGTCAGCGTGGGCGTCAGCCCGAACCACGAGTAGGCCTCCCGAATCTCGCCCATGAGCGCCTGGATCTCCGACCCGATCTGGTCGGGCGTCACGAAGATGTGCCCATCGTCGGTGTAGAAATGGCGGACCCGGGTCAGACCGGAGAACACGCCCGACCGCTCCGAGCGATGCAGCACCCCGTACTCGGACAGCCGCAGCGGCAGCTCCCGGTACGACCGAACCCGGGCCTTGTAGATGAACGACGACTCGGGGCAGTTCATCGGCTTGAGGCTGTAGGTCTCGTCGTCGACGGGGACGAGGTACATGTTGTCGCGGTAGTGCTCCCAGTGGCCCGACCGCTCCCACAGCTTCTGGTGGACGAGCGGCGGCGTGTAGATCTCCTGGTAGCCGCGCTTGTCCTGCAGCTCCGTCATCGCGTCGCGGAGGACGCGATACAGCGTCCAGCCCTTGGGGTGCCAGAAGGCCATCCCGGGTGCGACGTCGTGGAACGAGAACAGGTCGAGCTGAACGCCTAGGCGTCGATGGTCGCGCTTCTTAGCCTCCTCGCGCCGCCACAGGAACTTGTCCAGCTCGTCCTGGGTAGGCCAGACCGTGCCGTAGACGCGCTGGAGCGATTGCCGAGACTGGTCGCCGCGCCAGTACGCCCCGGAGACGGCCAGCAGCTTGAACGGCCCGATCCTGCCGGTCGACTCGACGTGCGGTCCGCGGCACAGGTCGACGAACGGCCCGTGCTCGTAGACCGTCGTCGGGGGCATCGGCGCCCCGTCCGCCGCGGCCTTGGAGGCCAGGTCGTCGAGGATCTCGACCTTGTAGGGCTGGCCGCGTTCCCCGAAGAAGGCCCGCCCCTCCTCCGGCGGTAGCTCGCGCCGGACGAAGGCGTGATCCGCGGCGACCGACTCCGCCATCCGGGCCTCGATCCGGGCCAGGTCGTCAGGCGTCAGCGGCCGGGGGACCTCGAAATCGTAGTAGAAGCCGTCCTCGATGGCCGGCCCGATCCCCAGCTTCGTGCCGGGGAACAGGTCCAGCACCGCCTCGGCCATGACGTGGGCGGCCGAATGGCGCATCGGATCGAGTGGATCGCCGTGCTCGGCATCGAGCAGCTCGTCCACGGAGCCCCGCTCGGGCGCGACGAGGTCGAGCTCGTCCTGCTCGTTCTGCTGCTCGATCGCCATCAGGAGTCGGTCCTCCAATACAAAACCTCCCGTCCACCGACAGGACGAGAGGCTTCTCTCGCGGTCCCACCCGCCTTCACGACCAACGGCCGTGCGCTCGTGCCGCGTTAACGGGCGGACCCGGATCGGTTCACCGATCGCTCACGGGTGGTGCCGGACCGGTGGGTCGCCACCGGGCTCGCAGCCTGGGCCCGGCTCTCTGGAGGTGCTCCACCGATCGGCGTATCCCGATCGTCGCGTTCGATATGGTGGGCGACACTGGACTCGAACCAGTGACCTCTTGCATGTCAAGCAAGTGCTCTAACCAGCTGAGCTAGCCGCCCGAACAGTGCGACGCGGTTCCGTCGCGCCGCCCGCGAATTCTAGCCGAGCAGCGCGGAGCGGCACAAATCAGGGAGACGGCCTCCTGGGCCAGTCGTTACCTCTCAGGCAACACAATCAGCCGTTGAGCCGCCGAAAGCCCCGGCCCGCGCACCAAGTGCGCTCCCAGCGCCCCTCGCCCCGAATGTGTTCACCCGCAGCGCACTTTCGACCGCAGGGATCGCATCCGGCGCCACTACCGCTGCCTGCGCCCGAAAGTGCTAACTGCGAACGCCCTCGGGTGATGATGCGGGCGCGGGAGGAGCCGCCGAGATGTCACCTGGGTCCTCCACCCGCCGACGGATGGCCTCCCCTTACGGTGAGGCGCGTTATCGGACCGTTGTTCGGGTGAACCCGGCAGCGTGGACCGGCAGGTGTGTGAACGACGTCTCCCACTTCGCAAGCTCGGCGGCGAGCGCCTCCGAGATGGGGCCGAAGTACTGATCCCGCATGGATGTGTCGAGCCAGTCGAAGGCGGTGGCGAAGTGCTTGGCATTCACTTGCATATGGAACTCCATCGAGGCCGAGTCCGGATGGACCTGGACCATGGAGAGGCTGTGGCCGTCCGTACCAAGGTACGCGTGGAAGGCGATCAGCCGCGGTTCATTCGTCTCGACGAAGTCAACGAGTTCGGCCAGGCGTTCGCGGGCCCCCTCCTGGTTCCCGGGCTTGACGGTGTAGGTCCCCACGTAGATCAGCGGTCCGGACATGATGCCTGCTCCTTTGCTGCGCAACGCCAACTCGGGCGTTGATTCCGAGGACACGATGCATGGCTCGCCTAACGATCCGCTAAGGGATGGATGGCTCGCTTTCGACAGGTGCTACCGTCTGGGCGAGGAGGATCGGATGGAGTTCCGGATCCTGGGACCGACCGAGGTTCTCGACGGAGGACGGCGGGTACCAATTCCCTCTGGGCGCGGTCGAGCCCTCCTGGCTCTGCTCTCGCTTCATGCTGCTGGGCCCGTCTCGACCGACCGGTTGATCGATGAACTATGGGGTGAGAACCCTCCCCCGACGGCCAGGACGGTCGTTCACGGGCTTGTTCTGAGGTTGCGGGGTCTGCTCGAGCCGGGCCGGGCCAGAAACCAGCCCGGAGTCCTCATCGAGAGGGCAGACAACGGGTACCGCTTGGCGATTGAGCCAGAGTCCGTCGATGCCCACCGGTTCAAGCGCCTGATTGACGAAGCTCGGGGCGCCTCCGAGGAGGTGCGAGCAGCAACACTTTCTGCAGCCCTGTCCCTTTGGCGGGGACCGGCGCTTGCCGATTTCGTCTACGAACCCTTCGCGCAGCGAGCTATCAGCGCTTTGGAGGAGCTTCGTATCGAGGCGATGGAGGATCGCATCGAATCGGAGCTCGCGTTGGGGCGTGCTGCGAGCGTGATACCCGAGCTGGAATCACTGATCCAGGAGCACCCCTATCGCGAGCGGCTCCGCGGTTCGCTGATGGTGGCGCTCTACCGTTCCGGACGCCAGGCTGACGCGCTCCGGATGTACCGCGACACCCGCTCACTACTGGTCGAGGAGTTGGCCGTCGAACCTGGCCCGGCACTGCAAGAGCTGGAGACGGCGATCCTGAGGCAGGACCCCGCGCTGGACCTACCGTCCAGGGATCGCACCCGGACTGAACCTGCCGCCGTGGGCTCCTGGCTTCCCCGGGAGCGGCGGACGGTGACGGTCGCGGTTCTCGACGTCGCACCAGACGCCAGATCGGACGCCGATGCCGAAGCGGTCGGGCGCATTGGAGCCCACGGTTCCCGCATCGCTGCCGAGGTGATCGAGCGCCACGGCGGGCGGGTCGAGCGTGAACTCGGGGACACCCTCATCGCGCTGTTCGGGTTCCCGATGGCGCACGAAGATGATGCGCTGAGGGCCGTGCGTGCCATTGCTGATGCACAGCGGGCCGTGATGGCGATGAACAACGGCCCGGCAGCGCTCCAGGGTGTGGTCCACCAATCGCGAGCGGGCATCGAAGTGGGCGAGATCGTGGTCGCTGGGCCGGGGGCCGAGCTCCGCGATGCAGTCGCTGGCCCCGTCGTGCGGGCGGCGGGTCGGCTGCAGCGGGCTGCACAGGACGGCGAGATCATCGTCGGACCGGCGGCGCAGCGACTCCTACGAGGGGCCGCCATCATGAAGCCGATCGACGGCCCTTCGGGAGCGACAGCGGGTTGGCAAATCCTGGAGATCGTCGTCGGCGGGCCGACCATCCCACGGACACCCGACTCGCCGATGGTGGGGCGTCAAAGCGAGCTGACCCGACTGCGCTCTGCATTTCGGCGCGTGGTCAGCTCCGGCGCGGTGTCGCGGCTCACGGTGCTGGGTGACGCCGGAATTGGGAAGTCGCGCCTGGCGCGAGAGCTCGTGTCATCGCTCGGCGCGGAATCCAGCGCCATCACCCAACGATGTCGGGCACCGGGTGAGGGCAGCGCACTCCTCCCGGTGCGAGAAGCCTTGATCGAGGCGGCCGGCCTCGTTGGATGGCGCGGGCTGCATCGGTTGCTGGCAGACGATCATGATGGGCAGCGCGTCGCTCCGCAGATCGCAACCGCGGTTGCCCTGCAAGCCGAACCGGCGAGTGCCTCGGTCCTGTTTCCGGTGGTCCGTCGCCTGCTCGAGGTCCTGGCCTCCCGTCGCCCCCTCGTCGTTCTGCTCGAGGATATTCATTGGGCAGAACCCACGTTCCTCGATCTCGTGGACTACCTGGCGCGGGAGGCTACCGGGCCCGTCCTTCTGTTGTGTATTGCCCGGCCCGACCTCGTGGAGATCCGGCCCGAGTTGACATCCACAGACGTGGTTGAGCTCGAACCGCTATCAAGCGCAGACGTCGGAAGCCTCGTCCTCCACCGAGCGGGATCGATCGGACAGGACACGGTCCACCGCATCGTCGAGACGTCGGAAGGGAACCCGCTGTTTGCCGAACAGCTGCTCGTCGCGCTCGATGACGGTCCCGTTGGGGCTGTCCCCGCCTCACTCGGAGGCCTACTGACGATGCGACTCGACCGTCTCGGACCGGGCGAGCGCGACCTGCTCCGGTGCGCATCGGCCATCGGGCTTGAATTCGAGGTGGATGACGTCTCCGCGCTCCTTCCCCCGCACGCAATCCCGTTCCTCGAGCGGCATCTCAAATCGATGGAGCAGAGGCGCTTCATTCATCGCACTGGGCAGACCACCTTCCGGTTCCGTCATGCCCTCATCCGGATGATGGCGTACAAGAGCCTCGCGCTCGAGGATCGGGCGGGGCTGCAGAAGCGCTTGGCGGAGCGGCTCGGCGTGGCGTCGCCTCAGTCCACACGCCTGGTGGACGCGGTCCTCGGCCACCACGTTGAACAGGCCGAAAGGCACGACAAAGCTGTTTGATGAGGTTGGGGACGAGGTCCACGCGCCGGCGGTGCATTCCGGAAAGGACGCCCTGGCAATGACCATTCCCCCGACGCCGAGCCTGATCGAGGGCCTCGAACGCGAGCGACTCCGGTCACTCGTGACCGGTGACCTCGAGACGGCGCGATCCCTCCACGCCGACGACTACGAGCTGGTCACCCCAGGCGGCGCGACGCTGTCGAAGAACGAGTACCTGGCCGGCATCGCGTCGGGTGACCTCGACTACGCCGTCTTCGAGCCCGTGGGCGACGTTCGGGTTCGGCTGTTCGGAACGGTAGCCGCGGTCCGCTACCAGGCCCGAATCACGATCGACTTCGACGGCGGGCACGACGACGACCTGTTCTGGCACACCGACATCTGGGAGCTTCGCGGCGGCCGTTGGCTGGCCACCTGGTCGCACGCCACGCGGATCCGGTCGTAGGCCGGCCGCCGAGACTTGTCTCCCGGTGGCTCCGGGCCGAGACTTGAGGCCATGGCCAACTTGCCAACCGGGACGATGACCTTCTTCTTCAGCGACATCGAAGGGTCGACCCGGCTCCTCGAGGCGCTCGAGGACGCCTACGCCGATGTCCTCGAGCGGTACCGCCGGATCATGCGCGACGCGTTCGCGCGCCACGCCGGCTTCGAGGTCGGCACGGAGGGCAATTCGTTCTTCACGGTCTTCCCGATTGCCACGGATGCGGTGAGCGCCTCGGTCGCCATCCAACGAGCCCTGGCCACGGAGCCATGGCCGCAGCATTCCAGGGTCTTGACCCGTATCGGTCTGCACACCGGCGAAGCCCGCCTCGCCGGGGACGGGTACGTGGGACTCGACGTCCACCGGGCCGCCCGAGTCATGGCGGCCGCCCATGGCGGGCAGATCGTGATCTCCGAAGCGACCCGCGCGGTCGCGGGTCGGAGCCTGGACGGCATCCAGTTCGCCAGCCTGGGTGAGCATCGCCTTCGGGATCTGTCCACCACCGAGCGGCTGTTCCAGGTCCTCGCCGATGGCCTGGCGACCGACTTTCCCCCGCCGCGGACCCTCAACGCGATCCCGAACAACCTGCCAACCCAGACATCCCCGCTCGTCGGTCGGGAGTCGGAGCTTGGCGCGATCGGCCAGTACCTCGATTCTCCCGGCGTCCGCCTGCTCACGCTCACCGGGCCGGGCGGTATCGGCAAGACCCGTCTGGCCCTCCAGGCGGCCGCGAACCAGGTCGATCCGTTCCGCGACGGCGTGTACTTCGTGGACCTGGCTCCCGCCCGCGATTCCGTCGCCGCAGTGCAGGCCATCGTCGAGGCCGTTGATGTCACGGTCGCCGCCGAGGACCAGCTGCTGGATACGCTGGCTGACCAGATCGGTGGGCGGAAGGTGCTCCTGCTCCTGGACAACTTCGAGCAGGTCATCCCGGCGGCGCACGACGTCGTGGAGCTGCTGCGCCTGTGCCCCGCGCTGAAGGCGATGGTCACGAGCCGGGAGGCGCTCCGCGTCCGCGGGGAGCAGCTCCTCCCGATCTCGCCCCTGTCGCTGCCAGGGGACGGCCTCGGCCGGCTGTCTGCGGAGAAGGTCCTCGGATACGAAGCCGTGCGGCTGTTCGTCGAGCGGGCCCAGGAAGCGCAGCCTGATTTCCGGTTGACTGACACCAACGCCGCGGTGGTCGCGGAGATCTGCACTCGCCTCGACGGCCTGCCGCTGGCGATCGAGCTTGCCGCCGCGAGGCTCAAGCTGTTCTCCCCGGAGGACCTCCGTGATCGGCTCGGGGACCGCCTGCAGCTGTTGCGAGGTGGCGCCCGCGACCTTCCCGTGCGCCAGCGCACGCTCCGCAGCACGATTGAATGGAGCTACGAACTCCTCGATGACGACGAGCGCTCGATCTTCCAGCTGGTGTCGCTGTTCTCGTCTGCCCGGCCCGAGGATGTCGAGGAAGTGGCGGCCCGCCTCGACCGGCTCGCCGGCATCGAAGTGGTCGACCTGCTCGTGTCACTGGTGGACAAGAGCCTGCTTCGCAGCGTTGGGGATTCGGCAGGGCGACGGGTGTCAATGCTCCACACGATCCGCGAGTTCGCCTCGGAACGACTGGACGACGACCCGGATCTCAAGGCCGAGGGGCGACGGGCCCACGCCGAGCACTTCGCCGAGTTCTCGCACGACAGACGCCGCGATCTCCACGGCCCGCGACGCCAGACCGCGACCGACGAGCTGGCGCGCGAGCTCGGCAATCTCCAGGCCGCGTGGTCGTTCTTCGTCGAGGCAGGTGACGTCGCCGAACTGAACAAGCTGCTCGATCCATTGTGGTTGCTGCACGACGCCCGCGGCTGGTATCACGGCGCAGTCACGCTCGCGAACGACCTGCTCCGGGTGCTCTCGAACGCAGCCCCGGACGCCGGCCGAGCGGAAGACGAGATCACGCTTCGCGTCAGCCTCGCCCGAGCCCTGCTGGCCCTGCGGGGGTACACCCAGGAGGTCGAGGACCTGTACCGGGACGCCCTGGCACTGACCGAGGAGGGTGGCGCGGTGCCGAGGCGGCTCCCCGTCCTGCGGAGCCTGGCCAGCTTCTACCTCTACCGTGCCGAGATCGACAAGACCGCCGCCCTGGGGCGACAGATGCTCGAGCTGGCGGAGCAGGAGGACGACACCGGTCTGCGGGTCGAGGGACATCTCATCCTTGGACCGGCCCTTGCCTTTCTGGGCGACCTTGGGGCGGGCATCGATCACCTGGATCGCGCGATTTCGCTGTTCGATCCCGACCGGCACGGACAGGCGCGCCTGCGCCTCGGTCCGAATCCGGGTGTGGCGGCCAGGGCAATCTCCGGACTCCTCAACTGGCTGGACGGCGCCCCGGACACGGCCGATCAGCGCGCGCGGAGCGCCCTCGACCTGGCCACCCAGCTGAACCATCCCGTATTCGCTGGCCTACGGGACATTCCATGTCGCCCTCCTCGACCTGTGGAGCGGGCGGCTGCAGCTGGCGCATGAGCGCGCGACCGCGGTCCGGACGATCGCGGAGGAGCATGACTATCCGATCTGGCGGGCGATCGGCCTGATCCTCGAGGGCGTGACAACGGCCGGGCTGGGCCAACCTGAGAGCGGCCTGGCGAAGACCGAGCAGGGCATCGCGCTCTACGAAAACCTCCGGACCCCACCGGTCTTCTGGCCCCAGATCCTGTCGCTGAAAGCAGTGGCCTGCGGCCTCGCCGGGCGCACGGCGGACGCGCTCGAGGTCATGGATCAGGCCGCCGAGCTGGCCGGCGAGGGCAGCTGGGATTCAGCCGACCTCAAGATCCAGCGGGCGGACTTGCTGCTTGCCATGGGTGACGCGGAAGGCGCCGAATCCTGGCTCCGGCTTGCGTTCGACGAAGCCCAGCACGTGGGAGGACGGATGCTCCCGCTGCGGATCGCCACGCGGTTGGCCCGACTGGCGGCGACGGACGCCCGTCAGGCGGCAGTGGCAACGCTCCGAGCGATCGTCGAGACGATCACCGAGGGAGCCGACAATCCGGACGTCCTGGCGGCCCGGGTCGTCCTCGAGGCGGCCGACGCGCCAGGCACGTGACCGGAGGGCGCGGGACGGAGAAGAGGAGCCCTCCATGGCGGAAGGCTCCTCGCTGACCAACGGTGTCGCCCGGCTCGAGGGCGGGGGCGTGGCCTACCCGACGCCGTGGCCTTCGCCGCCCGGATCGTGCTCATGCGAGGGCAGCACGCCGGGAGCGCCCTGGGCCGGGTTCACCTTGTGGCTGTGGTTCGAGATCAGGAAGATGCCCCACTCGATCTGCTGATCCCCGATGCCGTCACCGTTGAAATCGAGCCACACGTCGGCGAAGCCGCCCGGCAACCGACCGCCGGCGTTCACGCCGACGAACGTAGCCTCGCCGGTCGCGGCGTTGACGACCACGATGCCGTGTTCGCCCGCCCCGTCCTTCTTGCTCTCGTTGAAGCAATGGGCACCGAGCGCGGTGCCGGCAAAGAGGATGGTCATCAGACCAGCGGCGAGCGAACTAGTAAGCAGGCGACGCATGACGGCCCTCCATTGAGATGCGCCCCGGAGCGGTGCAGTCTAGGGCGGACGGATGCCCTTAGGGGCACCTGGAGGCGCATTTTCGGTGACAGCGCGCACCACCAGCGGCTGAAGCGGGAAAGCCCGGATCAACGGCCGTCGATCCGTCAGACTGACCGGCGATGGCGCGTGCGGCGCGGTTGGTGGCCGCGACGGCAGTGGCGATCCTCGCCGGCCTCGTGGGCTGGCCGGGGACCGGCGCGGCCGCCGACGGCGAGATCGCGTCGGAGGGTCCGCTCACCCGGATCATCACCACGCCGGACCTCAACTGCCAGGTGGCCCATCGGGCCGATCTGAGCTTCGAGTTCTACGGCGGCGAGGTGGGTGCCTGCGGTACGTTCCTGGCCGTCACGGGCCGGGTTTTCGGCCCCGCCTCGATCCCGCCGATCGGAACGGTCGCCACCGAGGTCTGGCAACCAGTCATCCAGACCCCCGTGACGGGCTCCGGGTCGGGCGGTGATCCGTTCCGCGTCGTCACCGTGGTCGAGGTCGTCGACCTGGCCATCCGGGTCGAGCAGACCGACTCCTACCGAATCGGTGAGGAGTCGTACCGGACCGACGTCCGGATCACCAACGGCGGTCCCGCCGAGCTTCGCGCAACCCTCTTCCGGGCCGGCGACTGCTTCCTCCAGGACTCGGACACGGGCTACGGGCGGGTCATCGACGGCGCCCCCGCCTGCGTCATCTCCGAGGCATCGAACGCCCGGATCGAACAGTGGGTCCCGCTCACGCCCGGCAGTCAATACCTGGAGGACGATTTCGACGCCGTGTGGCGCCAGGTCCGGGCCGGCGTGCCATTCCCGAACCAGTGCGATTGCGATGTCGCCGTCGACAACGGCGGAGGCCTGAGCTGGGATCTCGTCATCCCTGTCGGCGCCAGCGTCGACGTGTCCCACCTCACGTTCTTCTCGCCCGAAGGACGCGGCGCCCAGGTCCCGCTTCGCGCGTCCGTCCCGGGACCGCCGGAGGTCAGCCTCGATCCGGTGGTCCTGGCCACGAGCGCCGCGATCGCCGCCGGGGTCGTGCTGGTCGTCCCCTTCCCGGCCGCGCTGTTCAACAGCACGCTGGAGGAGCACTACGCGGAGGTCATGGCGTTCGTGCGAAGGCTGCGCGACCTGGCCGTCCGGGCACTCCGGCGTCTCGCGGGCATGCTCCGGTCGGCGCTCGCCGGTGCACGATCACAGCGGCCGGGCACGACCGCCCCGTCCGATGCGGCGCCGGCCGGCATGGCCCGGGCGGGAATCACCGTCGACGACGCGTTCTGGCGGTCACCGCGGGGCATCCTGGCGTTCGTCCTGCTGAGCGCCCTGCTGTACAGCCTCCTCGACCCGACCTTTGGCCTGAGCATGGATTCGGTCGCCACGTTCGTCGGGCTTGCGCTTGGCATGGCCGGCGTGCTCCTCGGGTTCGCGATCCCGCTGCTCATCGCGGCGCGCCGGGAAGGGCTCCGCGTCGGCGCGCGGGCCCTGCCGGGGACCCTCCTGATCGCCGTCGGCTGCGTCCTGATCAGCCGGTTAGCGGACTTCCAACCGGGGTACCTGTACGGTCTGATTGTCGGCTTCACCTTCTCGCGAACGCTGGCCAAGGCGGAATCCGGCCGCCTCGATGCGGTCGCCGCCGGCTCGACGCTGGGCCTGGCAATCGTGGCCTGGTTGCTGCTCCCCCAGGTTCGGGCCGGGTCCGGCGCCGGCTTCACGGGCGCGGTCCTCGAGACGGCCCTCGCCACGCTTGTCGTCGCCGGCCTGGAGGCGGCGTCGATCGCGATGCTGCCGTTGCGATTCCTGCCGGGCGAGCGGGTGAGGGCATGGAACCTGCGCGCCTGGGCGGCGCTCCTCGGCGTCTCGACGTTCGGCTTCTGTCACATCCTGCTCAACCCGAGCTCCGGCTACCTCGCCGACACGACCCGGACGTCCCTGTTCACCGTGGTCGCCCTGCTCGCCGCGTTCGGCGGCGGGTCGGTCCTGTTCTGGGCCTACTTCCGGTTCCGACCTGAGCGGCCCGCGATCCCGCCGCCGCCGGACCAACTCGCCTGAGATTCGCCACGCCCGGACCACCGGCTGGGTGAAGATGTGGCGGTGGGCGAGGTACGGGACGAGACCGAGTCGGCTGGGGCGTTCTTCGGCCGTCTGTCATTCCGGCACGAGTGGCGCAAGTACCAGCGCCTGATCCTGGACATCTTCGACGGCCGCGATCTCGCCAAGCGCACGTTCCATGTCGTGGCCCCTCCCGGTTCGGGCAAGACCCTGGTCGGGATCGAGCTGGCGCGGCGGATCGGCCGGCCGTGCGTCACCTTCTCGCCGACGACCACCATCCAGGAGCAGTGGCGTGACAAGGTCCGCCTGTTCCTGCCCGATGCCGTCGACGGCGAACCCCAACCCGAGCTCACGGCCGTCAGTACGGATCCGGCGCGACTGGGCGTCATCTCCAGCCTCACCTACCAGAGCCTGGCGACCCAGACGCAGGAGCGCGAGTTTCTCGACCGGCTGGGCCGCGAGGCATGGCTTCGCGAGCTCATCGAGGAGGGCGGCAGGGCGCCCGAGACCGCGCTGGCATATGTCGACGCCATCGCCGAACGCTCGCCGCAGGTCCACCGAGCGGAAGTTGCGAAGCGGGCGATCCGCGAGAAGCGGCGGCTGCTCGCCGGCGGCGAGGCGACGATCGACCAGCTCCTCCATCCCAACGCCCTCGACCTGATCGACCGGATCGGGGCTGCCGGACACGGGCTGCGTGATCCTCGACGAAGCCCATCACCTGCTCGACTACTGGTCGCTCATCCTGGCCGACCTGATCCAGCGGCTGCCCGATGCCCTCGTGGTGGGCCTCACGGCGACGCCACCGGCAGCCGCCGATCCCGACGAGATGGGCAACTACCTTCGGCTCGTCAACGGCATCGATTTCGAGGTGCCCACGCCCGCGGTCGTTCGCGACGGCTACCTTGGCTCCCTACCAGGACCTCGTCCTGCTGACCCGGCCCACGGACCGCGAGCGACGGTTTCTCGAGGACCAGGACCGCCTGCTCCGCGATGCGATCGCCCGCATGGTCGCCGATCCCCGATATGACGAGTGGCTCGTCGACCGGATCAACCGGCCGATCGACGGCGGGACGTGGGAGTCGCTCCTGGGCGACGAGTTCGAGTTCGCGGTGGCGGGCGTCCGAACCCTCCTCGCCCGAAGCGTCGAGTTGGCGCCCGACATCGAGCTTGCGGACGCCCTAAGGCAGCCGCCGACGCTGGACGACGAGCTGGCGATCCTGCGGACGTGGTGCCTCGACGTCCTGCGACTGTCCACCGATTCGGGTGACGCCGACAGCCTGGCCGACCTGCGGGCCGTCCTCCGGACGCTGGGGATGGTCATGACCGAGACGGGCTGGCGGTCGGCGCCGTCGCCCCTCGATCGCGTCCTCGCCTACTCCGAGAGCAAGGTAGGCGGCCTGATCGAGATCCTCCAGGCCGAGGATCGCGCCATGGGCGAGCGACTCCGGGCCGTGGTCCTCACCGATCACGAGCGCGCGGCGGCGCTCGCGACGCGTCGCCTGGCCGAGGTCCTCGACGAGGAGAGCGGCGGCGCCGTCCGGGCCATCCGGGCACTGGTCGCCGACCCGACGACGCTGTCCCTGGGACCGATCATGGTGACCGGCAGGACCGTCCTCGTCGCCGAGAGCCGGCTGGACGAGCTGGTACCGAGGATGCGGGCCTGGTTCGCCGACCGGGACCTCGATGTCGAGCTCACCGCACGCGTGGTCGAGCCGGGTCTCGCCGAGATCGACGGTTCGGGTGCAGCATGGCGGCCGCGCCACTACGTCGCCATGGTGACGCGACTCCTCGAAGCCGGGGTGACCCGCTGCATCGTCGGGACCCGCGGGCTGCTCGCCGAGGGCTGGGACAGCCTCGCCCTCAACACCCTGGTCGATCTCACGACCGCCGGCACGTTCGCCAGCGTCAACCAGATCCGCGGGCGCTCGATCCGACTCGACCCGGCGGCACCTCGGAAGGTCGCCAACAACTGGGACGTCGTCTGCTACGAGCCCGAGCTCGAAGAGGGTGACCGCGACCTCCAGCGCCTCATGCGCAAGCACGAGCACACCTGGGGCCTCGCTTCGGACGACCGAATCATCCGCGGTCCCGGCCACATCGACGAGCGGATCGCGCTGCTCGGAACCTCGCGCCCGGTCGTCCCAGCGATTGCCTCGGCGTCGCCGGGACAGGTCAACCGGGCCTCCCTGCGCCGGGCGGCAGACCGGGAGGATGCCTATCGTCGCTGGAAGGTCGGCGCACCGTACGACAACTTCGCGTTCACCGGCACCGTCCTCGAGCGACCGCCCGTTCCCCTGCGGACGTCGTTCACCTGGGCCCGCTCGCTGCGGGCGCTGCTCAACCTGATCATCGGGACGCTCATCGCCTACCTGGTGATCTTCGCCAGCAGCGGCCTCGACCTCGTGGTCCGCCTGCCGGTGCCATTCAACGTGCTGGCACTCCTGGTGATCGTGGCGGCGCCGGTGCTGCTGGTCATCCCGCTGGTGATCCGCTACGTGCGGGCCGCCTTCATCGATCTGCCGGTCGATTCGCACCTCGCCGATTTCGGCCGGGCGATCGCCGAGGCCTTCCGGTCGACGGGCGTGGCGCCGATGTCCCCGGAGATGGTCCGGGTTCGCGAGGCGCCCACCGGGACGTACGACGTCGTCCTCCAGTCGCGCGACAAGGCCGCGGTCGACGCCTTCGCGACTGCCTACCGCGAGCTCTTCGCCCCGATCCTCGACCAGCGCTATCTCGTGACCCGCGATGAGGCTGCCATCTCGGGCACCTTCTACGCCCCCATCTGGTACGTGTTACGGCGAGCCTTCCGCGTGGCCCGCGGCGGGCGGGTGGCCTACCACCCCGTTCCGACCGCCTTCTCGCGCCGGCGCGAATTGGCCGACGCCTTCGCTGCCGCCTGGCGGCGATGGGTCGGCGGGGGTGAGCTCGTCTACACCCGATCGCCCGCCGGGATGGACGTCCTCCTCCGCGAACGCGTCTCGAGGCGCGAGCTGCCGAGGGCCGTCCAGGTCGAGGAATGGCGCTAGACACAAGTCGGCCGGCGGCCGGCTACGAGCTGGTCGACGCCGGTGACGGCCGCCGCCTGGATCAGTTTGGCGGCCGGTTGGTGGACCGGCCGGCAGCCAGTGCGGTTGACAAGCGTCGCGATCCTGCCGCATGGCCCGCGGCGGACCTCCGGTTCGACCGGACGTCCGGCTGGCGTGGCGCGACGGCACTCGAATCGTGGCCAGTCTCGATCGCCGGCCTGACCCTCGAGCTCCGCACGACCGAGACGGGACAGGTCGGGCTGTTCCCGGAGCAGGCCGGCACCTGGGACTTCGTCAGGGACCACGTCCGGGCCGCTGACGACATCCTCAACCTGTTCGGCTACACGGGGGTCGCGACGCTGGTCGCCGCGTCCGCGGGCGCATCGGCGGTCCACGTCGACGCCTCCCGCCCGACGACCGCCTGGGCGCGTCGCAACGCTGCCGCAGCCGGTCTCGATGACCGGCCCGTCCGCTGGATCGTCGACGACGTCGAGGCGTTCCTGCGCCGGGAGGGGCGCCGCGGCCACCGCTACCGCGGGATCGTGCTCGACCCGCCCAGCTACGGCCACTCCCCCGCCGGCAGGGCGTGGCGCCTCGAGGAGCGGCTGCCGGTGCTGCTCGACCTCGTCGCCGCCGTCGCAGCTGAAGGGCGCCTTCGTGGCCCTCACCGCCCACACGCCCGGCGTCGGGCCGGACGAGCTCTCCGACGGCCTGTGGACGGCGCTCGGGCCCGGCCGGCGGTCGAGCGGCGAGCTCGAGCTCCGGGCACGGAGCGGGGCCCGCCTGCCACTGGGCGCCTGGGCGCGCATGATTCGGGCCGGATGACCGAGCCTGCGATCACCAGCACCGCGAATCCCCGGATCCGCGCCGCGGCCGCGCTGCGCGACCGGGGGGCCCGCGACGCTGCGGGATTGACGATCGTCGACGGCGCCCGCGAGATCCTGCGCGCGATCGAGGCCGGGATCGCAGTCGAGGAGGCCTTCATCTGTGAGGCGCTCGTCCGGACCGACGCGGCCACGGCGGCGACGGACGCCCTGCGACGGTCAGCCGTTCGGGCCTGGACGACCAGCGAGGCGGCCTTCGGCAAGGTCGCCTTCGGCGATCGGACGGAGGGCGTCGTCGCGATCGTCCGCCCGCCCTCGGCGTCATTGGCGGAGCTCCGATTGCCGGACCGTCCGGTGGTCGTGGTCCTCGAGGCGGTCGAAAAGCCGGGCAATCTCGGGGCGGTCCTCCGGAGCGCCGACGGTGCCGGCGCGGATGCCCTGATCCTCGCCGATCCACGGACCGACCCCTGGAATCCCAACGTCATCCGGGCCAGCCTCGGGACCGCCTTCACGGTGCCGATCGCCATCGCCACCGGCGACGAGGTCCGGGCCTATCTCGCCGAACGCGGCATTCGTCCGCTGGCCGCTCGGGTCGACGGGGCGATGACCCACTGGGACGCCGACCTCCGCGGGCCAGTAGCGGTGGTGCTGGGCAGCGAGCACGACGGCCTGACCGAGGCGTGGACGGCCTCCGAAAGGGACACGATCCGCCTGCCGATGCACGGCGTGGCCGACAGCCTCAACGTCTCGGTCGCGGCCGCCGTGCTGCTGTACGAGGCCCGCCGTCAGCGCAGCCAAGCCACGGAGACCTGATGGACAGCTTCGATTTCGTGATCATCGGCGCCGGACCCGCCGGCGAGGCGGCGGCCTTCAAGGCCCGCGAGGCGGACGCCCGGGTGGCGATCATCGACCGCGGCTGGTTCGGGGGCAGCTGTCCGCACATCGGCTGTGTCCCGTCGAAGGCGCTGCTCCACGCGGCCGCCCGGCACGCGGCGAATCCCGCCGCCTATCCCTGGCAACGAGCATCGGCCCGTCGCGACTACATGGTCAACCGCGCCGCGGATGCCGCGGAGCCCGACGATTCGACGCACGTGGCGGCGCTCGAGAAGGCCGGCGCGGCGACGTTCCGCGGCACCGCGAGGATCGCCGGCCGGGAGGTGGTCGAGGTGCTCGACGGGACCTCGGTCCAGCGGCTGCACGCCCATCACATCGTCATCGCCATCGGCTCGCGGTCGAAGCGCCCGCCCATTCCCGGCCTCGACCAAATGACGCCCTGGACGAACCGCGAGGCGACCCTTGCCCGGACCCTGCCCAGGAGCCTGCTGGTGCTGGGCGGCGGGCCGACCGGCTGCGAGCTGGCCCAGGTCTACGCCCGATTCGGCGTCCCGGTCACGATCGTCCAGTCCGGCGACCGCCTGGCACCGACCGATCATCCACGCAACTCGGAGGCCATCGCCAAGACCCTGCGACGGGACGGCGTGGAGATCCGGCTCGACGTCCGCGCCGAGCGGATCCGGGCCGGCGAGGGCGACGACGGTGCCCACCTCGTCGACCTGTCCGGCGGCTCGACGGCCTCCGGGCACGAGATCCTGCTGGCCGTTGGGCGCGACTTCGACCTCGACGACCTGGGCCTCGAGCACTACGGCATCGACCTCTCCGGTCGGACCGCCTTCCCGCGTGACGGTCGGCTGCGGATCGGCGATGGTCTGTGGGTCATCGGCGACCCCGCCGGCCCGGAGCTGCACACCCACCAGGGCCACTACCAGGGCGAGCTGTGCGTCCGGATGGCGCTTGGCGAGAAGGTCACGCCCGACTACCGGGCCCTGCCGCGGGCTACGTACACCGATCCTGAGGCGGCGTTCGTCGGCCTGTCGCTCGACCAGGCCCGCTCGTCGGGGATCGATGCCTTCGAGGTCGTGGCGGACTTCCCGGTGACGGCCAAGGGCTACTCGGTCGAGGCCGAGCTGGGCCACCTCACGATCGTCGTCGATCGCGATAGCCGGACCCTCGTGGGTGCGGCGATGGCGGCGCCTGACGCCTCGGCGGCGATCCACGAGTGCGTCCTGGCGATCAAGGCCCGCGTCCCGATCGACGTCCTGGCCGACACGATCCACGCCTTCCCGTCGACGTCCCGGGTCCTCAACGGGATGTTCGCCGACGCGGCCGCGCGGCTGGCTGGTCGCGCTCAGGCCTCGTAGGCGATCCGCCCGTCGACCACGACCAGCCGCGGGCGGGCAGAGGCGAGCGCCCCGCCGGGCACCACCGGCTCGGCGAGAGCCTCGGCCGGGAGGACCACCACGTCGGCGCCGGAGCCGGCCGTCAGACGGCCGCGACCGGTCGCCCCGGCTGACAGGGCCGGTCCCAGGCAGGCCGCCCGGAGGACCTGGTCGAGCGACAGCGCCTCGTCAGGGCCGAACGGAGCCTCCGTGCCCCACGACGGGTCGTACCGCGTCGCCGCCATGGCCAGGCCCGGCCACGGATCGAGCGATTCGATCGGCGCGTCGGTTCCGAAGCACAGCCGGGCTCCGGCTCGAACGAGTGACGCCCAGGTGTACCCCGACCGCTCCGCCCGGCGGCCCCACAACCGCCGTGCGGGCTCGGCATCCGTCCGCAGGTGGACCGGTTGGACCGAGGCCGCGATGCCGAGGCGCCCGAACCTGGGGACGTCGCCGGCGGCAACGAGCTGGACGTGCTCGAGGCGCGGCTCGAACCGCGACCGGCCCACAGTCGGCGCGAGGGCGTCGAGCGCGGCGCGTACGGCGGCGTCGCCGATGGCATGAATCATGGTGGCGATCCCAGCGGCGGCCGCTCGCTCGGCCAGCTCGGCCAGGTCCGCGGGTTCGGTGTTCCAGACACCGTGCTCGGTGCCCGGCGGCAGGGGGCGGTTGGCTTCGGGCTCATACGGCTCGAGGAGGGCCGCCGTCCGCGAGCTCAGCGAGCCGTCGGCGAAGAGCTTGAGCCAACCGAATCGAACCCCGCCGGTCGCATTGCCGATCTGGTCGCCGCTCTGCAAGCCGGCTTCGATCGCGGCGGCCAGCTGTTCCTGCCGGACGCAGGCCAGCACGCGGATCGGCAGTCGCGGCGAATTGGCCAACCGGCCATACGCCTCGATCGCCGGCCCCAGGCCCGTCTGGAGCGAGAGCGCACCCGGGTCATGGACGGCGACGACGCCGAGCGAGACGAGCTCCGCGGCGATGGCCGGGACCGTCCGCTCCAGGTCCTCGGCGGTATCGCGCGGAATGCTGGTCACGAGCCGCGATGCCGACTCGTGGAGGATCCCGGTCGGGTGACCGTCCTCGCGACGGATGACCCCTCCCTGCGGATCCGGTGTGTCGTCACCGATCCCGGCGGCGTCGAGGGCCGCCGTGCTGGCCCACAGCGAGTGGTGGTCGTAGGCCCACAGCGAAACCGGCCGGCCGGGAACCGCCCGGTCGAGGTCCGCCGCGACCGGCCAGCCGCCCCAGCGGTCCGGACCCCAGCCGCGCCCCTGGAGCCATGCCCCTTCGGGCAGGCGTTCGTGGGCCGCCCGGATCCGTGCGATCGCCTCGTCGAGCGTCGCGGCGCCGGTCAAGTCGACCCGCTCGGCTGCCACGGCCGCTTCGGCGAGGTGGAGGTGGGCGTCGGTCAGGCCCGGGATCGCGACCTCGTCCGGCCCGAGGTCCAGTCGCCGAGTGGCGCTTCCCGCCAGGACGTCGACCTCGGCGCGCGATCCGGCAGCGACGACCCGCTCCCCCTCGATCGCCACCGCGTCCACCCACCCGAAGCCGTCGTCTCCGGCGAGCGTGGCGATCCGGCCGCTGACGATGAGATCGGCGGTCACGGCACGGGATCGGCGAGCAGTGCCGCCAGGCCCTCGCGATCGAGGCCCGCCCCGATCCCCAGCGCCAGGGCGATCCGAGCCTTTGGCCCACCCAGGTAGCCGGTGAGCATCGCCCCCGCCCGGACCCATGTCGCACCGCCACCCGGGAAGGCATAGGCCGCGCTCGCCCGTCCGGCCGGGGCCCGCGTCGTCAGCGCGACCGGCAGGCCGGCGGCGATCGCCCGGGTCGCCGCCTCGAGCAGGCCGACGGAGGTGTTGCCGGCGCCGGTGGCCTCGACGACGAACCCGTCAGCGCCGGCGGCCAGCGCCGCGTCGAGCAACGTACCGTCCATCGCCACGTGGGCCTTGATGAGGTGGACCCGCTCTGCCGCCCTCGTCGTGGCGACCCTGCGCCGCGCGGTACGGTGGCGCTGGACGATGACCTGGTCGCGATCCACGCGCCCAATCGGCCCGGCGTTGAGGCTTCGGAACGTCTCGAGCGACGAGGTGTGGGTCTTGATGACATCGTCCGCCGCCTCGATCGAGCTGCCCAAAACGACGACGACCCCGGCCTCGCGCAGCTCCGCGGCGGCGGCGCTCCGAACGGCATCGCGCAGGTTGGCCGGACCGTCGTAGCCGGCTTCGCTGGCGGAGCGCATCGCGCCGGTGACGACGACCGGCTTCGGGCCCCGGAGGACGAGATCGAGGAAGAACGCCGTCTCCTCGATGACGTCGGTGCCCTGGACGAGGACCACGCCGTCGGTGGCCGGGTCGTCAAGCGCCTCCTGGATCGCCGCCGCAAGGTCGAACAGCTGCGGGAACGTGAAATGGCTGGCCGGGATGCGGCCACGGTCGATCGGCTCGAGCTCGGCGATGTCGGCCAGCCCGGGGGTCCGGGCGAGGATGGCCGCGCCGTCGAGGGTCGGGACGTTGCCCCCCGCGACCGGATCCAGCTGCATGCTGATGGTCCCGCCGGTGAAGACGACCGCGACGCGGCTCATCGGCCTCCGCTCGGCGGTTCGTGCGGCGCGCTCGGGTGCAGATGGCGGCCGCCGTCGTGGTCCATCTTGTCGTACAGGACGGCGCCGCGGCGTGTTGCCAGGCGCCACATCGCCGCGGGCACGGCCGCGAGCCAGATCGTGCCGAAGGCGGCGACCCGGGCGGCCCGGAAGAGCCGTTCACCGGTGCGCAGCGGCGACCCGTCCGGCCGCGTCTCCCAGCGAAGCGAATCAAAGCCCAACGCGCCGGCCACGCCGGCGTAGGCACAGATGAGCGTTGCCGCCAGCCCGGTCCGGCCGCGGCCCACGGCACCCGCCAGGGCGCCAAGGATGAGCGGCGGCACCAGGAGTTGGCCGGCGTAGGTCGCGAAGTCCAGCCGGGCGGCCAAGGGCAGCCGATCGCTGCCCAGCACCGCCGGCCCGTGCTCGAGGGCCCGTCGGAGCGCCCCCTCGGCCCACCGGACGCGCTGCTTCCAGAGCGACTCCCAGCTCTCGACTGGCTCCTCCCAGACCTCGGCGTCGATTGCCCAGGCGACCCGTTCGCCAGCCACGATCGCCACGCGGCTCGACAGGTCGAGATCCTCCGCCAGCGCCTCCGCCCGCCAGCCGCCGGCCGCGATCAGCAGGTCGCGGCGGACGACGATGCCGTTGCCCCGGAACTCGGAACAGCCATCCATCGCCCAGCGGCCCCGCTGCAGCTCACCGTCGACGGTCTGCTCGTCCGCCTGGGCGCCGGCGAGGTGCGACCGATCGGCGGCCAGAATGCGTCGCCGACAGGTCAACGCGTTGGCACCGGCGCTGACGTAGCGGGCCAGGGTGGACAGGAACGTGGGTCCGATGCGGGCGTCGGCATCGAGGACGACGACCACGTCGCCCCGGCAGTCCTCGGGCGGGACGGCGGTCAGCGCCGCGCCCTTGCCGTCGGGCACGTCGCCATGCCGGCGCACGAGTCGCGTCACGTCGCCCAGACCGGCCGAAGCCGCGGCCCGCAGCGCCGCCTGGGCCGTGCCGTCCTCGGACCGGTCGTCGATCACGATCAGCTCGAACTCCGGCCGGCCATCCTCGGTCCGATGGTCCTGTGCGCCCAGGTCGCCGATCAGCCCGGGGATGACGATGGCCTCGTCGCGGGCGGCGATCACCACGCTGAAGGTGGGCGGCGAGGCGTTCGGGTCCTTCGGTGGCGCGTTCGGTGGGATCGGCGGCCGGCGGGTCGCGAGGGCGATCGGGATCGTGGAGGCCAGCCCGGCGGCGACCATCCCGCCCACCAGCAGGCCGGCGGCCCGGCCCCGTGCTGCCAGGCGGCCGACGACGACACCGCCCAGCAGCGCGGCAAGCGCGGCCATCCGCCACTCGTCGGGCGTCTCGGCGACCTCCAGCGTACCGGCGGCGGGCGGTGCCTCGCCCAGGTCCCGCGGCAGCGTCGCCTCAGTCATCGGGGTCGATGTCACGCGTCTCGTCGGCCGCCTCGGGCAACCGCATCTGGATCGTCTCGTCGATCGGCTGCGGACGGCGACGCGCCGGCCTCGACGGGGGCATCGGTTCGGCCGACGCGGGCGGCGGCGCGGGTGGCCGCGCATCCAGATCCTCGTACATGGTCGGATCGGAGCCGGGCATCCCGCCGACCGGGTCGATCGCGCCGCCGACCACGTTCGAGCCGGCGGTGGATTGCCAATCCGACGCCTGGAGCGGCCCCCGGCGGATGATCGAGACGATCCCCGAGAGGCCGATCACCACCGCCACTAGGAGGATGACGAACGTCGTCCCGATGAGGTCCGAGATCGGCCCGACGACGATGATCGGCAGGAAGCTCGCCACTGAGATCAGCATGTTGAGGACGCCGAACACCCGGCCCCGGACCTCTTCCGGAAGGTCCTCCTGGAGCTGGGTCTGGGCCGGGATGGCGACGACTGCGTAGGCGACCCCGGCGATGAACGCGATCAACACTACGACCGCCAGCAGCGAGGTGATCGCCGAGAGGTTCACCACGGGCGATGACTCGTCGAGCTGCTGAAGGAAGCGGCTGATCGGCCCGGCGACCGACAGGAGCGAGAGCATGACGCCCAGGGCCACCAGCCCCACCTCGATCACCCGGCGCCGTGGCAGGAGGCGTCCGTAGCTGTTGAGCAGCAGGATGCCCATCACGATCCCGAAGCCCAGCGGCAGGACGACGACCACGAAGTCCTTGGGCTCGAGGCCCAGCGTCTCCTTTGCGAAGTCCGGGCCCAGCACCCCCAGGACGCCGATCAGCGACGAGGCGATCCCGAGATAGACGAGGGACCACGACACCGCCCGGTTCTCGCGGATGTACGAAAGCCCCTCGCGGAGCTGGGCGAAGGTCGATCCCACGGCTCGCTCGGCATCGCCCACGACCTCCCTCGCGTGGAGCCCGTCGCCCGGGCGAGGGGCAGGCGCCGGGGGCAACGTCCAGCAGAACGCCGCGGCCGCGAAGTACAGGGCGGCAACCAGCAGGATCAGCGTCTCCGGACCAGCGATCGTGACGACCAGCGGGCCCAGCAGCGCGAAGCCGATGGCGAACGCCCCGTTGAGGGTGATCGTGAAGATCGAGTTGGCCGACATCAGCTGGTGGCGCGGGATCAGAACCGGGATCATCGCCGCCTCGGCGGGGGCGAAGAACACGGTCACGGTCGAGACGAAGAACGTCAGCAGCAGGATCGCCGGCAGGAAGTCGCCGGCGAAGTAGACGACGATGAACGCGATCGCCCGGATCACATTGGTAGCGATCAGCACGACCCGGCGGTCCATCCGGTCCACGTAGACGCCGGCGAGGGCGGAGAAGACCACCGCCGGAACGAGGAAGCTCAGGATCAGGGCGCTGACGGCGGAGTTCGAAATCGGTCGTCGAGACGATGATGACCGTCAGGCCGTAGAGCACCATGTTGCCGCCGATCTGGGTCGCGGCCTGCGACAGCCAGAGCAGCAGGAACGGCCGGTTGGCCAGGACCGCCCCGACGCCCGTGCCGGCCGACTCCGGCGGGGCGGCGGTCACGAGGCAGACTCGGGCGGATCGGGTGGCCGTAGGGCGGCGGTCAACGTCGGGTCACCCCGCTGGACGAAGGCCGAGAACCTCGACTCGAGGATTCGGCGCTCGATCATCACGTGACGGCCGCAACCCGAGCAGCGAAGGCCGATGTCCGCACCCAGCCGATCGACCAGCCATTCGTGGCTTCCGCACGGATGGCGGCGCTTCAGCCGGACGACGTCGCCGACGAGCAGCTCGAGCACGGGTCGGTGGGTCATCTTCGGCGGGTCAGCGTATCAGAGCCCGGGCTGGCCATTGGTCGGGACGAGCGGGCGACCGCTGGCGGCGAGCTCCATCCGCTCGACGGGAGTGACGGTCACGACGGCCAGCGGGTACGTCGCCGCGAGCTGGGCGATGGGGCCACCGATCCGGGTCAGGCTGCCCGTCAGGGTCTCGGGGCTGCCGATCGCCCGGATCTCGAACGGGTCGTTGAGGGCCGTGTTATCGATCGACAGCCCGCCCGCCGGTCCGGCGACCACCGCTCCCGGCACGACCCGCACCCCGTCGATGGCGATCGCGTCGGCGCCGGCGTTGCGGAGCTCGTTGATCAGGTCCTCGACGCCGGCGCCCTCGATCGAGCCGGTGACGGTGATGGCCACCCCGGGACCGGTCACTGCGCCCAGCCCGGCCCACGACCGGATGCGGTCCAGGTCGCGCCGGATCTGGTCGACGGAGGTCTCGCCGCGCGCCTGGTCGCCGGTGAGCGAGTTGAGATCACGTTCCAGGCTGGCAACCTCGCGACGCAGCTCCTCGTTGCCGCTGTTGAGGTTGGCGACGAGGAGGGTCAGGTTGTTGGCCGACATCGAGGCGATCCCCGGCGCCACCTGCTGGGCGCGAAGCTGGGCGACGACCAGGATGCCCAGGACGAGGGCCACGGCCGTCACGGCGAGCTGGCTCCGGCGGCGATACATCGTCACGGCACCGGTGACGCCGTGGGCAAGGGCCGGCCCTGCCGGAAGGCGACCGTCCCCGCGAAGGCGGGCAGGCGGACCTCGGTCCGCTCGACGTAGGCGATCCGGATGCCGAACTGCTGGGCCCGGATCTGGACGAAGGACTGGAAGCCCTGCGAGGCGTTCACCCGATCCAGCAGGTCGTCCGGACCGATGGCCCGGATCTCGTACGGCCCGGCCACGAAGGCCGAGTTGATCAGCACCGATCCGCCGATGTCCACGATCGCGCTGGACTGGACGAGGCGCTCCTCGTTGACCGAGATCGCCTCCGCGCCCGCCAGCCAGAGCTCCTCCGCCACCGTCCGGACGTCGCGGGCGGTGACCAGGTAGTCGGCCTCGTTGGCGTCGGGCGTGATCGGGGTCGTGGAGTCCTCGAGCCGGAAGATGATGCCCGTCCCCCGAAGCGCAACCAGGCCGGCCGCGATCCGCGCCTCCTCCATCGCGTCGTTGAGCTCGCCCAGGAGCGCCTGCGAACCGCGACTGCTCAGCTCCGCTTCGGAGATGGCCGCCCGCAGCTCCAGGATCCGCTGCCGGAGTGCGGCCTGCTGCTGCTGCAGCTCGAGGACGGTGCCGGTCAGGTTGGCCCGCTCGTCGCTGGTGTATCGGACGCGGGGGCCTTCCGACCGGAGCTGGGCGGCGATCAGGAACCCCAGCGCCAGCAGGGCGACGCCCAGGGTGATCTGCCAGCTGGGAACGGCCCGCAACCGGGCGAGGACCGTCACGTGCCCGGCGGCCACGACGGTGGCGGGGCTGCGGGTGGTGGTGGCGGCGGGATGGCGCCCTCGCGGCGACGGCGGGCGACGGCGAGGCCCACCACCCCCGCCACCACGATCACGCCGATCATGACGGCGAGCAGCGGCAACGATGAATCGCCGTCCCCACCGGGCGACGGGGCGCCTGGTCGCTGTGTCGCCGTCCCCGGACTCCGACCCGGTGCTCCGGGATCGAGCGTCGGCACGGGCGATCCGGCCGGCCCGAGCCAGCCGGGCGGGACCGGACCGGGTGGCGCGGGCTGCGGCCCGTAGACCTGCGGCTCCACGGCATCGAGTGATTCGCGCCAGGCCGCGTCGAAGGCTTCTACGTCGAGTCCGATGGCCGCCTGGAACGCCTCGTCGTCGCTCACGCCGTTGATGTACGAGCGGATCAACGATATCAGCGCGTCGCGGCCATGCTCAGCGATCAGGTAGTCGACCGCGGAAACGCTCTCCGCGTAGGCCAGGCGGAACTGCACCGGCGGCGCCGGGAACCCGCCGGCGATGGCCGGCAACGGGATCAGCCCGCCTGTGGACGCCGCATCCTCGACCGGCAGGCGCCAGGAGATGCTGTAGCCGTCGGACAGGTAGACCGCGAGCCCTTCGTTGAGCCACCGCGGCGGGAAGGAGTACGGGTTCTCCACGGCCGTGTCGAAGACGAGATGAACCAGCTCGTGCGGGATGACGGATTCGACCCACGGGTCGTCGATCTCGCCCGGGGTGATCAACGCGAACAGCGTCCTGATCTCGGCGTTCGCCTGGCCCCCGACGCTCTCCCCGGTCGACGGCCCCAGCGCCTCGAAGAACCGTGCCCGGTCGGCGTAGATGAAGAAGTCGACCGGCTCCTCTTCGGTGACCCCGAGCAGCTCCGCGGTCTCCTCGACGGCACGTTCGCCGATCTGGAGTGCGCGCTGGCCGAAGGCCTGGCCGCCCTCGACCCAATGGACCCGGACGATGTCGCCCTCGATCGTCTGCCAATCGAAGGAGGTGTCCTCGTAGCGGACCGTAACCGGCGGACTGACCTCGACGTCGCCGTCCTCATCGGTGACCCGCCAGCGGGCGCTGATCGCCGTGTTCGGCAGGATGTGCCCGTCGGCCAACGCGATCTCGCCCCGGAGCGTAACCCCGCCCGTGCCCGCCGGCGGCAGTTGCTCGATCACCGTCGGACCCAGGGCGCCCGGGAAGTCGAGGAGCAGCTCGGCGCGGCTGATCCGGGCGGTGACGTCAGCCTCCTGGACGAATTCGATGCCAACCCCGTACTCGGCCGTGGCGCTGCCGTCGCCGAAGATCGTCCGACCGGCCGCCGCGGGCACGGCCACGGCGAGGAGCGCTGCCAACGGCAGGGCGGCGAGGAGCAACGCGCGGCGGAGCGTCATTCGTCGGCCCAGGCCATGCCGGCGATGCGCAGGATCCCGAGGCCGTTCTGCCCCGCACCCAGCAGGCCGTCGCGCGAGATCGCCCAGCCCGGGCCGTAGGCCAGCGGGATGACCGGCACCTCGGCCTGGACGATCTCCTCGGCCCGGTCGTAGGCGGCATTGGCCGCCGTTTCGTCGGTTGCCGCGCCGGCCTCGGTGATGGCGGCGTCGAAGTCGGCGTTCGACCAGCGGCCGTAGTTGTTGGACTGGCCGGTCCGCAGGAGGACGCCCAGGAAGTCGTTCCGCCCCGGGTAGTCGGCCACCCAGCCCATCGACCAGATGTGGGGCGGCTCGGTCCCAAGGCGGCCGATGTAGGTCGAGAAGTCCGTGGTCTCGTAGGTGACGTCGATCCCCAGCTCGCGCTCGATGTCGGCCAGCATCCCGGCGGCGTAGGCATTCCCGGAGTCGAGGTAGGTCACCTCGGGGAAGCCGTCGCCATCGGGGAAACCGGCCTCGGCGAGGGCAGCGCGGGCCGCAGCCGGGTCGTACGGCGGCAGGAAGTTCCGGTCGCTCCGACCGGGGATGCCCGGCGGGACGAGGCTGTTGGCCGGCGTCGCATCGATCGGGGTGGCGAGGGCGACGATACGCTGCCAGTCGACCGCCTGGCCGAAGGCTCGCCGGACGAGCGGGTCGTCGAACGGCGGCTGGGACGTATTGAAGCCCAGGTACTGGGTCGACAGCGACGGCACTTCGCGGAGCAGCGGACCGTAGTTCTCGTCATACCGCATCCACGCGGCGTCGAAGCTGCCGATCGCGGCGTAGTCGAGCTCCCCGGCGTCGAACGCGCTGAGGACGGTCTGGCCACCGATGTCGGACACGAGGTGGACGGTGCCGAATGGGCGGCGGGCCGGCCCAGTACCGGTCGTTGGCCGAGAGGGTGAGCCCGCTCGAGGGACGTCCGCTCAGGACGTAGGCACCGCTGCCGACGAAGCCATCGTCGTCGACCGCCGCGCCCGGGGCAAGACCCTCGGGGACGATCGCGAACGTCGGGCCGGCGACGACCGCGACGAAGTCGGACGCGGGTCGGACCAGCCGAACCTCGACGTCGAGCCCGTTCGCCGACAGGCCGACCCCCTCCTCGCCGATCGACCCGGCCATGTGCTCGGCGGCGCCCTCGACGTCGATCATCAGCGAGGCGAGCGGCGACGGGCTGTCCGGGTCGATGACCCGTAGCCAGCTCCGGACCACGTCCTCGCCGACGATCGGGGTGCCATCGGAGAAGGTGAGACCGTCGCGCAGGTGGAACACGATCCGCCGGCCGCCGTCGACGATCTCCCACGACGCTGCCAGGGCCGGTCGGACGGTCAGGCTGGGATCGAAGGCCGTCACCGATTCGAACAGCTGGGCGCTGACGGCGGCACTGCCGATGTCGCCCTGGGCCGCGGGGTCGATCGTCGTCGGCTCGCCGGCCAGGATCCGGACCTCGCCCTCGGAGGCGTCGACCGCGCCGACCGGCCCACCGCACGCCGCCGCAACGGTCCCCAGGAGCACGATGAGTGCCAGGACGACCGCCGGCGGTCGCCGCCGGTGGGTCAGGAGACCTGCCACCAGACCCCCGTCGGCACGGTGCCCCGGCGGCCGGGCGAGGGATCGAGCGGCCGCTCGATCGGCACCGGCAGGCGGGGTCGGGCGGTCCACACGTAGCCGTTCCCGGCGAAGCCGGCCAGCAGCCCGATGATGCAGACCCAGCGTCGCATGGCGCGAGTATACGGGCGGGTGCCCCGCGGGCCCGGGGCGGCACCCGGCCTGGCGCGGCACCCGGCCTGGCCAACGGCCCGGCGCATGGGCGCGGCTCGGCCACCGGCCCGGCGCGGCCCCCGGCCCGGCGCGGCCCCCGGCCCGGCGCGGCACCCGGCCCGGCGCATTGGCGCTCTTGTCATGCGCCACCCGGGAGAGCACTAGGCGAACCCTGGCCCGCAGAACGACCCTGAACTGGCCGAACAGACCCCATTTGATGCGGCCGCACGCATCAAATCGGCGGGCGTTGCCCTTGTCTAGCGGCAAACCTTGCGATACCGCTCCCCGGGAAAGCATCTGACGGAACTTGCGGCCCCAGGCGAGCGTGGCCCCGATCCGGGCCCGGCACGGCCCAACGGCCCGGGGCACGGAACCTCCCGATCTTCGCATCCGTTCACCCGGTGAGCGTCAGAGGACCAACACCCCTCAGCCCACGCAGCCGGGCCCGATCACGCCTGGACCGGCACCGAGCAGAGCCGGCGTCAGGCGGGTCGGATGCAAGGCGGCCCGGAGGACCGGAGCGAGTGCCCTCGGATGGGCGTGAGCGAGGAGCGCGGGGCGCAACGCGGCAGGCGGGCCCGATCACGCCCGCGGGGCAAGGAAATGAGGCCTCGTGAACTCCACCGCCGGGGGAACGATGTCGCGCCGCGAGGCCTCTGACCGAACAACGAGACAGGCGTCGCTTCGTTAGGGCATCCGCATCGGAATCGCGCGAGAATCGTCGGGCCCATGACCCTTCGACTCCGCAACACGCTCAGCCGCGCCGTCGAGCCTGTCGAACCGATGGATGGCCGGCGCCTTCGGATGTACAGCTGCGGCCCCACCGTCTACCGGTTCGCCCACGTTGGCAACCTGCGGACGTTCCTGCTGGCCGACTTCATCCGCCGCGTCCTGCTGTACCACGGCGTCGAGGTCTTCCACGTCCAGAACATCACCGACGTGGGCCACATGCGCGACGACACGTTCGACCGCGGCGAGGATCGGATGCTCATTGCCGCCGGCCTCGAGGGCCGATCGACCCAGGAGATCGCCGACGCCTACGAAGCCGCCTTCCACGAGGACGAGGCCGCGGTCAACATCCTCCCGGCCCACGTCTTCCCGCGGGCCACCGAACACATCCCCGAGATGATCGACCTGGCCGAACGGCTGGTCGACGCGGGTCACGCCTATGCGTCCGACGCCGGCAACGTGTACTTCGACGTCGCCTCGTTCGCGGGCTACGGCGCCCTCTCGGGCAACACCCTCGCGGACCTCCGGGCGGGTCACCGCGGCGAGATCGAGCCGGACAAGCGCGACCCCGCCGACTTCGCCCTGTGGAAGGCCGCTCGCGAGGGGCGAATGGTCCGCTGGCCGACGCCGCGCTGGGGCGAGGGCTTTCCCGGCTGGCACCTGGAGTGCTCGGCCATGGCCCTCCGCTGGCTGGGCGAGCGGTTCGACGTCCACACCGGCGGCATCGACAACGTCTTCCCCCACCACGAGGACGAGATCGCCCAGTCGGCGCCCGTTGTCGGTGGGCCACCGGCGCGGATCTGGGTCCACGGCGAGCACCTGCTGATGGCCGGCCGAAAGATGGCCAAGTCCGCGGGCAACTTCCAGCGCGTCACAGAGCTCGCTGACGAGGGTCTGCCGGCATTGGCGCTCCGGTACCTCGCTTTGACGAGCCGGTACGGCCGAAAGCTCAACTACTCCGACGAGTCGGTAGCCGGCGCGGCCGCGGCGCTGGCATCGCTGCGGTCACGGGTCGCGGCGCTGGGTCCGCCACCCGACGACGGGCCCTGGGCGGCGCCGCCGACGCTCGAGGCGCCGGCCGCCGGGGACCGGCCCGAGGGCATCGCCGCCGGCGACGCGGGTCACGGCGGGGACGGCGACACGATGCCTCGAGTCGATCGCGCGCATGCCCCAACCACTCCCCTCTCCGTCGACGGACGGGCCCTCCACGAGCGATTCGTCGAGTCACTCGATTCGGACCTCGACCTGCCCGCGGCCCTCGCCGTCGTGCGCGAGATCGCGCGCTCCTCGCTGGCCGCGGATGAGCGCCGCTGGCTGCTCCTCGACGCCGACCTCGTCCTCGGGCTCGACCTCCACCGCGTCTGGGAGGCTGGCACGACAACGGAGGATGCACCGGGGCTAGGCGATGAGGTGGCAGCCCTGGTGGCCGCCCGATCCATTGCCCGCGCCGAACGCGACTACGCCCGCAGCGACGCGCTGCGGGCGGAACTCGCGGCCAAGGGCCTGGAAATCAAAGACGCGCCGGACGGTACATCGACCGTCCGGCGCGTGGCTGGAACGCGGATCAGCTGACGGGCTGACGGTGCTTGAAGAAGTCCGGCTCCCGGTAGTTCGGGGTCCAGAAGGGCTCGTAGCCCCACCAGCTGTAGACCGACTCGAAGTTCGGCTCGCCGCGGCTCTCGTCGAACTCCGGCATCAGCTTGGCGCGATCGCCGGTGACGTTCACCCGGATGGCGTGCCGCTCCACCGTCGTGATGGCATCGACCGGGATCAGGAAGTGCTTCTTCCCGACGCCGAGGATGCCGCCCTGACCGACAACCAGGAAGCGGACCTTGCCCGTTTCCTGATCGAGGAACAGGTCGTCGACCTTGCCGATCTCGTCGCCGTCCAGGTTGGTGATCGGCCGGTTGCGGATGTCCTCGTCGAGATCCTTGAGCGTCATGTTCGACTCACTGAGCCGGACGAGGGCGCGCGTCTTCATCGTCTGCATGAGCAGACCTCCTCGAAGATCGTGGGGGATGTACCCGAACCACCGGCGAAGCGAGCGCGGCGGGTGCTGGAGTTCTTCCAAATGGGTACAAACCCATGATGACATGCGCCGGGTATCGAACCCCGCAACCCATGGACAGGGGCCTTGCAGGGGCCTTGCGGCGGCCTATCAGTCCTTGCCGGAGACCAGGTCGAGGCGTGATCCGAAGCGGTCGATGATCCGGTAGAAGTTGCGTCGCGAAAGACGGTCGCGCTCAGCCTCCGGGACGCTCACGTAGCCGCGATGCTCGTGGCGCTGGGCGGGCAGGTCGACGGCGAGGGCTCGCCGCGGGGTCTCCCCGGCTCCTTCATCCCGGAGCACGAGGCTCCACCAGATGTCGAGGTTGCGGTAGAACCGGAAATGCTCGTCGAGTGGGCCGCGCGCGGCGAAATCGGATCGCCGGAACGCCATCGCATAGGCCTCGATCGCGTCGACATCACCCGCCGGCGCGTCCGTGAAGTGGCGCAGGTCGGACGACACGATCCCCCACCCGCCCGCGACCGCGACGGTCTCGTCGTCGAGCGCGGCCGCGAGCGGCGTGATGACGTCGCCGGTCGGCTCGACGCTGGTGTCGAGGAGCACGACCGTACCTGCCGCCGCCCGCCGGATCCCGGCGTTGAGCGCCGCCGCATGGCCCAGCCGGTCGCTGGTCCAGACGACCTCTGTCGCGAGGCCGGGCCCACCCGGCTCGAGGACCTGCAGCGCGTCCAGCGCAGCAGCCTGCTCCGCCGAGGGCTCGTTGGCCACGACGACGACGTGGGTCCCATCCGGGCCGTGCTCGCGGAGGCCGGCGAGCGCGCGCTCCAGGTCATCCGGGTAGTCGGTGGCAAGCACGACGACGCTGGCCACGCCCACCGGAGCTTCGTCCAATCGCGACGGAACCCTGCCACTGGCACCGTGGCGGACTCGGCCGTCCTCGACCACGTCCGGCGGGCGTTGCGCGCTCAGGGCGAAGTCGGTGCCGCGGTCGACGACCTTCCAGCCGGCGGCCTCGATCTCCGAGCGGAGTCGGTCGGCCTCCGGCCAGTCGCGGGCTTCGCGGGCTTTCGCCCGGGCATGCGCCGCGCTCAGCACCTCGTCGGGAATTCGCTGCCGGGTCACCGCCCGAGGATACGTCAGGGGGCCGGAACCACCGGCGGAAGGGCCGCGGCAAGGTATGGCGCCAGGGCGGTCGAGTAGGTCCGTGTCATGTGCCCGGCATCGTGATAGACGAGCAGGTTCCCGACCACGACGGGACACGGGTCCGACGGGCAGACCCAGGCCGTGGGATCGAGGAACCCCACCCCGGCGGTCTCGGCCGCCAACCGATCGGCCGTCATTCGGTCGGCATCGATCGCTTCCGCACGGGCGGTTGCGCAGGCACGGGCGTCATCGAGGTGGGCCGACAGGCAGACCGGCGGATCGACCCCGGACTGCGGCGTGTCGCCGATGAGGACCACCGCACCCGAGGCGGCATCGACCGCGCGGAGCGTCGAGGCGAGGGCCGCATCCCAGCCGGCGAGCGTCTCCTCGGCGGTCGCCTCCCGGCCACCGAGATCGAACTTGGCGAACTTGCTGTTGACGACCACGACAAGGACGGGATCCTCCGCGGCGATCCTGGCCAGGGCCGCGACGCGCCAGGCGTCGCATTCCGGGTAGCCGCGCTTGAGCTGGCCGTTCCACACTGGGTGGTCGACCGCGCCGCAGAGCGCCTTGGTCAGCGACACCAGCCGCCAGCCGTTCTCGATGGCGAGGCGCTCCAGCGTCGGCTGCCATTGTGCCGCGTGGGAGTCGCCAAACAGGACCACGGTCATCGAGCTGGTGGTATCGCCATAGGCACAGGCCCCCGATTCGACCGCCAGCTGGACGGCGTGGCAGCCGTCGTCGTAGACGATCGGCAGGTCGTCACGGGCGGCGCCAAGCGGCGGTTGCAGGTTGGCCGGCACGGGCTGGGCGTTGGGCGGCGAGGTCGGAATCGGATCGGTTGGCGTCGGCCCCGGCGTCGTTCCGGGTGCCGCGCTCGGACGCGGCGTCCCCAGGACGCCGGTGATGTCCGGCGGCAAGCTTCCGGGCGGGGTCGACTGGTGATGGAGCCCGGCCCAGGCTCCCAGCGCGACTGACGACCCCGCCACGACCAGCGTCAGCGCACCCGCGGCAGCCAGCCCACGCCGCGTCCCCAGCCCGACCACGCGGCCGCGACGGATCGGATCCTCGACCCAACGCTGGCTGGCGGCCGCGATCGGGATCGTGGCGGCGGCAAGGGCGACCCGCACCCCGAACGGCAACCCCGCGCCGGCCATCGCGGCCGGAATCACGAGGACCGGCCAGTGCCACAGGTACAGCGAGTACGAGATCCGGCCCAGGAACCGCATCGGCGCCAGGGTCAGCAGACGGCCGGGAAACGAAGGCACGGCTCCCAGTCCGGCGACGATCACGAGCGCCGCGCCCAGCGTCGGCAGAAGGGCGGCAAGACCCGGGAACGGCGTCCCCGTGTGGAATTGCCAGGCCGCGACGACGACCATCAGCAGCCCGGCCGTCGCCGCCGCGACTGCCACGCGCCCGCCCGGTGCCCACGATCGTGCCGCCAGCAGGGCGATCGCCGCGCCGAGGCCCAGCTCCCAGGCCCTCGTCGGCAGCGAGTAGAACGCCCAGGGGGCATTGACCTGGGTCAGCCCCAACGACAGGGCCAGCGAGCCCGCCGACACGACGCCCACTACCACCGCCAGCCGACCCGGTGTCCCCCACCCCACCCGGCTCACGACCAGGAGCAGCGCCGGCCAGAACAGGTAGAACTGCTCCTCGACGCCGAGCGACCAGTAGTGGAGCAGCGGCGACGGCGCGAGGTCGGCCTGGAGGTAATCGGTCGCCTGGACGGCGAACCGGATGTTGGAGACGTACAGGGCGGCCGCCGCTCCATCGGCGGCGACATCGGCGACGCGGAGTGGCGGCAGGAACAGCACGGACGCGATGACCGTCGCCAGCAGGGCCAGCGCGGCCGCCGGCAGCAGCCGACGCGCTCGTCGGGCGTAGAACGCGGGCAAGTCGAGGGTGCCCGTCTCGCGGAGCTCGCGGACGATGATCCCGGTGATCAGGAAGCCCGACAGGACGAAGAAGACGTCGACGCCGACGTACCCGCCCCCGAACCCGGGCACGCCGGCGTGATAGAGCAGAACGAGCAGCACGGCGACCGCACGGAGTCCCTCGAGATCCGGACGGAATTGCTCGCCCGCAGATCGGTCCGAGAGTCCAACGCCACTCATCGGGAGGCATTGTGCCCGGCTTCGGTGAACCGGAGGCCTGGCCTAGCGAGCCAGGCGTTGCCAGTCGGTGAGTTCCTGGAGGGTCCACGGCAGGGCCGACTTCGAGCCGTCCGCTAGGTTGGCGGCGATGACCTGCTCGGTGACATCATCCCGATACAGGACCGTCGTCCCATCGGGCGACATCACCTCAAAGAAGGGATCGTGATCGGCCCGGACCGGATCGCTCACCGGGATGGCGTCCGAACCATCACCTCCGAACGACATGACCCACAGCTGGTGGATGATCGTCCCCGGCGCTCGGTACCCCCAGTAGCGCCCGAACACGATCCGCTGACCGTCCGGCGTGAGCAACCCGTGACCGGCATGGATCATTTCCGTTCCCGGATTCGGGAGCGCCGGCAGATCTGTCCCGAGCTCACGCGACTCGCCGCTTTCCAGATCGATCGCGAAGAGCTTCATCGGCCGATCCGGCGCGGCGGTGGTGTAGGTCATGAGCTTGCCGTCCGGGGTGAACGAGAACGGGTTCGCAATCGGGCCCTCGACCAACGTCCGGAGGTCCGAACCGTCGGCCTTGACGACCTCGATCGATGCATGGGAGCCGGTCCTGTCGACGATGATCAGCTCCCGTCCGTCGGGTGGTCGCCAGTAGACGATCGAGTCGCGTTGGAACGGGACGTCGACGGTTCGCCGAACCGGATCGCCCACGACGTTGACGATCGATAGCGGCGGGGCCTTCGGATCCTTGCTTGCGATCGCGATCTCGGAGCTGTCAGGCGACCATTCCCACCAGTGCGGCTCGAGGTCGGGGCCGGCCACGGTATGGAGGTCCGATCCGTCGGCATTGGCGACCAGGATGCTGGCCACCGCTCCGGTGTCGGTCTCCTCGTGGACCCGGATGATCGCGAACTTGGTGCCGTCCCGCGAAAAGATTGGAGACACGTCGGTCTCGGGCCCGCCGACGAGGAGCCGGCCTGCCGTTCCCTTGACGGGGCGGCCGTAGATGTCGCCATCGGCGACGTAGATCACGTTGCCGTTGTTCGCCAGGCCGAACGGCGGTGCAGCCCGCTTGCCGGAGCCCACCACGAACAACGTGGCCGCAAGGAGCAGCGCGAGAAGTGCGACGACGAAACCCACCCGACGCCACGGCCAGCGTGGAACGAGCGTTGACTTGAGCGCAATGACGCCCATCGGAAGCCACCTTTCGGGGAACGTCCAGGCCGGGCGCTGGTCAGCTTCCATCGCCCGCTCGAGGACGGTGTCGAAGTAGTCGGGGTAGTGCGGGCGGGCCAGGTCGGCCAACGCGCCGCCGATGTCGCTGTCGAAGCGATCGATGGCGCTCATGCTCGGCCTCCTCCGACGGGCTGAGCCGCATCGGTGCCCTCCGCGTCGAAGGCGTGGCGCAACGTGGCAATCGCCCGGTGCAGCCGCGACTTCGCCGTGCCCAGGTTGATACCCAGCGAGGCGGCAGCCTCGGGCACGGGCAGTCCAACGTAGTAGTGCAGGACCACGAGGGCCCGGTTTTCCGGTGTCAGCTCGGCGAGCGCACGGTCGAGGGCGTCTCGGTCGGCCATCAGGCCGTAGGCGTCCTCGTGCTCGGCGAGATCGATCGGAGTGACGTCGACCTGGATGACGCGCCGGCGTCTCCGGCGCGCCTCGTCGATCGAGGCGTTGACGACGAGTCGGTGGATCCAGGCGTCGAACCGGTCAGGATCGCGAAGCCCCGGCAGGTCCCGCCACGCCCGGATCAGCGCCTCCTGGACCGCGTCGCGCGCGAGCTCCGGGTCCCGGAGGACGAGTCTGGCGGCCGCGTCCAATCGCGCGGCGGTCGCTCGCGCCAGCACGGCAAAGGCTTCGCGATCGCCCCTCCGTGCCCGCTCCACGAGCGTCCGCTGGTCCACGGCCCGTCCCACTTGCGGCGCGGCACTCGTGGCCGCGCTCGCATGGTATGGCGGTGGGGCAACGCGAATCGTTGCATGGGCCGGGCGGCGGGCTCGCGGCCCGCGGCGGTGTCAGCGAGCGGGGGCGCCGGCTCTCAGCTGCGTCCGAAGGAAGTCGACCGTCCGCTCGAACGCCTGGTCCGCGGCTTCGGGCCGGTAGGCGTCCTTCGACGGTTCGGCGAACCAGTGGCCGGTCCCCGGGTAGCGGTGGATCGTCACCTCGCGACCGGCGTCTCGCAACGTCTTCTCGAACTCCGCGAGCCACTCGTCGTCCTCGAACGGGTCGTCTTCGGCGAAGTTCCCCAGGACAGGCACCGACGCCTCGGTCAGACCGTCGCCGGTCGTGCCGTAGTACAGGACCGAGGCTACGACGCGATCGCGCTGCGTCGGGCTCCACATGGCCCAGTGGGCGCCGAACGAGAAGCCCACGGCCGCCATTCGGGCGTCCGCGTCAAGCGACTCCGCCAAGCGATCAATGGTGGCGAGGGCGATCCCGTTGATCGCTTCCTCGTCCGACCCTTGCGCCAGCGTCTTGGCATCCTCCTGTGTCGTCGCCACCTGTCCGCCGAAGAGGTCCGGCGCTACCACCGAGAAGCCGGCGTCCGCCAGCCGATCGGCGTAGGCGAGGACGTCGTCGTTCAGGCCCCACCAGGCGTGGTAGACCACGACGCCGGGTTTGGCGACGTCGATGCCGCTCGCGTACAGCCGAACCGATTTGCCGCCGACGTCCAGGTTCTCGAATGCGCCGTTGGTCATGCCTGCCTCCTATGCACGTTGATGATCCGCCGCATATCGGACAGCACCGGTCACGTATCGAAACCAAAGGGCCCGGGTGGATTACCCGGGCCGCTCTGGTTCGTGCTCGATCGTGATCAGTCGCCCGAGTAGTCCACCTCGATCGTGAGCGGGCCAGCCGTGGTCTGGCTCGTCACTTCGATGGTCAGGCCCGTGCCTGCGACCTTGGTGGAGTTCTGCGGGTTGGTCGAATCCCAGTAGGCGTTCTCGCCGCTGTCGACGAAGCTCGGGATCGCCGCCCGCTCCTGGGCCGTCGGCCACGCACACAGGTAGCCGATCGCCTGGGACTGGCCCTTGCCGACGACGATCTGCTTGTGCAGGCCGGCGCACGGCAATGCCGGCTGTGCCGGCTGCGGGTCCTGGGTGGGGCCGTCGGGGACGGCCTGCAGCCCGAAGGTCGCATCGAACGGCTGCCGGCGGTTGCTCGGCTGGGTGCCGTCGGAGTACTTGAACGGGGTGAACCGAGCATCGATCGGCAAGGCGAGGCCCCGGCCGGCGTGCGAGCTGGTGTTGTTGTCGGTGTAGGTCTCGTCGACCGTCCAGATCAGCAGGCCGTCCTGGAACGAGAAGTGCTCGACCTTGTCCGGATCGGTCAGCGCAAAGCTGAACTGGTACGGACCGGTGTTGAGCCCCGTGTCGTAGCCGACGTAGGTGCGGTTCTCGGCGATGTAGTAACGATCGCCGACGCTGGTCTCGGTGCCCGTGCTGATCTTCCAGCCACCGTCCGCCGTCCAGCCGTCGGTGCCGCTCTCCACGTCGTCGGTGAAGATCGTGGTCCCGCCGGACTTCACGACGAAGTCGTCGAGGAAGACGTTGGCGAGGTGGACGCCACCGTCACTCTGGAAGCGGAAGCGGAACAGCGTGTCCGCGCTGCCGCCGGGGATCGTGTACTTGAGAGTCTTCCAGCGGTCGTTGGACGACCCGGTCAGTGGATCGGCAGCGGCAACCCAGGTGGCACCACCGTCGACCGAGTACTCGGCATGGAGATAGTCGAAGCCGGCCTCGATGTCGTACCAGGCGCTGGCCGAGACCGTGGCCTTGCTGACCACGCTGAGGTCGAAGCTGTTCTCGAGGGTCGTGTTGAGGTCGTCGGCGGTCGATGACCACCAGGCGCTCGTGCCCGAGGCGGGCGTCGTGTACGCGGTCTCGATGCTCCGATCCGGGACGTCGACGATGACGGCCTCGGACGGGTCGAGGGTGTACGTCTCGGCCTGACCCTCCGTCAGGACCGAATAGGCGAGCCAGCCGAGCTGGAGCTTCTCCCACGGGCCCATGTAGTCGGGCCGGGTACCGATGTCCTCGGTGCCGTCGCCGAGCCATGAGCCTGACGACATCACGGTCCAGAAGGCGGTGCCGTTCTCGCCGGCATTGGTGTCATAGAAGTCCGGCAGGTTGAGGTCGTGGCCGTACTCGTGGACGAACACGCCCAGGCCGCCGTTCTCACCCTCGACGGTGTAATCGCCGATCCAGTAGTTGGTCTCGCCGATCCGGGCGCCACCGAACAATCGCTCGGGCGCCGGGCCGGTCAGCCCGAAATCGGTCTGGTTGACGTACCAGCGGTGCGACCAGATCGCGTCGCCACCCTGGGCGCCGCCCCCGGCGTCCTCGCCCTCACCGGCGTGGACCGCCTGGAAATGGTCGATGTAGCCGTCGGACTCGTCGAAGTTGCCGTCCTCGTCCCAGTCGTTGCGATCCCAGACGTCGAACGTGGCCAGGTAGGCCTCGACCGCGGCTTTCGAACCGAGAGCCGCCAGGGCGTCCTCGTACCACGCGTTTCCGGAATCCTGGATGAAGCGCCAGGCGCCGCCAAAGTCCTCGATCGCGTTGTCGCCATAGAGGGACGCGTTGCCCGGCACGGTGACCCAGCCATCGTTGGTCTCGCTGAGCGCCCCGACGTCACCCGCCAGGGTGTAGGCGCCCGACGACTGCGCCGAGTAGAAATCGGCCATCGAGTCGGTGTCGCCGAAGAACAGGTTGTCGTAGTAGGCGGCGTTGAAGTTGGCCGTCCACGCCTTGAAGTTGTCGTAGGGCAGGGCCGGATCGTAGTCCGGGTTCGCCTGGCCATCGACGATCTCGCGATTTGGCTTGGCGATCTCGTTGTGCGCGGGACCCGGGACCCGACCAAACCGACCCGCGGCCTCCGTGCCGAACTCGGCAAGGATCGTGAACAGGCGACCGGTGCCGGCGACTGCCGCCTCGAAGTACTTGTCGTCGGCCAGCTGGACGACGCCGTTCGCGTCCGGCGCTGCCTGGCCGGACAGGATGAGCTCCTGTGCCGCCTTGCGGCGCGCCTCGTAGCGCTCAGTGAACGGTCCGGGTCGATTGTCCGGACGAGTGGCCTTGGCAGCAGGCCCGTTGTCCGTGGCAGGGGCGGCGGCGATGACCGGGACTGCGGAGCCGAATACCGTCGCGACGGCGACGATCAGCCCGAGCGCCCGGCGCGGGAGCGTTCGCATCCTCGCACTCCTCCTTGGGAATTGGGGGCTTGCCGGCGCCTGAATCCTCCCGATGGCGCGGCCCGGAGATGCTAGGCGATGTCGTTGGACCATGCCTTGCAGGGCGGGTCGAGGAGGCAGTACGGTCGGGCGATGAACGACAGGATCACTGCAACACAGTTCCACGAGGCCGAAGGCGTCGAGGATTGGCGGGTGATCGGCGACGGCGCCTGCACCCTCTTCCGAACCGCCGCGTTCGCGGAGAGCGCGAAGTTCGTCGCCGCGATCGGCGCACTGGAGGGCATCGACGACCACCCGCCTGACGTCGACGCCCGGCGCGAGGGCGTCACGGTCCGCCTCCTCACCACCAACGACGATTACTACGGGATGAGCCAGCGCGACCTCGACCTGGCCCGCCGCATCTCGGCGGTGGCGCGGGACCGGGGCCTGATCGGCGACCCGGCCGCCGTCCAGTCGCTGGTCGTCATCCCGGGAGCGAAGGTCGCCGCCGAGGTGATGCCGTTCTGGCGGGTCGTGCTGGGCTACGAGCCTCGCCCCGACAGCCCTGACGAGGACCTGGTCGATCCGCACGATCGCGGACCCGGCTTCTGGTTCGAGTCGATGGACGAGCTCCGGGCCGACGGTGGCGGCGCCATCCACATCGCCGTCTGGGTCCCGCCAGAGGCGGCTGAGGCGCGTGTCGCCGCAGCCCTTGCCGCGGGCGGCCGGCTGGTCCGCGACGATTTCGCACCCGCCTGGTGGACGCTCGCCGACGCGGCCGGCAACGAGGCCGATATCGCGACGGTCCTCTACCGCGACTGACGGTCGACCGATGCCTGAGCTGCTCTTGCCGGATCCGCGCGTTCGCGCCTCGTTTGCGGCCGCGATGGACGAGTTCCGCGCCGAGCGGCGAGGCACGCCGGATGACCACACGGTGATCGGCTACTACCTCCGTGAGCGGGATGGGGCCTGGTCGAGCGACGAAGCCTTTCGGGCGTTCACGGAGGAGGTCCGGGCGCAGCGCCTCGAGGAGACGCCCCGGCCCGCCGGTTTCGTCCCGAGCACGGAATTGTGGTGGATCGAGGGCGACGACTACCTGGGTCGGATCGGCATTCGGCATCGGCTGACGCCGGACCTGCTGGAGACAGGCGGCCACATCGGCTACGACGTCCGGCAGTCGGCCCGGCGCCGCGGTCACGCGACGGAGATGCTACGGCAGGCCCTGGCCATTGCCCGTGGCCTCGGGATCGACCCTGCCCTCGTGACCTGCAACGTCGACAACGCTGCGTCGCGAGCCGTCATCGAGCGGAACGGGGGCGTCCTCGAGGACGAACGCGAAGGGCGGCTTCGGTTCTGGATCCCGACGACCTAGCGAACGGCGTGGAGCTCGAAGACCCGCCGGCCTTCGGCGGCTTCCAGCGGGCGGCGGACGTCGACACCGTCGACCACCCGGATGAACGAGACGCCGAACGGGATGCTGCGCGCGAGCGGACCCCGCTCAACGCCGTGAGCCAAGAGCGGCCAATTTCGGTGCGTCCAGGCACCGGAGAGTGCTCGTATCTGTCGGGGACCGCTCCGGACAGCACTAGACTCATCTGTTTCCGGGGAACGCTCTGACGGAGGATCACCATGCGCCGGCTCGCACCTCGCAGACTCCTCGCCAGCTCCCTCTCCGCCCTACTGATCGTCACTCTCGCGGCACCCGTGTCCGGTGCGTCGCCTGATGGCGGGTGTGGCCGGAAGTTCACGTGGATCACGATCCCCGATCTCCTCGCGTTGCGGCCGAATCTGCCGCCCGCCCTCGCCGCCGGCATCGACGGCAACGGCAATGGGGCACTGTGCTACTTCCCCCTTCCATCGACCATCTCGCCCAATAGTCCGGAGTTCGATCACTTGAACCTGGTCGATGATCGAAGTCCCGCCGCGTAGAGAGGCCACTCGCCGCGGACGCGTCATGACGCGAGGAGGTCGATCTAGGGCGATCGGTTCGGATCGGGGATGTCCTCGGGACCAATGTAGATCGCGCCATTGGCGAGGTCCACGCACGCCGTTCGAATGATCTCACCGGCAAACGAGAACACGTTGCCCTGGCTGTTGAGAACCGTTGTCGGCCTACTGGGGTCGATCACGAAGACTGCCGGTGAGTGTGGCTTCACCATGAAGTCCTGCCCCGTCGCGTAGTCGGTCGCCCATATCCTTCGGTCGTCGGTCGGGTCGACGTGTAGCTCCGCGCGGAATGACTGCTGAACGCATGGCGTCAGCACATCCGATGGGTTTGGACTGCCACATCCAGCCAAGAGCAAGGCCGCGAGGACACGCACCAGAGTCCGCATTCCCATCCAGTCACACAGGTGCGGCCTGATGCTGGGTTTCGTCGACCATTCCATGGGTCCTCATCGCCGAGCGGTGGCCGGACGTCCCACAAGCTCAGTAGTGAGTATTTGGCGCCCCCGGACGGACTCGAACCGCCGACGCAGGCCTTAGGACGGCCTCGCTCTGTCCACTGAGCTACGGGGGCGCAGGTAAAGAATCCTACAGCCTCGGTCTGGGCGGCCCCGAAACGGGAACCGCGGCGAGATCGCCGACGTTTCGTCATCAGGCCGCCAGGTCCTCCCCCCGACGGCCGCCAATTTGGGAGGGCGCTGAGGCGCCCTCCCCTAAACTTCCGAGCGTGACCGGTGACCCGTCGACGCCACTCCCCAACCTCGTGCTGTACGGCCGCGACGGCTGTCACCTGTGCGAGGAGACCCGCGCCATCCTCGAATCCCTGCTGACCGATCGGCTGGCGAGCGGCCTTCCCGCACCGGCGCTCGTAGAGCGCGATATCGCCACTGATCCCGACCTCGAACGTCGGTACTTTGCCGTGATCCCGGTCGTGGAGCTCGGCGAGCGGCGCCTCGAGCTGGCGACGAGCGCCGCGGCCCTCCGCCGCCTGCTCCGCGAGGTCCTCGACGGCCAGCCGGCGCCGAGCGGCCACTGACCGATGCCCACATCGGAGCTGACGCTCGCCCTCGCGATCGGCGCCGGGATCATCAGCTTCCTCTCGCCCTGCGTGCTACCGCTCGTGCCGGCCTACCTGGGCCAGCTCAGCGCCGTGGCGGCGGCTCGCGGCGACCCTGGAGCGGCGCCGTCGCGCTTCCTGGCCCTGCGACACGCGCTGGCCTACGTCCTCGGCTTCGGCTCCGTGTTCACCCTGCTGGGGTTGACCGCAACGTACGCGCTCGGCGGCTTCGCCGCCTACCTGCCGGCCATGCGCCAGGTCGGCGGGGTGATCCTGATCATCCTCGGGCTCAACCTGGCCGGGATCCTGCGCATTCCGTTCCTCGAGCGGACGTACCGGCCGCTCGACGCCGGCGCGGCGGCATCGGTGGCGGGGGCGACGGGTTCGGTCGCGCTGGCGTCGCCATCGGGCGGGACGTCGTTCGGTGACCGGCTGGGCGGGCGGATCGTGACGAGTCGAGGCGGCTGGCTGGCGTCCTTCGGGCTCGGGGCGATCTTTGCCATCGGCTGGACGCCGTGCATCGGCCTGATCCTCGGCTCGATCCTGACGATGGCCATCAGCAGCGGGACGGTCCTCCAGGGCGGCCTGCTGCTGGTGGCGTACACCCTGGGACTCGGCGTTCCGTTCCTCTTGATTGCCGCGGTCTACGACCGCTCGCCGACCATCCTCCGGCCGTTGCTCCGCCACGGGCGGACCGTTTCCGTGATCGGGGGCCTGCTGGTGGTGGCGGTCGGTGTGGCGATGGTCATGAACTGGCTGGCGCTTCTGCCGCAGTACTTCACGTTCCTGTCCGGGGTCTGAGCCGGCCTTGACCGCGCCAACCCCGACGACGTCACCGGCGCCGACCCCGCCGCAACGCCGCCCGAAACGCGGCCTGATCGGCCCGTTCAGCGCGAGGCAGGTCGTGCTGGCCGTGGTGCTCGTCGTCGGCACTGCCGGGATCCTGCTGGCGATCACCCGGCCACTCGGCGCGATCGGGCCGGTGGGCCCGCGCGACCCACGGCCGACACCGTTCGTGATCGGCTCGCCGACGGTCGGCCTCCAGCCGGGGTCACTGGCGCCGGAGCTGGAAGTCGCCCTCGGCGACGGCTCGACGTTCGTGCTCCATGACCTCGAGGGCAACCCGATCCGGCTGGCCGATCTCCGCGGCAAGGGCGTCTGGATCAACTTCTTCGCCAGCTGGTGTCCGCCGTGCCAGGCGGAGACGCCGGTCCTGCGCGAGGTCCACGAGGCGTATCGCGACCGCGGTCTGGAGCTGGTCGCGGTCGAGGTCCAGGAGACGGTCGACCAGGGGCGTCGCTACGCGGAGACGTACGGCCTCGAGTACACGATCGGCGCCGACGTCTCGGGCCACATCTTCCACCAGTACCTGGTGTACGCCCTGCCGACGCAGATCTTCATCGACCCTCAGGGCTTCATCCGCGGGGTGGTCGGGGCGCCGCTCGACGAGACGACCGCTCGCCAGTGGGTCGAGTCCATTTTGCCGGCACCCAAACCCTCCTGATCGTCATCCACGCACCAGGTGGGTGGTAGGCAAGGCCCGGCCGTCGCGGATCAGCCTTGCGAACGAGCCTCGTGCACGGATCTGGGCCGCGTGGCTCGAATCGCGCAAGGATCCATCGTCCAATACGCACGCCGTGCGTAACCGATGGATCCGTGCGACTCAGCCGGGCTCGTACCGGTACCGATCCCGATCCGGGACGAGGCGCCCAACCGGCCGCTCCGCCTCGTGCGACAGCACCACCGTCCATCCCTCCTCGGCCGCCTGCGCGAACAGCTGGCCCTTGACGGACACGGAGTCCAACGGGAAGTCGTCGAACGAGGTCACCCAGCGCGGGTTGGCGCTCCACGGCCGCATCGCCAGGTCGCCGAAGAACGCCAGCGGCGGCGCCCCCGGCGCCCGAACCACGATTGCCTGGTGGCCGGCCGAATGCCCGCCCGTCGGGACCACCGAGACCCCCGGGATCAACTCACGCTCGCCGTCGACCCAGCCCTCAGCGCCCCAGTCGGCCACGAGCTGTGAGTTCCGGCTGGACATACGACGCCACCAGCCGCGGGTTGGAGCCGAGGGCGATCTCCCACTCGGCCCGCTGGGCCACGATCCGCGCCCTCGGGAATGCCCGTGACCCATCGGCTGCCAGGAGCCCGCCGGCATGGTCGAAATGGAGGTGGCTCATCGCCACGATGTCGACACTGGCCGGGTCGAAGCCGGCCGTCCGGAGCGCGGGCACGATCCATGGGCCCTCGGCCTGGCGCATGGCTCGGGTCTTGTCGTCGATCCGGTCGCCGATCCCGGTCTCGACGAGGACGCGGCCCGAAGGCGTCTCGATCAGGAGGCAATTGAGCGCCTGGAGCAGCCGGTGATCGGCGTCGATCTCGTCGTCGACCAGCCGCCCCCACAGGATCCGGGGCACCGGTCCGAACAGCGCGCCGGCATCGGACCGGAACGTGCCGGCCCGAACGAGCGCCACCCGAAACCCGCCGCCCAGGTCGCGTCGCCAGTCGACCGCGTCGTTGATGGTCATGCCGATGCTCCCGTGTAGTGCCGCAGGCCCAGCCGCCAGAACCAGCGCGAGACAACCAGGAAGGCTGCCGCCAGCAGCAGCGTACCCACGACGCTCAACGGCTCCGCCCGACCAACCAGCATCTCAACCGGCACCGTGATTGCGAAGGCGACTGGCACCACCAGGGTCAGCGTCGCCCGCAGCCACGGCGGGTAGATGCCCACCGGCCAGCGGCCGGCCTCGTACATCGTGCCGAAGATCACCAGGATGTTCTCGAGCCTGACCAGCCAGAACGCCAGCGTGGAGAGCATGAGCAGGAAGCTGTAGATGATCGCCACGCCGGCGAGGACGAGCAGCACGAACACGAGCGCCCGATCGGCTCCGATCCGCTGGCCGAGCCCGACGATCGCGATGCCCAGGACCACACCGCCGATGGCCACGTCGACCAGCCTCCAGACCTCGACCTGGCGGACGCTCACCAAGAGCTGCGAATCGACCGGCTTGGTGAGGGTGAAGTCGAGGGTCCCCTGGCGAACGCCCTCCATCAGCCGCTCCATGCTGGGCCGGATGACGACGTTGATCAGACCGCCCACCAGCAGGAACACGCCGACCAGGGCGAGCAGCTCCTCCTGGCGCCAGCCGGCGAGGTTGTCGGTCTGGCCGAACACGATGGCCAACCCGGCCAACGCGGTGACCAGGCCGATGAACGACTGGATGATCTGGACCCCGAAGTTGACGCGGTACTGGAGCGCGTTGAGCACGCCCAGCCGCAGCGACAGCCAGGCGATCCGGAGCGAGCGCACCATCGCCTACGCCCCGACCGCGGAATAGCGACGAATGCCCGCCCGCCAGGCGACGCGAAGGACGGCCAGCGCGGCCAAGATCCAGCCGACCTGGATCGCGTAGCCGAGCAGAATCTCCGTTGGCGACAGTCGCCCGAGAGCCGTCTCGACCGGGAACGCGACCATCCAGCGGAACGGCAGCACGGTCGCGATTGCCTGGATCGGACCAGGCAAGAGGGTGAGCGGCGCGACCTGGCCCGACAGGAACAGGACGACGACCCAGTAGGCCTGGTTGATCGCGGCGGTCTGGGTGACCCAGAAGGCGACCAGGGCGAGCGTCCACTCGACCACGAACCGCAGCGACATGGCCAGGGCCAGCGCCGGGACGAACGCCACGACGTGCCACGGCTGCGTTTCGGCCGTCGCCCCGAACGACACCAGCAGGAAGATCGCGACGGGCGACCACGATCGTGAAGGTCAGGGCCTTGAAGGTCAGGTTCTCGGCGACGTCGTTGTGGATCGGATGGAGCGGGCGGAGCAGCATCGCCGACAAGAAGCCGTGGCGAATCCGCCAGTCGAAGAACTCGAAGTGCCAGGTGAACGTCAGCTGGTTGACGATCATCAGCACCGTGAAGTACGCCGCGAAGTTGCCGACGGTGAAGCCACCCACGGTGCCGCCCTGGGCCGCCGCGACGGTCGTCCAGACGACGAGGTAGATGATCGGCTCGAGGAGCAGGCCCAGCAGCCAGATCACGATCGCACCCCGGTAGGCCAGCTGGAGCGCGATCTCGGTCCGGAACTTGGCGGCGTAGACCGCGGGGAGGCGACGCATCGGCTCGCTCAGTCGGCTCGGGCGCCGTCCGAGGCGTCGATGGCCGGCGCAGCGAACACCAGGTCGATCACCTCGTCGATCGGCGGCTCCTCCACGACGAGATCGACCACCGGGAGCATCGCGAGCAGCTGGGTCGTCACCGCCGCCGTCCGCGAACGCGGGACGCGGAGGGCCAGGCGTTCGGGAGTCTGCTCCGTGACGGCGTCGGGTTCACCGGCGAGCTCAGTCAGCTGCTCGGCGCTCGGCGGCGTCGTCCCGGGCTCCAGGTCGACCGTGATCGTCTTGCGGGGCGCGAAGCGGGCGATCAGGCCGACGAGGTCGCCGTCGTACAGCAGCTTGCCGTGGTGGATCACGAGGACCCGCTTGCACAGCGCCTCGACATCGGCCATGTAGTGGCTGGTCAGCAGGGTCGTGGACCCGGTCCTCTCGTTGTACTCGGCGATGAAGCCGCGGATCCGGCGCTGCATCGTGACATCGAGACCGATCGTCGGCTCGTCGAGGAACAGCACCTCCGGCCGATGGAGCAGCGAGCCGACAACCTCGACCTTCATCCGCTCCCCCAGCGACAGATTCCGGACGGGCTTGCGGATCAGGTCGCCCAGCTCCAGCAGCTCGATCAGCTCGTCGAGGCGGGTTCGGTAGTCCGCGTCCGCGATGCCGTAGATCGCCCGATTGAGCTCGAAGGAATCGATGACCGGGATGTCCCAGGCGAGCTGGTTCCGCTGGCCCATGATCAGCGTCATCTTCCGCAGGTAGCTGTTCTCGCGGCGCCACGGCACGTGGCCAAGCACGTCCACCTCGCCGTCGGTCGGGTACAGGAGGCCCGAGAGGACCTTGAGAGTCGTCGTCTTGCCGGCGCCGTTCGGGCCGAGGAAGCCGACGATCTCGCCAGGCATCACGTCGAAGTCGATGCCATCGACCGCGGCGATGGCCTTGGTCTTGCGCCGGAACAGGCTACCCGCTGCCGCCCGGACGCCGGCGTCGCGCTCAGGGACGTCGTAGACCTTGCGCAGCCCGCGAACGTGGATCGACGGGCGCTGAGAATCGGTCACGGGTGGTGGGCGCCTCCGGCGGGGAGCGTCACTCTACCCGCCGGCTGCACTCAGGTCTTGCGCCGCCGATACCACCAGACGTACGCCGCCGAGACGAGCACGGCGGGCAGAAGGATCCCGACCAGGTAACCAAGGCCGAATGGACCGCCGGGCAGGTCGCCCTTGGGCATGGCGATGAGGGTGAGCGCGAACAGGGCCACGATCACGAAGACGGGCCGCGGCGCCTTCACGGCCGGACCTTGTCGTCCTTCCGCTGGCCGCCATTGGCGAAGTCCCGATGGAACGCCGAGGCCGTCGGCTCCGACTGGCCCTGGTACTTGGAGCCCAGCTCTGGCGAGCCGTACGGCCGCTCGGCGGCTGAGCTCATCTTGAAGAAGCTAATCTGCCCGATGCTCATGCCGTAGTACAGGGCGATCGGCAGGTTCGCGACGTTCGACAGCTCGAGGGTCAAGTTGCCTTTCCAGCCAGGATCAACGTACCCAGCCGTGGAATGAATGAGCAGCCCAAGCCGCCCGAGAGACGACCGCCCTTCTAGCCGAGCGACGATGTCGTTCGGCAACTCGACCCACTCGAGGGTCTGCCCCAGCACGAACTCGCCGGGGTGCAGGATGAACGGCTCGTCGTCGGCGACCTTGAGCAGCTCGGTCAGGTCCGGCTGCGGCGCGCGGACGTCGATGTACGGATAGCGGTTGTTGCGGAACACCCGAAACGAGCGGTCGAGGTGGAGATCGACCGACGACGGCTGCAGATCCTTGGGGTCGTACGGCCGGATGCCGATGTCGCCGGCCTCGATCGCCGACCGGATGTCGCGGTCCGAGAGGACGCTCACTTGGGTCGGGGCCTCGTGCTGCCTCCGCCGACGTCGACCGCGATCGTGTCGCGCTCGTTGAACAGCGTATCGACCTCGCGCTTGAGGTCCTCCAGGTCGTCGAAGCTCTGGTAGACGCTGGCGAAGCGGATGTAGGCGATCTGGTCGATCTGGCGAAGCTTCTCCATCGCCAGCGCGCCGACCCGCTTGGACGGGATCTCGCTGAGGCCAGACGAGCGGAGCTCCGCCTCGATCGCGTCGGCCGCGAGGTCCGCGGCGTTGTCCGGGACGGGACGCCGGGTCAGGGCCTTGCGCAGCCCGGAGGCGAGCTTCTCGCGGTCGAACTCCTGGCGGGTGCCGTCGCGCTTGGCGACGACCAGCCGGGCGGCCTCAACCCGCTCGTAGGTGGTGAACCGGGTGGTACACGTGGCGCATTCGCGGCGCCGGCGAATCGTGGCCGAGTCATCGAGGTCGCGCGAGTCGACGACGCGCGTGTCGCGGGCGCCGCACTGGGGACAGCGCATTCGGCCTCCTGCCTGCTTCGCACCACTAGCCCTAGTGGTGTGGACCGATCATACCACTACATATGGGTGTGATCGAGTCAAACGCGTCGCTCGAACAGTGGCGCCTCCTGCCGCGGAATCTGGGCGGTCCGCAGCGCCTGACGGGCAATCCCCTCGCGGGCATGGAGCAGGTTGAGGTAGCCGCGCTTGACCGCCGTCTGCGCCTCCAGCTCCCGGTTGCCCCGCCGGGCCGCGGCGAGGATCGAGCAGCCGTGCTCGATCATCTGGATCGCCCGTCCGGCCCGTTCCAGCTCCTGGGCCATCGCATCGCGGATCTCCGATGCACCCTGCGGTCCCCGAAGGGCGCGCGCCTCGGCGAGATAGCGGGTGACGGCGTCGGCGGCCGCGGTCAGGTTGTCGGTCACGTCCTGGGGCGGGATCGTCTGGCGACGGACGCCGTCGATCCGCGTCGAAAGGCCGCCCAGCGATGCCTCGGCCCGGCCGGCGAGGTCCTTGACCGCCCGCCGGAACACCTCGATGTCGCGGGTCTCGGCGATGACCCGCCCGGCGCGGCGGAGGACCACGGCGATCGCCAGGGCAAGCGCCACGAAGGCGCTCATCGTCAGCAGCTGGGCCAGCTCACCCACGTGCCCCGCTCCCCGTCCGCCTGCCGGTCAGCCGTTCCGAGCCCGAAGCTCGGCCAGGACCGCCGGGACGACCTCGAACAGGTCGCCCACGACCACGAGATCCGCGAACTCGGCGATCGGTGCATCGGGGTCGCGGTTGACGGCGACGATCGTCTCGGCCGTCTGCATCCCCACCTTGTGCTGGATCGCACCGCTGATACCGAGCGCGAAGTACAGCTGCGGCTTGACGATCTTGCCCGTCTGGCCGATCTGCTGGCTGTAGTTGATCCAGCCCGAATCCACCGCGGCCCGGGTGGCTCCGACGGCGCCGCCCAGCTCGGACGCAAGCTCCTCGACGAGCTTGAAGCCGTCCGCCCCCCCGATCCCCCGGCCGCCGGCGACGATGATCTTCGCCTCCTCGATCGGCGCCGCGGCGCCGGCCTCCTGGACGCGGTCGACGACCTTGACCCGCGGCAGCGTCGGCGTCCCAGGCGCAGCGACGGTCTCGACCGAGCCGGCACTCGCCGCCGGTTCGGCGGTCACGACGTTTGGCCGAACGGTCACGATCCCGCGATCGCCGGTGAACCCGCTGGAGGTGATCAGCTTGCCGCCGAAGACGCTCATCTCGACGGTCGGCCCGTCGGCCCAGGTCACGGCCGTGGCATTGGCCAGCACGCCCCAGCCGGTGAGCGCGGCAAGGACGCCGGCGACGTCTCGCCCGTCAGGCCCGGCACCGACGAGCACGTAGTCCGGGGATTCCTGCTCAACGAGCGCCGCCAGCCGCTCCGCCGCGGGCACCGCCCAGGCGACGTCTGCCAGCCCCGGATCGGCGATGGCGAGGACCCGCGGCACGTAGCGGGCCAGCTCCGTCGCGGCGGATGACGGGTCGGCGGCAATCACGACCCCGGTCACCTCACTGCCGGACGCTTCGGCCAGCGTCCGGGCGAGGGTCGCCACCTCCCCGGAGATGTTGGCCAGCGATCCGTCCGGCGCGACCTCGCCGACGACCCACAGGCCGGCCATCAGACGATCCTCCGTTCGACGAGGAACCCGACCAGCTCCTTGGCCGCATCCGACGCGGGCCCCCTGACCACGCGCGTCGCCGCCCGCTCCGGCGGCTTGCGCGACTCGAGGACCGCTGTCAGCGCCACCTCGCCGCCCACATCGCCGCCCGTGTCCCCGGCGCCGGCCCGGTCCAGCGTCGCGATCTCCTTGGATCGGGCGGCCATGATCCCCTTCAACGACGGGTACCGCGGCTCACCCAGTGCCTGGGTGCAGACGACCAGGGCCGGCATCGGGGCCTCGAGGACGTCGAAGCCGGTTGGGCTGATGCGGCGGACTCGGACGGTGGCGGCGTCCGGATCGGGCTCGATCGACGCGGCGTACGACAGGTACGGCAGGCCCAACAGCGCGGCGATCCCCGCGGGCACGACCCCCGCACCCCCGTCGGACGTGTCGGCGCCGGCGAGCAGCAGGTCGTACTCGAGACTTCGGACGGCGGCGGCCAGGACGCGTACGGTCGAGAGCGTGTCGGACCCGGCCAGCGAGGGATCGGTCACGTGGACGCCGCGGGTGGCGCCCATCGCCAGGGCCTTGCGGAGCGTGTCGGGCGCCGTCGGCGGGGCCATCGACAGCAGGGTGACCTCGCCTCCGTGTGCCTCGGTCAGCTTCAGCGCGGCTTCGAGCGCGTACTCGTCGTTGGCGTTGACGACGGCCGGTACGGCCGCCCGGTCCAGCCGGTTGTCCGCGCCGAGCCGTTCGCCGCCCGACGCCGTATCCGGGACCGGCTTCACCAGGACGACGATACGGACCACTGGGCGGACCTCCTTGCCGATGGGCGGTCGGCGGTGCGGCCCTCAGCTCCGGCCGAGGAGCGAGCGGGCGATCACCAGGCGCTGGATCTGTTGCGTTCCCTCGTAGAGCTGGGTGATCTTCGCGTCCCGCATCATCCGCTCGACCGGAAACTCGTCGATGTAGCCATAACCGCCGAGCACCTGGACGGCGTCGGTGGTGACCCGCATCGCCGTGTCACCGGCCACGAGTTTACACATGGCCGACCATCGGGCGGCCTCCGGCGCGCCGGCATCGATCTCGACGCAGGCCTTGTACAGGAGCTGCCGGGCGGCCTCGGTCTGCGCGTCCATGTCGGCCAGCATGGCCTGGATCATCTGGAGCTCGCCGATGGGCTTGCCGAACTGCTTCCGTTCGCGGGCGTACTGGGTGGCTACCTCCAGCGCACCCTGGGCAATGCCGACCGCTTGGGCCGCGATTCCCGGCCGACTTCGCTCGAAGGTCTGCATCGCGATCTTGAAACCGTCGCCCTCCTCGCCCAGCCGGTTCGCGGCCGGGATGCGCATCCGGGTGAAGGCCAGCTCGGCGGTGGGGCTGCCGCGGATGCCCATCTTGTGCTCGATCCTGGTGACCTCGAAGCCGGGTGTGGACGTCTCGACCACGAACGCGGTGAGCCGGCGGTGGCGAGGCGCCTGGGCGTCCGTGTCGGTGGCCGCGAAGACGACGACCAGGTCGGCCACGCTGCCCTGGCTGATGAACCGCTTGGCGCCGTCGATGACGTAGTCGTCCCCATCGCGGACGGCCCGGGTCCGGGCAGCCGCGGCATCACTGCCGGCCTCGGCCTCGGTGATGGCGAATGCGACGAGCTGCTTGCCGGACGCGAGACCCGGCAGCCAGCGGTCCTTCTGGTCGTCGGTCCCAGCCAGCAGGATCGGGAGCGAGCCCAGCTCCTGGACCGCCAGGATCAGGCCACTGGTGGCGCACACCCGGCTGATCTGTTCGATCGCGAGGCAGACCGTGAGCAGGTCCCCGCCGATACCGCCGTATGCCTCGGGGAAGGGCAGGGCCAGGATGTCGTGGGCCGCCAGCAGCTCACGCACGTCCTGCGGGAACTCCGCGGTCTTGTCGATTTCGGCGGCGCGAGGGGCAATGCGGTCGTCGGCCAGGACGCGGACGGCGTCCCGGAGCATCTGCTGGTCGTCGGTGAGGCGATACGTGCCCGACACGACCGAATTGTATCGGTCTCGTCCTGTTGCCTGCTGGCACAACGCGTGGCACGCTAAGCGCGCGTGGCGTGTCCGGTCACCGGGGGCTCGGGCACCAGCCACGGAGAGGTGCCGCCATGGACCAAGCGCAACTCTTCCTGGCGCTGACGGGGGCTGCCGCCGTCGGCATCGTCGCCCTCCTGCTGATGCTCCGGCGCCAACGCCGCGAAGCCGCACCGCAAGCGGAGAGCCCATTCGGGGTCTCCACCGAAGGCGAGAAGCGCTGTCCGAAGTGCGGGATGGGCAATCTGTGGACGGACGCCCGCTGCATCAGCTGCGGAACCAAGCTCCCGGGCTGAGCGGGCGGTCGCCGGCGGGCGCCTACAAACTTCGACCCGTTGGACGGAGGTCGTCATGCAAGCCCGCCGCTTCCGCACTGCCCTGGTACTCGCGCTCGTGGCGTTCTGCGCCGCGGCAACGACGACCGCCGCGGCCGAGCCGCAGGGCGCCGGTGAGCTGACCCTCGAGATCCAGCACATCGCGGCGCCGACCGCAACGAAGGGACAGCCCTATCCGGTCCAGCTCGTCGTTACCAACACCAATGGCGAGCCGGTGACCGCCAATGTCGTGCTCGTCCGACCGGTCCGCCGTGACATCACGGACGTCTGTGGCGTGCCTGACACCCTCCTCGATCCGGGGGCATCCATGGTCATCGACTGCGTCATCGAGATCGAGGATCCGCAAGCCTGCGACCTGACCTGGCCACACGTAATAGCCACCGTCGAAGCCGACGGCGGCGGTACAGCGGTGATCGACTATCGGTTCTCGATCGATGTCGCCGACGCCCCGGAAACGTGCCCGACCGATCCGACGTTGCTGATCCGGAGCAGCATCACGCAGACCGGGCCGCCGGTCGCGGTCGGCGCGACGTCAACGGCCGTGGTGCGATTCCGGAGCCTCAGTGAGGTCGAGCTGGAACTCATCGGGGCGAGTTACCGTGCCGTGAATTTCCTTGACGTCCCGGCGTTTGCGTCCTGCGTCGATGCAATCGCGCTCGGAGTACGGCTCGCACCGGGTGAGGCCGTGAGCCTGGAGTGCATGCTCCGTCTCGAGGCGCCGGTGGCCTGTGACCCTGTGCTCGAGCCCGAGCACCCATTCGACGTCAGATGGACCTGGTCACCCGAAGAGCAGTTCGCACGGGCCGTCGGAGAGCGTTTCACGATGGACGTGGCCGGCGTTGATCCTTGCTCTGGGGGACCCATTATCACGCCGCCGCCCACGGACATTGGATCCGACCCCGCTCCAGCAGCGTCCGTCGGGGACCCATGGGCCCCTGGCCTCCTGACCCTTGCCGCGTCGGTGCTCGCCGTGCTCGCGGCCAGGCAACGCTACTCGCCGAGGCTGAGGACATAACCCGAGCGGCGATCCCCCTCGAGCTGGATCGTCCCGCCGTCAACCGAGCGAGCGCAGTTACAGGCGGTCCCGTCGTCGGTGAGCGCGTCCCCGATGGGCGAGCCGAGATCGATGGTGCCGCCCAGTGCCGCCTTCAATGGACCGCTCAGGGCCGCGACCACGTCCTCCAGGGGGTAGGCATTCGGCCCGGCCACCAGACGAACCTCGATGCGGCGGGCGCTGCCCGCCGAGCCCTCGAGCAGGGCGACCTGTCGCCATCCGTCCGCCAGACGCTTCGAGCATTCGACACCCGTTGCGACGGCCTCGCAACGCAGCCCCGAACGGTGGAGCGCCTCCTCCGCAGGCGCCATCGCGAGGGGCAGCAGGTTGGGTGCGGGGGATGCTGCCGGCCCCGTCGCCAGCCGGATACCGGCCAGCAGCCCGACCGCCAGCAGGGCAGCCATCGACGCCAGACCCAGGCCCGGCAGCATGCCGGTTCGTCGGCCCTCGACACGCCGGACCGTGACGTCGCCTGGCACGGCGCCGACGGCGGTCGTCGCGAGCCCGGCCGGGCCCTCCGGCCAGGGCACGAGCGGGCGGATCGCCGCCCGGATCCCGGAATCGATGGCATCGATCCGGGCGAGCGCGCCGGCGCATCGGTCACAACTGGCGAGGTGGCGGGCGTCACGGTCGCTGAGCCGGGCGCCGTCGAGCGAGGCGGCGAGGATGCTGGCGGTCCGGCGGCAGGTCGTCATCGCTCGGCCTCCAGCCACGCCTCGAGCAGCTTCCGGCGGGCGCGCGAGATGATCGCCCGGACGTTGTCGTGCCGCTCGCCGATGAGTTCCCCGATCTCCGCCAGCGTGTAGCCGTGCCCGTAGTGGAGGACGACCACGACCCGCTGGCGGTCCGGGAGTCGCTCGACGAGGGCCCGGATTCCGGCGTCGCGATCCGTGGGCGCGGGAGGCGGCGCCAGGCGCTCCAGTACCTGGTCCAGAAGCCGTCGCCGGCGATGGACCCGGTAGCAGCGGGTCACGCAGATCCGCTTGAGCCACGCATCCACCGCGTTCGGGTCGCGGAGCTGACCGATCGCATCGCGACCGAGCAGGTACGCGTCCTGGACAGCGTCCTCGGCGGAAGCGGGATCGACGAGCGTCCGCGCCAGAGCCAGGAGCCGCGGCCGCAACCGCTCGAAGGCTGCATCGAACCAGGCCAGGTCGGGCCCGCCGCCGACGGTGGCGCCCTCGTCGACCGCCGGCTCGGCTCGGCTCACGGTTCGCAGACCCACCGCTGACGCCGTCACCCGGCCGGTGCGATGCGATAGACGACCCCCGACCCGCCGAAGGGGCCTGTCTCTCGACGCGTCATCACGTACAGCTCGCCGACCGAATCCTCGCCGAGGCCGGTCACGAACTGGTTGAGCCCGCCGGCGATGGTCAGCCGCTCCCACGTCCAGGCGCTGCCGGGGGGCCGCGGATCGGCGACCAGCAACGAGCCGCGTGGGGTCGGCGTGTTGGTCTGCCAGTCGGCGCTCCAGTCGCCGAAGACGTACCGATCGCGCAGGTCCGGCATCTCCGAGCCGCGGTAGACGTAGCCACCCACGATCGCCAGCCCCACCTCCTGGTGGGAATACTCGAGGATCGGATCGATCAACGGCTTGCCGGTTGCATCCGTGTCCGGGCAGGTCGCAAGCTCGGCGAGCGGGTCGGCCAGGTCGAGGCAGTGCCGGCCCTCGCGAACCCGCCAGCCGTAGTTGCCGCCCTGTTCCACCACGTCGAGCTCTTCGTACCGCCCGAATCCGACGTCGCTCACCAGCAGGCGGCGATCACCGGCAGGTTCCCACCCCAGCCGCCACGGATTTCGGAATCCGAGGGCGTAGATCTCCGGGTCCTGGTTCTGGGCGGCGTCGACGTCGACGCGGAGAACCTTTCCCAGGAGACGCGTTGGGTCCTGGGCATTGCCGCCCGGCGAATGGCCGACATCGGCGTCGCCGCGGCCACCGCCGTCTCCGGTACCCAGGTAGAGGTGGCCATCCGGCCCGAACCCGAGTCCGCCGCCACTGTGGTTCGGCTGCGGATGCCCGAAGCGGAGGACCTCGCGCTCCGATCCGGGATCGGCGCGTTCGCCCGAGGCCTCGACCCGGAACTCGCTCAGGACGTTGTCGTGGTCATCGCTGCCACCACTGGTCGCCAGCGCCGAGTAGTAGACGAAGAACCGGCCGTTCGTCGCGAAGTCGGGGTGGAACGCGAGGCCGAGCAGGCCCCGCTCGTCGTACTCGGGATTGAGACGGACCAGCCGGTCGGTCAGGTCGAGGAACGGCTCCGGCAACAGCTCCGCGTCCCGGAGCGTGAGGATCAGGCCGGTCTGGTCGAGGACGAAGTCGCGCCCGCTCCCGTCGCCCGGGCTCACGAGACCCACGGGCGCCTCGAGGCCATCGGCGACGAGCTCGAGGCGGACGTCCGCCGGCGGAGTCGGGCTCGGGCTCGGGCTTGGCCGGGCGGTGACCTCGATGGTAGGTCGGGCCGTCGCCGTGGCCGTCGGGGACGTCCCAGGTCCGTCAGATGGCGTCCCGGCGCACGCCGTCACGGCGACGGCGACAACGGCCGGGGCAAGGCGCAGGCGCAGGGGACCTCCAGGCACGCGACAGGGAGTCGCGAGCCCCGCGGAATGTGACACCGGTCGATCCCGCGGGAACGATGTCGAGTCGCGCTTACTGCAGGACGGGCAAGGCTCGGCGGCCGGGCTGCACCGGGTCGAGTGATCCGGCGAGGACCTCCGCGACGTCGCGGGCGGCCACCTCGGAGCCTGCGTCCGTCAGCCCGTCACGCAGCATGACCACGCAGAAGGGACAGGCCGTGGCCACCGTCGAGGCGCCGGTTTCCAGCGCCTGGCGGGTCCGCTCGGCGTTGATCCGTGTCCCGCGGCTCTCCTCCATCCACATCCGCCCGCCGCCGGCGCCACAGCAGAAGGTCTGCCGGCCGTTGCGCTCCATCTCGCGTATCTCGATGCCGGGCACGGCGCCCAGGACGTCACGGGGTGCGGCAACGACCCCGTTGTAACGGGTCAGGTAGCACGAGTCATGGACGGTCACGGAGGCGGCACCGTTGGCTCCCTCACCTTCGACGACGCGGAGACGGCCATCGGCGAGGAGCTGCGACAGGTACACCGAGTGGTGGACCACCTTGAAGGCCCCACCCAGCTGGCCGTACTCGTTGGCGATGGTGTTGAAGCAGTGGGGACAGGCGGTCACGATCGTCCGCTCCCCCAACCCGTAGCGATTGAGCGTCTCGACGTTCCCCGACGCCAGGATCTGCCAGACGTACTCGTTGCCCATCCGGCGGGCCGGGTCGCCGGTGCACGACTCCTCCTGTCCCAGGATCGCGAACCGGACGCCGGCAGCATCGAGGCAGGTGGCAAAGGCGCGGGCGACCCGCTTGTTGCGCTCGTCGAAGGCAGCCGCGCAACCCACCCAGTAGAGAACGTCGAGCCCCTCCAGCTCGCCCGCGGCCGCGACCTCGGCGACGGTGGGGACGGCGAAGGGCAATCCCCGGGTCCACTCGACCCGGGCCGACGCAGGCTGGCCCCACGGATTCCCCTGGCCTTCCATCCCGCGGAACGCCCCGGTCAGCTCCTGCGGGAACCGCGACTCCTCGAGGACGAGGTTGCGCCGCAGCCCCACGATCTTGTCGACGTGCTCGATCGTCACCGGGCAGGCCTCGACACAGGCACCACAGGTGACGCAGTCCCACACGGCGTCGAACGGGATCGCGTCGTCGACGATCGGCTTTGCCACGGCGGTCGCCGACAGGCCGTCGTCGAGGCCGTGCGTCTCGCGGACGATCGGCGAGTTGGGGATCAGGTTCAGGCCGTGCTCCGCCTCGACGGACATGTCCCGCAGACCCATGATGAAGGTCTTGGGATTGAGCGGCTTGCCGGTGTTCCAGGCCGGGCAGGCCTCCTGGCAGCGGCCGCACTCGGTGCAGGTGAAGCCGTCGAGGAGGTCCTTCCAGCCGAGATCGGCGAGCGACTTGACGCCGAACGTCGCGCTCTCGTCCTCGAGGTCCATTTTGGGCAGCTCGCCCCGAGGGGCGAGCTTGCGGAACCAGATGTTGGGGAAGCTGGTGGCGATGTGGAGGTGCTTGCTGTACGGCAAGTACGCCAGGAACGCCGCGACGAGGACCATGTGTCCCCACCACAGCAGCCCGAAGCCGACCTCGAGCGCCCCGGCGGGCAGGCCAGACCGCAACGGACCGGCGATGGCGGACGAGACGATCGCACCCGCCTTCTCCCCATGGCTGGCGATCTCGAAGGCCTCGGCGAGGAGCTCGGAGAGGACCACGCCACCGATCAGCGACAGGATCAGCAGGGCGTCCCGGTTGTAGGTCAGCCGAGCGGGCCGGCTGACGAGGCGTCGCCAGAACGCCCAGCCGATCGACGCGATGACGATCACCGCGACGACGTTCTGCATCGCCGTGATCGCGGCCCACAGGGCACCGTCGAACGGCGGCGTGAGAACCGCGGAGATGAGGCCGCCGGTGACGATGTTCGCGGTCCCGATCGTCAGCAGGACGAAGCCCCAGAAAATCCCGGCGTGGAGCAGCCCGGCCCGCAGGTCGCGGAACATCCGCGACTGGACGAGCGCGTACCGGATGAACCCGCCAACCCGAAGCGGCAGATCGGACAGCAGGCTTGGACCGGGTGCCCGCGCCGCCGCGAAGACCCGCAGGTGGCGGGCCATCGCCAGGCAGAAGTAGGCGACCGCGCCCCAGAACAGCAGGAAGACCAGCGGGTAGCCGGGCACGTGGCTGTAGACGTCGAACATCAGGCCTTGGCCTCGTCCACGGCCGGCGCCGCCCCCGGAAGATCCGCCCGGTCCGCGTGGGCGGCATGGTCGAACGGACCGGCGAGCGTCTCGAGCGCGTGGTCGAGAACCGGCGCCAGGGCGTCGAGCGATTCCAGGGCGCCCTTCGGGCTACCCGGCAGGTTGGCGATCAGCGATCCTCCCCGGACGCCGACGACGCCGCGGCTGAGGGCGGCCATCGGCGTGTGGCGGCGACCCTCGGCCCGCATCGCCTCGGCGAGCCCGGGGACCTCGTAGTCGATTACCGCGAGGGTCGCCTGCGGGGTCACGTCCCGCGGGGTGAGGCCGGTCCCGCCGGTGGTGACCACGAGCCGGTGGCGCGTCGCGGCGGCGACGAGCGTGGTCTCGATCCGCGGCCGGTCGTCGGGGATGACGAGGCGCTCGACCGTGAACCCCAGCTCCCGCAGCCGGTCCGCGACGGCACGCCCCGAGGTGTCCTCGCGCTCGCCGGCGGCGCTCCGGTCGCTGGCCGTGATGACGATCGCGGAACGCGATCGTCCCCGACTCCGCGACCGCGGCACCTGCTCGTCGGACACGGGTCAGCCTTTCCTCCGCGAGCCACCGATCCGGCCGGCACTCCGGGGTCCGGGCCGGCGGCCCGGCTCGGACGCCCGATCGCGATGCCAATCGCCGCTCTTGCCGCCGGTCTTGGACACCAGGTGGATCGAGCCGATCTCGACCCCGCGCTCGACGCCCTTGACCATGTCGTAGACCGTCAACGCGGCCACCGAAGCCGCCGTCAGGGCCTCCATCTCGACGCCGGTCTGGCCGGTGGTCGCGGCCTCCGCCCGGATCCGGAGGCCGCCGGCCGAGCGATCGGGCGTGACCTGCACGACCAGATCGGTGAGCGGCAGTGGGTGACAGAGCGGGATCAGGTCACTCGTCCGCTTGCCGCCCATCACCCCGGCGAGCTCCGCAACGCCGAGGACGTCGCCCTTCTCGTTGCCGCCGTCGATCACCAGGCTGAGCGTCTCGGGGCCCATCCGGACAAACGCCTCGGCGATGGCGCGGCGGGGCGTGACCTGCTTGTCCGAGACGTCGACCATCCGCGGCCGGCCGGTCCGGTCGACGTGGGTCAGGCGCCGCCGCTCGGCCCTGGGAGCGGGCTTGCCGGGCGGAGTGTTGGGGTGATCCATGCGTTCTCCGTTCGCTGGCCTACGACGGGTCGAGCCACCACAGCTCAACCTCGGCGCCGGCCGGAAGCTCGTCATTAGATTCCGGGATGACCGCCAGGCCGTCGGCTGCGGCGAGGGCCGAGATCACGTGACTCCCCTGCCCGCCCGCGAGGCGGATCATGATGCGGCCGGTCGCATCGCGCCGCGGCCGATCCCGTTCGTCACGCTCCGCCACCACCCGCAGGAAGGCCCGCCGGCCGGTGCTCTTCGAGACGGGCTCGCCCAGCACGCCGCGGTCGACCGTCCGCAGCAGCCGGTGGTGACCCGCGAGGCGCCGGAGGGCCGGCCGGACGAACAGCTCGAACGTGACGACGCTCGATACCGGGTTGCCCGGCAGGCCGAACAACAGCGCGGGCGTCCCGTCTGTGCGGGGCGCGGTCCCGAACGCGAAGGGCTTGCCGGGCTGGACGGCGACGCGCCAGAGATCGATCTGGCCGACCGATTCGAACGCCGGCTTGACCACGTCGTACGGTCCGACGGACACCCCACCCGAGACGATGACGACGTCGGCGCCCTCGGCCAGCGCGCCGCGTAACCGGCCAACCACGTCGTCGAGGGAATCGGTGGCAATCCCGAGATCGATCGGCAATCCGCCAGCGGCGGCGACCTGGGCCAGCAAGGCTGGCCGGTTGGCATCCGGAATCCCGGCCTCGCCCAGGGGTTCCCCGGCCGCCCGGACCTCGTCGCCGGTCGCCAGGACCGCGACCCGCGGGCGGCGGTGGACGCGGATCGTCGTGGCACCCGCACCGGCAGCCAGGGCCACCGCGGCGGGCGAGACCGTCATCCCGGGGGCGAGCAGCTCGACGCCGGAGCGGAGATCGCTCCCCGCCCGGCGGATCGAGCCACCTTCCGGCACGACCGCGTGCGCGAGGATCGCCGCTGGCAGCGGACCGGCAGCGTCACGGCCCCGCGGCCCGGTGGAGTTCCCGGCCGCGTCGACGGGCGTCGTCAGCTCGACGGGGATCACCGCGTCGGCAGCCGTCCGGTAGCCGCGCCCCGGTGGCGATTCGAATGGCCATGCCGGCCTCGACGCGAACTCGTGGCGGTGCACCGGCCGCCACCTCGCCGATGACCCGGATCGCGACAGGGTGGGATTCGGTCGCAGCGGCCGTGTCCGCAGCACGGATCGCATAGCCGTCCATTGCCGAGTTGTCCCACGGCGGGAGCGAAGTCGCCGCCAACACGGGCTCCGCGACCGCTCGTCCCAGGGCGGCCACGACATCGGCCGATTCGGCGGGCAACGGTTCCGGGATGGCAGCGAGTACCCGGTCGCGGGCTTCGTCGACGCTCAGCAGGCGCGTCTCCTCCGGTCGCGGCGTGGCTGCCGGCGCGGACGAACCGCTCAACGGAGCGAGATTCCCTGGAGCTGGGCTCGCGACTGGATGGTGGCCAGGATCGCCCGACGCGAGATCACGCCCAGGAATCGGACGCCCTCGACCACGGGCAGGCCATCGAGGTTGCTCCGGCGGAGCCGGTCGAGGGCGGACCACACGCTGTCGTCGGGGCCGAGGAGGGGTAGCGATGGCGGCGACATCATCAGGTCTTCCGCCCGGGTCGTCGCCCAGGCCCGCCGGCCCAGACGGCGGAGCTGGCCCATCCCGATCAGGCCGACCACCTCGTCGTTGCTGAGCACCGGCAGCGCGGATCCGCCGCCGTCTTCGAGGATCCGATCGGCGAACGTGTCCACGGTGAGGTGCGGCGAAACCGTTGCCACCTCGCGCTCCATGACGTCGGCGACCCGGACGTCTCGCAGCAGTTCCTGGACCACGAGCCGCCGGCCGACGGCCCGCGAGGCGGTCGACAGCGCCCAGCCGGCGAGTCCAAGCATCACCCCGTCGGTCTGCCGCCCGCCAAGGATCAACGCCAAACCGAAGCCGATCATCAGCCAGCCCACCGTTCGGCCGGTGGTCGCTGCGGCCTTCGCACCGACCCGCTCGTCCCCGGATCGCGCCCAGACCAGCGCCCGCACGAGCCGGCCGCCATCGAGCGGGTAGGCCGGCAGGAGGTTGATCCCGCCGAGGATCAGGTTGAGCGCCGAGATCGCGGCGAGGACGAACGCCGCGCCGGCAAGCATCTCGTCCTCGTCCGTGCCCGCCGCCACGGCCAATCCGAGGCCAATCACGAACAGCACGGCACCGATCGCTAGGCTCGCCAGGGGTCCGGCGATGGCGATTGCCGCATCGTCCTTGGGCTTGTCGGATTCGAGCTGGAGCGAAGCGCTGCCGCCGAAGAAGTACAGCGTGATCGGGCCGCCGTCGACACCCCGCCGCCGAGCGACGACGGCGTGAGCCAGCTCATGCGCCAGGACCGAGAGCAGGAACGCCGCCGCGACCAGCCCGCCGACGAGCCAGCCGACCGCGGCCGGCAGCGCCGGAGAGCCCCGCCCGGCCGTGTCGGCCACGTAGACAGCGATCAGGGCGACGATCAGGATCCACGAGAAATGGAGCCGGATCTCGAAGCCGAGGATTCGGGCGATCGGGACGCCATTCATCGGCTGGTCTCGAGCGGCAGCCCGGCCATCCCCAGCGAGGTACCGGTCGCCCTGGCTCGAGGCCATGACAGCCGCCCGACCGCGAGACCGATCACCATGGCAACGATGCCGACCGCGATGGCGGTCTCGAACCAGAACTGCAGCGGGAACAGTTGGACGAGCCGGTCCCGCGCCGGGTCGAAGGCGAAGTTGCCACCCGGGAAGAGGATGCGGTGGAACAGCTCGAACGCGGCGTCGAAGGCCACGAAGGCGAACGCGCCGACGGCGACGATTCCGACGACAACGCCGATCGCGCCCTGGCGGACCGCTCGCCAGAAGGTGGCAGAGCCACGCTGCAGCCGATGGACCACCACGAGCGCCACGGCCGAGACGAGGGCGATCGCCCAGAACGCCAGCATCGCATTGCGGACGTCGCGCATGTGCCCCTGCTCCGCGGCGCTCAACACCGTGAACCCTTTGAGCGACACGTCGAAGTTGGGAGGTCCGATCACCAGGTCATGCAGGATCGCGTCCGTGACCGCCCGCAGGTCTGCTGGCGGGAGCTGGGTCCACGCGATCGCGTCGGCGCGATTTTGGGCGAACGCCACCCAGATCGGGTTCAGGAACGGCAGGACCGCCACGGCCAGCACGACGACCGCCGTCGCGAGGGCGAGCAGGACGGACCCGGCCGATCGGCCGATGCGCTGGCTCACCCGGGCATGGTAGCCGCTCGGCCCTACTCCTCCTCCAGGGTCCGGGCCTGCTCCCACCAGCCGGCGATCGTAAGATCAGACGGCGGATCGACGTTCAATTCGAGGGCGGCCTGGTGGATTCGCCTCCGGAACGCGTCGCCGTCGAGCGCCAGGATCTCGCGCAGGCCCTCGATTCCGGCCTGGATCAGGAGCTGGTGCTCATCGGCGCCGAACCCGGCCAGGTTGAGCATCAGCGCCTCGTCGCGCCAGGTGAGGACGTCGTTCGGCGTGGCGTCGACCTGATCCGAGAGGTACTGGCGGCGGGTCGGCGTCTCGGAGACCTCGAGGAGCAGCCCGGTGGTGAAGATGCCCTGGGCCTCCAGGCGATCGAGGTGGACGGGCTCGATCCGCGTCAACTCGGTGATCGGCGGCACGGTCTGGGACTACCTCCTGGGGGTCCGGATGGCGTCGATCATGCCACGGCCGAGGGTGCGGCCGCGATGGCGCTGCGATGCTCCACCCGTTGCCTGCGTGCGCACATGCACGGGGGGAGGGGTCATGATGCCCGCACGGGGAGGCCCGATTTCGCACGGGGTATGACACCTTGAGTTTCGATCCAAACGCCAGGCTCGATCCGGGCCAGGTCACCGACGTCCGCGGCCGCACCGGCCGCGGCGGTGGAGCGCTGATCGCCGGCGGCGGTGGGCTCGGCCTGATCCTGACGCTCGCGTTCATCCTGTTGGGCGGCGATCCCAGTGCCCTCATCAATCAGCAGCCAGGCGGGGAGGTCACCGGCCCCGAGAACACCACGCTCCAGCAGGAGTGCCAGTCCGGGACGGACGCCTCGGAGCGCGCCGACTGCCGGATCGTGGGCTATGTAAATTCCATCCAGGAGTTCTGGGACGGGGCGCTTCCCACCCAGATGGGCAAGGACTATCCGCCCACGAACACGATCCTGTTCGAGAACTCGGTCTCCACCGGCTGCGGCACAGCCACGTCGCAGGTCGGGCCGTTCTATTGCCCGCCGGACCAGCACGTGTACCTCGAGCTCGGGTTCTTCGCGCAGCTCGAGCAGCTGGGTGCCGAGGGCGGCCGGTTCGCCGAAGCCTACGTCGTCGCCCACGAGTACGGGCACCACATCGAGAACGTCCTCGGGATCCTCGGGCGAGCACAGACCGGCGACACCGGCGAGGGCTCGGCCGCGGTCAAGATCGAGCTGATGGCCGACTGCCTGGCCGGCGTGTGGGCGCATCACGCCGAGGGCACCGGCACGGTGCTGGATGTGACCGAGGACGACATCGCCGACGCCATGAATGCGGCGGAGGCTGTCGGCGACGACCGGATCCAGGAACGCACGCAGGGCCAGGTCAATCCGGAGTCCTGGACCCACGGCTCATCGGAGCAGCGCCAGGCGTGGTTCACGCAGGGCTTCGAATCAGGCGACGCGAAGAACTGCGACACCTTCGCCCAGTAGGGACGCTTAGCGCTCGCCGAGTGCCTCCGACTCGCGCCGGAGCAACTCCCACGCGCGCTCGACGTGTCGCGCCTCGGTCCGCAGGTTGCCCACCGACAGCCGGATGGCGAACCGGCCGCTCAGGCGGGTGTGTGACAGGAAGATCTCGCCGGTCCGGTTGACGGCGTCCATCAGCTGCGCGTTGTGCTCGTCGACGGCCCGGGCGTCGTCGCGCATGGCCGCCGGGACGTGACGGAAGCAGACCGTCGCGAACGGGACGGGGGCGAGGCGCTCCCAGTCCTGCTCCGCGTCCAGCCAGCCGGCGAACGTTGAGGCCAGCTCCAGGTGGTTGCGGATCCGCCGGCGGAGCCCCTCCAGGCCGAACCAGCGAAGCTGCATCCACAGCTTGAGCGCCCGGAACCGGCGGCCCAGTTGCGGCTGGTACTCGTTGTAGTCGCGAACCGGGGTGGCGCGGTCCAGCGTCCGCAGGTATTCGGGCGACATCGAGAAGGCGGCGCGTGCCGCGTCCATCCGGCGAGTCAGGAACAGCGAGGCGTCGAGCGGGGTGAACAGCCACTTGTGCGGGTTCACGACCAGCGAGTCGGCGCGCTCCCAGCCGTCGAACGGGCCACGACGCTCGGGCAGGATGGCGCTGGCGCCGGCGTAGGCCGCGTCGACGTGGAGCCACAGTCCCTCGCCCTCGGCCACGTCGGCGATGGCGGCCACCGGATCCACCGAGGTGGAGGACGTCGTGCCGACCGTTGCCACGATGGCGATCGGCCGGCGGCCGGCGTCGCGATCGGATGCGATCGCCCGCTCCAGTTCCTCGACCCGCAGCTCGTACCGATCGTTGACCGGGACCCTGACCAGTCCGGCTCGTCCCAGGCCCAGCGTCATGCACGCCTTGTCGATCGAGCTGTGGGCCTCGGCGGAGGCGTAGACCCGTGGCGGGCCGACACTGGTCCAATCCGCCAGGCCCTGTGCCGCCGTATCCAGCCCGGCCGCCTCCCGGGCGGCGGCCAGGGCGATCAGCGACGACGTCGAGGCGGTATCGGTGAGGAGCCCATCGAACGCTTCGGAGAGTCCGAGCGCCTGGCGCAGCCAGCCGACGACCACGACCTCGAGCTCGGTTGCCACCGGTGAGGTTCGCCACAACATGGCGTTCGAGCCGATCGCCGCGGTGAGCATCTCCCCGAGGATCCCGGCGCCCGACGCGGTGGTCGAGAAGTAGGCCATGAACCCGGGGTGCTGCCAGTGGGTCACGTTCGGTTCGACGAGCCGCCGGTAGTCATCGAGGATCGCTGCCAGCGGTTCCGCTTCCTCAGGCGCCTGGGCCGGGAACAGCGGCGCGAGCGAACCCGGTTCGACGGGTGGGAACACGGGGAACCGCTCGACCGCGGCGAGGTAGTCGGCCATCAGGTCCACCACCTCGTGGGCCGCCGCCCGGAACGACTCGGGATCCATGTCCACGAGGCCCTCTGCCTGGGAAGCGTCGATGGCCCGTTCACGGGACGTCATGGGGCCGAGTGTAGGACGGGCCGAGGGCCCGCGGGCAGGATGGACGAGGCCCCGCGGCGCCGGCCGCGGGGCCTCTGGTCCCCGGGATATGCGCCTTCGGCCGCCTCGGACAGGGATACGCCGCTGCGCGCCTCCCGGTTTCGGGCGCAAAATTCCGGGCATGGCCGGCAACGACGATTCGCTCAAGCGGCTCGGCGGCGGACGCTGGGAGACCCGCGACGGGCGGTTCGCGATCGAGCCACAGTCCGGAACCTGGGTCATCGTCGACAGCACCCAGACCGACGACCTTGGACTGCCGCTCGTCCGCGGCCCCTTCCCCTCACTGACAGCGGCCAAGGCCGCCATCGAGACGGCCCGCGAGTCGGGGCCGGCGTCGTCGCCCCTCGCCGAGCAGCTGAAGCGGGCCAGGGACAAACCCACAGCGACGAAGACCTCTAAGGCGGCCAAGGCCAACGAGCCGGCGCCTCCCCCGCCGCCCAAGGAAGCGAAGTGGCTGGCGGACCTCTCGACGAGCGACAAGCGGCGTGCCAAGGGCCTGATCGCGACGCTCGAAGGGCTCGGGGTCGACGATCCGGAAGGCGTCGTCCGCGACGACCTGGTCGACGACGACCCGGCCCTCGCCCGGGTGGCCATCGGCCGCCGGCTGGCCAAGCTCGCCAGTGAGCTCGACCTCGAGCCCGCAGACGTGAAGCGCCTGGCGACGCTGTTCGGCAGCGGTCGCGACGACGACCTGGGCGTTCGGTGGCGGCTGGTCGACGCCGACGGCCGCGAAGTGGGACGGGTCGAGCCGGTCGACTGACCATCGGTCCGAAATTGCTTGATTTGGACAGCCCTACCTGCTGTACCATCGCGTGGTCGACCCGGGTCGTGCCCGAGCCCCGGCGGTCGATGAGGGAAGGCAGGCCCGCCGGACGCGTCCGTCCCGCCCGTCCGCGGCCGCCCAGAGGAGGACACGTCCATGCGACGTCTGCGCGCGGTACTCCTTGCCACCGCGATCGGTGCATTGCTGGCGGCCCCAGCGGCCCAGGCGGCCGGGCCAGCCGTCCGGGGAATCCTCCCGGCCGATGCTCGGGCGCACGGTCACTCGCTGACCGATCTCGCCACCGCCTGGAGCGTGTGGGCGTGGGGCACGGCGGCCGAGGACAACCCGCTCCTCGCGGTCCGCTGCGAGCAGAGCACCGTCGATCCCAGGATCTGGTTCCTGCCGGTCTCGCTGGGTGGCGAGTTCACGAACACCTGCGAGGTTCCGCCAGGTTCGTTCCTCGTCATGCTGCCGGGCGGCTGGGAGTGCTCTAGCCTCGAGCCTGAGCCGTTCTTCGGCGCCGATCTGGCCGAGCTCCAGGAATGCGTCGACGACGGGTTCGAGTTGCTCACCTACGTCGAGGTGACCGTCGACGGGCGGACCGTGACCGATCTCGACGACTACATCCTCACGACCGACCTGGCGATGCTCCCCGAGAACAACCTGCTGAGCCCGGACTCCGGCCTGACACTCAGCAAGGGCTACTTCCTGGTCATCCAGCCGCTGAGCCGCGGCACCCACACGCTCCGAGCCTACGACGAGTTCGAGGAGCTCGGCTTCCAGGCGGGCATCACCTACACGATCATCGTCGGGTAGTCACTCGCGAGTAGGCGCCCCGGTCGACGTTGGCCGGGGCGCGATACCCGTTCGACCAGGCGTGCGTGCAGGGCGCTCGCGGGCGTCGACAATGGTTCATGAGCGAAAGATGCCCCCGGCCGCGCGCGTCAGCCTCCGGGGGAAGAGGCCCGACGCTGCGTCAGGCGTCCACCGGGGGCAAGGCCAGTCCAATCCGCGTGGGAAGAGGCACCCATCCCACCGGCCCAAGCCTCAATAGGTGCGCCGGACCAGACGCACTTCCGCGAGGTCCACCTCGAACGAATCGATCGGCTTGGCCAGGATTCCTGCGATCAGTCGCTGCGCGGTCTGCATGAGATCCGGCCGGTGCAGGACGGGCACCCGCACGCCGGGCAGCTCGTCGATCGTCAGTTCCCAGCCAGCCAGCAGCGGCGCGGCGAGGACGTGAAACGTGGGCCGCTCGCCGCTAACGATCGCGCGTTGGCCGTCTGCAATCGCTGATCGCTGATGCTGCTCCACGCTTGGTCAACGACCAACGACGGCCGGCCGTTAGGGCGCGAGGCACGATGCAATCCAGCCGTGATATGCCCGGCCGAATCAGGCATTCCCGAGCAATGGCGCTGCTGAGGCCGGCCGTTCCAGAACCCTGCGGTCTGGCCACCGGATCGATGAAGCGGCACACTCAGGTCCCGGACCTAACGGCGCAGCAAGGCAGCTCCTCCCGGCGGAGGCCCGCGCCTCCCGTGTCCGTCGGTGCGGCTAGGTGTCTGAGTAGTCCCGAGCGACGGTAGAGAGGATCTCGATGTCGAACGAGTCGGGATCGACATCGAGTGCACCGGCGATGAGACGTCGTGATTTCAGCGGCACGTCATCGAGCGTGGGGACGACGCTCCACAGGCCAGGAATCTCGAGCACCTCGATGTCCGCTCCGGCCCTGTTCCACTCCCACTTGACGTGATAGGTGGGTCGGCCGGCCGAATCGCTCAGCCGACCGGTGGACCGAACCGACGAATGCAGAGCCGCCACGCGTGCAGCCTTGATTCGTGGCAGCTGCAGCAAGGCAACATGTCCGGCCGACGACCTTTCGAACCGGTGACCGCGAGCGAAACTCCGGTGCACCCGCGCACCGGGAGCATGCCGCGGGAGGGCCACGTTGAACGAGGGATTTGGTCGGGGCGGCCGGATTTGAACCGACGACCACCAGTCCCCCAGACTGGTGCGCTACCAGACTGCGCCACGCCCCGACAGGCCCCGAAGTCTAGCACCCGCCCACGCCCGTCCCGGGGGCCGAACTTCGTTGCGCTTACTCGCCTGCCTGCTGCTAATCAAAGATTCCAACGCCGCTGGGCCATGCAGCACCGATATCCGTGTCTGGCCATCCGTTGAGCGCGCGCGATTCCTGTCCTACCAGCAGCCTGCGTGGTATCCGCAACGAACCCGCGTCAGCGGCGCCATTCGATCCGGCGCTCGGAGCCGGCGAGGAGGCGCTGGATGTTGTCGAGGTGGAACAGCCAGATCATCCCGCCGGCGACGAGGCCATAGACGACGTACAGCGGCGACTGCCCGCCGACCACCACGAGCACAGCGATCGCCAGCGCACCGAACGCCGTCGACAGCAGCGACGCCAGTGACGAGTAGCGGCTGATCAGCAGGACGGCTGCGAAGACCGGGAGCACCAGGACCGCGACGAGCGGCTGGACGACGAGGAGGCTGCCGAACCCTGGCGCGATCCCGCGGCCGCCCTGGAAGCCGATCCAGATCGAGCGGCTGTGGCCCACGATCGCGGCCACCGCGGCGAGCGTCTGGAGGGGGATTCCGCCGCCGACGGCGATCGCGAGCAGGACCGCCACGACCCCCTTGGCGACATCGAGCAAACCCGACGTGAGGGCCAGCCGGGGACCCAGCGCCCGCATCACGTTCGCCCCGCCCGTCCGGCCACTGCCGATCGTCCTGGGATCGGGTCCGCCGCTGAGACGGGCGATGACCACGCCCCACGGGATCCCGCCGATCAGGTACGACAGGCCGACGACGGCAATCCAGGTGGCGAGCTCAGCGAGCGGCATCGGGGGCGAGTATAGGAGTCACCGAGCGGCCCCAAGCGTCTCGACGAGCCGGTCCGGCCGGCCGCGGAACCAGGCCCGCCGCTCCGGGTCGGCGACCACGGCATCGACCAGTTCCGCGAGCCCGCGATTGACCGGCGCCGACAGGTTCAGCCGATCCGCCTCGCGGACGACGGCACCGTTGAGCCACGCCACTTCCGAGGGGCCACTCCCCGACTTGACGTGGAGTCGCAGCGAGGGATCCTTGCCGCCCCGTGCCCCGCCGACGATCCGTTGCAGAATCGGCCGGGAAATCGCGGCCGGCAGCCGGGCAGCGATGGCCAGCCAGCGGACGTCGGCCCCTGGCAGCGCGACCGGCGTGAGGCTCAATGACCGCATCACGGCGAGGGCCTCCAGCAGCTGGCGCCGCTCCAGACCAAATGTCCCGGGGTGGGCATAGATCTCGGCTGGCGAAAGGTCGAGGATCGCGCTCGTTGCGTTGCCGATGAGATTGGCGAGCAGCTTCGACCACTTCATCGCCGCGGCGTTGGCCTTGCGCGCCGTCCGCAACCGCGCGCGATCGAACGCCGCGAGCAGGTCATCGATGACGGCGGTCTCCCCTGCCACCGGTGCGAGCGCGATGCCGCCCCGGTTCAGACGCCGCACGGAACCGTCGCCGGCAAGTTCGACGGAAACGGTGATCGATCCGGCGATCAACGGCGCCCCGGGCCGGACCGCGGCCACGATCGCCTCGGCACCGACACCGTTGGCGATGGTCAGGCCCGGGCTCGACGGCCACACCTCGCAGGAGGCAGCGGCGGCTTCGAGGTCGAACATCTTGACCGCGAACACGATCACGTCGGGTGGCGAGCCGAGATCGGCCGGCGTCCGGACCTCGCCAACGGACGCAGTCCGCCGGGCTCCGTCGCGGTCGATGACGGTGATGTCTCCCCGACCTGTCGCGCCGTCCAACCCGCGACGCACGATCGCCACCTCCCGGCCACCCTCGGCCAGCGCCCAGGCGAGCAGCGTCCCGATCGCGCCGCCGCCGACGACGAGGTCGGTCACCGCGACGTCGGCGCGGCGTCGGCGGCGGCGTAGGCGGCGGCGAGGATCTCGATGGGGTGCTGGACGCGGGTGCTCGTTGCCCGCTCGATCTGCCAGCGACACGTCTCGGAGTCGCACGCAGCTCGCGCCGGCTCGGCGGCCCGGATCCTGGCAAAGAGCGGTTCACCGACGGCCATCGCGATGTCGTACTTCTCCTTCTTGAGGCCGTACGTGCCGGCGACGCCGCAACAGTCGTGATCGAGGTCGACCGCCCGCAACCCCGGCACGAGCGCGAACAGGTCGAGGGCCGGCAGTCCGATGCCGTGGCCGCGGAGCTGGCACGGGGCATGGTAGGGCAGGGTTTCCTCCAGGCGCCCGAAGCCCGTGTCGAGCCGACCCTCGTCGTGGAGGTCGACGAGAAACTCGCAGATGTCCCACGTCGCCTCGGCCACCAGCCGCGCATCCTCGTCGTCGACGTCGAGCATCTCCCGGTATTCGGCCTTGAGGGTGTGGGTGCAGGACGTCGACGTGCCCAGGATCCGGTAGCCGCGGCGGGCGTAGTCGGCCAGCGTCGGCAGGTTCGAGGCCGCCCGACTCCGGGCCCTGGAATACAGGCCGTTGCTGAGCAGCGGCAGGCCGCAGCAGACCTGCGGCGGGACGATCGTCTCGAACCCGTTGCGGCGCAGGACCGCGATCGCCGCCTCGGCGACGTGAGGCTCGTAGTAGTTGGCGGCGCAGCCGTGGAACAGCACGACCGCCCGATCCGGCGGCGGCTCAGGCCGTGGCATGGCCGCCTTGCCGAGGCGCGACCGGAGCGTCCGGCCGGCGAACACCGGCAACGGCGCGTGCCTGTGGACGCCGACGACGAGCTCGATCAGCCAGCGGAACAGACCGTTCTGAAGCGACCAGTTGGCGATCGGCGCGGTGAGGACGCCCAACCGACCGACGAGGTCGGTCTGGCCAAGCAGCCAATCACGAAACCGCGGCCGATGGCCGGCCTTCAGCTCAGCGCGAGCGCGGCTGTTCATCTCCGCGATCTTCACGTCCGCCGGGCAGGCGACCGTGCACCAACCGCAGCCCGAACACCAGTCGACCGTCCGGTCGGGCGAGTGCGGTTCGGGGTCATGGCCGGCCTGCGGGGCGGTGAGCGTCGCGATTCGGAAGCGCTGCGCTTGTGGCCCGACGTACTTGGGCCCGGGGAACAGGTCCGTCACCCGGGCGACCGGGCAGACCGTGGTGCAGACGTTGCACTTGAGACAGTCATCGGCCGACAGCCCGACCTCGAATGCGCTCGGCTCGATCTCGGTCGCCTCCCGGACGACGTCGGCGATCGTCATGCCGGCGCACCGGCGGCGAGTCGCGGGGTTCCGGCGGCGGCGGGGGTGACCGCGGCCAGGTTCTGGGCGGCGAGCCAGCCGCTGGCTATCGCGATACCGTCGCCGCATCGCTCCACCAGGTAGCGCTGACCGGCCAGCAGGCTGCCAACGACCGCGACGCCCTCGAGGACGACCCCACCATCGGCGCGCACCGGGCGAAGTCGCTCGTCCGTCCGGATCCCGGCCGCCTCGAGTGGGTGGCCACGGGCATCGAGGGGACCGTCGCCGAACCACGATCCGGCCGGCGGTGCCTCGACCGGCAAACCCAGCACGTGCTCCTCCAACGTGCCGTCCGCGCGGCCGATCAGCCCGCCGCCGGCGATCCCACCGGTGGCCAGGACCACGGCCCCGGTCCGGATCGTCCTGGTTCGGACGGCCGCCGACAGCACGACGGCGACCACCCGATCTCCTTCGACGACCACGCGGCGGACCGGTTCGCCGATGGCCAGTCGCCCTCCGCGTCGCCGCAGCGCGGCCCGGAGCGCACGGTAGAGCCGCAGCCCGGGAACACTCGGCGCGATCAGCGGCACCTCGAACGTCGTACCCAGCCCCTCCTTCGTCGCGGCAAAGGCCGTTGCGTGGTCGTCGAGGCCAAGGACCGCGGGCAGTGCGACCCGAAGCGGACCGCCACCCGCGCGTCGCACGGCGGCGGCCGTGACCTCGAGAGCAGCCGCCCGCCAGGCTGGATCATCGAAGTGACGCGCGATCTCCGGGCCACTCAGGTTTCGGCGGTCCCGGAGTCCGGGCCAGTCGACGGCCAGGGCCTCAACACGTGCGGGGCGTCCCGCTCCGGCGCCCCACGGTCCGGCCCGCGACAGGCTCGCGGCGATCGCCTGCGGCCAGTAATCCTTGAACCCTCGCGGGCCCACGATGAGCAGCCGCTCGTCGTCCCGCCACGGGCGGAGCGCCGCCGCCTGGGCGGTCGGCAGGATCGACGCCCGCCGCGTAGCGCCGATTGCCGTCGGCATGGACCGAAGCGGGTCGCCCAGCTCGCCGTCGTACGCGAGGCCTTCCTCAGCCAGGACGCCGCGGAGGAACGCCAGCCCAGGTTCGACCGCCGCGGCGAGGAACGCGTACGGGTGCCCGCCGACCGCCGAGAGCCGCTCGACGCCCTCGCGCGCCGACGTTGCACCCGGTGGGGCCGCGACGTCGATCCCACCAGCCGTCCAGTGGGTGGCAGCGTGGCCCGCGGCCACCACCTCGACTCGGGCCCCGGCGTCGGCCAGACCAATGGCGGCCGTCAGCCCGGACAGGCCGGCGCCGACGACGACGACGTCAGCCGTCGCCATCGGCCAGGCTCCCCAGGCCCATGACCCCGGCGTACAACCCGGACGCGATCCACAGCTCCTGGAGCTGGCGTCCCCAGGCGACGGGCCGGGTGCCACGGAACCGTTCGGCGAGGAAGTCGGTCATCTGGCGGTCGGCTTCCGACGGCGAGAGCTCAGCGTCGCGCTCGGCGAGGAGGCCGGCGGCGCGGAAGGTGCAGAAGCCGCCCTGGCAGGGGCCCATTCCCAGGCGCGTGCCTCGCCGGACGTCGTCCAGCGAGCACGGCCAACGTTCGTCGATGAAGGCCGAGACCGCGTCGCGAGTCAGGAGCTCGCACTCGCAGATCAGGTCGGCGTCGCCCCCGCCTTGCGCCTCGTGCTCGGCCAGGCGATGGCCCAGCCAGTAGTGCTGCCGATCGCCCTGGCCGGGCAGGACTTCGCTGGCGGTCGTGCACGGGGCGCTGACGCCGAGCTTGGCGCACACGGCGTCGGCGGTCTGCTGGGCCATGAGCCGGTACGTCGTCAGCTTTCCGCCGACGATCGATACGAAGTTGTCGATCCCGTCCCGGGCCCCGTGATCGAGGACGACGTGAGCCCGCGAGATCCCCCGGCCGTCGTCGTCGCCGGGGGTGGGCTCCACCTGGTACAGCGGTCGCACCCCGGCATATGCCCGCAACAGCCGCATCTTGCGCAGGTCCGGGAAGAGCTTCTCGCCCTCGACGAGCAGCAGCTCCACCTCGTCGTGCCCGATCTCGTAGTGGTCGGGGTCGTCGACGCGTTGCTCGGTCGTGCCAAGGATCGCGACCGAATGGACGGGCACCATGATGTCGCCGTCGCCCGGATGGTGGCAGCGGCCGATGCAGGTGTCGGTCATCCGCTGGTTGAAGATCAGCATCGTGCCCTTGCCGGGCGACATCTCGAGCTTGGCCCCGGCCAGGCCGGCCACGATTCCGGCCCACGCCCCAGCGGCCGAGACGACGAACCCGGGTGCCACCGTCGTCACCGTCCCGCTGCGCTCGTCGACCAGCTCGACCGACAGGATCCGGCCGCCGGACCGGTGCATCGCCACGACGCGCTGGTAGGGCCGGACCTCGGCGCCGCGGGCGCGGGCATCGGTGACGTTGGCGTCGATGAGCTGCCACGGCTCGAGGGAGGCGTCGGGGACCCGGAAGGCACGCCGGATCTTCGGGTTCAGCGCCGGCTCGCGCGCCCGCAGGGCGGCGACCGGCACCTCCTCGCACGGGACACCCGCAGCGGCGGCCATGCCCGGGAAGCGCTCGACGTAGTCGTCGGGATCATCCGGTGTCGCCACGAAGTAGCCACCGGTGTCCTCGATGCACGCCGGGGCGATCCGGCGAAGAACGCGGTTCTCGGCGATGCACTCGCGGGCGGCCTGGGCGTCGGTCTGGATGTACCTCGCCCCGGAGTGGAGCAGCCCGTGGTACCGGCCGCTGGTTCCGGAGCCCAGGTCACCCTTCTCGACGAGCAGGCACGACAGGCCCCTGTGGGCGAAGTCCCGGACGAGGCCGGCACCCGTGGCGCCGCCGCCGATGACGAGGACGTCGACGGTCTGGACGGTCATGGGAGCTGGCCGGCGGCGCGATACGTCCGTCGCGCCGCCGGGTCCCGGGATAGGGAGATCCGGGCCGGCTCAGGCCGGCACGGGCTCACGTTCCTCCGCCTCGACCCAGTCGAAGGTCCGGGTCACGGCCTTCTTCCAGAAGCGGTATTCCTTCTCTCGCTCGGCATCGTCCATCGACGGCTGCCATTCCTTGTCCTTGGCCCAGTTGGCCCGGAGGTCCTCGACGGCATCCCAGAAGCCGACCGCGAGGCCGGCCGCGTAGGCCGCCCCGAGGGCGGTCGTCTCGGCGACCTTCGGCCGGATGACCGGGACGCCCAGGACGTCGGACTGGAACTGCATCAGGGTGTCGTTGAAGACCATTCCGCCATCGACCTTGAGCGCGGTCAGGTCGACGCCGGAGTCCTTGTTCATGGCGTCCAGGACCTCGCGGGTCTGCCAGGCCGTCGCCTCGAGCACGGCCCGGGCGATGTGGCCCTTGTTGACGTAGCGGGTCAGGCCGGCAATGACGCCGCGGGCCTCGCTCTTCCAGTACGGCGCGAACAGGCCGGAGAAGGCCGGCACGAAGTACACGCCGCCGTTGTCGTCGACGGTCTTGGCCAGGGCCTCGACCTCCTCGGACCGGGTGATCATCCCGAGGTTGTCGCGCAGCCACTGGACGAGGGCGCCGGTGATGGCGATCGACCCTTCGAGGGCGTAGACCGCCGGCTGGTCGCCGATCTTGTAGCCGACCGTGGTCAGCAGGCCGCTCTTGGAGGGGACGACCTTGGTGCCCGTGTTGAGGAGCATGAAGCAGCCGGTGCCGTAGGTGTTCTTGGCCTCGCCGGCCGAGAAGCACGTCTGGCCGAACAGCGCCGCCTGCTGGTCGCCGAGGTCGCCGGCGATCGGGATCCCGGCAAGGTCGCCGGTGCCCTGGCCGTAGACCGCGGACGACGGCCGGATGGCCGGCAGCATCGACCGCGGGATGCCCATCAGCGACAGGATGTCGTTGTCCCAGTCGAGCGTCTCGAGGTGCATCAGCATCGTCCGGCTGGCGTTGCTGACGTCGGTCACGTGGACGCCGCCATTCGGCCCGCCGGTCAGGTTCCAGATGCACCAGGTGTCGATGTTGCCGAACAACAGGTCGCCGGCCTCGGCCTTGGCCCGGGCGCCGTCGACGTTGTCGAGAATCCACTTGACCTTGGGGCCCGAGAAATAGGTCGCCAGCGGCAGGCCGACCTTGTCCCGAAGCCGGTCCTGGCCGCCGTCACGAGCGAACTCGTTGATGATCGTGTCGGTCCGGGTGTCCTGCCAGACGATGGCGTTGTAGACCGCCTTGCCGGTGTTCTTGTCCCAGACGACGGCCGTCTCGCGCTGGTTGGTGATCCCGACCGCCGCCAGGTCCGAGGCCTTGATGTTGGCCTTGTCGAGCCCGCCCTTGATCACTTCCTGACTGCGGGCCCAGATCTCTGCCGGGTCGTGCTCCACCCAGCCCGGCTTGGGGTAGATCTGCTCGTGCTCCTTCTGGTGGATGCCGACCACCTGGCCGCCGTGGTCGAAGATCATGAAGCGGGTGCTGGTCGTGCCCTGGTCCAGGGCCCCGACGTAATTCGCCATGTGCTACCTCCTCGCCGCCGTCACCGGCAACAGCAACCCTGGCTCCTCGAGCTTGAGCTCGGGAGCAGTTCAGCGCCTCGTTCCGTTCGAGTCAGCGGCCCGGCGCCGAGTGGCCGGGCCGCAGGGCGCGCGCTACGTGGTGGTGCTGATCACCTTGACCATGAAGTTCGTGAACGCCACCTGGTACACCACGACGGCCAGGGCGGCGCCGACCAGGGGCGCAACCACGGGGATCCACGAGTAACTCCAGTCCGAATCCCGTTTGCCGGGGATCGGCAGGAGGAAGTGCGCAATTCGTGGACCCAGGTCGCGGGCCGGGTTGATCGCATAGCCCGTCGTCCCACCAAGGGCGAGACCGATCACGAGCACGAGGAACGCCACGGGCAGGGCGCCGAGCGCGGCCAATCCGCCAGTGGTGGGTCCTGCGTTGTTGGCGAAGGCGAAGATCACGAACACGAGGACGAACGTCCCGATGGCCTCGCTCACGAAGTTCCAGGTCGTGCTCCGGATCGCCGGACCCGTGCTGAACACGGCCAGCTTGAGGTCCGCGTCCTCCGTGACTCCCCAGTGCGGGTAGTAGTGGAGGAACACCAGGACCGCCCCGATGAACGCGCCGACCATCTCACCGGCCCAGTAGACGAGGGCCAGGTCCCAGCCGATTCCGCCGTTCATCGCGACGGCCAGCGTGACCGCCGGGTTGAGATGGGCGCCGCTGATCGGAGCGGCCACCACGACGCCGCAGAAGACGGCGAACGCCCAGGCGCTGGTGATGACGATCCAGCCCGAGTTCTGGGCCTTGGACCGAGCCAGGAGAACGCCGGCGACGACGCCATCTCCAAGCAGGATCAGGATGCCGGTTCCGAGGACCTCGGCCAGAAAGATCTCCGCTGCGTTTCCCACGTCTCCTCCTCACCCACCCACTGCGATGTCCGGGGACTGGTTGCGGGATCCCGACGCTTTGGGACAACAAAAAAGTCCGCGCCTCGGCACCACTGCCGAAGCGGGACTTGTCGATTCATCGTCCCGAGATAGGGCTCGTCCGTTGTACTCCCCGCGACGGACCCATGTCAATAGCGGAGCGCGTCTGTCCCGGCCAGATTGGGCCATCTGTCCCTTGTGTCACGGGAGCGCGTGCCGCCAGTATTCGTTCCGGCATGAGAAGCGCCCTCCGGTTCGTGATGTCCGTCGTCCTGGTGGTCGCGGCCTGCGCGCCACAGGCGACGGTGTCGCCGCCGCCGGGCAGCCAGACCGCGACGGCTTCTCCATCGCCATCTCGCGCGGCAGGCCCGATCCCGATCCTGATCGACACCGACATGGCGGGCGACGACCTTCTGGCCGTCATGGCCCTCCTCCGCGAGCCACAGGTCGAGGTTCGGGCGATCGCGATCGACGGCAATGGCGAAGTCCACTGCCGCGAGGGGCTGCGGAACATGCGCCGGTTGCTCGGCGCCTTCGGTACGGGCGAGACCCCGATTGCGTGCGGTCGCGATGAACCCGGCGAGCATGGGCGCCTGTTCCCCGACGAGTGGCGGGTCGGCGCCGACGCGTTCTACGGCGTGGATCTTCCCGGCTACGTGGGCACCCCGATCGCCGACGACGCCGTCCAGTTGATCACCGATGCCGTGGCGGCGTCGACGCAGCCACTGACGATCGTGGCCCTCGGACCGTGGACGAACCTGGCCGATGCCTTCGCCGCCGATCCGGAGCTGGCCGATCATATCGCCGGGATCCACGCGATGGCCGGAGCGATCGACGTGCCAGGCAACATCAGTTACGGCGACACGACGTTCGAGCACGGCGTCGAGTGGAACGTCGGCGTCGATCCGGGAGCGGTCGAGGCGGTCCTCGCAACGACCGTGCCGATCACCCTCGTCCCGCTCGATGCGACCAACGACGTCCCGGTCCCCCCGGACTTTGCCGCGATCCTCGAGCCGGACCACGCGGCCGCGGGGGCGGACATCGCCTTCGAGATGTACGCCAAGTCACCCACCCTGACGATCGAGACGTCCTTCTGGGACACGCTGGCGGCCCTCGCCCTCGTCGACCCGACGCTCGTCGAATGGGAGGAATTCACGGTCGGCATCGAACCGACCGGTCCGTCCGCTGGGCGGATCTCCAGGTCCGAAGGGGGGCGCCCGATCAGGGCGGCCATGTCGGCCGATGCCGACACCTTCATGGCATCACTCCTCACCGCCCTCCGGCGAGGCGACCCGCGGCCCCAGCCGTTCACCGTCGTCGGCGACGTCATGGTCCGATGGGACGGGACGACCTGCCAGGTCGAGCCGGCGATCGATCGAAGCGGCGTCGCCCGAATCGTGCTGGCGAACGACGCCGCGTCGGTGGTTTCGGTCCTGATCGCCGGCGTCGAGGAGCCAAAGACCTGGTCGGACGTGCTCCAGTTCGTCGACTCGGTCGATCTCGCGGACCCGGACGTCCAGGTGCCGGACTGGATCATCCAGGTCGGCGATGGCGTCACGGCCGGGCCGGGCAGCGAGACGACCGCCTTCCTCGGCCTGCCCGCCGGAGCGGTGGGATTCATCTGCGCGACGGGCGAGTTTCCGGCCTTCGAGTTCTTCGACGGCGGATCGTTCCCCGTCGGCGATTGATCGGCGAGCGGCCTAGGTGATGACGAGCTGGGCGGCGAGCCTGGCGGCGATGACCGGCCGGACCACGATCCCATCGGCCAGCCGGGCGCAGGCGTGGGCGTCGTCGACGTCGTCGATCAGGCCATAGGCGAGCAGCGGCCGCGGAATCACCGCCAGCTCGTCGTCTCGGAGGTGGGCGATCACCAGGCCCGGCGAGAGGACGCTGCCGACGCCATCGAGCCGGGGGTGGCTCTCCAACGAGCGGGCCATCCCGGTGGAGTCGTAAGCGAACACATGGACGAGGCCGAGGTGGCCGTGCTCGGCGACGCGGGCGGCAAGCTGCGGTCGGCGCGTCAGCACGATCCGGATTCCCAGCCTGGTGGTGACGAAGTCGACCGCGGCGTCGTCGCCGCCCAGCCCGCCGACGCTGTCGAGGTCCACGGCTTCGGGTGGGCCATCGGCCTTGACCCGATGGACGAGCGTGGCGAGGTCCGTGTCCCGCAGCAGCAACCCCGCCCCGATGTCCGCCGGGACGTGGAGCGAGTGGCGCCCGTCGGCGGCGATGAGCACGGGCGGGAGCTGCGGGCGAGCCATGTCAGTTGGCATGGAGGCCCCACAGCGCCTGTGAGCTGGTGGTGATGCCGAGGGCACCGGCCGACAGGACGGCCTGGACGTCAGCGGCCGTCCGTACGAAACCGCCCGCCAGGACCGGGACGTCGAACCGCGGCATCAACGGCAGTACCGACGGCAGGATCACTCCGGGCAGGATCTCGACGATGTTCGGCGCCGACCGGCCGATCGCGGCGACCGCGTTGTCGAGCTGGCTGCGCCGGACGAGGAGCAACCGGTGGATGGCGGTCATGCCCTCGTGCCGGATCGCCGGCATGAGCTGGCCGTGCGAACTGATGACGGCGTCGACGCCGGCCTTGGCCAGCCAGCCGACACTCGAGCGGTCAGCCTTCAAGCCGGTCACGAGGTCGACGTGGACCGCGGCGAGCTTGCCCGCGTCATGGATCTGCCGGACGAGATGCGAGATCGCCAGGCCGTTGCCGCGGAGTACGAAGATGATCTCGGCCTGGCTCGTCAGCGCGGCGGCGATGTGATCCTCGCCGGTGATCGCGGCGCAGCAGGGCTGGGCGGCCACGCGTGCAATGAACGTCGCGGCGTCGGGGGGGATGTACGACACGGGGGGTGTCCTCGGGCAGGCACGGAGGATAGACCGGGCGTGCCCGGCGGCGTCAAGCGGTGAAGGTACCGTATTAGCGCCCGGGCACTGCTGGGGGGTGCGCGGTGCCCGTGCGCAACCACAGCGTTGCACGCTGGCAACCCCCGCACAATCACCCTCGGGCTTTGGGTCTGGCCACCGTCCGGGCTGCAGTCGTACGCCGACCGTGTGGGTTGCGTCGCTTGCGGCGCGGCAGCTTCGCCGACTCGCGCTCCCGGAAGACGAGCTTGATCGGCGTCCCGTCGAACCCGAACGCCTCCCGCAGCCGGTTCTCGAGGTAGCGCCGGTAGCTGAAGTGGACGGCGGCTGCGGCCCTGGTGAAGAACACGAACGTCGGCGGCGCGACGGCCGCCTGGGTCGCGTAGAAGATCTTGGGCCGCTTGCCCTTGACGATCGGCGGGACGTTGCGCTCGACGGCGTCGATGACCAGCCGGTTCAGCTCACCGGTCGGGATCCGCTTGCGGCGCTCGCCCCAGATGTCGACCGCGGCCTCGAGCACCTTGCCCACCCGCTGACCGGTCTTGGCGCTGATCGAGACGACCGGCGCGAAGTCGAGGAACGGCACCTCGTTGCGGATCCACTCGACGTACTGGTCGAAGGTCTTGTCTGTCTTCTCCGCGACCAGGTCCCACTTGTTCACCGCGACGACGAGGCCACGGCCCTCCTCGACGACGTAGCCCGCGACGTGGGCGTCCTGGGCGGTCAGGCCCTCCACCGCGTCGATGACCAGCACCGCGACGTCCGCCCGGGTGATCGCCTTGAGTGAGCGGAGCGTCGAGTACTTCTCGGCGGCCGGTCCGGAGGCCACCTTGCCGCGGCGTCGGATGCCGGCCGTGTCGATCAGGACGATCTCGCTCCGACCCCACTTGAGCCGGGTGTCGATCGTATCGCGGGTCGTTCCCGGGATCTCCGAGACGATGGTCCGCTCCTCGCCGAGCAGGGCGTTGAGGAGCGACGATTTGCCGACGTTGGGGCGGCCGACGAAACAGATCGCCGCGGGCGACTGGTCCGCCTCGGCGGCGATCTCGGCATCCCATCGAGCCGCGACGTCGTCAGCGGGTTCGTCGTCGTCCGATCCCTCGTCGGTCTCTTCGTCCCCGCCGACGACCCATGGCTCGAGCCGGCCGGCGGCGACGTCCTTCTCCCAGGCTTCGGTCTCGGCCTCGCGGATCTTGCGCGACCGCTCCTCCTCGCTTTCGGGCGGCAGGGCCCAGACGAGGGCATCGAGCAGGTCCGCCACGTTCCGGCCATGGGCCGCGGAGACGGCAAAGGTGTCGTCCCAGCCGAATCGATGGAATTCGGCCGCCTCGAGCTCGCGCTTCTCGTTGTCGGCCTTGTTGGCGGCGACCAGGACGGGCGCCCGGGCGGTACGGAGCAGCTCGGCCGCCTCCTCGTCCGCGGGGGTCATACCGGTCGCGGCATCGACCATGAACAGGATGACATCCGCCTCGGCGATGGCGAGCCTGGCCTGCTCCTGGACCTTCATCTCGATCGGGTCGCCCGGTGCCACCTCCAGGCCGCCGGTGTCGACGACGATGAACCGCCGGCCGTTCCACTCGGCGTCGCCGTACAGGCGATCGCGCGTCGTCCTCGCGCGATCCTCGACGATCGCGGTCCGGCCACCGACGATCCGGTTGAAGAGCGTGCTCTTTCCAACGTTTGGACGGCCGACGATCGCGACGATGGGAAGTCCCTTCTCCGCGATCACCGTCGAGGAGTCCACTCTGCGGCTACAGCACGGCGCCTTCGGAGGACCGAGGCGACGCCCCTGCTAGCCATCGGTCCGAGGACTCGCCCAACGATGGCAACGATGGGAATCCCCCGCTCGGGGACCGACGGGGCCACGGAGCTCAGGCCGACTTCGGCAGTGACGTGGTCCGGCCGGCCGGCGTCGCGGCGGCGGCCAGGGCGGCCGACGCCAGCTCATCGGCCCGCGCGGCGGCTTCCGGCGTGCCGGCAAGCTCGAGGATGCGGCGAGCGACCGCGTGGAGGTCCTCGATCGGCGTCGACGTGCCGCCGGTGACGCCGACGATCCGGGCCTCCCCGAAGGCCGACGCGTCGGTCAGGTCACGGACGCCCTCGATCTGGATGGCCGGCGTGCCGGCGATGCCGCACAGCCGGGTCAGCTCCTTGGTGTTGGCGCTGGACCGGCCACCGACGACGACCATCATGTCGACCTCGCGGGCCGCCTCGAGGGTATCCTCCTGGCGCCGGATCGTGACCGGGCAGACGGTGTTGACGATCTTGAGCTCGTGGCTGCGCGAGACCATGTAGGCGGCGAGCTTCTCGAACTTCCAGGGCGGCTGGGTCGACTGGGAGATCAGCGCCATCTTCTTCTTGCGCGGGATCCGGTCCCAGTCGTCCTCTTCGTCGACCACGATCGCGTCCGGGGCGAAGCCGAGCAGGCCGACGACCTCTGGATGCTTTGGCGTTCCGAGGAGGACGATCGTGTAGCCCTCCTCGACGAGCTTTACCAGCTCCTTCTGCTCCTGGATGACCCAGGTGCAGGTGCCGTCGATGACCTCGAGACCCTTGGCGCTGGCGCGCTCCATCACGTCCGGCCGAACGCCATGGGCCCGGATCACGACCGCGGCCCCGTGGTCGACATCGTCGAGCGTGTCGACGGTCTTGATGCCCAGCTGCTCGAGGTCGGAGATCACGCCCTCGTTGTGGACGACCTGGCCGAGGGTATGCGTGGTCTTGCCCGCGGCCGAGGCCTCCTTGGCCTTGTCGATGGCCTCGCGGACCCCGTAGCAGAACCCGGTGCGCTTCGCGATTTGGATGGTTTCGACGGTTCCCATGTTCGGTTCAAGTATCGCACGACTCGGCCGAATCGCCCGATTACGTGTTCCTTGCAAGTCGCACGTTGCGTGGCAACGCTAGCGCTGCCGCACCCGCCTCCGGGGCGAGTTTCTCGCATACGCTCCTCCGGGAAGCACTATCGCAAACCTCCGCGCCGCGGCCGGGGTGCGCTGCTCCTGCAGCGTTAACTCCGCCGTCCGCGACGCCGTGCCTCCCCACGACACGTTTGCGGCCAGATTTGCGCGGGATGAGCGTCAGGCCACGGATCCGCTACGGCGCCCTGTGGTCCACGCTCGAAGTCTGCTGCCTGGCGGCGAAATCGCGGCCTAGCGTTCTCCCGGTGAAAATCTGGCCACCAGTTGGTGACACTGAGCCCGCTTCAGTCAGCGTGCGGGAATGTCACGCGTGCCCGCGGTCAGGGTTCGCGCTCCTCAGTGGGCCCGCTCGACTCGAAGTAGGCCTTGGCCGCCCGCCTGATGTCGTCGATATCCGCGCTCAGGTCTTTTGACCAGTCGGGTGAGAACGGGGCGTAGTGTCTGATCGGTTCCGGCTCGAGCCATGGTGGCTCGAAGCGCTTGGCGTATGTGCGAATCCTGGGGCCGAGCATGGGTATGACCTGTCGATGCACGCCACGTGGGACCGGCAGGATGGATTCGAAGAAACAGGTGAGAACGCTGTTATAGATGCCCAGTCCCGATGGGAAAGCCTCCAGGAGATCGTCCATCAGGTTGAGGATCGCTCCCACCTCATCCATCTCACGGGCTGCGAGACACTCGTTGAACGCCCCGGTCAACGACATCAGGGCGCCGCATTGCGAGATGTCGTCGCCGTCCGGGGTGTACAGCTCCGCCATGCCGTCGAACGACTCATGCCTCGTCTTGGGCAGCAGGGCGCGCAACGTCTGAGCGAGTTGAGGTCCGGTAGGTTCAACGCGATCGAGTGGACGAGCCATCAAGCCGAGGTTAGTACCTCGAAGGGTGCCGGTACAGCCAGGGGAGTCGGCCACCATCGAGGGATTGGGCTGGGACGCCACCGTCAGAGTCGCTCAGCGTGATGTCACTTGCACTCAGCGCATGCGCGGCATCGCCGGCTCGGGTCGCTCCTCCGGAATTCCATACCGGCCTCGATGCCGCGGGTCGAGCAGCTCGGCGATGCGGGTCATGATCAGGCGGGTGGCCGCCGCTTTACCCTCGCGTCCCTTGGCCCCGTCCGGGAACGCATCGATCAGCCGGAACGGCTCCCCCACCCTGACCGTCACCCGGCCACCGGGCCTTGGCAGCTTCTGGCCCCTGGGCCACACCCGGTCCGAACCGGAGATCCCGATCGGGACGATGACCGCGCCCGTCCGCAGGGCCAGCATCGCGACGCCGTCCTTGGCTTCCTGGAGCACCCCGTCCGGGGACCGCGTGCCCTCCGGAAAGACGAACAGCGGGTGGCCCTCGTCGAGGATCCGGCGGGCCAGCTTGAAGGCCTCGACATCCGCCGTGGAGCGATCGACCGGGTGGATGCCGCCGTTGCGGGCCAGCCAGCCGACGACCGGCCAGTCGAAGATCTCGCGCTTGGCGAGCCAATGCATCCGCCGGCCGAGCCGTGGCGTCAACCAGGCACCGAGGATCACCGGATCGGCGTTGGAGATGTGGTTGGCGGCGAAGATCACCGGGCCCTCCCGCGGGATGCGGTCGATGGCGCCCTCGAACCGGATTCGGGTGATCGCTCGGGCGAGGAGGCGGGCCACGAGCGCGGTGCCGGAAATCAGCGGTGTGACGTCGTCCTCGATCGGCGGACCGCCGGCGCCAGCCCCTCGTGGAGACGCCTCCTCGGCGGGCGGTTGCTCCGCGGCGCGGATCTCGGCCACGACCATCGCCACCGTGTCCTCGAACCGGTTGCCATCGGTATTCAGGAGTCGGGCGTCGTCCGCGGGCCGGAGCGGCGCCACAGCGCGCGTGCTGTCGAGCGAGTCGCGACGTCGCAGTTCGGCCAGGATGGCCTGGCCCTCACGTTCGCCAGGATCGATCCCCCGCTCCTCGGCCCGGCGGCGGGCGCGCTCCTCGACCGAGGCGTTGAGATACAGCTTGAGGTCCGCATCGGGCAGGACGACCGTCCCGATGTCGCGGCCGGCCATGATGATCCGCCCGTCGGCCGCGAGCGCCCGCTGGCGCTCCAGCAGGGCGGCACGGAGCTCCGGCACCCGCGAATAGGCGGATACCTCGGCATCGACGGCTTCGGTATGAACATCGGCCGTCTCGTCGACGCCATCGACGAGGACCCGCGCCAGCCGCCCGTTCTCGTCGGCCGCCAGCTCGACTTCGGCCACCAGCCCGACCAGCCGCTCGTCGTCGGGTGTTATCCCCCGCCGGATGCCCAGCCAGGTGACCGCCCGGTACAGCAGGCCCGTGTCGCAGAACCGGTAGCCGAGCTCCAGCGCCGCCGCGGCGCCAACGCTGCTCTTGCCCGACGAGCCGGGCCCGTCGAGCGCAACGACGAGGCCGCGTCGTGGTGCCACCGCCGGAGGATAGCGGCTCAGCCGGGAGGCGGCGGCAGGCCGTTCAGCATGCCGACGAACGCATCGGGCGGGTAGAACTGGACGCCCTTCCGATCGGTGGCATAGGGCAGATCGGTGATCGCGCCGTCGTGCCACCAGTAGAGGTTGGGCGAGATCGAGCCCGGGCCATCGCGATGGAACCCGATCGTCATCTGGATCATGAACTGGACCGCGCTGATCGCCGACAGGTCGACGAGCGGGTGGAACAGCACGACGTGCCGGTTGGGGGTGGCTGCCAGCGCCCCGTTTGGCGCCTCGCCAAGGTGCTCGCGAAGACGGAGGATCTCCGAGGCGACGAAGAAGCTCTCGCCGTGGAGCAGGCTGATGACGCCCCCGCCCTCGAACGGCATCTCCGTCCGCTCCGGCCGGTCCGGTGCGCCCTCGAGGTTGGCGAGGGCGATGGCGAACAGCTCGTCGACCGGGATGGCCCACGCGGCGGCATCGTCGCGGTGGATCGTCCGGACGCTCGTCGGCAGGTCGTAGGTCAGGACGGACAGCAGCCCGGCACCGATCGGTGAGGCCACGATCTCCGCGTCATCGGGCAGGTCACCGGCCCCGTAGATCCGCGGCTTGAGGAGCGGCCGGGCGGCCTCGAAGTCCGACCGGAATTCCACCTCGTCGACCTTGGTCAGGATCGCGTCGAAATGCCGGCCGATCACGGTTCCCCACTCCGACGGCGGGGCCTGGTTGCAGACCTGGGCCAGGTTCGCCAGGCCCAGCTGACCGCCACCGTCGACGTCGACGACCCCGTCGCCGACCCGGAACTGGAGGTCGCGGCGGCGAAGGTCCGCGGCCACGGATTCGAGGAACTCGCGACCCTGGGCGCCGGAGAAGAACGGGGCCCACTCGGGTCCGTGATCGCGCCCGGCAAGCTTCCTCAGGAATCCCACGATCGCCCTCCCTTCGCCGTACGCCGTCTGGTGTCCTCGGAGCGGCCCGGTCGCAACCGGCGGACCTCCTCGCCCGACAGCCGTCGGGACCGGCCGCTTCGCAGTTCGCGCAGCCAGATCGGCCCGATTCGGACCCGAACCAGCCGTTCGATCGGCACGTCGACGGCGCCGAACATCCGGCGCAGCTGACGCTTCCAGCCCTGGGCCAGAACTGCCCGGTACCAGTGCAACGGCGGGGCAACAGGGTCGAGGACGGGCTCCAGCCGGCGGGTCTCGATCTGGGTCGCCGGCCGCAGCGGCTGGGCCAGGCGGGCGAGCCCCTCGTCGAGGGGGATGCCGCGGTTCAACGCGGCGTACCGATCGGCGTCGAGCGGCCGGGCAAGGCCGACCGCATACTCGCGTTCGACCCCGAACCGTGGATGGAGCACGCGCTCCGCCCAGTCTCCATCGTTGGTGAGCAGGAGCAGGCCCTCCGAGTCCTGGTCGAGCCGGCCCACCGGGTAGAGGCGCGCGCCGTCGGGCTGGAGCGCGGTCGGGATGAGGTCGATGACCGTCCGCTCGGCGTGCCGGTCGCGGACAGTGGACGTCACGCCGATGGGCTTGTGGAGGGCCAGGTAGATGCGGGCCGTGGAGCCCGCGATCGGCTGCCCGTCGACCTCGATCCTTGCCGTGTCCGCGTCGACCTGCTGGCCGATCACCGCGATCTGCCCGTCGACCGACACCCGACCGGCGGCGATCAGCTCCTCGCTTCCCCGTCGCGACGCGACGCCCGCAGCGGCAAGGACTTTCTGAAGGCGTTCGGGCGGCATCAGCCGGCCGACGGCTCCAGGTCGCCAGGCGACTCCTCCATCGCGAGGGCGTCGGCGCCCTCCTCGGCCAGCCGGGCGGCCACGTGGACGTCGAGTGGCGGGAGATCGTCGAGGCTGGCAAGACCGAACCGCTCGAGGAAGTCGAAGCCCGTGCCGTAGAGGAACGGCCGGCCCGGCGTCTCCGCCCGCCCGAGCTCGACCACCAGCCGGCGATGCAAGAGGCTCCGAATGGTGTAGTCCGAGTCGACGCCGCGGATCCGCTCGACCGCGGCCTTGGTCACCGGCTGGCGGTAGGCCACGATGGCGAGTGTCTCGAGCGATGCCGGGGAGAGGCGGACCGCGTCGGCCCCAACGTAGCGGGCCACCAGCCGGCCGGCCTCCGGCGCAGTGGCCAGCTCGACCCGATCGCCGGCGATCACCAGCCGGATGCCGCGCTCCCGGAGGCTGACCTCCAGGTCACCAAGGCGCGCGTCAACATCTGCGCGTTCGACACCGGCGATCGCGGCGATCTCGCGCCGGGCAAGTGGTCGCTCGGCCACGAACAGGAGCGCCTCGAGCGCGGCCTCGGTCAGTTCGATGGGCTCAGGCGTTTCCGCCGGCTCCAGTTCGGCGTGGCCGTTGCCGGCCAGTTCGTCGGTCATGAGAAGGACTCGAGCGATTCGTCGATCGGCTCCGCCGGGGAGACTGCCGCCGGTGACCCCGCCCGGCGAGCCACGATCGGGCCCCACGGCTCGGCCTGCTCGACGACGATCTCGCGCCGCTTCACGAGCTCGAGGAGGGCGAGGAAGGTGACCGCGACGACGACCCGGTCACGGACACCGTGGAGCAGTTCCTGAAGCACGATCGCGTCGGCGTCGCGGAGGGCGGCCCGGATCGCGGCGGCGCGCTCGGTCAGGGTGATGCTGCGGGGAACGACCTCCGGTGGCGGCTCGGGCGGCGGTGCCAGGCGGACCAGGCCGTCGAGGGCGGCGGGCAGCAGCCCGGGATCGAGCGGCGTCGGGTCCGCCGGCCGGGCGCCCGCGAGGCCCGCGGCGTGGGCGGCCGAGGGCTCCCGCCGGAACGACCCGATCCGTTCGATCGCCAGCTCCTGGAGCCGGGCGCCGGCGTCGCGGTGGGCGCGGTAGAGGAGGAGACGGGCACGCAACTCGGCCTCGGGGTCGGTGCCTTCGTCGGGCAGCTGGCCGGGTGCGGCGACCGGCGCCCGCGGGAGCATGGCGCGGCTCTTGATCAGGATCAGCTGGCTCGCCACCGCCACGAAGGCGCTGACGTTGCCGATCCGGTCGTCGTCGAGCTGGGCGAGCGCGTCAAGGTATGCGTCGGCGAGGGCGCCCAGCGGCACGGTCAGGACGTCGAGCTGGCGGGCCTCGATCAGCGACAGCAGGAGGGCGAGGGGCCCGTCGAACGACTCCAGCCGGACGTGCGTGGCGGACTCTGGCCGCCGGCCGTCGCCGAACAGGACCTCCGGAGCGACGGCCATCAGTTGGCCTCGTCCGCGAGGCGGAGGAGCTCGCCGAACTGCGGGTCGAGCGGGCGGTCCTGGTGCCGGATCAGGTCCACCGTCCGTTCGCTGCAGCCGGCGGCCGCGGCGATCGCCGCCGATTGCTCGGGGTGGTCGCGCAGCCGGTCGATCGCCACGCCGAACCCCGGCAAGACCGACGCCAGGCGCCAGACCCAGGCGCCGTACGCCTGGCCCAGCGAGAACGCGACCCGCGGCAGGACGCCGATTCGTCCCTTGCCGGCATCGTGGAGCAGCCCGGCGACGAGGACATCCGGCTCGCGAACGCCGTCGGCCCGTAGCGCGGCGACGACGTCGAGGCCGTGCCGCCGATCGGCGACGTGCATCGTGTCGAAGGCGGCCAGCTGGGCCGGCGTCAGCCAGGCGCTGAGCCCGTCGCGCTCCCCACGCGCGACGCGGGCCCGGAGGTGACCGCTGAACTGGCGGATCTTGCCCGCCCACCAGCCCACGCCGCTCGCCTTCGCCGCCACCCTAGACCCGCCGACCGATGAGGAAGTCCATCAGCGGAAAGGCGATCTCGCGGAACACGAGGTCGATCACCGTTTCCCCGCCCGGCAGGATCGGCAGGAACATCAACCCGATCAGAATCAGTAGGCCGTACTGCTCCAGGACCGGCCGTACTCGGCGCTCGGTCTCCGGGTCCAGGAATGCGAACAACACTTTGGACCCGTCGAGCGGCACGGCCGGGATCAGGTTGAAGATCATCAGCCCGATGTTGAGCTGGATGAACAGCAGCAGGGTGGTCGCGACGATCACCGGGACCTCGATGCCGGACGAAAGGATGTAGCGCAGCGGGATCGCTGCCGCGACGGCCAGGACCAGGTTCGAGGCCGGACCGGCAAACGCGATGATCGCCTCGCCGCTTCGGCCGCCGCGGACCCGGAACGGGTTGTAGGGCGTCGGCTTGGCCCAGCCGAACCCGGAGATCAGGATCAGCAGGCCGCCGATCGGATCGAAATGGGCGATCGGGTTGAGGGTCAGGCGGCCAAGCGCAGCCGCCGTGTCGTCGCCCAGGCGATAGGCCGCGAGCGCATGGCTGAACTCGTGGAACGGCAACGAGATCAGGAACAGCATCGCGATGGCGATGATCAGCTCGACGGACGGTTCACCGAACAGCAGCAAGCGGGACTCCGCGCTCGGGTTGAGGGCCGGACAGGGACGGTCCTAATCCTAGCCGGGCACCAGCCGCGGGTCAGAGGCGGGCGAGCAGGTCGGCCTTCTTGGCCTCGTACTCCTCGACGCTGATCGCCCCGCGGTCGCGCAGGTCGGCGAGGCCGGCGAGGGCCCGGGTCACCTCGTCCGCGCTCATCTCGCGGGCCGGCGGCGGGGCCGGCTGCGCGGGTGGCGGGGGCGGCATGGCCACGCCGCCTGCCCGGAGCGGCGGCGACGGCATCGGCCGGCTGAACTCGCCCTCGAGGTCGTGCTTCTGGTTGAGCATCTGGCGCTTGAATTCCGGCGCCCGGTTGAGCATCCGGTACTGGTCGACCGCGACGTCCGCCGCGGTCAGGATGTCCAGGTCGCCGTAATTGAAGATTCGGCCGACCAGGTCCTGGGTCAGGACCGCGTCGTTGATCTTCTCGAGCGAGCTGTCGGCCGAGCGCTTGTTGATGATCCCCTCGACCTTGATCACCCGGCGGTTGCTGATGATGTAGTCCTGCGACAGCCAGGCCCAGTAGATCTTGCCCAGCCACAGCAGCGAGATGACGAGCGCAGCCAAGGTCGCGTAGCCGGCGATGTCGCGGAGCGGACCGGCCTGCAGGTTCTGGCTCAGGAACAGCAGGACGAGGCTGGCGATCAGGAGCAGCCACGGGTACTTGGCGTCGATGACCGTGGCCAGTGGGTGCTGGCGGGTGCGAAGGACGACGACCTCGCCCTCGGCCAGCAGCGTATCGGCGTAGCGTGGCATGCCTCGACTCGACCTCCCTCAGGCCCGCGGGTGGGCGCGGGCATAGACCGCTCGGATCCGCTCCCCCGTCAGGTGCGTGTAGAGCTGGGTCGTGGAGATACTCGCATGGCCGAGCAACTCCTGGACGATCCGCAGGTCCGCCCCGCCCTCCAGGAGATGGGTGGCAAAGGAGTGGCGGAGCGTGTGGGGCGTCACCCGGGAGGCGATTCCGGCCCGGGTCGCAGCCGCCCGAACGACCGACCAGGCCTGCTGGCGGGCCAGCCGGCCGCCGCGATCGCCCAGGAACAGCGGTCCGCCGCGCACCGGCGCCACGTGCGACCGGTCGAGGAGCTCCGGCCGGCCCTCGTCCAGCCAGCGCCGGAGCCAGTCGATCGCCTCGTCGCCGATCGGTACCAGCCGCTCGCGGTCGCCCTTGCCGATGACCCGAACGAATGCTCCGTCGAGGGACAGATCCTCGCGGTCGAGTCCCAGTGCCTCGGTGATCCGAAGCCCCGCCGCGTAGAGCAGCTCCAGGAGGGCCCGCGCCCGGAGGGCCGCCGCCGGCCGGTCCGCGGGTCCCGCGGCGGACTCGATGAGGCGGACGACCTCGTCCTGCGTCAGCGGGTCGGGCAGCAGCCGGGGCTGGCGCGGCAGATCCAGCCGTGATGCGACGTCGAGCTCGATCAATCCCTCGCCGAACGCGAACCGGTAGAAGCCCCGGATCGAGGCGGCCCGCCGCCGGAGGCTCGTCGGGGCCAGTTCCGGCGCGCCCGCCAGCCCGCGGCGCTTGCGCGAGCCCAGGTAGGACACCGCCGGATCCACGGACCTGGCCCACGCTCGCGCCGTGGGTCCGGCCGCCACTGCTCGGGCGAAGTCGCGCAGGTCGTTGCCGTAGGCCGCGATCGTCGCCGGCGACAGCCCCCGCTCCACGCGGAGATGAACCAGGTAGTCCTCGATCGCCTTCGGCAGCCCGTCCTCGGTCGCGACCGGCGGCACCGGGGCCACGATCAGCTCGAGGTGAGGAGCTCGCCCCGCCAGGCCTCGGCGCGGTCGAGGAGCTCGCGGGCCGAGGCGAGGGTCGTCGTGCCTGTCCCCGCGCCGCCCAGCATGTGGGCCAGCTCGACGATCCGGCCCTCCCGGTCGAGCCGGTGGACCTCGGTGACGGTCCGGCCGCCGCGGTCCCGCTTCGTGATCTGAAAATGGGCGTCGGCGTGGGCCGCGATCTGCGGCAGGTGGGTGACGCACAGCACCTGGTGCCGTCTCGCGAGGACCCACAGCGATCTCCCCACCGGATCGGCGCTCCGGCCACCGATGCCGGTGTCGATCTCGTCGAACACCAGGGCCGGCGTGTCGTCCGCCTCGGCCAGGACCTGCTTGATCGCCAGGGCGACCCGCGACAGCTCGCCGCCTGAGGCGATCCGGGCGAGGGGTCGCGGCGGCTCGCCCGGGTTGGGCGCCAGCTGGAACACGACCTGGTCGATCCCGGCCCCGTCGAACGCGACCGCATCACCGTCGATCTCGACCGCTGGATCGTCCTTGGCAGCCGGCTTCCTTCCGAGGCTGACCGCGAACACGCCAGCCGGGAAGCCGAGATCGACGAGGACCGCCCCAACGTCCGCGTCGAGCGCGAGGGCGGCCTCCCGGCGGCGCGCCGACAGCGCCGCCGCCGCCACCGCAACCTCGACGAGGAGCCGGGCATCCTCGTTCGCCCGCCGGTCGCGCTCGCCGTCCAGGCCCCGCAACCGCTCCACCTCCGCGGCCGCCCGCTCGCCGTGGGCGATGACCTCCGCCTCGTCGTCGCCGTAGCGGCGGAGCAGTGCGTAGATCGTCGACAGGCGCTCCTCGAGCTGGGCCACCGCCGCGGGGTCGTGATCGATGCCATCGGCCAGCGTTCGGGCCTCCGACGCGATGTCGGCAAGCTCGGCGTCGAGGCCGGCGAGGCGTTCGGCGAGGGGCTCGAAGCGTGGATCGATCCGGGCCAGCGCCCGGGCTTCGGTCAGGGCCGACGCAGCCGCCTCGCGCGCGCCGCTCCCCTCCTCGGTCAAGGCCCCGGTGAGCGCGGTCGTGCCACGGGCAATCGCCTCGCCGTGCTGCGTGGCACTGAGCCGGGCCTTGAGCTCTGCGGCCTCACCCGGGCGGAGCCGGCCGGCGGCGATCTCGGTTCCCTCGTGCTCGAGGAGCTCCAGCCTTCGGGCGAGGTCCCGCGGGTCGATCGCAAGCTCGCGCAGCGCCGCCCGATTTGAACGCCAGCGCTCGACGGTCTCCTCGACCCGTGCCCGTTCGGCAGCATGGCCGCCGAAGGCATCGAGCAGGTCGCGCTGCCAGCGCTCGTCGAGCAGCCGCTGCTGCTCGTGCTGGCCGTGGACCTCGACCAGCGATCCGACGGCGTCGGCCAGGCGGGCGGCCGTCGCCGCCTCGTCGTCCAGGCGAGCGACGGACCGGCCGGTCGCGGACACCTCGCGGACGGCAATGAGCGGCTCCGGCAGCCGGTCGAAGAGCGCCTCCACGCGCGCGACCTCCGCCCCGTGCCGGACCAGGGACGTGTCCGCGCGCGCGCCCAGCGCAAGGCCCAGGGCATCGATCAGGAGGCTCTTGCCCGCGCCGGTCTCGCCGGTCAGTACGTTGAGGCCCGCGTCGAGCTCGACGCGCAGGCGATCGATCAGCGCGAGGTCCGTGACCGTGAGCTCGAGCAGCCGTCCCGGCCGGCCCGCGCCGTCGACCGCTCCGCTCACGACGGCAGCAGCTCCACCTTGTGCCGGACGAGGTCCCAGAAGGGCTGCGAGCCGCGGGGCTCCACCAAGCGGATCGGGCGCTCCATCGCCCGGACCTCGACCACGTCTCCCACGGCGATTGGCACGTCCTCGCGGCCGTCGATGCTGACCAGCGCCTCGTACGCGTCGACCACCCGGCAGCGGACGGTCTGGTCTGGCCCCACGACGACCGAACGGATCGCCGACAGGTAGCCGGCGATCGGGGTGACGATCAGGTTCCGGGACATCGGGTCGACGATCGGGCCACCGGCCGAGAACGAGTAACCGGTCGAGCCCGTCGGGCTGGACACGACCAGGCCATCGGCCACGAACGTCGCCAGGTGCGAACGCCCGATCGAGACATCCAGCCGGCACACCCGGGCGAGCGCGCCGCGGGCGATGACCACGTCGTTGAGCGCCACGTAGGGCCAGCTGTCGGTGCCGCGGCCACCGGTGAGGATCCGGCCCTCCAGCGCCATTCGCTCGTCGATCCGGTACTCGGCGCCCACCAGCTGGACGAGGACGTCCTCGAGCTCGTGGGCCTCGGCCTTCGACAGGAACCCCACCTTGCCGAGGTTGATCCCCAGCAGCGGGACGTCGACCTGGGCACAGGCCCGCGCGGCCCGCAGGAACGTGCCGTCGCCGCCGAGGACGACGAGAATGTCGGTCGAGGGGAGCTGTTCGAGCAGCTGGTCGATGTCGCCCGCCTGGGCGGCCCAGTGGTCCACGTCGCGGCGGCGGCACCAGCCAGCGGCCCGCTCCCGGAGCTCGACCGCGGCCTCGCTCGTCGGGTTGTAGGCGAAACCCAGTCGCTTGGCGGTCATGGGCTCGTCACCGCCACGACCCGCTCGTCGATGTCCGCGCAGCCGGGCCCCGAGGCCAGGTGGAGCAGGAACTCCCGGTTGCCCTCCGGGCCCAGGATCGGCGAGGCGATCACGTCCCGGGACCCAAGTCCGGCGGCGGACGCACTCGCAACGACCCGCCTGAGAACCAACCGATGGGCTTCCGGATCCCGCACCACGCCGCCCTTGGCCTCGCCCTTGCCGACCTCGAACTGCGGCTTGACGAGTGCCACGATCTCGACCGGGTTCGAGCCGAAGGCCGCCGCGATCGGCGCGAGGACGAGGCCGAGCGAGATGAACGAGACGTCCACGACCGCCAGGCTGACGTCCTCAGGCAGCGATTCCACGGTCAGGTGCCGGGCATTGGTCCGCTCCATCGAGACGACGCGCGGATCCCGGCGCAGGGCCTCGGCCAGCTGCCCGCGACCGACATCGACGGCATACACGCGTGCCGCGCCGCGCTGCAGGAGGACATCGGTGAAGCCGCCGGTCGACGCGCCGGCATCCAGGCACACCCGTCCCGCGGGATCGATTCCGAAGGCATCCAGCGCGGCGGCGAGCTTGTGCCCGCCGCGCGAGACGTAGGGGTCCGGCACGCGGACCTCGACCGGCACACCCGGATCGACGAGGTCGCCCGCCTTCCGATCCGTCCGGGCCGCGTCCCCATCCCCGACGCGTACCTTGCCGGCCATGACGAGGGCCTGGGCGCGGGTACGTGAATCGGCCAGGCCACGGTCGACGAGGAGCTGGTCGAGGCGCTGGCGGGACGGTTTCGGTTTGGTCCCTTGGCTCACCGGGCTATCGTGGCACAGCGGCCTTCACCGCGACTCAACCGGAACCGGAGGACTTGCCACGTGAGCGGCATGACCAGTCGCTCGACCGCCGCCACCGTCGCGATGGGGTTGCTGCTCACCGGTGCCTTCGGCGGGCTGGTGGTGGGCATTCCGCTGATGGCCTCCTCGGCCGCGAGGACCTCGCTCGTGCCGCTGGCCATCCTCGCCTACGGCCTCTGTTCCCTCGCGGGCGCGATCGGCGTGTCGCGACCCACACGCTGGGCGCTGCCGCTCGTCGTCCTCTCGCAGGGTCTGGCCGCCGGCGGCCTGCTGTACACGTTCGCCTCGATCGCCCAGGAGGGGGCGCTGCTGGCGGTGGCGGCAATCGCCGGTGGGGCGCTGATCGCCACCGTGCTCGACCGCATGGTCCCGTTCTCGCGATAGCAGTGGCCGCGGGATCTGCCGAAGCTCGTGCGGCGTATCGTGGCAAGCCGATGACGACCACGGTGCGGCGCCACAATGCCGCGCACTCCTAGCCCGTCGGGGCGCGTTCCGCCTCCGCGTTGGGCTGGAGCTGCAGCGTCGCGATCGCTTCTCGGACCTGCTCGGCCAAGCCGGCGGCGTCGAGGCGCAGGACCCGCCGCAAATCCCCCACCGAACCGTGGTCCACGAACCGGTCGCCGGGGATCCCGACGATCCGGACCGGCAGGTCGCGGTAGGCCGGATCCGTCATCCGTGCTTCCTCGACCAGCTCGAGGACCCCGGAGCCGAACCCACCCGTGACGACGCTTTCCTCGAACGTCACCAGCAACCGCTTGCCGCGAGCCTGGTCGAGAATCAGCTGGCGGTCCAGCGGCTTGGCGAACCGGGCGTTGATGACGCCCACCGACCAGCCGTCCGCCTCCAGCGCATCCGCGGCCTCGAGCGAGCGGGCGACGATCGGCCCGAAGCCGACGAACAGCAAGTCCCGGCCCTCGCGGAGCACCTCGCCACGGCCGACGGGCAGGACGGCCGGCTCGATCGGCGGCAGCCCGAATCCGGCGTCACGCGGGTAGTGGAGGGCGAACGGGTGATCCTGGGCGAGCGCCGTCCGGAGCAGCGACCGCAGCTCCTGCTCATCACGGGGCGAGGCAATGACCAGGTTCGGCAATTGGCGCTGGGCGGGCAGGGTGAACATCCCCTGGTGGCTGGTCCCGTCCTCCCCCACCAGGCCCGCGCGATCGACCGCGATGAGCACCGGCTGGTCGTTCTGGCAGACGTCGTGGACGGTCTGGTCGAAGGCCCGCTGGAGGAACGTCGAGTAGAGCGCCACGACCGGGCGCATTCCGCCCATCGCCAGGCCGGTGGCGAGGGTCATCGCGTGTTGCTCGGCGATGCCGACGTCGAGGAACCGCTTCGGGTAGGCCGCTTCGAACTTCGACAGGCCGGTGCCGGTCGGCATGCCCGCGGTGATGCCCACGATCCGGCGATCCTCGCGGGCGAGCTCGATCAGCTCGGCGACGAAGACGGCGGTGTAGTTCGGGTGCTTGACCGGCGGGGCTACGGCGGCCGGAGCGGCATCGTCGGCCATCGATTCGGTCGGCATCGGTGGTGGCTCGACCTTGCCGTTGCTGGCGCCCGCGCCGTTCGTTGCGGCGACAGCCATCGGCGGCAGGGCGGCGCCGTGGAAGCTGATCTGATCGGTCTCGGCGGGCTGGTAGCCCCGGCCTTTCTGGGTTCGGACGTGGACGATCACCGGCCCTTCGAGCTCCAGCGCCCGCCCGAAGGTCTCGAGCAGCGCCTTCTGGTCGTGCCCTGACACCGGTCCGATATAGGTGACCCCGAGGTCCTCGAACAGCTGGCCGGGTTGGGCGAAGCTGACGACCGATTTCCGGAGCCGGCGGCTCCACTCGAGGGCGGCCGGGCCGATGAACGGCAGACGCTGGACCAGCGAGTCGTACGCCGTCCGGCTCCGGTCCCACGCGGTCGACAGCTTGATCTGCGACAGGTAGTGCGAGAACGCGCCGACCGTGGGGCTGATCGACATCTCGTTGTCGTTGAGCACGATCAGCAGTTGCGTCTTGCGGTGGCCGATGTCGTTGAGCGCCTCCAGGCTGAGGCCGCTCATCAGCGCCGCGTCGCCGACGACGACCGCGACGCGCTCCATCCCGTGGCGCAGGTCGCGGGCGGTGGCCAGCCCCTCGGCGATCGACAGGCCCGTGCCGGCGTGCCCGCCGTCGAAGACGTCGTGGGGCGATTCGCTCCGCCGCGGGAAGCCACCCACCCCGTCGAGCTGCCGAAGCGTCCCGAACCGCTCGAGTCGGCCCGTGAGCAGCTTGTGCGGATAGGCCTGGTGGCCGGTGTCCCAGACGATCTTGTCGCGCGGCGATTCGAGCAGCCGGTGGAGCGCGATCGTCAGCTCGACAACGCCCAGCGACGAACCGAGGTGGCCTCCCGTCAGGGCCACCGTCTCGACGATGGTCTCGCGGATCTCGACCGCCAGCTTGGCCAGCTGGGTGTCGGTCAGGCCGCGAAGGTCTGCGGGCCCGCGCAGGTTGGCAAGGATGGACAAGGTGGTGGAGACTCCTCTGAAGTCCCGGCGAGTCTAGCGCGGCCGGCCGACGTGGCGGTCCGCTTAGATTATTGATACCACGCGGGAGCAGGTTTCTGCAAGGCGTCGACGGTGGTGACACGGGCGACGTCCTTATCGTGTGACGGAGGAGGGTCCGTTCGTGGCAATTGCCGACTCGCTGGAGCCGCTCGAATTCAGCGGTGAGCTGATCCGCCCGACCGATCCCGGATACGACGGGGCGCGAACGTCGTTCAATGGCATGCTCGATCGCCGCCCTGCGGCCATCGCGATGTGCCGCTCGCTCGACGACGTGGTCGCGGCGGTCCGGGCGGCGCGGGCGGCCGGGCTGCCGATCGCGGTTCGCGGCGGCGGTCACAGCGTCGCCGGCCACAGCATCGCCGACGGCGCCCTCGTGGTCGACCTCCGCGGCATGCGCGACGTGATCGTGGACCCGGACGCGCGGATCGCCCGGGCCGGCGGCGGCTCGCTATGGGAGGACGTCGACGGGGCAACGGTCCCCCACTCCCTGTACGTGCCGGGTGGCACGTTCGTGGACACCGGGATCGGTGGCTTGACGCTCTCCGGCGGCATCGGCTTCCTGATGGGTACCGGCGGGCTGACCTGCGACAACCTGGTCGGGGCGACGGTTGTCACGGCCGATGGCTCGGTCGTCGCTGCGAGCGCCGGCGGCGATCCGGACCTCCTGTGGGCGCTGCGCGGCGGCGGCGGCAACTTCGGCGTGGTTACCGAGTTCGTGTTCTCGCTCCACCCGCTGGGACCGATCCACGCTGCCGGCTTCGCCGTTCCGCTCGCCGATGCCACGGCAGGGATCGCAGCGGTCGCGGCGGTGGTCCGCGAGGCGCCCGATGAACTGACCTTCATGCTCGTTGGCCCAACCACCGAAGAACGGACGGTCGATGGCGTGCCCGCGGGGCCGAAAGAGCACGTCCGCCTGTTCGGCGTCTATCACGGCTCGCTGGCCGATGCGGAGGCCGCCCTGGCGCCAATGCGTTCCTTGCCGAACCTGTCGGGCCGGATCGGACCGATCACGTATCCCGAGCTGCAGGCGATCAGTGGCCTGATGCCGTTCGGCCTGCGCAACTACTGGAAGGGCCACTTCGTTCGCGACCTCGATGGACCCGCGATCGACGCGGTGGTCCGGGGGATGACGACAGCGCCGGGCGAGGTCTCGTTCCTGCTCCTCGAGTCGATCTCCGGGCGAGGTCGTCGCGAGCCCGATGGTGGAGCCGCGTTCGGCCAGCGGGAGGCGCGCTGGAACGTGAGCGCGCTCGCGATCTGGGAGGACGCGGCCGACGACGAACGGCAGATCGGCTGGGCTCGGGGCGTGACCAACGAACTGGCGGCGTCGTCACTGACCGGCGCCGGCTACGGCAACTACTCGCCGGTCGACGAGACCGCGGAGCGGGTTCGGGCGGCCTTCGGCCCGGAGCGCTTCGAACGGCTCCGGCGCATCAAGGCCCGCTACGACCCGGACAACGTCTTCCGGTTCAACCTGAACATCCCGCCAGCGCGCGACTGACGGGCTGTCGGTCAGTCGGTGGAGGGCGCTTCCTCGGCGTCCTCGGGCTTGACGTCGACCGACCGGAGCGCGCCCGCCTGGCTGACGAGCTGGCTGACCCGCAGCTGGGCGGCGTCGAGGAGCCGCTCGCAGTGCTGGAGGAGGGCCGCGGCCCGTTCGTGACGGGCCAGCGCGGTTTCGAGCGGCTGACCGCCGGCCTCGAGCTCCGACACCGTCCGCTTTAGCTCGTCGAGCGCCTCGTCGAAGCCGAGGTCGTCGATCCTAGGCTCAGCGGTCAGCGGTTCGGTCGTCACCTGCATCCTCGTCTTCCCGGCCTGCCATGCGGCCGACGGCCGGAGCCACGAGTCTACCAAGCACGATCCCGACGGCCGCGATCGCCGACACGCCGAGCGCCAGCAGGACGAGCTCAGCCATCCGGGTCGACGGTCGCCGGGACCTCGCCGCGAGCCACCCGGACGTTGAGCCGGGTGCCCGGAGGTGCCTCGCCCGGGTCGCGGACGATCCCCCCGTCGGCGGCGCGCCTGACGATGGCGTAGCCCCGATCGAGCGTCTGCTGCGGGCCGAGCACGGCCAGCGCCGCGGCCGAGGCGTCAACGGCGGCACGCGCGGCGGCGAGGCGCCCGGTGGCTAGGCGGGGCAGCGCTTCGGCTGCCCGGTCGAGGGGTCGGCGACTGGTGGCCAGGCGGTCCGTCACCGCGCGGGTCGCGCGTTCGAATAGCAGTCCGGCCTGCTCGCGCGCCACCACGAGGCGTGCCAGCGGGCTCACCCGGTCCAGGGCCCGGCGCTCAGCCGCGAGCTCCCTGGCCGCCGCCTGGAGCTGGCGATCCGTGGCGGCCTGGAGGCGGGCCGCGGCGCGACGGAGCGAGGCGGCGAACTCGGCGCGATCGGGGACGATGATCTCGGCGGCCGCGGACGGCGTAGGGGCACGGACGTCAGCGGCGAAGTCGGCCAGGGTGACGTCCACCTCGTGGCCAACGCCGCAGACCACTGGCACGGCATGGGCGACGACCGCCCGAACGACGCGCTCATCGTTGAACGCCCACAGGTCCTCGAGCGAACCGCCGCCGCGGGCCAGGATCGTGACGGCCGGGGCGTCGTCGGGACGACCCTGGGTGAGGCATTCCTCGCGGTATCTCTCCAGCCGCCGGAGTCCCTGGACGATGCTCCGAGGCGCATCCTCGCCCTGGACCTGGGCCGCGACGAGGACGACGCGGGCCAGCGGCCAGCGGCGGCCGAGGACGTGGCAGATATCGCGCCACACGGCGCCGGTCGGGCTGGTGACGACGCCGATCGTTCGGGGTCTGGTCGGGAGGGGCCGTTTTCGCGCCGTGTCGAACAGGCCCTCGGCGCTGAGGCGGGCCTTGAGCGCCTCGAACCGCAGCGCCAGGTCACCGAACCCGGCTGGCTGGATCGACTCGACGTACAGCTGCAGCGCGCCCTGCGGCTCGAACAGGTCGATCCGGCCGTGGACGACGATCCGGAGCCCGGCCTGGGGCTCGAAGGCGCTCCGCAGCCGGTCATCGCGGAACCACACGCACTGGAGCTGGCTCTTCTCGTCCTTGAGCGCGAAATAGGCGTGCCCGGCGCTCGAGACCGTGACCCGGCCGACCTCGCCCTCGACCCACAGGTCGCGGAGGCCCTCCTGGGCCCGGACGGCGTCCTTGATCGCCCGGGTGACGTCGCTGACGGCGAAAATCCGCAGTCCGAACGTGCCCGGCGTGCGCGGCGGAGCGGGGGGCGACTCGGGCGTCGCGTCCCAACCCGGCAGGAGCTCGCGCTGGCTCATACGGGAGATGGTAGCCCGGTGCCACCCGTGGTCCGTCATGGAACCTCACTGGTTCCAAACGACGAATGGAGCGCCGTCCTGTTGGCTCCATCGGCTGCATGGAACCCTTGGGGTTCCGATCGACGAACGAAGTGCTAGTCCCATCGCGTTCCCTGCCTTCCGATCGTCACGGGACGTGTCCTCAGCCGAACCCTTGCTGGACGTAGCGCCAGCGGTCGTCGCCGTCCAGGAGGCTTCGGATGTGGTTGATCTCGCCGGCGTGGTAGGCGTCGTGGGTGATCATCGCGGCGAGGATCCAGCGGGTCGGGCGCTCCTCGCCCCAGTTCGTCAGGCGCGGGCGGTCCAGCTCCGCGTCATCGGTGAGCTCGCGAACGTGCGACACGAGTCGTGAATGCGCTGCCTCGAGCCACGGGAGGAGCTCGGCGGGCGGCACGTCGTCGTCGGGCCAGGGTTCGACCGCGGCCGTCCCCCATTCCAGCGTCCCGGAGCCGAACGCGTAGTCGTCGTACATCACCTTGCACGACGCCACATGAAGGGCGATCGACCCGATCGAGCGCACGACACCCGAAGGCAGTGCCTGCCACCAAGCTTCGGGAACGGACGACAGGTTGTTCAGCAGCGCCTGGCTCTCGTCGGATTCCTCGATCCCGGCACCGCGGTAGGCCTCCTCCATGAGGTCGAGCAGCGCCTCGATCCCACCGCGGCCAGCCATCAGACCCGGGTCTGGTACTCCCCCGTCCGCGTGTCGACCCGGATCGAGTCACCGACGTCGACGAAGATCGGGACCTGGACCACGAGGCCCGTCTCGGTGGTCGCCGGCTTTCGGGCGCCCGACTGCGTATCGCCGGCGAAGCCGGGCTCGGTCTCGACCACCCGCAGGTCGACCGTCACCGGCAGCTCGACGCCGATCGTCTCGCCCTGGTAGCTCGTCCGGTCCAGCGTCATCCCGTCCTTCATGTACTGGCCGGTCTCGCCCAGCTGCTCGGCCGTGAGCACGAACTGGTCGTAGGTGTCGTTGTCCATGAAGTGGAAGTCGTTATCGTCGCGGTACAGGAACTGCACGGGCCGCTTCTCCATCGACGCCCGCGGCCACTTCGTTCCCGCCTGGAACGAGCGCTCGATCGTCTGACCGCGCTTGATGTTGCGAAGCGTGATCCGGACCTGGGCCGACCCGCGGCCCATCTTGATGTGGTGGTAGTCGAGGATCTGCCACAGGTCGCCGTCAAGCTCGATGGCGACGCCCTTGCGCAGTTCTCCGGTGCTGATCATCGGGTGGTGTGCTCCTTGAGGTCGCCGGGAATTCTAGCCGAGCGACTCGCGCGGTCCGATCAGCGGCGTCGGATCGGTCATCGGCCGACGACGACGACTCCGCGCGGGAACCGGGTCAGGAACTCCAGGCGACCGGCGGCGGCGTCGATCGAGACGAGGTCCTCGATCCGGACCCCGACCTCGTCCTCGAGGTAGATGCCGGGCTCGACCGAGAAGACGGTCGGGCTGGGCAGCGGATCTTCCGTCGACTTCCGGCCGAGCGTCGGACGCTCGTGCGTCGCCAGGCCGATCCCGTGGCCCAGGCCGTGGGCGTACGGCTGCCACATCCCGTGCTCCTCGATGACCGCCCGGGCGGTGGCGTCGACCTCCCGACCGGCCGGCAGGTCCACGCCTTCCGCGAGACGCGCCTCGAGCAGGTCGATGGCGGCCCGCTGGGCCCTGGCCACGACGTCGTAGACGAGCCGGTCGCGCGGTGTCGGGTCGCTCACGAACAGGGTCCGGGTCATGTCGCTCCGGTAGCCCGCGACCTGGGCACCGAAATCGAACAGCACGACCTGGCCCGGGACCAGCTCCCGATCACCCGGCGCGCCGTGTGGTAGTGCGGCCCGCGGACCGCCCAGGCACGCGACCTCGAATGCGAGCGCTTCTGCGCCGTTCGATCGCATGAGCCATTCGAGCTCGAGCGCAAGGTCCGTTTCCCTGGCTCCGGGAACGATCCTGGGTAGCAACGCCGTGAGGGCTCGGTCCGCGACCGCACAGGCCGCCGCGATCCGCTCGAGCTCCTCCGGCTCCTTGACTGCCCGATCCGACTCGACCCAGCCATCGACCGGGACCAACTCGACGTCCGGAGCTGCCTCGGCCAGGCGGGTCCACGCGGCGTGGGTCATGACTTCGGCCTCGACGGCGACGCGGCGGGCGCCAAGGGATGCGAGCAGCTCCGGCCACCGTTCCGTGAGGTTGTTGTAGGCGGCCTCGGCCCGCGCCTCCGGCGCCTGTTCCCGGACCTGGATCGTGTACCGGCTGTCGGCGAGGATGACGACCTCCTCGGCATTGACGAGAAACTTTCCCGAAATCCCCGGCGCCTTCGGTCGGCCCGATCGTGAAACCGGTCAAGTAGCGCATGTGCTCGATCCGCAGCCCGAAGTAGGCGTCCACGTCCGCGGCCGCGAACCGCGCCCGCAACCGCTCGAGGCGCCGTGGCCGCGCCACCCGGTCGGCCTCCGCCCAGCGGGCGAGATCGGCGGCCGTCGGGGGCGCCGCGAAGTCCGCCGGCGACGGCCAGGACGGGTCGCGGCTCACAGGTAGCCGAACTCCCGACGCCACTGGTCGTGCTCGGCCTGGGTCTTCGAGAAGACATGGGTCCCGCTGCCATCGGGCCGAGCCAGGAAGAACAGGTAGTCCTCTGCAATGTCCGGCTCGAGCGCCGCGTCAATCGATGACAGGCTCGGCGTGCAGATCGGCCCGGGCGGCAACCCGCGCTGGGTGTACGAGTTGTAGCCTGCGAGCTCGCCCGGCAACACGATCTGGTTGAGAGGCTCTTCCGGCACACCCCAGAAGCTGTACGTGTACCAGTTCTCGAAGCCGATCTCGTCGAGCCGAACCGTGTCGACCCCGTAGAACACCGTCGGGTCCGCCGACAGGAGGAGCCACGAACCGCCCCGCGTCAGCCGGTTCTGGTAGACGCCGGCGATCATCGGCCGCTCCTCGTCAACGACCGCCTCGCGTTCCACGATCGAGCCGAGCTTGAGGATGTCGTAGAACGTCATTCCCCGCGCCTCCGGGACGGCCATCCGCTCCTCGCCGACTGTGTCGTGGAACTGGTCGAGCATCATCCGAACCAAGTCTTCCTCGGTGGTCTCCGGCAGCAGGTCGTAGGTTGCCGCGGCCAGGAAGCCCTCGAGCGAGGCGCCTTCGGGCAGGCCGGCTTCGGCCAGCCAGGGGTAGTCGGCAAGGAGCGTCTCCGGTGGGTTCTTGACGAGGTCGTAGAACTCACGGGCGTCGATGTTCGCCGGCTGGTCCAGCTGGATCTTGGCCGTCATCTGCTCCAGGCGCAGGCTCTCGCGGAACGTGATCGGCGTTACGACGATGACAATCTCGTTCTCGATCAGCGCGGTGACGACCTGGTCCGGCGTCAAATTGCGGCCGATGTGAAAGTTGCCGGCCTTGAGCTTCGGGTTCAGGTCACGCAGCGTCGCCTGGAAGATGAACGCCCGCTCGTTGGCGATCAGCCCGTCTCGCGCCAAGCGGGGGGCGAGCGTATCGATCCGGTCGCCGGCGATGATCTCGAACTCGACCTCGGTCGCGTCTGCGCTGGCGGGCTCCGTCAAGGCGCCGCCGAGGTTCTCGCGGACGAGGTCCGCCACGAACGGCAGCCGCAGGGCGCTGGGGTTGTTGTAGGCCCAATCCATGATCGCCGAGCTGAGCAGCGGCCGAAGGACGGTCAGCAGCAGGCCGAGGACGATCACCGCCAGGATCAGGGTGAAGACCAGGAACTTGACGAACCCCCCCAGCCCCCCACCACCGCCGTTCCGGCCATCGCGGCCGTTCCGGTAGCCATTGGCGCCGCGCCGGGTCTCCCACTCGGGACGTGGTGCGTCCCAGTTCCCGGGCTCCATCGGGTGGGCCTGCTCTTCGCGTGGACCACGTCCTCCGCGAACCGTCATTCGCTCTTCTCCCAGCCCCCATCGGTGGCCCCCTGCGCGTTCGCGTCCGGCTCCTCCGCCGGGCCGCGATGCGACGCCCGCGCATCAAGCTCGTCCTGGAGGATGATGGCGGCCGCTTCGCGATCGATCCTGCCACGGTACGCCTCGCGCTGTGACGCCGTCGGCGGTCCGCCGGACCGGCCGCGCTTCATCGGCCCAACACGTTCCTCGGCGAGATGGCTCGACAGTCGCTCGTCGCGGAGCGTGACCGGAAGCCCCAGCAACGCGCCGACCTGCGCCGCCCAGTCGCGGCTGGCGGCCGCCTGGCTGCCCTCGTCACCGTGGGCGTGGAGCGGCAAGCCGACGACGAGCTCGGTGATCCGCTGCTCCGCGATGACCCGCCCAAGCTGGGCGGCATCGGCGTCCAAGGTGCGGCCCCGCCGGATCGTGGCCAGCGGTCGCGCCGGGGATCCGTCGCCATCGGCCACCGCGAGGCCGATCCGACGCTCCCCCAGATCCACGCCCAGGAGACGGCTCACGAGGCCGAGGGCCCGGCCGGCGATGCGGACGGCGCCGGCGACAGGCGGGGCGACGGCCGCGGGCTGGGCGACGTGGCAGGCGGCGGCGTCTCGGTATCGGTGTCGACGGTCAGCTGGAACCGCGCGTCGATCGTGGGGATCGTCGTCACCCAGTCGGGCCAGGTGCTGATCTCGACCTCGCCGAACGGGCTGAGCAGGCTCCGCGCCTCGGCGATCGGCTTGCCCTTCACCAGCGCCCGCAGCGCGGCGGCGTCGAGGATCCGGACCTGGGACGCCTCGGCCGACAGGCTGAACCGGACGATCTCGCCCTCGACGGTCGCCGTTGGCGGGCCAATCTCGATCGAGTCGTCCAGCAGGCGGTGGCCGGTTTCGACACGGCCGCGGATCCGGGTCCGGGCGATCTCCTCGAGCGGGCTCTCGTCGACGGCGATCACCGTGCCGGAGGACGTCATGCCCAGGTCGAACGTGGCGACCTCCGTGCCGATCAGCGATTCGGGGGCGACGGTGGGTTCGGGGTCGGCCAGGCTTGCCGTCTCGGGGAACAGCGTCTTGCCCGCCGGCACACTGGCCGGATCGGCGATGCGGGCCGCGAAATCGGTCCCCAGCTGCTGGGTGAGCTGCTCGATCGCCGCGTCGACGTCGGCCGGGACGACGACCGGGAACTCCTCGCGCCGGCCACCGGTCGTCGGCTCAGGGTTGCTGACCACCGTGAAGAGCGGGTCCTCATCCGGCGGAATGACCGTGATCGCGTTGGCCTCGACATTGCCGCCCGGCCCATCCGCCACCGCCCGGATGCCCACCTCCGCTTCGCCCGGGATGATCGTCAGCCCGATGATCGTCGCCGGCGGGATCGTGATCGCGGCGGTGGTCCGGAAGCGGATCCCGTTTGGCGTCGCGACCTGGCTCCCAACCGGGATGCTGTTGGGACCGGTGGGGTCCTTGCTCTGGAACTTGACCGACCCGGTCGCCGCCGACTGCTCCACCCGAACACCGCTGGCGGAAAAGGTGTCATTCACGGCGACGTCGAACGTCAGCCGCTCCGATGGCACGATGCCGGCCGTCACGTCCACCTCGATGATCGTGGGGTCGGCGACGACGACGAGCTCGATCGGACCCAGCGGCTCGGGTTTCGCGACCACGGACACGGTCGCCGAGGGGAGCAGCAGGTAGGCGGCCGCGCCGCCGACGACCACGACGAAGGCCATGACGCCGGCAGCGACGATGGCGGCCGTCCGCCCGAACGGCAGGCGTCGACGTCCTCGGACGACCGGAATCGCCGCCGACGACGGGCGTGGCGGGCGGGTAACGGGTTCTGCCGGTGGGGTGGGGCTCACCTCGGGCGCCTTCGGGGTGGCCAGCGACGACCGTGGCCTCGAGGTCCGGCGCCACGGCTGGTGAGGGTTGCGTTGAGGGCTTGGCTTCGTCCGTCTCGGGCTCCGGGCCTACCACCGCCCGTCCGCGCCTGCCGCGTGGCGTCGTCGGCGGCGGCGCGTCTGCCGTCCCGTCGGCGTCGGCCGCCTCGTACTCGCCCACCGAGCCGAACACCGGCAGCCCGGCCGAGGCCGCCAGGGCACGCGTCGCCGCATCGCCTGCCACGATCGCCAGGCGGCGGCCGCGGGTCTGGGCCTCGCGGGCGAGCAGCCGGAAGTTGATCCGCGATGTCGCCAGTCGCGAGCCGTACGGCACGACGAGCGCGACGCGCTTCTCCTCCGTCGTCCGGATGCGCGCCGCCGCGGAGGTGATCTCGTCGTCGACGTCGAGGTAGACGATGGACGCCACGGGTCAGACCTTCATCGCCCGCAGGACCCGCCGCAGGGCGACGTCGAGCGGAGCCTCGGTCGTCTGGAGCTCGATCGCCTGGTAGGCCAGCCCGAGCGGGGTGACGTCCTGCTGGTCGACGAGGAGCTCCGTCGCATCGACGATCCCCTCGACCTGGTCCGGCGACATCACCGTGACTTCCGGCGGCCGGGCGAACGAGAGGCGCTTCCAGAACGCTTCCGCGGCGAGCGCCGCGGGCACTTCCGGGAGTCGCGAGCCGCCGCCACAGAGGTAGATCCGGCCGGGCAGCAGGTCACCCGCGGCCAGCTCCTCCATGACCAGCTCGACGCCGGCCGCCCAGACCGCCACGTCGTCGGCGACGATCTCCGCCACCGCTTCACGCTGGTCGACGGGCAGCCCGCGGGCATAGTCGACCTTGAGCGACTCCGCGCGTGGAAAGGGCAGATCCAGGCGATCGGCCAGCGACTTGGTGAAGGCCCGGCCACCGAGGGCGAACATCCGGGTGCCCTCGATGCCGCCCTGCCGGACGAGGGCGACGTCGGTCGTACCGCCGCCGACGTCAACGAACAGCGCCCCGGACTGGCGGACGTTGTCCTGGCCAAGCACGCGGGCGACGGCGTACGGCTCGGCCACGATCTCGAGCAGCTCCAGGTCCAGCTGGCTGGCGACGCTCTGGAGCGCACCGAGGTGGACCAGCGGGGCAAACGCGTTGAAGATTCCGATCTTGACGTGCCGGCCCTGGAAGCCGACCGGATTGGTCAGCGCGTAGCCGTCGATCGCCGCGCCGACCACGGCCGCGTGGACGAGGCGGACGTCGACGTGCGGCAGGCCGGTCTCCCAGATGATGGCCCGCTCTGCTTCGCGGAGCGCCTCCCGCTGGACGCCGTCGATCAGCTTCTGGAGCTCGCCCTCGGTGATCGGCTGGTCGGGCTTCCTGCGCTCCTGGGAATGGGTCGTGGTGAAGCCCTTGACCAGCTCGCCGGCGATGCCGATCACCACCTGCGACGGCCGGAAGCCGGCCATCTCCTCGGCCTCCTGGAGCGCGATCGCGCAGTTGTCGACGACGGCGGCGATGTCGGCCACGGTCCCCGACTGCATGTGCGACAGGCCCTGCCGCTTGCGCCCGACGCCCTTGATGGTTCCCTTGCCGGTCTCGTCGATCTCGAAGACGAGCGCCTTCGCGAATTCCGTCCCGATGTCCAGTGCCGTGCAGGCGGCCAGCGCCGGTTCGCCGTCGCGTTGCCAGATCCGGCGCCAGAAGGCCATCAGCCCTCCTGCCCGTCACGCGACCGAAGTGCCGTGCCGATGGCGTCGAGTGCCGCCGCGAGGCCATCCCTGTGGGCGCCCTTGCCCTGGGCCATCTCCGGCCGGCCGCCACCCTTGCCACCGAGTGGCTCCATGGCCACCCTGACGAGGTCGCCGGCCTTGATGCCCATGGCGACGAGGTCGTCGCTCACGGTGACGAAGATCTGGGGCTCGTCGGCGTCGAGGGCGAGGGCAACGACGCCCGACGGCAGGCTGCCACGGACATCCTTGGCGACGCCCTTGACCGCCTCGATCGACTCCCACGGCGCGCTCGCGGCGACGAGCCGGACGCCGGGCACGATCTCCTCGGCGCGGGAGGCGAGGTCCCCTGCCTTGGGCAGCGCCGCTCCGCCGCCTTCGCGAACGCGGCGCCGGGTCTCCCGAAGCTCGTTCTGGAGAACCCGGATCCGGTCCGGAAGCGCCTCTACGGACTGGGCGCCGGCGGCTTCGGTTGCCGCCTCGAGCCGGTCCACGCGGTCCCGCAGCCAGGCATCGGCGCCGGCCCCGGTCAGGGCCTCGATCCGGCGCATCCCCGAGCCGATGCTCCGCTCGCCGGTGATCAGGAACGAGCCGATCTGGCCGGTGGCCCGGCAGTGGGTCCCGCCGCACAGCTCGTGGCTGTAGCCATCCACTCGGACGGTTCGGACGGTTTCGCCGTACTTCTCGTCGAAGAAGGCGTCGGCGCCTGCCTCGATGGCCTGGGGCATCGTCATGTACGACGGCGTGACGGTTCGGTCGTCGCGGATGATTCGGCGAACCTCGTCCTCGATCGCCCAACGCTCCTTGCCGCTGAGCCCGCGATCGAGCGGGAAGTCGAACCGCAGAGAGTCGGGCGTGACGAGCGAACCGGCCTGGCGAGCCCGGTCGCCGACCACGTTGCGGAGCGCCCGGTGGAGGAGGTGCGTGCCGGTGTGGTTGCGCATGGTGTGGGCCCGCCGGTCTGGGTCGACGACGGCCGTGACCGCGTCACCGACCTTGAGGGCTCCGCGCAGCTTGCCGCGGTGGACGATCAGCCCGCCAACGGGCTTCTGGGTGTCCTCGACCGTGAACACGATCTCGCCGCCCTCGCCGCCGAGATGCAGCTCCCCCTGGTCGCCGATCTGACCCCCGCCCTCGGCGTAGAACGGCGTCCGGTCTAGGACGATCTCGGCCGACGCCTCGGCGTCCGTCCGCAGCTCGATGTCGCCCCTGGCCTCGAGCTCGTCGTAGCGCGTACCGTCGCGAATGATGTCGACGACCCGCGCCTCGGCGGTCGTCGTCTCGTAGCCCAGGAACTCGGTGTCGCCATGCTGGCGCTGGACGCCCTCGTACAGCGACATCTGCTCCGCGTGGCGGCTCATGTCGGCCTTCCGGCCGCTGCGGCTCCGCTCACGCTGCTCCGCCAGGGCGACCTCGAACCCATCCCGGTCGACGGTCACGCCGTACTCCGACGCCAGCTCGACGGTGAGGTCGATCGGGAAGCCGTAGGTGTCGTGGAGCTTGAACGCGACGTCGCCGGACAGCCTCGGAGCGTCGGCTGGCAGGTCCTCCGGTCGGCGGCCCACCTGCCGCTCGGCGGAGGTCAGCGGGATCAATGCCTCCTCGAGCAGGACCGTCCCGGCGTCGAGCGTCCGGCCGAACTGCGTCTCCTCGCGGAGGATGGTCCCGATGATCGTCTCCCGACCGTCGACGAGATGGGGATAGCCATCCCCCATCACGTCGATCACCACGGCGGCGGTCTCGTGGAGGAACGGCTCCCGCCGGCCCAGCAGTCGGCCGTGCCGGACGGCCCGCCGGACGAGCTTGCGGAGGACGTAGCCGCGACCCTCGTTCGATGGCAGGACGCCGTCGGCAACCAGGAAGGTCGCCGCCCGCGAGTGATCGGCGATGACCTGGTAGCTGAAGCGCTCCTGCTCGAAGTCGTCGGGGTCGTGGCCCAGCAGCTCGCGCATCCGCTGGTGGACCGGCAGGAACAGGTCCGTGTCGTAGTTGGTGGGCACCTGCTGGACGACGCTGCTGATCCGCTCCAGCCCGAGACCCGTGTCGACGCTCGGGAACGGCAGCGGTACCCGGCCGTCGGGCCGCTGATCGAACTCCATGAACACCAGGTTCCAGACCTCCAGCCAGCGGGGGCAGGTCTCGCTGTGGTCGGGGATGCAGTGGGGACCTTCGCTGAACGAGGCACCACGGTCGTAGTGGAGCTCGCTGCACGGGCCGCATGGCCCGGTCTCCGCCATCCGCCAAAAGTTCTTGTCGTCGCCGGCGTCGACGTTGCCCCACTTGGCCATCCGCTCCGGCGGCAGCCCGATCTCGTCACGCCAGATGTTCCAGGCGACCTCGTCGTCGGTGTAGGTCGTGGCCGCGATCCGGTCCGGCGGCAGGCCCAGCTCCCGGGTCAGGAAGTCCCACGCCCAGTGGATCGCCTCGCGCTTGAAGTAGTCGCCGAAGCTCCAGTTGCCGAGCATCTCGAACAACGTGTGGTGGCGCGGTGTCCGGCCGACTTCCTCGAAGTCATTGTGCTTGCCGGCCACGCGGAGGCAGCGCTGAACGCTGACGGCGCGGCTATAGGGCCGCTTCTCGACGCCGGTGAAGACGTTCTTGAAGGGCACCATCCCCGAATTGGTGAACAGCAGTGTTGGGTCACTCGCGGGGATCAGACTCGCGCTGGGCACCACCTCGTGGCCGCGCTCGGCGAAGTACTCGACGAACCGGCGCCGGATCTCAGCGGCGGGCATGCTGACGATCCGCGGATCATGTTCGGGCGGCGGGGTCCCCATCGGCGGCAATGGTACCGAACGGGGGTCGGCGCTCGCGGCGACCGGAATTGACCCGGGCCGAGGCCCCGGCGCATGCTCGGCGGCGTGGCCAGGCCGCTCGTACCCCCCGATCCGCCGCTCCGTGATGGTGACGTCGCGCTACGCCCCTGGCGCCGGTCCGACGCCGACGCGGTCTACCGCGCCTGCCAGGACCCGGAGATCCATCGCTGGGTTCCGATCCCTTCGCCGTACGAGCACCACCACGCCCTGGGCTTCGTCAACGGCGAGTTCGGCGGCTGGTCGGACGGGTCGGCGGCGTTCTGCATCGCCGATGCCGGGACGGACGAGATGCTCGGCGCGATCACCGTCCATCCGCCCCAGGACATCACGGCATCGGTCGGTTACTGGCTGGCCCCGGAGGCCCGGGGGCGCGGCGTGATCACCCGAGCCCTCCGACTGGTTTCCCGGTGGGCGTTCGAGGAGATGCCGATCCAGCGGCTCCAGCTGTACACGCTGGTGGACAACGACCGCTCGGGCGCGGTCGCGCTGCGGGCCGGGTTCACCCGCGAGGGCGTGCTCCGGAACTGGGAGCTCCACCGGGGCGTCGCTGTCGACGTGGTGATGTACTCGCTAACGAGAGCGGACGTGGGGTGATGGGGTGCCGGTGAGCGAGGACGGCGGCGGCGCTCGGGCGTCGATCGCGCTCTTCGCCGTGGGTGCGATCCTCGTCGCCCTGGTCGCGATCGCGGCCATCAGCAGCAGGCCCGGGGATTCCGCCCGCCCCCTGTCGGTGAGCCAGTTCCTCGCCGCTCGCGACGCGGGAACGATCGGCGACGCGCAAGTGCTCGTCGAGGGCTATTGGACGAACCGGGGCATTGGCCATTCGTGCGCGCCACCGTTGGCCAACCCGGGCGAGCTCGAGATCTATTGCCACGACGGCGAATACGGGATCACCGAGCTGGCCGAGCCCATCCTGGTCATGACCGCCGACTTCGTGGTCACCGAGGCCCGCGGGCCCCATCTCACGCCGTGGTTCGAGGATCGCCTGTGGCGCGAGGTCGACACGCCCTACGACGCGCCGCCGATCCCGATCCTCGTGCTCGGTCACGTCAACGACGACCGAGCCGTGGCGTGCCAGCCCGCAGCCGCCGAGCTGTGCGCGAACCGCCTCGTGATCGACGACGTCCTCGAGCTTCGGCGTTGACTTGAGCGTGCGACCGGTCCTCGCCTGCCTGCTGCTCGTTGGCGCCTGCAGCGCCGCTCCGAACTCGTCCGTAGAACCGCCCACCCGGATGCCCCTACCGAGCGGGCGAGTCGCGCTCCCGGACGCGGAGCGGTTGTGTCCGTACGGCCCCCCGCCGGGCGTGGACGCTTGCGTCTGGGGCACCGTGGCAGTGAATGGCACCCTCCACGAGGAGGACGGTTGCATCTGGATCGAACGGGAGAGTAGCGCGAAGCAGGGCATCACCTGGCCGTTCGGCTATTCGGCCCAGTTCAGTCCATTCGCCGTCTTTGACAATGCTGGGCGCGAGGTTGCGAGGGACGGCGACCACTTGCGCGCCGGCGGATTCGCGCCGCAACCGGTTCCACGGCACGATTGCGGCTGGACGGCGGTGATGACGCTAGTGGACCCCGTCGCGCCATGAGGGTCGCGCGCCCGCGAGATTTCCGCAGATAGCAGCCCGGGTGGTCCGCGCCTTCGCCGGACCAGCGATTCGGCGCCTTTGGCAATCCGGGTGGTATTCGGACCGCATTCGTGGACGATCCCGGCCCAGGGCCGGGTCAGACCCCGATGCCCACCACTCGGATTGCTATTCGCCCAAAATGGGTGGCTTCGGGGGCGCGAGTGGCTCTGCCGCCAATCCGGCCGCCCGTTCGTGGCTCGCCCGCCGGCGCTGGAGGAGCGTTGAGCCCGCGATCGCCGCGCCGACCAGCGCTCCGACCGCCAGTCCGCGCAGGAACGAGGCCACGGTTGGTGGATCCGACGCGTCGGTGATGTCCGGGACGATCCGCCGGATCGCGTCGGGCAGTCGCTCGCTCACCGGCCCAGCCGCTCCCGGCGCTCGGGACCCAGAGTCGCGATGACCGCGACGAAGCCGATCCCGAGCCAGGCCATCGCCGATGCCGCCACCAGCCGGAAGTCGCCGATCCGCAGCAGGTCGATCCCCAGCCGCGCACCCAGCGCGTCGCCGGCCCAGGCACCCAGCGCGGCCGCCAGGAGCAGCAGCGGCAGCTGGCCGCCGGCGCTGCCCCGGATCAGGACGAAGAGCGCGGTATGGAAGATCCCGACGAGCACCGCGAGGATCGGCGCCGGCGGCACAGCGATCAGGCGCTCGCGGCCAGAACCGGGCCGGCCGCGACCGCCGGCGTCGGGCGGGAGATGCGTCCACCGCCCAGGACCAGGTCGCCGTCGTCGAACACGCAGGCCTGGCCAGGGGCCGCAGCCCACACCGGCTCGTCGGTCTCGACGATCCAGCGGCCGGCCCGGGCCGGCTCATCGGGCGTCTGTGGGCGAATGGTGGCCGGAATCGGCGCCGTTCGATGGCGGATCCGGACCGACGCCCGGAAGCCGTCCCGCGCCGGCGGCCGATCGGCCACGAACGTGACCCGCTCGACCGCAAAGCTCGTGGTCTCGAGGTCCTCGCGCCGGCCCAGCTGGATCGTGTTGGTCAGCGGGTCGATCCGCGACACGTAGCGCGGCGCCCCAAGGGCCACGCCAAGTCCCTGCCGCTGGCCGACGGTGTAGCCGGCGGCCCCGCGGTGGTCCCCCACGCGCTCGCCGTCGACGTCGAGGAGGGGCCCTGGCTCCGCCTGCCAGCCGGCCCGCTCGCGCAAGGCCTCCCGATAATCGCCGCCCGGGACGAAGCAGATCTCCTGGCTCTCGGGCTTGTCGGCAGTCACCAGGCCGAGCCCGCGGGCGACCTCGCGGACCTCGGGCTTGGTCAGCTCACCAAGTGGGAAACGCGCGTGTTCCAGCTGGTCCTGGCGGAGGCCGTACAGGAAGTAGGTCTGGTCCTTGTCGGCGTCGCGGGCCCGGGCCAGTTGCGCCCGCCCGTCCTCGCCGATCACCCGCCTGGCGTAGTGGCCGGTGGCCACGGCGTCGCACTCGTACAGGTGGCGGGCCCGGCCCAGCAGCGCCCCGAACTTGACGTACGTGTTGCAGTCGACGCACGGGCTGGGCGTCCGCCCATCGAGGTAGGCGTCGAGGAACGGCTGGAGGACGCCGGCCTCGAACTCGCGCTCGAGGTTCATCACGTAGAACGGGATGCCCAGCTGGCCCGCGACGCGCCGGGCGTCGTCCGCGGCGTCGAGCGAGCAGCAGCTCTTCTTGAACTCGGAGTACGTGTCGGCGACGTCGTGGAGGCGCATCCAGACGCCCACGACGTCCTCGCCTTGCGCATGCAGGAGCGCCGCGGCGACCGACGAGTCCACCCCGCCCGACATCGCCACCAGGACGCGGCTCATGAGACGCCGACGCCCTGCCCCAGCGGATCCGCGGCGATCAGCGGTGACGCCGTCCGCATCGAGGCGATGACCCGGGGCACGATCGCGGCCGCGGTCTCGATCTCCTCGTCGGTCGTCGTCCGACCCAGCGACAGGCGCAGGGCGCCGCGCGCCTCCTCCTCCGGGTAGCCGATCGCGGTCAGCACGTGGCTGACCTCCGTCGAGCCGGTGGTACACGCCGAGCCGACGGAGCAGGCGATGCCCTCGAGGTCGAGCGACAGGGCCACGGCCGAACCGTCCGTATCGCGGGCCACGATCGAGAGGATCCCCGGCAGGCGCTCGTTGGGATGCCCGGTCAGCTCCGTGCCGTCGACCGCCAGCACGGCGGTCCTGAGCTTGTCGCGGAGGCGCCGCAGTCGCTTGTTCGTCTCGGGGCGTTCCTGGCAGCACAGGTCGTACGCGGCGGCCAACCCAACCGCTCCAGCGACGTTCTCCGTGCCGGCCCGGCGATGCCGTTCCTGCTCGCCCCCGTGCTGCTGGGCCAGGATGTGGGTCCCGTGGCGGATGTACAGCGCCCCAACGCCCTTGGGGCCCTCGAACTTGTGGGCGCCCATGGCCACGAAGTCGGCGCCCAGCTTCTCCACGTCGATGTCGACGTACGGCGCCGCCTGGACGGCGTCGACGTGGAACAGCACGCCCTTGTGGGCCTTGACCCGCTTGCCGATCTCGGCGATCGGCTGGACCGTGCCCACCTCGTTGTTGGCGAGCATCACGCTGACGAGCACCGTCCGGTCGTCGATCGCCGCGTCCAGGGCATCGGGATCGACCCGCCCGTAGCGGTCGACCGGCAGCTCGACGACCTCGAAGCCGAACTTCTCGAGGTAGCGCAGGGTGTGCCCCACGGCGTGGTGTTCGACCGCGGTGGTCACGATCCGGTGGCCGCGCGCCTTCGATGCCCAGGCCGCGCCCTTGATCGCCAGGTTGTTGGCCTCCGTCCCGCCAGAGGTGAAGACGATCTCCCGGGGCTCCGCGTTGAGGCGGGCAGCGACCCGCTCGTGGGCCTCGTCGAGGGCCGCCCGGGCCGCCCGCCCGAAGGCATGCGCCGAGCTGGGATTGCCGAACGCCTCGGTCAGGTACGGGAGCATGGCCTCGAGGACCTCCGCCCGCAGCGGGGTCGTCGCGGCATGGTCGAGATAGATCGCCATCGGGCGGCGATTGTACGCCCGGCCGGTCGGTCGCCGGCCGGGCCCAACCCTTGTCAGTCGAAGGCGCGGTGCAGGAAGGCCGCCATCTGCTCGCGGGTGACGATGGCATTCGGGCAGTAGGTGGTGGCGCTGCAGCCCGACGTCAGGCCGGCTGCCCGGAGCGCGTTGATGTTGGCCTCGTGGCTGGACGACCCGTCGTCGGTGAAGTAATCGGTGGCCGTCGGGGCGATCTCGAGCGCCCGGACGAGGAAGGTCGCCATCTCACCCCGGAGCACGTTCCGCTCCGGGCAGTACTGGTTGGTCGCGCAGCCACCGGTGATCCCGGCGCGGGCCAGCGAGTTGATCGCGCCCTCGTGGAGCGACGACTCGTCGTCGCTGAAGTAATCGGTAGGGCTTGGCGGCAGGTCGAGGACCCGCGTCAGGAAGGAGGCCATCTCGGCCCGGGTCACCGGGTCCCTCGGGCAATAGCGCGTGCCGCCGCAGCCGAACGTGATCTCCGCGTAGAACAGCCAGTGGATATCGTCGATGAACGACGAGGCTAGGATGTCGCTGAACTCGGGGGCCACGACGCGGTACAGCCGGCCGCCACTCGCGTCGACGGCATAGAGCTCGCCTGACTCGCTCTCACCGAAGGATGAGATCGAGAGGCTGGTGTCGAGCCGCTGGGTGAGGGTGGTGCCGCCCGCGGGAATCGTCCAGACGCGTCCCGAACAGTAGTCGCCGAGGACGTAGTTGCCGACGAGGTCGAGCTGGGTCGTGCCGCGATAGACATACCCACCGGTCACCGAGCAGCCGAGGGTGTGCCCGTACTCGGCGATTGGCAGGGTCTTGCCGGCCGACGAGCAACCACTCTCGTAGCAGTGCTTGCCCTCCATGTCGTCCCAGCCGTAGTTGACCCCGCCAGGGCTGCTCGCCGACTCGCGGTTGACCTCCTCGTACCGGTTCTGCCCAACGTCGGCGATCCACAGGTTGCTGGTCGCCCGGTCGAAGCTGAACCGCCACGGGTTTCGGAGGCCGTAGTCCCAGATCTCGTCGTAGCCGGCTTCGCCTACGAACGGGTTGTCCGACGGTACGGAATACGTGTTGTACGGGCCGGAACCGGTGCCATCCGGGTTGATCCGCAAGAGCTTGCCGAGGAGGGTGTTCTTGTCCTGGCCGTTGTTGGACGGGTCGCCCGACCCGCCGCCATCGCCGATGGCCGCGTAGAGGAAGCCATCCGGGCCGAATGCCAGCTGGCCGCCGTTGTGGTTCGGGTATGTGCTGTGCTCGATCCGCAGGAGCAGCACCTCGCTGCCCTCGTTGACGGTCGCGAGCCCCGGATCGGCAAGGAAGCGGGAGATGATGATGTCGCCGTCGCTGGCCCGGGTGTAGTAGGCGAACAGCCGGCGGTTGGTCTCGAAGTCCGGATCGAACGCCAGACCCAGGAGTCCTCGCTCGTTGCCGCTCTGGGACACCTTCGAGGCGATGTTCATGAACGACCCCGCCTGGACGGCATTGTTCTTGACGACCCGGACGACGCCGCGTTGCTGGACGATGAACAGCCGGCCGCTGCTATCACCCGCGTTGACGATGCCGACGGGCGTGGACAGCCCCGAATCGATGAACTTGAACTGGAGCTGACCCGCCGCCAGGGCGGTCGGTGCCGGGGCAGGCTCGCCCGCGGTCGTGGAGGTACGGGCCAGCGCCCCTGGCGCCCCGATGGCGCCCGTCGCCAGGACGGCGATCGTGACCAGGGATCCAAGGCGGCGGCGGAGCTGGCGGGTCATGGCATCTCCCTTTCGATCATCCCAGCGCGCGGTGGAGGAAGGCGGCCATCTGGCCGCGGAGCATCGACTGGTTGGGGCAGAACGCCGCCGGACCGCAGCCGGTCGTGATCCCGGCGGCGGCGAGGGCGTTGATCGCCCACTCGTGGCTGATTCCCTCATCGTCGGCGAAGGAGTCGATGGTGGTGGTCGGCAGGCCGAGCGCGCGGGCAAGGAACGAGGATATCTCGGCCCGGGTCACGGTCCGGTCCGGGCAGTAGCCAGGCGGCCCGCAGCCGGTCGTGAGTCCCACGGCAGCGAGGGCGTTGATGTCGGGTTCGTGAGTCGAGCCGTCGTCATCTGTGAACGCGTCGACCTTCGATGCGGGGATCGCGAATGCGCGGACCAGGAAGCTGGCCATCTCCGCCCGGGGGACGGCGCGGTTGGGGCAGAACAGCTCGATTCCGCAGCCGGTCGTGAGACCCGCCGCGTACAGCCAGGCGATGTCGTCGGCGAATGGCGATGTGGCCCAGTCCGTGACGCAGACCGCACCTGTGCCAAGGACCGTGTAGCCCGTGCCGCTGGCATTGATCCGGATCCGGGTGTAGGTGCAGTTGTTGGTGTTCGACGACTCGAGGAACCGGTCGCGTGCATCGACGATCGAGCGCAAGTAGTAGTCACCGGCGGGAACGTCGGTGATGTCGATCCACTGCATCGGCAACGTCCACTGGTAGAGGTCGCCCCAGCCAACGGAGATCCCGCTGGTGTTGACCAGCTCGCTCTGGCGGGCGCAGTCGGTCTCCCGGTACCGGGGCGATGCCGGGGATCCGGGCAGGCTCGGCGACCACAGCGTCGTATCGAAGAAGCAGAACCCGATCTTGGAGCCATGGACCGTGCGGTTCTCGTTGAACAGGTCGCTGTCGACCACCGACGCGATGTGCCAGTGGCCGTGGCCGTCGCCGCCGTAGGTCATCGTCGCAGTCGTGTCGACGTTGCGGGAGCCTCCGGCGTCGTCGAACACGACCTGGTTGATGTCCCACGGGGTGCTGGTGTTCGGGCGCGTCGATCGGACCTCGAACGCGCCGGCCCCCAGGTTCAGCATCAGCGCGGTGAACCGCAGCAGGCGTCGTCCGGACGACGTGGTGACGATGTGGAAGTCGGACAGCTTGGCCATCCGGAGGTCCGGCAGCCGGTCCGTGGCGGCGGTGGCGCGGGTGGCGAACGGCCCCGCCGGCAAGGCCGCGAGCGCGGAAGTGGCCAGAGCCAGGCTGAGGAGCGGGAGAAGGAAGCGCCGCTGGGCCGATGGCCGACTCGTCCTGTGGCGCGAAATCATGCCCTGGTGGTGCTCCCCGAAGACCCGTTCCGGGACGGCCTCGCGCCGTCCGGTTGCACGTTAGCCGATCGGCACGAGTCCGCGCCGAGCCAGCCGGCGCCCTACTCCAACGCCCGTCGCAGGAACGCCGCCATCTGGCCTCGGGTCACACCCGCCGTCGGGCAGTACTTGCCGCCACCGCAGCCGGAGGTCAGGCCGGCGGCCGCCAGGCGGTTGATGTCCGCCTCGTGGGTGCTGGCCTCGTCATCGGTGAAGAAGTCCGCAGCCGTCGGCGGTATCTCAAGCGCTCGGACCAGAAAGCTGGCCATCTGGGCTCGGGTGACGCCGGCGTCGGGACAGTACTTGCCGCCACCGCAGCCGGTGGTCCAACCGGCCGACGCGAGCCAGTTGATGTCGGCCTCGTGGGTGCTCGTCTCGTCGTCGGTGAAGTGATCACTGATGATCGCCGTCGGGGTGAATGCTCGGACCAGGAAGCTGGCCATCTGGGCCCGGGTCACGCCGGCGATCGGGCAGTAGCGGAATGCTTCGCAACCGCGGGTGATCCCCGCCTCCGCGATCCAGGCAATGTCGTTCTGGAACGTCGACGTGCCGATGTCGTGGAACCAGTTGTCCCAGGTCACGATCTGGCCCGCCGGCGAGGAGGTCATCCCGAGCCGCACGCTGACCGGAATACCGGGAGCCTCCGCGTAGATCCAGATCGTCCACTCATCGAATGGAGCGATAACTGCGTCTACATCGCTGCTCCCGACAGTCAGGATGGTGCCGTCTGCGGCGAAGAACGCGGCCGACACCTTCCAGACCGTCACCGGCGTGGAGCGTCGATTCCGGATGACGATCGGAACGGCCATTTCGTCGAGCTTGGGGCTGTAGGCGATGGGACCGGTCGTCGACATCCCGACCGCTCCAAACGGTGCGGGCTGGGTATACCCACCCGCGGTCACGCCCGTGACCGTGACCGACTGGATGTTGGATCCACCTGGCGCGAGGTAGGACGTCAGCGTCGACCCGTGCAGGCCCGGGGCCAGGTTCGCCGGCGAGAGATTGCCCACGATGACGGCGTTCTCGACGTAGCCACTGCCCATCGTGTACTGGAATCTCGCGGTCGCATATCCGCCGACCCGATACGGCGACGTATTGATGACGTCGATGGCGAACCAGATCCGCTCCCGGGTGGTGGATTCATCGGTAGTGATCCAGTACCGCCAGGACGCGACGAAGATGCTGACCTCGGCGGGCGCGCCCGCTTGAGCGGAAGGGAGCCCAACCGTCCAGCCGGTCGCGAGGATGCCGAGGAACGCCACCCGAGCCGCACGCCGCACCTGCCCGACCTCCAGTCGTCGCCTTCCTTGGTCGCGGCAGTATCGGGGCGCGATGGCCCGTATTGCAACCGGCCGGCTACGAAGCTTCGGCGCCCCGGCGGAGGTCGTCCTCGCGGCCACGCTCACGGCGCCGGTCGTGCTGCGACAGGAGGCGCTTGCGGAGCCGTATCGAGGCCGGCGTGACCTCGACCAGCTCGTCCACGGCGATGAACTCGATCGCCGATTCGAGGGTCAGCGGGCGGGGCGGTGTCAACCGGAGTGCCTCGTCGTGGGCGTGGGTCCGGATGTTGGTGAGCTTCTTCTCCTTGGTCGGGTTGACGTCGAGATCGCCCGACCGCGAGTTCTCGCCGACGACCATGCCCTCGTAGACGTCGACCCCGGCGCCGATGAACAGCTCCGCCCGTTCCTGGAGGTTGAACAAAGCGTAGGCGTTGCTCGTGCCGTTGCGATCGGCGACCAGGACACCGTTCGTGCGGTGGGTCACCTCGCCGGCCCACGGGCCGTAGCCTTCGCCGATCTGGTGGAGGAGGGCCGTCCCACGGGTGTCGGTCAGGAGCTGTCCCCGGTAGCCGATCAGCCCGCGGACCGGGAGGACGTACTCCATCCGGACCCGCCCGTCCGCGTCGGTCGACATCTGCTCGAGCCGGCCCTTCCGGCCGGCAAGGCCCGTCTGAACCTCGCCGATGTAATCGGGCGGGATGTCGATCGTGACCCGCTCGTAGGGTTCCTGGGTCTCGCCGCCCACGTCGTGGAGGATCACCTCCGGCCGGCTGACCGTCATCTCGAAGCCCTCGCGACGCATCTGCTCGATCAGGACGGCCAGCTGGAGCTCGCCACGGCCGCGAACCTCGAACGTGTCGCCGGTCTCGGTGGGATGGAGCTCGATCGAGACATTGCCGAGCACCTCCTTGTCGAGGCGTGCCCGGATCTGGCGCGAGGTGAGCAACTTGCCTTCCTTGCCGGCCAACGGCGAGGTGTTGACCCCGAACGTCATCCGGAGGGTGGGCGCGTCGACGTCGAGGCGCGGCAGCGGTTTCGGATCCGAGGGGTCCGTCAGGGTGTCGCCGATCGTGACCTCCGGCAGTCCCGCGACCGAGACGATGTCGCCGGGACCGGCCTCGTCGATGTCGACGCGCTCGATCCCGCGCGCCGTCTGGAGGCTGGTCACCGTGCCGTTGAGCGTCACCGTCCGGCCCGGCTCGACCGTCCCCGCGGTGTCGTCCGGCTCATCGCGGACCACCGCGATCCGCTGGCCCATCCGGATCCGACCGTTCCGGATCCGGCCGACGGCCATCCGCCCCACGTACTCGTTGGCGCTGAGGTTGGTCACCAGGAGCTGGAGCGGATGGCCAACCTCGTGGGTCGGCGGCGGCGTGACCTCGACGAGGACGTCGAGCAGCGGTCGGAGGTCCGTGCCCGGCTCGTCCAGCGAGCGGGTGGCGGTCCCGGCCTTGGCGTTCGTATACACGACCGGGAACTCGATCTGGTGCGCGTCCGCCCCTAGGTCCATGAACAGCTCGTAGATCGCGTCGAGGACCTCCGGCGCACGGGCATCGGAGCGATCGATCTTGTTGATCGCAACGACCACCGGCAGGTGCCGCTGCATTGCTTTCTGGAGCACGTAGCGGGTCTGCGGCAGTGGCCCTTCCGCCGCATCGACGAGGAGCAGCACGGCGTCGACCATCAGCAGGCTTCGTTCGACCTCGCCACCGAAATCGGCGTGTCCCGGCGTGTCGACGATGTTGAGGCGAATGTCGCCGTAATCGACCGTGGTCTGCTTGGCGAGGATCGTGATCCCCTTCTCCCGCTCGAGATCGCCCGAATCGAGGACCCGGTCGACCAGCGCCTGGTTGGCCCGGAAGGCACCCGTCTGGCGGAGCATCGCGTCGACGAGCGTCGTCTTGCCGTGGTCGACATGGGCGACGATGGCCACGTTGCGCAGGTCGGAGCGCACGGCGGGACGGGACTCGATCCTCATGGGCGGCGGATTGTCGCACACGCGGCTGGGGCCGCTGCTCCGTAGGTGAGAACGCCACAGGTCCCTGCTTGGCCCGGACGATCGGGCCATCGCGGGATACGCCCGCCGGACGGCATGGTCCATTGGACAACCCAATCGTCCTGGTGCTGGCGGGCACCGCCCACGTCCGCCGGATCAGTCGAAACCAGAGGTCCCGACCGACATGCCGTTCCGCGTTGCCCCGAACCCGCGTCCGCGCACCCAGCGGATCTCCTCACTGCTTGGGCTCGTGGCCGCGATCGCAGCGCAGCTGCTGCTCGTCGCACCCGTCGTCGACGCCGGCACGGTCTATCCGAACCCGCCCAACGCGACGCCGATCTCGTGGCCGTCGTCGTTCACCAGCTACACGAGCGACACGGGCACGCCGATCTCCGACGTCGAGGGAGAGTCGGGCGTCGGCTCCGTGTACGACATCAGTTCCAGTGGTGGCGGGTCGACGTCCGTCTTCCTGGCCGTCTCGGGCGGGACGGCGTTCTTCCGGGTGCGGGTCGGGACCAACCCCGTGGACACCTCGAAAGGCGGCTTCGACAACGCGACCTGGCTCGTGCTCCTCGCGACGCAGGACAGCCCCGGCGTCTGGACGACCAAGGCCGTCACCGGGGTCAACGGCAAGCCCGTCGGGTCCGTCGCAGCGCCCGATACGGTCTACGTCGGCAATGCGCCCGGCACCGGCATCACCGATGTGTACCAGTTCAACACCGCCGCACCAGCGTTCGATCCGCTCAACGCGGTCGGCACCGGCGCCCGCGTCGTCGCCGCCGGTGGCGGCCAGTACTTCATCGACTGGCAGGTTCCGGTCAGCACGCTTGCCACAGCCTCAGCAGGGCTTGTCACGGCGAGCACGCCGGTCCGTCTCTTCTTCGGCTCGTCCGCGGCTGCGAACCTGGCGACGATCAACAAGGACTACATGACCGGCTCCGCGATCAGCTTCGCGAACCTCGCCACGGTCGTCCTGAGCCCCCCCACGCTGACCTTCACCCAGAGCAAGAGCCATGTCAGCGGCCCGAACCCACCACAGGACGGCAGCGCCAGCGTCTACGACGTCCTGGTTACCGCCCAGAACACCGCCGGCTCATCGCTGTTCAGCCCGAGCATCTCGGTCGTGATGCCCGCGGGGATCTCGATCGTCTCGCAGAGCACCGCCAGCGGCAGCATCGGGGCCGTAGGCCAGACCGTCACCTGGACGCCCGGGACCATCCTCGGCGGCGCGGCCGCCATCAGCGCGACGATCCGGGTATCCGTCACGCCGGGTGTGGGCGACATCGGGACATTCATGACGATCGCCAATGCCGCGACCGGAACCGGCAGCGACGGCGTGGCGACGATCACCGGGACCGGCGGCACTGCCCAGACGGTCGGGCCCGTGGTCGCCGCGACGACCACGACCGTCACCTGTCCGGCCGGCGCGATCCTGTACGGCGGAACCAAGACGTGCACGGTCGCCGTGACCGACATCAGCGGCAGCCCCACGGTCCCGACCGGCAGCGTCGCGATGTCGGGCGTCCTGGGTACGTCGACCACGTGCACCCTCGCCGCGGCCACGTCCTCCAGCGCCAGCTGCACGGTCACCTACACCGCCACTGGCGTCGGTACGGGCTCGCTGTCCGGCGCGTACGGGGGCGACTCGACGCATGCGACGAGCAACGGGAGCTCGGCAGGGTTCACGATCTCCCAGGCGCCCCTGACCGTTTCGACGGTCGCGGCCGGCAAGACCTACGGCGACCCGAACCCGGCGTTCAGCGCGTCGTTCAGCGGCTTCGTCAACGGCGATGACGCGGGTGACCTCGGCGGCACCCTCGGCTTCTCGACGTCCGCAACGGCCGCCAGCCCGGTCGGGACGTATCCCGTTACCCCGTCGGGGCTCACCAGCGCGAACTACGCGTTCACCTGGACGCCCGCAAACCTGACGATCTCCAAGGCCTCGCTCACGATCACGGCCGACGACGCCGCCCGCCCCTATGGCGACCCCAACCCCACGTTCAGCGCGACCTACGCCGGCTTCGTCAATGGTGACGATCCGGGCGACCTCGACACGCCCGCCAGCCTGTCCACTACGGCCGTCGCCTCCAGCAGCCCGGCCACCTACCCCATCACCGTTTCGGGGGCGACCGACGCCAACTACGACATCACCTTCGTCCCCGGGACGCTGACGGTCGGTGCCGCCGCGCTCACCGTCACGGTGATGGACGTCGCGCGCGACTACGGCGACCCGAACCCGACGTTCGGGGTCACCTTCAGCGGCTTCGTCAACGGCGACGACGCGGGCGACCTAGGCGGGACCCTGACCTGCGGCACCAGTGCGACGTCGGCGAGCAACGTCGGCGGGTACGCCATCTCCTGCAGCGGCTACACGAGCAGCGACTACGCGATCACCTTCGTCGATGGGACTTTGACGGTCGACCCGGTCGTTTTGACCGTGACCCCGGACGCGCAGTCGCGGGATTACGGTGCTGCCAACCCGCCGCTGACGGTGGCCTACAGCGGATTCGTCAACGGCGACGACGCGGGCGACCTGTCGGGCGCTCCCGCCTGCTCGACGCCCGCCGTCGCGACCTCCCCGGTCGGGACCTACCCCATCACCTGCATGGTCGGCTCGCTGGCCGCCGCCAACTACACCTTCGACCTCTCGGGCACGGCCACGCTGACCGTGGAACCGGCCGACCTCACGATCACCGTCGACTCGGCCACCAAGACGTACGGCGCGGCCAACCCTGCGTTCGGTGTGACGATCACCGGCTTCCAGAACGGCGACACCATCGCCGACCTCGTCGGCACGCTGATCTTCACGACATCGGCCGGCAGCGGCAGCAGTGTCGGCAGCTACACCGTGAGCGCCTCGGGCCTGTCGTCGCCCAACTATGCGATCACTTTTGCGGCCGGCAGCCTGTCGGTCACCAAGGCGACCCTGACGGTCACCCCGGTCGACACGGCGATCCCGATGGGCGACCCGGTCCCCACGACCTTCGCCGTTGACATCACCGGCTTCGTGGCGGGCGACGATGACACGGTCGTCTCCGGATCCGCCGCCTGCACGACCGATGCGACGACGGGCGACCCGGCCGGCGAGTACACGATCACGTGCACGGTCGGGACCCTGGCCGCCACCAATTACGACTTCGTCATCGGTGGAACCGGCGTGTTCACGATCGGCCCCGTCACTCTCACCGTCACCGTCAACGACAGCTCGCGCCCGTACGGCGACCCGAACCCCGCGTTCGGTGTCACCTTCAGCGGCTTCGTCAACGGCGACGACGCCGGCGACCTTGGCGGAAGCCTTGCGTTCGCCACCGCGGCCACCCTTTCGAGCCCCGTCGGGACGTACGCGGTCTCGGCGTCCGGCCTTTCAAGCGGCTCGTACGTGTTCGACTACGTGGACGGGTGGCTGACCGTCGATCCTGCCGCGCAGTCCATTTCCTTCGGTGCCCTCAGCGGTGCGACGTTCGACGACGGTCCGATCAGCCTGTCGGCCACGAGCACGTCGGGACTGCCGGTCACGTTCACGACGTCCGGTCCCTGCAGTGTGTCCGGGACGACGCTCACGATCAGCGGTGTCGGGACCTGCGTGGTCACGGCCCACCAGCCGGGCGATGCCAACCATGCAGCCGCCGCCGACGTCAGCCGCTCGTTCGCGGTGGCCAAGGCGACCCCGGTGGTGACCTGGGCCGATCCGGACGACATCACCTACGGCACGCCCCTCTCTGGTACGCAGCTGAACGCCGGCGCGTCGGTCCCGGGGACGTATGTCTACGGCCCCGCCGCGGGCGCCGTCCTGGGCGCCGGGGCACATACCCTGACCGTCACCTTCACCCCGACCGACGGTTCGAATTACGAAACGGTCACCATCAGCGTCGAGATCACCGTCACCAAGGCGAACCAGGTCATCACGTTCGTGGCGCCACCCGACGCGACCACCGATGACGGGCCGATCGACCTCGATGCGACCTCGTCGGCCGGCCTGCCGATCACCTACACCGCAACCGGCGCCTGCTCGGTGACCGGGTCGACCCTGACGATCACCGGACCGGGCACGTGCACGGTCACGGCCAGCCAGCCCGGCAACGCCAACGTGGCGGCCGCGGATCCCGTCACCGTGAGTTTCACCGTGGAAGGGCCGACCACGCCGCCGTCGGCTGCGTCGCCCTCGATCGCTCTCGACCGCGAGGCCACCTCGCCGGGCGGCAAGGTCCTGGTCACCGCTACCGGCTTCATGCCGGGATCGACCGTCGAGATCTGGCTCCTCGCCGAGCCCGGCCTCGTGGCCACCGTGGTCGCCGACGAGGATGGCAACGTCAGTGTCTGGATCACGGTCCCAACCACCGCTTCCGATGGCTGGCTTGACGTCGAGGCGCGTGGGGTCGACCCAGAGGGTGCGGTACTGAGCCTCACGGCGCCCCTCGAGGTCATCGACATTCCGGACACCGCCATGCTCGCTGACGGCAGCGCGTCGCCGTCCTTCACCGTCGCGGCTGCATTGCTCGCGCTGCTGGGCGCCGCCGCGTGGCTGGCGTCGTACCGGCGGCATCGACCCGTTCGGGTTCGCTGACCAACGCCGATCCCAACCGCGCGGTTGCTGGTCAGCCGCCTGGCGACTGGTATGCGCGCCGTGCCGCCATTTGGTTGTTGGCCAGCCGCGTGGCAACCACCTGGCGTGCCGCTGGCTCGATTCAGGGCCCGCTGATCCCATCTGGAGGCGAAGCGCCCGCTTATCAGTCGCAGGGCAGCTGAGCAGCAACCCTCGGGTCATGTGCCACTGCTAGGATCGTCCGCGTGACCGTCGCCGCCATCATCCTCGCCGCGACCCCGGAATCCGCCCTCGCCGACGCCGACGGGATGGCGTCGGTCCGCCGGATCGCCGACATCGCCTGGTCCGGTGGGGCGACACCCATCGTCGTCGTCGCCGCAGACCCGGACGGCACGATTGCCTCGGCCCTCGCCGGCGCGCCGGTGACCCTCGCCGAACCGGCGCCGCGCGAGGCGGGCCCCGTGGGCCAGATCCGGCGCGGGATCGACGTCGCCACCGCCGCGGTCCACGAGACCGGCGCCTCCTTCGTCTGGCCGGCGCGGATCGTCTGGGTCGGACCGGAAACCATCACCTCGATGATCGAGGCCTCCGGCACGAACCCGGGATCGATCATCGTCCCGACCTATGGTGGCGATCGGGGCTGGCCGGCGCTCGTGCCGGCCGAGCTCAGCGGCTCGCTCGCCACGATTGCCATGGACCGGATGCCGGACGATGTCCTCGACGACCTCGTCGCCGCCGGGGCACCGGAACTGCGGCTCGAGCTCGGCGACCCGGGCACGACCCACGACCGTTCGGTCTCCCGGGCCGATCTTCCCCCGTACACCGGTCCGAGCGAGCCGGCGGGCGGACACGTCCACGAGTGGGGCGCGGCCATCGCCGACCAGGGCGACGACGGGCCGCTCGAGGGACCCGCCCTCGCGCCCTACGGACAGGCCGCCGCCGAGAACCCGGAGCAGCCGGGCTAGGTCAGCCGAGTCGCCGCCGTGGCCAACGCTTCGCGAACGCGCCCCAGCGGCAGCGTCGCGACCGCGATCCCACCGATCACCAGGCCGACGCCGACGACCTGGAGCGCCGACGGCGCCTCGGCCAGCAGGACGATCCCGAGGCCAATCGTCATGACCGGCTGGGCAAGCAGGATGATCGAGGTCAGGACCGCGGGCAGTCGCGGCAGCGACAGCGAGATCAGCAGGTAGCCCAGCGACTGGGACGTGACGCCATAGATCAGCAGCCAGGCGTGGCTTCCGACCGAGGCGGGGACGGTCAGCTCGCCCAGCGGGGCGCCCACGAGGCCGGCGACGATCGCCGTCGAGGCCGTCGAGAAGGCGACCGGACCGGCCGTTCGCCGTGCGTCGCCGGCTCGCCGGATCACCAGCAGGTAGGCCCCGTAACACAGCGCCGTCAGGAGCCCCAGGACCACGCCAAGCGTCGGGTTCGCGCCGTATGCCCCGTCGTCGACGACGCCGGAGATCAGGAAGACGCCAACGAGGACGACGGGCAGCGCCGCGAGCACGGCCCCCGACGGGCGCTCCCGGAACAGGATCCAGGCCAGCAGGCCGACGACGAGCACCTGCAGGTTGCCCAGCACGGTCGCCAGCCCCGCCCCGACCGCGTCGACGGCGTGATGCCAGAAGGTCAGGTCGCCCGCGAAAAACGCCCCGGCCACGATCGCCAGCCCCATCGAGCGGCGGGGCAGACCACCGAACCGGCGATGCTCGTACCAGGCGACGGCCGCCAGGATCGGCAGGCCGTACAGGCACCGGAAGAGGGTCGCCGTCGACGGCGGCACCGCGGCATAGCGGTAGAAAATCCCGGAGAAGGCGATGCACGTCGCTCCCAGGAGCGCCGTCAACCGGGGATGCTCGGGCAGGAAGCGGAGCAGCCTCATGCCGGTGCCGGGGCCGGCGTCTCCCGGATCTGCCTTCGCCGGGCTCCGGGACCGCGAAGGAACGGCAGCCACGCCGTGATCCGGTCCGTGACCACCACGAGCCCGAGCATGACCAGCACCAGCGCCGGCAGGTCCAGCTGCCGGTGGCCGAACAGCCCGACCCCCCACCCGATCAGGATCCAGTGGATGCAGTACATCGAGGTGACCCGGGCACTCCAGCCGTACAGCAGGTCACCGACCGACGCGGGCAGCCGCCCGACCGCGAGATCGCACGCCGCCAGCCAGACGAGCACGAACCCGAGGATCGCCAGCACGATCGCCGGTCCCTGGCGCCAGTAGTCCTCGATGCCGATCGCCTCGCCGGTGACGACGATTGCGACGACGCCGGCGATGCCCAGCGCCAAACCGGCAATCCCCGCCTGGCGAACGAATGCCCGGCGATCCGGGAGGGCCACCAGGGTCCGCCCGAACGCGAAGCCGACCAGCGGGTAGGCGATCCACGGGAAGAGCGGGAAGAAAACGTTCCAGTCGGTCCCCCACAGGAGCGCGAGCCCGGTGTCGATCACCGGCTGGCCGGTGGTCCGGCCCCACAGCAACGGGGCGGCCAGCGCGGCCGTCACCGCGAGGGCGATCGCCGCCGGACGGATCGCGCGGGCGCCAACCACGAACAGCAGTCCCGCGATCCCCAGCAGCGCCAGCCCGGCCATCTGGTGGATGTCGACGATGCCCAGCAGGACCTGGGGCGTGTACGGGGCAATGTCGTCGAGGGTCACGTAGCCCGTGGTGAGTCCAAGCGTGGCCGGCAGCCAGCCACGCAGGACGTTGAGGGTGTAGGCCAGGAACAGCAGCCAGACGCCGCGGCGCGCGATCGCCCGGGGCGAGCCTCGGGACGAGAACGCCAGCGACGCCCCCATCAGGACCATGAACACGGGCGCCGCAGCCGGTCCGCCGAGGAAGACGAGCACGCCACCGAGCGGGCTGGTCCACGTCGCGTCGTTGCCGTAGTGGCCCAGCGTGTGGACCAGGATCATGAACAGCACGGCCAGGCCGCGAGCGAGATCGAAGGCGCGGATCCGCTCCGCGGGGGAGGCGTCGATCTGTGGCGTCGACGCGCTCAGGCGTCGACCTCGTCGCCCTTGGCCCCGGCTCGGCCGGGCAGGCCCACGAACTTGAGCCCGAGCTCGCTGTACTGCCCGGGATCCGGCTCGGATGGCGCGTCGAGCATCAGGTCCGCCCCGGACTGCGTCTTCGGGAAGGCCATCACCTCGCGGATGTTGGTCTGGTGCGAGAACAACGCCGCCCAGCGGTCGATCCCGATGGCGATGCCGCCGTGCGGCGGCGCCCCGAACTCGAACGCGTCGAGGACCGCCCCGAACTTCTCGCGCATACCCTCCAGCGAATGGCCCTGGAGGGCAAACGACCGCTCGAGAAGGTCGCGACGGTGGATCCGGACCGACCCGCCACCGACCTCCCAGCCATTGAGGGCAACGTCGTACTGCATCGCCCGGGCTCGGCCGGCAGGATCGTCCTTCGACGGGTTCGAGGGATCTCCAGAGGCGGTCACGAGCAGTTCCTCGTCCTCCGGGACCACGCCGCTGAACGGGTTGTGGGTCGCGTCCCAGCGACCCAGCTCCTCGTCCCACTGGTACATCGGGAAGCGGTAGACCCAGCAATACGAGAGGACCGTCGAATCCGCCAGGCCCAGCCGGGCACCAAGGTCCACCCGCAGCCGGCCGAGGACGTCATTGGCGACCTCCCCCGCGTCGGCCACGATCAGGATGAGGTCACCCGGACCGGCGCCGCTGGCATCCACGAGCCGTCGCTGCGCATCCTCGGCCAGGAACTTGGCCACCGGGCCATGCAGCTCCCCGTCCTCCTGGACCGAAAGGTGGACCAGGCCCTTCGCCCCGAACCGCTTCGCAGTCTCGGTCAGCTCGTCGGTCTCCTTGCGCGTCGCGGCGCCCATGCCCGGGGCGACGATCGCCTTGACCCGACCCCCGCCCGCCAGCGTCTCGTCGAAGACGCGGAACCCGGAGGCGTCACCCAGCGCCTTCGCCAGGTCGACCAGCTCCATCCCGAACCGGATGTCCGGCTTGTCGGAGCCGAACCGCTCCATCGCCTCGTCGAACGTGAACCGCGGGAACGGAACCTGCCGGATCGGGCGCTCGGGGACGGTGGCCGTGGAAACCTCGATGATCATCCGCTCGATGAACGCCATGACCGCGTCCTCGTCGACGAAGCTCATCTCGAGGTCCAGTTGGGTGAACTCCGGCTGGCGGTCGCCGCGAAGGTCCTCGTCGCGGAAGCAGCGGGCGATCTGGAAGTAGCGATCGATCCCACCGACCATCAGGATCTGCTTGAGCTGCTGGGGGCTCTGCGGCAGGGCATAGACGGCACCCGGCTGGAGGCGCGACGGGACGATGAAGTCGCGGGCGCCTTCGGGCGTCGACTTGATCAGGTTCGGGGTTTCCACCTCGACGAAGCCGTTGGCGTGGTGGACCTCGCGGATGGCCTGCACGAGGCGGCTTCGCAGGAGGAGCCGCCGCTGCATCGGCTCGCGCCGGATGTCGAGGTAGCGGTACTTGAGCCGGACGCTCTCCTCGACCGGGGCGTCAGGCTCGTTCACCTGGAAGGGCGGCGTCTTCGATTCCGAGAGGATCGTGACCTCGGACGCGCGAAGTTCGATCTCACCGGTCGGCAGCTTCGGGTTCTCCGTCCCCTCGAGGCGTTTCGCGACCTCGCCGGCGACGGTGACCACGAATTCCGGCCTGACCTTGCTCGCGATCGCGTGGGCCACCGGTTGCTCGGTCCGGTCGATCACGACCTGGGTGATCCCGTGCCGGTCGCGAACGTCGAGGAAGATCAGGTGGCCCAGGTCACGGCGTCGGTGAACCCAGCCGGCGAGCCGGGCCGGCGAACCGGCGTCGGCCGGACGGAGCTCGCCCGCGGTGTGCGTCCGGTAGGGCGTGGCGAGGCCAGGGTTTCGGTCCGTCATGGCCGGCGTATCGTACGGGAAGGAGTCGGCCGAGGAGGGTTGAGGGTGTCGCCGCGAATGTCCGTGGTCGTCGGGTCGATCGTTGATCTGGACGTGGACGCGATCGTCAACGCCGCGAACTCGTCGCTCCAGGGCGGTGGCGGCGTGGACGGGGCGATCCACCGGGCCGCCGGACCGGGACTTGCCCTTGAGGCTCGCAAGGTGGCGCCGTGCCCGCCCGGGCAGGCGCGGATCACGGGCGGTCACCACCTTCGGGCGCGCTACGTGATTCATACCGTAGGCCCGGTGTGGGAGGGCGGGTCAGCCGGCGAGCGAGAGATCCTCGCCAGCTGCTACCGCGAGTCGTTACATCTCGCCGACGAGAACCGCCTCTCGGTCATCGCCTTCCCGGCGGTCTCGACCGGGATCTATGGCTACCCGCGCGCTGAAGCGTGCCGGATCGCCGTCCGCGAGGTGGCAACCTGGCTCGACGGCCACGCGTACCCGGCGGAGGTCTTCTTCTGTATGTTCAGCGAGGATTCGGCGGAGATCATGCGCCGCGCCATGGCCGGGCACGAGCGCGCGGAACTCGTGGTCGAGGAGCCCCAGCCGTGACCATGGACCGCAACGATCCGGCATACCGTGGCCAGGCGGACTACCGCCGGCCGCTCCTCACGGTGTACGACGCGTGGGTCCTGGGGTTCACCACGCGCTGGGTCTGGCACGCCCCAACAGCTCGGATGGTCGAGGACTATCGACGGCACATCCGCAGCCCGCACCTCGACGTCGGTCCCGGCACGGGATATTTCATCGAGCGGTCGGGGCTGGCACCGGGCAGCCCGGTGACGCTGCTCGACCCCAACCGCGCCGTGTTGGACTACGCGTCCCGACGCCTTCGGCAGTTCGAGGTAACCACGGTCCAGGCCGACGTCCTCAAGCCGCTGCCGGTCAGCGGCCCGTTCGCCTCGGCGGCCCTCAACGCGGTCATCCACTGCCTGCCCGGGCCTGGCACCCGCAAGGCACTGGCGATCGAGCACGTCGCCTCGGTGCTGGAGCCCGATGGTGTGCTGTTCGGCGCCACGGTCCTCGGCAGGACTGGCCAGCACAGCAGGCTGGGGCGGGCGTTCCTCGCGGCGTTCAACCGGCGAGGCGCCTTCGACAACCTCGACGACACCGCCGAGTGGCTGCACGACAGCCTGGCGGCGTCGTTCGAGTCGGTCGAGCTGGAGACGCTTGGCTCGCTCGCGGTCTTTGCCGCCACCCGACCCCGGCGTGCCGCCGGCGACTGATCCGCTCAGTCAGCCGTGGTGATGGGCCTTCCCGGCACGGGCCAGCTCGCGGGCCAGATCGGCGACCGGCAGTAGACGCTGAGTGCCGGCTTCCAGGTCGCGCAGCTGGACCTGGCCTTCGGTCAGCTCGTCGCCCAGGATCACCGCGAAGTGGGCGTGCTCCTTGGACGCGGCCTCGAGCTGGCGACCGAGCTTGCGGTGGCTGAGATCTGCCCTGGCGACCAGGCCCGCCGACCGCAGGTCCGTGGCAACACGGAGCCGCTCCACGGTGGCCCCGGGATCCGCGCCGACCACGACGGCGAGTGGCGCCGGCTCCGGCTCGGATTCCCGCCCCGCGGCGGCGATCGCAAGGACCGTCCGATCGAGGCCAAGACCGAAGCCGATGCCCGGCGTCGGCCGCCCGCCCAGCAGCTCCACCAGGCCGTCGTACCGTCCGCCACCGCCGACGGCCGACTGCTGGCTCTCGGCGCCCGCGGGGTAAACCTCGAATGCGGTCCGGGTGTAGTAGTCGAGGCCGCGGACAAGGCGGGGCTCCAACCGATAGGCAACGCCCAGCGCGTCGAGGTGGGTGCGGACAGCCACGAAGTGTTCCGTGCAGGCCTCGCACAGGTGATCAGTGATGAGCGGCGCACCGGCGTTCAGCTCGGTCAACGCCGGCTCGCTCGAGTCGAGGAGACGCAGCGGGTTGCGTTCGAGCCGCGACCGCTCGATCGCCGGCAGCCGCTCGGCGTGTGGCCGGTACCAGGCCTTCAGGGCATCGAGGTACGCCGGCCGGCAGGCGGCATCGCCGATCGAGTTGAGCAGGATCGTGACCCCGGGCAGGCCGGCCTCGGTGTAGAACCGGTTCGCCAGCTCGATGATCTCGGCATCGATCGCCGGTCCGGGATCGCCGATCGCCTCGACGTCGAACTGCCAGAACTGGCGGTAGCGGCCGGCCTGGGGCCGGTCATAACGGAACATCGGGCCGGTCATCGTCAGCTTCACCGGCTGGGGCAGCGTCTGCATCCCGTGCTGGACGTAGGCCCGGGCGATCCCGGCCGTGGGCTCCGGGCGGAGGGCCCACTGCTCGCCGTCCTCGGTCCGCGGCTGGAGCCGGAACAGCTCCTTCTCGACGACGTCGGTCGTGTCGCCGACGCCGCGCTCGTACACCGATGCCTGCTCGAACATCGGCGTTTCGATGGGTTTGTAGCCATACCGGACACAGAGGTCGGCGGCGATCCGTTCGAGGCGCAGCACGGCCGACCGTTCCGGCGGCAGCAGGTCGCGAGTGCCCCTGGGGGCGCGGAGGTCGGGCATCGGGCCGAAGTCTAGCCGGGCGGCATCGCCCCGGGCGGCCTACGCAGCCTGCGTGACCGGCACGTATGACGACTCGCCCCTGCCAATTGACCGTTCGGGCGATCGTTGCCGGCTCGACGGAAGCCTACCGTTCCGCCCATTCCGGCCTACGAGGTGACCGGGGCAGCGGCAAGAAGGCGAACGTCATGAGCAAGTACGAGCGTCGGGTCTGGTTCGATCGGCTGTGTGAGCTCAAGTCCACCTACGAGGCCGCTCCCGCGAGCGAGCGGGAGGCCGTCTGCACCCTTGCCGAGGCCATCGACGAGTCGATCTGGCTGCTCGACGAGCCGCTCGTCGAGGAGACCGCGGCGTCGGACGGCCAGTCCGCCTGATCCTGCAATTCGCCCTGGGCAGTGCGGCGCCGACGTCAGTGGACGCCGAGTTCCTCGATCTGGTAGCCATTCGGATAGGTGGGGTGCCGACGCGCGGTGATCAACCGCGGCTTCCGACGAGCCGGCAGGCGGCGAACGATCCGGCTGCGGGTCCGAATCGCGGCCTCCGCCAGGCGCCGCACCGCCAGGTGCGGCTTCGGTAGGCCGGTCGCGGCAAGGAGCTGGTCGTCCATCAGGGCGTGCACGAAGGGCCGGCCGATGGGCCAGAGCAGCTTCGGCAGATACCAGCCGAGCAACAGGTCGCGCGTCGCGACCGCGAGTGCCAGGTTCTCGGGGGCGAACCGGTAGTGCTCCCGGGCGAAGGACTCGTAGTACGACTCCAGCGCCTCGTAGGTCTCGGGGACGTCCTTGAGTGCCATCCGTCGAGCGATCTGGCGCCAGAAATGGAACGACGCGAGCTTCTCGGCTTCGATCAGCGGTCGCCACCCGAAGCGTTCGTTCCAGCGGATCGGCTCGAACACGAAGGTCGACAGGACGTACAGGAACTCGTCGTTGGGAATCGGATGGCGGCCGTGCATCTGGTTCATCCGGCGCAGCGCCGCTTTGCCCCGACCGCTGTCGTAGCCATGCTCGAGGATCTCGGCAAGCAGCAGGACCGTGTCGTCGTAGCGTTTCTGGGTCCGCCGGGTGAATTCGCCGGTGCCTGCCAGCAGCGCCGTGCCCTTGGCGACCGCAAACGCCCGGAACAGCGCCAGCTCCAGTGATCGCGTTGTGTCCCACGGGAACTCGTGGAGCGAGGTCAGGAACGCGATCCGCTGGTGGTCGGCCACCGGGTCGAGCCGCCTGATCTCCTGCAGCACATCGTCGCGCGCCAACTTGGTCCCCTCACGTCCCCGCGCCGGCGGCGGGAAGGCTCACGGGTGCATTCGCGGCGGCGTGCCGGTTGGATTGCTCATCAGCCGCCAGCATCTGCGTCTCCTGCCCCTTGATCCAGCCAGTCCCGCAGGGTCCCGGCGCGCTCCCCCGTTTCGTCATTACTCCCTTCGAGGTCGGCGAGCACGGCTCGAAGGGCCGGCTCCAGCGCCAGGACCGCCGCCGCGACCGGGGGCCCGTCGGGCAGGCGAGCCGCCCGAACGGCGGCCGCCGCGATGGCCGCCGCGCCGACCCGCCCGCGAACGCGCGGGTCGCCGGCAATCCGGATCAGCTGTGGAACCAGCACCGCGGCCCGATCGCTCAGCTCCCCGCCGTTGTCGAAGACCATCTGCTGGACCCGTCTCGTGGCGTCCTTGACGACGATCCGGTCATCTGCCATCAGAAACGACAGCTCCCGCCCCTCGTCACCCGTAAGGTCGGCGAACGACGGCTCGGCCAGTGGTTGGGTCGCCTCGATCGCCTGCCGGCGTCGTTCGGTGAGGCCGATCGGGTCGGCCACCGCGTCGTCGGGGATCTGCTCTCGCTGGAGCTCGACGGACCGCCGCAGGAACTGGATGGCCGGTTCGTCGGACCCCTCGGGCACCGCCGCGAGCATCCGGTCAGCCACCTCGCGACCCGCGCCATCGCCGTACTCCTGCACGCGAGCGAGCTTGAGCATCGTGAGGGCCATGATCGTATGAGGATGGCTGTCGCCGTACTCGCGGGCGAGGATGGCGACCGCCCGTTCCTCGAGGGCGAGCGCCTGCGGCATCCGTTCGCGGGCCGTCTCGATCGCGGCGAGGCGCCGGAGCGGCTCGACCAGCGCCGCATGGCCTGGCCCGCGGGCCAATTCCATCGCCTCGATGGCCGCCTGGTAGCCCGCTGCGGCTTCGTCCAGGCGACCGCCGACCAGCTGGGCGTCGGCGGCCTGCCGAAGCGCGTCGGCCCGTTCGAGTTCCGCCGCGGCGGCAGCGTCGGCCGGCGGCGATGAACCGGCGACGCGTGCGAGGTAGGCCCGCAGGTCCCGGTCGACGTTCTCTCGCCTGGCGCCGGGCGGCTTGAAGAAGCCGAATCCGCCACCGCCGCCCGTCAGCGCGACGTGGATCTGGTAGATCGCGACCGCATCGGCCGCGGCGTCGGCGTCCGGCTGCATGTCGTTGCCAAGGACCCAGGCCAACCGCTCGACGGAGGTGGCGGTGTCAGGATGATCCGTGCCGAACGCGTTGACCCGGATCGCGAGCGCCCGATCCATCAGCGGTCTGGCGGCTTCGAGCCGCCCTTCCATGAGCTCCAGCTCGCCCAGCGACATGATCGGGTGCGCGGTGTTGGGATGGTCCGGCCCGAACCGGCGCTCGTGGAGCGCTACGGACCGTTCGAGGAGCTGCCGCCCGCCGGCAAGATCGTCCGCGTCGATCCTGGCGGTGGCGAGGTTGGCCAGCAGGGTGGCGACGAGCGGATGTTCGGGGCCAAGCGACGCCTCGGCCGCCTCGAGTGCCCGGGCGTACAGGTCCCGGGCCTTCCCCTGCGTGCTCGGGTCCTGGTTGAGCTTGACCGCCAGCGCATTGAGGGTCTCCGCCGTGCGACGGTGGTGCACGCCCAGCGATCGCTCGCAGCGGCGGAGGGCGTCCTCGTGGATCCGGATCGCCCCCGCCATGTCGCCGCTCCGGGCGGTGGCCACACCCAGGTTGTTGAGCGACTCGATGGTCTCGGGGTCGTCGTCGCCGAGGGCCGCCTGGCGGAACTCGAGGCTCTTGGCCAGCAGCTGGCCACTCGTCCGGTTGTCGCCCACGACGAGGGCACACACGCCAAGGAGGTTGAGGTCGGCGCCGAGGGCGGCGCCGTCAGCTCCCGCGGTCCGATCCAGCGCGAGGGCCTCGTCGGCGACCGTCTTTGCCCTGTCGTAGTCACCCAGTTCGAAGCTGAGCTCGCCGGCCAGGCGGAGCGCGTCGGCCAGCTCGGCCGGCCCGGCGCCACCGGTTCGGCGGAGATCAACCGCCTGCCGGGCGAGCGGCAGCGCCTCGGCCAGCTCGCCTTCGTCGTAGCGGCGGCGGCCCTCGGCCACGAGCGAGGCGGCCAGATCGAGCGGCGAAGTCGGGCCGGGCATTCGGAGCCCCCCTGGAATTCGGTCAGCCGAGGTCGCGCTGGACCGAGATGACGTCCTTGAGCTGCTCGATCCGGCTCATCACCCGGGCCAGCTGGGCGACCGACGACACCTGCAGCGTGGAGGTCACGATCGCGGTGTGGTCCGGGTTCACGTGGACCGCGGCGGCGACGATGTTGACCTTGTTCTCCGCCACGACCTGGGTGATGTCGTTGAGCAGGCCCGTCCGGTCGTAGGCCTCGACCCGGATCGCGATCGGGTAGGTCTGGGCCGGCGCCGCCTCCCACTCCACGTCGATCAGCCGCGAGACCTCGCGCTCGTTGATCACCGTGCCGCACGACTGGAGATGGACGGTCACGCCCTTGCCCCGGGTGATGAAGCCGACGATCGGATCACCCGGGATTGGGTGGCAGCAGCGGGCGAAGCGGACGAGGAGGTCTCCGACGCCCTTGACCCGAACCCCGCCGGTCCGCGCGATCTGCTGTTGCGGGGCGACGGTTGGCAGGGCGGTGTGGCCGTCGTCGACGACGCCAAGCCGCATTACCACCTGCTGGGCCGAGATCGCGCCGTAGCCGATGGCGGCATAGAAGTCGTCGGCGGCGTCGAAGTTGTACTGCTTGGCGACCTCGACCAGGCGCTCGCTGCCCACCGCGCCGAGCGACGTCCGGGCCAGCCGCCGCAGCTCGCGTTCCAGCAATTCCTTGCCGTGGACGATGTTCTCGTCACGGTCCTTGCGTTTGAACCATTGCCGGATCTTCTCCCGGGCATGGGAGGTCCGGACCACGTTCATCCAGTCGCGCGACGGCCCGTGCTCGCCCTTGGTCGTGACGATCTCGACGATGTCGCCGTTCTTGAGCCGGTAGTCGAGCGGGACCAGGCGGTTGTTGACCTTGGCCCCGATCGTCCGATGGCCGACGTCGGTGTGGATCCGGTAGGCGAAGTCGAGGGGCGTCGCGCCGGCGGGGAGGTCCTTGATGTCGCCCCGTGGGGTGAACACGAAGACCTGGTCCTGGAAGATGTCGAGCTTGATGCCCTCGACGAACTCGGTGGCATCCGAATCGGAGACGTCGCGCTGCCAGTCCATGAGCTGGCGCAGCCAGGCGAGCTTGGCGTCGTACTCGCGGTCGCTCTTGGAGCCCTCCTTGTACCGCCAGTGGGCGGCGATCCCGACCTCGCTGACCTGGTGCATGGCGTGGGTCCGGATCTGGATCTCGAGGGGCTTGCCGTCGAGGGCGATGACGGCGGTGTGGAGCGACTGGTAGAGGTTGTTCTTGGGAACCGCGATGTAGTCGTCGAACTGGCCCGGGATCGGGCGCCACAGGGCGTGGACGATGCCGAGGGCGGCATAGCAGTCACGGACCTCGTCGACCAGGATCCGGATGGCGTAGACATCGTAGATCTCGCCGAACTCGGCGGACTTGCGCTGCATCTTCTTGTAGATGCTGAAGATGTGCTTCGGGCGGCCCTGGAGGTCGGCCTCGATGCCGGAATCCTTGAGTCGCGGCTCGAGCTCCGCGATCGCCCGCTCGATGTAGCCCTCGCGGCCCTTGCGGCGGGTGTCGAGCAGCTTGGCCAGCTCGCGGAAGCGCTCCGGCTCCAGGATCTTGAAGGCCAGGTCCTCCAGCTCCCACTTGACCTGCCAGATCCCGAGGCGCTCGGCCAGCGGGGCGTAGATCTCCATCGTCTGGCGGGCGATCCGGGTCTGCTTCTCCGGCGGCAGGGCGGCGAGCGTCCGCATGTTGTGGAGCCGGTCGGCGAGCTTGATGAGGACGACCCGGATGTCCTCGGCCATCGCCAGCAGCATCTTCCGGATGTTCTCGGCCTGCTGCTGCTCGTGGCTGTGGGTGCTGAACTTGGACAGCTTGGTGACGCCATCCACGAGGCGGGTCACCTCGGCCCCGAACCGCTCCTCGAGGTCGCTCAGCGAATATTCCGTGTCCTCGGGGACGTCGTGGAGGAGGGCGGCCTGGATGGCGATCGGGTCGATCCCGAGGTCCGCCAGGATCTGGGCGCTGGCGATGGGATGGGTGACGTACGGCTCACCGGAGGCCCGCAGCTGGCCCTCGTGCGCCTCGACGGCGAAATCGTACGACCGGCTGACGGGGTCGAGGTCGATCTGGGGGTTGTGTTCCTCGAGCGTGGCCAGCAGCTGCTCGCGCAGCCGTCCGAGGTCGTGCTCCGGCTTGCCTGCCGGGCGGCTCGGGACCAGCGCGCGGCGCGGCGGTCGCCGTACCGGCGTCGTTTCCTCGGTCTTCGTGCGTGGCGTCGCCATGTGGCCGAGAGTCTAGCAGCGGGTCCCGGCTCGGCCGGCCTCCCCCGATCGGGGCAAACGGAGGCGCCGGACGGGTCATCCCTCGCCGGCGCCAACCATTGAGACCGGGCGTGTTGCCGAAACTCATCGGTCCCGGCTCGTGCCGGTCAGCTCCAGGTCATGTCGAGTTGCCGCTCGAACGTGACGTAGCCGGCACGCTCGAAGGCGCGGGCCATCGGCAGGTTGCCCACATCCGTCGAGGCCCGGATGCGCGGAACGCCCTGCGCGGCGAGGATCCGAGTGCCCTCGGCGAGGATGTCGTCGACATAGCCCTTGCCCCGGAAGGCCGGCAGTACCCCGATGTAGGCGATGATCGCGTTGTAGGCGTTGCTGGCCGGGATGACGAACCCGACCGGTGGGCCATCGGGCAGCGTCGCGACCCGCCACCACTCGCGCGGCGTGGTGTAGCGGGCCAGCTCGTCGTCGTACTGGACGTTGGCCTGCTCGGCGGGTGGCATCCGCGTCAGGTCCGCGCGGCTGTGCGCGTCGAGCGTGCCTTCCAGCACCGACGTCATCAGGCCGACCAGCTCCGCGCGGTCGGCCACGGCCCGGAACTGCAGCCGCTCGCTGGGCTCTGGCACCGGGCCGCCGGCGTCCCATTGCAGGCGAAGCCGTTCGACCAGTGGCCGGGCGCCGAGGCGCTCCAGCACGGTCCGCCGGACGTCGACGTCGCGGACGAGCGCCGGATCCGATGCCCAGTCGGGCGGCAGGAAGCGGATGTAATCCGGCGGCGTCGAACCGCCAGGCAGCACCTCGCGCATCGCGGTGTCAACGAGCCGGACGCCTTCGTCCACGTCTGACACGTCCAGGAAGTCCAGGACCTGCGGCGGGGCTTCGGCCGAACGGGTCCACCAACCGAGGCGGCCGACGAGTCGGTTCCCGCGCAGGGCCAGCCACAGCCAGTCGAGCCGGCGGCGGCCGGCATCGAGATCCCCCACCAGCTCCTCGTTGAGCACGTACGAGATCGAACGGAACAGGTCCAGCTCGTCGCGTCCGCTGAGCCGACGGACCGTCAGGTCTTCGTCATGCACCCGAAGAGCCTAGACCGGAGGAGCCGGGTGCGGCCGCTAGGCAGTGCCCGGCCGGACCGGCCGAGGCGTGGTCCGCTTGTTGGCCACGGTGACGGGGGTGTCCTCGTCGCTGCTGCGCGCGGCCTCCCAGATCTCGGAGGCGATCTCCTGCGTGTCCCGGGCGGCCAGGTGGAACGGCAGGGTCGACGGTGTGGCGTGGGCGCGGCGGGCCTCCGCCTCGTGGAGCTTGCCGATCCACTCGACCATGTGCTGTGCTGACAGCCGCTGGAACTCGTCGCGGTGACGCTCCGCCTCTTCGCGTAGCGCATCCACCTCGCCGTCGACGGCGTTCGCCAGCCGTCTGTCTGCGTCGCGCCAAGCCGCAAGCGCGGTCTCAATAGCTTCACGCCGTGCCATGGTGGCCCAACTTCCTGGGCCTCGGGACGGAGGAGACGGACGGACGCCCGCTTGACGGCTTCGGCCTGAGGTTGCTGCACCAGACAGCGTACTCCTTTGTTGCAGCATTGCAACGGCACGGACTCGTCGGGACTGGCCTCTTTTCCTTTCAAATTGAGCCACTACCCACTTGTCCGACGAATGAACCGCTGTCACTCCCACTCGGTGAGATCAAGTGATCCGACGAGGACCAGGTCCTCGTCGACGGCCACCGACTCGAAGGTGAGTGGCGCACCCGCATCGAGGATCGCGATCCGTGGGTTCCCAGGCACGTCCGCGGCGAGGGACAGTGAGCCATCGGCCGCGACGAACAGCCTGCCGGTGGCCTCCACCGGGCCGGCGGTGAACACGAGCGTGTCGGGGGCGCGCAGCGACACCGAACCGACCGACAGGCCGATCTCCCGTTCGATCGCCGCCGCGACGAGGCCGTCCACCGCGGATGGCTCGATCCGGACGATCGCCTCGACGTCATCGGGCGGGCCGGCGAGGGCAACGGTGGTCGCACGCGTCCGGCTGCCGTCCTCGCCCCGGATCGTGACGTCGTCGAGCGTGCCGGCAAGGCCGGTGAACGTCCGCCCGACGAGGTCGACGCCGGCGAGCGTGACGTCGAGCCGTACCGCCCCGAGGCCCTCGATCGACGCGTCGTCTGCCCCGATCCGGACCTCGTCGGCGCGACCGAGGAGGACCTCGATCGGCGGGTCCGCGACCACCTGGACGGTCGTGTTGCGACCCTCGAAGTCGGACGCCTCGAGCGCCGAGCGGACGATCCCAGCGGCCAGCAGCGGGCCGCCGAACCAGGCGCCGCCGACGACGAACGCGGCGGCAATGATCAGCACCGAAAGGCAACCGCGCATCTGGCTAAGGGCGAGTCGTAGCCGCGTATCCCTGGTTCGCGAGGACCTCCTCGGCCACCGCTCGCTCGTTCCACGGCTGCGGGCCATCCGCGTACAGGATCGCCTGCTCGTGGCCCTTGCCCGCCAGGACGACGACGTCGGCCGGTCGGGCCCGCTCGAAGGCCGCCTCGATAGCCTCGCGACGGTCCGGTAGCAGCAGCAGATCGACGCCGCGGCGCTTGCCGGCCGCCTCGACGCCCGCGGCGATGTCGTCGAGGATCGCGTCGGGGTCCTCGCCCCGCGGGTCCTCGTCGGTCAGGACGACGAGCCGGCACCGCTCGCCAGCGATCCGGCCCATCATCGGCCGCTTGGCCGTGTCCCGCTCGCCGGCCGACCCGAAGACGCAGACCAGGCTGCCACCGCGGGCGGCGGCAACCGGGGCGAGGAGGTCGAGCACCGCCTGCAACGAGGTCGGGCTGTGGGCGAAGTCGACCACGACATCGAATGGCTGGCCCGCAATCACCCGTTCCATCCGCCCCGGGACACGCTCCAGCCCTTCGAGGCCGGTCCGAATGGCCTCCGCGTCCAGGCCCCAGGCCTCGCCCAGGGCGACCACCGCCAGCGCGTTGTGGACGTTGAACCGCCCCGCCAGCCGCAGGGCCAGCCGCGATTCACCGGCCGGGCTCGAGATCGCCACCCGGATGCCGGCCGCGTCCTCCTCCACCCGACGTCGCGCGGACATCAGCCGCCGGATCGGTCCCGTACGTCACCACCCGCGCGCCGGCCTCCTGGGCGACACCGGCGAAGAGCCCGGCCGACGGGTCGTCGGCGTTGACGATCGCGACCTTCGGCCAGGCGCGGCCGTGGAGGGTCTTCTCGGAATTCCCGACACCCACGGCCAGCCGCTCGAACAGCGACAGCTTGGCGTCCCGGTAGCGTTCCCACGTGCCGTGGAACTCGAGGTGCTCGTGGGTCAGGTTGGTCAGGATCGCCGCGTCGTAGGCGATCCCCCCGACGCGCTCGAGGGCCAGGCCGTGCGACGTCGTCTCGACCACGGCAACCCGGTCGTCGCCGAGCGCCATCGCCCGAAGCGCTCGCTGGAGTTCCGGTGCCTCCGGCGTCGTGGCGTGCTCGCGGTTGGCCGCCTGCAAGCCGCCGATCCGGGTGTCGACGGTGCCGATCAGCCCGCTCGACAGGCCGGCCGCCTCGAGCGCCGCGACGGCGAGGAACGAGGTCGTGGTCTTGCCGTCGGTGCCGGTGATGCCGACCACCACCAGGTCGCGGCTCGGGTCGCCGTACCACCAGCCCGCGGCGGTGGCGAGCGCCGGCTGGCTTCGGTCCACCAAGACTTGCGGGAGACCCGAATCGTCGACGGGCCGCTCGACGATCGCCGCCACGGCCCCCGCCGTCGCAGCCGCGGCAATGAAGTCGTGGCCATCGACGTGCGCACCCGGGACCGCCACGAACAGCGAACCCGGTCCGACCCGCCGGGAGTCGTAGGCGACGCCGCGGACCTGGAGCCCGGCGAGCGCCGCGGGCCCGATCGCGCGGCCACCCTCGCGTGCCCCGTTGAGCCGGCCCTCCGCCCCGAGCCGCTCGATCAGCCCCCCGAGCGGGCGCGCGCCGGCCGGCTCGGCGGCCGCCAGCCGTCGATCCAGCTCGGATTCGGTCATCCGCCGCCCCGCAGCCGTTCTCGCAGGTCGCGGATCGTGTACCAGGCCCGATCCGCGACGAGGTCGAACGTCCCGACGTGCCGCACCGGCCGGCCCCCGAACCGCCGCTTGAAGGCCGAAAACCCCGCCCACTCGCCAGGTGCGTCGTCGTCCGTCTCGGCCACGCCCCACAGGTCGAGGGTTTGGACGCCGTCGGCTGCCAGCGCGTCCATCGTGGCTGCCATCGTCGCGTACCCGGCGTTGGCATTCTTGAACGCGGGATCGCGGGTCGAGGCGCCGTAGAGGTAGTACGCCCGCTCGGCGACGCGGAAGGCGATCATGCCCCCGATCGGCGTGCCACCCACCCGGGCCATCGTCAGATACCAGCTACCCGTCGGCGCCATCCGCTCGGCCAGGTCGACCAGGAATTCGAGGCTGTGCGATCGAAAGTCGGCTCGTTCGGCCGTCGCCTCGAGGAGACCGTGGAAGGTTGCGATGGCCTCGCGATCCACCGATCGCCCGGTGTCGGTCTCGACGCCCTCCTTGGCCGACCGGCGAACGAGGTTCCGGGCGTCCTTGTCCCACGTCTTCCGGAGCTCGTCGCCGCCACCGAGGAGGTCGACGATCCGGGTGGTCGGCGCCTGGAGGTCGTGGCGGGCGACGCGCAGCCCCTCGGCCCGGAACAGCGCCGCGATGTTCGCGCTCGCCTCCACGGAGAGGCCGTCACCCCGGGGATCGACCTTCACCACGATCCCCTGCTCCTCCCGGGCGAGCCGCCGGAGGCCGCGGAGCAGCGCGCCGGCCACGATGTCGCCGTCCGCCGCCTCCCGATCCCAGATCGGTCCGTGGGGGACGTAGAGCACGCTTCTCGAGAACGCCGTCGGCCGAACGAGGGCCTGGGCCAGGCCGCGAACGGTGCCGCCGCCGTCCCGGACGATGAGCCGGACCGGGCGCTCCCCCACCCCGCCCTGGACGTCGCCCCAGGCCCAGGTCTGGAGGATATCGGCCTCCGGACGCGCCGCAACGTAGGCGTCCCAGGCGGGACGGCTGTCGTCGGTGGCGCGACGGACGAGGAGCTCGCTCATGTCCCGCCTCCACGCCGCAGGAGCTTCGGGAGGACGCGTCGCCGAAGCCGGGTGACCTCCGCCACCCCGCCACCCCGGAGGCCTCGACCGACGACGAGGCTCTCCAGCGTCCGGGGTTCGGCATGCCAGAACGACTCCTTGTAGCCACCGGCCCACAGGAAGTCGTAGGTCCGGCAGTTCCGTCGGACCGCCTCGGCGATCGAAGCGTCAAAGAGCTGTTTGCCCAGCGACATCTTCTTGACATCGTCGTCGTAGCTCACGCCCATGACCAGCGCCACGGCGCGACGATTGAGGACGAGCGTCACCAGGCAGGCCCGGATCCCCGATGCGTCACGGGCGAGGTCCACGTAGGCCGAGCCCCGCCCGAGCATCCCCGAGACCGCCTCCTCGAGGAAGGGCTCGAACGCGGGATCCGGCCCGAAGTCGAGTTCGGCGTCGCCCCAGCGGGCGGTCATCAGGCCCCGAATGGCGGCGACGGCTTCCGCTGCCACCGCCGGGTCCGTGCCCTGTTCGAACGAACCGCCGGCCTTGGTAAAGCGGTTGCGCTCGGTCCGCATATTGTGCCGCGCCTTGGCGCCGATGAATTCCTTCCAGCCGGCCTCGTCAGCAGGCAGGTCGATAACGTAGGTCGTCGAGCGGACGACGCCGGTCAGGCTGACGACGCGCCAACCTGCCGCTGCTGCCGCGCCGACGAGTGCGGCGGACGTGGCCGAGCCGGGCGGCAGCCGGAGGGCACTCAGCAGGTCCCACGCCTGGGGTCCGTCGCGGAGCCAGCCGGTCAGCGAGTCGAGCACCGCTGAGCGGCGGTCGTCCGTCGCCACGACATCGCCAAGGCCGCGCAGCGCCGGGCCCCAGCCCGCCCACAGGCCCAGCTCTGTCAGCCGGGCCAGGCGGCCGGTCCGGCGAACCGCGAGCGGCGCGACCCCGACCAGCCGCTCGCCATCGCGCCAGATCAGGAGCCGTGGGCGGGCATCGGTCGCGTAGTGCCGGTACCACGGCCGCAGCCAGTCCGGGGAGTCGAACGGCGACGAGGCATGGTCGGCCGCGAACGCGGCCCACTCGTCGCCAAACGCGTCGATGGCCGCGTTGTCGGCGAGGACGCCGGGTGCGGCGAGCGCCGTCACCTTCGAACCAAGCGCACGACGCGCGACACGATGCGACCAGCCGCGTAGCGCCGTGGCCGGATGACGCGTTCATGGGCTCCGGTCATCTGGAGCCATGCCGCGCCGAACGAGCGCTTGTGCTGGTACAGGCCGTACATCGGATCCGATTCACCCGGCTCGTCGCGAGCACCCGCCACGTCGACCCCGCCCAGGTCCATCTCGACGCAGCCCTCCCGGATCGCGAGCTGGATCGCCCGCCAACGAAGCAGGTGGAGCGCCCCCGGGTGGTCGCGTCGGGCCGTCGCTTCGTCGCCGGAGAAGACGGTGGTAAACCGGCCACCGTGGCGGTACAGCAGCAGGCCGGCCAGCGGCGGCGCACTCGGAGCTTCGAGCGCCTCGAGATGGACGACATGGCCGGCGGCCAGCGCGGCGGCCCACCAGGCGAGGTAGTCGGATCTCGGACCGAACGAGAAGTGTCGTCGCTCGCCGGTCTGGAGGAGGAGGTCGTAGAACCGGTCGAGCGCGGCGCCCGAATCGGCGTCGCTCGGGGCGGCGAAGCCTTCGCCCCTGGCCCCGGAAGCGCGGGAATCGTGCCGGACGACCACGAGGCCGTCCTTCTCCGCCTTCCGGATCCGCTGCCGCGTGCTCTTGGCGATCCCCCCGAAGACGGCGTCCTCGGCCGCGCCCTCGGGGAGGGGCAGCGACATCCGGTGCCTGGCCGGGTGGATCTCCTCGATCGGATGGAAGCGGGCGCGGCGCAGCCAGGTCGCGTAGGCGGCGTCTTCGGCGGGAACCTCGGCATCGGCGGCGACGACGTCGATCCCTTCCGCGGCGAGGGCCTTTGTCGTCGCCCACAGTGCCGCCCCAAGCGCCTCCCCACCGACGACCGGTGCGGGACCCTTGGGCAGGTAGGCGCTGCCACCGCCGATGATCGGCCAGCGCCGGACCAGGGCGAGGATCCTGAGCTCCCCGACCGACACGTAGCGCGGCGTCCAACCGGCCCGGCGGCGGTGTTCCGCCCACGCCCGGGATTGGTAGACGTGGCCGCCAACCCGCTCGACGGCGAAGGCGTCCCAGTCGTCGGATGGCGCGGCGGCGACGACAGCCGCGGCCCCGTTCGGGGCGGCGTCGTTCATCGGCCGCGCCGTCGAAGCAGGTCCTGCACGACACCGACGATAGACGGCAGCTCGGGAATGCGCAGCAGCAGGCTCAAACCGAGATAGACCGCGCCGAAACAGACCGTCACGAGGATCCCCTGGGCGACGAGGGCCAGGGCGATCGGATCGTCTCCGATGAACCCGTCGATCGAGCGGAGCGCCAGCAACCCGACGGCACCCGCGACGAGCGTCCCGAGTGCCGCCTCGAGCCCCACCCGGGCGACATCGCCAAGCCCCAGCAGCTGGACGTGGCGGCCCAGCATCACCAGCAGGATCAGCGCCTCCGCCCAGGCTGCGATGGCGATTGCCAGGGCGATTCCGGGCAGCGACAACGGCCCGACGAGGAGGACGGCGAGGGTCGTGTTGAAGACGACCGCGAGGATGGCCGCGATGACCGGCGTCCGGGTGTCCTGCCGGGCGTAGAAGGCGCGGGCCAGGACGGCGATCAGGGCGTGGGCGGCGAGGCCGATCAGGAACAGCAGCAGCGTGTTGGCGGTCAGGTCGACCAGGGCGTCGTCGAACCGCGGGAACAGCACGGTGATGATCTGCCGGCGGAGGATCGCCAGCAGCCCCGCGGCCGGGAGCATCACGTACAGCATCAGCCGCAGTGCCTTGGTCAGGAGGACCACGTATTCCTCGATCCGGCCGACGGCGACCTCGCGCGACAGCTGCGGAAAGACCACGACGCCCAGCGGCACGCCGATCAGGCCCATCGGCACCTGGAGCAGGGTGAACGCGACGTTGTAGGCCGTGATCGCCCCCGCGCCCAGGGTCGACGCCAGCGAGGTGACCACGACGAATGTGATCTGCGACGCGCCCAGGCCGAGGGCGCGAGGGCCCATGAGCTTGAGCGCCGTCCGGGCTTCCGGGTCTTCCAGCCGCATCCGGGGTTCGTACAGGAAGCCCAGCCGGGCCATCGGCCGAAGCTGGACGAGGAGATGCCCGAAGGCCCCCAGCACGACGCCGATCGCGACGCCGGCGACGCCCAGGAACGGCGCCAGCACGACGGCACCGAAGATGATCGCGGCGTTGTAGACGATCGGGGCGATGGCGGCGGCCGCGAACCGGCCGTTGGCGTTGAGGACGCTGGTGGCCACGGCTCCCAGGGCCAGGAAGATCGGGCTCAGCAGCATGACCCGGGTCAGCTCGACCGTCTTGGCCGTCTGGATGATGTCAAAGCCCGGGGTGATGGCGGCGACGATCGGCGGCGCGAACACCGCCAGGGCGACCGCGAGGACCAGCAGCGCGACGAGCATCAGGTTGGCAACGGTCGAGGCCACCTGCCAGGCGCGGCCCGGCTGGTCGGTCGCCACGAGCGATGCGATGATCGGGATGAGTGCCGATCCGAGCGCGCCCGCAGCCACGAGCTGGAAGATCAGGTCCGGCAGCCGGAACGCGGCGAAGAACGTATCGAGCTCCGGGGCGTCGAACGCCGCGCCGAGGACGATGAACCGCACCCAGCCGAGCAGCCGCGAGGCCAGGAAGGCGATCGAGACGATGATCCCGGCCCGCGCGATCGTCCGGCCGGCGCTCCGCGGCGGTTCGGTGCCGTCCGCGGCTCCGGGGGCTTCGATCGTCACGTGGGGCTGGTCCGCGCCCGGGGGTGTGCCTCGCGGTAGGCCGTCCGGAGCCGTGTCGGCGAGACGTGGGTATAGACCTGGGTGGTTGCCAGGCTCTCGTGGCCCAACAGCTCCTGGACGACCCGCAGGTCCGCCCCGCCGTCGAGCAGATGGGTGGCGAAGGAGTGGCGGAGGGTGTGCGGCGAGACGCCCTCCGGGAGCCCGGCCTCGCGGCGCAGGCGATCCAGGCGGAAGCGCAGCCCGCGAACCCCCAGCGGCCCACCGCGATGGTTGAGGAACACGGTCGCCGGGGCCCGCGCACCTTCCGCGCGGGCCAGGAGCACGGGACGGCTTTCGGCCAGGTAGCCCTCCAGTGCCGCGATGGCCGGCCGGCCCAGCAGCCCGATCCGCTCCTTCCGGCCCTTGCCCATGACCCGGATCTCGCCCCGCCGGAGGTCCAGCGACGCCAGGTCCGCCGAAGCCAGCTCGCTGATCCGGAGCCCGGCGGCATAGGCCGTCTCGACGATCGCCCGGTCGCGGAGCGCCAGCGCCACCGCGAGCTCCCGGCGACGAGGGTCACCGCCGGCCCGCAGCGCGGCGTCGAGCGCTCCGTCGACGACCTCGATCAGCCGTTCGACCTGCTCGACCTCGAGGACTCGCGGCAGGCGGCGTGGCAGGCGGGGCGTGGCAATCGATCCCCACGGATTCCCCGGGGCGAGGCCCTCGCGGGCGGCGTACTTGTGGAACGCCCGGATCGCGGCGAGCCGCTGGGCCACCGAACTGCGAGCCGAGGCTCCCACGAGCGAGGCGAGGTAGGCCCGAAGCTCGGCCCGCGACGGTGACCGCCAGTCGACGCCGCGGTCCGCCAACCAGTCCAGGTAGCGCCCAACCGTGGTTCGGTAACTGCGTTCGGTGTGAGGGGAGGCGTCGCGGGCGGCGAGGCCGGCAAGGAACCGGTCGAGGGCGGGGTGGCCCGTTCCGGGCACGCCGCGATGGTCGCCGCCGCCCTTGCTCACGCCTCGGGCGCGGTTCCTGATGTGCGCGTCGTCTTGCGCCGGCCGTTGGAACGGTCGGTGCCCGCCGCGCGGCTGGTCCGCCCGGCGCGTGCCCCGGTGGCGCGCGTGCCACCCCGTCGGCCGCCGCGGGCCGGTCGTGCCAGCGCCTCCGGGTTTGGTGGCCCGCCCTCCAACCGGAGGCCGATGAGCTCCCCCTCGGGCAGCGGCACAGCCGCGCCGCACTTGAGGCAGATCCCCTCCTCGCCCTTCTTCGCAACCGGGCCGTCGTCCGCGTCGTGAATTGCGCCGACGGGCTCGAAGTTCGTCGTGTAGTCGCACTTCGGATAGTTCGAGCACCCAAAGAAGACGTTCCCGGTCCGCCGCGCGCGACGCGCGACGAGGTGGCCGTCGTTGTTCTTGGGACAGGTCACCTCGAACGGCAGCGGATCCGGGGCCGGTGGGCCCTCGCGCTTGATGAAGTCGCACTCGGGATAGCGGGAGCAACCCACGAACGGTCCGAACCGGCCGCGCCGGGAGACCAGCGTGCCCTCGCCGCACTTGGGGCAAGTCTCGCCCTCGCCCTCGAGCGGCGGCGGCTCGTCGCCGGGCAGGGGCCGTGATTCCTTGTGCTCGGGGTACAGCGAGCAGGCCAGGAACCGCCCGTTCCGCCCCAGCCGGATGACCATCGGATGGCCCTCGGAACAGACCTCGTCCGATGGCTCGGTCGTGAAGTCCGCCCGGCGCAGCTCCTTCCGCTTCTCCGCCACCCGGTCGCGGAGGGGACCGTAGAAGGCGCGCAGGAGCGGCACCCAGGCGCGCTCGCCGCGGGCGACCTCGTCGAGCTCCTCCTCCATCCGCGCCGTGAACGCGAGGTCGACGTAGTCGCCGAAGTGCTCCACCAGCAGGTCAGTGACGATCTCGCCGATCAGCTCGGGTCGCAGGCGGCGCTCCTCGACTCGAACGTAGCCGCGGTCGAGGATGGTGGAGATCGTCGCGGCGTAGGTCGACGGCCGCCCGATGCCGTGCTCCTCGAGGGCCTTGATCAGGGTCGCCTCGGTGAAACGGGGCGGCGGCTCGGTGAAGTGCTGGTTCGGGGTGATCTCGACGACGGTCGTCGTTGCGCCTTCCGCGAGGGCCGGCAGCTGGCGCTCGGCCGCGTCCTCCTCGGCCTCGTCCGCAGCCGCGTCGTCGCGACCCTCTGTGTACACGCGCGAGAAGCCGTCGAACAGGGTCCTCGTGGAGCTGGCCCGGAGCTCGTACGGCTCGGCCGCGAGCTCGATCGTGGTCGTCTCCATCTCCTTGGACGCCATCTGCGACGCGATCGCGCGCTGCCAGATGAGGCGGTAGAGCCGCAGCTCCTCCGGGGCCAGATGCCCGGCCATGGAATCCGGGTCCCGGGCGAAGCTCGTCGGCCGGATCGACTCGTGGGCCTCCTGGGCACCCTTCGACTTGGTCTTGTAGACCCGTCCCTTGGGCATCGTGTACTTGTCGCCGTAGCGCTGGCGGATCACGTCCCGGGCCTCACCCATCGCCACCCCGGCGATCGCGGTCGAGTCGGTCCGCATGTAGGTGATCAGGCCGACGTGGCCATCGGGCGTGTCGACGCCCTCGTAGAGCTTCTGGGCAACCGACATCGTCCGCTTCGGGCTGAAGCTGAGTTTGCGGCTGGCCTCCTGCTGGAGGGTGGAGGTCGTGAACGGCGGCGCCGGGTTGCGCTTGAGCGGGCGCTTGGCGACGCTCCGGACGACCGGCCGCAGGCCACGCAGCGCGGTCGCGTGGCGTTCCGCGGTGTCACCGTCACCGACGTCGATCGCTTGCCCGTCGATCTTCGTGACCTCGGCCGGGAAGCGCGCGCCGGCCTCGGTCTCGAGGAGTGCCTCGAGCGTCCAGTACTCACGAGCGTTGAAGGCGTTGATCTCGCGCTCACGCTCGACCACGAGCCGGGCCGCGACCGACTGGACGCGACCGGCGGAGAGGCCGCCCCGCACCTTGCGGCTGAGCAGCGGGCTCAGCGTGTAGCCGACGAGCCGGTCGACGATCCGGCGGGTCTGCTGGGCGTCGACGAGGTTGGTGTCGATGCCCCGTGGGTTGGCGAAGGCCTGTTTGATCGCGCCTTCGGTGATCTCGTTGAAGGTCACCCGGCGCGTCTTTTCCACGGGGACGTGGGCGGCTTCGGTCACGTGCCAGGCGATCGCCTCGCCCTCGCGGTCGAGGTCCGTGGCGAGGTAGACGGTGTCGGCGCCCTTGGCCGCCTTCTCGATGTCGTTGACCTGCTTGCGCCGATCGTCGCTGACCACGTACTCCGGCTCGAAGTCATGGTCGACATCGACCCCGAACTTGCCCTTGCCCGGGTTGTCGGGAAGGTCACGGACGTGGCCGTAGGAGGCGAGGACCCGGTAGTCGTCTCCCAGGTACCGTTCGATCGTCCGAGCCTTCGCCGGGGACTCGACGATGACGAGGTGCTTCGGCATCGCGCGGAGAATAGCATCGGGCCCTTTGCGGACCGTTACCCCCGACTTTGCGCCCAGACTGCCGGCTCGCGCGTTCCCTAAACCTCGCGGATGCGGCGCAGGAAGTCCTCGTCGATCTCGAGATCGCCCTCGACCTCGGGCTCCGGCTCGGGGTCCGGCGTCGGCTGGCGTCGCCCGCCGGTGCCCGGCCCTAGGGCGTCCGCACCCTCCGAACCCGGCCGGATCTCGAGGAATCGCATCTGGTTGTACGGGAAGAAGAAGATCGAGGCCATGTCGTCGGCGAAGATAGGCCGCTTGCCGGCAAGGTCCCGGAGATTCGTGCAGATCAGGCCGATATCGGTCGCCGACGGGCGCTCGAAGAGGTCGGCCACGAGCGGCTGTTCGTTGAGCAGGTGCAGGACGGCGTTTCGGATCACGGCCAAATGGTGGCCGGAGGTGGTGCCTGCCGTCACCTATCCGATGGTCAGGGGTGGCATTAGCGCGGCCGGTAGAAGTCGACGACCAGCCTGACCCGCCCGCCGGAGACCCAGACGCCGATCCCGACGCGGTCGTACTTCGTGCTCATCATGTTCACGTAGTGGCCGCCGTTGTACGACCGCTCGCTCTGGAAGTACAGGTGCGAGCCGAGCACGGCGCTCGTCGGGTTGCCGGAGCGGCAGCCCAGGTTCTCGGCCCAGGCGTAGCTGGTGTAGCCGGCTCGGCGGAGCCGGTCGTCGGGGCCGCCATTGGCGAAGTGGCTGCACAGCCCGCGGGTGGCCAGCAGCTTGGCGTACGGGCGGGCGACCTTGCTGGAGATGCCCGAGTCGAGCTTGAGCGCGGCGACGTTGCGGCCGCCGGGGCTACTGCAGGAGCCGGTCGATGTCACCCAGCCGCCCTGTCGGGTGCAGTTCATGAGCCGCAGGTAGTAGGCCTCGACGGCCGTCCAGCTGCCGCTGCCCACCGACGACGGCGGCGGGTTCGGGGTGCTGCTGGCGGGCGGCTGGACGGCCCTTGGCGCGGGCTTGATGTAGGTGATGAAGGCGGCCGAGGATGCCTTGCCGAGGGCCACGCCATCGGCGGAGCGAGCCCCGACACCCACCGCGGCCGTCACCTTCACGCCGTACCCGAACGGAACGGCTGGGTCGAACACGAGGACCGTGTCGCCCTCGGCAAAGGTGACCTTGCCGGCGACCTCCTTGCCGTCGACCAGCACCCGGAACGCCGACTGCGTCGAGGCCCGGTCCATCTTCGCCGAGAAGCGGACCGACAGGTTCGTGCCGCGCTCGATGTGGCCGACGCCATTCCGGGGACGGAAGCGGACGACGCTCGGCGAGGCGGCGGTCCGGACGACGAGCGGATCGCTTGCCCCGACGAGCGCGCCTTCCTTGTCGGAGATCAGGGGCACCAGCGCGAGGCGGTAGTCCGTGGCGGCGGCGAGCGGGGCGCGCGGGGTGAACGTGAACTTGGTACCGCGGCTTCCCGGGACGGCCCGGACGATCCCGTCGACCGCGGGCTCCGTCTGGAGCAGCTCCTCGACCGTCGCCAGCTCGACCGCCCGGTCGAACTCGACGAGGAACGCCGAATCGGGCCGAATGGCGTCAGCCGACGGGCTCGTCGCCTGGATGGTCGCCGTCGTGGCCGGCCTGGTCACGAACGCGGCCCGGGCCGGCACCGTCAGGGGCCGGCCGCTGGCGGCAAGGGCGCCAGGGGCGACGGTCACGGTGTGGTAGGTATCCGTTCGCCAGACCTTCTCGGGCCGGATGGTCAACACGGACCGATCCGCGTTCCAAGCAAGCTCGACCCTCGACCACGGGTCGATCCGGATCGCCGAGGCCACGCTGGCCGGGTCCATCGGCGTCGAGAACTCGATCTGGACGCCCGAACCCACCGGCTGGTTGACCGCCAGGGTCGTCCTGAACTCGGCGCTCGTCAGGGGCGCATCGACGGTGGGCGGCGTGGCGATGGTCTCTGCCGGACGCGAGATCCCGATCGCACCGAGGGCCAGCAGCCCGCCGACACCGAGCGTCAGGGCCACCCGAGCGACGATCGACCGGCGAAGCACAACGGGGATGTAGAGCACGGCGACGACCGGGACGGCCAGTAGCGCGGCGGCGAGCTTTCGCAATAGACAGGCTCCTGTGGGCTCTTCGCTGGGGGACGACGCCACGTGGGCTGTCTTGCCGGCTGGGGACCGGCGGCTTCGGCGGCAGGGTAGCACGGGAGGTCCGTCGGCCGCCAACCGCGAGGCGTCAGGGATCAGGGCCGGCAGCCAGCCGACCGGCGGGACGGTAGCGACCGTAGGCGCTGACCACCAGACCCCGGGCTTCGAGCAGGGTCAGGATTCCCAGCACCGCGCCGATCGGCAGATCCGTGGTCGCGACGAGCTCGTCCGCGGTGGTCCGGCCCCTCACCAGGGCCGCCGCCACGCGCCGGGCCCCTTCGCCAAGCTCGACCAGCACGGCCGCGACCGGCGGGTCCAGCGGTCCGGCACCGAGCGGGTCGGGCAGGTCGGTCAGGCCGAGATCCTCGAGGAGCTGCGGGATACCGGCGACGATCCGGGCTTCGCCGTGATAGGCCCGCAGGTACGAGAGGCAGCCCGCCGATAGCCGGCTGTCGATGGATCCCGGCACGATGAACAGCTCCCGACCCTGGTCCATCGCCCAGTTCGCGGTGTGGAGGGCGCCGCTCTTGGTCGGCGCCTCGACGACGACCGTCGCGTCCGAGAGTCCGCTGATCAACCGGTTGCGCTGCGGGAACGTGCCTTTGGTGGGTTGGACCATGGGCGGCAGCTCCGACACGATCGACCCGCCTGCCTCCACGATCCGGTCGGCCAGCCGAGCGTGGCCGCGGGGAAAGAGGTTGTCGTGGCCGCCGCCGAGGACCGCCACGGTCACGCCGCCCTGCGAGACCACCGCTTCGTGCGCCGCGCCGTCGATCCCGTAGGCCAGCCCCGAGACCACGGCTGCACCGGCACGGGCGAGCGCCGCCCCGATCCGCGCGGCGTGCTGCCTGCCCTGCTGGCTGGGTCGGCGGGTGCCCACGACCGCGATTGCCCGCGCCGCGGACAGCGAGGCCACGTCGCCGCGGACGAACAGGACATGCGGCGGGAGCTCGATCGACCGCAGCCGCGGCGGATAGCCTGAATCCTCGACCGTGACGATCGTGAGATCCGCTCGTCGGAGTCCGGCGAGGATGCGCTGCCGATCCGGCGCCAGGGCGACGATCGCGCGGGCAATCCTGGCGGCGGTGACGTCGCCGAGCCGGGCGTCCTGGCCCGCCGTAGTGAGGATCGATTGCCCTCGTCGCCTGGCTGCGACGTCGAGCACCGAGCGGGCGCTCCCAAGGCGCTCGATCAGCTTTGCCAGCGTCGCCGGGCCCAGACCGTCGATGGTCACCAGGACGGCCAGGGCCTCGCCCTCCTCGAGGGGGCGCGACGGGGACGCCGCCGTCCCGCCGAGCGGCCCGTCGTGGCCGACCCCGAGCATCGGCGCCCCTAACTCGCGAGCCGGGTTGCGAGCCGGCTCTGCGGGGAGCGGAACCTCGCCGCCTCCTCGAGATGCGGCTCGCGGACGGTGGGCGCCCCGTCCAGGTCGGCGATGGTGCGGGCGACCCGGAGCAGTCGCTCCGTGCCCCGGCCGGACAGCTGCTCCAGCTCCGCCAGCTCGATCGCGCGGCGGACACCCGCAGCCTCCAGCGCGCACACATCCCGAAGGGTCCGTCCGGTGACCCGTCCGTTGAGCCGGCCTTGCCGTTCCGCCTGGACCTGGCGGCCGGCCGCGATCCGCCGCGCGACCGTCGTCGAGTCCTCGGGCTGCGGACCGCTGACGATCGCCGCCGCCGGCAGTCGCGGCATCAGCACCCACAGGTCGATCCGATCGCGGAGCGGTCCGGAGATCCGGGCGGCATAGCGCTCGGGCGTGCCCTGCGGGCACCTGCACGACTCGTCGTCGGCGCCGTACAAGCCACAGGGGCACGGATTCATGGCCGCGACGAGCTGGAACCGGGCCGGGAACGTCGTTGCCCGGCCGACGCGGGCGATGGCGACCCGACCCTCCTCGAGCGGTTCGCGGAGCGCTTCCAGGACGTCGCGACCGAACTCCGGCAGCTCGTCCAGGAACACCACGCCGTGATCGGCCAGCGTCACCTCGCCGGGCGACATCCGCGGGCCGCCGCCGACCATCGCCGCATACGAGATCGTGTGATGTGGCGCCCGGAAGGGCGGTCGCCGGATCAGCCCCTCGACCCGACCGACACCGGCGGCCGAGGCAACGATCGTGGCCCCGATCGCGGCCTCGTCGTCGAGCGGTGGCAGCAGGCCGGGGATCGTCCTGGCCAACAGCGTCTTGCCCGAGCCTGGCGGCCCGATGAAGATCAGCCCGTGCCCGCCCGCGAGCGCGATCTCCAGGCCGCGGCGGGCCTCGAGCTGGCCGCGCACCTCCGCCAGGTCCGGCATGGTCGGCGTGTCCGCCGTCGTCGTGACGGCGATCGATCCGCGGGTTGCGGCCGCCTCCGTGCCGGCGGCCTCGATCCGGGCCGGCACGGGCCCCCTGCCCCGCCGTGACCTCGTCGAGCGGAGGATGTCGACGGTCTCGGCAAGGGTGGCTACCGGCAACGGCTCGATGCCCGCGACCAGCCGCGCCTCGTCGATCGCATCGCGCGGGACGACGACCCGCCGGAGACCCCGACGCGCAAGCGCCGCGACCATCGGCAACACGCCTGGCACCGAGCGCACCTCCCCGCCCAGCGACAGCTCGCCGACCAGCGCGATCCGGCCCTTCGCCGGCAGGACCTGCTCCGATCCGAGCAGGATCCCGATCGCAATGGCGAGATCCAGCGAGGCGCCGGTCTTGCGCAGGTCCGCCGGCGCGAGGTTGACCGTGATCCGGCGCGGCGGGTGGTGGAAGCCGGCGTTCCGGAGGGCACCGCGGACCCGCTCCCGCGCCTCCTGGAGGCCGGCGTCGGCCAATCCCACGATCGTGAACCCGGGCAGGCCCGGGGCGACGTCGACTTCGACCCGGATGACCCGACCGTCGAGGCCGTGGAGCGTCGCGGAGAGGACGGTCGCCAGCACCGTCCGAACGCTATCGGGCGGCCCTCACCCGCGGCTTATCGCCGACTTACCCGCGGTTCGCTAGTCCCGCACGGGCGCTACCGCGCAGGGACGGGCTGGGCGGCGCTCGAGGGTACCTTCTTGTCCACCACCCGGGCGAAATCGAGCAGCGACCGGCCAAGCAGCGAATCGGCCTTGGTGAACATGAACGGCGCGCCGGAGTTGAGGGCGCTGATCGCGCCGCGGTACTCGTTGACCACCTGGTGGTCGATGTTCCGCTTGAGGGCGCCCTCGGCGTTCTTGACGTTGATCCCGGTGAAGGCGTTGGAGCGGTTCAGGACCAGCTGGACCTTCGACTTCTCGTAGCCCAGGTGGCCGATCGTCTCGAGCACGAGGCGGACGTTCTTGAGGCACGACAGGTCCGCGGTCATGACCACGAACAGCGTCTCCGACGCCTCGATGATCCCGAGGTTGACGTCGTCCAGCCGCTTGTCGATGTCGACCAGGACGTAGTCGTACATCCCGCGCAAGCCGTCGAGGATCAGCGGCATGTGCTCGTGGGTCACCAGCTCCGCGGTCTCCGGCGACGGCGGCGCCAGGAGCAGATCGATCCCCGAATCGTGCTTGACCATGACCTGGCGGATCAGGTCCTGGTCGATCGACGGGGCGGTGACGATGTCGACGATCGACTTGCGGTCGAGGCCCAGGTCGAGGAACACCCGGTGGTCGCCGAACTGGAGGTTGCTGTCGACGAGGCAGACCTTCCGGCCCAGCTCGCGGTGGAGGGCGATCGCCAGGTTGATCGCGATCGTCGTCGTCCCCACGCCGCCCTTGGCACCGTAGAACGCCAGGACGCGGCCCATCGGTGGCCGCCCGACCAGCGCGTCGCGCGGCGCGAAGCGGGCGAGCAGGCTCTTGATCCGGGCCAGCAGCTCCGCCGGGTGGAACGGCTTGATGAGGTAGTCGTCTGCCCCGGCACGGAGCCCGCGGACCTTCTGCTCCACCTCCCGTTCTGCGGTCAGCATGATGATCGGGACGTGGCCGGTGTCGCCTTCCTCCTGCCGGATCTTGGTCGCCACCTGGTAGCCGTCCATCTTGGGCAACATGACGTCCAGCAGCATCAGCGCCGGGTTCTCGGCACCCCACAACCGGAAGCCCTCGGCGCCGTCGGAGGCGACGACGACGTCGTAGCCCTCCTGCTTCAGCGTGTACTGGAGCAGGCGCTGGACGTTTGGATCGTCGTCGACGACGAGGATCTTGGCCGCCATGGGTCGTGTACTGCCTCCCGGTTAGGCGTCCGCAGCGTGGCTCGCTTGGGTCGCGGCGAGTATAGCCGCCGGATCGCGGGCCCCGGCGAACGAGCGTCGCAGGAACGCCGCGACCCGTACCTCGTACTCGGCGGGTGCTGCCTCATGGGAACGGCTATGCGTTCCCGCGGCGACCTCGAACTGCTCCGACGACGGCCCGGCGGCCGCTGCCAGCCGTCGTGCATCGGCCAGCGGGATCGACGGGTCGGCGCCGCCGTGGATCAGCAGGACCGGGACCGGCTCGACCAACCGGATGATCCGGATCGGCTCCGTGGCCCTTGGGTCGCCGCCCAGCTGGCGCGCGGCGGCGGCGAAGATGGTCGTCGCGATCCGGCGGCCGACCGGCCCCGGCACCGACAACCGGTTACCAACCGCGAGCGGCAGCTCAGGCGTGACCGACTCCGCGACGACGCCGACGATGCCCGGGCGGCGGGGCGCCTCCACGTCCGCCGGGGCGTCGGGCTCCATGTCGGCGGCCGGCATGCTGCCGTCACCCAGGACGACGACCGATGCCAGGGCGGTCACCCCGCCCATCGACGTCCCGAACAGCGCGACCCGCCGGATCCCGCGCTCCCCCAGCCAGGTCAGGGCACCGGCAACGTCCTCCACCTCACGCAACCCGAACGTGGTGACCGAATCGTCCGAACCGCCGTGTCCCCGAAAGTCGAGAGCGAGCACGTTCGCCGTCCGCCGCAGGAACGGGCCGAACTCGAGGACGTCCGGGGCCACGGAGCCCGACCAGCCGTGGAGCAGGAGGATCGCCTCGTACGGGTCCGGCCGCCAGCCGTCGTCGGTCATCGCCTCGATCGGGTCTGGATCGCCGGGTAGCCACCGGGCGGTCAGCCGGAGCCCGTCGCGGGCCCGCAGCCGGACGACCTCGCCGCCGAGGGCGTCGAGCTCCGGCCCCAGACCCGCCTCCTCGGGTGCGGTCCGGGGCGCGTTGAGCAGCCGCTCCACGCCCCGGCCAAGGACGGCGCCGCCCGCCACCCATCCCGTGGCGGCCGCTCCGGCGACCGCCGCGCCGACGATCCCGCGTCGACTCACCTGGTCGAGGCGCTGCCGCTGTCGGGCCCCATGCCGCGCTCGACGAAGCCCTGGATGGGCTCGAGGAGGCGGGTGAACTCGGTCGGGATGACGAACTTGGTCGACGGACTCGCGCCGAGTGCTTTTAGGGCCTCGAGGTACTGGAGCGCCATCGTCTTCTGGTCGATGCCCTTCGCCGCCGAGAAGATCCGCTCCAGCGCCTGGCTGAAGCCCTCCGCCCGCAGGATCGCGGCCTGGCGCTCGCCTTCGGCCTTGAGGATCTCCGACTGCTTCTGGCCCTCGGCGACGTTGATCGCCGACTGCCGGGAGCCCTCGGACTCGATGATCACCGCGCGGCGCGTCCGTTCGGCGGACAGCTGACGGTTCATCGCGTCCTGGACGTCGCGCGGCGGGATGATCTCGCGGATCTCGACGGTCGTGACCTTGCCGCCCCAGCGCTCGGTCACCTCGTCCATCTTGGTGCGGAGGACCTCGTTGATCTGCTCGCGCTTCGACAGGACGTCGTCGAGCAGGATGTCGCCGATGACGGCCCGCAGCGTCGTGGTCGCGATGTTCTGGAGTGCGCCCTCGAAGTTCTGGACCTCGACGATGCTCCGATAGGGATCGACGATCCGCCAGTAGATCAGGAAGTCGATGCTGATCGGGGCGTTGTCCTTGGTGATGTTGGTCTGGCTTGGGATCTCGATGAACCGCTCTCGAAGGTCCACCCGCACGCCGCGCTGGACGATCGGCACGATGAACACCCAACCCGGGCCCTTGACCTCCTGGGGGCTCGTCTTGCCGAGGGTGAAGATCAGCATCCGCTCGTACTGGTTGACGATCTTCACCGATGCGTACAGGAAGCCGATCACGACGACCAGGACGAAGGCGACGACCGACAGGATCACTGGGTCGAATGGCACGGGGTTCCTCCGTTAGGCGGGCGCGCCGGCGCGGTCCGCGCGCCGGACGATCAGGGTGAGGCCTTCCTGGCCTTCGACGATGACAGGCGTGCCGCGGGGCAGCGGGCCGTCCGGCGAGCGGGCCGTCCATTCCTCGCCGACGGCGTAGACCGAGCCGACCGGGTCGATGGCCATCCGGACCTCGCCGGCCGTCCCGATGGGGACGCTGGGATCACCGCCCGCCCCGTATCCGGCGGCCAGGGCGAGCCTCGTCCGCCGGTAGCGCAGGACCGTGAACAGGGCGAGGGCCATGAATGCCGCGATCGTGACCGTCATCGCGACGATCAGCGGGAACGCGACGCTGACGTCTGGGGCGCCCGGCAGACCCGGCTCGGTGTAGAGCGCGGAGAGACCCAGCGCGAAGCAGACGAGTCCGCCAACGGTCAGCAGGCCGTGGCTGATCACGGTGACCTCGAGGACGAACAGCAGGATGCCGAGGCCCATGAGCAGCAACCCGCCGACGTTGAGGGGCAGGCTGCCGAAGCCGATGAAGGCCAGGATGATCATCAGCGCGCCGAGGATGCCGGTCACGAAGTTCGGGCTGATCAGCTCGTAGACCAGACCCAGCGAGCCGACGCTGAACAGCAGGGCGGCGATGTTGGGATCGGCCAGCAGGTGCAGGAACGCCTGGAACGGGTTCATCGACAGCTCGTCGACCGCGACCCCGCCGAGGGCGAGCACCACGGTTGCCCCACCCACCTCAACCGACCGGCCATCGGCCCCCGCGAGGACCTCGTCGATCGAGGCGGCGACGCCGTCGACGACGTCGAGCTCGACCGCCTCGTCGGGTGTCGCCGAGACCGCGTCCCGAACGGCCGATTCCGCCCACTCGACGTTTCGACCCCGTTCCTGGGCGATGCTCTTGATCTTGGCGGCGGTGTCGTTGAAGACCTTGTCGCGGAGGGTCTCCGGTACGTCCTCGCCGGTCGACGTGATCGGCGATGCCGCACCGATGCTCGTCCCCGGGGCCATGAAGGCCACGTGGGAGGCCAAGGTGATGAACGTACCGGCACTCGCCGCCCGGCCGCCGGCTGGTGCAACCCAGACGATCACCGGCACGTCGGCCTCGAGGATCGAGCCGACGATGTCGTTCGTCGATTCGAGGCTGCCGCCGGGGGTGTTGAGCTTGATGACGACCGCGCTTGCACCGTCACGCTCCGCGCGGGCGATCCCCTCGGCGATGTAGCCGGCCATGACGTTGTCAACGATGCCGGTCGTCGGCAGCACGAACACGCGACTGCCGGCCGGTGCGGGAGACGCCTCCGCCGGGCCGCTGCCGAACATCCCGATCAACCCGAGGACGAACGAGAAGGCGAAGAAGCCGCGGATGAGGTGACGGGGCACGCTGGTGACCTCCGTCCCGAATTATCGCACCGCGCCCTCGAGATGCTCGAAGACGAGGCGGCTCCACGTCTCGAGGTCATCGGCGACCCGGACGACCTCGGACGGTTCGGCGAAGGCGCCGGTCAGTTTGTCGGTCTCGCGGACGGCGACCGACCGCCCGCCCGCATCGGCCAGATAGACCGCCCCGAGGTGGACGCTGCCGACGTCGGTGGTGTCGTCGTTGAGCAGGCCCACGAGCGTGAAGTCAGGCACGAAGTCGGCGTCGAGCTCCTCCCGCCACTCGCGGACGAGGCCGCCGTCGACGCCGCCGTCGCCCGGGTTGAGATGCCCGCCAACCCCGATCGACCAGCGATCGTGAAGCCGGGCGTCGGCGCCGCCACGGGTCCGGCGCATCAGGAAGTAGCGCTCTCCGTCTCGGAGGACGAGGTACGGAATCACCTGCTTGAACGACGGATCGTGCTCCATCAGCGCCCTGGGCTCGTAGCGGCCGGCCCGGGCGATCGCCTCGATCGACTCTGCCAGGGCGGTCGTCCTGATGCCGTGCCAGCCCGCTCCTGGGATCACCGCGGTGCGGGGCACGACGTAGACCAGCTCGTCGACCGTCACGTGAGCGCCTCGCGCGCCCGTTCGAGCCGGTCGCGGAGCGCGTTGGCATCGGGCTCGCCCTCGAGCATCGCCAGCCAGCCGTCGATGACCTCGCGGAGGGCGCGGAGCTGGCCCGCCACGTTGTCGGCGTTGGTGGCCAGGATCCCGGCGCCCATCTCGGCGTCGCCCCGGGCGAGACGCGTCATGTCGCGCCAGCCGCCGGCCGCCAGGCCGCGCGCCTCGGACCACTCGGGCGTCCTCCCTGTGGCGACCGCCTCGACCAGAGCGGCCGAGACCACCAGCGGCAGGTGACTGATGGCCGAGACCGCGGCGTCGTGCACGGCCGGGTCCATCCGGACGCTGCGGGCGCCTACGGCGGCGGCCAGCGTCGCCGTCCGAGCCGACGCCTCCGGCGTGCCGGCACAGATGACCCACGGCCGGTGGACGAACAGATCCGGATCCGCCGCCGCGTAGCCGGTGGCATCACTGCCCGCCATCGGGTGGCCGCCGGCGAACGGCAGGCCCAGCTCCGTCGCCAGGGCCACGATCCGTCGCTTGGTGCTGGCAACGTCGGTGATAGCCGTATCCCGGCGGAGCGCCGATCGCAGGGGTCCGGCGAGCTCGGCGAGCAAGTCGAGTGTCGCCAGCGGCGGGGCAGCCAGGACGACCAAGTCGGCGCCATCGAGGGCGCGCTGGACATCCGGTGCCGCCGTGTCGATGACCCCGTCCGCGGCGGCCGCCGCCGGTCCGCCACCCGACGGGCTCCAGGCAACGATCGACCAGTCGTCGTCCCCGGCCCGCGATCGCAGGGCGCGCGCTATCGACCCACCGATCAGCCCGAAGCCGAGAATCGCAAGCCGCATGCGGCGCAAGTATCGGCCGCCCGGCGTTCGGCCGCGGCGCGATTCGGCCGTCGATGAGACGGAATCCTCAGGCTTGCGGTGCTAGTATCCGGTTCGATCCGGGCGGAGGGACCGGTCGCGGCCTTCGCTCGTTGCAACCCCAGCGGCGTAGCAGAGAGTCCTCGCGTGAACGCCGAGCCCAAACCGATCCGCGTGCTCCTGGTCGACGATCACCAGCTGCTGACTGGTTCGCTGTCCCAGATCCTCAAGCACGAGCCGGACATCGAGGTCGTCGGCGTGGCCGGCACCGTGGCCGACGCCAAGCAGATGGCCCGCGACCGGCTTGACGTCGTCCTGATGGACTACCGCTTGCCGGACGGCACCGGTGCCGACGCGACCCGCGCCATCAAGGCCCGCTGGCCCGGCGCCAGGATCGTGATGCTGACCGCCCTCAACGACGACGAGACGATCCTCGAGTCCATCCAGGCGGGCGCCGATGGCTACCTGACCAAGGACAAGGCCGTCGAGGAGGTCGTCAGCGCCGTCCGCTCGGCGCACGCCGGCGAGACCCTCCTGCCGCGGGCCGTGATCATGGGTATCGCCCAGCGCGTCGCCGCGGCCAGGGACCGTGGCTCGGACCGCCGGCAGGCCATCGAACCGCTGACGCCGCGCGAGCTCGAGGTCCTCAAGGCGCTGACCGAGGGGTTGTCCACGCCGGAGATCTGCGACCAGCTGTTCATCGCCCCCAACACGCTCCGCACCCACGTCCAGAACATCATGGGCAAGCTCCGGGTGCACTCGAAGCTGGAGGCGGTCGCCTTTGCCCTGCGGCACCGCCTGGTCGAGCCGCCGAAGACCGAGACCAGTCTCTACTGACGCCGCCGGCTCACTCGAGCCAGCCGGTCTCGTCCCGATCCTCGCCCGATCCCCGGCGCCGCCGTCCGTGCCGGCGCTCCTCGACCCGCCGCTCCTCGGCCGGCGGCCCTGGATCGTCGGGCGGATTCTGGCGGCGGATCTGTGACCGCCGGTCATCCTCGCGCCGGTCGTTGTTGAGAAAAGCGCCGCAGCGGGGACAGCGCCGCTCCTCGGTGAACAACGATTCCAGCGGCGCCACGGTGTAGATCTCTCGGCCACACGACCAGCAGGCGAGTCTCGGCATCTGCGCATCGTACAAGCGCGGTCAGGGGACCGGGACAGGCCGTCCGGCGCGCCGAAATTACGTCGAACGGGTGATGTGCGCCAGCGTGGGGGTCCCCATCATCGTTCAAGGTCTGCCCGACAACGGCGACCAAAGTGGTCACTCGGGCAGGTGGCCACTTGGACGGGTCGCTTCGATCCCCCCCGGAGCGACCCGTCCGCCTCTTCCTGATCACCAGGCGGATCCCCGGCCGTCCCCGCGGATCCGCGCGCCGGGGTCAGCGCCGGCGGCTCGACCCCCGGCTGCGCGTCGGCCGCGTCGGGCGGCGCCAGTGGCTCGCTACCCACGTTCCGATGGCCGCCAGCGGCAGGACGATCACGACGCCCGAATCGCGGCCCTGATTGCCATGTCCCTTGCCACACGGCTGATCGCGGCCTTCGGCCTTTGCCTTGCCGGGCGGCCCGTCGACCGAGCCGGGACACGGTGGACGAAGCTTCCCGTCCGAGACCGGCTGCGGCGGCGGCGTGGGCTGTGGTGGCCGGGGCGTGGGTTGCGCGGGCCGCGGTGTCGCCGCCGGCCGTGCCGTCGGCTCGGGCGGCGTGTTGGGCCGGGCGATGAGCGGCGGCTGCGATGGAGCCGGTGCCGCCGATTTGGTGGGGACCACGGACGAGGCTGGTGTCGCCGATGGCTCGGCGCTCGCCGGCGGCTCGTTACTGGCGGGAGGGGCGGGCGACGTTGGGGTCGCCGGTGTCGACGGCGTCGACGGCGTCGCTGAATCGACCGGTGCCGGCGTCGATGGACTCGGCGACCCGGCGGCCGTATCGAGCGATGGCTGGGGACGGCCAGACGGGATCCCGAATGCCCCCACTGCCAGCGCCAATGATGCGAGAACGAGGTTCAGAATCCCGAGAACGACGACCAGGCGGGCGCGTTGAGTAACGGTCACGACGATCCGGGACTCCTGCGATGTCGGGCACGAACTAGCGGAATCGAGGTCGCGGGCGGCCGGCTCGATGGTACACCGATGAAGGCCTCCGAAACGGCCACGGTTCCAAGCTGCACCACAAAACTCATCGGCCCAGCAAGGCCTCGTGATGGGCTACGTAGCGCGCCGGACCACCGCCGGTGAGGCTCTCGAACAGGACCAGCCGATCGGCCGCGAACGCGGCCTTGAACGTTGCCGCGCGCCGGATCAGGGCCGCCGCCGTGGCCGGACCCGCTCGCCGGCCGTCCGCCCGGGCGAGGGTCAGGTGGGCCCGGAACGGCCGCTCGACGGGCGGCCAGCCGGCGCCGGCAAGGCGCTGATCGAGGTCGGCGGCCAGTCGTTCGAGCTGGGCCAGCCCATGGTCGAGACCCAGCCACAGCGTCCGTGGCCTCGCCGGCGACGGAAATGCGCCACCGCCCGCGATCGAGACCTCGAACGGCGCGGCGACGGCCGCGGCCGCATCGATCGCCGCCTCGATCGCACCGACCTGGGGGGTGGCGGTCGGGCCCAGGAACCGGAGGGTCAGGTGGAGGCCGTCCATCCGGACCCAGCGGACGGCGGTCCGCGGCTGGGCCCCGCCATCCACGTCCGCTCGGACGTCGTCGACCAGGCCGGCGACCACGCTGCGCGCCTCCTCGGCGAGGGGGACCGCAACGAACAGCCGTGGCATCGCTCGCAGCGCTTCGGCGGCCTCGGGGGTCTCGGCATGCGTCCCGTAGACCATCAGCCGTCGGGCCTCGTGGCGGCGACCTCGCGACCCCACTTGTCGCGGTCGTGGCGGAGAACGTCGAGGGCGCGGTCCACGTCGTGCCAGCCCACGACCTCGACCGCCTTGTCCTCGAGCAGCTTGTAGGTCTCGAAGAAGTGCTCGATCTCGACCTGGCGGTGAGGTCGGACCTGGCTGAGCCGTTCGACGTGGGCCTGGTGGGCGTCGCCGACGGCCACGCACAGGATCTTGAAGTCGTCGCCCTTCTCGTCCCGCATCTCGAGGACGCCGACCGGCCTGGCCCAGACGTGACAGCCGGTGAACGTGGGCTCGTCGATCAGGAGTAGGGCATCGGTGTGGTCCCCGTCGTCGGCCCGGGTGCCCTCGATGAAGCCGTAGTCGAAGTTGTAGTACACCGCCGAGCTGAGGACGCGATCGAGGCGGAACACGCCGGCCTCCTCATCGAACTCGTACTTGTTGCGGCTGCCGCGCGGGATCTCGACGACGACCTCGACGATCTGCGGGAACTGGCCGGCCGGTGCGCTCATGTCTGCGGTGACGATACCCGAGGTTGCCTGGGGAGCCACCGAGACCGGCGGCGGACATGGAAACGCCCGAAGGAACCGGCTGGTGGACGATCGCGAGTCGGAACGTGGCCGGCCTTGATGTGATCGCAGCCTGTCTCGTCCCGGTCGGCGCTTGGCCTGTCCGAACCTTGCGATCCTGACCTGCCAGAGCGGCAGCGGCACGAGGATTGCTCCCCAGTCGCCTGACCGTTCCATCGGCCCCTTCGGGCAAGACGAACATTACCGGCGGCGGTGGAAGCGGCACAACGGCCTTATCCACGAAGTTGCGCCGGCGTGGGCAGAAATCGTCCACGAATTGCAACCTGGTGTGGACGGGTTGGGGATAACCCTGTGGACAGCGGTGCGACGCCCGGTCCCCGATGAGTCTCCGTCCGAACGGCTGTCTAACCTTCGAGGATCGATCTGCAGGGAGCGAAGACCATGAAGCTGACGGCGTCGATGATGCTGACCGTGGACGGCGTGTACCAGGGTCCCGGCGGCCCCGAGGAGGACCGGCGCGACGGGTTCGACCGAGGAGGATGGACGGCGCCATACGCCGACGAGGCGATGTGGCCGTTCCTGACCTCGTGGTTCGAGCGGGCGGATGCGTTGCTGCTCGGGCGCAAGACGTGGGAGATCTGGGAGCCGTACTGGCCGCTTCACGACAGCGGCGATCCGGTCTCCCACGGCATCAACGTCCTGCCGAAGTACGTGCCCTCGACCACGCTCAAGGATCCGACGTGGCAGAACACCCACGTGATCGACGGCGACGTCGAGGCGGCGGTGCGCGAACTCAAGGAGAAGCCCGGGCGCGAGCTCCAGGTCCACGGCAGCGGCGTTCTGCTCCGATGGCTGCTCGACCGCGACCTCGTCGACGAGCTCAACCTCCGGATCTACCCGGTCATCGTTGGCGACGGGCTCCGGCTCTTCCCGGAACATGGCCAGACGCACAACCTGGAGCTGGTCGAGTCTCGCTCCGTACCGTCGGGCGTGATGCTCCAAACGTATCGACCGGCCGGCCGCGCAACCTTCGGGTCCGCCGGCTGACGGCGGCTGCTACTCGTCGGGCATGCAACGACCCGGCCGTCGGGCCGGGTCGTGATGCGCGGCAGTGGCGCCGGTCAGTCGTTGTAGAGGCGTTCCTCGATCAGCTTTTCCTGGACGGTCCGGCCGTTGGGGTCGAAGCAGGAGAACTCGAAGTGCTTCTCGAACTCGAGGTCGACGTTGTCCTGGCCACCACGGTTCTTCTCGACTGAGATCACGACCCAGTCCCGGAAGCGCTGCGCCTGGTACGGGTTGAACTCGATGTTGACCTTGGCGACGATGTGGTACTTCTCGTTGAGGATCAGGATGATGTCGGCCTCGTAGTTGATCGCCGACGAGCCGCGCAGGTGGTAGTTGCGCAGGCGCGAGGCCTTGAGGCCTTCCTTGTCCGCGGCGACGATCGAGATCATCGGCACGTCCTCGGCGAGGGCGATGTCCTTGAGGCCGTTGACGACATAGGTGACCTTCTCGGTCTCGTTCTCGGGCTCGGGGACCTGCGGCACCTTCTGGAGGTAGTCGACGATGACCAGCAGCCGTCGATCCCCGGACAGCTCGCGGTGCTGCTGGACCAGCTTCCGGATGTTGTCGATCGTGCTGGCCGTCTGCGAGCCGCGGAGCAGGAACAGGTTCTGGCCGTAGCGGGCGATCCGGTCGAGTGACGGGCGCAGCCGCGGGTTGTTGGCCAGGTTCGGGGCCGTGGTCCCCTCGGCCATCCACGTCCCCAGGATCTCCTTGCGGACGTCCTGGATCTTGATCGCACCGGTCTTGTGCGGGAGATGGGCCAGAGCCGATTCCATGGCGATGAGCCGGTTGAGCAGGTACTGCTCGTCGTGCTCGAAGCACAGGTAGAGGACGTTGGCCTGGCCGCCCGACGCCACGTTGCGGGCCATCTGGAGGGCCATCGTGGTCTTGCCGGTGCCCTGCGCACCGCCGATCAGCATCAGCTCGCCGGCACGAAGGCCGAGGCCGATGGTCTTGTCCATCGGCGTGAAGCCGAGCGGAATGGGCTGATACTCCCCCACCTTGCCGGTCGTGACCTTGTCGTTGAGGTCGACGAGGACGTCCAGGGCGGAACGGGGCGCCATGCTGCCGTTGTCGGTGTCCAGGCGCCAATTGCCCGGCTGGGCGGTGATGTCGGCGGCCTCAGTGCTCACGAGCGGTCGTCCTCCCGGTAACGAAACACGAGGTGCATCGTAGCACCGCGAATTGTGGGTTCATCCGCCCAGGTGGCCGGTCGCGGGGACCCGAAGGTACTCCCCTCTGATGCGGCGATGCCTCTCTCAGCCCGAGGCAAGCTCGTCCCAGAGGTAGGTGATGGCCCGGATCCCGCGCTCGTAGTTGTCGAGAACCATCGACTCGTTCGGGGCGTGGGCGTTGTCGTCCGGGTTGGTGAACCCGGCGAGGACGACCGGCAGCCCGAGCTGTGATTCGAAGGCCGCACAAACGGGAATCGAGCCGCCTTCGCGGGGGTAGACCGGCGGACGGCCGAAGGCCCGCTCGATGGCCCTGGCGGCAGCCTGGGTCGCGGGGTGGTCCGTCGGGGTGAGGCTCGGCCGACCACCGCCCAGGTACTTGACGTCGACGTCGACGCCCTTGGGGGCGATCCGGAGGGCGTGATCGCGGAAGCGCTGGAAGATTTGTTCCGGCTCCTGGTTGACGACCAGCCGGCAGCTGACCTTGGCGTGCGCATGGGCGGGGATGATCGTCTTCGTCCCTTCACCCGCGAACCCGCCCCAGATCCCGTTGACGTCGAGCGTCGGCCGGCCGCTCTTGCGCTCGAGCGTGGAGTAGCCCGCCTCACCGGCCAGGCCCTTGGCCCCGATCGTGTCCCGGAAGGCGTTCTCGTCAAACGGCAGCTCGGCGTAGGCGGCTCGATCCGCGTCGGTCAGCTGGACGACCTCGTCATAGAAGCCTTCGACCTGGATCCGGCCATCCTGGTCCTTGAGGCCGGCGATGATCGTCGCCAGGACGTTGATCGGGTTCGGGATCGCACCTCCGTAGGACCCCGAATGGACGTCGACCGGGGTGCCGGTCACGTCGATCTGGGCGTACATGATGCCGCGCAGGCCGACCGTGATCGCGGGCACGTTGCCCTCGAAGAAGCTGGTGTCGCTGATGATCGCCACGTCCGCCGCGAGGCGATCGCGGTGCTCCTCCAGCCAGTGATCCAGGTATTCGGCCTTGGATTCCTCGTCGCCCTCGAACACGAACCGCAGGTTGATCGGCAGCCGGCCGCGCGTCTCGAGCAGCGCCTCCACCGCCCGCAGGTGCATGTGGATCTGGCCCTTGTCGTCGGCGGCGCCGCGGGCGTGCATCCGGCCGTCATGCACGGCCGGCTCGAACGGCGGCGACACCCACAGGTCCAGCGGGTCGACCGGCTGGACGTCGTAGTGGCCGTAGACGATGGCGGTCGGGGCGCCTTCGGCGTGGAGCCAGTCGCCGTAGACCACCGGATGGCCGCCCTCGCCCGTTTCGGTAACGTCGACGTGCTCGACGCCCATTCCCCGCAGCTCGTCGGCGATGAACTCCGCGGCCCGGCGGCAGTCGCCCTGGTGTTGGGACAGGGCGGAGATGCTGGGGATCCGCAGGAGTGCCTCGTAGGAGGCCATCCGGCGGTCGCGGTTGGCGTCGAGGTACGCCTCGATCTCGGTCGAGGCTGGGGTGGTGGTCATCAGGACTCCGCGGCGGTGATGGTCAGGGGGTGGCGGCGATTGTACGCAACGCAGCGCCGGTGGACGGTCGGGGCCGATTCTCGCCCTGTGAGCAACCTCGACGACGCAAGGCTCGGACGTGCGGAATCGCCTCGTGGGGCGACACAGCGGGAGAGTGGATGACCTATCTCGTCGTCGGACGAGACAGCGTGACTTGACCGCGCGTGAGGGTCGTCGCAGTGGATCGCACCGCGACACGTCCCGCATGCGACGGCGTAGCCGCAGCAAATTGGTAGCCAAGGGCAACCGGGGATCATCCCGGGGTGCCACCGGTTCAACGTCGCCTCGCAACTGGAAAGCAGCGAGGGCAGCGCGCGCGGACGTCGTTCGGGGTACGCGCGCGAATCGTGCCGCGCTGGCTGCTGCGAGATCCTCGCTTCGCGGCCTGCTACCCCACGACACCCGAGAAATCCTCGCGGCCCTGGGCGCCGGAGTAGCGCCGCCAGGCAGCGGCGTCGTCCTTCTCTAGTCTCGCAGTGCGTTCGACTGCGACCACCCGCGTCACCCGGCTGGCGCGATCGTTACGCCGGACGGAACCTGGCGATCGGCTGGTCGGCCCGGTCGCAGGACGAGAAGGCACCCCGGTGGCGCCTCGTGCCTGGACGCGGTTGCTCGCCCCACGAGATCAGGGTCGTCGCTGCGGACCTCGAGAATCAAACGAGCGGGCCGGAAGGACCCGCTCGATGTGCCGCGGCGTGACTACGCCGGCTGCGGGTTCGGTTGCGGCGCCGTGCCCGGGGTGGGCTGGCCGGGACCGACGATCGCCGGGCGGCGAGCCGGTCCGTGGTTGTTCTCCTTGGCCGGCAGGTCGCTGAACAGCTTCTCGAACTCTTCACCGTCGACGGTCTCTTCCGCGATCAGCTTGGCGGCCAGCTGCTCCAGGCGGTCGCGATGGACCTCGAGGACCTCCATCGCCCGCTCGTAGGCGCGGTCGATGATCGCCCGGACCTCCTCGTCGATGGTCTTGGCGACCTCGTCCGAGTAGTTCCGCTGCTCCCCGATCTCGCGACCCAGGAACACCAGCTCGTCGCGCTTGCCGAACGATAGTGGCCCGAGACGATCGCTCATCCCGAACTCGGTGACCATCCGGCGGGCGAGGTCGGTCGCCTTCTCGATGTCGTTCGAGGCGCCCGTGGTGGTGTCGCCGAAGATCATCCGCTCCGAGGCGTTGCCGCCAAGGAGACCGGCGATCTTGTCCTCGAACTCGGTCTTGGACTGGAGATAGCGGTCTTCGGTAGGCAGGGCCATCGTGTAACCGAGGGCCATGCCGCGGCTGATGATCGTGACCTTGGCCACCGGGTCGCACTTGGGCAGGACCCGCTGGACGACGGCGTGGCCGCCCTCGTGGTAGGCGATGATCAGCTTCTCCTCGTCGGAGATCACCCGCGACTTGCGCTCCGGGCCGGCGACGATCCGCTCGAGCGCCTCGGTGAACTCGTTCATCCCGATGACCTTCTTGTTGCGCCGCGCGGAAAGGATCGCCGCCTCGTTGACGAGGTTGGCGAGATCGGCGCCGGAGAAGCCCGGTGACTGGCGGGCGACGTTCTCGACGTCGACGCTCTTGTCGAGCGGCTTGCCCTTGGTGTGGACCTTGAGGATCGCCGTGCGGCCCTTCATGTCCGGGCGGTCGAGGATGACCTGGCGGTCGAACCGGCCCGGACGCAGCAGCGCCGGGTCGAGGACGTCCGGCCGGTTGGTGGCGGCGACGACGATCACGTTGGTGTTGGTGTCGAAGCCGTCCATCTCGACCAGGATCTGGTTGAGGGTCTGCTCCCGCTCGTCGTGGGAGCCGCCGAGCCCGGCGCCACGCTGGCGACCGACCGCATCGATCTCGTCGACGAAGACGATGCACGGCGAGTTGCGCTTGGCCTGGTCGAACAGGTCGCGGACGCGCGACGCGCCGACGCCGACGAACATCTCGACGAACTCGGAGCCCGAAATCGAGAAGAACGGCACGCCGGCCTCGCCGGCGACGGCCCGGGCCATCAGCGTCTTGCCGGTGCCCGGAGGGCCAACCAGCAGCACGCCCCGCGGAATGCGAGCGCCGAGCGAGTTGAACTTCTCCGGGTACTTGAGGAACTCCACGACTTCCTGGAGCTCGGTCTTGGCCTCGTCGACGCCGGCCACGTCGGCGAACGTCACGACGGTCTTGTTGCCGAGGAACATCCGGGCCCGGCTCTTGCCGAACGACAGGGCCTGGTTATTGGTTCCCTGGGCCTGCCGCATCATGAAGAAGATGAACCCACCGATCACGAGCAGCGGCAGCAGCCCGGTCAACAGCAGCCCGATCCACGACGTGTCGGGCGCCGGCTTGGGATCGAAGATGGGCTCTGCGACACCGGCTTCGGTCGCGACCCGGGCCATGTCCTGGGCGACCTGTGTCAGCACGTTCGGGATCGTGACGGTGTAGATCGGCTGGGACTGGGGATTCGGGCTGTCGAAGACGCTGAGCGTCTCGCCCTGCTGGACGACCCGCGTGACCTTGCCCTGGGCGACCTGCGTCAGGAATGTGTCGCCGGGGCCTGAGTACGCCTTGGTCGGGACGTTGTTCGACGACGAGATCCACGTGTACAGCAGCGCGACGGTGCCTACGACGAGCACCAGCATCACGATGCCGTTGCGGAAGAACTTGGGATTCAACGAAGCCTCCGGGTCATCGGGCTCGGCGACGACGCACCGGCCACGAGACCGAGTATAGCGCCGGCCTCTGGCGCCGCCGTGAACGGCACCCGGGCTTGGCGTTCTTGATACGCACGACGATAGGGGCCCGGATCGAGTTCGGAAGCGACCCTTTCGAAATCTTGATCAGAACGAAAGAACCAGACTCATGACGAGCCTGGTCCTCCGAGAATGGGGTCTGGGGTTGGTAGCGGAGGGCGGATTCGAACCACCGACCAAGGGCTTATGAGTCCCCTGCTCTACCACTGAGCTACTCCGCCGTGGCTGCGAATCTTATCGAGCGTGATCCAGAGCGGCAACCGGGGTCGCCGAGTCGGGCGACACCGGTCACGCCGTCGCTCGTCGGCGGTTCACCTCGGCGAGGTGCTCGAGGATCTCCAGAAGACCCTCGCCGAAGGCCCGGCCGGACACGTACCGCGCCATCGACCGGACGGCCGCCGAGGCGTTCCCGGGCGCGGCGGGATAACCGACAAGCCGAAGGAACGTCAGGTCATCGTCGGCGTCGCCAACCCCAGCCATGGCTGGGAGCGCGATCCCAAGCTCCTCCGCCAGCCAGCGCGTCCCCATCCCCTTGTCGATGCCGGGCGGTCGCAGCTCGACGCCGCGAATGTTCGGCGTCACCTTGAATGGGCTACCAGCCCGTGCGATGGCCAATCCGGCTGCCGTCGCAAGCTCGTCAACCGTTGTCGAGCCGAGGGGATAGAGGGTCAGCGTCGCCTCCTTGCCGGGCTGCACAAAAGCCCTGCCGGATGCCAGCAGCTCGTCCACGGCCTCACGCACCGCGGCCACGGCGCGCCACGGCGCGGGGCCCAGGAGTGAACTGAAGGTGAACCGAAAGCTGCGCAGTTGCAGCATCCCGGCGCCATGCTCGAACAGGCACGGCAGGAACGCACGGGTCAGCTGCGCCATCAGCTCGACGTACGGTGCCTGACGCCCGCTGCAGAGGCTGATTGCAGGCATCAGCGGGTCCAGCGCGGCGGCATCGTTCCAGGACGCGACACGGGCGAGGAGCCCGGGATCAGCAGTTCCCCCCTCCCCTGGGGTCAGCACCCCGTCGATGTCGACGAGCACGAGCCGGAGCGTCGAGGGCTTGAGTGACTCCCCCAGCCCGAGCCAGCCCAGCAGCGCCTCGTCTCGTTCAATCACGCTCGAGATCGGGCTCCACCGCCTCGGGGTCGATTGGCGCCAGTGCGTTCTCAGTTCCGTCGGGTGACAACGCGTACGCCTGCTCGGGGCGCACCGACCAGGTGACCTCCTCGCCCAGCTGGTGGAGCCCGCGCCCCATCCATTCCGGGTCGACCACCAGCAGGACGTCGTCGCCGACCTCGACCTCGTATTCGGCCATCGGGCCCAGAAATGTCGCGCGCCGCACCCGTCCGCGCAGGTCGCCGACACCGACACGGATCGACTCCGGCCGCAAGACGACGACTGCCGTTTGCCCCCGCCGCTGGCCGGCGGCGGCCGGCACGCTGAGTACGCGTCCGAAGATAGAGACGTCGACGGTGCCGGTCCCGTCGGCACGCTCGACGAGGCCCTCGACGAAGTTGGCGCGTCCGATGAAGTCGGCGACGAAACGGGTAGCCGGGCGGCGGTATACCTCGTCCGGCGGGCCAGCCTGCTCCACCCGCCCGGCGTTCATGACCACCACCACGTCCGACAGGGCCATGGCCTCCGACTGGTCGTGGGTGACGTAGACCGAGGTGATCCCCAGCTGCTGCTGGATGCGCCTGATCTCGGTCCGCAGGGAAACCCGCAGCTTGGCGTCGAGGTTCGAGAGCGGTTCGTCGAATAGCAGGACGCGCGGCTCGATCGCCATCGCCCGCGCCAGGGCGACGCGCTGCTGCTGCCCACCCGACAGCTCCGACGGGCGGCGCTGGCCGAGCCCCTGGAGGTTGACGAGCTCCAGGGTGCGCTCGACGGCCTCGCGCAATGCGGCGCCGGACTGGCGGCGAAGCCGCAGGCCATACGCGACGTTCTCGAAGACGCTTAGATGCGGAAACAACGCGTAGGACTGGAAGACCATGCCCATCTGGCGCTTGTCGGGCGTGCGCCGGGAGACATCGGTCCCGTCCACGAGGACGCGCCCCGAGGTCGGGGTCTCGAAGCCGGCGATCATGCGCAGCGTCGTCGTCTTGCCGCAGCCCGACGGGCCAAGCAGGGTGACGAACGAGCCTCCCGAGAAGGAGAGCGAGATGTCGTCGACGGCGACCACCGGGCGTCCCTCGGGCGAACGGAATTCCTTCGTCAGGCGCTCGAGCTCGACGGTCGCCGGGGCGGTCGGCGACGTCATGTCGAGCGCACCAGGGTCGCCTCGGCCGGCTGGGCCACGCCGCGATCGACGCGGGTCGAGGAACCGATGATCCAGTACAGGAACGCGATGGCCACACAAACGATGACGATCAGGATCACGCAGTACGCCAGCGCGTTGCCGTACCGCGCCGCGTTGGTCTCGTTCAGGATCTGCTGGGTCATGATCCGGGTCGACGGCGTCGTCAGGAAGACGATGGCGCTGATTGCCGTCATCGATCGGGCGAACGAGTAGATCAGCCCGGTCAGGAAGGCCGGCCGGATCAGCGGCAGCACCACCCGCCGGAAGGTGGTCACCTGATCGGCGCCCAGCGAGACCGATGCCTCCTCGATGGTCGGGTCGATCTGCTGCAGCGCGGCGGCGCCGGAGCGGAGCCCGCCGGGTACGGACCGCACGACGAACACCATCACGATCGCGATCGCCCCACCGAGCAACGCCGCGCCCCCGGTCAGCTTCGGGATCACCTGCACCCCGAACAGTTCGACCGGCGTATTGAAGGTCAGCAGGTAGCCGATGCCGAACACCGTCCCTGGGACGGCCACGCCGAGCATCGTCCCGAAGTCGAGCGCCACGCGGCCCCAGAAGCGGCCGCGGATCACCAGGAATGCGACGACGACGCCGAGCACACCGGCGAGTGGCGTCGCGATGGCGGCCAGGAGGACCGTGTCGGAGACGGCTTCGAGGCCGTACCCGAAGAGCACGAACTCGAAGTTCTTCGTCGTCAGCGTGTTGTCGACGCCAACCAGGTTCGTGAAGGCGCCCCAGACGATCGTGCCGTACATGAGTAGCACGAGCAGCGAGACGCCCATCGCCAACACGGTCAGCAGTACGGCGATGGGTCGATGCGTGAGCTCGGCCGGCCGCCCCGACGGCTTGCCGGTCACCGACACGACCGACGCCCGCTCGGCGTAGTAGCGGTGGACGAAGTACACGATCAGGCTTGGAGCGAGCAGCAGGATGCCCAGCACCGCACCGCCGAGCAGGTCGAACTGGCCGATGATGGCCAGGTACATGCGGCTCGCCAGCACCTGGAAGTTGCCTCCCAGCACGATCGGGTTGCCGAGGTCGGCCAGCGCCTCGACGAAGAGCAGGAGAAACCCGGAAGCGAGGCCCGGCAGCAGGAGCGGCAGCGTCACCGTCCGGAAGGTGTGCCAGCGCGACGCGCCAAGGTTCGTCGCCGCCTCGTCGAGGGCCGGGTCCAGCGCCCGCAAGAGGCCTGCCAGGCTGACGTAGGCAACCGGGAAGAACGAGAGGCTCATCACCAGCACCATGCCCGGGAGCCCGTAGATGTTGAAGTCGAGGCCGAGCAGATCGCGGGTGATGATTCCCGAGCGCCCGAACAGCACGATCGCCGCGAGCGCCAGCGCGAACGGTGGGCTCACGATCGGCAGCAACGCCATCAGGTGCATGAACCGCTTGAGGAGAGGAGGGAGCGGCACACGTACCTGGACGTAGGCGAAGAGGAAGCCGACGAGGGTGCCGACGAGGGCCACCGTGACACCGAGGACCATCGTGTTGATCAGGATCTGCCGCTGGGGGCCGATGGTGTAGCGCTCGAAGACACGCAGCGCGTCGCCGGTGAGGCTCGTGCCGATCATGGACGCGATCGGCAGCACGATCGCGACCGCCACGAAGGCCACGGCGATCACGAGCGCGATCGCCAGCGCCGGATCGATCGCGGCGCGACGGCGACGAGCCGCCGGTTCGCGAGCCTCGCCCGGGGCGCTCGCTGTCATCAGACGAGCGAGGCCGGCGTCGTGCCGGCCCCGCATCCGGTGATCACGACCGAAGGCTAGTTCGCCGGGGCCGCCACCACCTCGTCCTCGAAGCGCTGGGTCAATGCCTCCCGCGCGCCGCCGGCGGCCTGGAAGTCATAGTCGACCAGGGTGACCTCGTCGAGATTCACCGACGCCTCGTGGACCGCCGCGTCGGGGTTCGTCGGCAGCTGGAAGGAATCCGCCTCGTTGGGGCCAATCTCCTGGGTCTCCGCTTCCAGCACCCAGTCGATCCACGCCTTCGCCGCATTCGGCTCCGGCGCACCGGCGATGAGTGCCACACCGCCGATCTCGTAGCCGGTCCCCTCAGTGGGGAAACTGACCTCGAGGTCGCCGAAGCCGGCTTCGATGTTGCGCACACAGTCGTGGCTGAAGACGATCGACACCGCGACCTCGCCACGACCGGCCATCTCGGCGGGCGCGGCACCGGAGCTCGTGTACTGCAGGACGTTGGGATGAACCTGCTGGGCGAACGCGATCGCCTGGTCCTCGCCTCCCAACCGGATCACCTGGGTGTAGAGGGCCGTGTACGCCGTCCCGGAGCTTGCCGGGTGGGCGATCGCGATCTGGTCGTCCAGGGCCGGATTGGTCAGGTCGTCCCACGAGGTCGGGACGTCGACTCCCAGCCCCTCGAGGACGGCGGTGTTCGAGCAGAAGCCGAGCGCGCCGACATAGACGCCGGTCCACACGCCATCGGCGTCCTTCCGCTCGGCCGGGATCACCTCCGCATTCGGGGAGACGTAGGGCTCCAGCAGCCCCTCCCCGTTCGCAGCGACGAAGCCGTCGGCCGGGCCACCCCACCAGACGCTGAACTCGGGCGCACCGGCGCCGGCCTGCAGGCGAGCGAGCGCCTCGCCGGAGCTCAGACGCACGTAGTTGGTGTCGACTCCAAACTCCTCCTCGAAGCGGGCGACCATGACCTGGCACCAATCCTCCTGCGGCGTGCAGAGCACGGTCAACGTGTCCTCGAGCTCCGCAGGCGGCTCGCTCGCCGCGGGCCCCGACGGCCGGATGGACTGTGACGCCACGGCCGATGCAGACGGCGACGGGGACTGGCCGCCACCGCCGCACGCTGCCAGAAGCGCCGCCACCGACATGAATGAACCGATCAGGCGCAGTCGTCGCGACATGGACGGAAGCCTCCTCACCCGCCACGGATTGTTCGGAAATCGCACCGTAGCACACGCGACGACGCGCGAGCCAGTGCCCTCAGCCGGCGGCGGTGTTGAGCAGGCTGTACTCGCCGTTGTAGCGGACCTGCAGGCTGTTGTTGAACAGGTTGAGCATGTTGATGTAGCCGATCAGGAACGTCAGCTCGACCAGCTCCGGGTCGGTGAACTGTTCCTTGAGGCCCTGTGCCAGCGGCGCCGGGATCGCGTTGGAGTCGTGCATCGCCGCGCGGGTGTATTCGATCGCCAACCGCTCGCGCGGGACCAGCGTCGCGGGCTCCTTAATCACCTCGAGCGGATCCTTGACGATGTCGGCCAGGTCGACCAGGTCGCAATGGGACTCGACGCAGAATTGGCAGACATTGGTGTGCGAGGCGGTGATGATCACCAGCTCCTTGACCCGCCGCTCCAGCAGGCCGCCGGGATAGACGCTATTCCCGAAGCCGGCGAAGGCGCGCAGGATCTCCGGGCGGAGGCACATCGCCTGGATCATCTCGACCGGCGGGTGGCCGCGTTCCCACAGGCCTCGACTCTCGTCGAACGACGGATCGTCCTTGACGGCCTCGAACGCGGACCGGATCTCCGCCGGCGTGACGGTGACGCGCATCAGTCGGTCTCCTCAGCGAGCGCTCGGCACCTGTGTCGGGCTCGGTGCGCTGTAGCCGTGTTCGGCGATCTGTCCCGCCCGGTCGCGATAGACCTCTGTACTCGGCGGGGTCTTCGCCCGAAAGCCGTCGACCATCCGGTTGTACATCGAGAACGCGGCGGAGATCAGGACGGCTAGCTGGACGTCGGCATCGCTGGCACCTGCCGATCGGGCCGCGGTCACGTCCGAGGCGGTGAGCGATCGAGCGTTGCGGCCGACGACCCGAGCGATGTGGAGGAGCGCCTGCATCCGATAGTCGAGCCCGCCAGACGATCCTTCCTTGATCCCGTCGAGGGCCGGCACGAGCTCCGTCGATCCGGAGCGCTCGAAGACGGCGGTCGCGTGGGCGGCGTGCGAGTCCATGCAGAAGAAGCAGCCGTTGGCCGCCGAAACGGCAGTCGCGAGCATCTCCCGCTCGCCGCGGCTGATCGTGGCGCCCGGAAAGTCATTGACGAGCAACTCGTCGGCGAGGCCGCGCAGGTGAACGCCGAGGTTGGGCGTCAAGAGCATCGCGGCAAGGATTCCCGGCGCGTCGGGCAGGCCCCCGACGATGGGCTCCTGCTGCGAGCGCTGAAGTCGCTCCTCGTCACGCGACATGGGCATCCCCTTCAAGGCAGGTCAGTTGGCGAAGCGTTCGCGAAGTATGGTGCCCGGCGGCTCGCCCGTGGTCTGCCGCCGTTGCGCGGAACGCCCGGCCGGCGCCGGCCATCTGCGTATCCTGTGCGGACCGTCATGCCTGAACCATCCCAGCTCACGCACGATCCACGCAGCTGCCGATGACCGCCCGAACCATCACCCTCGGCAGTGGCACGTACCCGCTGATCCTGCCGAACATCCGCGATCCGCGGCTCCACGTTGCGGCGGTGATCATCTCGATCCACGTCCTGGGCCAGGTGGCGCTGGGCTTCCAGGTGACCGTGCCCCAGATCCTGGCGGCCATCCTGGCCTCCGCGGTCCTCGAGGTCGTCCTGACGTTCCGCCAGAGCCGGTCCATCGTCTGGCCGGCCAGCGCGATGCTGACCGGCAGCGGCGTCGCCCTGATTCTTCGTGCCGTGGGGACGCGAGCCGGTGATCCGTGGGGCACGAACGACGTGCTCCTGTTCGCCGTCGTGGGCGGCCTTTCCCTGTTGTCGAAGTACGTGATCCGCTACCGCGGCTCGCACGTCTTCAACCCGTCGAACATTGGCCTCGTCGTCTGCTTCCTCGTCCTCGGGAGCAGCCGTGTCGAACCGCTGGACTTCTGGTGGCATCCGCTCGATGTCGCGATGGTGGCCGCCTACCTGATCATCATCGTCGGCGGCCTGCTGATCACCGCGAGATTGAAGCTCCTCGGCCTGGCGGCCAGCTACTGGATCGCGCTGACGATCGGGATGGCGGTGCTATCGGCATCGGGCCATTGCATGACCGCGCGGTGGGCCTTCGCGCCGGTCTGTGGCGTCGACTTCTGGCGGGTGATCGTCACCTCGCCGGAGGTGCTGATCTTCCTGTTCTTCATGATCACCGACCCCAAGACCGTTCCCATGGGCCAGGTCGGACGCGTCGTCTTCGGCCTGCTGGTCGGGCTGGTGAGCTCGCTCCTGATGGCGCCGCAGACCACCGAGTTCAACGCCAAGGTGGCCCTCCTCAGCAGCCTCGTCCTTGTGTGTGCCGCGCGCCCGCTCCTCGATCGGCTGGTCCCCGAACCGCGATCGGCGGGCGACGACCTGCGCCGCTTTGCAAGTCGCCTGATGACAGGCGGCAGGCCGGCGGCCGGCGCTGCCTCGCGCATCGCCAGGGCCGGCCTGGCAGGCGTCGCCGTCCTCATCGCGGGTGCCGGGATCGTCGTGGCGGGGAGCCCGGCCCGCGGCGTGATCGTCCGGGATACCGCGGAAATCCTGGACCGGGTTCCGCACCAGGTCGATCCCGCGACCTTCCCACAGATCACCGTCGAGCAGGACGTCGCGGACTTCGACCACGAGCTCGCCGGCCCGGAGCTGCAAGGGGTCGTGCTGACGCTCGCGGAGAACCTCGAGCTCGAGAACCAGGCGCTCCTCCGGGCGGACGAAGCCGTCCTCCACGCCGCCGACCACGGCGACCGGCTGGTGGAGATGCAGGCTCGGCTCAGGGATGCCGCCGCCACGGGTACGACGCCCATCGCCCGCTACGACTTCGACGCGCTCCACCTCACCCTCCGCCAGCCGTTCGGCGTCCAGACCGGCCTGAGCCTGGGCCTCGAGGCGCGAGGCACGGTGACGCAGGAAACGTATGACGCCGGCGGGCGAGCTGCAGACCCGGGCATCAGCTCCGTTCGACCTGCTGTTCGTGATGCGCCGGGCGACCGGCGACCGCTGGCTCATCGTGGCCGTCCAGCCCCCGGACGGCCCCAGATGATCGGCGGGCACGCGATGCGTCCGCTCGAGATCGGGGTGGTGCTCCCGCTGGTCCAACATGGCGCGGAGCGGACGACGCCCCGCTGATCGGTCATCCGGTGCTGGATCTCATCGACGCCGACTGAGGACTAGCTGCGCGGGGCATCGGCCTCAAAAGCCGGCAGTCAGCGGGATCCGGATCAGGCGATCGTCGTCAGGCACGGGCCCGCCGCGACCGTCGCGGTTCGATGTGGCGAGCCACAACGATCCGTCCGGCGCCAGCTCGACGGTTCGCAACCGGCCGAACCGGCCCTCGAGCAGCGACACGGGGGTGCCCGGCTCTCCGTCCAGGAGCGGCACCATCCACAGCCGTTCGCCGCGCAATGCCGCGATCCACAACGCGCCTTCGGCGAACGCGATCCCGGCCGGGGACGCCCTCGCCGGGGTCCACGTCACCAGCGGGTCGACGAACCCGGGAACGTCGCCAGGACCTTCGTATTGCGGCCAGCCGTAGTTGCCACGCGGCTCGATCAGGTTCAACTCGTCGATAGCCGCTTCGCCGAACTCCGTCGCCCACAGCCGCCCACCGGCGTCCCACGTGAGGCCCTCGACGTTGCGGTGGCCCAGCGACCACACAGCTGATTCAGGATCCGGGTTGTCGGTCGGGATCGAACCGTCTGGCTCGTAGCGGAGGATCTTGCCCGCAGTGCTGGACGGATCCTGGGCGTTCTTGCCGTCGGTGGCGTCGCCAACCGTCGCATACAGGCGGCCGTCGGGCCCAAAGGCGATGCGTCCGCCGGTGTGGAACTGGTCGGCCGTGATCCGGCTGACGACGACCTCCGGCGCCTCGCCGATCCGGAAGCGGGCAATTCGGCTCTCGGTCCCGGTGTTGTAGAAGACGTAGACGAGCCCGTCCGTCGCGTGATCTGGGCTGACGGCGAGTCCCAGCAGGCCGCCCTCGCCCACGGCAACCGCTTCGTCGATCCGGGCCACCTCGACCGGGTCCTGGCCGGCCCGGATCCGGAGGATCCGGCCGGTCTCGCGTTCCGTGACGAGCGCATCACCGTTCGGAGTGAAACCAAGGCCCCACGGCACCTCGAGGTTGCGGGCCACGACCTCCGCGGCGTGGAAGTCGAACTGAGGCGAGAGGGCGGCCGAGGCGCTCGGGGCGAGTCCCGGTGTCAGCCCGGCCGTCGGCGCTCCCGACGGCGTCGCTGTCGGGCGACGGCTCGGCGTGGCGCTGCCGAACTGGCTGCAAGCCCCCGCCGCGGCGAGGGCGACCAGGGCGAGGACGGCCAGGCGGACGATCGGGGCCACCCCACGATGGTAGGCCGGGTCGGGCGGAAGGCCGACATCCCCGTCAGGCCGGGTCGGTCGTCGGGATCGGGAGGCGCATGCGGCGGGCCACCCGACGCGACTCCGGCAGCTCGGCGTCGGCCTCGGCTTCGGCCAGCCGCGACTCGTGCATCCGGGTCACGATGCGCTCGGCCTCGAGCGGCTCGGCGAAGAAGTAGCCCTGCCCGAAGGTGCAGCCAAGGCTGCGCATCCGCTCGGCCTGGTCGGCGGTCTCGATGCCCTCGGCGACGGTCTGGATCTGCAACGACTTGCTCAGCGCGACGACGGCCCCGGCGAGCGCCGATGAGCGCGACCCAGCCTCTTCGTCCTGCACGAACTCCGAGGCGATCTTGAGCGCATCGACAGGGAACTGGCGCAGGTGGCTCAGCGAGAAGTAGCCGGTCCCGAAGTCGTCGATGACCATCTTCACGCCGAGGCTGCGGAGCTCGCCAAGGGTGGCAATCGTGGACGGGGTCGCCTTGAGGAGGGCGGTCTCGGTGATCTCCAGGACCAGGCGCGTGGCGTCGAGCCCGGCCTCCTTGAGCGTGTCACGGACGCCGTCCACGAAGCCAGGCTGCTGGATCTCGCGCGCGGAGACGTTGACGCAAATGAACAGCCCGTCGGGCGTCGCGTCCATCCGCGTCCAGCCACCGGTCTCGCGGCACGCTTCGCGGAGGACCCAGTGACCGATCGGCAGGATCGAGCCATTTTCCTCGGCGATCTCGATGAACTGGCCGGGCGAGATCAGGCCGCGTTCCGGATGCTGCCAGCGGACGAGCGCCTCGACGCCGGCCAGCCGGCCCGTTGCGAGGTCGACAATGGGTTGGTAGACGAGACGGAGCTGGTCGAGCTCGACGGCCCGCTGGAGCTCCGCGCCCAGCTCGTGTCGCTCGCGGATGGCGGCGTGCATCCCGGGGTCGAAGATCGCGAAACCGGCCTTGCCGTTGGCCTTGGCCATGTACATCGCCACGTCGGCGTTGCGGACCAGATCCGCGGCGCCGTCGACTGCGTCGCGGGCGGTGGCGATCCCGATGCTGGCCGTGACCGAGACGTGGTGCTCGCCGATCAGGTACGGCGCCCGAAGCTCGCGGATGAGGCGCTCTGCCATCGCCCGCGACCGCTTGAGGTCCGGGTCGTCGTCGGTCAGGATCGCGAACTCGTCGCCACCCAGCCGGGCGACCAGGTCCGAAGCGCGGACGAGGCCATCGATCCGCTCGGTCACCGACACGAGCAGCGCGTCCCCGGCTGCATGGCCGAGGGAGTCGTTGACGACCTTGAAGTCGTCGAGATCGATGAACAGGACGGCGGTGATGTTGTTCGGCCGGCGGGTCTCGCTCGAGGCGAGGACCCGCTCCAGGCTCTGCTGGAACATCCGCCGGTTGGCCGCGCCGGTCAGCGAGTCCCGCTCGGCCAGATCCTGGACGTGCTTGAGGAGGACTGCGTTCCGCAGGTTGAGGGCGGCGATCGAGGCGAACTGGCCGAGCATCGACGCGACCCGACGCTCGACGCCGGCAATTCGCCGGGCGCGGGACTCGACGACGATTGCGCCGACGGGCCGGCCGTCGGCCATCATCGGCGAGACGAGGAGGTTGCGGGCACCGGGGAGCAGCGAAGCCAGGACTGGATTCTTGTTGGCGTCGAGGCGCTTCACGGGGAGCAGCTCCCGACGGTCCCAGGCTCGGAGCACGATCCAGTCGGGGTCGATGCTCGCGGTCGGCGGTTCGGGCGTCCCGTGGCTGGCGAGCACGATCACCCGGCCGTCGCTCGCTCCCAGGACGACTCCACGCCCGAAGCCAAACCGGGCGACGAGACCGTCGAGCACGATCCGCGACTGGTGGACCGGGTCGCCCACGTCGTCCAGTCGCGCGCCGACATCGACCATCGACTGGAGGTCGGCGCGACGCTGACGGAGTTCGCGCTCGTTCATGGCACTGAAGATCGATGTGGCCAGCGCGAAGAGCCAGAAGGACGTGACGTTGAGAACCGGCATCCCGTCGACCTCGAGCGCGCTGCCCGGGCTCACGTCGACGGCCGGCACGAGGTTGGCGGCCTGGGCATAGAGGACAACGAACAGCAGCAGCGAATGCCAGAGCGCGATCTTCAGGCCGGTTCGGTACGACGCCAGCAGTGACACCGCGACGAGGTGGAGGTACGCGAGGAAGCGGATCGGGCTCTGCGTCCCGCCGGTCGCGTACATCGCGGCGGCCAAGTACAGGCCGTCGAGCAGCAGCAGGATGCTGAGGGTCGCATGCCCGAAGACACGGGCACGCCGCCGGAGCAGTTCGCCGGCGACGGAGATCGAGAGGTAGGCGACGGTCATCGCGAGGAGACTGTCCAGCGGGATGCCGAGCGCCTCCGGTCGGACGATCGCCCAGATGACGATCAGCGTCGCCATCGCGGCACGCAGGCCCAGCAGGTAGCCCATCCGGTCGCTGAGCGCGGCGAAGTCGGAGCGCTCCGGAGCGTGCGTCACAGGTACTGCTCCTCTTCGAAGGGGAGGACGTTCTCGGCGGTGGTCAGTGGCGCGGCCCGGAGCTTGGGGTCGCGATCGTCGACCCGACCCTGGACGATCAGGAACAGGATCACGGCGAGCATCAGGGCCAGCGGGAAGCCGAACGTCTGGGCCACGGCGGCGGCGGCCTCGGGCTTCACGACCGCCCCCACCTTGTCGACGGCGGCCGAAAGGACGGCGTCCAGCAGGCCGGGCTGCGATGCCGGGGTCGTCGGCGTGGCCGGGCCGGCCGGGATGTTGGGGTCGGTCGTTCCACCGCCGGCGCCGGTGCCACCGCCGGACCCCGAGCCACCGCCGGAGGCCGAGCCGCCACCGGATCCGCCGCTACCGCTGCCGGGGACCACCGCGACGGCGGTCGGCGACGGCGACGGCGTCTCGCCCGTCGGAGCTGGGTCCGGAGACGGAGCCGGCTCGGGCGCGGGCGCCTGGGTCGCGGCCGGTTCCTCGGCCGGGGTTGGAGTCGGCTCTGGCGTCGGCGTGGGCGTGGGCTCAGGCGTCGGGGTCGGCGTCGGGTTGGGCGTCGGCGTCGCCATCGGCTCTGGCGTCGGCGTGGGCGTGGGCTCAGGCGTCGGGGTAGGGGTCGGGGTGGGCTCGGGCGTCGGCTCTGGCGTCGGGGTGGGCGTGGGCGTCGGCGTGGGGGTCGGCGTGGGCTCTGGCGTCGGCGTGGGCGTGGGCTCAGGGGTTGGGGTCGGCGTGGGGGTCGGCGTGGGCTCTGGCGTCGGCGTGGGCGTCGGCTCAGGGGTCGGGGTAGGCGTGGGCTCAGGGGTCGGGGTAGGCGTGGGCTCAGGGGTCGGGGTAGGCGTGGGCTCAGGGGTTGGGGTAGGCGTGGGCGTCGGGGTCGGGGTGGGGGTGGGCGTCGGCGTCGGATCGTTGGTGACGATCCGTTGGACCACGTCGTCCGTGTCGTCGAGCTCGGGCGCGGCGACACCCTCACCGCAGCTGTTTGGAGAGCCACTCGTCTGAGCGCAGATGACGTCGGTTCCGAGATTGGAGCCCACGTAGCTGACCGTGCACGAGCCGGTCGCATCGGTGGCGCAGGTCATGTCGGGGCTGCTGCCGGGGCTGCCCGGGTCATTGGCACTCGCGTCGGCGAAGTAGAAGCGGACATTGATGCCCGCGCTCGGGAAGACCTCGCCGTACTGGTCGTAGGCCGTGGCCGTCAGCTGGAAGGTGCTGCCTGGCAGGCCGTCGGCCGTGTCGGGCTGGACATCAAGCGCATCGAAGGTCGAATCGGCGGCGGCAAGAACGGCGCCGCTCGGCAATCCGAGCGGCGCCACGATCAGGGTCAGCAGCGTCGCGATCGACCAGGCAACGAGGGCCAATCGAAGGCGATGGACGGTATGCCGCGAAACCCCGATACCTCTGCTCACATCGTGCCCCCGGTGGCTGATGCGGGTTGGTTGCCCGAACCTTTGGGCGCTGGCGTCTCATGGAGACGTCGAAGGCATTAACCTCCCGACTGCCGCCGCGCACCATCGGCACTTCGTCACGGCGCGGGCTATGTGCGCGCAGGCACCGCGCGGTGCTGCGGAGCAACGGCTCGCGGAGTACCAGTGCCGACGCAGGACGATCGGGCCAACGATGGTGCAGCCTGGTCGCGTAGGGGGTGGTCCGGGTGGATGGCAACTGGCGAGGGGCTCGCGGCGTCTCGCCCACGAGGAGGTCCAACTCTTGAGATCGACTGCGCTGCTCATTGCCGTTGCCCTGGCTGCCATCGCCTGCTCGTCGCCGGTCAACTCGCCGAGCCCGAGTCCGTCACCACTCGGCTCGGCATCGGAACCGCCACCAAGCGCCGAACCCAGTGACGGTTCCGGAACCAGCCCGACCGCCGTCTGGCTGCCCGAATGGGCCGACGAGGCCGTTCCCGCCGCCGTTGCCGGTCGCCGCCCCTTGCCGTTCTGCGGCATCGAGCAGGCCCCCGGGCCGCAGCCCGGCATCTTCGTCGACGCCGCCGTCCGGTCGTGCTTCTGGGACGCCCACGTCGCCGGCCGCGAGGCAGAGTTCGTCAGCGTCCAATCGACGATGGAGGGTGCCCCGCTGGCGACGGTCTACCGGCTGGCGGCCGATGGCTCCGTCGAGGTGCTCACCGACTGGTCGCAGGATCCGTTCGGAGCAGCACCAGGCTGGACGAGCATGGTCTGCGACGGCATCGTCGAGGCCTCGGAGGGCACCGAGTTCTTCGGCGTCGATGGCTGCGACGAGGGCACGGCGATCGACTGACTCCTCGGCGCAGCGGGCGCCTGCAGACGGCGCGGGTATGATCCGGCCGATGAATCCCACCGTCCGCGGCGTGATCCGGCGCGTCTGGCGACGGCTGGAAGCTTCGCCGCTGGCAGGGGCGGCGTGGCGGGCACGGCTCCTTCCGCGACGAGCCCGTGCCAGGGTCGGTCGGGCGATCGCCACCGCCGGCGTGCGGATCGGTGGGCCGGCGGCGCTCGACGCCATCGGGTCGGCGGCGCAGCGATCGTCGTGGGGCAGCCTGCCGCGGTCGTATGTCGTCCTGCCCCGGCCGCGGGCCATCGGGACCGACTGGCCCGAGCCGCCGGCGGTCGAGGAGGCCGGCTCCATCGTCCGCTCGGTGTATGACACCGGCGATCGCCCGCCACTGATGAACCTGGAGCTGCTCGAGGCACTCAACGAGGAGTACCGGGCCAGCCCGATCGTGACCGAGGCCCCGAAGTACGATCAGACGAGCCGCGAGGACCGGGCCAGGAAGCGGCTGCTGGATGTTCATCACAGCATCGACCTCTCGGATCGGCGGGTCCTCGAGCTGGGCTGTGGCGGTGGCTTCGAGGTCTGGTACCTGAGCCACCACTTTGGCGCGGATGCCTGGGGCGTCGACGTGAGCGAGCGGCGTGGCTGGGCCACCCTGGCAGACGACCGCACCCACTTCCGGTGCGCCGACCTGGCAACGGACCGGTCGTTCGAGACGGACTTCTTCGATCGGGTGATCTCGTTCTCGGTCCTCGAGCACGTCGTCCATCCGTACGCCGTGCTGCGCGAACTGTTCAGAATCATGAAGCCCGGCGGCCTGGCGTGGATCAGCGCCAACCTCCACCGTGGCCCGCGCGCGTCGCACCTGTACCGCGAGCTCTACTTCCCGTTCCCGCACCTGCTGTTCAGCGACGACGTCATCCGTGAATACCGGGCCAAACACCATGACCGGCCCGAGGGGGCGGCGTGGGTCAACCGCCTGACGTGGTCGCAGTACGAGGACTACTTCCGTGAGATCGGCTTCGTCATCCACGCGCTCCGCTATTCGGAGACCGAGCTGGATGAGCCGTTCTACGAGCGCTTCGACGACATCCTCGGCCGATACCCGCGCTGGGACCTGACCAAGGACTTCTTCTACACCGTCCTCGAGAAGCCGCGACGCTGACGGCCGCTCAGGTCACCTCCACGAGGCGACCGGTTTCGACCTCGAAGACCAACCCGTGGACCGGCACCCGACGCAGCCAGGCGTGGGTCCGGATTCGTTCGACCTGGACCCGGACCATGGCTTCGAGATCCGGGAACGAGCCGAACTCGAGGGGCAGCCGCCGGCCGGTCGCGGCGGCGAGGCGGGCGCGCAACGCGTCCTCGTCGGCCCCGTGCAGCCCGCAGCCGGTGTGGCCGATGACCACGATCTCATCGGTCCCGAGGATCTGCTGGCTGATGATCAGCGAACGGATCGCATCGTCGGTCGCCAGGCCGCCCGCGTTACGGATGATGTGGGCGTCACCCGTCCGAAGGCCGAGCGCCTCCTCGACATCGAGGCGGGCGTCCATGCAGGCCAGGATCGCAAGGCCGCTGAGGGGCGCGGCGGTCAGCGCCGAGCGATCGAACGACTCGATGTAGCGCTCGTTCTCGGCGAGAAGTCGGGCGTACTCGGGACTTCGCCCGTCGGTCACGGTTGGCCGGCGTAAGGGTTCAGGCCTGGAGTCCCGTGCCGCCAGATCGGCCGCCGCCGTAGCGGTCGAGCATCTCGCCGATCGTCAGCTGGCCGTAGCGCTCGTCGAGCTGCTCCCGGGCGATCCGCCACATGGTCCGCAGCGGCCGCGGTCCACCGCGATCGAGATCGGCCAGACGGACGGCACCGAACCGTTCGATCCCGGGGATCGCCCGCAGGTCGCTCGCCAGCCGGACGGCGGCGTCGTCCAGGGTCGTCTCGCGGCTGATGTCTGCACTCGCCGGGCGACGTCCCAGACGGGTGGCCGGGGTAGCCGGCGCGGCCGGTGGCGGCGCAGCCGGTTCCGCAGCCGGCGGCTGGGGACGCGCGGCCGGCACCCTGTCAGGGGTGGCTGGCGGCGTCGCGATGACCGGCGGAGGGGGCGGCACCACGGCCTCCTTGATCCGATCACCCGCCCGGCTGATCTGTTCGCCGGCCTGGGCAAAGGCGGCAACCGGATCGGCCACCGGCAGGGTAGTGGCAGCCGCCGCGGCGGGCGGACCACCTGCCGGCGCGGGCGAGCTGGGCTGGCGCCGGCGGCCTCCGCCGCCGGTGCCGCCACCACCGCCGCTCGGGCCTGCCGGAGCCGGGCCGCCGTTCTGGCGGGTCGCGGTGCCCATGGCGCTGGCCAGGAGACCGGGCACGTCGATGCCGGTGAGGCCCTTCACGGTGGCACTCGCTTCAGCCACGGTTCGGGTCGTGTTCTTGACCATCTCGGACGCGCCATCGTTCGAGAGGACGGTCAGGTGGTCGATGTTGCCCATCGGCTCGGCGGCGGCGCGGACGATCTCCGGGAGCATCGACAGGACGGTCTGGATGACCGCCGCCTCATTGAATTGGCGGTAGGCCTCGGCCCGAAGCGCCAATGCCTTGGCCTCCGCCTCGCCCTTCGAGAGGACGATGCCGGCCTCGGCGTTGCCTTCGAGGGTGGTCTGCTTGGCGGTGGCTTCGGCCGTCACCTCGACGACGCGGGCCTGGGCCTCACCGGCGAGCTTGACGCGCTCGGCCTCGGCCTGGGCCTGGGCGATCCGGGCACCCTTGTCGCCCTCGGCCCGTCGGATCTGGGCCTCGGCGTCGGCTTCGGCGGGCCGGATCGTGGAGGCGATGAGCTCCTTCTGCTTGCGGTCGGCCTCGAGCTGGGCCAGCTCGGTCTGCCTGCGGGTGACCTCCTGCTGCGCCTCAGCCTGGGCCAGCGGACCGGCCTGCGCGGCCCGCGCCTCGGCGGCCGCGATCTCCATCTCGGTCTCGGCCCGCCGGACCGACACGTCCCGGTCGGCGTTGATCTTGATCTGGTTGGCCTCGGCTTCCCGGACCGCGGCCTCCTGGTCGGCTGCAGCCTTGGCCATTCGGGCGTCGCGCTCGCGGCGAGCCGTCTCCTGCTGGCCGATGAGCTCCATGTAGCCGGACTCGTCGCGGATCGCCTGGATCGTGAACGAGTCGATCTGGAGGCCGGAGGTGGCGAGATCGCCCTTGGCGGCGTCCTGGACGGCCTGCTGGAACTTCTGGCGGTCGAGGTTGAGCTCCTCGATCGTGAGGGTGCCGACGATCGATCGCAGCGAGCCCTCGAGGACGTTCTTGACGATCGAGTCGACCTGGTCTTCCTGGGCGTCGAGGAACCGTTCCGCCGCGTTTCGGATCGACTCGTCGTCGGCGCCGATCTTGAACGTTGCCACGCCCTGGACCGCGACCTTGATGCCCTGGCGCGACACCGCGTCGGCGAGGTTGACGTTGATCTGGCGGGCGGTCAGCTTGAGGCGGCCGATCTTGTGGAACAGCGGCAGGACGACGATGCCCTGGCCGCGGACCACCTTGAGCCCGGCCTCGCCGCCACCCAGCGGCGTGGCCCGGCCGGACCGAATCAGGGCCTCGTTGGCGCCGGCGACCTTGTAGCGGCTGCCGAGGTAGGCAAACAGCAACGCCACGATGACGATGGCGACGAAGACGACCAGGACGCCGCCATCGAAGTTGAACAACCCGTCAAACACCCTCGTTCCCTCCAGCGTTCGATCCCTCGACCGGAACCTCGCCGGCAACGGGGGTTGGTGACATGAGCGGCGCAACGATCAGGCCGGTTCCGGCGATGCCCGTGACGGTCACCGTCGAGCCGGCCGGGATGTCGACCGCGGCGGTGGCACCGAACTCGTGGGTCTGGCCCTCGGCCTTGACCCAGACGCTCCCGAACCGGCCGGCCGGGATCGCCACCGCGACCGACGCCGTCTTGCCGACCAGTGTCGAGGTCGAGAACGGGTTGCGGCCCTCCGACCGCTTGAGCAGCGTGAACATCACGAACACGATGCCGAAGCCGAGGGCGCCCGAAACGGTGCCGATGACCGCCGCCTGCCCGCCGTGGACGTCGAGGACCTGGGTGGCGAACAGGCCACCGACCCCGAACATCGAGACGAACCCGAGGGCCAGCGGCATCAGCGACACGCCGCCGATGTCGAAGCCGATGTGCAGCGCGTCGAGGACCCCGCCGAGGATGTCGTCGACGAGGACCGTAACGAGGAGCAATCCCCCGCCGACAAGCGTGCACAGGATGAACACGAGATCTTCGACTGGCACGGTGATCATCGGCTCCCGCTCCACTCCCTCCGGGCCGGTGGTTCCCCCCGGCACATCGCTGACGCGAGCCGGCGGGGAGCGTTACTGACCGACCGTCGCCGGGACGCTGCCCGTCGGGTCAGGATACCCGCAGCGAACGCTCCGGAGAGCGGGAAGTCGCCCGTCGCGGGCTCGCCTAGTGGCCTGGTCCAAACAACAGGGAGAGCCAGGACTCCAGGGGCGTGGGCGGCGCTTCCGCGGCGGCCCCGAGTCGGACCGAGGCCGAGCCCGGGGCGTTGACCGGCAGCTGGCGCTCACGGGCCGTGAACGGAACCTCGCGCGGGTTGCCCAGCCGGTAGGCGCGGCCCTGCTGGACGATGTACTCGGGGCTCTGGATCAGCTCGTACTCCCGCTCCAGCGCCTCGACCTGGGCGGCGAGCGCGGCGTTCTGGGTTCGCATCGATTCTGCCCGGGCCGTCGCCGCGGCCGATTCGCCGACCTGCTTGGCGAAGACGATCACCACCCAGACCGAGCAGATCGCCGCGATGAGGAAGGCGACCCGGCGGCGGGTGATCCCCGCCACCGGCAGGCTCGACAGATCGGGGACGTCGAGGGAGGGAGCGTTGGCTGCGGAATCATCCGCGCCGCCGGCCGGATCGAGGGGGTCGAGCGGCGGACTGGGCGCTCGGTCGTCCATTGATGGCCGAGGGTAGCTGCGCGCAGCTGTCGTGTCAAATCACGACGGTGCTCAGTCGTGACAGCCGAGGTGTCACAAACCGGCTCCAACCTGCTGCTAGACTCCGGCGTGTCTTTCGCACGCTTGTTCTAATTGGAGCGGTGTCATGCGAACCTACGCACCGGCTTCGCCGGCCGTCGTGCTGGATCGGTTGCTGGAAGAGCCATCGCTCGCCCGTGGGGTCGTCCACCACGAAGTGATCCCCGCCCGCGAGGCCGAGTACGGCGACTGGCCGGCGTGGCTCGCGCCGGGCGTCCGGGCCGGTCTGGCCGCCCGCGGCATCGACCGGCCGTACGTCCACCAGGCGGAGGCGATCGAGGCGGTCCACGCCCGCCAGAACGTGGTCGTCGTCACCCCGACCGCGTCGGGCAAAAGCCTCTGCTACGCCGTTCCCATCCTCCAGGCGATCGCCACCGATCCGGCCGCCCGGGCACTGTGCCTGTTCCCGACCAAGGCACTCGGCCAGGACCAGGTGGCGGAGATCAACGTGCTGGCCCGCGAATCGGGGCTCGACATCGGGACCGCCGCGTACGACGGCGACACGCCGGCCCCCATCCGGTCGACGATCCGGAAGGCCGGCCAGATCGTCGTCACCAACCCGGACATGCTCCACTCGGCGATCCTGCCCCACCACACCAAGTGGTTCCAACTCTTCGAGCAGCTCCAGGTCATCGTCGTCGACGAGCTGCATACCTATCGCGGGGTGTTCGGCAGCCACGTCGCCAATGTCCTCCGCCGGCTGCTCCGTCTGTGCGCCCACTATGGCTCGAACCCGGTCATCGTCTGCTGCTCGGCGACCATCGGCAATCCCTCCCAGCTCGCGGAGACGCTGATCGGCCGGCCGGTCCGGCTCATCGATCGCAACGGCGCGCCATCGGGTGAGCGCCACGTCCTGCTCGTCGATCCACCGGTGATCGACGCCGCGACCGGCTCGCGGAGCTCGGCGTTGACCCTCGCCGAGCGATGGGCCCTGCCGTTCCTACGAGCCGGCCGGCAGACCGTCGTCTTCGGCCGGGCCCGGACATCGGTGGAGATCATGCTCACCAACCTCCGCGAGGCCCTCCGGCTCGACTTCGGGCCGCGCTCGCGGGTTCGCGGCTACCGGGCCGGCTACCTGCCGACCGAACGGCGGGCGATCGAGCGAGGCCTGCGGGACGGCGAGGTCCTTGGCGTCGTCTCGACCAACGCCCTTGAGCTCGGCGTCGACATCGGGCGGCTGGACGTGGCGATCCTGGCTGGCTACCCGGGCTCGATCGCGGCCACGTGGCAGCAGATCGGGCGGGCCGGCCGGCGCGGCGGTGTCAGCGTCGCGGCCCTGATCGCCTCGCCCGCGCCCGTCGACCGCTACGTCATCCACCACCCGGAGTTCCTTTTCGGCGGCCAACCGGAGGAGGCGCGGCTCGATGCGGACAACCTCCACGTCCTGCTCGCCCACCTGCGGTGCGCGACATTCGAGCTGCCCTTCGAACCGGGGGAGCTCTTCGGCCCTGGCCCCGCCGACGAGCTGCTGGCCTTCGTCGCCGAGTCCGGTCACCTCCGGCAGGCGGACGACGGGCGCTGGTACTGGAGCTCGGAGAACTTCCCGGCCTCGGAAGTCTCGCTCCGGACGGCGGCACCAGAGAACGTGGTGATCATCGACACGAGCCCGGACCGGCCCCGTGTCCTGGGCGAGGTGGACATCTTCGCCGCCCAGATCCTCGTCCACGAGCGGGCCATCTACATCCACGACTCGGTCCAGTACTACGTCGACCGGCTCGACTGGAGCGAGAAGAAGGCGTACGTCCACAAGGTCGACGTGGACCACTACACCTACGCCAACCGGGCGGTGACCCTCAAGCCGATCGACGTCTTCGGCGAGGCGCCCGCCCCCGGTGGCCGGCGGATCCACGGCGAGGTGATGGTGGCCAGCCTCGTCACCCTGTTCAAGAAGCTCAAGTTCATCACCGACGAGAACGTCGGCTGGGGCCCGATCGACCTGCCGGAGATCGAGCTCCAGACGACCGCCTACTGGCTGACAGCGGAGTCGCTGGCCACGCGCTGGCGGCGGGAGGACCTCGACGTCGCCCTGATCGGCGCGGGGCGGGCCATCCAGACCGTCGGCTCGGTCCTGCTGATGGTCGATCCGCGGGACCTGGGACTGGTCACCCAGGTTCGCTCGCCGCACAGCGAGGCACCCACGATCTACCTGTACGAGGCGGTGCCCGGTGGCGTGGGGCTCTCCGAGCGGCTCTGGAACCGCCACGACGAGTTGATCGCGGGCGCAGCGGAGCTCATCGGCTCGTGCGGCTGCGACGCCGGCTGTCCCACCTGTACCGGACCGCGCCTGGAACCCGATGTCGACGCCAAGGCGCTGGCCCTCCGGCTGCTCGGCGAGCTGCAGGCTGCGAACGCCCCGGCCGTAGCCGGCGCTGCCTGACCGATGACCGCGGCGGCGACCCTCGAGCGACGGCTGGCGAACTTCCGCGCCTCGCTGGCGGCCGCGGAAGCAGGTCCCGGCGATGGACGGTTGGAGCCGGCTCGCCGGGCGGCACGGGTGGACCACGCCGAGCGGCTGGCCGCGGCGATCGAGGGGGAGGTCGTTCGGACGGCGAACGGCGCCTTTGTCCGGGTCGACGGCGGCAGCCTGGCCCTCCCCGTCGATCGGGCCCGCCTGGCGGCGCTTCCCGGCCAGCCGCCGCCCGCCGTGCCGCTGGTCTGCCTCGACACGGAGACCACCGGGCTGGGGTCGGCTGCCGGGACCTACGCCTTCCTGGTCGGCCTCGGCTGGTGGACCGGGGAGCGGTTCGTCCAGGTCCAGCTGCTACTCCCGGACCAACCCGACGAAACCGCCCTGCTGGCGGAGCTCGCCCGTCTCATCCCAAGCAACGGCTGGCTCGTCAGCTACAACGGCCGGGGGTTCGACTGGCCGCTGCTCGTGACCCGGTATCGGATGGCCCGCCGGCCGCCGCCGACCCATGCCGGTCACCTGGACCTTCTGCCGCTGGTCCGGCGGCTGTTCCGTCATCGGATGGTCGACGCGCGGTTGCGGACCGTCGAGGTGGAGCTGCTCGGGGTCGCGCGGCACGAGGATGTGGACGGCTGGGAGATTCCCGGTCGCTACCTGGACTTCGTCCGCGGTGGACCGGCCGAGCCACTGGTCGAGGTGATCCGCCACAACGCGGAGGACGTCCGGTCGCTGGCCAGGCTGCTGGCCCACGTCGAGACGCGGTACGGCGATCCGCAAGGCCGGCGATCGGCGCCACCCGGGGACCTGGTGGGCCTGGCCGGCGCGTATGGCCAGGAACGACGTCACGAGGAGGCCCTCGCGCTGCTCGACAGTGCCCTCGAGATGCCGGTCCTGCCGCCGCAACGGCGGACGTGGACCGCGCTCCTGACGACGCGCGCGGACGATCCGCTCGGGACCCGCGATCCGGTCGACCTGACGTGGAACGAGATCGGCCGCCGTCCCCCTCCCCGGCCGCCGATCGGACGCGAACGGCTCCTCGTCGACCGGGCCCGGCTGCTCCGGCGGCTCGGCCGGCACGACGACGCGTTCGAGTCGTGGCGCGACCTGGCGGCCGGTGGTGGAGCGCTGGCCATCATCGCCTGGATCGAGGTCGCGAAGGCCCTCGAGCACCGCCGGCGCGACCCGGCGGCTGCGCTGGCGGCCACCCGCATGGCGCAGTCGCTGGCGGAGCGCCAACGGTTCCTCGGCCGGGGCGCGCCGCGCCTCGAGGCGGACCTTGCGGCCCGAGCGCATCGCCTCCGTCGGCGGGTCGCCCGGACCGGCGGCCGGGCGCGCATCCAGTGACCCGGCGCGCGGTCAGCTCCGGCGGGCCGATCCCGCCTCGGCCATCCGGCGCGCCACCGCGTCCCGGCTCGGGACGCCAAGCAGACCGACATCCTCGAGGACGAGCGACGCCGCGGCCGCCGCCAGGAGGAGGTCGTATCCCTGCCGAATCCGCCCGCCGACGAGTCGCGGCTGGATCCGGGCCGCGGCGAGTGCCGCCAGGAACACGTCGCCGGCTCCGACGGGATCGACGATGCGGTGGGCCGGCAGGGCCGGGTAGCGGCGCAGTCGGTCGGGGGTCTCCAGGACGATCCCGCCGCGATCGCCCTGCGTCAGCACCAGCGTTGCGCCGGTCCTGAGGCAGCGCGCCAACTCGGCCAGCGGCAGGCCGGAATCGACGTCGTCGCCGCTGATCCCGACGACGTCGGCGCGACCGAGGACGGGGTGGGCTGCCGGCTCTCGTCGGCGGACCACCTCCCCGGGTTGCAGCACGCGAAGCAATCCCTGCCAGCCGACCGCCACGAACGCGGCCTCGGGCATCGCCGCCGACCACGATCCGGGCAGCTCGTCGGCCACCGGGGCGAGGAGCCAGCCGGGACACTTCTGCCAGGCGGCGGGCAGCGCCGCCACCGGAACGGGGTCGGACCGGTCGAGGGCCGTCTGCCGACGGCCGGCGGGCGTCTCTTCGTTGTGGAAGATCGGGCCGTGGGCGAGCGGTACCAGCCGGATCTCGACCCCGGCGTCGCGCAGGAGCTCGAGCTCGTCCGCCTCGGCCGCCGGCGCGTCGGCGCCGATGAGCGCCGCCGTTCGCAACCCGAGGCGGGCCGTCGTCAGCGCGCCGTAGGTCACGCCGCCGCCAAGCCGCCAGCCCCGTGGATCGCTCGGGGCGAGGTCGCGGGCTGCGGCGCCCACCACGACGATCTCCGGCGTCGCTGGGTCGGCTGTCGGGTCCGATCTCGGGGCCGGAGCCGGCTCGGTCGTATACTGGCCGCCTATTCCCATTCCCCTGTCCGGAGTCCTGCCGCGTGTTTTTCTACGAGCTGCACGAGGGCGACGCGGAGATCTTCTCTGACCTTCTGCTGGCCCACGAGGAGCTGTACGAGCCGGACGAGTTCTTCGAGCTGGTCCAGCAGATTCGTCGTCGTGTCCAGGACACCTACGAAGACGATACGTTGATCGAGGCCATCGCCGCCGAGCTCGAGCGCGACCACGGCTTCACCTTCGTCTCGGACGACAAGCTCACCGTGTCAGTCAAGATCTCGCGTGACGAGGACGAGAATGCGATCGTCCGGCTCGATGACGACGAGGACGAGGACGACGAGGAAGGTGACGACGACCTCGACGCCGACTTCCTCACGATCGAGGCGACGCTGGATCCGACCAACGGTGGCGGCCGCCACAATTGACCTGGATCAGCGGCTGAACAGGATCTCCACCACGTCGCCGTCGCGAACCCGGTAGGTCTTGCCCTCCGACCGGAGCTTGCCCTGCTTCCTGGCCTCCGCAGTGGATCCCAGCGCGACCAGGTCGTCGTAGGCCACCGTCTCGGCCCGGATGAACCCGCGGGCGAGGTCGGTGTGGATGGTCCCCGCGGCGTCGACCGCGGTCGAGCCGTCGGCGATCGGCCAGGCGCGGACCTCGTCCGGTCCGGCGGTCAGGAACGACACCAGGCCGAGGAGCCGGTAACTCAGGCCGATCACCCGGTCGAGGCTCGATTCGGCGAGGCCCAGCTCCTCCATGAAGACCCCCGCCTCGTCCGGCTCGAGCTCACCCAGCTCCATCTCGATCTTCGCCGACAGGGCGTCGACCATGGCCCGCCCGTGGGGGTAGGAGCGCTCGATCGCACTCGCCATGTCGGCAGCTCTCGGGAGGTCTGCCTCGCCGACGTTGAGCAGCACCAGCACCGGCTTCTGGGTGAGGAACCGAAAGCCGCGGATGGCCTTCTCCTCGTCGGCTTCCAGGTCCACGTCGCGGATCGGCTTCCCGGCCTCGAGCCCTTCCTTGAGCCGCCGCAGGACGACCTCCTCGCGCTCGTTTGACTCGCGCTCGGCGGCCGTCCCATGCCGGCCGCTGGTCGACAGCCGCTCCAGGCGCCGGTCGACCAGGGCGAGGTCCGCCAGGATGAACTCGAGATCGAGCTGCTCGAGATCACGGGCGGCATCCACGGAACCCGACGGGTGGGGATGGGCGGCGTCGTCCCAGGCCCGAACCACGTGGAGCAGGGCATCGGATTCGCGGAGCCTGGCGAGGTGTTCCGCGGGCAGCTCCTCGGTCCCCACCCGGCCGTCGGACGAGGGCGGTGGTGCGGGCAGGTCGACGTAGGTGACGTCGGCCTGGACGACCTTCTTGGGCTTGAAGATCTCGGCCAGCCGGTCGAGCCGCTCGTCCGGGACCTTGACGACGCCGACGTTCAGCTGGAGGCCGCCGAAGCCGCCTGTTTCGGCGTGGCCACGGGTCAGCGTGTTGAAGACGGTCGTCTTGCCGGACCCGGCAAGCCCGACGATGGCGATCTGCATCCGGCAAGCCTAGCCGGGAGTGGCCTGGATCAGTAACCGGCCTCCGGGTCGACGACGTTGAGCAGCGGCTCGCCCGTCGCGAAGTGCCGCAGGTTGTCGCAGAACAGGCCGACGCTGCGGTCGAGGACCCGCCCGCTGGACCACGAGGTGTGCGGCGTGACGATCACGTTGGGCAGGTCGTAGAACGGCGACGTCGGTGGCAATGGCTCCTCGGCGAAGGTATCGAGCACCGCGCCGCCGATATGGCCCTCCTTCAACGCCCGCAGCAGGTCCCGGTCGTCGATCAGGCGGCCGCGGGCCACGTTGATCAGCCACGCTCCGGGCTTCATCGCCGAGAGGGCACGGGCGTCGATCATGTTCTCGGTCTCGGGGGTGAGCGGCGCGGCGAGGACGACGAAGTCCGATTCGCTCAGCAACTCGGTGAGCTGGTCGGGCCCCAGGACCCGGTCCAGCATCAGCTCGCCGAGGGACGCGTCCTCGCCGTCTGGCGCGCTTGCGTCCGAACCGGCATCCGACCGCCGGCGGCTGGCGATCACCCGGCAGCCAAACGCCGTCGCCAACGCGCCAACCGCCCGCCCGATCGACCCCAGGCCGACGATCCCGACGGTGACGTCGCGGAGCTCCGCGCCTTCGAGCGGCTGCCAGGTCCGTTCCCGCTGGAGCTCGAGGAGCTGGGGCAGCCGCCGGGAGACCGCCAGGATCATCATCAGCACGTACTCGGCAATCGGGCGACTGAACACCCCGCGGGCATTGGTGATGAGGATTCCGCGCTCGCGGGCGACTGGCGTGAGGGCCCGCTCCACGCCGGCCGAGGCGCTGTGGACCCAGACCAGCCGGGGTGCCCGCGACAACAGGCGGTCGAAGGCGTCGGTCGACAGCCAGCCGCGGAGGAGCACTTCCACGTCGTCGAGCGGACCGTCGGACAGGCCCTCGACCGACAACGTCACCAGCCGCGCCCCCGGCGCCGCCTCACGAATCCGATCGAGATCGCGGGACCGGTAGCGGGCCGCGAGGATCGGGCTGAGGGCGATCGCCAACGGCGCGCCATTCGGCCCGGCCCCGGGCCCGGCCGTCCGCCGGATGCCGTCGCCGCCAGTTTTCACGTGGCGCCCGAGGCCGGCATGACCCGCGCCAGCCACAACCCCGGGTCGGCGATCTCCCCGTGGCGCGGCAAGGTGTCCGCGCTTTCCCAGAGGCGCCGGAGGGCCGGGGCGCCGCCCTTCTCCGCGACCGCCCGGACGAACGCCTCGCCCTTCTTGTACTGCTCGAGCTTGAGGTCCATCCCGGTCAGCCGCAGGATCGCTCGTTCGAAGGGCGTCCGGCGCTCGCGGCGCTCGTGGAACCGGGCGCTGATTCGCTCGACCCCCGGCACCAGGTCCCGGCCGACCTCGTCCATGACGTAGTCGGAGAAGCCCTCGAGCAGGCTCATCACCGCCTGCATCTCGCGGAACAGCCGCCGCTGTTCGTCGCCCATGAGCCGCTCGATCCAGTGTCCCCCATCGCCCTCGCCGCGGAGCGTCCGGCCAACGGCCCGCAGGGCGTCCCGTCCGAGCGTGCCGGCATCCCGGCTGAACAGCGCCAGCTGGCGCTCGAGCCGCTCCGCCAGGTACGGCCGAAGCCAGGGGTGGGCCTCGAATTCGAAGGCGTGGGTAGTCTCGTGGAGGGCAATCCACGTCCGGAACGGCCCGATCGGGACGCCGAGGTTGCGGGCCGTCAGCCGGATGTTCTCGTCGACGAACAGCAGCCGCCCGGGCGCCGACTCGGTCGACAGCAGGGCGATGTCGTACTGGCCGAGGACCTTCTGGCCCATGAACCCCAACAGGAAGCCCAGCTGACGGGTCGTGACATAGCGGTTGGCGATCGCGACCGCCGCCTTGCCGAGGCCGCCGCCAACCGGGACCACCTGGTCGAGCAGGTCGCCCTCGATCCGCCCGATCAGCGAGGCGAACGTGGCGACGTTGGCCCGGACCCAGCCCGCCCGATCGACGACACCGGAGCGGTCGACGATCCCCGGCAGCTCCGTGCCCAGGTGCTCCGAGAGGCGGGGCACGATCCGGGCCATCGCCTCGGCATACGCCGGCTCGGCTGCCCGGAGCTCCGCGGCGCTGAGGGCACCGGGCGACCTCCGGAGGCGCTCCTCGGCGATCCGCTGGGCCTCCGGCCAGTCGACGAGGCCGCGCCGGGCGGAACGTTCGGCATGCCGCCCGATCAGCGTCGCGGCGGCACCCAGCGCCGAGCCGACGAGGAAGCCCGCCTGCCAGACACGATCGTCGCGCCAGCGGGAGCGCCGGTTGCCCACCCGACCGCTCATCGTCCGGTCACCGACCGCTCACCGGTCCGGCGAACTCGAGCTCAACCGATGACACGTCAGTGAACGCGTCGCCGAAGAGCCGCTCCGCGACCGATCGGAAGGCCTTCGCGTCGCCGGTCGTCAGCTGGACGTGGGAGCCCGTGGCTCCACTCGGCGCCTCCAGGCCGTTGATGGTTAGCAGCTCGGCCAGGCGCGAGGTGGTCGCCGTGGCGGAATCGACGATGGCGACGTGCTCGCCCGCGACCGCGGCAATGACCGGCTGGAGCAGCGGGTAATGGGTGCAGCCCAGCAGCAAGGTGTCGATCCGGGCGGAGGGCGGGAGGGGAAAGATGAACTCCCCTGCCGCGTCGCGCTGGCCGAGGAGCGGAGCCAGCGATTCGGCGACCGTCGCCTCGACCTCTGGCCCGGACAGCAGGCCCGCCTCGACCATCGGCACGAACGCGGGCGTGGCGTGCTCGTAGACCTCGATGGCCGGGTTCTCCTCCTTGATCGCGCTGAAGTAGGCGTGCGAGCGGGTCGTTGCCGGCGTGGCGATCACCCCCACCCGGCGGTTGCGCGTCGCCAGCGCGACCGCCGCCGCGCCGGGCCGGATGACGCCCAGGATCGGCAGGTCGTGGCGCCGTCGCAGGTCGTTGAGGGCGACCGCCGTCGAGGTGTTGCAGGCGACGACCACGGCCTTGACGTCGCGCTCGACGAGCGCGGCAATGGACTGGGCGGAAAACGCCCGGACCTCGTCGTCGGTCCGGGTCCCGTACGGGGCTCGGGCGTTGTCGCCGAAGTAGATCGTGGACTCGGCCGGCAGCCGCCGGACGATCTCGCGAAGGACCGTCAGCCCGCCGACGCCCGAATCGAATACCCCGATCGGCCGTCCATCCGACACGCTCCGGCCGGCTCCTAGCGCCTCGCGCCGACGGGCGTCCGCGAGCCCATCAGCTCCCCGGCCACACGGTTGATGTCCTGGCTGATCGTCGCGCCCGGGTTCGCCAGCACGAACGGCACGCCCTCGTTGTTGCTCTGGACGACGAGCTTGCCGTCGGACACGACCTGGTGCTCCGGCTTGCGGCCAAGCGCCCGGGCCAGGTCATCGGGGTTGATCCCGCCGGCCGAATCGGCCCGATTGACGAGGTAGTGCACCTTCGCCGCGGGGTAACCGATCATCCGGAAGGTGTCAGCCACGGCGATCGTGTTGTGGATCGTGGTCGAGTCGTAGGTCACGATCTCGATGATCGTCTCGCTGGCATCGAGGAACGCAAGGTTGATGTCGCTGATCGCCGAGCTCATGTCGATCACGATCGCGCCGTACACCCGGCGCAGCAGCGACAGGACCTTGTCGACATCCCGGGCGTTGACCATCTCGGCCATCTCGATCCGCGGCGGAGCGAGGAGGATGTCGATCCCCGACGGGTCCCGCCAGAGGACGTCCTGGAGATCCGATTCGGCGATCCGGTCGGTGGGCAGGTCGAGGATCGACGGTGCGTCGACCGGCACCTTGAGGAGGGCTCGCAGGTCGCCGAACTGGAGGCTGCCGTCGATCAGGACGGTCTTGTGGTCAGTCTGCCCGATCGCGACGGCGAGGTTGAAGGCGATGGTCGTCTTGCCGACGCCGCCCTTGGGGGCAAAGACCGAGATGATCTTCGACGCCGCCACGGTCGAGGTCGATTCGAAGTCCTTGCGGACCTGGGCGATCCGGGTGACGAGGTCGTAGCCCGAGAACGGCATCGCCAGGACGCCGTGGATGCCCTTCTCCGCCGAGGCCTGGACGGGGTTCTGGGGCACGGTCAGGACGATCACCGGGACACCGGTGTTCGCCTGCCGGATCTGCTCGACCAGCTGGAGACCCTTCACCCGGCCCTGCAGGAGGGCGTCGACGAGGAGGACGTCGGGCCGCGTCTGCCCGATCTGGGCGAGGACCTTGTTGCCATCGGTCAGGACGTCGAGGAGCTTGATCGAGGCCTGCGAATTGAGCAGGCCGCGGATGTACTGCGCCACCTGCGGGACGTCCTCGACGAGCAGCAGACGGGTCGGGTCAGCGGAAGCCATCCGTCCGACTATACCAACGCGAGGCTCGTGCCGACCGTGGCGCGATGGTCAGGGTGGCACCCTCCCCGCCGGCACTCCGGGTCGGAGATCCCAGCCGGAGCTCCGCGACGCCATCGGCCCGAGGATTCAGGGCCGCTGCGCGACAAGCACGGCGCGGTCGCTCGTGGGTCCGATCGGTTCCAGGTCATAGCCGCCGGCGAGCACCTCCACCTCGAGTCCGGCGTCCTCTGCGAAGGCCCGCAGGTCGTCGGCCGAGACGAGGCGCATGCGGTCCGTGCGCATCCAGCGGACCGGCGGTTCGCCCGGGGCGCCCTCCTCGTACAGCGTCGTGAGCGTCACCATCTGGCTGGCCGGTTCGTGCTGGGCGGACGCGATCTTGGTGACCGGCTGGCCGCTCTCCGGGTCGACACGGCCGTACTCGAGCATCAGCCGGCCGTCGAACCGGGCCAGGTCGTCCGTGCCCGGCAGCCAGACGTCGACGGCGGCGAGCCCACCCGGCGCCAGGTGGGCGGCCATCGTGCGGAGCGCGGCTCGCTGCCGGTCCCGGCCACCAAGCAGGAACAGCGAGTTCAGGGCGAGGACACAGAGGCCGAACGTTCCGGCGGACGGCAACCGGACCTCGGTCAGGTCGGCCTCCACCAGGTCGACCGTCGTTCCGGCAGCCGCCGCGGCTGCCCTGGCCCGGGCGAGCATCGAAGGGTCGTCGTCGATCCCGGTGACCGCGTGGCCCGCTGTGGCGAGCGGGACGGCCAGCCGGCCGGTGCCCACAGCCAGCTCGAGGACGGGTCCGCTGGCCCGCCTGGCGAGGGCGAGGTAGAGGTCGAGATCGCCCGGATCGTCGACCAGGTCGAGGTCGTACAGCCTGGCAAGCGCGGTCCCCTCGGCGGGCGACCGGGGGCCGTCCGTCGTCAGCTCCCGCGCCGAACCGACCGTCCGGCAGCCTTCTTGACCGCCAGCGCCGAGATGGCCTCGAGCGCCGCGCGATTGCCGGCCATGGCGGTCGTCTCGGCGTGGTCGTAGGGTGGCGAGACTTCGACGATGTCCATCGCCGCGAGGTCCACGGCGCCGACGATCCGCCGGATCGCCCGCAGCACCTCGCGGGTCAACATCCCGCCGGGCTCCGGTGTCCCGGTCCCCGGCGCGAGGCCGGGGTCGATCACGTCGATGTCGAGCGAGAGGTAGATCTGTTCCGGGCCGTCGAGGGCCTCGGCGATCGCGTCGTCGATGACCGCGTCCGCGCCGCGCTCCTCGATCTCGCGCATGAAGTGCCAGCGCATGCCCTGGTCCTGCATCCAGCGAAAGACGTCGACCGGTGGCCAGTACCCGCGGAGGCCGACCTGGACGAAGTTCCGGCCCTTGACCGCGCCCGATTCGATCAACCGCCGCATCGGCGTACCGTGGCCGGCGAGCTGGCCCCAGTCCTCCGGCGCGGTGTCGGCGTGGGCGTCGAAATGGACGATCCCGATGGTCCCGGGTTTGGCGTGCTCGGCGACTGCGGTCGCGGCCGGCCAGGTGATCGAGTGGTCGCCGCCGAGGATGATCGGGACGGCGCCGGTCGCGGCGACCTCGCGCACCTTCCGGTAGATCATCGCGTGGCCGCGCTCGAGCCAGGCCGGAACGACGTTGGCGTCGCCGGCGTCGACCACGGTCAGGACGTCGAGCGGCCGCAGCTCGCCGGGGTGCTGGAGTGAATGAAGCGAGCCCGTGGCGTAGTTGGCCTCACGGATCGCCCGCGGCCCGAACCGCGCCCCGGGACGGTGGCTGACGCCGTCGTCGAACGGCGCGCCGACGATCGCGACGTCCGCGTTCCGGGCGTGGATCTCGGCCGGATCGGTGACCCACGGCAGCTTCTGGAATGACACCGGCCCGACATAGACCGGCAGGTCGAACTCGTGGAACGTGGGGTACTCGCCATCCCAGCCGTTGGCCGCGGCAAAGCCGCCTTCGGTCGTGGGGTCGTGGGGGCGCTCGGCCACGAGGGTGAACCTCCGGAGACGGCCACGGGGCCCTGCCCTCTGCTCGAGCCCGTCTCGGTGAGGGCGCCGCCGGTTTCGATCCGGTCGTCCAGCGGGGCGCGCCGCGGTGATCCTAGCACCCGCTGCGGGCGACCCGAAGCCAATCCGGGGGCGGTCCGGGGGCGTCAGGTTTCGCCGCGGAACTCCCGCCAGGCGGTCTCGACCAGCTCCGGATCGGCGAACAGGTCGTACGCGGTCTGGGCGACGAGGGTCGCGGCGAGCAGCGTCACGGCATCGGCGCGCGGTGTTGCGGCGGCGTCGCGGAACTCGATCGAGTGACCCGCGGTGCCCTCGGGCGCGATCGCCAGGTCCGGGTGGATGGTCGGGCAGACCCAGCTGACGTTGGACATGTCGGTGCTGCCGGGCGACGCGTCGGGTCCCTGGTCGACGATCCCGGCGGCCTCGGCGTTGGCCACCCAGCGGGCCGCGAGGGCGGCGTTGGTCTGCATCGTCATCGCCCCGCCGGAGAAGGTGACCTCGACCTCGCAGCCGCTGGCCAGCGCGGCAGCTCGAGCCAGCTCGCCGAATCGCTCCTTGAGCTCCTCGTAATACGCCTGGTCGTCGCTTCGGATCATGAACCACGCCTTCGTCCGATCCGGGATGATGTTGGCGGCGGTGCCGCCCTCTTGAATGATCCCGTGGACGCGCGCCGTCGGGCGGAGCTGCTGCCGCCACAGTCCGACGGACGAGAACAGCAGGATCATCGCGTCGAGAGCGTTCCGGCCCTTCCATGGATCCGCCGCAGCGTGGGCCTGCAGGCCACGGAACACCACCTCGACGTCCTCCGAAGCGAGCGTGGCGCAGTCCACGTGGTTCCGGTCACAGGGGTGGTACATCAACGCAGCGTCGACTCCGGCGAACAGGCCGTCCTCGATCATGAACGCCTTGCCGGAGCCACGCTCCTCGGCCGGCGTGCCGAGGAACACGATCGCCCCGGGCAGCTCGTCGGCGATCGCGGCGAGGGCGATAGCCGCGCCGACCCCGGAAGCCGCCATCGTGTTGTGGCCGCAGCCGTGGCCCAGTCCCGGCAGGGCGTCGTACTCGGCCAGGATGCCGATCCGGGGCCGGTCGCCACCGCGACCGCCGGCCCGCACGGCCCGGATCGCGGTCGCCAGCCGACCCGCGGGGTGCTCCACCGCGAAGCCGTGGCGGCGGAGGATCTCCGCGACCCAGCTGGCCGCCTGGACTTCCTCGAACGCCGGCTCGGGGTTTGCGTGGATCCGGTGGGAGAGGTCGAGGATTTCGTCGCGGCTGGCCTCGACGGCGGCGGCCAGCCGCCCTTTCGGGTCGACGGTTGACGCGGGCACGAAACGGCCTCCGGTCGGCTGCGTCAGCGCTCGACGGAGAGCGTGGCCTCCGCGACGAAGACGATGGTCAGGATGAACAGGGCGATGGCGGGCTCGAACAGGTCCTGGAGCCGGAGGACGACGAGGACCGCGACCACGACCGTGACCCACGCACCCCGGCGAACCGCCCGAAGCCAATCGCCACGGTACGCGATCCGATGGTGGCGCGCGAAGACCGACAGCCAGAACAGCGGCATCGAGGTCAGGCCGATGGCGAGGCCGATCAGCGCCGCGCCCAGGAACCCGGCCTCCGGATCCGACTGTGGGTAGCGGGTCGTGACGACGATGCCGACGAGGATCCAGACGACCGCCGCGGCCCCGAACAGGGCCAGGTTGGCGAGTCGATCGCGGGATTCCATCACCCACGAGTCTAGGCGGTCGAGATCGGCGTCCGGGTCGTTCGCCCAGCCGCCCTCAGGCCAGGCCAGGGGGTCGCCGAACTCGGCACGGTCGGGCGGCGGGAGCACGTCGATCACCCCGGCGCCGACTCGATGGCCCGCCCGATCGCCTCGCGCAGCTCGGTCAGGGTGAATGGCTTGACCAGCACGCCGGTGACGATGTCCCGGTTCCGCGCCTCCTCGACCATCTCCGGCCGACCGGTCATCAGCAGCACGCGCAGCCCCGGCCGCTCCGCCCGCAGGCGAGCGGCGAGCTCGATCCCGCTCATCCCGGGCATGTCGACGTCGGTCAGGAGGAGAGCGATCCCGGCCGATTCCCCGAACACGATCTGGATCGCGGATCGACCCGAGTCGGCAATGTGGACCTCCAGCCCGCCGGCTCGCAGCGCGGTGGCGACGAAGGCGCGGATCGTCTCGTCATCGTCGACGACGAGGATCGGGCGGGTGCCGGCCGCGCGACGCGCCGCGTCCCACGGCGAAACGGACGTCGACGCCGACGCCGCGCCGCCCTCCGCAGCCTCCGATTCGCGCTCGCCCATCGGATGACGGGTCCCTCTCGTGCCCTGTTGGGGGACTTGCCCGGTCCCCGAGGACGGGCGGTGCGAGCGTGCAACAGGTGTGGACAACCCGCCACTCGGGCGAATGCCCTATTGGCCCAGCGCGGCCTCCAGGTCCTCGAGTCGGTCGAGCTCCAGGTCCGGTGCCGCGTCGTCGCCCCGGTGGCTGGTCGGGAGCGGTGAATTGGCCGGCCTCGAGCGGAGCCATGCCGCCCGCCAGCCGGCTGCCTTCGCCCCCACCACATCGGCGGCCCAGTCGTCGCCGACGTGGAGGACGGAACCCGGCGTGGGACCGCCGAGCGCCTCGAGGGCGGCGTCGAAGATCCCCGGCTGTGGCTTGATCGTCCCGACCCGTTGGGACACGACGATGGCCCGCAGGTGCCGGTCCCAGCCGGCCGCGGCCGCGTACCGGTCGATGGTCGCCGCCAGCGGCCAGTTGGACAGGATCGCGAGGTCGTAGCGGGACGCGAGACGGGCCAGCATGGGCTCGATGGCGGGCGGGGCCGGCAGGCCGTCGATGAAGGCCATGCTGTAGACCGCAACGGCGCCATCGACCTCCGCCACCGTGGAGTGCCGGGCGGCCGCGGCCTGGTCCCACGAGACATCCACCGGTGGCGGCGACATGCCCCGCAGCCGGGCGAGGACCCGGACGAACCGATCGGCCAGGTCCACCTCGCGGAACCGGGGCACCTCCTCCCGGAACTGGCGTTCACGCTCCTCCGCCCAGACGCCAAGGAAGGACTCGACGTCGAACGGCCCGAGCCGGGCCGACACCTCCTCGGCGGTCTGGCGGACCACCCGTCGCAGGCCGTCCCGGTCGACCGGCACGAGGGTGTTGCCGAAGTCGAAGGTGATCGCCCGCAGGCCGTCGAGCGGTGCCGCCACGGTCAGCGGGCGGCACTCGCTGGGCAGATCTCCCGGAAGGCGCAGAACGAGCACGACATCGGATCCGGGCGTGGCGTGTAGTCCCTGGCGCGCATGCCGGCGGCAGCCTTCGCGATCTGCGTCCGTGCCTTCTCGAGCCGTCGGGGGTCCATCTCGGCCCGACCGATGAGCCCCGACTCCAGGAAGTACAGCTGGACGGCGTCGGGCAGGCGGCCGGTCATCGCCTCGTAGCCCATCGCGTAGATCTGGAGCTGGAGCGAGTCGCGCGCTCGCTGCCGGGCACGGGCCGGATCGCGGACGTCGCTGGACTTGTAGTCGGTGATCGTCACGCGCTCCCGGCCGAGCAGCGGAAGCGTTGGGGTGACGACGTCCGCCTGCGGGATGCTCGCTGGCGTGTCTGGCCCCGGGTCGGCGGCCGGCTCGACATCGACTCGATCCCATCGGCCCCGGATGCGATCGCCGTCGAGGCTGAACGAGAACTCGCGCTCGACGTACGCCGGGATCACGGCGCCCGGCTGGAGTTGCTCGTCGCGGAACCGCCGCAACGCCGCACGGCCCGACGCCAGGCGGGCCTCCTCGTGCTGCCGGGACAGGAAGCCCTCGTTCGTCCAGGCGCGCTCGAACGCCTCGGACAGCTCGGCCTCGCCCATGACGTCGCCCCGGGCGTGGCGGCGGTGGAACTCCTGGACCGCCTTGTGGAGCGCCGCGCCGTAGATGATCGCGTGGTGCGGGGCGAGCGGGATGCGCAGGACGTGGGCGTACTTGTACTTGAGCGGGCAGGTGAGGTAGTCGTCGATGGCGTAGAAGCTCATCATCAGCGGCTCGTCGGACGGCAGCGGCGCCGCCGGATCCATCGACGGGGCGCGGTCGAACGAGGCAATCCGGTCGAGCGGCGATGCGGGCTGGGCGCCGCTCCCCGGCGCACCGGCAGCAACCGGCAGGTCGAGCGCCTCGAGGACGAACGGCGACACCCGGCGGGCCCTCGATCCGCCGTAGTCCGCGGCGTGCGAGAGAACCAGCTCGTCGCGAGCGCGGGTCATGGCGACGTAGAACAGGCGGCGCTCTTCCTGGAGCTGGAAGTCCCCTTCCGGCAGCGTCTCCTTGACCAGCTCCAGCGGCAGCCCCAGCGTCTCGGCGCGTGACCTGGCCGGGAAGCGATCCGTCACCAGGCCGGGCAGAAACACCACCGGGAACTCGAGGCCCTTCGCCTTGTGGACGGTCAGGACCGCCACCGCGTCGGCGTCCGGATCGATATCGGCCGTCGCCGGGTCGTCGCCGGCCTCGATCAATGTCTGCAGGTGCCGGGCGACGAAGATCGCCCGATCGTCGGCCAGCAGGGCCGACTGCGCCCGAACGATCTCGAAGAACCGGGCAATGTTCTGGAGTGCCTCTTCGGCCGCGGTCGACGGTTCGGCGGCGAGCCGGTTCAGCGTCCCGGTGCCGCGCAGGAACGCGTACAGGACCTCGCCTGCCGGGCGATCGTGGGCCAGGTCGAGGTAGGTCCGCAGCTCGGTGACGAACCGGTGGATGCGTTCGCGCGTGTCGGGCGAGACGCGCAGGATCCCCGGCTGGCGATCGAGCTCGTCGAGGACGTCCCACAACGAGCGATTGCGGCGCCTGGCGTTGTTGACGATCGAGGTCAGATCCGTGCCGCCGAGGCTGTACACGTCGGACGACAACAGTCCGTAGATGTCGACGCTGGAGGACGGGTCGGCGAGCGAGCGCAGGAACGCCAGCAGCAACCGGACCTCCGGCCGCGCATAGAGGCCGGACGTGCCTGAGAACCGCCACGGGATACCGGCCAGGTTGAGGCTCCGGAGGATGGGATCCGCGGCGATGTTGGCCCGGACGAGGATCGCGTGGTCGCGGGGCCGCGCCCCGGCGGCGAGGCGCCGCCCGATCTCAGCCGCAACCCAATCCGCCTCCTCCGAGCCGGTCGCAAAGGCCTCCAGCCGGACAGGCGCTGGATCGTCGACGACGCGCTCGGCCCGCAGTCGCTTGGAGATCCCGCTCCGAACCTCCAGGCGGTCTGGATCGTTGAACCGGACGAGCCGGTAGGCGGCGTCGAGGACCGGCGCCAGCGAGCGGTAGTTCCGCCGCAGGACGACGACCCGCGCGCCCTTGTAGCGGTCCTGGAAATCCAGGATGTTGCTGATCGCCGCACCCCGGAACTTGTAGATGGATTGGTCGTCATCGCCCACGACCGTCACGTTCCGATGTGGCTCCGCGAGCAGGGCGACCAGCTCTGCCTGGGCCCGGTTCGTGTCCTGGAACTCGTCCACCAGCAGGTACCGGTAGCGGCGCTGCAGCTCCGTCCGGATTGCCGGCGAATCGCGGAGCAACCTGAGCGCCACGCTGACCTGGTCACCGAAATCGATGAACCCGTTCGCGGCAAGCAGCTCCTGGTAGCGCGCGTAAGCGCGGGCAAGCTCCATCTGGCGCCGAGCCGCCTCGGCGCGGGCGTCGACGCCGTCACGGTCCGCGTCCGTCGCAAACCCACCGATCCCCTCGACCGCCTGGGCGAGGGCCGCGGCCTCGTCGGTCAGCCGCTCGGCGTGGCGCAGCCACGCGTCCGGGGACACGTCCTCGTCCTTGGCTCGGCTGAACAGGGTCGCCAGCGCCGACAGGAACCTGGTGGGATCGCCAAGCGGCCGGTATTCGTCGAGCTCGAACTCGAACAGGTGCTCCCGCAGGAAGATCACCGTTTCCGCCCGGGACAGCACCCGCACATCGCTGGGCAGGCCCAGCTCGAGACTGAACTCCCGAATCAACCGGTCACCAAAGGCGTGGAACGTCCCGATCGCCGTGTCCGTGTAGCCGTACGGGACGAGCTGGTCGACCCGGACCTGCATCTCCTCCGCGGCCTTGTCCGTGAAGGTGAGCGCCAGGATCTCCGACGGCTTGGCCCGTCGGGTGGCAATCAGCCAGGCGATCCGCCGGGTGATGACCTGCGTCTTGCCCGTTCCCGCGCCGGCGACGACGAGCAGCGGTCCATCGCCGTGGGTCACGGCCCGGTGCTGGTCCGGGTTGAGCCCACCGAGCAGCGCTTCGAGCCCCGCCGGTGGATCCTCGACCCGGTCCGCCACGAGGTCCTCGAACCCGGCCCACACCGGCAGCTGATCCAGCGGGTTCGGCTCGCGGCGAACGCGGGTCCGGGTCATGGCGTCATCGATCTCGACCGGGACCGGGAGATGGAGATCGGGGGCCATGGACGGAGCATCGTCGAGGCCCGTGCCACCTAGCCTGTCACGACGCCGCGCGGGCCGGTTCGGCCGGGGATGCGAGCGCCTGGCGGACGGCCTGCGACTCCTCGTCCGACAGGGCCGCATCGGATTTGCCGCTCGTGACGCTCTTGGCGTAGACGCGCGTGCCGGCCCGCGCGTGGAGGCTGGAGACCACGACGCCGTCGCCCTTGGCGTCGAGCATCGCCAGGGCGAAGCTCTGGTTGCCGCCGGTCTCCTCGAACGGGTTGTAGCGCACCAGCCCTACGCGCTGGATCATCCGCCGCGCGCCCGCCTCGAGAACCACGGATCGGGCGGCAAGCTCGTCGAGCTCGCGGCCAACCTCGAACACCTTGTCCAGGTGGGCGTCGAGGACGGCCTCCAGGCTCCTACCCGTCTGGCCGCGGGTGAGCCCGTCCAACCGCCGTCCCAGCCGCCAGATGCGACGGGCCTGAACGATGACCAGCAGCAGGAGCACCAGCACCGCGGCTGCCAGGGAGACCAGGATCGCGCCGACGTAGGGCTCGACGAGCGCGTTGAGGTCGATTGAAGGGCTCCTCCTGCACGACTCGGCCGAGTCTAGCAGTCAGCGATCACCCGCCACTCACCGGGTGCTATCCTCTCGGCCGTCGGCGCGGGCGACGCCCCGCGACCCTTCCATGAGCATCCGGGAGACCGTCCGAACGCATGGCCAAGCGCATCCGCGGCACGGGCCGACCAGGTCAGCGCCCAGCGATCCGGCGAACCGCTTCGCGACCCTCGTCCGGTTCGGCGGGCCCCATCCGGCCGTCCCGCTCGCTGACCCAGGACGAGGAGGCGCGCGCCGCAGAGCTCGAGGCGCGGATCCTCGCCGAGGAGCGATCGGCCCAGGAAGCCGCGAAGAAGGAGGCGGCACGGGCTGCCGCCCCCGTCGTCCGCCGCGAGGCCACGCCCCTGTCGGTCCGGGCGTCGGAGGAGTACGCCTACGTCCGGCGCGACGTGATCAGGATCGTCCGGATCGCCGCCCTGCTGCTGTCGATCCTCGCGGTCCTCTATGTCCTGATCAACGTCATGCGAGTCATCCAGATCTGACCGTGCCGCCCCCACCGCCGGTGGAGGAAGGCGGCCATCTGACCTCGGATGACCAGGGCCCCTGGGTAGTCCGTCGTGGCGCTGCAGCCGGTGGTGATGCCGGCTCAAGCTGAGCCGACCATCGCCTCGGCTTCGATCTCGAGCCGCCACCGTGGATCGACCAGCGCCGCAACAACCACGATGGTATTGGCCGGCCGGATGAACCCGAAGACCTCACCGTGGACCCGCGAAACCGCGTCGAGATCGTTCGCGTCCGCGAGATAGATGCGAGTACGGATGACGTCCGCGGCCGTCGCACCGCCTTCGGCCAGTGCCGCGAGGATGATGTCGAGGCACCGTCGGGTCTGCACCGTGACGTCTGGGTCGCAGCTCCCATCAGGCCAGATCGGGGCAGTGCCCGATGTCACGATCCGGTCCCCGACCACCACGGCGCGACTGCAGCCGACCGACGCCTCGTACGGAGAGCCTGAGCTGATGCGACGTCGCGGCATGCGTTCCTCCTCTTTGACGGGATCTTCTGCGTAGACTGCCATCGATGCCATCGCGTCGATCGGTCCCAGGCGCCCGACCCGAGGCGCTGTTCAAGCCGCCGCCCGAGCGCCAGCCACTGGCCGCGCGGATGCGGCCCCGGACCCTGGAAGAGTTCGTTGGCCAGGAGCACCTCGTCGGCGAGCGCGGGCCGCTCCGCCGGTCGATCGCCCGCGGCCACCTGGCGTCACTCCTGCTGTGGGGACCGCCCGGGACCGGCAAGACCAGTCTTGCCCGGCTCCTCGCCGAGGCCATCGGGGCGCACTTCAGCACGATGTCGGCGGTCATGGCCGGCGTGGCCGACGTCCGGAGCACGATCGCCGAAGCCCAGGATCGACTCGCCCTCAACGGCGTCCGCACGGTGCTCTTCCTCGACGAGATCCACCGCTTCAACAAGGCCCAGCAGGACGCGCTGCTGCCCCACGTCGAGGACGGGACGATCACCCTGATCGGGGCGACCACGGAGAACCCGTACTTCGAGGTCAACGCGGCGCTCCTGTCGCGGATGCGGGTCTGGCGCCTCGAACCGCTGACCGACGACGACGTCGGCACGGTGGTCCGCCGTGCCCTTGCGGACGAGGACCGCGGGCTTGCCGGTTCGCTCGGTCCCGAAGGCGGCGTCGGGCTCGATGAGGACGCGTTCGACCATCTCGTCTCGCTGGCGGGCGGCGACGCCAGGTCGGCACTCAACGTGCTCGAAGGGCGCGACCGCCCTCGCCGAGTCCGAGGCGGCCCGCGACGAGCAGGGCAGGGTCGCCCCTCGCCTCGCCGACATCGAGACCGCCGCCCAGCAGCGCGTCCTCGCCTACGACCGGGCCGGCGACGGCCACTACGACACGGTGTCGGCGTTCATCAAGAGCCTCCGCGGCAACGATCCTGACGGCGCGCTGTACTGGCTGGCGACGATGGTCGCGGCGGGCGAGGACCCGCGGTTCATTGCTCGACGGCTGATCATCAGCGCATCGGAGGATGTCGGCAACGCCGATCCGCGGGCGCTCCAGGTCGCGGTCGCAGCCGCCCAGGCGCTCGATCACGTCGGGCTGCCCGAGGCGCAGTACGCCCTGGCCCAGGCGACGACGTACATCGCCACCGCGCCGAAGTCCAACCGTTCCGGCTCGGCTTACTGGGCGGCCGCGGGCGACGTCGTCGAGCAGGGCTCGCTCGACGTCCCGCTCCACCTCCGGACCGCCGGCGACCGGCGGATGAAGCAGCACGGGATCGGCGTCGGCTACCGCTACCCGCACGAGTACGAGGGCGGCGACATCGAGCAGCAGTACCTGCCCGACGCCCTCGCGGACCGGCGTTACTACCTGCCGATCGACCAGGGCTACGAATCGACGATCGCCGCTCGGATGACGGCCCGTGCCGAGGCCCGCGAGGCGGCGCGCGCGGCCGGCCGAACGCCGCGCCAGACCGCGCCGGCGCCGCAGGTCGACGGTATGGGCACATCCGGCAAGGTCATCAGGACCCGCGAGGCCAACCGCAAGAAGCTGGCGGAGACAGAACGCAAGGACGCCTCGTCCTGAACAGTCGCCGTGCCGCGGGGCTCGCGTTCTCCCTCGGCGGCATCCCGGTCACCATCGAGCCCGGGTTCCTGCTGATCACCGCGCTCTTCGGCTACCTCGGCAGTCGCGACCTGTTCTGGATCCTCGAATGGATCGTCGTGGTCGGCGTGTCCGTCCTGGCTCACGAGCTGGGGCACGCGGTCGCCTACCGCCGATTCGGCGCGGACACGCGGATCGTCCTGAGCTCGTTCTTCGGCCTGACGTACGGCGCGGCGCTGCCGCCGGGCCGACGGATCGCCGTGTCGCTCGCCGGTCCGTTTACCGGCTTCGTGCTGGGTGGTTTGATCCTCGCGGCGGCAGTGATCGTTCGCCCGACCGATGCCGCGATCCGCCAGGTCCTTGACGACCTGTTGTGGATCAACCTCGCCTGGGGGGCGATCAACCTGCTGCCCATTCTGCCGCTCGACGGCGGCCAGGCGGTCGGCGCGCTCCTCGAGCGGCTCGGCCGGCCGAACGCGGTCCGCGAGGCACTGGTGGTGTCGCTTGCCACCGCGCTGCTGGCCGCGGCGGCGGCCGTCGCCATCGGCCAGCCGTGGCTCCTGATCCTGCTGGTCTTCTTCACCGTCGCGAACTACGACCAGCTTCGATACGTCGGCGACTTCGGCCGCCGGGACGACGTCATGGCGGCGGCGCAACGGGTGCTGCGTGGCGAGCACGACGCCGGGATTGCGGAGCTGGCCGAGATCGAGCGACGGGCCCGGTCCGGCGCCTTCCGCGAGAAGTCGGCCCTCGTCCTCGCCTGGTCGCTGCTGGCCGCCGGGCGGCTGGACGAGGCGCGCAAGGTCAGCCCCCGGGCTGGCCGGGACGCGGATCTCGAATCGGTGATCGAACTGGCCGACGGGGCCCCGCCGGACCGGGTGGCCGGCGACCTCCGACGCTGGACGAGCATCCTGCCGCTCGCGGCACTGGGCCGCGTGCTGGCCGACGCCCGGCGTCTCGACGACATGCTCGCCGAGGTCGCCCGCCTCGAACCAACCGGCCCGAGCCGGGGGCTGGCCGCGCTCCAGGCCGGCCTCGCCGCAGCCGACCTCGATGCGGACTCGACGCGGGTAGGCCGGCTGATCGAAGCCCGCGGCGGTACCCCGGCATCGGCCTGGTTCCTTGCCCTGACGGCAAGCGACCCGGCGGACAAGCTCGCCTGGCTGTCAACGTCCGCCGACCGCGGCATGGGCGACGTCGAGCTCACCGACAGCCAGCCCAACTTCGCGGGCCTCCGGTCCGACCCGCGATTCGCCGCGATCCGCGCCCGGATCGAGGCCAACGCGGCGACCTGGGAACCACCGCCGAACGATCCCTTCTTCGCCCGTCGCCCGCCGGCCGCCGCCGGGACGTGAGGGCCGCGACGCGAACCCGCCTCGCCGTCCGTCAGACGAACCGATGAGCGAAGACCTGCGCCCGCGCCGGCGGACCCGCATCGGCTGGCTCGACACCGCGGTCGACCGACTGTTTCCCGAGGGCGCCCTGCTGCTGTCGGTCCTGACCTTCGGCAGCTACATCGTTGGCCTGGCCCGTGATCGGGTCCAGGCGAGGACGTTCGGCGCCGGGGCGGAGCTAGATGCCTACAACGCCGCCTTCCAGATCCCGGAGGTCGCCCTCGGCGTGCTGGTCGGCAGCGGCCTGGCGGCCCCGTTCATCCCGATCTTCCTTGGGCTCCGGCAGGAGGACGAGTCCGCCGCCCGGGCCTTTGCCGGGACGATCCTCACCCTCGCCACGCTGATCATCCTCGTCGCCACGCCGGTGCTGTTCGTGCTCGCGCCGCAGACCGTCGACTGGGTCGCCCCGGGCTTCGACGCCGAGCGGCGGGCGCTGTACGTCGACCTGTTCCGGCTGATGCTGATCACGCCGCTGCTGTTCGCCATCTCCGATGTCCTGGGCGAGATCCTGGTGGCCGAGCGACGGTTCGTCTGGTACGCGCTCGCCCCGATCGTCTACAACGCCGGCCTGGCTGGAGGAACCATCCTGCTCGCGCCGCGGATCGGGATCTTCGGCCCGGCGGTCGGGGCGATCCTGGGGGCGGCGCTCCATCTCGGGGTCCGGGCCTGGGGGATGCGTGGCTCGACGGTCCGCCTCCGGCCGGCGCTGGCCGTCCGGACCGCGGCGATGCGCCGGTTCGGTCTGCTGATGCTGCCCAAAATGGCGTCCCACCCCATCGAGCCCATCACCTTCCTGCAGCTGGGAGCGATCGCTTCGACCCTCGGCGCCGGGGCCATCAGCTCGGTCAGCTTCGCCCGCAACTTCCAGAGCGTGCCGGTCACGGTGATCGGGATCTCGTTTGCCCTGGCGGCGTTCCCCGCCCTGTCCGCCGCGGCGGCGTCCGGCGACCGGGCGGCCTTCACCCGGATCCTGGTCCGCAACGTGGTGACGGTCGGCGCGATCACGGTGGTGGCAGCGATCGCGCTGTTCCTGGTCAGCCGCTTCGCGATCGTGGTGCTGCTGGGTGGCGACCAGTTCACCGAGGAGCAGGTGGACCGGACCGTGCTGGTGCTGGCCGTGTTCAGCCTGGCGGTGCCGTTCGAGAGCCTCACCCACCTCCTGAGCCGGGCCATCTACGCGACCCGGAACACGCTCCTCCAGGTCCTGGCCTCGCTCGCCTCGTTCGTGGTCATCGTCGCCACCGCGTCGGCCCTGGCACCGTCGATCGGGATCGCCGCCGTGCCGCTTGGCTTCGCCATCGGGATGGCGGCGAAGGTGGTACTGCTAAGCCTGGCGCTCCTCCCCCGCCTGCGCGCGATCCCGAATCTGCCGGCAGAGGACCTCGCGGAGGACGGCTAGCGAGCCACCGTCGGCATGAGGACGATGAACTTGCCGTCGCGGTCCGGGTAGTGCCCCTCCGGCCGCGCCCAGGGCAGGAAGTTGCGCTTCATCTCTGCCTCGTCCTGGAACGTGCCCGGCGGATCTGACTGGCCCCAGATCGAGGACCGGCGGGGGTACCACGGGTCGAGGATGTAGGTCCCGGTCACCTTGGCATCGCTGAAGATCGACGGATCGGCCGTGGCCCGATAGCCGGTCATGACCCAGGTATGCGCGCCGCGCCAGGCCAGCAGGATCACCGGCGAGTCGGTCGCGTCGATCGCCCGGGCGGAGTCGGCAAGCGCGTGGGCCCGGGAGTCGTAGGCCCGGATCTCGTAGCCGGTGGCGCCGTAGGCCTCCAGCGCCTGGACCATCGCCGCCGGTCCCCAGTCGCCGTTGTGGCTGTCCGCCCAGGCCTCCCACTCGTCGATCCGGCTCACCAGCGTTCGCTGGAACGCCTCGGAGGTGTCGGCCAGGCCGAGCACGGCGAGGGTCATCTGAACCCCGGCAGGAGCGCACCACTCCGTGGTGATCTCCGACGCGAAGACCGCCTCGGGATCGGCGACGAGGTCGCGGTCGACCGGTGCCTTGACGGGCGTGGGGCTCGGCGTCGGGACGGGAACCGGGGTCGCATCGGGCGGCAGCGACCGGCGGGGTGTGGGGCGGGGCGTCGGCGATGGCGTCGATGCCGGCGGTTCGGTGACGGTCACCGTCGGACGGGTTGGCCGATCCGGCGGCGGGTCGAGGAACAACTCGACGCGCGCCATCAGCCCGGCGAACCGGTCGCCGGCGCCAAGGACGTTGGCCCACACCGCGCCGACCCCGAGCGCGACGGCCAGGAGGAACGCTGCCGCCAGGCGGCGAAGCGGGAGGCGCCGGCGACGGCGGTTGGATGTGGGTCGGAGGGTGGCGCCGGGACCGAACCGGATGGTCCGCGGCTGGCGGGATCGCAAGGCTGGGAGTCCTCTATTGCATACGGTGCCCGTCGAGGGCGGAAGGGTCAGATGTGGTCGGCCAGCGTACGACGTCGGCGGCCGCGGTCATGTTGCGCTGGAGGCGCGCGACCTGTCGATCAGGGGGAACCCACGAGCCGGCCGGGCGGCGTATCGCCGAACACCGATACGACTTCCCGGGTAGGCCAGATGTTTCGCTGCTTCGAATCGGTCAGTTCGGTGACCGGCGGCTGACGCACCTCCCTCCGGCACTGGCACGAACCGGCGGCTTCTGCGACCATCGGGGCGCCGTCACCACCGACGCCCGCGATCGCCGCATGGAGAGCCCCCGTGGACCGATTCGAGCCCAACCTGCGCATCCCCGGCCCCACCGCCCTGCCGCCATCGGTCCGCGAGGCGGGCGCGCGGCAGATGATCAATCACCGGGGCCCGGAGTTCGCGGCGATGCTGGCCCGGATCCTCGATGGCATGCGGCCGTTCTTCGGGACGACGAGCGACATCGCGATGATCTCCACCGCCGGGACCGGCGGCCTCGAGGCCGCGGTGGTCAACACGCTGTCGCCCGGCGATCGTGTCCTGGGCGTATCGATCGGCGCCTTCGGCGACCGGTTCGCCAAGATCGCCACGGCCTACGGCGCGGACGTGACCAAGATCGACGTCGACTGGGGTCACGCGGCCGATCCCCAGGCCGTCCGTGATCACCTGGCGGCCAACCCGCCGTACAGGGCGGTGCTGCTGACCCACAACGAGACCTCGACCGGGGTCATGAACCCGATCCCGGAGCTGGCGGCCGCCATCCGGGATGCCGCGCCGGAGGCCCTGATCCTGGTCGACAGCGTGTCCGCACTGGGCGCCGTGCCGTTCGCCATGGACGACTGGGGTGTCGACGTCGTGGTCACGGGCTCGCAGAAGGCCTGGATGTCGGCGCCGGGCCTGGCGATGGTGGCGGCCTCGCCGCGCGCCTGGGAGGCCATGGAGACCGCCCGGATGCCGCGCTACTACCTCGACCTGCGCCTTCACCGCGACGCCCACAAGGGTGGCGAGACCCCGTGGACCCCGGCCCTGGCCGTCGTCTTCCAGGTCGACGAGGGGATCCGGCTGATGCAGGCCGAGGGCGCGGAGGGCGTCTTCCGCCGTCACGAAGCGTGTGCGGCGGCGACCCGGGCCGGTCTTGCCGCGCTCGGGTTCGACCTGTTCGCCGAACCGCGCCATGCGTCAAAGACCGTGACCTGCGTCCGCCTCGCCGAAGGCGTCGACTGGAAGACCTTCAACACGGAGGTGAAGCGCCGCGGCGTGGTCATGGCCGGCGGCCAGGGCAAGCTCACCGGACAAGTCTTCCGCGTCGGCCACCTGGGCTCGGTGACGGTCGACGAGATCCTTGGCACGATCGCCACCCTCGAAGCGGTCGGGCTGGACCAGGGCCGGGCCCTGACGCCGGGCGCGGCGGTCGGCGCCGCGCAGGCCGCGGCACTCGAAGCCAGGGGAATCGCCCGGCCCGCTGCCGCGACGGCATGAGGATCCTGGTCGCCGAACCGCTGGCCCGCGAGGGCATCGACCGCCTGCGCGCCCAGCACGAGGTCGAGGAACGACCAGGGCTGTCGCGCGACGAGCTGTGTGCCCAGGTGGGCGGCTACGACGGCTTGGTCGTCCGGAGCCAGGTCAAGGTCGACGCCGAGCTCATCGCCGCGGCCAGCCGACTGGTCGTCATCGGCCGGGCCGGAGTCGGGGTCGACAACGTGGACCTCGACGCCGCGACCCGGGCAGGCATCACCGTCGTCAACGCCCCGACGGGCAACACGATCGCTGCCGCCGAGCACACCCTGGGGTTGCTGTTCGGGATCGCCCGGCGGATCGCCGCCGCCGACGCGTCCGTCCGGCGGGGCGAGTGGCAGCGCGGCCAGTTCACCGGCACGGAACTGCGTGGCAAGACGCTCGGGATCGTGGGGCTGGGCAAGATCGGCCAGGCCATCGCCGACCGGGCACGGGCACTCGAGATGTCGATCCTGGGCGCCGACCCGTTCATCACCGCCGAGCAGGCCGCCCTCCACGGCGTCGAGCTGGTCGATCTCGACGGGCTGCTGGCCCGCTCGGACGTCGTGACCCTCCACGTCCCGGTCACCCGCTCGACGCGGGGCATGATCGGCCGCGAGGCGCTGGCCCGGATGCGGCCCGGGGCGATCCTGCTCAACGTCGCCCGCGGTGGCCTGGTCGACGAGGCAGCCGTGGCCGACGCGCTCCGCGAAGGCCGGCTGGCGGGCGCCGGGTTCGACGTCTTCGAGCACGAGCCGCCCGTCGATTCGCCGCTCCTCGACGCGCCGAACACGATCCTGACCCCGCACCTGGGGGCATCGACCGAGGAGGCCCAGGTGCTGGTGGCCGAGGAGGTGGCCGACCAGGTCCTCGACGTCCTCGCCGGCCGGCCGGCCCGCTATGCCGTCAACGCCCCGCTGCTGACGCCCGAGACGGCGCAGGCGATCGCCCCGTACCTGCCGCTGGCCGAGGTCCTCGGCCGGTTCTTCCGCCAGTTCGCCCGGGCTGGCGTCCGGACGCTGACCCTCGAGATCGCCGGCGACCTGGCCGAGTTCGAGGGCGCGCCGCTGACCGCCGCCGTCCTGCGCGGCCTCCTCGAGGAGTCGACCACCGAACGGGTCAACCTGGTCAACGCCGCGGCGCTCGCCCGGGCCCGTGGCATCACCCTCGTCGAGCGCAAGACCCCCGACGCCGGCGCGTTCGCGGCGTTGCTGTCGCTGTCGCGGTGACGCCGACGGCCGGACGCGGACGGTCGCCGGGACGGTGGCCTTCGGTGAGCCGCGGCTGGCCCGGCTCGACGACTACTGGCTGGACATGGCGCCCGCGGAGGTGATGCTGATCACCCGCCACAGCGACCGGCCCGGGATGATCGGCCGGATCGGGACGCTGCTCGGCGAGGCCGACGTCAACATCAGCGCGATGCACGTCGCCCGGACGGCGCCCCGCGAGGACGCGTTCATGATCCTGGCCCTCGACGACGACGTGCCCGTCCAGGTCGCCGATGCGATCCGGACGCACGAGGCGGTCCTCGACGTCTGGATCATCCGGCTCGGTCGCGACCGCTGAGCGGCTTCGTCGTCCCGGCGGACCTCGACGCGACGCTCGTCTTCCTGCGCCACGGGGAATCGACCGCGATCGTCGAGGGCCGCTTCCAGGGCCGCAGTGACGTTTCGTTGTCGGAGGCCGGTCGCCGGCAGGCCGCCCACGCCGGTACGCGACTGGCGGCCCCGGACCGCTCGCCGGCGCTGCCCGTGCCGGCCGGCCCGCCGCTCGAGATCGTCCACTCCCCGCTGGCGCGGGCGGCGGAAACCGCCGCCGCGGTCGCGGACGCGATGGCGGCTGCGCGCGGGGCGCCACCCCTCCGCCCTGACGACGGCTTCGCGGAGATCGGCCAGGGCGAGTGGGAAGGCCGCCTCGGAACGGAGGTTGCGGAGCGCTGGCCGCAGGAGCTCGCCGCGTGGCGGCGGGATGCCACCACCGCCCATGCCCCGGGCGGCGAGTCGCTCGTCGAGGTGGCCGCGCGCGTTGTTCCCGCGCTCGATCGGGTCATCGGCCCGCTCCGCCGGGGCGTGGCCGCGGCAGCCGATGCCATGCCGCCCTCGTCCGTCCCGGGCTATGCAGTTCGGGCAGGTGACCAGCCGTGGTCCATCGTGGTCGGCCACGACGGTGTCTTCAAGGTCTGCCTGCTGACCCTGCTGGGGTTGCCGCTGACCGCGTTCTGGTCCCTGCCCTTCGCCCTCGCCGGGATCAGCGTCGTCGACCTGCGGGCCGGGCGGGCGATGCTACGGGCGCACAGCCTGACTGAGCATCTGGCGCCGCTCGACGAGCGGGCCCAGGACGTCAGCGAGGGGCGGGAGCGAACCGGCGCGCTCTGAGGACCAGGGGTCGGCTAGCGCAGCCGTCCCCGCCGAGAAGCTTTGCGGGCTTTTCGCTCGCGGCGCCGGAAGATCAGCGACAGCAGCTCGCGCCGCAGCCGCCGGTGGGCGTCCTTGAGGCCACGCATCCGGTCCTCGCCCAGGACATGGCGGCCGTAGGCGACCTCCACCTTGGCCCGGGCCACGGTCTGGAGCTCCGGTCTGGCGGATGGCAGCACCTCACCCAGGCTGCCGGCAAACTCGTACACGGTCTGGGTGGGTCGCGGCCCGAACCCGAACCGGGTCGCCAGCCGGGCGACGCCGCGCCAGACGCTGTCCGGCGTCACCTCGCCGCGGGGCCCGCGCTCCCAGGCGACGAAGGCGATGGACCCGACGGCCACGAGGAGCACGACCGCGAAGATGATGAACAGGCCGGCGGCGTCGTTGCCGCCCTGACCGCGGCCGATGTTGCCGCTGCCCGGCGCGAACGACCGTCGCGGATCCTCATCGTCCGGGAACGACGGCAGCGGGGCCGATGACGGTCGGGCACTGGGCGTGGTGCCGGTCGGCGGCTCCGACTGCTCGCCGACGCCGCTACCCGTCGGATCGAACTTGTACCAGCCGTAGCCCGGGAAGTAGACCTCGACCCAGGCGTGGAGCTGGTCGCCGGTCAGCTGCTCGCGGGTGCCCACGCGGCGACCCGGGAGGTAGCCCTCCGCCAGCCGGGTGGGAATGCCCATCTGGCGGAGCAAGACCGCCATCGTGCTGGCATAGTGGAGGCAGTACCCCGCCCGGTAGCGGGCGAAGCACTCCACGGCGCCCAGCGTCAGGCAATCCGGGTAGATGTTCATGTTCGGCTGGTACTCGAAGGCATCCGACGCGAGGTAGCGCTCCAGGCCCCGCGCCAGGTCGTACGGGTTGTCGCCGGTTTCTGCGAGGACGCCCTCGAGGATGGCCAGCGGCTCGGGACCCAGCCCGGCCTGCCTCGTGTACTTCTCGACGATCTCCGGCGGATACTGCCGCCCGGCCGCCCGGAGCGCCTCCACAGTCCGGCCACCTTCGACGTCGTCCTCGATCGGCACCAGCGCCGTCACGACGTAGGTCCCTGAGTTCCACGGCAGGCGGAGACCACCGTAGTAGCCGCCACTGCCGACGGCGACGAGGCTCGTCTCCTGGTTGACGAACTCCGGCTCGCCGGGGCTCACGCCGTAGTCGGTGCCATCGATCGTGATCGTGAACTGAACCTCGCGCCTGGCCCCGAGCTTGAGCGGGTCGTCGGCCAGTCCCTGGAGAATCGGCTGGCCGGCCTGGCGCTCGAGGTCCTGTGACTCGGACCAGGTCCAGACATTGACGTCGAACTGGTCGTAGGTGACGGCCCGCCAGTAGAAGGGCTCGATCTCACCCGCCGGGCGGATCACGGTGGCCGTCGGAGCGCCGGCCGTCGTCCACTGCCCCTGGATCGTGGCCCTGTTGCCGAACCCGGCGGCCCCCGGTCGCGAGTTGCCACCGATGGGCAGGACCCGTTGCAGCCACTGGCTGACGTCGTACAGCCGCTCGCTGACCTCGGTAAATCGGCCCTGCAGCGGCGCCGACGAGGCAGTGGCGGTCAGCACCAGCGAGCCCGCCACGGCCAGGACGATGAAGGCGGTGCCGCCGCGCAGGTACAGCGACCGGACCGTGCTGGCATCGCCGATCCGACGGCGGATCCAGGCCGACTGCTCGTCGAAGGCGTGCGACCGGGCCAGCAGGCCCAGCGCGGCAATCGTGAAGACGACAAGGAAGCCCAGCTGATCGTTGGCCGTCAGCGAGATGCTCGACAGCAGGACGAGCCCGACGACGATCACCGCGTCCAGCGGTCGGCGGTGGCCGAACACGGCATACCCCGCAAACTGCCCGACCGACCAGACCAGCAGCCCGATGGTCAGCAGGAAGTGGCCGTATTCGCGGGTCACCGAACCGTTGTTGACCGCCAGGTCGATCCACGCGTTCGTGAGCGATGTCGCCGTGGCCCGGAACTGCTCGTACAGGTTGCCGGCCGGCATGACGACGCTGCCCACGAAGAGCGGCACGATGACGGCCGCCGCGATCGCGCCGACGAGGTGGCTCAACCAGCGCGGCCAGCGGGCCTTGGCGCCGACGAACCCGAAGAGGACCGCGAGGACGGCGGCGGGTGCGTAGAAATTGCCCCAGTCCTTCTCGCTCAGAACCCAGGCGGCGTCGTCCAACGACCACGCAACCGTGAGCGCGAGGACGGTGACAAGGAGCAGGGTCAGCCAGCCCTCTGCAGGTCCACGGAGCCGGCGGCGCAGCACGGCGCCAAGACTCGCCCAGCGGCTGGCCGTCAGGGTCGGTGGCTGACCGGTCATCCCACCAGGACCTCGCCGAGCGGGGTCCGGGGCCCCACGACGTGCGACTTCAACTCGTACTCGGCCAGGGCGTGGCGCAGGGCGCGGGCCCGTTTGGCTCGCGCCTCGACAAGATCGGCGTCGGCCTCCGCGACCGGCAGGCCGCGTGCCTTCGCCTCCTCCTCGCGGGTCAGCCGGTCGAAGGCCTCGATGTCGAAGGTGATCGCGACGCAGCCCACGCCCCGCGACCGCAGGGTCGCGAGCGGCCGGACCCAGCTGGGGTCGAGCGACGGGGTGATGATGACCGCGGTCATCCCCCGCCGGAGCCGCGGCACGCTGGCCACGAGGACCTCGTCGAGCGGCCGGGCGCCATCCCCGTCGACGGCGGCCAGCAGCTGCATGATCTTGAGGTGCTGGCGACCACCGCGATCGGCCGGCAACAGGGCCAGGCGATGGGCATTGATCGTCATCCCGACGGCGCGGTTCTCCATGATCGCCTTGTCAGCAATCGAGGCCGCGGCCCGGATCCCAACCTCGACGGTGGAGTCATCGCCGCGGCCGGCCTGGATCCCACGCTCGAGGTCGACGATGAGCCAGCAGTCTGCCGTGGTCTCGAGCTCGAATTCCTTGACCTGGATCTCACCATGGCGGGCTGTGCTCTTCCAGTGGATCCGGTTGAATGAATCGCCGGGGGCCCACGGCCGGACGGTGGTCGCCAGCGGCGTCGTCTGGAGTGCCCGTTCGGGCATCGAATGACTGCCCTCGAGGCTTGCAGCGGGCAGCTTCCACAGTGGCAGCCCCTCCAACCTCGGGTAGACGACCACGGTCACGCCCTGGCCCACCGAGGCGGAAGCCTCGAAGAACCCGAACGGGTCACCGGTCTGGATCTGAAGCGGCTCGATCCGGAAGTGGCCCCGCCGCGACAGCGGCGCCCGGACCAGCCATGACCGCTCCGAGTTGCGGGCCAGGTTGATCGCCCGCCCTGGCAACCCGCCGGGCAGGCTGGTCGGGTTGTGGACCTCCAGCCAGAACTTGGGCATCGAGCTCGTGTTGCGGAGGGTGTATGTCACCCGCAACTTGTCGTCGACGTGGCCGTGGAGCTGGCTGACCGCGTAGCCCGCTTCGAGGTCGCTCAGGCCCATCCGGGTCAGGACGTACGACCCGCCGACGACGAGGATCGCGAGGTAGACGAGGTAGAACAGGAACTCCTCGCCGGTCGAGAACGCCGACAGCAGCAGGACACCACCCAGGAGCAACAGCTGCAGGCGGCGGAGCATCTGCCGGTCCCTCGGCTCAGGCCCGGGTCAGGCCGACGGCGTCTTGGCGCTCGCGGCGTGGAGGTCGCGCGGGCCGCCCGATTGGCCGGTGGGATGGATGTTCTCGATCGAGGTCGATTCGAGCAGCTCGCGAATGACCTGCCCCGCCTGGACGTCGTGGATGGTGGAGCTCGTCTTGATGATCACTCGGTGGGCCAGGGCGGGCTCGGCGAGGGCCTTGATGTCGTCCGGGATCACGTAGTCCCGCCCCAGGAGGCCGGCCAGGGCTTGACCGGCCCGGTACAGCGCGATGGACCCACGGGGCGACGCACCGAGGTAGACATCGGGGTGGTTGCGGGTGCCGTTGACGAGCCGGACGATGTAATCGCTCACGGTCGAGTCGACGTAGATCTCACGGACGGCATCCTGCATTCCCGTGAGCTCGTCGACGGAGCAGACCTCGGTCAGATCGTCGAGCGGGTGGACGCGCTTCTGCTCGTCGAGGATCACGATCTCCTCGATCGGCTGCGGGTAGCCCAGCCGGAGCCGGAGCATGAATTGGTCGAGCTGGGCCTCCGGCAAGGCGAACGTGCCCTCGTACTCGATGGGGTTCTGGGTGGCAATGACGAGGAACGGGTCGGGCATCGGGTAGGTGATGCCGTCGATCGTGGCCTGGCGCTCCTCCATCGATTCGAGGAGGGCGCTCTGGGTCTTGGGCGTCGCCCGGTTGATCTCGTCGGCGAGGACGACCTGGCTGAAGATGGGGCCCGGCCGGAACTCGAATTCCTGCGTCTTCTGGTTGTAGATCGACAGGCCCGAGACGTCCGAGGGCAGCAGGTCCGGGGTGAACTGGATCCGCCGGAAGCTGCAGCCGAGGCTGCGGGCGATCGCCTTGGCCAGGACCGTCTTGCCGGTTCCCGGGACGTCCTCGATCAGCAGGTGGCCACGGCACATCAGGGCGACGAGGGCGAGGCGGACCTCGTGGTGCTTGCCGACGATGACCCGCTCGACGTTCGAGAGGACCTTGTCACCGGTCTCTTGGATCTTCGTCATGGCCTCCCTCGGGGGACGGGTCGCCCGCGGTTCGGGGCGAGTGGGGATGCGTGCGACGGTGGGACGCATGACGGGCCCACCAGGTTTCGCAGGATAGTACGCCCGGATCGCGAAACGGGTTCGCGGCCGGCCAGTTGCACGGACCCTCGCACGTCGGCGTCGCTGCGCCGTCTCCCCATACCCTATAGAGACGACCGCCAGCCCTGAATTGTTCCCTTTCGGCGTCGACCCGGGCTGCCGGCGCGAGCGGGCCATAGGAGGGTTCGATGCAACGGCTCGACGACGAGGCCATCGACGGGGCGCTCCGGGACCTCCCCGATTGGTCACGCGATGGCGACGTCCTCGCCAGGACCGTCAACCGGCGGGATTGGCGGGCGGCGATCGACCTCGTCGTCGCCGTGGCGGACGAGGCCGAGCACCGGGATCACCATCCGGACGTCTGCGTGACCGGCTACCGCCGGGTGACGTTCCGGCTGACGACGCATTCGGCGGGAGGCATCACCGATCGTGACGTCGCGCTCGCCCGGCGGATCGACGAGCTCGCCGCGACCTGAGGCCCGGCGGCGGACCAGCATCGGCCGCCGCCGACCGAAGGCCACCGGGCGGGAGGGACCGGCGATCGCGCGATGACCCACGGTCACGCGCGGCTTGCCGATCCCCGAATGCCCGTCATGGCTCCACGCTCGTCGCCCGCTGTGTACGCCGCGTTGCCGGGCGATCAAGATCCCGGGCTTCCCGCCTGAACGCTTTCTGAACAGGCGGGCGAGACGATCGCGGCCCGTCGAGGCGGGGACGCGTTCGGCCCGGCCCCTCCCGGGGGACGGTCGGAGCGAGCACGACCGTCGCCTGGTTCGTCCTGAATCAGCCGCGGATGAGGGTGATCCCGCCCACCCAGATGGTCATCAGGCAGCCCACCGCCCCCATGACCGCGAGGAACAGCTCACCGCCCAGGTAGGAAGCGATCGCGATACCGCCGAACAGCGCGCCCAGGACGAGCGCGATTCCCGCCAGCCCCAACCGCTCGATCAGCGGCCGATGGCCATCGGGGGAGGTCATCCGCCGAGCTCGGCCAGCGCGAGCTCCAGCATCCGTCCCGCCAGCGGGGCTGCCCGCTCTCCGCCCCGCCCGCCACCCTCGACGACGACGGCAATCGCCACGACTGGGTCGTCGACCGGCGCAAAACCGATGAACCAGGCGTGGGGCGTCGCCCCGCCGTCCAGTTCCGCGGTCCCGGACTTGCCGGCCACCTCGACCCCGGGAACGTCGGCACCCGGCGTGAACCGCTGGCCGAACTCACCCTCGACGGCGCGCTGCATCGCCAGCTGGACTTCCCGGGCGACCCCGGCGGAGACGACCCGCCGCCATGTCTCCGGCTCGAATTCGGCGGACGCCCCCATCCTCCCCGGTCAGGGTCGCGACGAGGTGGGGCGCCATCAGCACCCCGTCGTTCGCCACGGCTGCGGCCACCAGCGCCATCTGCAGTGGCGTCACGAACGTCTCGCCCTGGCCGTACGCCGCGTTGGCCAGCTCGACCCGGTCCTGGAACCCGCCGAAATCGCCGCCGCCGTTGGTCAGCTGCGACGGCTCGGTCGGCAGGTCGAACGGGATCCGGGCGTCGAACCCGAGTCGCTGGCCCATCTCGAGCATCGCTTCGGGCCCGGCTTCGAGGCCGGCGAGGGCGTAGTAGAGGTTGCACGAGACCTCCGTCGCCTCGTCGAAGTCGAGGGCGTTGGAGCCGGTGTAGAGGTGATGGCCGTCACGCACCCGGAAACCGTCGATGAGCAAGCCGGACCGCTCCGAACCGGGCTGCTGCCGGAACGTGGTCTCCGGCGTGATCGCCCCGCTGTCGAGGGCGGCGAGCCCGGTGACGATCTTGAACACCGAGCCCGGCGTGTAGCGACCCTGGGTCGCCCGCGGCAGGAGTGGCCGGCGCTCGTCGTCGGTGCTGATCTGTTCGAACGCCGCGGCGGACGTCTGTGGGTTTGCGATGGCGGACGCGTCGTAGACCGGCGACGACGCGAGGGCCAGGACCTCGCCAGTCCTGGGGGCGATCATGACCACCGCCCCGCGATCGTCGCCAAGCAACCGGTAGGCCTGGCCCTGCAGGTCGAGCGACAGCGACAGGGTCAGGTCCTGCGGATCGGAGGGGTCGGAATCGAACTTCTTGAGGAGGTCGGCCACCGGGTCCGGACGAACCAGGCCCACGAGCTCCGCCCCGTAGGTGTTCTCCAGCCCGGCGCTTCCGAACTGCCGCGAGGCGTAGCCGAGGACCGGGCTGAGGGTCACGCTCCGATAGATCCGGTACGGCTCGCCGTTGGCATCCCGCTCATTGCGGGCCAGCCACTCCCCGTTTCGGTCGATGATCTCGCCGCGGACCGCGCGCCGCGCGGCGGCGATCACGGCGGGGTTGTCGGCGTCGCGAGAAAGGGCCGGAGACTCGACGACCTGCCACCAGCCGGCACCGGCCGCCAGCCCTCCGAAGGCAAGGGCCAGGACCAGCCCCACCCGGGCGATGCTGCTGCCGATCGCCCCCTTCTGGCGGCCGTAGCCCGTCACCGGGCGCCTCGATCGACGAGACGGGCCAGGCGGCGGCGCCGGGGCTGGGGTGGTGGAGGCGGCTCCACGCCGCGATCCGAGAGGGCGAGGAGCAGCCCCACGGCCAGCGAGTTCGCAAGCAGCGACGATCCGCCGTACGAGATGAACGGCAGGGTGATGCCGGTCAGCGGGATCAGCTTCAGGTTGCCCGCGGCGATGATGAACGCCTGGACGCCGACGACGAGCGCCAGCCCGGCGGCGAGGATCGACCGGAAGTCATCGGCCGCCGCAGCGGCGATCCTGAGGCCGCGTTCGATGACGACCAGGTACAGCCCCAGGATTGCCAGCAGGCCGATGAGGCCCAGCTCCTCGCCCAATGCGGCGAACGGGAAGTCGGTGTGGACCTCCGGGATGCCACCCGGCTGACCGCCGCCGACCGTCGGCAGGCCGTTGCCCAGCCCCGTGCCCAGGATGCCGCCGCGGGCGAAGGCGTACAGCGCCTGGACCACCTGGTAACCCGCGCCACGCGGGTCGGCGAACGGGTCGAGCCAGATGTCGACCCGCTGCTGGACGTGGCCGAACAGCTGGTACATCAACCAGAATCCAGCGGCGAAGGCGACCAGGCCGAGCAGGACATAGCTCCAGCGGGACGTGGCGATGTACAGCAGGAGCAGGAAGACCGCGAAGAACAGGAGGGCCGCGCCGAGGTCGCGCTGGACGACCACGATGCCCAGGGCGATGGCCCACATCGCGACCATCGGGGCCAGATAGGGCAAGGGCGGCATCCGGATGGGGCCGATGCGGGTCGACTGCTCGACGAGGAGGGCCCGGTTCTCGGACAGGTAGCCCGCCAGGAAGACGACGAGAATGACCTTGAGCAGCTCCGACGGCTGGCCGCTGATCGGCCCGAGCTCGAGCGTCAGCCGCGCGCCGTTGACGTCGCGACCCAGGACGAACGTGAGCAGGAGCAGCCCGACCCCGGCCGCCGCCCAGGTGTACTTGTAGAGCCGCAGCCAGCTGTCCGAACGGACCGCGATCGCCAGCGTCGCCACGATCGCCAGGGCGATCAGCAGCCAGACGAGCTGCGTCTGGGCCAGGCCGCCGAACTGGCCGCCGAGGGTCTGCGGCAGCCGCTCCATCAGGAGCAGGCTGATCCCACCCAGCATCCCGACGGCCGGCAGGAGGATCTGGTCGGTCCGCCGTCCCGCAAGGACCTGGGCGACGTGGGCCAGCAGCAGCGCGCCGAGGTAGATCGCCAGCAGCGTCGCTCCGTACGGAGCGAACGCACCGTCCGGGATGCCCACGCCGGCCTCCTCGTCCCGGGCCCGCAGGGTCGCCCCCAACGAGATCGCCCCGACCGTCAAGGTCAGGGCGACGAGGGCCAGCAGCGCCAGCTCGCGCCACCGCGGGCGGGGATGGATGCCGGCCAGGACGCGCGGCAGTGCCGGTGCGACAGCCGTCACTTGCGGACCCGCTCGAGCCGCATCCGGACCCGGCCCACCTGGAGCTCATCGCCGAAGCCGATCGGCGATACGCCCTCGACCCGGCCGCCGTTGACGAACGTCCCGTTGGTGCTGCCCAGGTCCTCCACGTACCAGGCCCGGCCGCGGTACGACAGGATCGCGTGCTCCGCGGAGGCGAAGGCGTCGTCGATGACGATCGTGTTGTTGACGTCACGGCCCAAGCTCGTCAGGGCGTCGAGACCAAAGACCGAGCCCTGTGGCGGCTCACCGTCCGGCAATTCGACGACGTGCAGCCGGCCCAGCTCCGTATCGGGTTCGCGAGCTGCTGCGCGGAGGTCGCGGACGAGGATCCGGACGACCGCGAAGAGGAACAAGTAGAGGAGGGCGAGGAACAGGAAGCGGAGCAGCCACAGGCTGGCCGCGAAGGCATCCACCGTCAGCCGGCCGAGACCGATTCGACGACCAGGACGGTGTCGCCTACCTCGATCCGATCGCCCTCGCCCAGGACGACCTCCTTGACCGCGGTCCCGTTGACCCGCGACCCGTTGGTGCTGCCAAGGTCGGTGAAGATGAGCGACCCGCGGCGCGCCTGGAGGCGGGCGTGATGCCGCGACACCCGACCGTCGTGGACGACGAGGCGATTGTCGCCCGCGCGTCCGATCGTCAGCATCGCTCCGTCGATCTCGACCTCGCGCTGGGTGCCGTCAGGCCGGATGACCCGCAGCCGGGCGAGCGGCGAGTCGACGGTCGGAACCTCGAAGACCATCGTCCGCGACATCGCGACCGCACCGGCCCCGTCGGCATCCGTCGAAGGCCCGGCCTCCTCGCCGTCCACGGCCGGGGCGGCCGGCGCCGGTTCGGCGAACGTGGCGGCCACCCGGATCTCGCCGCGGCTGACCCCCCCATCGGCGACTAGGTCGACCCGCGGTCGATCGACCACGGAGTAGCGATGGTTCCGGGCGAAGACCAGGGCGCCCTCCGCGAGCTCGGTCGCCAGGCTCTCGGAGATCTGCTCGAACGACGCCAGATCGTCGGGATGGAGATGGACGCGGAAGCGATTCGGGACCAGTGTCCGGTCGGCTCCAGATAGGCGCTCGACCTCCATCGCCCGCTCGATGCGGCGCTGCAATTGCACCGGTTGCAGCCGGGCCCGGAAGAGTCGGGCGCTCGGACGCTCGAAGAGTCGTTCGAAGAACCGCTCGACGGCGGCCAGGGGACGCATGATCGGGGGCGGAGTCTAGCAGAGGGTTGCCGGGACCCCTCCAGCAGGGGCAGACGGGCGCGGGACCATCGGTCCCGGACTTCGGTACCAGCGGTGGAGGAACGCACCAGACCCTGCGTTATACTCTGCAACCCGTTCGGACGGTCCGTCTGTCCGACGGTGTCCAACGCGAGTCCCCGGGGGCCTGATGCCCGAGATCCTGACCGAATCATTCTGCGAACGGTGTGGCACCCGCTACACCTTCGAATCGACCGCGCCCAAGGGCAAGCGGATCGGCAAGTTCAAGACCCTCTCCAAGGGCCTCAAGAACTTCGTCATGAGCGACGACATCGCGCTCGACGAGGCCCTTGCCTCCGCACGCAGCGAGGACGAGCGGGAAACGGTTGCCCAGCAGCTCGATGCGTTCCACAAGACCTTCAACTTCTGCATGTCGTGCCGCCAGTACACGTGCAGCAATTGCTGGAACGAGGCCGACGGCCGCTGCCTGACCTGCGCCCCCCACCTGGGCCACGAGATCCTCCCGGCGCCCTTCCCGCAGCTCGACGGCAACGGCCTCAACGGCTACTCCCTCAGCGGCGCCGAGGAGGCCCCCCGGATCGAAGCGTCCGCGTGGCCGATGGCCGATCTGCGGACCGAAGCCGAAGCCGAACCGGCGCCGGACCTCGAGGACCTGCTCGTCCGTGATGAGGTCGTGGTCGAGCCCGAGGTCGCCGCAGTGGCCGAGGTCGTTGCCGAGGCGCCGGTCGCCGAACCGGAGCTGGTCGCCGAACCGGAGCTGGTCGCCGAACCGGAGCCGGTCGCCGAGCCTGAGCCGGTCGCCGAGCCTGAGCCCGTCGTGGTCGAGGCGGAGCCCGTCGCGGTCGAGCCCGAGGCGGAGCCCATCGCGGCCGAGGCGGAGGTCGCCGCCGAGCCCGAGCCCGTGGCGGTCGAGGCAGAGGCGGAGCCCATCGCGGTCGAGGCGGAAGTCGCCGCCGAGCTGGCGACAGAGCCCGTGGCAGAGGCAGCCCCGCCGATCGAGGCCGAGGTCGCCGAGCCGGAGATCGCCGAGCCGGCCGCCCAGGCCGAGCCGATCCCCTTCCCCACGATCAAGCCGCGCAGCGCCGCTGCCCGGCCGCCGGCGACGGTCAACGACCGGGCTGCCGCTGCCGCCGCACAAACTGCCGCCCTGCTGGCCAAGTTCCGCCCCGGCCAGAGCATCGACGCAGCGCTCGAGGCCTTCGAGGCGTCGATGGCCGATGCGCCGACCGACGTGCCGACGCCGCCGGTCCCCGTCCAAGCCGAGCCGGTCGTCGTGCCCGAGCCCGAGCGCGTCGCGGCCGAGGTCGAGCCGGAGCCCGTCGCCGCCGAGCCCGAGCCCGAGCCCGTCGCGGCCGAGGTCGAGCCGGAGCCCGTCGCCGCCGAGCCCGAGCCCGAGCCCGTCGCGGCCGAGGTCGAGCCGGAGCCCGTCGCAGTCGAGGTCGAGCCGGAGCCCGTCGCCGCCGCGCCGGAGCCCGTCGCCGCCGAGCCCGAGCCTGTCGCCGCCGCGCCGGAGCCCGCCGCCGCCGAGCCCGAGCCTGTCGCCGCCGCGCCGGAGCCCGTCGCTCCGGCCCGCCCGGCCGACGATCGCGTCGAGGTCCCGACCTGGCGAATCGTGGCACCCGAACCTACGCCGATCAACGGCCATCCTCCGGCCGAACCGACCATTCCTGCGGCAGCAACCGCGGAGCCGGAGTGGCCCAGCCAGCCGCAGTGGCCGGCCCGGCCAGCTGACCAGAGCCCGGCGGCCGCCTACCTCACCGCCCGGCTCTCCAAGTCGCCGACCGATGCCGTCCTGTGGGCCGCGTCGAGCCGGGATGTCGTCGCAGCACCGGCCGGCGTCGCGGCCGCGCCGGGTGTCCAGTCCTGCGTGTCGTGCGGCCTGTCGCTCTCGGCAACCGCCCGCTTCTGCCGCCGCTGCGGGACCGCCCAGCAGCACTGACGGGCGCTTCAGGTTCGGGCCGGATCCAGCCCCTGACCGCCAACCTGGCCCGGCGTGTCGAGCCTGACCCGGACCCACGCCGCGCCAACCAGGAGGACCTGAAAGAGGGCGGAGAGCCAGATCATCGCGGCGAAGATCGCGACGAACGCGCCATAGACGGCCGCCGTCCCGATGAGCCGCGGGGCGACGTAGCTGAACAGCTGGGTGATGGCCGCGAGAACGATCCCGATCACCACGGCAGGCCACCACAGGGCACGCCACGTCACGGCCCGGGCGGGCAGCAGCCGGTAGACCGCCCCCGTCGTGACGACGAAGACCAGGGCGCTGAGGATCGGCGTGACCACCGCCCAGAACGTCCGTGCCTCGGTGCCCAGCGCGGCGGCGGTCTCGGCCGCGAGGTACGAGGCGATCCCGGTCAGGACGAGGGCGATGACGAAGACGGAGATCAGGAGGACGACCGACAGCAGGCCGCGCACGGTCTTCGCGACGAGCCCCCGGCGGGGATCGCTGCTGAAGATGCGCCCGAGGGCATCGTCGAGCGAGCCGTAGAACCGGCTCGCGCCCCACGCCAGGCCCAGGAGGCCCAGGATTCCGAACCTTGTCGCACCGTCGGTCAGAGCGTCGAGATTGGCCTCGAGGAATTGCCGCAACGGCGGCAACGCGTCGCCAAGGCTTTCGAGGATGGCCCGCCGGCGTTCCGGGTCGTTCACCACCACGCCCAGGATGCCGGTGAGCAGGAGAAGCGTCGGCAGGAGCGCAAACAGGGCGCTGTAGGTGAGCCCGCCGGCCAGGAGTCCGCCGCCCGCCGCATCGAACGTGGTGAGGACCGATTGCGCGGTTCGCACCGGCGGCCAGCCGGTGACGCGATCGATCAATCGCTGGAGCGCCGGCGGGAGCGTCACCCGGCCATCATCGCCGGTCGGGGCGTCAGCCGGTCACGTCCTCGAACAGTCCGGGCTGCAGATCCGTGGCACGCACCCGGCGAGGAGCGGCCACAAGGGCCTTCACCTCGCCGCGCCGGACGAACCGCCGGCCGCCCAGCTTGATGCTCTGCAACTTGCCGGCCCGGGCCCACGCGCCGATCGTCGCCGGGGTGAAGTGGACGTTCGAGGCGCGCAGGATCTCGGCCGCGTCCGCCAGGGTGATCCAGTCGGCCGGGGCCGGCATGTCAGTCGGCCTCGGTGGCGGCCGGCGAAGCTGGCTTGTCGGCCCGCTTCTCGGTCGTCGGGCTGTCCGTCGAGGTGTCGGACGCCTTGTCCGACGCCGGCTTGTCAGCCGATGAGGAGTCGCCATCGGCCTTGGCCGCCGCCTTCGTCCGGCTTCCCGCCGAACGGTCCTTCTTGGCCCAGCCGGAGCCCTTGAAGTGGAAGGTCGGGGCGGCGATGGCCTTGGTCATCGTGCCCTCAGCGCCGCACTCGGGGCAGGCAGTCGGTCCGCTGTCGTTGACGCCGTGGAAGAACTCGGTCCGGTGGCCGCAGGCTGCACAGACGTAGTCGTAGATGGGCACGGTCGAAAGGGTGGGTTCGGTCGCTTAGCCGCGGAGCAGGCGCATGCCGCATTTCGGGCAGTAGAACGCGCGCTCGTGGGCCGAGGCGAACCCGCAGTGGGCACAGACCAGGCCACCACGGCCGGCGGCCGGCACCGGTCGCTCGACGGCGGTCAGGCCCATCGAAAAGTGGCTTGCCAGGACGTTGGTGAGGAGGCCGCTGAGGATCCGCGACCCGATCCGATCCGTGTCGCCGCGGGCACCCTTGCCGCCCCAGCCCACGACCGCCCGGACGATCATGTCGCCGGTTCCCTCGTCCCAGTGGGCCGCCACCCCGCCGACCACCGCGTTGTACTCGGGGTAGCCGGAGGTGTCGATCTCACCGTCGAGCAGGGCGCAGACGAAGGTGTCGAACGCCAGGTCGATCGCGTCGATCGATTCGAGGACGACCAGCGCGTGCCGGGTCACCGGGGAGTGGACGTGGTGGGCGTTGAGCCACTGCATCGCCTCCGACGGCCGGCTGATGACCGGCGTCGCCTGGCTGAACTCGATCGGCAGCGGCTCGACGAGCTCGATCTCGCTCTTGGCCAGCCCGACCAGCATGCCCGGCAACTCGCCCATGGCATTCGGGCTGCCCTTCATCCGGACGCCTTCGCTGCTCTTGCCGGCGTACGACAGCTTGAGCTGGTATTCCTGGGCGACGATCTCCTCCGGCAGGGCGGCGGACAGCGTCCCCTGGGACGCCACGGGCGCACCGCGCGTGGGCTCTGGCCCACTTCGTCGCTTCAGGAACTCGAGCGGCACTGAACAACCCCTCCGGCTGGCGTTCGAACGGCCGCTATCGTAGCAGCGCCGCCCCGCAGATCGGCAGCGGTACGATTGCCGCGGGCCACCGTCAGTCGGCCGCCAGGATGACCGCCTCGAGCGGGCGGAGGACGAGCCGCGCTCCGTCCGGATGACGGTCGGGTACCGGCTCGTGGGTCCCGAAGAGCGGTCGCCAGTCACCGCTGGCGGGATGCTGGCCGAGACGCACCCAGCCCGGATCTCGGCCGAAGTTCACCGCGACCAGGGCGGTCTCGTCCGGCGTCGAACGGACGTAGGCCATGACGTCGCTGCTGGTCGACACGATCCGCCGGTAGTCCCCCACCTGGAGAGCCGGGTGGACGCGCCGAAGCCAGATCAGGCGCCGGTACGCCGAAAGCACCGAGCGCGGATCGGCGGCCTGCCGGGCGACATTCCGGGTCGCCGCGTCGGGGGCCATCCGGAGCCACGGCCGCGACGCGGAGAAGCCACCGTTCGGCCCGTCGTCCCAGGGCATCGGCGCGCGGGCCTGGTCGCGGTTCCACCACGGGGCGATGCGGCGGCCGATGGCGCTGCCGCGGCGGGCCGGCGGGTCCACGATCTCCGCTCGCGGGATCGGCACGTCGCGCAGGCCGATCTCCTCGCCGTAGTACAGGAACGGCGTGCCCCGGAGCGTCAGCAGCAGCACCGCCGCAGCTCGGGCGATGGCATCACCCTGCGGTCCAGCCCCGAATCTGGTGACGTGACGGGACTGGTCGTGGTTGGACAGGACCACGGTCGGCCAGCCGGACGGCCCGAAGATCTGCTCCCGTTCCGCGGTCGCGCGGGCGATCGCCTCGGCCCGCCACGGCTGGTGGATCAGGTGGAAGTCGAAAACGAGGTGGCGCGGCGCGGCGTATTCGGCGGCCCGCCGGGCTTCGGTCGCGAACAGCTCGCCGACGGTCATCCGGCCATCGCGTTCGTCGACCATGGCGCGCAGCTCGGCCAGGAACTCGTGGAGCTCCGGCTGGTCCTTGTCGTAGTGGTGGCGCTGGCGGTCGTAGGGCCGCCGACCGAGCACCCGGCGGGGGTTCGACAGCAGATCGGCGTGCTTGAAGAAGGCGTTGAAGACGTCGAGCCGGAAACCGTCGACACCGCGGTCCAGCCAGCCCCGGACCATCTCGAGCATCCCCTGGCGGACCTCCGGGTTGCGCCAGTTGAGGTCCGGCTGCTCCGGCAGGAAGGTGTGCAGGTAGTACTGGCCGCGCGCCTCGTCCCAGGTCCACGCCGGGCCGCCGAAGAACGACACCCAGTTGTTGGGCCGGCGCCGGGCGCGGGGCCGGGCAAACTGCCGGCCGGGATCGCGCCAGATATACCAGTCGGCCTTGACGCCGTTCCGGTCGGCCCGCGATTCCTGGAACCATGGGTGGGCCGAGCTGGTGTGGTTCATGACCAGGTCCAGGACGATCCGCAATCCGCGCCGGTGGGCCTCGTCGATGAGCCGGTCGAAGTCGTCAAGGGTGCCGAAGAGCGGGTCGATCGCGGCGTGATCGGAGACGTCATAGCCGACGTCGAAGCCGGGTGACGGGTAGATCGGTGACAACCAGATGGCGTCGACGCCGAGCGAGCTCTCGGTGCCGTCGTTGAGGTGGTCGAGGCGGGCGATGAGCCCCGGCAGGTCGCCCACCCCGTCGCCGCTGAAGTCGGCAAAGCTGCGGGGATAGACCTGGTAGACGACGCCACGCTGCCACCAGTCGTCGCCGAAGCGGGCGCCCTCGACGGGTCGGACGGCTCGCGGCGCGGGCGGCGCGGAATCCGCCGTTGGGTCCGGAAGACGCGACTCGGGGAATGACTCGATGGTCATGCCGGCGAATTCTCGTGGGCTTGAACGATGGCCGTGGGCGAGACTCGAAATGGTGCTTGACGGGAGCCGGTCCGGCGTAGTTAATACGCGTTACTGACGCGAGTTAGTCTGGGGCGCGGAGGAGGTCCGGGTCAAGCCCCGGCCGCCCAGCAGCTCGCTGTCTGCGTCGCGGGGTGCGAGTGCCCAATGGATCCCAGGCGACCCACGAGTGCGGACGTCGCCGCCCTGGCCGGCGTGTCCCGGACGACGGTTTCGTTCGTCCTCAACGGTCGTGACGTGAGCATCAGCCCGGCGACGCGCGAACGGGTCATCCAGGCGGCCCGGCAGCTGGGCTACCACCCCCATGCCTCCGCTCGCCAGCTGGTGGGCGGCAGGAGCCACACCCTGGGGCTGGTCTTCCGGCAGACGGCCGAACAGGTGGCAGGGGACGCCTTCCTGGCCGAGAACCTGCGGGGCCTGACGACGGCTGCCCGGACCGGCGGCTTCCGGATCATCGTCGAGGCCCACGACGCCGGCGACGGTCCGTACGCCGACCTGTTGCGGACCGGCCGCTGCGACGGCCTGGCCGTGTCGGGCCCGCGGATCGACGACCGGGAGCTGGTGACCCTCACCCGGGACGGCTTCCCGATCGTCCTGCAGGGCTCGCTGCCGGGCGTTGCCGTCCCCAGCGTCGACGTCGACAACCTCGCCGGCGCCCAGGGCGCGGTCGAGCACCTGCTGTCGCTGGGCCACCGCCGGATCGGCTGCATCACGAATGCGCCGCTGGCCTATACCGCGGCGCGTGAGCGGCTCGGCGGCTACCAGACGGCCCTCGCCGCCGCGGGCATCGAGGCGGACGCCGCGTGGGTCGCGGAAGGCGGCTTCGACGCGCCGAGCGGCCACCGGGCGATGGAACAACTGCTTGGCCAGGACCTGGACGCGGTCTTCGTCGCCAGTGACGTGGTCGCCCTGGGGGCGATCGGCGCGGCACGAGCGGCCGGGCTGCGGGTCCCCGACGACCTGTCGATCGTCGGCTTCGACGACATTCCACTCGCGGCGTTCTTCGACCCGCCGCTGACCACCGTGCGACTGCCGGCCTACGAGCTCGGTCACGCCGTCGGCGTGGCACTGCTCGACCGGATCGCCAGCGCGACCCTGCCAGGGCGAACGCTCCTGCCCACCGAGTTGGTGGTCCGGGCGTCGACCGGGCCGCCGCGTTCCTCCCGTTCCCCGCGCCGGGGTCACTGACGACCCTGGCGCCACCCATTTGGCCAGCGACGGTCCGCTGAGGAGAGACCGGACCGAGAAGAGGAGAAGCGGATGAAGTCTTCGACGAAACGAGCCCTGGCGGCGATGCTCGGGGCGATGGTCCTGATCGTCGGTGCCTGTACCCAGGGCGGCGGCGCCAACGACAAGACGGTCACGGTCATCGGCTCGTGGGGCGACGCCGAGGAGGCCAACTTCAAGGCGATGGTCGCACCGTGGGAGGCCAAGACCGGCAACAAGGTGGCCTATACCGGATCGCGCGGCCTGGGTGCGTACCTGACGACGGCCGTCGCCTCCGGGACCCTGCCCGACCTCGCCGGCCTTCCGGGTCCGGGCGAGATGGCGCAGTTCGCAGCGCAAGGCGCGCTCAAGCCGATCGACACCGTTCTCGACATGAACACCTATACCGCCGACACGGTGCCCGCGCTGGTGGATCTGGGCAAGGTCAACGGCAAGGTCACGGCGGTCTTCATCAAGCTCTCGGTGAAGGGCTTCATCTGGTACAACAAGGCCAATTACGACGGCACAGTTCCAGCGACCTGGGACGAGGTCATGGCGATCAGTCCGGACCCGGCCGAATCGCTGTTCTGCGTCGGCTTCGAATTGGCCGCCGACTCGGGCTGGCCGGGCACCGACTGGGTCGAGGACTTTGTCATCCGGCAGGCCGGCCCGGAGGTGTACGACAGCTGGGTCGCCGGGACGACGAAGTGGACTGACCCGGCCATCAAGACGGCGTTCGAGGCCTTCGGCGAGGTCCTCGAGAACAGCTACGGTGGCAAGGAGTTCATCAACAGCACCAACTTCGGCGCCGGGGCGAACCCGATGTTCGACGACCCGCCGGGGTGCAAGTTCCACCACCAGGCCAGCTTCATCAGCGGCTTCTTCCAGGAGTCGGCGGGGGCCGCTCCGGAGGACTACGACTTCTTCGTCATGCCCGAGATCAACTCAGCGTACGCGGGCGCGCTCACCGGTGGTGGCGACCTGTTCGGGCTGTTCTCGGACAAGGCCGCGGCCAAGGACCTGCTGAAGTACCTCGTCACCGCCGAGGCACAGCAGATCTGGGCCGACAAGGGCGGGTTCGTTTCCGCCAACACCAAGGTGACGACCTACCCCGATGCCGTCGAGCAGAAGTCGGCGGACGCGATCCATGACGCGACGGTCTTCCGCTTCGACGGCGGCGACCTGATGCCCGGGTCGATGAAGGCGGCGTTCTTCGCGGAGATGGTGAACTTCGCCGAGAACCCGGCCGACCTCGACGCGATCCTCGGTCGTCTCGACGCAGTCCAGACGGACGCCTACGCGCAGTAGCCACCTGCCCGGGGGCGGGCGACCGCTCGCCCGCCCCCGGCCCAACACCAGGAGGAGTCCATGGACCAGCTCGTCACCGCGCTGATCGTGGTCATTGGTGTGCCGGCGGCGCTGGTCGGGTACATCCTTCTCACGGAGCGCCTGATCCAGGCCCTGCCGGAGAAGCGCCAGGGCCGGATCCGGCCGTGGTTCTGGATCGCCCCCGCGGTCGCCTTCCTGATCGTGTTCCTGATCTACCCGACGATCAACACGATCGTCCTGTCGTTCCTCGACGCCTCGTCGCAGAACTTTGTCGGGATCGACAACTACCTCTGGTTCTTCCGGGATGCCGGCACCATCGAGGCCGTCCGGAACAGCGTGCTGTGGGTCGTGTTCATGACCGCCGGCGTGGTCGGCCTGGGGTTGCTGATCGCCATCCTCGTCGACCGGGTCCGCTACGAGTCCATCGCCAAGTCGGCGATCTTCGTGCCCCTGGCCATCAGCTTCGTCGCCGCGGGGATCATCTGGCAGTTCATGTACCAGTACCGGCTGCCGAATGAGCCCCAGACAGGGACGCTGAATGCGCTGGTCGGCCTCATCGGCCTGGGCCCCATCCGGTGGGTCCAGGAACAGCCGATCAACAACTTCGCCCTGATCTTCATCGGGATCTGGATGTGGACGGGGTTCGCGATGGTGATCCTGTCGGCCGGTCTCAAGGGCATCAGCACGGAGCTGCTGGAGGCGGCCCGGGTCGACGGGGCCAATGAATGGCACGTCTTCCGGAGGATCATCCTGCCGCTGCTGACCCCGACGATCTTCGTCGTCGGGACGACGATCGTGATCACGGCCCTCAAGTCGTTCGACATCGTCTATACCGTGACCAACGGTGGGTTCGGCACCGACGTCGTCGCCCGCGAGATGTGGCAGCAGATGTTCACCCTGCCCAACCACTTCGGGCGGGCGAGCACGGTCGCCGTCGTCCTCCTGGTGGCGATCATTCCGTTCATGGTGCTCAACGTCAAACGCTTCCGGGAGCAGGAGGCGCTCCGATGACGGTCGTCACCAAACCGCTCGAGGCGACCGCCGTGCGCGAGCGGAAGGGCGGCCGGGGCTGGTCGCGGATCGCCCTCCACGCGATCGTCATCGGCCTGATGTTCCTGTGGATCGTCCCCACCGCCGGCCTGTTCGTGAACTCGTTCCGCCCCGCGGCGGACGTCGCCGAATCGGGCTGGTGGAATGCGCTGTTCCCGCCGTGGGACTTCACGCTCGACAACTACGCCCACGTGCTCGAGGCGAATGACCTCGGCGACGCGTTCATCAACAGCCTGTTCATCACCATCCCGTCGACGGTCATCCCGGTCATGGTGGCGTCGTTTGCCGCGTACGCCTTCGCCTGGATGAACTTCCCGTACCGGAACGCGATCTTCATCGCCGTGGTCGGGCTGTTGGTCATCCCGCTCCAGTCGACGCTGATCCCGGTCCTTCGACTGCTGGCCGGCTGGAACATCGCCGGCGAGTTCCTGGCGGTCTGGCTTGCCCACACCGCCTACGGCCTGCCGTTCGCGGTCTACCTGCTGCGGAACTACATGGGTGGCCTGCCAAGAGAGGTGTTCGAGTCGGCGTCGATCGACGGTGCCAACCCGGCGACCGCGTTCTTCCGGCTGGCGCTGCCGATGAGCGTGCCGGTCATCGCCTCGCTGGCGATCTTCCAGTTCCTGTTCGTCTGGAACGACCTGCTGGTCTCGCTGATCTACATCGGCCCGACGGACCCGCAGAACCTGCCGATGACCGTCCGGGTGGCGAGCCTCGTGAGCTCGCAGGGCCTCGGCGCCCACGTCCTGACAGCGGCGGCGTTCCTGACGATGATCCTGCCGCTGATCGTCTTCATCAGCCTCCAGCGGTACTTCGTCCGGGGCATCACCGGAGGTGCCGTCAAGGGCTGACGGTCAATCGACCTCGCTCCTCCAACCCGAGGCCGGGCGGCTCTTCGAGCAGCCCGGCCTCGAACCGTCAGCGGCCCAGGCGAGCGCGCAGGCGGCTGACGGTGTCGGCGAGCTCCGCCTCCCGGGTCCGGGCACCGTCGACGATTGCGGGCGGGGCCTTGCCGGTGAACGCGGCGTCAGCCAGCCGCGCCCGGGCTGCGTCGAGGAAGCGCTCGGCGTCCGCCAGCTCCTTCTCGAGCCGGGTCCGCTCCGCGTCGCCGCCGGCGTCATCCGGCTGCCGGCGAATCACCGCTTCCAGGTCCCCGCCGACGATCGCCAGGCCATCCATCGCCGCCTCGGCCATCAGCACCTCGAACGACGGCACGATCCGGAGCGGCCGGGCACGGGCCAGCCGTTCGATCGCCGGCGCCAGCGATTCGAACGCGCTACGAAGACCGTCCGGCACGACGACATCGACGGGCAACCAGGTGCCGGGCTCGATGCGGCCCTCCGCCCGGGCATTCCGGAGCCGCTGGACGAGGTCGATGACGGCCTGGACCTCGCGCTCCGCCGCCTCGTCCCGGGCACGAGCCGCCGGCCAGTCGGCCACGATCAGCAGCTCCGGGTCTGTAGCTGCGTGGGGCAGCGCCTCCCAGATCTGCTCGGTCACGAACGGCATGACCGGGTGGAGCAGCCGGAGGTAGGCGTCGAGGGCCGCGACCAGCGTCCACCACGTCGCCTCGCGCTCCGCCGGGGCCAGCGACTCGTCCGCCAGGCGGATCTTGGCCAGCTCCAATCCCCAATCGCAGAACTCGCTCCAGATCGCGTCGTACAGCGTTCGCGTCAGCTCGCCGAACGAGTACTCGGCGATTGCCCGGTCGGCGGCTTCGCCGGCGGCGGCCAGGCGCGACAGGATCCAGCGCTCCGCGGGCCCCAGGCGGTCCGGGTCCGGCGCCGTCCGCGGCGTATCCGCTGCGATCGACGACGGGCGGGCGCCGAGGACGAACCGGCCCGCATTCCAGAGCTTGTTCGCGAAGTTGCGCCCGTCCTCGAGCTTCTCGGCCCGGAACTTCTGGTCGTTGCCGGGCGAGGTCCCGTGGATCAGGGCGAACCGCAGCGCATCTGCGCCGGAGGTGTCGATGGCCTCGAGCGGGTCGACGACGTTGCCCTTGGTCTTTGACATCCGCTTGCCCAGCGGATCCTTGACGAGACCGTGGAGGTAGACCGTTTCGAACGGGACGTCGCCGGTGAAATGGATCCCCAGCATCATCATCCGGGCGACCCAGAAGAAGATGATGTCGTAGCCGGTCTCCATGACCGAGCCCGGGTAGTAGCGGCGCAGGTCCGGCGTGTCGTCGGGCCAGCCGAGGGTCGAGAACGGCCACAGGCCAGAGCTGTACCAGGTGTCGAAGATGTCGGGATCCTGGGTCAGCTCACCGGCGGCACGGCCGCACGTCTCGCAGGCCGGCGGGCCACCCTCGTCGGCGGAGACGGTGATGTGCCCGTCGGGGCAGTACCAGGCCGGGATCCGGTGGCCCCACCACAGCTGGCGCGAGACGTTCCAGTCGTGGATGTTGGTCATCCAGTGTTCCCAAACCTTCTCGAACCGGGCCGGCACGATCCGGGTCTTGCCGCCGCGGGTGGCAGCAAGGGCCGCCTCGGCGAGGGGCCCGGTGCGGACGAACCACTGGGTCTTGAGCCTGGGTTCGATGACGTCGTTGGAGCGCTGGCAACGGCCGATCAGCATGTCGTGCGGCCGGGTCTCGACGAGGTCGCCGCGGGCCTCGAGATCGGCCACGATCCGCTGGCGGGCCTCGTATCGGTCGAGCCCCGTGTAGCCGTCGCCGAGCTCGTTGATCGACGCGTCGTCGGCCAGGACGTTCAGCATCGGCAGGTCGTGGCGGCGCCCGGTCTCGTAGTCGGCCGGGTCGTGGGCCGGGGTGATCTTGACGGCGCCTGTCCCGAACTCGCGATCGACGGCCTCGTCGGCGACGATCGGCACATCGCGCTCGACGAACGGGATCCTCGCCAGCCGCCCGACGATCGACCGGAAGCGGTCGTCGTCGGGATGGACGGCTACGGCGGTGTCGCCAAGGATCGTCTCCGGGCGGGTCGTGGCGACGCTGATCGTCGCGTCCGCGGTTGGCTCGCCGGCCGCCTCGTCGATCAGGTGGTAGCGGATCGTCCAGAGGGTCCCCTTCTCCGGCGTCGGGATAACCTCGAGATCGCTGACGCTGGTTCGGCAGCCCGGACACCAGTTGACGAGCGCCTCGGTGCGGTAGGCCAGCCCTTCCCGGTGGAGCCTGGTGAACGACTCGCGAACGGCTCGTGCGGAGCCCTCGTCCATCGTGAACCGCAGCCGGCTCCAGTCCAGCGACGCGCCGATCCGGCGCTGCTGGCCGAGCATGACCTCGCGGGTCGTGTTGATGAACTGCCACATCCGCTCGAGGTACCGCTCGCGGCCGAGGCTCTCGCGGCCGGCGCCCTCATCGGCGAGGATCCGGTCGAGCACGTACTGGGCGGCGATCGAGGCATGGTCCAGGCCCGGGAGCCAGAGCGTGGGACGGCCGCTCATCCGGGCGTGGCGGACCATCAGGTCCTCGAGCGCGGAGGTCAGCGCGTGGCCCAGGTGCAGGGCCCCGGTGATGTTCGGTGGCGGTTGGATGATGACGAAGGGCGGCTTCGACGGATCGGCGCGCGTACCGGCGCCATCGGGGGCGAAAACGTCGGCAGCGAGCCATCGCTCGTAGATCGCGGCCTCGAAATCGGCCGGCTGCCATGACTTCGGGAGGCCGGGGCTCTTCGTCTCGGTCATCTCGGGCTCCGAACAACAAAAGGCCCGCTCGTCCAGCGGACGAACGGGTTCGTGGTACCACCTGCTGGTTCGGCATCCGGGGCCGATTTGGCCGCCATCGCGACCGGCTGGCCGGATGCCCTCTCGACGCGCTATCGGGCGTCAGCCGCGCGGCTCGCGAGTGACCTTCACGCCCCTGTGCCCGCGCGGCTCGCACCGTCCCGCGCTCGCTCCGTGGCCGTCGAGGCGCTACTCCTCCCGGTCGGCGCCGTGGAGCCGGGAGTGTAGCACGGGGTTTGGCGCGCTCGGCGGGGGCCGCCCCGGCGCGAGGTTGGCGGCCGCGACATGATCCGCCTCTTCCGCTGGCCCCGAGGCCGGCGCAGGCACGTCCGAGGGCAGCTCGACGACGACCAGGGCGTGTTTCGGCGAACGGTTGTAGGCAGCGGCGAGGATGCCGCCGAGCAGCGCCCCGACCATGGCGGCAACGACCCCGACGACCACCGCGACCGCTGGAATCACCAGCCACCAGCGGGCCTCGATGTCGCGCAGCAGCGCCTGCTGGTCACCGAACGGCAGCAGCCGGCGGGTGACGCCGAACGTGAACGCGAGGTCGCGCTGCCAGTCGAGGATCGCGCCGGAGAACCAGGCGATGACGGCCCCCAACAGCGCGCCGATGACGAGACCGATCGCGAAGCCGACCCACGCCCCCGCAGCGGCCGACGCACCCACCGACACCGACGCGAGGCGGCCGCGGACGGCGAGCGTCCCGGGATCGGCCGGCAGGTCGACCGGGTCGGTCAGCCGCCGGCCCCGCATGATCCGGCGGACGATCGGCGGGCGGTTCATCGGGCGGTCCGCGTGATCGGGCGGTGGGCTCCGCGAGCTCGGGCCGGCGGGATACGGCGACCGCGGCCACCGCGCAGGAACAGCGTGCCGAGCACCACTCCCAGGATCGTGACGACCGTCGCCGCCCCGTAGCCGAGGTAGACAAGCATCAGTCGCCCGGAACCGGTGGGCAGCAGCGGCCGCACACGGGGCGGCGCCGGATTGGCGGCCGGCGGGCCGATCCCCTGCGGCAGGTCGGCGAAGGTCGTCCGGGCGGCCTCGGCAACGGGCCGCAGGCCGCCGCTCGGATCGACCATCCCGAAGTGCTCGATCGCCAGGTTCGGTCGGAGCGTGGCGTAGTCCTCGAGCGTCCACCAGACCGCCGCGGAGACGAAGCCGTCGGGCAGCGCCGCGCGATGGCTGAAGAGCGCCGGCGCCGTTTGCTCGAAGACGTGCCGTTGCGCCTCGAGCCCGTTGGGGCCATCGGCCCAGCGACCGTATTCGAGGATCACGATCGGCTTCTCGGGGTACGTCCGGTGGGCCGCCTCGAGGGCCGATGTACTGTCGGCGGCGGCATCCGCGCCGTAGAAGACACCGTGATAGAAGGTGTAGCCGGCCACGTCCAGCGGGGCGCTGCTGGGATCGGTCGGCGCGAAGCCGTAGGCCGCCTGACCCGTCAGCCGCGTGCCGTCAATAGCCCGGTCGATGTCGTGCAGCTCCTGCAGGCTTCGGCTCCGTGCCTCCTCGCCGGTCGATTCGTTGGACAGCCCGTGAAACAGCACCGACGGCCGGTTCATGTCGCGGAGTGCCATCTCCCGAAGCATCTGCTGGGGGATGCCCCGTCGCATCGCGATCTCGTACGTCTGCGGCGTGTAGTGGTAGAGCGGGATCTCCTCCCAGACGGCGAAGCCCAGGCGGTCGGCCAGGCCCAGCAGGTCCGGGTTGGCCGGCGTGTGGCCGGTCCGGATCAGGTGGATCCCGATCGACGCGGCGCGGCGGAGCTGGGCCAGGATCTCCGCCCGATCCGGGATGTGACCTCCCCCACCTGATCCGGGATCGAGGACCTGGTCGTGGAGCGCGGCACCGGTGAGCATCACCCGGCGTCCGTTGAGCAGGACCGCCGGCGCGTCCGGGTCGAGAGCCACCTGCCGGAAACCAAACGTCTCGTGGAGCCGGTCGACCACCTCCCCATCGAGCTGGATCGTGACCCGGAGGACGTACAGCGACGGTGACAGCGGCGTCCAGGGCGCGGCGTTGTCGATGAGGAAGCTGGTCTCGAGCCGGACGACGTCGCCCGGTGCCAGGGCCTGATCAGGCAGTCGCGTACGGATGACCGACAGGGCGTCGTCGCTCATGAGTGAGCGAGGGTCCGGGTCGAGGGGATCCGGGTCGGCGGCGTCGGCCGGGAAGACCTCCACGGTCACCACCGGTTCGACGGAATCCGGGCCAGCGTTGCGGACGACGACCGAAACATCGGCGCCATCGAGGTGCGGGACCACGTCCGCGCGGACGGCGTGGACGGGTGCCGCAGCCTCGATCCAGACGGGCCGCGTCAGGCCCCCGAAGTTCCACCAGTCGGCGAGACCCCACGGCACGATGTCGTTGCGGGTGCCCCAGGCGGGGTTGTCGACCCGGACGGCGAGGACGTTGCGCGCGCCCGGGAGCGCCGCGGCGGTAGCATCGAAGGCGAACGGCGTGCTGCCTCCCTCGTGGTAGCCCAACCAGGTGCCGTTCAGCCAGACGTCGGCCAGGTAGTTCGCGGCACCGAACTTGAGCGTCAATGTCTGGCCGGCCCAAGCCTCCGGCAGGCTGAACGCCCGGCGGTACCAACCGCCGATCTCTCGTCGATCCGGCGGCGGGTTCAGGCTCCCGGGAACGGCGAGCGTCTCCCACTCGCGGTCGTCGTATTCGGGGAGCTGGCGGCCCGCGGCACCCTCCTCGATCCGGGGCAGGCTGGCGCCGCGCGGCGTCAGCGACAGCTGGCTGTCGAACTCCGTACGGTCGACCCGCCACGCGCCGCTCAGGCGGACCGAGGACCGCGACGGCGTTCCGAACGCCGGCACCGGGATGCCGTTCTGGAACGCGACATCACCGCCGCGGACCGGTTCGACGGTGAGTGTCGGCGGCAACGTGCCGGCGTTGGTAGCCGGGAGACAGCCGTTGATCGCTGCCGCGACGCCTATGAGTGCCAGCCGGCCGGCCAGCGGACGGTGGAGGGCAACCGCTCGCCATCCGCCACCGGGTCTCGCCAGCAAGCCCGCGAGGCGAGCGCCGCCGGGCAGGGCCAGGCGGCGGGATCGCGTGGACGCGGCGCGCATCGTTCCGCCAGCGTGCCACGGATGGTTCGCCCGTGTCCTGCCGTCGGTGCGTGGTTCGGGTCGCGCACCCGGGCCGGTGGTTCCTGTCGCCTACCCGCCAGGTGACTGATAAGCGAGGAACCGGCGGTCGGGAGCGGGTCCGCCGCCGTCGACCACGCACGGACACCACCGAAACCTAAGGTCGGAGGGACCGTGAAGCTCGCATACCAGTCCGTCGGCGGGTATACGACGGGAAGGTAGGCGCGGGCGGGTAGCCGAGGGGGAACGTGGCACGCGGGCGGGGCACGGAGCTGCTGGCGCCGGACCGGAGGAGCTACGCCGTCTCGCCCTGGGCGGCGAGCCACTCCTCGTAGTTGGTCTCGTCGACGCCCTTGTCGACGTCGCCCTTGGTGAGGAGCAACGGCAAGCGGCCGCTCCGGATCGTCTCCTCGGTGATGATGCATTTGCGGATCTCGGTTCGTTCCGGGATGTCGTACATCACCTCGAGGAGCGCCTCCTCGACGATCGATCGGAGGGCCCGGGCGCCGGTCTTGCGGTCCAGCGCCACCTCCGCCGCGGCGCGGAGGGCGCCATCGGTGAACGCCAGCTCCACCTTGTCGAGCGCCAGGAACTTCTGGAACTGCCGAGTGACGGCGTTCTTGGGCTCGGTGAGGACGCGGACGAGGTCATCGGATGTCAGGGTGACGAGGGTGACCATGACCGGCAGCCGGCCGATGAACTCGGGGATCAGGCCGAACTTGAGCAGGTCTTCCGGCATCAGCTTCTCGAGGATCCGGCCCTTGTCGGCCTTGGAGACGGCGCCGTCGGACCCGAAGCCGATCGAGCGCTTGCCGATCCGCTCCTCGACGATCTTCTCCAGGCCGTCGAACGCGCCACCGCAGATGAACAGCACGTTGGTGGTGTCGATCTGGATGAAATCCTGGTGGGGGTGCTTGCGGCCACCCTGTGGCGGGACGTTGGCGACAGTGCCCTCGAGGATCTTGAGCAGCGCCTGCTGGACGCCCTCGCCGGACACGTCGCGGGTGATCGACGGGTTGTCGGCCTTGCGGGCGATCTTGTCGATCTCGTCGATGTAGATGATTCCGCGCTGTGCCCGGGCGACGTCGAAATCGGCCGCCTGGATGAGCCGCAGCAGGATGTTCTCGACGTCCTCGCCGACGTAGCCTGCTTCGGTCAGCGAGGTCGCGTCGGCGATGCAGAACGGGACATCGAGAACTCGGGCCAGGGTCTGGGCGAGCAGCGTCTTGCCGGAACCCGTTGGACCGACGAGCAGGACGTTCGACTTCTGGAGCTCGACGTCGTCGACGGTGTGGCCGGCGTTGACCCGCTTGTAGTGGTTGTAGACCGCCACCGAGAGGACCTTCTTGGCCTTCTCCTGGCTGATCACGTACTGGTCGAGCGCGAACTTGATCTGGCGGGGGTTGGGCAGCTTGGCAGCCTGCGGCCGGGCCTTGGGCTGCTCGAGCATCTCCTCCTCGATGATCTCCTGGCAGAGGTTGATGCACTCGTCGCAGATGTAGACGCCCTGGCCGGCGATGAGCTTGCGGACCTGCTCCTGGCTCTTGCCGCAGAACGAGCAGCGATACGGAACCTTGGGGCCCTTGCTGCTGCTGGAAGATGTCACCCGGATCGTCCTGTCATTGAAGCGCGTCCCCTGGACCCGCTACTCCTTGGCCTTCTTCGGCGCCGGCCCTTCGACCGACGACGGTTCGGTGACGGACGATCCCTCGCCGCCTCCCAGGCCCGCGTCGTGGGCCTGGGCGATCAGCGAGTCGCCCGGCATCGTGTACACCGCGTCGATGATGCCATAGTCCTTCGCCTGCTCGGGAGCCATGAAATAGTCCCGATCGGTGTCCTTCTGGATCTTCGCGAGCGGTTGGCCGGTGTGCTTGGCCAGGATCTCGTGGTTGCGCTGGACCAGGAACTCCCACTCCTTCATCTGGATCAGCGCATCCGGCGCGTTGCCGCGGAACCCGCCCGAGCCCTGGTGGATCATGATCCGGCTGTTCGGCAGGGCGTAGCGCTTGCCCTTGGCCCCGGCGGCCAGCAGGACGGCCGCCATCGAGGCCGCCATGCCGATGCAGATCGTGCTGACCGGCGCCCGCAGGTACTGCATCGTGTCGTAGATCGCGAGCCCGGAGTTCACCACCCCACCCGGCGAGTTGATGTACAGGCTGATGTCCTTCTCCGGGTCCTCGGACTCGAGGAACAGCAGCTGGGCGATCACCAGGTTGGCCAGGTGGTCCTCGATCGCGTCGCCGAGGAAGATGATCCGCTCGCGGAGGAGCCGCGAGTAGATGTCGTAGGCGCGCTCACCACGGCTGGACGACTCGATGACCATCGGAACGAGCATTCGAGATCTCCCTCTGGGCGCGTGGTGGCGGGTCAGCCGGCCTGGCTGGCGGCAGGATCGGGGACGGCGTCGTCGTGCGGGTGCGAGTGGGCGTCCACGGGGTCGGTCGCGTCGAGGGCGGCCGCCGAGGCTGCCGATGCCTCGACCGCCGACGACGGTGCGGACTCGGCGTGCGGCAGCGCCGGATGGTCCGGGTGGGCGGCCAGCCAGTCGTCGACCAGCGTCTCGACGACCCGGCTTCGCCGGAGCGTGCTCCGGATGAAGTTCCGGCCTCGCTCCGAGTCGAAATACCGCAGCAGCTTCGGATCGCTGGCGTAGCGCTCGCGGCCACGGGCCACCTCCGCCTCGACATCCTCCTCGGGAACCTCGAGGCCCTCGGTCTCGGCGATCCTGGTCAGGACGAGGAGGACCTTGACCCGCTGCTCGGCCTTCGGGTGGAAGTCGGCGTGGAGGTCGGCATCGGTCTTCTCGACGACCTTGAGATAGGCCTCCTCGCTGATCCCCTGGCGGGCCAGCGATGTCCGGAATTCGTCGTGCATGACCTCGACTTCCTGGTCGATCAGGACGTCCGGCAGCTCGAGGGTCGAGTTCGAGACGGCGTACTCGATGATCCGGTCGGCGAACTCGTGGCGGGCCTTGTCGAGTGCGTTCCGCTCGAGGCGTGCCTGGACCTCCGTCCGGAGCGCGGCGAGGTCGGCGAAGTCGCCCATCGACTGGGCGAACGCGTCGTCCTCGTCGGGTAGGACCTTTTCCCGGAGCTCGCGCACCTCCACCGAAAAGTGAGCCGGCTGGCCGGCCAGGCTGGGCTCGCCGTAGTCGTCCGGGAAGGTGACGTCGAACTCCGTCGTGTCACCCACCTTGAGGCCGACAAGGTTCGCCTCGAACCCCGGGATCAGCCGCTCCTCGCCGAGGATCAGCGGCATACGGTCGCTCGAGCCACCCTCGAACGGCTGGCCGTCACGGCTGCCCTCGAACCGGATGACCGCGTAGTCGCCGTTCCGGGCGCCGCGATCCTCGACCGGCGAGAGCGAGGCGTTCTGGTCGCGCAGCTCCTCGATCACCTTGTCGACCTTGGGCTGGTCGATCGTCTCGATCTCAGGCTTGAACTTGAAGTCCTTGTAGTCGCCGAGGGTCACGTCCGGCCGGATGGGCACGATCGCGGTGAACCGGACCGGCTTGCCTTCCTCGGCCTGAACGACGTCCACGTCGGCCTTGGCGAGCGGCAGGATCTTCTGCTCGATCAGGGCGTCGCGGTACGCGTCCTGGACGAGATGCTCGACGGCTTCCTCGAGGACGGCCCCCGGACCGAGAACGCGCTCGAGGACCGATCGGGTGGCCTTGCCGGGACGGAAGCCGGGCACCCGGGTCCGGCGCGACAGGCGGCGGACAGCATCGTCGACCGCGCGGTCGAGGCGCTCAGGGGGCAACTCGACTTCGAGCTTGACGGCGGATTTGGGGGCAGGGGTGGCGGTGACGTTCATCGGACCGAAAGTATAGGGCGGGGTCCCCCGCCGGGCGGCCGGACACACCCGGTTGCCCGGGCATCCGATTCGGATGGTGGGCGAGAAGAGACTCGAACTCTTACGCCCCGTACGGGGCACCGGCTCCTAAGGCCGACGCGTCTGCCATTCCGCCACTCGCCCGCGGCGATGGTACTCGGGCAATCGGTCCGTCGGCCACAATGCGGCCATGCCGATCGTCGCCGTCGTCGCCGCCGTGCTGGCGGCGCTCGTCCACGTCTGGTTCTTCGTCCTCGAGAGCGTCCAATTCCAGCAACCGAGGGTCTTCCGCCGGTTCGGGCTGAAGTCGGCCGAGGAGGCCGCGATCGTCCGGCCGATGGCCTTCAACCAGGGGTTCTACAACCTCTTCCTCGCGGTCGCCGTGGCCGTCGGGGTGGGTCTCGCCGCCGGCGGGCAGGTGGCGGAGGGTCGCGCGATCGTCCTGGTCGCGTGCGGGGTCATGCTCGGCGCGGCGGTCGTCCTGTACGCGTCGAACCGGCGATTCCTGACGGCGGCACTGATCCAGGGCGGACCGCCGCTGGTCGCGATGATCGCGTCGTCCCTGGGCTGAACGCAGGGTCTCGTCGGATACCCGCCCACTGACTGGTATGTGACTCCCGGCTGATCGCCGCCCCACGTCTCCGTCTCGTCCGTGCGTGGCCGGCGCCGGCGGGGCCATGGCTGCCGCCCATTCCTTGCTTATGAGTCACTCGGCGGGTAGGCGACAGGTATCACCGACCCGGATTGGGCGACGAGGGGTGCAGGCGATCGTCCGCCGGGCCGGCGGTCAGGCCTCGGGCGTCGTCCCCTTGCCGGCCTCGCGCCGCTCGCGGATCCGCTCGACCGCGTCCTGGAACGACGCCCCATCCGGTGAGAACAGCTCCTTGGCCAGCCGTCGGCCGGCCTGCTGGGTTACTGGCTTGGCAATCAGCGTCAGGAGCATCGCCGTAACGGCACCGAGGTCGCGCTTCTCGCGATCCTCGCGGTGCTCCTCGAGGTACTTGGCGAACTCCCGCTCGATCGTCCCCCGCACCTTCTCGCCGTCCGAGCCGAGCTTCTTGAGCTGCTCGTCGACTTCCTTGGGCAACATCGACTTCGGCATGTCGGCCTGGGGGCCCAGGATCGCGCGCCGAACGCGGCGAGCGACCCGGCCTGGGCCACCGGCAACGAGGAAGGCCGCGCCGGCGGCGATGCCCGCCGTCTTGGCCGGCGCGCGACGCACCTTGGCCGGGATGTCGACGGCCGCCCGGCCAGCAGCCTCGAGCCGCGAGACCTCGGTCTCAAGCTCGGCCCGGGCCGTCAGGATCTGGGCCCGAGCGGCGTCCGTTTGCGCACCCACTCGATGGTCTCCTTCGTGGTGTCGATGGTCTGCTTCGGCCAGAACCGCGCCTTGAGTTCGTCCGTGTCGATGCCTTCGCGGGCCACGCCGGCGCCCATCAGCGCCGACCAGGCGCCCAGACCGACCGCCAGCCCGATGGCGGCGCCGACCCTGGGTCCAAGGGCAATCGAGGTCAGCAGGCCCAGCAATCCGCCCAGGATCGCTCCGGCCAGCGCTCCACCGATGGCCCCGCCCATGCCGCCGCCACGTCCGCCGAGCACGAGCCCGACGACGGCGAAGATCAGGGCCAGCGTTCCTGCCGCCACGGCCAGCGGCCGGATCTCCGGGGCCACGCTGCCGGCGACCGAGTCCCCGAGGGCCGTCCAGCCACGGTTCGTCAGGTCCGACCCGAGGACCACGCCGACGACGATGCCGATGACGGCGGCGATGACAAAACTCGAGACGATCCTCCCGCCGGCGTAACCGAGCGCCGCCAGAACGGCCGCAATGCCGATCCCGACGAGGAACAACGGACCGTGGACGAGTGCCCAGCCCATCGATCCGAAGATCCATTCGCCGAGCCACAGGAAGATGCCGATGCCAAGCAGCAGCCCGGCCAGCAACGCGACCCCGACCGCGACGCCAATGAGGATCGCGATCTTGCCGATCTCGCCGCTGATCTCGCCAACCTCCGCCTTGGCCAGCTCCACGTGCGAGCCGACCAGCCGCTGGAACGCCGAACCGGTCGCGCCCAGCTGATCACGCAGGCCGGGCGCGGGCACGTCCGGCCGCGGTCCGGTGGGTCCGTCGCTCGGGTCGGGGTTGGGCTCAGGGCGCGGCGCGCTCGATGACTCGTCCAGGGGTCGACTCCAACAAGGGGTGGGCGTTGCGGGGATCGGGCTCGATCATAGCAGCGGCGCTCGCGCGGCCCGGATGTGTCGGTTGCCGCGGGACCTTGCACGGTCCTCGCAGGACCGCGGACCTCAGGCAGCGCCGCGGAACGCCCGGTAGCCCAGCTGATCGGCGGCGTCGAAGAAGCCGTACGTCCGCCGGAAGGCCGGATGATGGACCGGCGACGGTCGCCCGGTGACCGCCCGCCAGAGCTCACGCTCCAGTTCCTCGATCCGGGCTGCGAGCTCAGCGGGCCCACGCGGCGAGGCGATATCGGCGTAGCTCCGCCGGCCGGCCGGATACCGGACCCGGTCCTCCGGGACCTGCGGGATGACCGCGAGCACCACCCTGGCGTGGGCGTAGGCGGCGAGATGCCAGGGCTCGATGCCCTGGATCTCCGACGTCCTTGGGCGCGAATCGAGAAGGCGTCGCTCGGCGGCAACCTCCGCCTCGGCGGCCCTCCGCTCGGCCGGGCCGTCCGGTGAACCCACCCGCAGCTGGGCGACCTGGAGGAGGAGGTAGCGGAGCTCGGCCGCATCGGCCGCGTCCGAACGCAGCGATCCGTGGAAGCCGGTGTGGACGCCCTCGAGGTGCGGCAGCGTCGTCGCCTCGATGAAGGCGGCGCCGCCCTCCGGCAATTCGCCCGCGTCGGCGACCGCATCGAGCAGCTCCCGGGTCCGCCGGACGAGCTGGAGCAGCCGATCGAGCTGCGAGAACCCGCTTCCGTCGATGGTCGCCATGGCTCTGTCTGCCAGTTTGCAGGCGTCGCCGCCGGGCCATCCGTCGTGCGCCGCCAGGTGCGCGGACTGTACCGGCGCCGTTCGGGCGCCGGCCTCCCCCCGATGGTACCGGGCGTTACAGCTGCCGTGCGGTACGCTGCCGTCGATGCCGCAGCCACGAGGCGCCCAGTCGCGGGCCATCCAGACCGCCGAGCTGCTGGCGATCGGCACGGAGCTGACCGTCGGCGAGACGCGCGACACCAACTCCGGCGACCTGGCCATCGAGTTGACGGGGCTCGGCGTGCGCGTCCTCAGGCTCCAGGCGTTACCGGATGACCTGGCCGTGGCCGCCGAGGCGTTCACCGCGGCGGCGCTTCGCGCGGACCTCGTCATCTCGACCGGCGGCCTCGGCCCAACCCCCGACGACCTGACGCGCGAGGCCATCGCCGCCTCGTGCGGTGAATCGACGACGGTCGACCCGGACCTGGAGGTCTGGCTCCGCGGCCTGTGGCATCGCCGGGGGATCGACTTCCCGGAGCTGAACCTCAAGCAGGCCTGGCTCATCCCGTCGGCCGTGAGCATTCCCAACGCCAACGGATCGGCGCCCGGGTGGTGGGTCGACCGCGCCGACGGTGGCGTCATCGTCGCCCTGCCCGGCCCGCCCCGCGAGATGCGGCCGATGTGGCACGAGTGGGTGCTCCCCCGACTGGCCGAACGTCGGCTCGGTCGGGATTCGGCGCGCCGGATCCTGCGGCTCACCGGGATCGGCGAGTCGCAGGTCGCCGACCTGTTGGGCGAAGAGCTCCTCCGGGCACCGAATCCCATCGTCGCGACCTATGCTCGTGCGGACGCGGTCGACGTCCGGATCTCCGCCGTCGGGGAGGACCCGGTCGATGGGCATCCGGCGCGAACGGCGACCGACCTCGCCGATGCCGCCGAGGCCGCGGTCCGCGAGCGCGTCGGAGCCTGGGTCTGGGCGACGGGGACGGCGTCCTGGCCGGATGCCATCGGGGAGCGCCTCGCGGAGCGCGGTTGGTCGCTCGCCGCGGTCGAGCTGGGGACGGGCGGGGCGCTCGGCGCCCTGTTCGGGGACGCCGGCTGGCTGACGCTGGCCGAGTCGCGGCCGGGGAGCCGTGCCGATTCGGCCGCCGATGACCTGGAGCGCCTCGCCGAGGAGATCCGGCGGCGCGCCGGAACCGAGGTCGGCATCTGCGTCCGGGCCCGGCCGCGCGGCGACGACACGTCGGTCAGCGTCGCGATCTCGACCCCTGACGGCACCCATCGGGAGCGCCGGCTCGCCTTCCTGGGCGGAGCGCAGGGACGAGCGCGCGCCGCCCTGACCGCGGCCGCAATCCTGCTCGCAACGCTCGACGGCCCGAACGCGACGCCCGGCGCCCCGCCACCGAGCGCCGATCCCCAGCGACCCATCGAGGAGGCCCGCCGATGAACGCCGTGACCGTGGCCGAGATTGGCCGGATCTCCCTCTTCGAGGGCCTGCCGGAGGACGAGCTGTCGGGCCTCGCCGGGGCAACCGTTCGAAAGCGCCTCGACGACGGCGACACCCTGTTCGAGCAGGGCCAGCCCGCGGCGACGCTCCACGTCGTGATCAGCGGCGGCCTCATCCTCCGGGCCGAGGCGAATCGCCGATCGGTCATCGTCGACACGCTCCAACCGGGGGATCTGGTCGGCTGGTCGGCGATGCGCGGCGGTGCCATCACGCTTTCGACCGCCCGTGCCGTCGGGCCCACGGAGGTCCTGGCCGTCCCCGTCGACCCGATCGTGGCGCTGGCGGCCGGCGGGTCGAAGGACTCGGAACGGCTGGTCAGGCGGATCGTCGCCCTGGCCGCATCGCATCTCGATGCGAGCTGGAAGCAGCTCCTGCAGGTGGGCAGCGAGGGCGTGATCAGCGCAGGCTGAGGCTGACCCTCAGCGGTGTGAGGTGCGGACCAGCGCGTCGAGGTTGACGATGATGATCGCGTCCCGCTCAAGGCGGATCAGGCCGTCGTCGACGAACAACCCCAGGAGCTTGTTGACCGACTGGCGGGTGCAGCCAACCATCGACGCCAGGTCGCTCTGGGTGATCGGCGCGTCCAGCCGGATGCTGCCATCGGGCTGGGGCCGGCCCTGCTCGTCGGACAACCGTGCCAGGCGGGCGGCGAGACGGCCGGCGATGTCGAGGAAGTGGAGCTCCTCGACATGGAGCGTCAGCCGCCGGAGCTCCTTGGCCAGCGCGTGCAGCAGGGCATCGCGGATGGCGGGCTCGGTCGCGATCAGCTCGCGAAAGCGGTCGCGGGGCAGGACCAGCGTCTCGGTGGGTTCGAGCGCCGCTGCGGACGCCGACCGGGGCGCCCCGTCGAGCAGGGCCAGCTCGCCGAAGAAGTCGCCCGAACGGAGGGTGGCGAGGATCGCCTCGTCGCCGGTCTCCGAGGGCAGCGTGATCTTGACGGCCCCTGACATGACCACGAACAGGGCATCGCCGGGATCGCCCAGGTGGAAGATGACCTCGCCTCGCCGGAAGCGGCGGGCCCGCATCCCCCGGCCCACGCTGTCCAGGCTGGCCTCGTCGAGGCCGGCGAACAGCGGCACCGCGGCGAGCGTCGTGGCGAGCGGCCGAGTCTCGATCACGCGGGACATCGTACCTGCCCGTGCCAGCCGGCCGCGATCTTCGCGGCGCGAACGGTCAACGGCACCTGTCGAACCGTCGACAGCCGCCGTGTCCCCTGCGTGTCTGGACGTGCGGGGCAGGGTCGGAGATGATCCGCCGATGCCGCATCCGATGGGCCAGCTTTCGTGCGCCTGACGGTCATCGGCTGCGGAACCGCACAACCGCAGCCGGACACGCCCGCGTCCGGGCTGCTCGTCGAATCCGGGGAGACCCGGCTGCTCCTCGACTGCGGCCAGGGAGTCATCTCCCGCCTCCAAGGTCGGATCGATCCGCGTTCGCTGACCGGCGTCATCTGCGGTCACCTGCACGCCGATCACTACATCGACATCGTGGGCCTGCGCTACCTCTTCCCGTGGGCCGGCCGCCAACCGGAGCGGCTGCCCGTCCTGCTGCCGCCCGGCGGCCGCGACCACGTCCGCGACCTGGCAGCGGCGGTCAGCGAACGCCCCACCTTCTTCGACGACGCCTTCGAGGTCCGCGATTACGAGCCGGCCGTGGATGAGACCTTCGGCGACCTGCGGGTCCGGTTCATCCGGGGGCGCCACTACGTCCCCGCCTGGGGCGTCGAGGTGACCTCGGCCGACGGGACGCGCCTCGTCTACGCCGGCGACACCGGGCCAAGCGGCGAGCTGGTCGAGATCGCCCAGGGAGCGGACCTGTTCGTCTGCGAGGCCACGCTCGCGAACTCGGCGTTCGACGACGCCGAACGGGGCCACGTGACCGCCGACGAGGCGATCGACATGGCCGAGGCCGCGGGCGTCGGCAGGGCGCTCCTGGTCCACTATCCGACGACGCTCCGCGAGACGATCCGCCGTCGAGCGATGGATCGCGGCGGGCTGGCGATCGTGGGCGTGCCCGACCTGTCCGTCGAGGTCCGAGCCGGCACCCCGGGATCGGCCCCGGCGGAGGTGCTCGAGGCGGGCTAGAGCTAGCTCCCGCTCGCCAGTCCCGTTCCGACCCGGTCTCCGGCGGCCTCGTCGATCGCCACGGCATCTGCCGCCTGCCGGTACTCCGCGGCTCGGGCCGGGTCGCCGGCCGCCACCTCCGCCGCGGTGGCATAGAAGCCAGCCGCCTCGGAGATGGCGCCGATCGCCCGCGCCTGGCGGGCGGCCTCCTCGAGCAGGGGCAGGGCCCGGGCGTGGTCGCCGGCGGCGACGCGGTGGAGCGCGGCCTCGCCGATGCCTGCTCCCGGGGCCGCCTCGAGTCGCTCGGCGAGGCGGGCGTGGAGCGTCCTGCGGCGGCTGGTCAGCAGCCCGGCATAGGCAGCATCCCGGATCAGGGCGTGGGCGAACCGCCACGACGTTCGTCCCTCGACGGGCACGACGAGGGCGGACTGGGCCAGCCGGTCAAGCACCCTGGGCGCCAGTGGCCGGCCCACGAGATCGCCGACGAGGGCCGCATCGAACGTGATCCCGATCACCGACGCCACCCCGATCGCGTCGCGCGCCGCCGCCGAGAGGGCGTCGATGCGCGCACCCAGCAGCGCCCGGAGCGTCACCGGCAGGCCGCCGGCGGTCTCGCGGACCAGCAGGACCCGGCCTTCCTCGATGGCCAGCGAGCCGTCGTCGAGCAGGGCCCGGACCGTTTCGCCGACGAACAGCGGGTTGCCACCCGTTCGGTGGTGGAGGGCGCGGGCGCCGGTGGCCTCCAGCTCCGCGCCGGCGACGACCGATGCGAGCTCCGCCGTCTCGGACGGTGCCAGCCCGGCGAGGTCGATCCGGGCATCGGCGAACGGCGCTCCCGGACGTCCAGGGGTGATGCTCGCGTAGCGTTCGGCCAGGTGTCCCGGCCGGCTGCCGAACAGGATCACCAGCGGCAGGTGGCGGGCCATCTCGACGAGCTGGTCGATCATCGGCACGCTGGACCGGTCGGTCCAGTGGACGTCGTCGATCACGATGACCCGCGGACCCAGCACCTCGGTGAGGCGGAGGGTGTAGCGGCGGGTGGCGTCGAGGATGGCGCCGGTCATCTCCGCCGGGTCCGCCGGCACGAAGGACTCCTCGGCCTCCCAGCCGGATGCGGCTGCCTCCCGAGCGATGGCGGCGATCCCGCCGGCAACGCGCTGGGCGGTCTTCGGATCGAGATCGTCGGTGAACAGCAGGCGGCGGGCCATGGACCCCGAGTCGGTGCCCTGCTCGTCGGCGATGACCTGGGCCAGGTGACGGACGAACCGGTACGGCTCGCCGGTGGCGTAGGACACGTTCTCCGCCCAAGTCCACCGAAAGCCGTTGCTCCGCGCCTCCGCCTCGAGATCGGCGAGGAGTCGCGACTTGCCCATCCCCGGTTCGCCGATCACGATGCCAATCCGGCCCGTGCCCGTGCGCCGGCACTCGTCCAGCAGCCGGCGGAGTCGCTCACGCTCGGTGCGCCGGCCGATCAACCGGCCGGCCGGGGGCTCGGCCGCCGACAGGCTCAGGTCCGACCGGAGGGCATGCACCTTGACCGGCGCGGTGTGGCCACGCAGCAGCCGGGTGCCCCGGTCGTCGACGTCGAGCCGGCCCCGGCTCGCGTGCAGCGTGGCGTCGTCCAGCAGGATCTCGCCCGGTCCCGCCAGGCCCTGGATCCGTGCCGCGATCACCACGGCCGGCCCGGTCAGGGAGACCTCGCGGTTGCCCGGGACGGCCCGCGGCGCGGCGACGACCTCGCCGGTGGCGATCCCGATCCGGACGGTTAGCGGCTCATCGCCGACGTTCTCGGGGTCGGCCAGGGCGGCCCGGATCGCGAGCGCGGCCAGCGACGCCCGGAGGGCATCGTCACCGTGCGACCGCGGGTAGCCGAACACCGCGAAGATGGCGTCGCCGATGAACTTCTCCCGGCGACCGCCGTACTGGACGACCGCCGCGTCCATCGCCGCGAGCGCGGCATCGACCCGGAGCTTGACGACCTCGGCATCGTGCTCGGCCAGCATCCGGACGTAGTCCACGAGGTCCGCGAACAGGGCGGTGACCACTCGCCGGTCGCCGGCCTCGATATCCGGCGACGGGGCCAGTGACGGCTCGGGCGTGGTGCGGCCGCGCCTGGGACGGGCGGCGCGGGCACCCGTCGGCGCCGTCGCGGGCGCGAGTAACGGGCTTCCGCACTGGTCGCAGAACCGCGCCGCCGGCCCCGACGGCGCACCACAGGCCGGGCAACGCACCGACGGACCGTCCTCTGCACGCGGCGCCCCGATTTCAGGGGGGCGTCGGGGTCAGTCTACGCGCGCCGCCGCGCGGGGCGTCAGGAGATCGTCAGGACCGGTTGTTCGTCGCGCCCGGCCGCCCTGACGCTCATCCGCGCGGCGACGATCTGGGCGAGATGGCTGAGGGCCTGGGCCGCCGGCCCTGGCTCACGCTGGGCAACCGCCGGGACACCGACGTCGCCGCCCTGGCGGACCGTCACGTCCAGCGGGACCGAGCCGAGGAACTCCAGGCCGTGCTGCTGGGCGAACCGCTCGCCGCCGCCACGGCCGAAGATCTCGGTGACCTCGCCACAGTGGCTGCATATGAAGCCGGCCATGTTCTCGACGACGCCGATGACCGGGACGCTCATCCGCTTGAGCATCGCCAGGGCCTTGCTCACGTCGGCCAGCGCAACCTCCTGGGGCGTGGTGACCAACACCGTCCCGCTGATCGGCACGGCCTGGGCCAGGGTCAGCTGGGCGTCGGACGTTCCCGGCGGGAGGTCGATCACCAGGTAGTCGAGGTCACCCCATTCGACGTCCCGAAGGAACTGCTGGATCGCTCCGCCGACGAGCGGTCCGCGCCAGACGATTGGTTGACCCTCGGGGACGAAGAACTGGATCGAGATGACCTTCACCCCGTGGCGTTCGAGGGGTGTGATCCGGTTGTTCTCGCTGGCCTTGGGCTGGCCGTCGACGCCCAGCATCATCGGGATGTTCGGCCCGGTGATGTCCGCGTCGAGCAACCCGACCGATGCGCCTGACTGGGCCAGGGCGACGGCGAGGTTGACGCTGACCGTGCTCTTGCCGACGCCGCCCTTGCCCGACGCCACGGCGATGATGTTCTTGACCCCGGGGACCAGCTGCTGCGGCTGGCTGGGCGCCGCCCGGCGGACCATCGCCGACCAGTTGATGTCGATGCTCGACACGCCCAGCGGCGCCATCTTGGTCCGAACGTCGGCCTCGATCTCGTCCTTGAGTGGGCAGGCGGGCGTCGTCAGCTCGATCGTGAACGCCACCGCGGCCCCGTCGATGCGAAGGTCCTTGACCATGTTCCGGGTCACGAGGTCGCCACCCAGCTCGGGTTCCTGGACCTGGCGCAGGACGTCGAGGACGGCGGCTTCGGTGAGGGCCATGGGGATTTCGGTGACCTCGGACTTCTGACGGTGCGTGCGTCAGTATCGTAGCCCCGAGCCCCGCTGAACGCAGACGGCGCGCCGGGTGCGCTCGGTGCCTGCGCCCGTGCCGCTCCCCGGCCTGCTTCGACGACGTCGTTTGCGTGGGCAGCCGTTCGTCAAGCGCGGCGGTTCCTGGCCGCAAGACGACCACTGTCGCAATCGTGAGCCGGGTGCACGAGCGCGCGGAGCGTGGCGTGGACCGAGAAGACAATCCCGCATTGCTGTGGCGGAGCGTTGTCCTCGGCCCGGAGCACTCCACGATCGCGAGGCGCCGAAGACGGTCGTCGCGGAGGCAGACATCGACGGAGTGGCGCGAATCCATGGGCCCGTATACCTAGCTCGAAGGCTCCGGCGTACCCGGCGGCGCGGCCAAATCCCAGCAGCAATTCCTGCATGGCCAGGTGGCCTCCGTCGGCCGGACCCTCGAATGCATCGGACGCAAACGCGATTGCGAGGGGCCGGTCGAGCGCGAAACCGAGCCGCTGCCAGGTGTCGGGCGTGTGCGAAGCACCGTAGCCGCGCTCGATCGACCCGATCGTGGACCGGCTCAGGTCGACTAGCGCCCGAGCTGCGCCTGCGTCAGCCGTCGCCGGCGCCGGCTGACGACCACCTGCCTCCCGGGTGCCGCCGCCTGCTCCTGGGTGCGGAGCCGCGCGGCGTTGTGCAGGCCTGGCCTGTGGCGCTTGACCATAGGCGCACTGTGCGGACGGTCGATCACGCCCGGCGTATCCACCGGTCGACGCGCCGTTGCCGCCTCTCCTCGCGTCTCAGGATCACACCGCGAATCGCTGTCAGTTGTGCGAAATTCGCAGTTTTGACTGCCCCGATTCGGGCGATGTCGTCAAGTTGACAGCGCAAAGGCGGAAACCTATCGTTCGGCCACTCTCGCCCCCCGGGCGAGCTCCCACCTGACGCGGAGGAACCCGAAGCCACGTGCCCGCGGTCGACGTCCGCCTCGTCCAGGTCGTCAAGCGGTTCGGTGACATGGTCGCCGTCGACGCCATCGACCTCGAGGTCCAGGATGGTGAGTTCTTCAGCCTGCTCGGGCCGTCAGGTTGCGGGAAGACGACCACCCTCCGGATGATCGGCGGCTTCGAACAACCCACCTCCGGTTTGATCGAGCTGCAGGGCAAGGACGTCACCTGGTTGCCGCCGTACAAGCGGAACGTCAACACCGTCTTCCAGAACTACGCCCTGTTCCCCCACCTGTCGATCTTCGACAACGTCGCCTTCGGGCTCCGGCGCAAGGGGGTCAAGGACAAGGAGGTCAAGTCCCGCGTCCGGGAGATGCTGGACCTCGTCGAGCTGCCGGGCTTCGAAAGACGCAAGCCGACCCAGATCTCCGGGGGCCAGGCGCAGCGAGTGGCCCTCGCCCGGGCGCTGATCAACCGGCCGGCCGTGCTGCTGCTCGACGAGCCACTGGGCGCGCTCGATCTCAAGCTCCGCAAGCAGATGCAGGTCGAGCTCAAGCGGATCCAGCAGGAAGTGGGAATCACCTTCATCTACGTGACCCACGACCAGGAAGAGGCGATGACGATGTCCGATCGCATCGCCGTCATGAATCACGGCAAGTACGAGCAGCTGGGCGATCCGGAGAGCCTGTACGAGCGGCCGGCGACCCGTTTCGTGGCAGGATTCCTGGGGGTCAGCAACCTGCTGCCGGGCACCCTGGACGGCGCGGCGGGCGACGATCGCTACGCGATGATCCGCCTCGGCGATGCCGGTGCCGTCCGTGTCCCAAGGTCGATGACCGACGGCCAGAAGGCGCTCGATGTGGGCGTCCGGCCGGAGAAGATCCGGCTCCTCGCCGAAGGCACCGAGGCGCCCAGCGGCGCCAACGTCCTGGCGGGCACGGTCCGGGATGCCTCGTACCTCGGAGTGTCAACGCAGTACATCGTCGAGACGCAGCACGGGGAGCGGGTCACCGTCTACGAGCAGAACGTCGAGCGGACCGTCCACGGTTCGCTCCACAAGCCGGGGGAAGCGGTCAGGTTGACCTGGTCGCCGGACCACACGTTCGCGGTCCGCGCGACCCCGGCCAAGGTGGTGGAGGAGGCGGTCGGCGCGGCGTGAGCCGCATCGGACGCCCAAACGTGAGGAGACCATGAGCGACGAGACCAACCGCGTAATCCCGACATCCATCAGCCGCCGGCGGTTCATCCAGGGAACTGGGTTGGCCGGATTCGGCGCCTTTCTCGCGGCCTGCAGCACGGGGCCCGTGGGCAGCAGCGGGCCGTCGGCGACGCCCGGTGCCGGGACGCCCGGCCCCACATCCGGGACGAGCGGGCCACCGGCATCGCAGACGCCGACCGGGCCGCTTCAGTTCGCCAACTGGGACGCCTACATCGACGTCGAGGACGACGGCGTGACCTCGCCGACGCTCGTCGATTTCACCGCCGAGTACGGCGTCGAGGTCGAGTACGCCAACGCGGAGATCGAGGACAACGCCACGTTCATGGCGACGATCCAGCCGCAGCTCCAGAGCGGCGTTCCGACCGGCTGGGACCTCATCGTCCTCACCGACTGGATGGCGGCCAAGGTCGTCGAGGCCGGCTGGGTCGAGAAGATCGACCAGGCCAACGTTCCCGATGCGGTCGCCAACCTGCGCGACGAGCTCAAGGGCCTGTCGTGGGATCCGAACCAGGACTACCACTATCCGTGGCAGTCGGGGGCAACGGGCATCGGCTACAACACCCAGTCGATCAGCCGCGAGCTGACCAAGTTCGCCGACCTGTTCGACCCGGCCTTCGCCGGCAAGGTGACGCTCCTGAGCGACACGCGCGACCTGTTCCCGTTCCTCCATCGCCTCCTCCAGGCGCAGGGGACCGGATCGGACAACCCGTCCGAGGAGATGACCGTCGAGGATGCCCAGGCCGCCCACGACTACCTCAAGCCGTTTGTCGACAGCGGCCACGTCCGGGCTTTCACCGGTAACGAGTACCTCGCCGACTTTGCCAGCGGCGCGACGTGGGCGGCGCAGGTCTGGTCCGGCGACCTGGCATCTTCCGCAGGTCCGAACGACGTGTTCGTCTACCCCGAGGAGGGGTCGAACATCTGGACCGACAACATGCTCATCCCGAAGGGCGCGGCCAACAAGTACACCGCCGAGCTGATGATGAACTGGGTCTACGACGTTGACCGGGCGGCCCGGCTGGCGAACTACATCTACTACATCTCGCCGGTCAAGGGCTGTGAGGAGGCCATCCTCGAGCTCGACCCGGAGCTCGAAGGCAACGAGCTCCTGTTCCCGCCGCCGGAGGTCACGGCCAAGCAGTATCCCCAGCCGACCTGGGACGAGCAGGAGGAAGCGGCGATCAACGAGCTGTACTCAGACCTCGCCGGCACCTGATCCGCGGCCGCCGACCCGGACGACGAGACGAGGGAGGATCGATGCAGCGCCGGCGCTGGCTGCTGCCGTGGCTGCTGATGGCACCGGGGCTGCTGTGGCTTGCCATCTTCTTCGTGCTGCCGAACCTCCAGATGATCGCGATGTCCCTGTCGGAGGGCACCCTCCGGCAGGGCTTCCGGTTCACCGGAACGCTGGCCAACTACGCCGAGCTCGTGACCGACGTCGGCTTCTACGACAACTATCGGAACTCGATCCTGTACGGCGGGCTGGCGACGTTCCTGACGTTCCTGATCGGCTATCCGCTGGCCTATGGGATCGCCTTCCGCGGCGGCCGCTACAAGGCCATCCTGCTGTTCCTGGTGATCGCCCCGTTCTTCACCAACTTCCTGATCCGGACAATCTCGTGGCAGATCATCCTGGGTGAGAACGGGCCGGTCATCGCGGCCATTCGCGGGACGGGCCTCGTGCCGCCCAACTTCTCGGTCATCAACACGCCGCTGGCCGTCGTCTCTGGGTTGACCTACCAGTTCCTGCCGTTCATGGTCCTGCCGCTTTACGTGGCCATCGAGAAGGTCGACCTGCGATTGATCGAGGCGGCCAAGGACCTGTATGCCGGACCGTGGCGCCGCGGTGGGGCCATCGCCGGGGCGATCGCCGGCGTCCTGATCCCGATCGCGATCCTGGCGATCCTGGGCTACCTCCGGTTGGAAGCCGGGGCGTTGGTCGGGCTGGTCCCGGTGGCCATCGTGGGCGGCCTCGTGGGCGGCCTCATCGGCGCCTTCCTGATCTCCGAATTGTTCCTCCGGGTCGTCTTCCCGCTGAGCCTGCCCGGCGTGTTCGCCGGCTCGATCCTGACGTTCATTCCGGCGATCGGTGACTACGTCAACGCGGAATTGCTCGGCAACCCGCAGTCGCAGATGGTCGGCAACGTCATCCAGGATCGGTTCCTGGCCCGGAACGACTACCCGACCGCCGCCGCGCTGTCGTTCCTGCTGCTGGCCGCGATCCTCGTCGCGATCGCCGTCTACGCCAGGCTGCTCGGGACCGAGGAACTGTCCGGGGGCGCGGCGTGAGCGCGGGAGCGACCGCCAGGACGAGGGCGGCGGGCATGCGACGACCACCGGCCGCTGCTGTCGGCGGCCTGTTCCGCCGGTTCGGCGTCCCGCTGTGGACGGTCCTCGTCCTGGGCTACCTGCTGCTGCCGATCGCGGTCATGATCGTGTTCTCGTTCAACGATCCACCCGGCCGGTTCAACTTCGTCTGGGGCGAGCCGTCGCTGGCCGCCTGGCAGAACCCGCTCGGGGCCCAGGGTCTCGAAGACGCCGTCCGCCTGAGCATCGAGATCGGCGTCGTCTCGACCCTGATCGCGACGGCCCTCGGGACGATGATCGCCCTGGCCCTGACCCGCTACCAGTTCCGGGGCCGGGGGGCGACCAACCTGTTCATCTTCATCCCGCTGGCGACGCCGGAGATCATCCTGGGTGCCAGTCTGCTGACCCTGTTCGTGGCGACCGCCCAACCCCCGCTGAGCCAGCTCACCGGTGGGGCCTTCTTCCCGCTCGGCTTCAACACGATCCTCGTCGCCCACGTGATGTTCAACATCAGCTACGTGGTGGTCACGGTCCGGGCGCGGATGCAGGGCTTCGATCGCCGGCTGGAGGAGGCGGCGATGGACCTTGGGGCCAACGAATGGACGACGTTCTGGCGGGTCACCTTCCCGCTGATCTTCCCGGGCATCCTGGCCGCCGCCCTGCTCGCCTTCTCGCTGTCGATCGACGACTTCATCATCACCCAGTTCACCTCGGGTCTCGACAACACGTATCCACTCCTGGTCTGGAGCAGCATCCGCAACCGCTTCCCGCCGCAGCTCCACGTGATCGGCACGATCATCTTCGTGGGTGCCGTCGCCCTGGTGGTCCTGTCGACGGTCTGGCAGCGACGATCCGAGCGGGCGGCCCTTCGCGTTCCCAAGCCGCAGGCAGCGGCGACCGACGCCTGATCCGAGGAGACCCGAATTGGTCGACACCGCCTCGCCCCTCCCCGCCCCGGACGTCGTGCCGGCCGTCTGGAGCCGGATCACCAATCTTCACGTCGACCGCGGCGAGGGCTCCTGGCTGATCACCCGCGACGGCGAGCGGTACCTCGACTACTCGTCCGGGATCGGCGTCGTCAACACCGGGCACGCCCACCCGCGGGTCGTCGCCGCGATCCAGGAGCAGGCGGCCAAGCTCCTGCACGGCCAGCAGAACATCGTCTTCCACGAGCCCGGGCTGCGGCTGTACGAGCGGCTGCGAAAGCTACTGCCCGGTGGTCCCTGGGGAGCCTTCCTCTCGAACTCCGGGGCCGAGGCGGTCGAGGCCTCGGTCAAGCTCGCCCGGGTGGCGACCGGCAGGCCGGTGATCATCGCCTTCCGCGGCGGTTTCCACGGCCGGACCGCGCAGACGATGGCCCTGACCACCGCCAAGGACGTCTACCGGGCGGCCTTCGAGCCGCTGCCCGGCAGCGTCTACCACACGCCGTTCCCCTATTGCTATCGCGCCGCCGGCGGCGGGCACGCGCCGGATGCGAGTTGCACCTGCGACTGGGAAGCGCAGCTCGACCTGCTGTTCCACCAGGTCATCTACCCGGACCGCGTGGCGGCGATCATCGTCGAGCCGGTGCTCGGCGAAGGTGGCTACGTCGTCCCGCCGCCGGCCTTCCTGCCACGGCTCCGGGAGATCACCCGCCGGCACGGCATCCTTTTGATCGCGGACGAGGTCCAGACGGGCTTCGGCCGGACGGGCGAGATGTTCGCGGTCCGCCACTGGGACGTGGAGCCAGACATCCTGGTCATGGCCAAGGGCATCGCCAGCGGCCTGCCACTGTCCGGGATCATTGCCAGGCGGGAGCTGCTCGACGCCTGGAAGCCGGGCACCCACGGCGGAACGTACGGCGGCAATGTCGTGTCCTGCGCCGCCGCCAATGCGACGCTCGACGTCATCGAGGACGAGGACCTCGTCGCCAACGCCCGCGCTCGCGGGGCGCAGCTCCTCGGCGGCCTGCGGGAGCTGGCCGCGGACCACCCATCGATCGGCGACGTCCGGGGCCTCGGCTGCATGGTCGCCATGGAGTTCGTCCGACCCGGGGCGGGCGATGGCCGGACACCGGACGCGGACCTGGCCAAGCGCGTCATCGCCGCCGCACTGGAACGGAAGTTGATCGTCCTGTCGGCCGGGTCATACGGCAACGTGTCACGAATCATCCCGCCACTCGTCACCACCTCCGATGAAGTCGATCGCGCGCTCGGGATCCTCGAGGAGAGCGTCCTCGCCGCGGATGCCTGAATCCGCGGACGATAGAGCCGCCCGGGCCCGGGTGGCGACCCTGCTGGAGCGGCTGACCCGCGTCAATCTCAACGTCGTGGTCGTTGCACCACCCGATCGCGAGCGGATCGCGGCTCGCCAGCGGGCACGGGACGCGGCAGTGGCGGGCGGGCGCGCCGAGCTATTGGAGGAGGCGACCGCCGCGGCGCGCGAGATGGCGCAGCGGGCGTTCGCCCAGGGCGGCTTCAGTGGGACCTGGGCGGTCAGCGACTGGAGCATCTCGGTCGCCAGCGCCAGCGATCGCTTCGCCGCTGCCGAGGCGTACGAAGAGGCCGCAACCGCGGCCGTTGCCGAGGATCTCGTCGACGACGACACCGTCGAGGTCCTTCGTGCTTCGCTCGATCACCTGTCGGCGATGCGTCAGCTTCCGGCGGCAGGATCGCTCTCGGCGCTCACCTCGTCGGCCGTCGGGCGGCGCGGCCCGGTCGGCGTGGTGATGGGGCTTTTCGTCGTGATCCTGATCGGCCTGCTCTGGGCGGGACCCGTCCTCGCCGTGATCGTCGGTGTCGTCGGCGTCGCCCTCATGGCTACCCTGGATCGCCGCGCGAGGCCTTGACCTACCCGTTCACGAAGCCCGTGGTATCGACCACCTCGAAATCGGTCCCGTCGATGCCGTGGAGATCGTGGAGCTGGTCGTCGTCCCAGCCCGCGTTCGGGGCGCCGGTGATGTACCACGCCGAGCCGTTGTCGGACAGGATCATCCCGTACGTCTTGAGTGCCATCAGGATGATCCGGGCCTGCGGCCCATAGCCGGAGATGCTCACGGACGCCTTGAGCCTGACCCGGAGGCCCATCGGTGGCTTCGTCGCACACGACCCGGAACCCGCTTCGTGGCGGGCGGGATAGCGGTAGCCGTCGCAGGTCGACGGGGCGGTGAACCGGATCGCGTGCCGGATCTCGCCCAGAGCCACCTCGTCGTAGCGGACGAGGCCGGGCAGGATCGGCAGGCCGGCGGCGTCGGCGCTCGTCCAGCCGGCCGGACGGAGGGCGTTGGAGTAGAGATTCCAGGTCGCCCCGGATCCGGCCGACCACGAGCCACCGGACTTCGAGGCGGCGAACAGCTCGTACAGCCGGCACGCGTCGCGATCCAGCATCAGGATGTGGCGGTCCGATCCGCCTTCGATCTTCGGGCTGGCCGGGATCGGGTAGCCGATGTGGTCCGATTCGTCGTCGTACACGAACGCGACAGTCGAGCGCGGCGTCGACGTCCCGACGAGGTTGAACGGGATCCCGTAGTTGCCGGCGTCGCTGAAGTCCGGGTGCAGATGGGCGGCCGCCCCGATGGCGTTGATCATCGTCGCCGAGTTCGAGGCCTTCGGCAGCCCGGTGACGGGCTTGTTCCAGACGTTGCTGGCCGGGAACATCGGGCAGCCGGCGAGGCTGGCGGCTGGGCGCTGGTTGAGCGTCCCGATGGGCGTGGGCCGCGGTGTCGGCGTCGGTCGGGGCACCACCGCCGCGGCCGGCGAGGCGGCGCCCAGACTCGTCGAGCCGAGGACGACGGCGACCGCAATGGCGGCCCCGAACAAGGGCGTGAACGAGGGACGACGAGCCATGCCTCGAACGCTAGGTTATCCAGGCGCTCCCTCCCACCTGCCCGAAGGTCCCGCTTGATGGGCGATCCGGCCTACGGCGTGGGCGCACCACCAACTGGCGGCGACGGGAACCGGGTGTCCAGCGATTCCATGAACCGGTCGAATGCCATCGCACCCGCAACCCCCAGCACCGCGAACAGCGCGGTGGCTCCGGCAATTGCGGCGACGATGGCCCAACCGAGGGCGGCCCCGAGCAGCAGCGCTACCAGGGCGGCCAGGATTCCGCCCAGCGCCGAGGTCACCGTCACGATCATGCCCAGCGTGGTCGTCAGCCCGTGGACCAGGGATCGCAGCCCGGCCCCGATGCCTGAGGAAGGTCCCGCCGCATCACCGTAGAAGCTCAACACGCCGACAAGGTCGTCGTGTGACGGGGTGCTGAAGTAGGGCTGGAGATCTCGTGTGAGCTCGAGGTAGGCGTGCCGTAGCCGGTTCATGCCCTGGATCGCACGCAAATCGTCGTAGTTCGTCGTCACCAGACGGCCGATGGTGGCCAACCCGACGAAGATGTCGAGACCGAGGATGATCGCCGCGAGGAGCATGAATTCGCGCCCGAAGGCCAGGGGCGTCGCGACGAGGGCCAGCGCCACCAGCGACATCGAGACAAACGTGAGGAACATCCCAGCCCGGGTGAAGGCCTCGTTGTAGGACAGTGACCTCGAGGCGATCAAACTCCAGTGCTCGGTAGTCAGGATCTGCAACGCCCGGGGATCGTCGAGTCCCGCGACCGGAGCGGTCAGGCGAATCGGTTCGGGTGCAGGCGCTGGCGCGACGGGTCGCTCAATAGGTAGGCCGGTTCCGGACTCGTGCATCAGCGGTCCCCTTTCCCCTCGAGCAGGCGCTCGAGAATCTCGTCGTGGAGAGGCCCGTTCGTCGCCAGGAACGTGCCGTTGTCGATCGTCCGCCGACCCGCAAAGTCGGTCACCCGGCCGCCGGCCTCCTCGATCAGCAGTGTCGGCGCCGCGGCATCCCACGGCCGGAGGTCGACCTCGAGCATCGCCTCGGCCGCTCCCTCGGCGACGAGGGCGTAGCCCCAGAAGTCACCGAAGCCGCGCTCGCGCCAGACGGCGTCGAGGAGCGAGTGGAAGCCTAACGCCCGTCCCGACGACGCGACGTCCCGACCGCTGCCGTAGAGGACCTGCGCGTCGCCGATCGCGGTCACCCCTGACGTCCGGATCCGTCGCGCCCCGACCGTCCCGACCGCGCCAGACGCCCAGGCCCCGCCGCCGCGCCAGCCCCACCATCGCTCCCGCAGCGCGGGCGCCGAGATCACCGCCGCCTGGAGCTCGCCATCGCGCTCGACCGCGAGCAGCGTGCCGAACAGCGGGATGCCGCGGATGAAGTTGTGGGTCCCGTCGATTGGGTCGATGTACCAGCGGACGGACGCCTGGCCGGCCTCGGTCCCGTACTCCTCGCCGACCAGACCATGGTCGGGGTGGGCATCCGTGATCCGCGTCCGGATGGCACGCTCGATCGCCTTGTCGGTGGCGGTCACGAAGGTCCGATCCGGCTTCCGGGTGACTTCCAGGTCGCGCCGGAAGCCGGCCACGGCGAGCGTGTCGGCCTCGTCGCAGGCGGCGATGGCGAGATCGACCCAGGCGCGCAGCTCGGCATCGGTGCCCAGCCGTCGCGCGGCCGACCAGGCGGACCCGAAGGCGACGTCGCTCACGCCCGGATCCGGGACCCGTCCGGGTCATACAGCGGCTCGCGGACCACCTCGCAGCCGATCCACTCGCCGAAAACGTCGACCTCGCCCCGGGTTCCCAGGGCCGCGCGTTCGGGTGGCAGATACGCATAGGCGATCGAATGCTCGACCGAGAATCCATAGCCGCCCGACGTCACCCGCCCGACGACTCGACCGTCGATCCGGACCGGCTCATTGCCCAGGGCCACGGCCGTGGGATCGTCGAGGACGAGACAGCGAAGCCGCTTCCGGGGACCCGCAGCACGTCGCTCGACGAGCGCTGAGCGCCCGATGAAGTCGACGCCCTTGTCGATCGCCACCGCGAACCCGAGGCCGGCCTCGTCGGGTGTCTCCTCCGGGGTGATGTCCGTCGACCAGGCCCGGTAGCCCTTCTCGAGCCGGAGCGCCTCGATCGCCCGGTAGCCCGCCGGGACCAGGCCGTGTGGCACGCCGGCCTCGACGAGGAGGTCCCACAACGCGAGGCCGTACTCGGTCGGCGGGTAGAGCTCCCAGCCAAGCTCGCCGACATAGGTCACCCGCAGGGCCAGCAGCGGCACGCTGCCCACGCTGATCTGGCGGGCCGTCAGGTACGGGAAGCCGGCGTCGGTGACGTCGTCGGCGGTGACCGCTCCCAGGACGTCACGAGCGCGGGGACCCCACAGCCCGAGGCACGCCCGGGAGGAGGTGACGTCGGCGACCGTCACGCCCTCGTCGGCCGGCAGGTGCCGGCGGATCCAGCCCAGATCGTGGTTGCCGACGGCCGTCCCGGTGACGATGAGGAACCGCTCCGGCGCGAGCCGCGTGACCGTGAAGTCGCACTCGATGCCGGCCCGCCGGTTGAGCATCTGGGTGTAGGTGATCGTGCCGACGCGCCGGTCGACGTCGTTGGCGCACAACCGCTGGAGAAGGCCGCATGCCCCGGGGCCGGCGACCTCGATCTTGGCGAAGCTCAATTCGTCGAACAGCGCTGCGGTCCGGCGGGTGGCCAGGGCCTCGGCGGCGATGGCGGTCGACCAGTGGCGGCCCGCCCAGCCACGCGGACGGAGCGGTTCGAGGGCCGGATCCTCGTTGCCCGCGAACCAGTTGGGCCGCTCCCAGCCGGACTTCTCGCCGAAGACCGCCCCCAGCGCCGCGAGGCGCGGATAGGCCGGCGAGACCCGGAGCGGCCGGCCGGCCAGGCGTTCCTCGTTGGGGTAATGGATGTCGTAGTAGGTCGCGTAGACCTCGCGCGTCCGGGCGAGGGCGTACGACGGCGAGCGGTACTGGGCCCCGAACCGGCGGATGTCCATCTTCCACAGGTCCAGCTCCGGCTCACCCTCGTCGATCCAGTGGGCCAGCTGCCGCCCGATCCCGCCGGCACCGGCGATCCCGTGGGCGCAGAAACCGGCCGCGACGAACAGCCCGGCCACCTCCGATTCGCCCAGGATGAACTCGTTGTCGGGGGTGAAGGCCTCCGGCCCATTGATCATCCGGTTGATCCCCGCATCGGCGATGGCCGGCACCCTGCGGATGGCACCGGCCATGATCTCCTCGAAGCGCGGCCAGTCGGGCGCCAGCAGGCGGCCGTTGAAGTCGGCCGGGATCCCATCGAGGCCCCACGGCGTCGGATTCCGCTCATAGCCGCCCATGCAAAGGCCGCCCACCTCCTCCCGGAAGTAGACGAGGTTGTCGGGATCGCGGAGCTGGGGCAGGCCCGCGTGGACGCCGTCGATCGCCTCGGTGAACACGTACTCGTGGGCCATCGGCACGATCGGGATCGTGATCCCGGCCAGGCGGCCCACGTCCGGCGAGTACATCCCGGCGGCGATGACCACGACATCGGCGGCGATCGAGCTGGGCTCCCCTGCCCGGTCGATCTGGACGCCGCGTACCCGTCCGTCAACGACGTCGATCCCCACCACCCTGGTGTGGGTCCGGATCGTGACCCCGGCGGCCCGCGCTCCGGCAGCGAACGCCTGGGCCAACCCGGACGGATCGAGCCAGCCGTCGGTCGGCAGCCAGACCGCAGCCAGGACGCCATCGGTCGACATCAGGGGGAAGCGATCCCGCGCCTCGGCGGCCGACACCAGCTCGATCGGCAGGCCGAAGGTTCGGGCCCAGCCAACCTGCCGATGCAGCTCCTCGAGCCGTTCCGATGACGAGGCCAGCCGCAGCGATCCCACCTCGTGCCACGATGGATCGACCCCGGTCGCTTCGGCCAGCCGCCGGTACTGGTCCACCCCGTCCATCATCATCCGGGTGAGGGTCACGCTAGGGCGGAGCTGGCCGACCAGGCCGGCCGAATGGAACGTCGAGCCCGACGTCAGCTCGGCACGATCGACGAGGACGACGTCGGTCCAACCGCGGTTGGCGAGGTGGTAGGCGATCGACGTTCCGCCGACGCCGCCGCCGATGATCACCGCCCGGGCGTGCTCGGCCATCTCCTCCGCTCCTGGCCCCGTCCTTCGCCGGTCAGGGTAGCGGCTGACGACAGCGGTCCGTGCCCTGGTCCCGGATCGCGCCGTCGACGCCGATGAACTGCCACTCGTATCGATCCGGCCAGAGCACCAGCCGAAGCACGCCATGGGTCGACCGGTCCCGGATCTCGCTGTTGGGCCGCGGCGCCTCGAAGTCGCGCAGCGCCGCGCCGCCGGTGCCCGCCACGAACTGGCGGATGCCGTCCGGGCTGGCCGACCCGTCGGCGTTCTGCGGGGCGAACCGCTCGTAGTCGTGATCGTGCCCATTCACCACGACCTCCGCACCGGCCGCCAGGAGCGCCTCCCAGAACGGGGCTACGCCCGGGTCGTCACCGTGCCAGCCGGAGCTGAAGCGGGGCTGATGCCAGATCGCGAGGGTGCATTCCCCATCGCCCTCGTCGAGGACGTCGGCCAGCCAGCGTCCCTGGGCCGAATCGGCGTCGCAACCGCCGACCTGCGAGCAGGCGGAATCGAGGACGACGACTAGCCACGACCCGATCGCCTTCTGATACCAGGTGACGTCGCCCGGGCCGGCGGCCGCCCCGAAGTAGCCGTGATAGCCCGCCGCTCCATCCGTGAGCCAGTCGTGGTTGCCGGCTGCCGGGATGGTCCGGGACCTGTGACGCCCCCAGGACGGTTCGTAGCAATCGCGAAACTGGCGCTCGGTCCCCAATTCGTAGGCGTTGTCGCCGGCCGTGAACACGGTCCCATCGATCGCGTCCAGGAGCCGGGCGGTGGCCTCGTCCGCGCCGCTGGTACAGCGAGCGATGTCGCCGGCACCAACGAGGACGGCGGCACCGGCCGGCACCGGCATCCGATCGATCGGATCCGTCGGGAATCGTGGCCCGCCGAAGAGGAACCAGGTCGCCGAGGCCAGGACGACCGCCGTGACGATGATCACGGTGACGACCATGAGGCCACGACCGCTCGGGCCGCGCATCGCCGAAGCGTAGCGGCGTCAGCGGGCCCCGGCTTCGCGCAGTGCCCGCTCGAACGCCGGCGTGGACGCGTTCTGCAACAGCCGCTCGAAGTGCTCGCCGGCATAGGCCACGAAATCGACATCGAGGGTGCTGATGCCCTGCTGGAGGACGCCCCACATCGCCTCCCGGAAGTCGGACACGACCCGCATCAGCGACAGCCGAGAGAGCCGATCCACGCGCGCCGGCGTGCCGTCGTACAGCGACAGCAGCGTCTCGTCGGCCTCTGGTGGCAGCCCGTTGTTGACGCTGAAGTTGGCGAGGTCGAAGAACGGATCGCCCATCCCCGCGTATTCCCAGTCCACGATCCGCACCCGCTCCCCGTCGTCGATGAAGTTCGCGTTGAGCAGGTCGTTGTGGCACGGCTGGAGGTCGCCGCCGGCGGCCATCAGGGCGAGCTCGATCCGGCGGCCGATGGCCCGGGCCAGGTCGTACTCGGGCGGAATCGGTACCCCGCGTTCCGCGGCCAGAGCTCGGTAGACCTCGACGACCCGGAGCGGGATGAACAGCCCCGGGATCGCCGGACCGCCGTGGATCCGGCGCAGCGAATCGGCGACGCGGGTCAGCGTCCCCGACTCGTGCAGCGACGCCTCGGGGATCGGGCGGCCCTCGATGAACCGGGTGACGAGGTAGCCCTCCGGCCGGATGAAGCCGACGACCTCCGGCCCGACCCCCACCCCGGCCGCCGCGACCGTGGCGGCGTGCTCCACCTCCCGGCTGATGCCCAGGAGGTGGGTGTCGTTGCCGGCCAGCCGGATCACGTAGCGGCGCGTGCGGCCGCCAACCGTCACCAGGAAGTTGCGGTTGGTTATGCCGCCGGACAGTGCCGTGAGAACGGGCTCCGTGCCGGCCAGTTCGGGCAGGCGATGCAGCGCCGCGACGAGGTCGTCGCGCAGCGGTCCGCGGAGTGGCTCGTCGTCGGTCATCAAGACCCCGGGGATGGCCGGGCGAGCGATCGCCCGGCCGAGGTCCCTAGCCGATACGTGCCTCGCCCGTCGCGAGATCCGGCTCGACGACCTCCCGACGATTCCGGGCCGCGACGAGGTAGTAGATGGCGCCTGCGACGAGGAGCGTGCCCACGATGGTCTCGAACAGCGGCCACGCCGGGAGCCCGCTCAACGGTTCGCCGAACCACTGGAGGAACGAGTTGATCAGCGGGTTCCAGTAGCCGCGACCCTCGGAGCCGAAGTCGCCGAACAACCCTGGCGCGTGCCAGAGGGAGATGTTGAGAAGGATCACCGCGCCGTAGATGAGCGCAAGGATGTTGATCGGCATGCCCCACCGGCCAAGGCTGAACCACGCCCTTTCCTGCGGCCAGCCGCGGCGGCGCGCGGCCAGTACGCCGATGTTGCACAGGAGGTAGCTCAGGTAGATCAGCCCGGTCGCGGCAATGGACAGGACGAAGCCGCCAAAGGGGCCGGTCACCAGGATCGGCACGGCAGCCAGGACACCCACGGCGATCGCCGCGTTGGCCGGCGTCTTGAATTGCGTGTTGACGTGGCCCCAGGCGCGGCCGAGGGGCAGTTGCCGGTCCCGACCCATCGAGAACATCATCCGCGTCGCGGCGCCCTGGATGGCGAGGGTGCAGACGAATACCGAGGCGAGGATCACGAGCAGGTAGAGCTCGCCGAGGGTGATTCCAGCCGCAACCTCGGTCGTCAGGGTGCTGGTGATGATCGTCGCGATCGGGAACCCGCCCGCCAGGCCTTCGGTGATCGCATCTGGGACGGACGGCATGGCCAGGAGGACCGCCAGCAGGAAGACGATCCCGACCAGGCCCGAAGCGAGCACCGAGGTGATGACGCCGCGCGGCGCCTGCCGGCCGGCGTCGACGGTCTCCTCGCCGAAGGTGCCGGCGGTGTCGAAGCCGTACAGGATGAAGATCGACATGTACATGCCGAGCGCGAACGTCGCCAGCATGTTGCCGTTGACGGCGGACTCGGTCCCGGCGGTGTCGAAGATCACGTTGACCGGCTGGTTGTTGGCGAAGAACAGCAGCACCAGCGCGAACACGAGCATCCCGAGGATCTCGGTGGCCACGCCGATGTTGTTGAGGATCGACAGCAGTCGGACGCCGAAGGCGTTGATGAGCGTCGTGATCACCAGCGTCGTCAGGGCGATGAACGTGTGCATGTTGCTGACGCCCAGCGGTGACGGTGAATCGAGGAAGTCCTGCCCGCCGCCGGTGAAGCCGGCGATCACGTAACCGACGATGACCGCGACGGCACTGACCGTCAGGACCTGGGCCCAGAAGTAGAACCAGCCGGTGAACCAGCCAAGGGTCCGATTCGACAGGCGCTTCGACCACTGGTAGATCGATCCTGCGACGGGGAAATGACTGGCCAGCTCGGCAAAGACGAGGGCCACGAGCAGCTGGCCGGCCACGACCAGGACCCACGACCAGAAAATGGAGGCCGGGCCGCCCAGTCCGATCCCCACGCCGAAGTTGCCAAACGACCCGGTCGACACGCTGATGAAGCTGAACGCAATCGCGAAATTCGACAGGAAGCCCAGGGTTCGCCTGAGCTCCGGCTTGATGCCAAGCGAGCGCAGGTGCGCGTCATCGCGCGCCGACTGGTCCTGGGCGTTGTTCGATCCCGCCACGACCATCCTCCTCCTACCGCCGCACGCGCCCGTGCGAGTCTGACCTCTGGGGAGAACGCGATGACGCTGGGCCAGCCTGTTCCGGCTCCCTCCGGGGCCGGGGCTCGGGTGGGAGCGTAGGCATCCGCACCGGCCGCGTCAACGGCCGTTGCGGCGATCCGGGAACGGGGCGGGCTACGGATCCAGGCGGTAGAGCCGGAAGACGTCGTGCTCGATCGGGAGCGTGGTCACCGCGGAGAACCCGGCGGCCTGGGCATAGGCCTGGAGCGTCGACGGTCGCATGACGGTGCCCGTTCCGACCGACGGCTGGTCGGCCAGGCTGTTGGCCAGGCAGAACAGGACGCTGTACGAGTACATGAGCCGCTCGATCTCGTCGCCCGGGGCGGTGAACTGCTCGGCGACCCGCTCGTCGACGACGAGCACGGTCCCACCCGGGGCGAGGAGCCGACGCGCTGCCGCGAGCACCTCGACGGGCCTTGCCAGGTCATGGACGGCCTCGAAGATCGTGACCAGGTCGTACGTGCCGTCGCCGTCGCTGCGGGCCGCGTCGAGAAGCCGGAAGCGGGCTCGATCGGCGAGACCGGCCGCGTCGGCGTTTGCCTGAGCCCGGCTGATCGACTCGGGATCGACGTCGATCCCGTCGACGACCGCGCCCGGGTAGCCCCGGGCGATCGCGATCGTCGACCAGCCCGCCCCACAACCAAGGTCGGCGACTCGCGCACCACCGCCGGCAAGTCGGGCATGAACATCCGGGATCGCGGGCAGCCACTCGGTCGCCAGCAGGTTCGCGAAGATCGGCCGGTTGGCCAGCTCCTGCGCCTCGACGAGCCCTGGGTAGGCGTCCCACGCCACGCCACCGCCGCTGCGGTAGGCGCCAAGGAGCTGTGGATACGTCCTCGCGCCGGCCAGGACGAACCGGGCCAGTGGCGGGACCGCAGCAAGGCTTTCCGGATCGAGAATTGCCTCGGCGTGGCCAGACGGGAGGGTGTAGCGCCGCGATTCCGGTTCGGCGCCCGGATCGTCGACGTCGAGGATCCCGGCCACGGCCTGGTGCTCCAGCCATTCGCGGACATACCGCGGCGCAACCCCGGTTCGCAAGGCGGCCTCCGCGGTGGTGGCCGGCCCGCCCTCGGCCAGGACTCGGTACAGGCCGAGGTCGAGCCCAAGATGGATGGCCAGCAGGTCGAAGGCGCCAAGCGTGGCCGCGAACATTCGGCCGGCCAGGGCATCGCGGCGGACGTCGTGGGCAGGATCGGTCGTGACGGTCATCGGTCTCCTCGGTGAGCGGCGAGCGGCGAGCATCGCCCGCGGTGAAGCGCTCGTCGATTGACGAATGACGATGGCGCGGACGATCAGCCCGCGGCGACGACCGCCCGAAGCGCCTCCGGCAGAGCCTGGTGGACCTCGACCGGCTTGATGTACCCCTCCACCATCGATCGCGTGTCGTTGACGCCGAGCTCGGTGAACAGGAACGAGACCTTGCGGCGCTGGGCGGCCAGGATGTCGTCCTTCTCGGCGAGGTCCCACAGCTGCCGCTTGAATGGGCCCAGTGCCTTCTTCCGGGTGGTGTAGACGAACTGCTCGTCGGTCTGATCGGCCTTGCGCTCGTCCTGGGCATTGCCGAAGCACCACTCCTGGATCTCGCGGTGCAGCGCCTCGGGGAAGGCCGAGTGCTCGTAGAGCAGGTTCTGAAAACCGGTGGCGAGGTGGATCTCGGCGGTCTCGACGGCCCGGAATTGGTGGAAGAGCTCGTCCGGCAGGGTGGATGCGCCGTGCTGCACGGCGCCGGCCAGGCCGTATTCGCGGGCCACCTCGCCCAGCCGGCGGAGGACGTCGAAATCCAGCTTGACCTCCGCCACGCCGCCACCGGGCAGCGGCACGCCGCCGTGGGAGGTGCCGGTTTGGACGCTGACCTTGGAGAGGCCGGGCGCCCCTGAGGCCTGCACGTCCAGCTCGCGCACATAGCCGTCGAGGTAGGCGCGCAGCTCCTCCTCGGTCGAGTTCTTCTTGCCGACCTCCCCGATCTCGCCGCCGACGCTGATCGTCACGCCGTCGGGCTCGAGCGACCGGATCAGGGCCGTCAGTTCCGCCGCGCGTCGATAGTTCTCGCGCTGCTCCTCGTCGAGCGTCTCCTTCGACAGGTCCACCAGGGTCGACGAATCGATGTCGATGTTCCGGTAGCCGGCGTCGATCGCCAGGCGGCAGGCGCGGCGGATCTCCTCGGTCATCGACTCCGGGTCGTCGGCGTACTTCTTGGCATTGAACTGGTAGTGGTCGCCCTGGATGAACACGGGGCCCCGCCAGCCTGCCGCGACGACGCCGCAGAGGACCGCGGTCGAGTAATCGATGGGTCGCTGGAAGGTGTACGTCTGCTCGCTCCGGGCGAGCTCGTAGATGACCGTGCCGACCCCCTGCTCGATCGCCGCCTCGGCGATCGTCCGGGCCATGTCGAACGTCTGGGTCCGGATGTTGATCGCCGGAACGGTGAATCCGTCGACCTCGCCACGCCCCCGGGCCAGGTACAACTCGTGGATGCTCGCCGACCGGGCGCCCAGCGCCTGGCTCGCCTCCCAGGCAATCCACCGCGCCGCGGCCACGGCTCCCTCATCGTCGGAGAAGGCCGCGGTCCAGGCTACGTCGCGGATCCCCTCGCCCCGCAGGCGTGCCTCGTCGAGGACGGTCAGCCGGTCGCCGTCGATCCGGCAGATGCCGTCGAGTCGGGCGAGGAGGTCCGGCGCGGAAGCGGCAACGTTGGCCATCGGGTACTCCTGGGTCGGGTTGGGCGCCCGACCATGGTAGCCAGCCCGTGGCGCAGCGTCAGAACTGCGGCTTCAGCACCATCAGGGCGACGATGATCACGACCAGGGTCGCGGTGAAGATCCCGCCGCGCCGGACGCGCTGGATCAGCGACGCCAGCTCGGGCGGCGGGCCGCTTGCGCCGGGCGGTGGAGGAGCGGATGTCATTTCGATGATCCGGGTCACGTTGCGGCTCTGGACGAAGATCGAGAACGCGAGGGCGACGAGGTACAGGACGATCGCGATGTCCAGCCACCAGTTGTCGCGGGCCATGAGGTTCCGATTGCCCACCAGGATCAACCCCACGCCGGTCACGCCCTGGACGAGGGCCAGTGGTCCGACCAGGCGGTCGCCGATCGTGTAGGACACCCGCGTCGCGAAGTTGGCGTGCTGCGGCTCCTTGCCGCCCATCGCCCCGATGATCGGAAAGGCGAATGTGGGTCCGAAGGCCACGATCGCCCCGAGCACGTGGAGGAGCAACAACAGCTGAAACAGGCTCATCCCTCACCTCGCACGATCGATCGGCACCGTCCCGGGCCACGATAGCGACTACGAAGCCCGGCGTGTCCGCCGCGAGACGAAGTCCACCAGGACGTACTCGCCCAGGTGCTCCGGCGAGGCATAGAACGCCCGGCCGCGGTTCATCCGCGTCACGATTCCCACGAAATCGGCCAGCGCCCGCGAGCGCTCGAGCATGAAGGTGTTGATCGTGATCCCCTCCTTCGTGCAGCGGCGCACCTCGCGAAGCGTCTCCTGGATCGTCCGCCGGGTGGGCGGGTAGCTGAACTCAACCTGGCCGTCCTCGAAGTGGGCCGTCGGCTCGCCATCGGTGATCACCACGATCTCGCGGTTGGCGGCATGCTGCCGGGCGAGGATCCGGCGGGCCAGCATCAGCCCGTGCTGGAGGTTCGTGCCGTACTCGTAGCCGTGCCAGGTGAGCTCGGCGAGGGCTTCGGAGCGGATCTCGCGGGCGTAGTAGGCAAAGCCGACGATCGTCAGGTGGTCGCGCGGGAACTGGGTCCGGATCAGCGTGCTGAGGGCGACCGCCACCTTCTTGGCGGCCACGAAGCAGCCGCGGAGCAGCATCGACCGGCTCATGTCGACCAGCAGCACGGTGGCCGACGACGTCAGCTGCTCGGTCCGGAAGACCTCGAAGTCGGCGGGGTCGAGGGCCAGGCCGGGGCGACCGCGGGTCGCCCGTAGCCGGGGCGCGTTCTCCTCGCGGGTCAGCGCGTTGGCCAGGGTCCGGTTGAGATCGAGGTGGAACGGGTCGCCGAACTCGTATGGCTTGGTCGTCTCCTCGCGCTCGCCACCCCGCCCCGAGCCGTCCAGCCGATGGCCACCGAACGCGTCCCGGCGGAGCCGGGCGAACAGGTCGTCGAGGACCTTCTGGCCGATCCGCCGGCTGCCCCGCGGGGTCAGCTCCAGGCGGTCGCCCTGGCGGGTAAGGTAACCGGCCTCCTCGAGGCGCCGGGCAAGGTCGTCGAGGGCATCGAGGTCGCGAACGGACTCCTCGCCCAGGACGTCGCGGACGCGGTCGCGATCGATCGAGGCCAGGTCGCCGGGTTCGCCGATGTCGGTGAGGGCATCCTCGAGCGAATCGAGCGCGTGGAGGCGTCCGATCTGCTCCAGCGCGCCGTCGAGGCCCAACGGCTCGTCGCCCCCGAAGCGGAACCGGTCGCCAAGGCCACCGGGCAGCAGCTGGTCCATCGTCGCGGCCAGCTGGGCCAGGTCCCAGCGCAGCCGGTCGTCCCGCAGCAGGGCGTCGGTCATGGCCTCCAGCTCCGCCCGCTGCTCCGGCGTCATCGACCGGAGGAGGGACTGCATGGCGGCCATCCGCTCGGCCAGCTGATCGACGATGTCGTCGAGGTTCCGGGCACCCGGGAAGAAGCGGCCATGCTTCTGCAGGAACTCCGATGGGTCGGGATCGCGACCGGCCAATCGCTCCTGGAGGAGGTTGTTGAGGTCCCGAACCATCTCCCGGTTGGCTGCCAGGTCCTCCGGGGTGATGCCGGCGATCGCCTCCGACAGCCCGGCGACGTACTGGTCGAGCACCTGCCGGCGCAACCGCTCGACGAGGTCGTCGAAACGGCTGCGGGCATCGGGCTCGAGGAAGTCGTACTCGGTCAGCTCGCGGATCCGGCCACCGGGATCGGGCGGCAGCGCGTCGAGCTGGTCCAGCCGCCGGGCCGCCTGGTCCCGGAGCAGCCGCCGGAGGTCGGCGTCATCGCCGTCCGCCGAGTCGGGCGCTGTCGCCCGGCTGGCGCGATCGAGGCGGTCCTCCACGCCGGCCCGCTCCTGGGCCACGATCTCATCGAGCTCGCGCCGCACGTCGGCCAGGACATCGCCAAGGCGGTACCGGTCGAGGACCTCCTCCCGCTCCCGCTGGATCCGTTCCATCAGGTCCTGCAGGCCGGCGAGATCGCGTCGTGACGGGTCGCCGGATCGCCAGCCTCGCTCCATCAGCCGCCGCAGAGCGGAGGCCACGTCGCCCTCGGCCATGACGTCGTCGGCGAGCTGGTCGAGGATCTCGTCGGCGTCGAGATCGGGGACCGTCTGGCTGCCGTCCCAACGGGAGAACCTGGCCCGGTTCAGGGGCCGACCGTCGGCCCGGACGATCCCACCCGGGCTCCGGAGGTCGCGCCGGTCGGGACTGAAGAACGCCATCGCCGGCGTCAGCGGCTGTAGCGGACCGCGCCCCCGACGCGGTCCTTGTTGATCCGCCGGCCGAGATGTAGACCCTCCAGGAGGAACTCGACCGCCGATGCCAGGACCGCGGGGTCGCTGGCCCCGTCCGTGACGTCGAACGCCCCCAGCCGGTGGACGGCATCGTCCAGTCCGGGGACCTCGTGGGCCCACCGGACGTACTCCTTCGACGGGACGCGATCGCCCGTCTCGACGCTGAACCCCTCCTCGAACGCGAGGATCACCTCCTCGAGGTCATCGAGGTCCACCCGCCGGCCGAAGGTCGCGAACAGCGCCTTGGTGATCAACCGCTCCACGATCCGGTCCTCGGGTGCATCGTCGCCGACCGACTCGAGCTCCACCTTGCCGGTTGTCGAGGCGATGACCGCGCCCAGGTCGGAGATCCGGGGAGCGGCCATCGGTTCGCCCAGCCGGACGGCCCGCTTGAGTGCTGCGGCCTCCAGGACCTCCGTGTTGGCCACGCTCACCCGGACGCTCACCCCGGACCGCTGGGAGATCTCCGGCGAGCGCCGGGCGAGGTGGGTCAGCTCGGCGATCAGCTCCTCCATGAAGGCCGGCACCACGACGGTCGGGGGCATCGCCCGTTTCGAACCGCTGCTTCTCCTGGCGGACGATCTGGATCTCGTGCTCCAGGGTCCGCGGGTAGTGGGTCCGGATCTGTGAGCCGAGGCGATCCTTGAGGGGGGTGATGATCCGCCCCCGGGACGTGTAGTCCTCCGGGTTGGCGCTCGCCACCACCAGCAGGTCCAGCGGCAGACGGACGACGAACCCCCGGATCTGGACGTCGCGCTCCTCGAGGATGTTGAGCAGGCCCACCTGGATCCGCTCGGCCAGGTCCGGCAGCTCGTTGATCGCGAAGATGCCGCGGTTGGCCCGCGGGATCAGGCCGTAATGGATCGTCAGCTCGTCGCTGAGGTAGCGCCCCTCGGCTACCCGGACGGGATCGACCTCGCCGATGAGGTCGGCGATGGTGATGTCGGGCGTGGCCAGCTTCTCCGCGTAGCGCCGGTCGCGGGGCAGCCAGTCGACCGGCGCGTCGTCGCCCAGCTCGGCCACGACGGCCCGGGCCGCGGGGGAGATGGGTGCGAACGGATCGTCGTTGAGCTCCCCGCCGCGGACGATCGGCAGGTACTCGTCGAGCAGGCCGATCAGGAGTCGGGCCATCCGCGTCTTGGCCTGTCCGCGCTCCCCCAGGAACACGAGATCCTGGCCGGCGAGGATCGCGTTCTCGACCTGTGGCAGGACGGTCTCGTCGTAGCCGACGACGCCGGGCAGGATCGGCAGGTCCTCGCCCAGCCGGTCGAGGAGGTTGGCGCGGAGCTCCTCCTTGACCGTCCGGCTGTGCCAGCCCGACGCCCGCAGCTCGCCGATCGTCGCCGGTCGGGCCGCCTCCGGACGCTTGGCCACGGGACTCAATTCGGGTTGCCGGCGGCGGTCGAGGCGGCCGCCCGGTAGCCCTCGATCGCGGTTCGGACCGCCGCGACGTCGGTCACGCCGGCCGCCGCCAGGCCGGTGAGGTACTCCTCCCGCCGAAGGAGGTCGGCCTCGAAGTCGCCGGCTCGCTGGCCGGTCCGCTCGGCGAGCTCGGGCAGGACGCCCCAGGCGAAATGCTCGAACCGGTCGCGGGCCTCGTCCCACGTCGCCAGGACGGCCGGACCCAGGCGCTGGACGTGACCGTGACCGTCGCGGAAGACCGGCCGGATGTAGTGGGCGGCAACCACCCGCCGAAGCGGTCCGCTGTTGACGTCGCCGGGGGGTGGCGCGTAGGTCCGCAGGACGAGGACGACGCCCAGCCGGGACAGCTCGTCGTCGGTCAACGCGACCGGCGGCCGATGCAGGGCGTCGAGGACTTCCTCCAGCGAGTCGGCGTGGATCGTGGCCCCCAGGCCGTAGCCCACCGTGATCGCCCGGACCACAACGCGGGCCGCATCGCCCCAGGTGTAGATCGGCAGGTGGTCGCTGAGCTCGGCGGCGACGAGCCACGTCGCCGACGGCTGGATCGCCTGGATCGACGTCGCCCCGGCCGGCGGCGGGGTGGCCTGCCAGCCCAGCTCGCGCGCGTGCGGCAGCCAGTCGAACGTCTCCGTCACCCCCGCCAGGTCCACCCGTCGCGTGCCCGGCGGGAGGAAGTCCATCAGCGTCTCGAGGATCGTGGACTTGCCGGCGCCGGACCGGAGGGCCGCCACGATCAGTGGCACGCGGGCCTCGACCAGGAGCCAGAGCATCGCGGCGAGCGTCGGGTCGACCGTGCCGGCACGGATCAGCTCGACGATCGAGCGCGGTGGCGGCGGGGACGGATGGAAGTTCCACCAGGCTCGTGTGGGTGACGTGGCGTCCACGGGACTCCTGCGACGCGGGGCTGACCGAAACGCGGTACCGGAGCGTACGGCCGGTCCGGGAGAGCGTCAAACCGCGTATCGTGGGCCGGATGGCATTGGACCCCGGCCTCCAGCTGGACCTTCTGCTCCGCGTTGCCGTCGCCGTCGGGCTGAGCGCGATCATCGGTCTCGAGCGGGAGCTCAACCAGGAACAGGCCGGCCTCCGGACGCACGCGCTGGTCGGCCTTGGCGCGGCCGGGTTCACCGTCACCGGCAGCATCGGCTTCGCCGGCGACTTCGACCCGACCCGGATCGCCGCCGGCATCGTCACCGGGATCGGCTTCATCGGCGCCGGGACGATCCTCCGCGGCGAGGGGGCGATCCGCGGCCTCAGCACCGCGGCCTCGCTGTGGAGCGTCGGGGCGATCGGGATGGCCTGCGGCGCCGGGCTGTACGTGTTCGGCGCCGGCTTGATGGCTCTCGCCCTGTTCGTCCTGGAAATACTGGAGCGGATCGAGCAGCGGGTGATTCGCGGGAGGCTGGTCCCGTACCAACCCCAATCCGAGGACCCGCGGGAGTAACGCTGAGGCTCTGACGCGGCTGGCCGGTCTTTAGGGGGGCCATTGACGCCCAAGCGTACGATCGCGAGGCCACGGCGGACCAGCAGATCGGTGATCCAAGTGCGCCAGGAGGAACCGTCGCATGAGGCCACGGTTCGGTGTCGGTATCGGCGCTTTGTTGACCGTGGCGCTCGTCTGGTCAAATGCGGCGGCACCGGGTGCCAGTGCTGCCGAGCCGACGGGCTGGGTCCAGCTCCCGGATCTCCCCCAGTTTGGCGGCAACGCGGTCGGGGTGACGGCCTGGGAGGATGGCTTCGCCATCGCGGTCAATGATCCGGAACCCGTTCTGGACTTTCCTGCCTGGGGAACGCCAGGTGTCCTGACATCGACGGACGGGACGACCTGGAACCGCGCGGTACTTGCCGACTCCGGCGGCGAGCCAGCCAAGGGCGGACTCAACGCCGTCGCCGCAGCCGGAACCCGGATCGTCGTCGGCGGCGCTATCCCAGGCGAGGAGGAGACGTTGGCCGTCGCCGCGGCCTGGTGGTCGGACGATGGCGCATCGTGGACGCCGGCAAGCGTCCCCGCTACCGAGCCCATCCAGTTCATCGTCGCGACAGCCACCGGGTTCGTCGCTGCCGGCGGCACACCCGACGACCCCGTCTTCCTCACCTCCCCGGACGGAGCCACCTGGGGTCTCGTGGACCACCCCGCGCCCGTCCAGCCCGCCGGACCGGGCGCCCTGATGGACCTCTACGCGGCGCCCGACGGGATCGTCCTGTACGGGATCGGGTACGAAGGGTCCTGCCGGGGCGCATTCTGGTACTCGGTCGATGGTTCGTCGTGGACGCCAGCCAACGCCAACCCGCTCTTCTCCACCTGCCCCGGGGTCACGTATCCCGGTGCCTTGTTCCGGACGCCTGATCGGTGGGTGGCGACATTCCCATGGCAACGCGTCCCGACAAACCAGGCGGATCGGGTGATGGCCTCGCTCGACGGGCGGTCGTGGCACGTCAGCGAGAAGGTCGGCGACCTGCCCGGGATCGGCCTGATGTTCGTGGAGCCCGCACCCGGCGGCTTCCTGGCGATCGGCACTGGCCCGCGCAGACCGGGAGAGGAGTTCGTGGAGCCGGCGTGGACGTCAGACCGGGAGGGCCTCGGATGGGAGAGCGTCCCGCTCGACGTCCGGCCGCTGCCAGATAGCGGGATCTGGTTCGCCGGGCTCGCCGTCGGGCCTGGGACTGCGCTTGTGGCGGGCCGATATCTGGGGCCCAACGAACCTCCAAGCGGCCCATCGACGGCCTGGATTCGGACCGCCACAGCTGGCCTCGCGCCGGCTCCCGGCACGACGAGCCGGCCGACTCCGCCGCCAACCGACCGCGTCGCAGCGGTCACGCCGAACCCAGGGGCGGATTTGCCGGCGGGACTGCTAGCCGGGCTCGCGGTCGCCCTGACCCTGGCCGCTTGGGCACTTCGGGGCGCTGGCACGCGGCGGAGTGGCGCCCGCAGGCGCGGCGGTTCCTGACAGTTGTTGACCGGGCCCAGCCGTACGATCCAGGCATGCCATCCAGGCCAACCATCACGATCGAGCCGCTGAACGCAGAGCGGTTCGATGACGTCGCGTCGCTCTTCCGGCAGGGCGGCGATCCGAAATGGTGCTGGTGCGCGTACTGGCGGGTCCGCGGCCTCGACTGGACGAATGCCACCGCGAACTCCAATCGCGAGCGCCTCCGCAAGCTGGCCAAGCGCGATCCGGCGCCCGGGCTGGTCGCCTACCTCGACCGCGAAGCCATTGGCTGGGTCGGGCTGGGACCGCGGACGTCGTTCGACCGGCTGGAGCATTCAAAGGTCCTCGCCCCGATCGACGACAAGCCGGTCTGGTCGATCGTCTGCTTCGTCGTCGGGCGCAAGCACCGCGGCCAGGGCGTCGCTCGCGCGCTGCTGGCTGCGGCCGTCGAGTACGCCCGTGACCAGGGAGCGACGCTGCTCGAAGGCTACCCGGCCGAGACGAACGGCCGCATCTCGGCGGCGGCCGCCTACAAGGGCACGGTCGGCATGTTCGAGGACGCCGGGTTCGAGGTCATCGAACGCCGGCAATGGAACAAGACGACCCCGGTCCGGCCCATTGTCCGGCGCGCCGTTCGAGCCCGCCGGCGGCCGCCAGAGCGTTGACAGCGACGGGCCCAGGGTCGTAGACTCCGCCTCCCGAACGCGACAGGCGCGTTCCCCATGCCCTGCTAACAGGAGCGGCTGACCGAATGGCAATGCACTTCCTCCTCAGCGTCACCGTCGCGCCCGATGGCGCCGACGTGCGCGGGAGATCTGTGCCCATCTCGAGCTAGCCTCCGGCGGCAGTGCCGCCGAAAGTGCGAACCACGAGCCGTGGGCCAGATCGGGCCCCCGGCTTTTTTGATGCCTCGCTCAGCGCGACGCATCGGATGAAGGAGCCGCGAGCCCACCCCGACGATCGTCGGCAAGGGCCTGCGGCTCTCGTCATTTCCCGGCCCAGCACTGGAGTCACCACCGTGACCACGACACTCGAACGACAACCGAAGACGATCCGGTCCCGATGGGACGAGCCGGCGCCGGCCGTCGCGGGCGTCGAGCCGGTCGTGTCGACGATCCCGGCGCTCCTCATCGACGGCGTGACCAAGCGGTTCAGCGTCGGTCGGAAGCGCAAGCCGGTGATCGCCATCGCCGACGTGTCGCTCCGCCTCGAGCGGGGTGACATCCACGGGATCCTGGGTGCCAACGGCTCTGGCAAGTCGACCTTGATCCGGCTCGTGTCCGGCCTGCTGACGCTCGACGAAGGTCGGGTGGAGGTGTTCGGCCACGACATCGAGCGCGACGAGATGGCGGTCAAGCGGCTGATCAACCGGGTCAGCGTCGACGCCGCCTTCTTCAAGAAGCTCAGCCCGATGGAGAACCTGCTGTTCGCGGCGAGGCTGTATGGCCTCGACGGCGGGCAGGCTCGGGCCGACGCCCTCCGGATCCTCGACCGGTTGGGTATCTCGGCCAAGCGGGTCAACCGGCCTGTCGAGCAGATGAGCCGCGGGATGCAGCAGAAGGTCGCGATCGCGCGAGCCCTGCTGACCAGCCCGTCGCTGCTGCTCCTCGACGAGCCGACCACCGGTCTCGACCCTCGCTCGAAGCTCGACGTCCAGTCGTTCATCGAAGAGGTTCGGGACAACCACGACGCCACGATCGTCCTGACGACCCACGACCTGGCGGAGGCCGAGCGCCTCTGCCGCCGCATCTCGATCCTCAACGACGGCCGGACCGTCGCCGAGGACACGCCAGATGGCCTGAAGCGCCTCGTTGCCGAGCGCCACGGCCAGCCCGGAACCATGGATGCCGTGTTCATGACCTTCACCGGCCGCTCGCTCGACGACGACGTCGAGGACGAGGACGGTGATGACGAATCCGAATGAAAGGAGGTGATGTGCAATGAACCTGTACCAGGAGCTCTCCCTGCAGCGGCAGATCCGTCGGAACGCCGACGGCCAGCGCCGCGAGGCAGGCCAGCGAGCGGAGGCCATGCGCCTTCGTCGCAACGCCCGCCGCTCGGAACTGAGTGCGCTGCGCCGATCCGTCGGCCACGCGTTCATCCGGATCGGCGTGCGCCTCGTCGAGCCCAGTTATCGGCCGGTCCGGTCCCGCTGACCGGGCCGGCCACCACTGAGAAAGGAGGTCGGCCATGACCATCGTCGCCCATGAGCTGAAGGCGTCGTACGCCTTCATCGAGCGCAACTTCAACCTGACACGCCGCTACTGGGGCTGGGAGATCGCCTTCCTGGTCTATTCCGTCGCGGGCGCGCTCTCAATCTCGCTCATCGGTGCCGACCAGGGCAGCCCAACGCTGCTTCTGTCGCTGATGGTCGGGGCGATCTTCTGGAACTACCTGTCGGTCGTGTTCAGCTGGATCGCCGAGACCATCGCCGTAGAGCGCTGGGAGGGCACCCTCGAGTACACGATGATGGCCCCGATCCGGCGATCGACCCAGCTGCTGGGCTCGGTCGTGTACGCCATGCTCTATGGCCTGATCCACACGGCGGTCATCCTGGTAGTGCTCGTCCTGTTCTTCCCGCAGCTCGACCTCTCGCACGCGAACCTGGCGACGGCTGGGATCTTCATGCTCCTCGGGTCGTTCAGTTTCGTCGGCATCGGGATGATGGCAGCCATCCTTCCGCTGCTGTACGTCGAGCGCGGCGCCCAGATGACGTTCGTCCTCCAGTCGGTGATCCTGCTGGTCAGTGGCGTCTACTACTCGGTCGACATCCTGCCCGGCTGGATGCAGGTGCTCTCGCACCTGTCGCCGGCGACGTACGTCCTCGACGGCGTTCGGGGTGGGCTCATCGACGGCGTCTCGGTCATCGACCGGGCCGGTGACGTGTGGCCGCTGATCGTGATGGGCATCGTCCTCATCCCGGTCGGGCTGTGGGCCTTCGGCCGCGCCGAGCGCTACGCCAAGCGCACCGGCAAGCTCAAGCGAGTGGGCTGATGTCGACCGTCGACGGAAGCGTGCTCGAATCGCTGGGCTGGAACGAGGCGCTGGACGCTTCGTTCCGGGCCCACCGATCCCTCGGCCGACTGCCGGCCCGGGTCGTCGCCGTTCACAAGGAGACGTCGATCGTCCGATCCGACGCCGGCGACGACCGCGCCGTCGTGTCCGGCCGGTTCCGATTCGATGCGCTCTCGACCGCTGACTATCCGGCGGTCGGCGACTGGGTGGCGCTCGAGGCCGCGGCCGAGCTGGCCGCCGAGGACGAGCGAGTCGCGCAGGCCGCCGCGGGCGGCGACGCCGTCATCGCGGCCGTCCTCCCCAGGCAGAACTCCTTCCGGCGCAGCGCGGCAGACGCGAGCCGGCGAGGTTCCGGACGGGGGGTGGACGAGCAGGTGCTGGCGGCCAACGTCGACGTGGCCCTGATCGTCGCCGGCCTCGACCACGACTTCAATCCCCGCCGCATCGAACGCTACCTTGCGGTGGCGCGGTCGTGCGGGATCGAGCCGGTCGTCGTCCTCAACAAGGCCGACCTCGAGGCCGATCTCGACGGGCGCAGGTGGGACATCGAGCAGGTGGCGTCCGGGGTCGCGGTGGTGGCCACCAGCGCCAGGGCCGGCACGGGGCTCGACGATCTCGGCGAATACCTCCGACCGGGTACGACGGCGGTCGTGCTGGGCTCGTCGGGCGTCGGCAAGTCGACGCTCCTCAATGCCCTGCTCGGCAGCGAGCGCCAGGCGACGTCCGAGGTGCGTGATTCCGATTCGCGGGGCCGCCACACCACCACCCATCGCGAGTTGTTCCTCCTGCCGACTGGTGCGCTGCTCATCGACACGCCGGGCATCCGGTCGCTGGAGGTCGCCGGCGCCGACGAGGGGGTGGAAGGAACGTTCGAGGACGTGACCGCCCTGGCGGCGGCCTGCCGGTTCGCCGACTGCCGGCACGCCGGCGAGCCCGGCTGCGCGGTCCGGGCGGCGATCGACGCCGGAACGCTCACCGAGGCGCGCCTCGAGAGCCACCGAAAGCTCGAGCGCGAATCGGCACACGCGATCCGCAAGACAGATCCGGTCGCCCGCAGCGAGGAGCGCAAGCGCTGGAAGCAGATCCACAAGGCGGTGGGCAAACACATGGACCAGAAATACGGGGAGGAATGGCGGTGACGACCACGAGCACGACCGACGGCATCTCGATCGAGGTGACCGGTGCCCCGCCGGTGCCCGGCCTCTCCTTCCGCCGGCTCCGTGACCGGGGCGACTATTCCGGCTTTGCGGCGCTCCTCGTCGCGGGCAATGCGGCCGACAGCCTGGACTATGCCCCGGACGCCGAGAATCTCGCGGTCGACTACCAGAACTACCCGGGCCTCGATCCAGCCCGCGACGTCCTGTTCGCCGAGATCGACGGCCAGATCGTGGCCTACGCGGAGGGCGTCCGGCAGGTTCGCGACGGGATGACGCTGTACGCCATTGACGGGATGGTCCACCCGGCGTGGCGCCGTCGCGGCCTGGGACGGGCCATGCTCCGACACGTCGAGGCCTACCAGCGGGATCGCGCCAGGGGCGAGGACGATCCGGGCGGTCGCGAGCTGCACCTCTGGATCCCGGATCGCCCGGCGCCCCGGCGGCTCCTCGAGTCGGAGGGCTATCGGGTCGTCCGGCACGGCTTCCGAATGCGGCGACCCGTAGCGGGCGACCTGCCGGATCAGCCGCTGCCGGCCGGAATCGAGATCCGCCACGTCGCCGAGGAGCAGCATCGGCGGATCTTCGAGGCCACCAACGAGGCCTTCGAGGACCACTGGGGCCACCGCGAGCAGACCGACGAGGATTTTCGGCGAATCTTCGAATCGCCGGATCTCGACACCGACCTGTGGTCGGTCGCCTGGGAAGGCGATGCGATCGTCGGCTCCGTCCAGACGTTCATCTGGGCCGAGGAGAACCGGCTGCTCGGAATCAGCCGAGCCTGGATGGAGCGCATCGCCGTCCGGCGAGCGTGGCGCGGGCGTGGCATCGCCAAGGCGCTCATCGTCGACAACCTCCGACGCCTCCAGGGCGCCGGGATCGGCGAAGCGATGCTCGGCGTCGACGCCCAGAACGCGACCGGTGCCCTGCAGCTCTACGAGAGCCTGGGCTTCGAGGTCCGTGACTCGTCGCAGGCCTATCGCAAGGCGATGTAGGGACGCCGCTCAGGCGAACAGCCGGCCCTCGTCCCGGACCAGCTCCAGCCACGACCGCTCGCGCCCGATCGTCGTCGCCGCGCCGTGGCCCGGGAGCACGCGGGTCGCGTCGTCGAGCTCGGTCAGGCGGGCGAGCGACGCGACCATCGCCTCCGCCGAGCCGCCCGGCAGGTCGACCCGTCCCCAGCCACCGGCGAACAGGGTGTCGCCGCTGAACAGGTAGCCGTCATCTACGGCCTGGAGGCAGACCGAGCCCTCGGTGTGGCCGGGCGTGTGCAGGACGCGCAGCCGGATCTCGCCGAACCGGATCTCGCCGCCTTCGGCCAGCTCGACGGCCGCCACCGACGGGGGGATCTCGAACGGCGCCCAGATCGGCGACGGGGCGGTCAGCCGGTCCCGATCGAGGGGATGGACGGCGATCGGCGCGCCGGTGTGCTCGGCCACGGCGGCGTTGTCGCCGATGTGGTCCCAGTGGCCGTGGGTCGAGACGATGAGCTTGAGCGTCCAGCCCCGCTCCTCGAGCTCGCCGGCAATCCAGGACAGGCACGGGATCGCGGTGTCGACGGCGATGGCCTCCCGCGATGCCTCGTCGGCCAGGATGATGACGTTCGTCGCCAGCGGCCCGATCGGCCGCGTGAGCACCTCCATCAGGACGCCCTGCCCGTTCCGAACCGGCCGCGACGGCCGACGCGCTCGGCCGCCTCGGCCAGCATGGCGGCGAATGAATCGTCGATCTCGGCGGCGTCGCGGATCGACAGCCGATGCAACGCCAGGCCGCTGCCGTAGGCGTCCGGGACGATCGCCGTCACCAGGGGATGGGGCACCTCCCGGTCGAGCAGGAAATGCCCGATCAGGCGGTCGCGACGGACCTGGATGGCGAGGAACCTGACGGGCGCGGCAAGCACGATCCGCGTCTTCTGGGCAATCACCGGGATCGAGCCGTCGACCGTCGCGAGCTCGACCAGCCGGTCGAAGGCGGACCGAACGGCCGGCTTTGCAGCGTCGAAGTGGGCTTCCAGGTCACCGGACACGCAGGAGTGCGAGGCGTTCGGCGCCACGAACGGCGCGTGGCAGCTGGGGCACGTCCAGGGAGCCGTGGTCATCCGGCCGCCGGCTGACCCTCCAGCTTGGAACGGATGCAGTCGAAGGCCTGGCCGATCATCTTGTTGGCCGCTCCCTCGATGAGGCGAGCGCCGACGCTGGCGAGCGTCCCGGCGATATTCACGTCGGCGCTCCAGTCCATGACCGTCGTGCCGTCGGACTCGCCGTCAGTGAGCTCCATGACGGCCGTCGCGTCGACGGCGCTGCCGGGGGCCTGGCCATGGGCCTTGATCAGGGCGCGTTCCGGGGGCGCCAGCTCCGCGAACTCCATGTTGACGACGAACCGGGCGCTGATGAACCCGATCCCGACCTTGGCCGTGGCCTTGAAGTGGCTGTCGTCGATCACCTCGATCGATGAGACGCCGGGGCCGCATGGCCCGACCTGGTTGGGATCGATGACGAACGCCCACACCCGATCGCGCGGCGCCTGGATCGGGACCGAACCGGAAAACTTCACGAGCTCTCCTCTATTGGAAGGCGCAGTGGACGAATGGGGCAGGGCTTACGGAGCGGGGCGGACGCTCAGGACGTAGTGGCCGTACATGCTGACCATCTTGAGCCGGTGCCCGGCCGTCCGCAGGCGCTCCCCGATCCCGCCGAAGTAGTCGTCGTGATGGGCGACGGTGGTCAGGTACAGCTTGCCGAAGCCGACGAGGAACGGGACGATCCGCGGGGTATCGAGGATGAAGCGGCGGGCGACCGCCTCGTGGACGCCCGGCCAATCCTGGTTGTAGTAGTCGTCGACGACCACGATTCCGCCGGCCACGATCAGCCGCTCGGCCAGCCGGAGATCGTTGACGGCATGGTCGACCGTATGGCCGCCGTCGACGCTGAACCAGCGGAAGCGGCCGTGTCGCTCGAGGATCGCGAGGACGTCGTCATCGGCGAGATCGAGGCTGTCGCGGGCCATCAGTTCGACGGTCTCCGCGTCCGGGCAATTGGCTTCAAGATTTCGGCGGACCTGGCCCGAGTCGCCTTCACCCGAGCGGTCGAGGTTCAGCTCCTGGTGCTCGAACAGGTCGACGGCGAGGGTCCGGGTACCGGGACTCCGCAACAGGTGCAGGGCGATGAGCAGCTTGCCGTGGAAGACGCCGATCTCCGCCGATCCCCCACCGACCCCGGCCTGGCCCTGGAGCTCACCGAGCTCGGCTAGGACCGACAGCGTCCGCGGGTCGCACCAGCCCTGGACCGCATCGAATCCCTTCTCCGCATAGGCGAGGAGGTCGGGTGACCGCGCCAGGGCGTCGCGCGGCACCGGCGTCTGCGTGGATGGGCTGGTCACGGGTCGATGCTAGTCGGCGCGGCCGGGGCCTGTCGATTCGGACCGAGCCCGTTCGTCGTTGGGTTGAGGCGGCCGGCTCGGTCGTCCGGGAGGCATCAGGAGGAAGCAGCACATGGGTGCCCAGGTCATTCACGTCGAGGTCGTCGGCAAGGACGGCGCCAAGCTCCAGAAGTTCTACCAGGACGTCTTCGGGTGGTCGCTCGACACCAACAACCCGGGTGGCTACGGCATGTACCGCCAGGACGGCGGTCTGACCGGTGGCATCGGCGGCTCGCAGGACGGGGGTGCCGGGCACGTCACCTTCTACGTCCACTCGGACAACCCCGAGGAGGTCCTCCGCCGGGCCGAGGCGGGCGGCGGCCGGATCATCCAGCCGCTGACCGAGGTCGCCCCGGAGACCACCGTCGCCCTGTTCGCCGATCCCGAGGGTCACATCGTCGGGATCATGTAGCGCGTTCCCGGTTCGGCTCTGTGCCCCGGCCTCGGCCGGGGCACTGCCGCGTCCGGGGGCGCCCGAATCCGGCGTTTGCCCACTGGGCGTGCGTTCGGCACGTGATCGTCGGCGTTTGATCAGCTGGCGGTCAGGTGTCCAGAACGGAGGCGTAGGCCACGCTCGTGCTCGCGGCGTCCAGGCCCGGCCGTCGTCCAACGACCGCCAGGTGGCCATATGCCAGAAACAGACCGATGCCCCGGCGCATGGCCCGGGCATCGGACGTTCGGCGTTTGCGCACACGGTGCGTAGTGGACGAGCCGAGTCCCTCTGCGGTCAGTTCCCGGGCACCGTTAGCCAGTCATCTACGCATGGGCTGCGTGCTTGACAGGATCTCGGGCCAATCGTCCGCTCGAAGGACGGCGAACACGCACCTGGTGCGTAGATGACCGGTATCAGCCGGCGGCCTCCACCGCGGTCATCGGTGCGCCGGTCTCGACCAGGGTCTTGAGCCCGGAGACGATGAAGACGATGCCGCCGGTGAACTCCGACTCGGTCTTCGAGCCGACCTTGAAGCCGGACGTGGTCACGGTGAGCTTGCTCGCCGAACCGTCCTCCTCCGGCTCGATCTCCCAGGCCATCGTGACCGGGCCTTCGGCCTCGATCTCCGGCGACCAGCGGGCGTGGAACGTCATCGCCAGTCGCCGCGGCGGGTCGACATCGAGGACCTCGCCGTCGGCGGCCACCGAGCCGTCGGGATAGTCGTACCGGATCGGCGAGCCCTTCTTCCAGTCGGAGCCGACGCGGGTGCCGAAGTAGTACTGCGACGTCTGGTCGCCGTCGGTGATCGCCTGCCAGATCCGCTCCGGCCGAGCGTTGATGTAGACGCTGTAGACGTGGTCGGGTGCGAGTGCGGTCACGGTTCTGCCCTCCAGGTGGTGTTTCAATGCGCTCAGGCCCCCGATGACGGGTTCCGAGTACTTGCTGATCCAGCGGTCGTGGACGAGGCGGATCGGGACCGGGTTCAGGTAGTGGCGCTTCTCGCGTCCCACCTTTCTCGTCGAGACGAGGCCCGCCTCCTCCAGGACTCCCAGGTGCCGCATGACCCCGAACCGCGTCATCTCCGGCAGGTAGCTCGTCAGCTCGCCCAGCGTCTGGCCATCACGCTCGAAGAGCCGATCCAGGAGCAGTCGCCGGCTGGGGTCACCCAGCGCCCGGAAGACCGATGCCATCGGATCCATGCCCGGCAATATATGTGACTAATTAGTCACCTGTCAAGCATCCTGTGTGAGGCCAGGCGCTGAACAGCCACCGTCGCCGAAAATGGGGCCGTGAACCTCGTCGACCTGCTTCGCGAGCCCGATGACGACACGATTGCCCGCTTCCTCGAGACATGGCATGGACGTCTCGTCCCACCTGTGCCCGATGCCGCGCCTGGCCCCCAACCCCAGGCGATTCGCAGGCTCGTGGCAGTGATTCGGCCTTCGGACTTCGTCCAGAACACGCTGGAGTGGGATCCCGAGTGGGCGCGTGACGGCGACAAGCGCGTCTTCTACGTCGAGAACCAGGGCGTCCATGTTTGGGCAACCGATGGGGACGGCGATGACGCCGTCGTCTGGGGCCGCTTCAACCAACCCGGGGCAGTATGGCTGGCCGAACGAGAACCACTCTCACAATTCCTGCTCCAGGTCGTCCTCTTCGAGGCGATCATGGGCGCGGCCCATGGCGCATCGGCAGCATCGATCACGCTGTCGCAGCTCGAGGCGGCTGTCGCCCCGCTCGAGCGATTGCTGGGATGCTGGCGGTGGCCGCTAGAGCCGAGCTGCTTCTACGCAGGAGCGGACATCCTGGCGTTTGCGGGTCCGAATGGACGATCGCGCGAGGGTTCGCCCGATGACTTCAGTCTCTTTGTCGCCGCCCGGCACCCAGACGCCTTGTCCTACCTTCGCGACCTGGCCGGGATCGAATGGACCAGTGGCCCAGGTGCGTGGTGGAGCAGGGGCTAGCCGAGGTTGACGCAGGTCGTGGTCAAGGGGCGCGATGCGACAATGCCCGCGATGCCCAACCCGACGGTCGACGAGTTCCTCACCCAGCGCGCCCATCCGCTCGACGCCGAGGTCCAGGTGGTCCGCGAGATCATCAAGGGTGTCGATCCCCGGATCACCGAGGAATGGAAGTGGAACGCGCCCACGTTCAGCTTCGGCGGCTACCTGGTCACCATCAATCTCCACGCCACGGACCGCGTCCACCTGGTCTTCCACAACGGCGCCATTCTCGACCGGCAGGACGGCTTCCTCGAGGGCGACTACCCGGACCGTCGGATGGCGTACTTCGCGGACATGGCGGAGCTCCGGGCAAAGCGTCCAAAGCTCGAGGCCGCCATCGGGGAGTGGGTCCGGCTCCACGGTGGCTGAGCGACTAGGCTTCGGTCATGGATCAGCGCCTCGCCGCCGCACCCGTCGCCGACGCCGTCGTCCGGCTCGGACTCCCGCTCCGCGTCGGACCGCCGGGGCTGGCACGGCTGCAGGCCGGCGAGCCGGCGATCGGGCCGGCGATCCCCTGCCGGCATTCCGGGAGTGTGGACGTCTTCCTCGAGGCCCTCGAGACGGCCGAGCCGGGCGGGATCATGGTCATCGACAATGGCGGCCGCGACGATGAGGGCTGCATCGGCGACCTGTCGGTCCTCGAGATGGTCGGCGCCGGCGTTGCCGGCGTCGTGGTCTGGGGCTTCCATCGCGACACCGCCGAGCTCCGTCGGATCGGGTTGCCGGTCTGGAGCCTGGGCACGAACCCGTTCGGGCCGCGGGGCGGCCGGGCCTGGCCGGACGGCCGGCTCGAGCGAGCGGAATTGGGCGGCGTGATCGTGACCCGGGAGGACGTCGTCGTTGCCGACGATGACGGCGTGGTGGTCGTGGAGGCGGCACGGTTCGACGAGGTGCTCCGGGTCGCCGACGAGATCGCGACCCGCGAGGGCCGCCAGGCGGACGCAGATGCGGGCCGGCCGCTCGCTGCGCGACCAGCTCCGCTTCGCCGATTACCTCGCCCGCCGCGCGGCCGACCCGGCCTACGACTTCCGGCGCCACCTGGCGGAGGTCGGCGGGGCGATCGAAGCCTGACGAGGCGCGCCGGCTACAGCGCCCAGGGCATCGGTGCCGGCGGCGTGAACGACGAGGTCACCGCCACGGCGCGCTCCGTCCGGACCGATTCCACGACCGCGGCGAAGACGTCCACGACGTGGGCCGCCTGCTCGCCGGTCGCCCGGTGGGGCCGGTTTTCGGCGATCGCCTCGGCCATGTCCACGATCGAGCGGGCGTAGTCGAACTTGACCGCGGCCGGGCGGACGAGCGGCACCGGCGCGTAGCCTTCCTTCTCCCCGAAACCGGCGATCGCGAGGCCGGTATCGAACGAATCGAAGCGCTCGAGATCGAGCGAGCCGGCGTCGCCGTGGAACTCGACGGCCGCCTCCCGCCGCGCCTGGTGGCCGGTGTAGAAGCTGGCCGTGAGCCGGACCGCGACGCCCCCCTCCAGCTCCAGGCCGCAGACGATGAAATCGGGCGTCTCCAGGGTGAACGGGACCCCGTCGACGGTGTGTCGCTCCGGGAGAAGGACCCGGCCGAACGCCTGGACTCGCCGGACGGGCCCGAGCATGGCGGTGATCAGCGTCAGCGGATACACCCCGACATCGACCAGTGGGCCGACCTCGTAGAACGGAACGGGCGCCGGGTGCCAGGTCTCGATCATGCCCCACGAGACATCCGCCAGGACGGCCCGAACCCGGCCGATCCGGCCGTCGCGAAGGACCTTCCAGGCCGTCTGCTGGGCCTCCCCCATCAGGGTGAACGGCGCCGTACCGAGGCGGACGCCCCGCTCCCGGGCCAACGCCACGAGGGCGTGCCCGTCGTTCGGCGCCATCGCCAGCGGCTTCTCGGTGTGGACGTGCCGGCCGGAATCGAGGGCCTGCCGCGTCACGGGGGCGTGCTGCTGCTGGAAGGTCAGGTTCACGACCAGGTCCGACTCGGCGATGACGTCGTCCACGGTCGGGACGGCGCGGCAGCCGTAGTCGCGGGCGATGACCGCCGCCCGGGACGGATCGAGATCGGTGCAGGTCGTGAGCTGTAGCTGAGACTTGGCAACGATGTCGCGGGCGTACTGGCTGCTGATGTTGCCGCAGCCGACGATCCCAACCCGGAGCCGCGACGCCTTCACGCCAGGGCTCCTGCTCGGGCGAGCCACGCCTCGACGAGCCGGCGGCCGGCGCGGACCTCCTCGGACGGGTCGTAGTCGTCCGGCTCGTGCTCGATGCTGATCGCGCCGCGGTAGCCGATCCGCTGGAGAGCCTCGAGACAGCGTTCGATGGGCACGATGCCGTCGCCCAGAGCGCAGGTCCGGTGCTCGCCAACCTCGCGTACGTCCTTGAGGTGGACGTGGAACACGCGGTCGCCGAGGCGCAGGATCGCCTCCGCCGCGTCGTAGCCCTGCGTCCCGAACCAGCCGGTGTCGACGGTCGCCCCCACCCGCTCGCCGAGGCCGTCGATCCGCTGGAGCACCTCGTCGGGGGTTCGTTCCGGGTGGTTCTCGAGCCCGAACCGCAGGTCATGCCGCTCGAGGAGCTTGGCGAAGCGAGGCCGGTCCTCGTCTTCGACGGATAGCCCGCCGCCGATGATCGGCCGTCCCAGCGCGACGGCGATCCGGCAGGCCGCCTCGGCGGCCTCGATGCCCGGGCCCATCCACCAGGCCAGGCTGGCAAGGCGAAGGTCGTGGGCCTCCAGGCGATCGATCACGACCTCGACGTGCTCCTCGGTCGCCCAGGCGGGGTTGAGATGGGCCGTCCACAGGTCGGTCGCGTCGAAGCCGAGCCCCCGGGCGCGCCCGAAGAGGTCGTTGATCCGGTCGCGATACGTCTCGATGGGCCGGTAGTGATCGTTCGCGGCCCGGTCGCCTTCGCCCCAGCCCCCGGTCATGCGGTAGTCCAGCTGGCGGGCGACCTCGTTGGCCGACATGTACGAGACGAGGAACACCCCGCGAGGGTAGCCGGTCAGCGGATCCCCGTGTCGTACTCCAGGTCGAGCTCGAGGAACTCCAGAGCTGCGAGGTCGAACGATGTGGGCTCGGGGCGGCCCATGTAGCCCGGGACCTCCGGTGCGGTGACCACGTAGGCACCCGGGCGGAGACTGAAGTTGGCCCGCCCCTGGGCGTCCGTGCGCTGGCTGTCGACGACCTGCCCGTCGGGCAGGGCGACGCTGACGACCTCTCCGGCGACCGGCCGCGGCGCGCAGTTCGGGTCGGGCGGGATCTGCTCCACCGGGCAGACCGGGCCTGCGGTCAGGGTCACCACGAGGGCCCCATTGGCGGACTCGGTGGGCGACTGCGTCGGCGACGGTGAGGCCGAGGGGGCACAGGCCGCCAGGAGCAGCGCGAGGACGAAGATCGGGGGGCCACGGTGCTTCATGGCCGCCGAGACGCCGAGGACCTCACCGCGGTTTCCAGGTCACGATCCCGATCGGGAACCGCGGCTGGTCCCGGAGGTGGTAACCCTGATCCGATTGCTCAACGAGGGTCTCCAGCGCCGTCTCGAATCGGTGGTGCTTCTCGGAACCGTCGGCGATCCAGAGCTGGCGCCTGAGTACGGCCACGAGGTCGTCGCGGGTCGGAAATCGCCGGCCCGGGTTCTCGACTATCAAGACTTCCGGCCGGCGGCCACGCGCCTTGAGCAGCGAGATGAACTCCGGCAAGGCCGGCAAGCCGATCCGGGGCTCGCCGTGGACCAGCGGCCAGAACGGATCGGCGATGGCGGCAGGCTGGCGCTCCATCAGGACCGCTACGCACAGCCGCCGGCTGGCCGCTTCCATCGCGTCCACGAACCGCCCGATCGCTTCCACGTCGTAGCCGACGTGGGCGATCAACGCGACGTCGGCCACCGGGAACGGGCCCAGGGCGGCGCGCAGCTCCGCGTCCGGCGGCCAGCGACCCTCGACGCGACGGACGTTGGCGATGCTGGCGTCCTCCTGCCCCTCCGCGAGGGCCGCGAGCATCCCCGCCGACGGATCGATCGCCACCACCTCGCCCGCGACGAGCGCGATCGGCAGGGCAAACCGGCCCGCGCCCGCGCCGATGTCCAGCCATCGTTCGCCGGGCACGATCAGGACCCGAAGGCGCTCCAGCACGGGATCGTCGGTGCGCGACGGATCGGCCCGGAACAGGTCGCTGACGGGGGCATAGAAGTCGCGCCCATCCGGAACCTCCCGGACCCGATCCACCTGCTCGCGGTTGGCCCGGACCTGCGTGGCCCAGGTTGCCTCCGCGGCCGACGCATCGACCGGGGTCACTCCCCCTCGCCTTCGAGGGCGGCCAGGTCGTCCGGCGTGTCGACGTCCGGGTTGTTGCCATCGACCGGGACCTCGAGCACCAGCTCCGGCCGTTCGTCGATCAGCGGGCCAAGGCCGCGGTCACCGCTGGCCTCGTCGGCGAGATCGAAGGCGTCGCGCCGGACCAGGATCGGGTTCGGGCCGCCGCCGTCCGCATACCGGGGAACGACGATCGGCCGGTCGGAACCGCGGGACGCGGCCACGAGGGCCCGGATCACATCCGGCCGGGTCCGCGGCTGGTCGGCCAGCATGACGATCGCAGCGCGGACCGGCGGGTCAAGCTCGTCGACCGCCGACAGGCCCACCTGCAGTGAGCCGGACAGGAGCCGCGGGTCCGGGTTGCGGACCCGGACCTCGTCGAGCCAGTCGATCCCGTCCTCGACCTCCTCGGCAAAGTTCCCGAGGACGACCACGATGTGCTCGATCCCGGCCGTCCGAAGAGCGTCGAGGACGTGTTCGAGGAGCGGCCGGCCATCCAGCCGGGCGAGGACTTTCGGGCTGCCGAACCGCGTCGACGCACCCGCGGCAAGGACGAGACCGGCGACGCTCACCCGGTTGCCACGGCGTCGAGGGCCTCGCGCTCGCGGGCAAGGTCGCGCATCGGCCGGCCCGAGCCCTCGTACCGGGCGGCGACAACTTCGGACATGATCGCCAGCGCGGTCTCCGACGGCGCCCGACCGCCGAGGTCGAGCCCGATTGGCCCGCGCAGCCGTTCCAGCTCGGACGGCGTCACGCCCGCCTCCAGCAGCCGCGCCCGGCGGTCTGCCTGGGTCTTCCGCGAGCCGACCGCGCCGACATACCGGCAGCCACGTCGAAGCGCCTCGACGATGGCCGGCTCGTCGAACTTCACGTCGTGCGTCAGGACGGCAACGGCGTCGTTGGGACCAAGGCCGATCTCGTCGGCGATCTCGTCCGGCCAGCCCACCAGCAGCCGGTCCACCAGCTCCGGCGGGAACCGCTCCGGCGTCGCGAACGAGGCGCGGCCGTCGACGACGATCGTCTCGTAGCCCAGCTCTCGCGCGATCCTGACGAGAAACCGACAGACCTCCACCGCCCCCACGACGACCAGCCGCGGACGGACGGGGTAGGCCTCGACGAACAGGGACCGACCCGCCAGCTCGACCGTCCGCGACGTTCCCCGGTTGAGCGCGTCGCGGGCGACACCAACGAGGAGGTCGTCCAGCTCAGCGGAGCCGAGGCTGCCGTCGAGGCGCCCGTCATCGTGGACCACGAGCGGCGGCTCCGGCGCCGCCCCGCTGCCGGGCTGGTGGAGCCCGAACGCCGGCGGCGGAGCATCCGGGGGCAGCCGGGTCACGACGGCCGCGCCATCTCCCCCACCCGCCGAGGCTCGCGCCGCCGCGATCGCCTCGGCCGGGACGAACGGCTGGACGAGCACGTCGATCGTGCCGCCACATGCCAACCCGACGTCCCACGCCTGCTCGTCGCTGATCCCGTACCGGATGACCCGCGCCCGGCCACTGACCCGGGCGGCCTCGATCTCCTCCGCCGCCGCGCCTTCCACGCAGCCGCCGCTGACCGAGCCGGCAATCCGTCCATCGGCCGCGTACAGCAGGACCGCGCCTTCCGGCCGCGGCGCCGAGCCGAAGGTCCGGACTACGACGGCTCGGCCGGCCTCGACGCCGTCGGCGCTCCAGGCAGCCAGCGTGTCCAGCAGCTCCTTCATGCTCCTCTGCCCCCGTTGCCTCAGTCGAGTCCGCGCCGCGAGCGGAGCGGCGCCGCGCGGCTGGGGTCGGCGGACGGGCCGCCGATCGCGTCCGGTGGCGCCATCGCCCGGACCGCCTCCGCGGTGACGTTGCCGACCGACGCCGCCGCTTCGCCGCTGCGGCGAGTGTCGCTGGCCCGAACGCCAGCCAGGATCTCACCGAGCCGCTCGAGGCTGGCGACGGTCCCGGCCGGCAGGAAGTCGTCGACATATGGGAACGCCGCTCGCATGCCGGCCGCCAGCGGCTGGTAGCCGGGCGTGCCTGCCAGCGGGTTGAGCCAGACCAGCCGGTGGCAGTTGCGGCGCAGGCGGGCAGTCTCCGCGGCGACGAGTGCGGGGTCGCCCCGGTCCCAGCCGTCGGACACCACGATCACCACCCCGCTCGATCGAAGCGTTCGGCGCGCCCAGCGAAGGTTGAAGTCGCGGAAGCTCTCGCCGATCCGCGTCCCGCCGGCCCAATCCGTGACGGCGTCGGAGACCCGGGTCAAAGCGCGGTCGCGATCGCGATCGCGGAGCAGGCGGGTGACCCGGGTGAGCCGGGTCCCGAAGACGAATGATTCGGTTCGAACTTCGGATGACGCGGCCAGCGCCTGGATGAACCGCAGGAGGAGGCGGGAGTGGCGCTCCATCGAGCCGGAGATGTCGCACAGCACGACGAGCGGCCGCGGCCGGCGCGTCGGTCGCCGCCAGACCCACTCCGTGAACTGGCCGCCGGTGGTCAGGTTGCGCCGGAGCATCGTCCGCGGCGCGAGCAGCCGGCCGTGATGGTGAAGCTCGTAGCGCCGGGTCCGGCGCTTCTCGAGCCGCGGTGTCAGGAGGTCCACCAGCCGCTCGGCGTCGCGCAGCTCGGCCGGGGTCATCCGGTCGAAGTCGCGATGCCGCAGGACTTCTGCCGCGCTGAACGCGTCCGGGGCGATGACGATCCCGTCGACATCGTCGCTGTCGGTCCCGCCATCGTCATCGTTGCTCGGGATCGGGACCCCGCGCAGGTCGTCGCGCGATGCGCCCTCGGTCTGCCCCTCGGCCGGCGAGCCATCCGCCCCGTCGGAGGGCATGCCCTCGCGCTCGAGCGTGGGGCCGTCGGGCACCTCACCGGGCAGCGGCATCCCGCGCCGCCGCCAGAACCGGTCGAACACCCGGTCATACACCTCGCGGTCGTCCCGCCGGCGGACGAAGACCGCGGCCCCCGCCTCCCGGACCTGCTCCCGATCGCCGATGTCGACCAGCGTCGAGGCGCGGGCGAAGTCGAGCGCCGCCCCGAGGTCGATTCCCAGGCCCGCCCGCCGCAAGGCCCGCCCGAAACGGACGGACTCGACCAGGAGCCGGCGGCCGTCGACCTCCTCGCCGCGGGGCGTCCTCGCGATTCCGGGCTGGGTCATGCGTCCACGTCCGTCAGCTCCGGCTGCCCGCCTCGGCAAGGTACCGACGCGCGGTCTCGCCGCGGATCTGGCGGATGTCCTCCTCGTACTTGAGGACCACGCCAAGCGTCTCGTCGACCAGCTCCGGCGCCAGCTCGCGGGCGCCCATCGACAGCAGGGCCGCTGCCCAGTCGAGCGTCTCGGCGATCCCGGGGACCTTGGTGAGGTCGGCCTCCCTGAGCCGATGGACGAACGCGACGACCTCGCGAGCCAGCCGTTCGGGCGCCTGGGGGACGCGGGCCAGGACGATCTCGAACTCCTTTTGGAGGGTCGGATAGTCGATCCAGTGGTACAGGCAGCGGCGCTTGAGTGCGTCGTGGACCTCGCGCGTTCGATTCGAGGTCAGGATCACCCGCGGCGGCCGGGCTGCCCGGATCGTGCCGATCTCGGGGACCGTGACCTGGAAGTCGGACAGGATCTCGAGCAGGTAGGCCTCGAACTCCTCGTCGGCCCGGTCGATCTCGTCGATCAGGAGGACGGGCGGGATGCCGTCCTCGCTCGAATCGAGCGCCTGGAGGAGTGGTCGCCGGATCAGGAACGCCTCACCGAAGATGTCGTGGGCGCTGGCATGGGTCGCCTCACCACGCGCTTCGAGCAGCCGGATCTCCAGCATCTGGCGCGGGTAGTTCCACTCGTAGACTGCGTTGTTGACGTCCAGGCCCTCGTAGCACTGGAGCCGGATAAGCCGGGCGCCGAGGGTCGCGGCGAGGACCTTGGCCAGCTCGGTCTTGCCCACGCCGGCCTCGCCTTCCAGCAGCAGCGGGCGACCCAGCTCGAGGCCCAGGAACACCGCCGTGGCGAGGCTCCGGTCGGTGATGTAGTCGCGCTCGCGGAAGACGGCCTGGATCGCATCAATCGAGCGCGTGGAGGCCGGCCGGTCGTCGCGCGTCGGAGGAGGGGTGACGGGTTCGGTCATAGGGTCGATGCTACACCGCACAAGTGGTCGCGCCGCGAGCGCGCGGCGCCGACGCGCGTCACTCGGCAGCCGGAGGAGGACCGACATGAACGGTACGTTCGATGGGATCGAGGCGCGCCTCGCCGCGCTGGAACGGAGCCGCTCCCGAATGCGCCGCGCGGTGGTCGTCCTGGGGGTAATGGTCGTCATGCTGGGCGTGCCTGTCGTGAGCACGGCCAGTCACCTGTTCTCGGACGTGCCGACCGGTTCGACGTTCCACAATGACATCGCCGCCATTGCCGCCGCCGGGCTCACGGACGGTTGCACCGCTACGACGTACTGCCCCAACTCGCCGGTCACTCGGGGCCAGATGGCGGCGTTCCTGCGACGCGGAGGCGGAACCATCGCCGCGGAGTTCGGGGGCTCACTCGCGGCCGGCGGCGACGTGGCCTCCGGCCAATTCAGCAATAGCTTCAGCCTGATCCGGGAAGTCCAGCTGACCGTCCCGGGCGTCTCCCGCGGCGGCGCGGCCCATCAGCTCGTGCATGTCCAGGGCCGTGTGATCCTCTACACCTTCGGGCCCGAGTCGGGCTGCCCGTGCGTGTTCGAAGCGATGGTGTACAACCCCGAAGGTGATTACACATCGCCGAGCCAGTTCAACACCCTCATCGGAGTCGGAGAATTTCTCGAGGCGGTCGACATCGATACGGTCATCCCGATCACGCCGGGTACTCGAACCTTCCGGCTGTATCTCCGCGTCTTGACTCGCTTTTCGTCGGCCCCGGAATTGATCTACGACGTCGAGCCCCAGACTTCCTTGATCGCGACAACCTATCCATTCGGGACCGTCGAGTCTCAGTAGGCGCATCAGGCGCATCGCCCTTCGGCGGGCTGGCGTGGTGCGAGAAGGCCTTCCGGCCAGCAAGTCCGGCGGTTGACCCTGGCACGGCGATCCGCTAGGGCGCGCTGCCGAAGGGCGTACGCTCGACGACGCCGCAACCTGGACCGAGCATGCCGCTCGCCGAGCCAACGACCGGATTCGCGACCCGATAGTCGTTCTCGGAATACGCCGGCGCTCATTCGGCCGCGGGTGGTAGGTCACGCTGCCGGATGACCGGCGACCAGAGCAGCCACAGCACGCCGAGCAGCGGCGCCACCGTGACGATGAACAGCGTCTCGCGAATGCCGATCGCGCTGCCCAAAAGGCCGCCCAGGAATGCCCCGATCGGCCGGATCCCATAGTTGATGAACCGGAACGAACCGGTGGCCCGCGCCCGGATCTTGTCCGGCGTGCGAGCCAGAATGATCGAGCCGGCGCTGACATCCAGGATCATCACGCCGAACCCTGCGCCGAACTCGGACAGCAGCAGCGCGGTCAGCACCAGCTCCGGCGGACCCGAGACGAGCGGGATCAGGATGAGCGGCGCCGGGAACAGGATGCAGCCGAGGGCATATGCGGGCCCGATCCCGATCCGGCGCCCGACCCGGCCGGCCAGCGCCGCCCCGATCAGCCCGCCCAGCGCGCCGATCCCGAGGACCAGCCCGAGGACGCCCGGGTCCACATTGAGGTAGCGCGTCGCGTACAGAACGAACAGCGCAGCAAAGCCAAAGTTGAAGAAGTTGATCGTCGCCGCGGCCGCCAGCGTCGGCCGGATGATCGGATCACGAGCGGCGAATGCCAGCCCGACCGACAGCCGCTCCCGAAGGCCGGCCGGATCCGGTTCGATCGGCGCCTCGTCGGCCTTGACCCGGGCAAGGAAGAGGGCCGAGGCGAGGAACGAGGCCGCGTCGACGAGGAGGGTGACCGGCGCCCCGAGCACCTTGACGAGCGCGCCGCTGATCGACGGCCCGGCAACGTACGAAAACGATCGGTTGGCGTTGAGGAGCGCGCTGCCCTCGACGTACTGCTCGCGTGGCGCCACTGCGACGAAAACCGTCGACCACGACAGGTCGAACGCCACGGTCAACGCACCGATCAGGAATGCGACGACGAACAGCTGACCGACGGTAAGCACGTCGAGCACCCACGCGATCGGGACGCTGACCATCAGCGCCGCGCGGCCCAGGTCGGCGGCGATCATCACCAGCCGGCGTCGCCGAACCCGGTCCAGCCAGACGCCGGCGGGCAGCGAGAACAGGAGGTGCGGCAGGAGCCCCACCGCGGTCAGCAGCCCCATGTCGTCCTCGTCGGCGCCCAGGATCAGAATCGCCACCAGCGGCATGGCCAGGTACGAGATCTGGTCGCCCACGACCGAAATCGCGTGGCCCAGCCATAGCCGGCGGAACTGGCGCTCCCTGAGCAGCGACGGCACGAAGCGCCCTACCCTGCGTCCCCCCGGGTCGGGAGCCGCCGGGTCAGCCGTCTGGGGCATCGAGCTCCCGGGCATACGGCGGGAAGCGGAACCGCTGGTCCCGGGTCAGGATCCCGCCGTGGCCCAACTGGGCGACGGTCTCCGCGGACGCGGGTTCGCCGGACAGGAGCCGCGGCAGCAGCAGGTCGGCGGCCGTGGCCTTCGAGTAGGCGCCGCACGTCGGCAGCCCCAGCACCGCCGTTCGCCCGATCCGCCCAAGCCACAGCATCGAGCCCGGGTGGGCCGGCACGCCGCGGCGGACGATCCGACCACCGAGCCGCTCGATGGCGACGAAGAACGCATCCGCCGGATCCGTCGATCCGCCGCCCGCGGTCAGGACGAGGTCCGCGACCCGGGCGGCCGCCTCGATCGCCGTTTCGACGGCCGGGGCATCGTCGGCGACGTACTCGATCGACACGACCGTGGAGCCGAGGCTTTCCACCTTCGCCCTGACGCTCCGCTCGAACCGTTCGCGGGCCAGGGCGTGGATCGATTCCTTGACCACCACGGCGACCCGCCGGGCAAGAAACGGTGCGACCCGGACGACCGCCCCGCCGCGGCGGGCGTGGCGCTCCGCGGCGGCCAGGACGGCCTCGGCCACGATGTGCGGCGCGACCTTGACGCTGCCAACGAGGTCGCCCGCCTGAACCACCGAACCGTCGAACCGGGTGAAGACCTCGACCGGATCGAGCCGGTTGATCCGCTCCAGGGCCGCGGTCCGGACGTGGAGGACGCCGTCCGCTCCGGCCAGCAGGTCGACCCGACTCTGGGCCGGCCCTCGAACGGTCAGCCCGCCACCGGAGACGGCCAGCGCGAGCCGGACGGCGGCCTCATCCTCGTGGACGTCGCCCGGCTCGAGGACGAGGACCGTGACCTCTGTGGCCGGCGACACCGTTGTCGCGCCTTCGACGCGCTCGAGATCGGCACGCGACAGCCGCCGGCCCTTCTGCCAGCGGACGCCATCGACCACGAGGTCGCGTGTCAGGACGGCGCCGGCCAGTCCGGCGGGCGCAGGTCGACCGGGCCCTAGCCGCTCGACACGCACCCGCCTTCAGCCTGGCAGGTCAGGACGTGCGGGCCAGGGCGGCCTCGATCGCCCGACGCGTGAAGACCTTGGCCATCTGGGTCCGGTACTCGCGATCGGCGTGGATGTCGCCGTTGACCTCGACGTCGACGGTCGCGTGCTCGGCGGCGGCGGCGATCGCCGCGGCCGAGCCGTCGCTGCCGACGAGCGCGGCTTCGACCTCCGGTGCCCGGTAGGCGTGCTCGTGGACGCCGGTGAGGGCGACCCGGGCATGCGAGATCGAGCCACCGGAGCGAGCGACGACCACGGCGACGCCGACCATGGCGTAGCCGGACGCCGCCTGGGCCAGCTTCTCGTAGGCGAAGCCGGCGCCCGGTGGGGTCGGCGGTCGCCGGATCGCCACCAGGATCTCGTCGTCGTGGATGTCGGTGGTGAAGGCGCTCTGGAAGAACTCGTCGAGCGGGACGACCCGCTCGCCGGATGGTCCTCGAAGAACGGCCGAGCCGTCGAACGCCAGGGAGATTGCCGGCAGGTCGGATCCCGGGTCGGCGTGGGCGATGGCACCGCCCACCGTCCCCCGGTTGCGGACCTGGACGTCGGCGATGGCGTCGATCGCCTCAACCATGCCGGGGACGGTCGTCGCCGCCTGCCACTCGGCGTACGTGGTCATGGCGCCGATCTCGACGCCGCCATCGGGCATCGTTCGGAAGCCCTTCAGCTCCGCGATCCGGCCGATGTCGACGAGCGATTCGGCGCGGGCGACGCGGATCTTGAGGAGCGGCAGGAGACTCTGTCCGCCGGCGATGACCTTGGCGCCCTTGCCGACCGCGACGATGGCGTCGTCGACCGTGGCCGCCCGCTGGTACTCGAAGGTTGCCGGGATCATGCCTGGGCCTCCTTCGCATCCTGGATCGCATGCCAGACCCGTTGTGGGGTGTAGGGCATGTCGAGGTGGCGTATCCCGAGGGGCTTGAGCGCGTCGATGACGGCGTTGGCCACGGCCGCGGTGCTGGCGATGGCACCGGCCTCACCGACACCCTTGACACCGATCGGGTTGACCGGCGACGGGGTCACCGTTTCGTCGAGCTCGAGCTGCGGGAACCACGATGCCCGCGGCAGGGCGTAGTCCATCATCGAGCCCGAGAGCAGCTGGCCATCCTCGCCGTAGATCGCTTGCTCCCAGAGCGCCTGGCCAACGCCCTGGGCGATGCCGCCATGGATCTGGCCGTCGACGATCAACGGGTTGATCTTCTTGCCGACGTCGTCGACCGCCACGTAGCGGACCAGGTCGACCTGGCCGGTTTCTTGGTCGACTTCGACGACGGCGATGTGGGTGCCGAACGGCCACGTGCAGTTCGGCGTGTCGTGGTAGGCGGTCTCGTCGAGGTACGGCTCCATGCCCTCCGGCGCGTCGAACGCCAGGTCGAGGGCGAAGGCGATCTCCTGGATGGTCTTCTTCTTGTCCGGTGAGCCCTTGACCCGATACTCCGCCCCGTCGACCTCGATGTCGTCGACCGACGCCTCGAGCATGTGGGCGGCATACCGCCTGGCCTTCTCCCGGATCTTGCCCGCGGCCTTGATCGCGGCCGTCATCCCCACGGACGAAGTCCGCGAGCCATAGGAGCCGTAGCCGAACGGCGTGCCGAGGGTGTCCGAATGCTGGACGACGATGTCCTCCATCGGCACGCCCAGCTCCTGGGCGATGACCTGCGAGTAGGTCGTCTCGTGGCCCTGGCCCTGTGGCTGGGTGCCGACGGTCACGATGACCTTGCCGGTCAGATGGACGCGGATGTTGGCCGATTCCCACATCGCCGCGCCCCAGCCCTCGCCGACCGCGCCGATCCACTTGGACGGAGCGACGCCGCAGACCTCGATATAGGTCGACAGGCCGACGCCCAGCAGCTTGCCGCGCTTCTTCGCCTCCGCCTTCTTCTCGTCGAACTGGTAGTACTCGACGGCGGTCAGCGCCTTGTTGAGGGCCGGCTCGTAGTTGCCCGAGTCGATGTAGATCTTGGCGCCGCCGGACGCGGTCCCCAGCCCGGACGGGTTGTCGTACGGGAACCCATCCGGTGGGATGAAGTTCTTGCGCCTGACGGCTGCCCGGTCCATCCCGATCTCGTCGGCGAAGAGGTCCATCGCCCGCTCGATGACGTAGGTGGCCTCCGGCCGGCCGGCGCCGCGATAGGCGTCGACGAAGGTGGTGTTGGTGTAGACCCCGGTGACCTCGCAGAAGACGTTCGGGATCTTGTAACAGCCGCTCAGCACCCGTCCGTACAGGGTCGTCGGGATGCCGGGGCCGATCGTCGACAGCCGGCCGCCAAGGTTGGCGTACGTCTTGACCCGCAGCCCGGTGACCTCGCCGTCGCGCTTGCCGGCGATCTCGAGGTAGGTGATGTGGTCGCGGCCGTGGATCGTCGACTGGTAGTTCTCGCGGCGGCCCTCGACCCACTTGACCGGCCGGCCGCCGATCTGCTTGCTGGCGAACATGACGAGGGCCATGTCGGCATAGCAGAAGATCTTGGTGCCGAACGCGCCGCCGATGTCGGGCGCGATGACCCGGACCTTGTGCTCGGGAATGCCGGTGACGAACGCGGTCAGCAGGAGCCGCTGGATGTGCGGCGTCTGGCTGGACATCCAGACCGTGTACTCGTCGGTCCCCGGGTTGTACCAGCCGATGTCGCCACGCGTCTCCATCGGGTTCGGGATCAGCCGCTGGTTGACGATCCGCTGCTTGACGGTGACCTCGGCGGCCGCGATCGCGGCGTCGGTGCCGTCCTTGTCGCCTACGGTCCACTCGAACACCACGTTGTTCGGGGCGTTCTCGTGGAGTTGCGGCGCACCCGCCTGGGTGGCCTTCTCGGCGTCGACGACCGTCGGCAGCGGCTCGTAGTCGACGTCGATCGCCTCGAGCGCGTCGACCGCCTGCTCGGGCGTCTCGGCAACGACCGCGGCGACGCCCTCGCCGGTCCACTTGACGCTGTCCGTGGCGAGGACCCGCGGCATGTTGACGTTGTTCTGGATACCGGCGGAACCTCCGGCCGGCCAGGCGAACGGCAGCGGGTTGTACGGGATGTCCTCGCCGATGAAGACGGCGACGACGCCCGGCATCGTCTTCGCCTTCGAGATGTCGACCGAGCGGATGTTGGCGTGGGCGTAGGGGCTGCGCAGGATCGCGATGTGGGTCATCCCGGTGAGCTTGATGTCGTCGAGATATCGACCCTGGCCGGTGATGAAGCGCGGGTCCTCGACCCGCTTGATGGGAGCGCCGAGGACGTCCGTTGCCATCGTCTCCTCCTCTCAGGCGACTGGCGTCGAGGGGGACGGCGCCGAAGCGCCGGCGCGGATGACGGCCGCCGCCTCACGGATCGCCGTGACGATGTTCTGGTAGCCCGTACAGCGGCAGTAGTTGCCCTCGATCGCGTGGCGGATCTCCTCGTCGGAGGGATCGGCGTTGCGCTGCAACAGGTCCGCGGCGGCCATGATCATCCCCGGCGTACAGAAACCGCACTGCAGGCCGTGCTTCTCCCAGAAGGCGTTCTGGATGGGGTGGAGCCCGTCGGCGCCGGCCATGCCCTCGATCGTCTTGACCGCGCTGCCGTCGGCCTGGACCGCCAGCATCGTGCATGACTTGATGGCCTTGCCGTCGACGTGGACGGTGCAGGCACCGCACTGGCTGGTGTCGCAGCCGACGTGGGTCCCGGTGAGGTCCAGGTCCTCGCGCAGCACCTGGACCAGGAGCCGTCTTGGCTCGACGTCGAGCTCCCGTTGGTCTCCGTTGACCACGAGCGAGATGTGCTCGGCCACGGCCGGAACCTCCTTCCATGAACCCCGCGGGTGGGGGTTCAGCTCCTGGAGCGGTCGCTGGATCGGGTTCGCTGCGTCCCCCTGGGGACCACGGCTGGGAGCTTCCCCGCGTCGGCGAGACGAGCCGGCGGAGGGACCCTGAATGCTGGCACTGCCGGCCTCGCGCTGCAAGACGATTTTGCACGCCGTGCACTCGTCGGCGGGCGGCGATCAGGGACCGGTGCTGCGTCTCCTCCGCGCTCGCGGAACGTACCGTCCCAGGGCGGCGCTCTTCGAGCTCACGGCCCGTGGGTCGAGGGCCCGGGCGAGCTCCGGCCGGGCCCCCTTGCCCGACAGCCGGGCACCCTCCACCAGCCGCTCCAGCTTTCGTTCCGCGGTTGCCCAGTCGAGGCGGTCCAGCCCCGGGACGACGGCCAGGCCAACGCGATCCAGGCCCCGACCGCCGGTAGAGGCGGCATAGTGGGCAGCCCATACGAGGAGCTCCGGACCGTCGCTCGAGCCGGCCGCGGCGGAGAGCGCACCGCACACGATCCCCCGGTCACCGGCGACGGCGGTGACCAGCCGCCAGTTGTCCGGCCCATGGATCAGGTCGACGGCGTAGCTGGCGTACGGCGCATCGAGGATGGTCTCCACGCCCGCGGTGTCGGCGTTGCCGCCGGTCAGGGCCAGCGACAGGTGGATGCCGTCGATTCCGTCGGTCAGGCGACGTTGGGCGTCGACGAAGAGCTCGCGTTCGGCCGCTGCATCGCCGATCGTCGCGGCCGCCGGCTCGTCGATCTCGACGATCTGGCAGCCGGCATCGCGGAGCCGCCGGATCTCATCGTTGACCCGTCCCGCGATGGCGAGCGTCGCGGCCCGACGGTCCCGCGCTGGTCGAACGCCCCGCCCGATCGTGTACGGGCCGGGGAGCGATTGCTTCACGACCCTGGGCGTGCACGCGCTAGCGAATTGCCACGCGTCGACGACGCCCGTCTCCACCCCCCGGGCAACGGCCGCGGCGATCGACGCATCGGCCAGCCGCAGGCGGCCGTCGGTGATGGGTTCGAGCCCGAGCCGCTCCTGCAGCGCGATCGCCCGGCGGACGGCCGCATCGGCCCCGTCCGCATCGGCGGGCAGGTCCGGCGGTTGTGGCAGGCGGCCGAGGATGGTTGCGAACATGGCTCCGTCGGAAGTCCGGGGGTCGGGGGGACCGCCGGCGAGGACCTACACGCTATCCCATCGGCTACGCTCGCGACATGCCCTCCGTCGGCGACGTGCTCGCCGGCCGCTACCGGGTCGAGGCCCGCCTCGGATCCGGCGGCATGGCCACCGTCTTCCGCGCCCGCGACCTGCGCCTCGATCGCGACGTCGCGGTCAAGGTCCTGCTCCCGAACATGGCCCTCGATCCGGTCGTCGCGGCCCGCTTCGACCGCGAGGCTCGGGCGCTGGCGGCGGCGGCGCATCCATCCGTGGTCAGCGTGTTCGACGTCGAGCAGGGGAACCCGGATACCGGCAGCGAGCCGTTCTACGTGATGGAGCTGTGCGACGGTGGCTCGCTCGCCGAGCGGCTCGCGACCGACGGGCGCCTGCCGCCGCCGGAGGTCGCCGCGATCATCGAGTCGGTCGCCGATGGCCTCGCCGACCTGCACCGCCGCGGGGTGATCCACCGCGACGTCAAACCGCACAACATCCTCTTCTCCGGCGGTCGGGCGAAGTTGGCCGACTTCGGGCTGGCTCGCGGCGAGGAGGCGACCGACCTTACGTCCGCCGGGACGACGATCGGGCACGCTGGCCTGGCTGGCGCCGGAGCTCCTCGGGGGCAGTCCTGCGACACCCGCGAGCGATGCCTACGCCCTGGCGGTCGTCGCCTTCCAGTGCCTGACCGGTCGATTGCCGGGGCCCGCTGGATCGGTCCGCGAGGTCGTGGAGTCCAGTGCCCGACCGGCACCACGCGTGTCGGAGTTCGTGCCGGAGCTGGGTGTGGCGTTCGATGGGCCGGTGGCAGCCGGGCTGTCGAAGGAGGCGGCCGATCGGTCGTCCCCGCGAGCGCTGGCGGATGGGCTTCGCGCAGCGGCAGCGCGACCCCCCGTCCAGGCCGTCGCACATGACGACGTGGACCAGTTCGCCGACACGATCACGAGCCTGACGATCCCCGCTGCGCCGGCCCGGCCGGCGGGTGGCGTTCGTGCTCGACGTCCCCGGCAAGGCGTCCGCCCGGGCGTCGTGGCACTCGTGCTGGCCGGCCTGACCGTCCTCGCCCTCATGGTCGCGGCCTCTGCACTGAGGCAGTCCGAGCGGAACGGCCCCGGCGGGTCGCCACGCTCCAGCGCGCTGGCGTCCGCGTCAGCCGCACCGACCCTCTCACCGACGACCGCGGCCTCACCCACCGTGCCGCCAACGTCGACGCCGCCGCCCACACCCACGCCGGACCCGACGGCGGCCGCCCTCGTCGCGCTCGACCAGGTCGACGCCGCGATCGCCGACCTGGGCGGTCCGGGTGGACTCAAGAACCGGGAGCTGAACGACCTGCGTCGCCGCGCCGCGGAGCTGCGGGTCGCATTGGACGACGGCCGGTTCGACGCGGCCGCCACAGACGCGGAGCGCCTTGCGTCGCGGGTCGAGGATCTCGAGGACGAGGCGGACGAGGAACTGATCGACGCCATGCGCGATGCGGTCGCGGCGCTGATCGAGGCGATCCCGCCGGCCTAGCGGACGCCGGGCTCAGGCACCGATGGTCAGGAGGGCGACCCTGAAGCCGGTCATCCCGAGGTACACGCCGATCGCCAGCACCGCGACGAGAGCGGTGACCCCCACCACCGGCAGGACGCGGTTGCCGGCCGGTGCCTCCTCCCCGGTCGGTGGCCGCCACAGGCTTCGGAGCGTCGTCACCCGTCCGGGCGTGACCACGAAGCCGAGCCACAGCCCGGCCAGCAGCCCGCCGATGTGGCCGGCATTGTCGATGCCCCGGATCGACAACCCGAAGATCAGGTTGATGAGGATCAGCGTCCCGATCCGGCCGACGAGGGACCGGGCCTGGCGATCGAGCACCGGATGGTGGGTCCGGGAAGCGGCCAGCAGGACGCCGAACAGGCCGAAGATCGCGCCCGACGCGCCGACCGACGTCGCGGCCCCGCCGAACAGGAAACTGGCGACCGAGCCGCCGGCGGCGGCCAGCAGGTAGAACACGACGAACAGCCACGAGCCGTAGATCTGCTCGACGATCGGACCGGTCATCCAGAGCGCGATCATGTTGAAGCCAAGATGCAGCAGGCCACCGTGGACCAGCGTCACGGTCCAGAGGCGCCAGAGCTCACCGTCCGCCAGCGCGATCTTGTCGAGCGCCAGGGCGTCGAAGACGAACCCCCCGCCGGCCGACTGGGCCATCATCGAACTCACGACCGTGATGCCGATCACGATCCAGGTCAGTGGGAAGGCGGGCCCCGCCCCACGGCCCTTGGCGAAGTACCGCCGCGCCGCGCCGGTGTTGCCGGTCTCCTTGGCCAGCCACCCGAGCCGGTTCGCGATCTCCAGCCGATCCTCCGGGGGCGCGCGGCGCTCGGCCTCCCGGTAGGCGGCGATGGCCCCCGCCAGGTCGCGCTCCCGGACGCGAGCCGCGGCGACGTTCCGCCACGCCTGGTAGGTGCTCGGTGTCTCCGGCAGCTCGAGGATCGATTCCCAGGTCGCAACCGCGGCGTCGTCCTGGTCGAGCCGGTACAGGACCTCCGCCAGACCCAGGAGCGCCGCCGCCCGGACGGCCGGCTCCTCGAACGCCACGAGCCGGCGGTAGTGGACGCCCGCGTCGCGAAAATCGCCGGCCGCGAGGAGCTCCGCCGCCCGGTCGAGGATCGCCCTCGCGGCGTCCCGGGTCAGGGGCCCCTCGGTGAACAGCTCGGGCGCGGGCTCGGGGCCACCCTCCGTCAGGGTCAGCTCGTCCGATTCCGGGGGCGGCCGACGGGCGTCGTCCATCGCCGCGACTCTACTAGACTTCCGCGGATGCCCGTCACCCGAATTGCTCCGCCGCGGGCACGCTGACGATGTGCGGCCGCTTCACCCAGCAGCGCCCCACGTCCGAGCTGGCCGAGATCTTCGGGGCCGAGGACCTCGTCCCCGATGACGGCGGCCACTTCAACGTCGCCCCGACCGACGAAGCGGCGGTCGTCGTCCAGCGCGACGACCGGCGGGCGGTCACCCGCTACCGCTGGGGGCTCATCCCGCACTGGGCGGACGGCCCGAAGATCGCCTCCCGGACGTTCAACGCGCGAGCCGAAACGGTGGCCTCGACGCCCGCCTTCCGGGACGCATTCCTTCGAAAGCGCTGCCTCGTGCCAGTCGATTCGTTCTACGAGTGGCGGCGCGAGGGATCCCAGCGGCAGCCGTACCGGATCGTCCGCGAAGACGACGCGCCGCTGGTCCTCGCCGGACTGTGGGACGGGTGGCGGGATCCCCTGACCGAAACGATCCGGCGGACCTTCACCATCGTGACCACGCGGGCCAACGCGCAGATCGCCACCCTCCACGACCGCATGCCGGTCGTGTTGCCGCGCGACGCCTGGGCCCGCTGGATCGATCCATCGCCGGCCGATCCCTCGGAGCTGCACGCGATGCTCCAGCCGGCCGAGGGCGAGCCGCTGTCGATCTACCCGGTCGTGCCGCTGGTCAACAACGTACGCAACAACGGGCCGGATCTGCTCACGCCGTTGGCGTCACTCCAGCTTCCGCGCTGACCCTGGCGAAGGCGTCGGCCGGCGTCGCACCGGCGTCGATCGCCGCCGCCAGCAGGCCGACGAACGTGGCGAACGCCCCGTCGGGATCGCCATCGGCGGGCTCCGCGAGGACGATCGCCCCATCGGGCAGGTTGGCGGCATCGCCCTCCCCCGTGATGGCGATCATGGTCGCGCCGACGTAGGCCGCAGCCTCGACCACGACCGCCGTTACTCCCTGTGGCTGCGGCTCGACCACAGAGATGACGCGGAAATCGGTCAGGTACTTGAGGGCGAGGTCAACGTCGGCAGGCTCGAGCGTGAGCCCTGGTGGCACCCGACGCGGGTCTGCGGGTTCGGCCTGCGGATCGTCCGCTTCGAGCGCGCCGGTGGAGATGGCGAACGGCGTCGAGTTGGCCGGGTCCCGAACGAGCGCCACGTGCCCAACGCCGGCCGTCGCAAGACCGAGGAGCACCTCGTCGCCCGGCTGGTCGTCCCCGAGCTTGCCGACGAGCTGGACGGTGGCGCCGGCCCGTGCCGCGGCGACCGCGATGCGGGCGGCCAGGCCGCCGGGGACCGCGACCTCACCCGGATCCCGGACGGCGATCGGACTGCCAACCACGACAAGCAACCGCGTTTCCTCGTTGTCACTGGTGCCAACCGACACCGGGCATCGGGCGGATGCAATGGACGGTGCAAGGTAGTACTAGTACGATCCGGCCCCCCGTCGCCCCACGAGGGGATATTCGAGAGCGCGCGACCCACGATGAGCATACGGATTGCTGGCCCTGGGGGCTCGAGCCGCCACAGTACCCGTCGCGTGTTTACGCGCGGTCAGTCCCTGGTGGAGTTCGTCCTGGTCTTTCCGCTCTTGCTGGTCCTCCTCCTCACGGTGGCGGACTTCGGCCGCCTCTTCGCAGTCGGCATCACGATCGAATCTGCAGCCCGGGCGGCGGCCGAATTGGCGGCAAGTCAGTACATGTTCGAGCCAAGCCCAGTGAGCTCGGCTGGGTACGACCGCCTCCACGAGTTCGCGTACCGGACCGTTTGCGACGAAGCATCCGCGCTGCCGAACGCAACGCCGGCGACCTCCGGTGAGTGTGGCGGCCTGCCAACCATCGTCTGCGTCCACGACGGGGCGGACCCCGGCTGTTCGAATGTGTACAACGTCGGCGGGACGATCCCGGCCGGCTGTGGTTCCTTCGACGCCGGGCTGCGGCCGACGCCCGCCCAGACGGGCGGAGCGGAAACCAGCCGCTATGTCGAAGTGCGCGTCTGCTACCGATTTACCACCCTCTTCCAACTCACCTTCCCGGGTGTCGGCATCACGTTCTCGCCGCTCGGAGGTGAGTTCATCATCGAGCGGAACCGGGCGTTCACGGTGGCGGACTATTGAGACGGTGGACGACCCCATGGAAGCAGCTCGACCGGCGCGGACAGGCACTCACCGAGTTCGCACTGGTGGCTCCGATCGCCCTGCTCGTCCTCTTCGCCATCATCATCCTTGGACTGTTCGTCTTCTATCAGCAGCAGGTGACGAACGTGGCGCGTGAGGCCGCGCGGCATGCGGCCATCCACTCGTCCACGGCGCTCTGCCCGACGGCCTCCTGGCGCGAGCCGCAGGCCCCTCCTGACTCGTACCCGGAATACCCGTTCCATTGCGACGGTCCGAACAACCCGAACGACGCCTATCCCTGGCCGAAGATGACCGACCACGCGCGCGGCTACGCATGGGGGCTCAACAAGCCAGCCGTCATGGTCAACGCGTGCTGGTCGGGCTACCTGCCTGCGGCCGTCACGCCCGGCGGTTCCACGAACGCCGACTTCCCGCCGGTTCAGGTCGACCCCATCACCTCGGTCGAGACCGAGAACGTCTTCCACCAGTGCACCATCGACGGGCTGGATCCCATTGCGGCTGCCGACTCGATGGGCTGTCGGGCGAGGATGACCACCGCGACCGATGACCTGGCGAGCGACGCCCCAGGCAACCAGGTGACTGTCTACGCCTGCTACGCATGGACGCCGCCGATGGCGGGCGTGCTGTTCATCCCTTCCACGATCACGATCCGAGCCGTCATCACCGAAGTCCTGCACCGACAGCAATGAGGCCCAGCATGCGGCGAACGCGTGGAAATCACGGTCAGATCCTGGTCATCTTTGCGGGTGGGCTCGTCCTGCTCCTGGCCATCTCGGCGCTGGTCGTCGATGTGGGATTCATCCTGATGCTCCGGCGCCAGGAGCAGAACGCCGCCGACCCGGCGGCTGTCGCTGCCGCCCGCCACATCCCCACGGCGGACCGGGCGATGATGTGGACCGCGGCCTGCTTCTACGCCAGCCAGAACGGGTTCATCGCGACCAGGACCGATACCAACGCCAGCTGTGTCGCCGGGCAGACACCCGACGGCTCGCGGCTGACCGTCAACTATCCCCCGAGCCCGGCTGCCGTCGAGTACGCCGGCAAGCTTGGATACGTCGAGGTCGTCATCACCAAGCCCACCGAAGGCATCTTTGGCGGGGTCATCGGGCTGGCGAAGGTTGACGTGGCGTCGGCCGCCGTCGCGGCGTTCGATACGGGTCAGGCAGGGTCGAGCTCGCTGGTCGCGCTGCGGGATGCCGGGTGCGAAGGACAACCGTCGGCACGCGTCCACGGCGGTGGCGGCAGCGGTGGCGTCTACATCTTCCCGGCGACGGGCGTTCCGGCTGACTCCGGTGGCTTCGTCCAGGTCAACTCGAACTGCGGGCTGGAGGCTCCGGACAACGACAACTGCTTCGACGGCTCCGACGGAGCACTGTCGATCGACGGCGGGACCACGTTCCAGTCGAACACGGTCTACATCCAGGGGATCTGCAACATCAGTGGTGGCTCGGCCACCATCGTTCCACCCACCACGTTCGACGAGCACGCTGCGTATGTCGGCGATCCGTTGTCGCTCGTTCGGCCACCGGAACCCGGCGACCTGCCAACGCGGCTATGCCCCGTCGGTCCGGCGAGCTCCCCGACGAACCCGCGAAAGTGCAACCTGCCCGGCGGAGCGACGACCCTCGAACCCGGCACGTACTACGGCGGGTGGCAGATCGGGAACGGAACGGTTCTCACGCTGAACCCCGGCATCTACATCCTGGCGGGGGGCGGCATCAGCCAGACCGGCGGTGTCACCGCTGCCGCGGCATCGGGCCGGGTCATGATCTACAGCACCGATTCGCCCGTCTGCGGGACCGGGTCTGCCGCCGTGCGCTGTCAGCAGAAGCTCGACTTCACGGGTAGCTCCAGCCTGAACCTCAGGGGCCTCGATGGCAGCGCTCCGTGCCCTCCCTATGGCAGCTCCGGTTGTCCCTTCGGCGGCCTGCTCTTCTGGCAGGACGCCAACGCCAGTGGGGCCTTCTCGGCCAATGCCGCCGTGGAGCTCGAGGGCAACGGCAGCCTCTTCCTCGAGGGCACGATCTACACGCCGACGGGCGACGTGAAGATCACGGGCAACTCGGTGGGCAGTGGCTGCACCCCTGACGCGTCCGGCAACACCAATTGCGCTGCGGTGCAGATCATCTCGTGGACCTGGGACGTCGGCGGCGCAGGACGGCTGGAGATGCCATACGACCCCAACGCGTTTGTCCAGAACCTGCTCAAGGGCCTCGTGCGGTAGGAGGCGCCGGCAGTACTCCGCCGATCGAGTGACGGCAATACGGGACCAACGAGGCATGGCGTCGACCGCGCGGGATCGGCAGGATCACCGGCATGAAGAAGCGCCTGACCGCCGGATCGCTGTGGTTCATCGCCATCTGGTTCGGCTACGAGATCCTGTGGTCGCTCATGGGCGTCCCTCGAATGGTCGGACCGATGCTCGCCTTCGTGGTCTCCAGCCTCGTCGTGGCTGATCCAGGAGGCCTCTTCTGGCCGGCTCCTGTCCGGACCACGGCCCCCACCCGGACCGCTGCACCGGACATTCTTGGTTTCCGTTCTCGCTGACTGACTCGGCGCCGCAAGGCGCCGTGTGCGTGCTGCGCACGCAAGGGACGAGGAACCGCGAGCCGAGCCCAACTTCGGGTCCGCGCTGTGCAGGCCGCGCACACCCGCGACCGATCGTGCTCAGAACGTGTCGCGGGCGCACGCCTCGGACGGGTCGCCGCGGTTCTCTGTCTCTTGGGTGCGTGTGACGCACACCGCACATGGGCCACCCGACGTAGACCGGCACGAGCCCGGGCGGTGCCGGCAGGCACCAACGGAGCCGTACTTTCGGGCCTCCGGAGCCGTACGAACGATTGACGGCAGAGGGCACCCCCCAGCCGCGATCCTCACAGCACCGGCCCAGCCGTCCTAAGGGCCAGCCACGGGGACCCATCCTCACGTGATCAACCGAGTGCGCCGCCTCTCCGCCCGCCGCAGGTCGGACGCCACCCGCCGCAGCCAGCGTGGCCAGGGCCTCGCCGAGTTCGCCCTGATCGTGCCCCTGATGTTCATCCTGGCGATCGCCGTCGGTGACTTCGGTCGGCTGTTCACGGCCGCCGTCGCCGTCGAGTCCGCCGCCCGCGAGGCCGCCGACTACGGTGCCTTCCTGGGCAAGGACCGCTGGAACGAGGCCGACGCGGCCACGATGGCGGCCAACGAAGCCGAGATGCGGCGTCGCGCCTGCACGTCGTCAGCTGAGTTGAGCGACTACGTCGGCAGCCCTGGGCCAGACGACACTGGCGACTGCACGATCCCCCTGGTCACGATCCACCCGCCGGTCCATCCCAGCTCCGGGCCGGCGGCCGGTACCGGTAGCTGCACGGCAGCCGAGCCGCTCGACAAGCCGTGCTGGATCCACGTGACGGTGACCTACGAGTTCCGCCCGCTCATCCCGTTCCCGCCGATCCCCAGCTCGATCATGATCACCCGCGACAGCTGGTTCGCGATCTCGGACCTGACGGGGAACTGAGGTGCGACGCCACCGCAGCCGAGGCCAGACCCTCGTCGAGTTCGCCCTCATCGCGCCGCTGTTCTTCCTGCTGCTGTTCTCGATCATCGAGTTCGGGCGGGCGGTCTACTACATCCAGATGCTGAACAACGCTGCCCGGGAGGGTGCGCGCTACGCGATCGTCCACGGTCAGCAGGCGCAATGCCCCAGCGGTCCGTTCCCGCCTAGCGCGGTGACTGCCAATGGCGGCATCGACAACCCGTGTGACCTGGCGGGCGACAACGTCGTCGACGCCGTCAAGCAATACGCGATTGGCATCATCGACGTTACTCCAGCCGACTTCGTCGTGAACATCAAGTGGTGCGACGAGGACGGCGACGTCGCCGACTGTCCGGACACGAATGCGGCGGCGATGGGCGACGGGCACAACGGGCGCAACCAGACGGTATCCGTCGCAGTCACCTACACGTTCCGTCCATTCATGTCGGGCTTCGTCCCGCTTCCGACGTTCATCCTGACCGGAGGGTCGAACCTTGTCGTCAACAACTGACCGCCGCCAGGAGCGCGGCCAGGTCCTCGCGATCTTCGCCTTCGGTCTGGTCGGGATCCTCGCCATCGCCGCCCTCGTGTTCGACGTGGGCCAGAACCTGTTCGAGCGGCGCAAGCAGCAGGATGCCGCCGACTCGGCCGCCCTCGCCGGTGCCCGCTTCATGACGGTGCCGGCCTGTCGAACCACGCCCAACGCGACCACCTGCGCGCAGGCGGTCTCCGCGGCCTCGGAGATCGCACAGCAACACGGCTACGCCCCCTCACAGGTCACGATCAACATCCCGCCCGACAGCACCTCCCAGTTCTACGGCGAGCCGGGTCACCTGCAGGTCACCCTGAGCTCCGATCGCGGCTCCTACTTCGCGGGTGTCCTGGGCCTGACGGGATTCCGGATCGCAACGCAGGCGGTTGCGGCCAACATCGATCGATATCCGCTGCCGTTCTCCATCCTGTCCCTCAACTCTGGCGGCGGCGCCGGCTGCAAGGCCGGACACGTCACCGGCAACGGCGTTGTCGACATCGAGGGCGACATCATGGTGTCCGCCAGCTGTACCAATCCGGGCGCCCTTTCGTTCGACGGCAGCAACGTGGTCGTCAACGTGACCGGTCAGTGCGGCACGTCCGGGATGATCGGTGTCGGTCCGTCGGACACTGTCAACTGCGGCACGACCGCAGAAGGCCTGCCGCCCGTAGACGACCCGCTCGCAGGACTCAACGGACCCGCAATCGGTGGCTCCGCGGTCCCCAACCCTGCGGCCGGCATGGTCGTCAGCGGTGCGCACGCAGCGACAAACCGACCGCCAGCCGGCTGCCCCGGCTCGACCAGCAGCCCGCCGTCCGAGGCGAACCCTGCCGGCTGCGACGTCCATTTCAACCGCGTCAAGACCGTCCGCATCTACCCCGGCGTCTACTGGGGCGGCCTGAAGCTCCGGGAGACCAGCGACGACCTCGTCGTTTACATGGAGCCCGGGATCTACTACATGGCCGGTGGCGGCTTCGAGGTCGCCGGCGCGGTCAACCTGTACACGGTCGACCCGGGCGGCACGACCTTCGCGACCGACCCGGACTCCGGCGTGATGATCTACAACACCGACCATCCCGACTGCTCGGGCGGCGGCGGTCCCTGCATCGGTGCCATCGACTTCCAGAACACCTCCGGCGGCACGATCCAGTTGCGTGGCTATCACGGGGCGACCTACGAGCCGCTGCTTTTCTATCAGGACCGCAACGCCTCCAGCCAGCCCGCACTCAAACTCGAGGGCAACACGGCGATGAGCCTGACCGGGGCCATCTACTTGCCCAAGGCCGACTTCGACTATGCCGGCAACTCGGCCGGCGAGGTCCTGGGGGCACAGGTCATCTGTGACACGTTCAAGATCTCCGGCAACGGCGGCTTGACGATCACCTATGACCCCGACGAGGCCATCCAGCAGAGCGGGACGGGTCTGGTCCAGTAAACCGGGCGCAGCGGCTCCTGAGGGCTCGGGTGAGGTCAGTCGCCCGGGCCTGAGCCGCTTCTTTCAGCCGGGGCCGGGACCGCCGCTCCCCGAGTCGTCGCCACTTCCCGGACCGCCACCACCCCCCGGTCCCGAGTTGTCGTCAGAGCCCTCGGGTGTTTCTTCGGCTTCTGGTGTCTCGGTCGCGTCCGGCGTCTCCGTCGGGTCGGGCGGCTCGGTCGCGGTGGGACTCGGCGAGGGTGTCGGGGTGAGCGCGGGTGTCGGGATCGGCGACGGTGACGGGGTTGGCAGCAGGCTTGGCGTGGGTGCTGGCGTCGGGCTGGGCGAACCATCAGGGCTGACCAGGGACAATGCCCCGACGACGGCGGTTCCACCGATCGAGCCAAGGGCCAGTACGGCGACCAGGACCACGGCAATGGCCTCGAGGCGGAGCGAGCCCGGCCACGCGCCGGTCCAGGCGATCCGCCAGGCGTCCCGAACGCCCTGAACGATCCCCGACGGGCGGCGGTCCTGGAACGCCCGGCCGATCGCGCCGGCCGGATGCGCCTCTGGCTCCTCGGCCACTGCCTCCATCACCCGGCCCACGAAGTACGCGCCCGGCTCCATGGCGCTCGCCCCGACGGTCGTCTCGAGCAGGCGGCCGATCCGGAGCGACACGGCGAGATCCGCACTCGCCGCCGCTTCGAGCTCCGGCAGCTCCTCGAACCCGAAACCGCGGCCAAGGCCAGTCATCGCTCGGCCTCCCCCTCGCCCAGCGGGCCCCGGAGCCGCTGGAGCCCGCGATGGAGGTGGGTCTTGACCGTTCCCAGTGGACGGCCGGTCTGGCGGGCGATCTCGTTGAGCGACAGGTCGGCAAAGAAGCGCAGGGCCACGATCTCGCGGTATGGCTCGGCAAGACCCGTGACGGCTTCCCGAACCGTCGATGCCTGCTCGATCTTCAGGGTGAGCAGTTGGGGATCGGTGGCATCCACGCTGGCCGGCACGGCCATCGCCGCGTCACTAATCGGCTCAGCCCAGGCGACCTTCCGGCGCTTGCCGGCCTGGCGGAGTGCGATCCGGGTTGCGATCCGCGACACCCAGGCGCCGAATGGCCCGTCGCGTCGCCAGGTGGCCAGCGATCGGTAGGCGGTCACGAAGGCCTCCTGTGCCGCGTCCTCGGCCTCGGCCTGGCTGCCAAGAATCCGAAAGCAGACCCGGACGATCGAGGCGGCCTCTCGATCGACGAGGCGTCGGAAGGCGTCGCGGTCGCCTGCGAGAACGGCGGCGGCGATCCGGCCATCGTCGAAATCGTCAAGGGACGTGTCGCCGCGCGAGGTTTCTCGTGGACCGATGGCGCGAGTCTCCCGGCTGGATGCGGCGCCATGGACGGTCACCGTGCTGGGTGCCATGTTCCCCCGGATCGGCGTCGCGCTCCTCAGTCGTCGTGGCCGGGACCCGACGAGTCGTCGTCCCCACCGCCGTGGCCTGACGAGTCGTCGCCGTCGGTGCCGTCGCCGGGGCCGGACGAGTCGCCCCCGTCCGTGCCATCGCCGGGGCCGGATCGGTCGTCGTCGCCGCCGCTTTCGCCCGGTCCCGAGCGGTCGTCGCCGGGCGACGCGGTCGGTTCGGCGGTCTCAGTCGGCTCGGCGGTCTTAGTCGGCTCGGCGGTCTCAGTCGGCTCGGCGGTCGCCGTCGGTTCGGCGGTCGCCGTCGGGCCCGCAGTCGCGGTCGCTTCGGCCGTAGCGGTCGGTTCGGCGGTCGCCGTCGCCTCGGCGGTCTCGGTCGCCTCGGCGGTCGCCGTCGGGTCAGCCGTCTCGGTCGGTTCGGCGGTCGCCGTCGGCGATGCGGTGGCGTTTCCACCGGCCGCCATCGCGCCGCCGGCGACGACGAACAGGCTGATCAGTGCGGCCGCGATGCCCCGGCCAAGGCGGTTGTCTGAACGCATGTCGCTGGTGCTCCCGATGGGCGGTCGTCCTCGACCGGCTCTCGATCATCTGAGACACCGCGGCGCCCGAAGGTTTCAGCCGGACGGCCTGGGTGCCGCGATCGCGACGACCGATGCCCGCACCCGTTGGAGCTGCGGATAGGCCGCCGCCACGAACCCGACGCTCAACAGTGTCAGGAGCCCACCGCCGGCGAGGGCGAGCGTCGGTCCGAACCGCTCGGCGACGAGGCCGGCCAACAGGTTGCCGAACGGAATGACGCCAAGCGAGGTGAGGATGTATAGCGACATGACGCGACCGCGGAGGCGGCCCGGGACGAGCACCTGGATCAGCGTGTTCGTGGTGGTGTAGTAGGCCACCTGTGCCGCGCCGAGGACGGCCAGCGCCGCCAGCGACAGCGGCAGCCAGCGCGACACCGCGAAGACGATCAAGGAGATCGAGGCGGCCGCAAGGCCGGTCAGCAGCAGCCGCCCGCTGCCACCGGATGGCCGGAGGAAGGCCACGCCAAGGGCGCCGGTCAGCGCGCCGACCCCGATCGCCGCCGTCAGCAGCCCGAGCCCCGGCGCGCCAACCTTCAACACGTCGCGGGCGTAGACGGGCATCAACACCAGGTAGTTGAGGATGAACAGGGCCGGCACCGCCGCCAGGACCACCAGCACTCGAACGACAGGGTCACGGCGCATGGCCTCCACGCCGTCGATCAGGTTCGACCACAGCGACGCCTCGACCCGGACCAGCGACGCTGGCGAGCCGATCGGCAGTCGCGCCAGGACGAGGGCGACCACCAGCAACCCCAGGGCGTTGGCCCAGAAGGCAAGGGCCAGGCCACCCAACGCGATCGCCGTTCCGGCGAGGGCCGGGCCGATGATCCGGCCCAGGTTGAACTGGGCCGAGTTCAGGGCGACGGCGTTGCCGATCACCGACCGGTCGACGAGGGTCGACACGACCGCCTGGAAGGCCGGCAGCCCGATGGCGCCGGCCGACCCGGCCAGCGTGGCGATGACCACGACGTGCCAGAACTGCACGGTCTCCGTGACCGTCAGGAGGCCAAGCATCGCCGCCAGGCAGGCGGCCGTCAGCTGGGTCGCGATCAGCAGCCGCCGGCGATCCACGCGATCGGCAAGGACGCCGGCGAACAGCGACAGGAACAGGGTTGGGGCGGCCGCAATGGCGCTGGTGAATCCCAGCAGGGCCGCCGAATCGGTCAGATCGAGGACGAGCCAGCCCTGGGCGGTTGCCTGCATCCACGAGCCGAGCGTGCCGATGAAGGCGCCGCCCAGGAACCGCCGGTAGACCGATGAGCCCAGGGCCGGCAGGTGCCGGGCAAGGGTCCCGGCCGTCTCAGTGCTCGCTGGCGGGATCGCTCCCCGTATCGGCGTCGACGGGCTCTTCGCCGGGATCGGCGCCGGTGTCCTCCGCGCCGGCCGTTGGGCCCAGGCCCTCGTCATCGACCGGCCCCAGCTCCTCCTCGACACCCTCGGCCGGGCCTTCCATCACCGGTCCGGCCTCGCGCTCCACGGTCACCGGCCCGAACCCGGCAGCCTCGAGGTCGCCACGGAACGCATCGGCATCGCCGACGAGGACGATGGCCGCGCGCTCGAGATGGAGATGATCGCGGGCAGCCGCGGCGACGGCGTCGCGGTCGACCGCCTCGATCTGCCGCCGGTAGCGGCCCAGCTCATCGTCCGGCAGGTCGTGGATGACGATCCCCGACAGCGCGCCCACCACCGGACCGGGTGTCTCGAACCGGAGCGGAAAGACGCCGATCAGGAAGTCCTTGGCGGCGCGCAGCTCGTCGTCGGAGACGGGCTGGTCGCGCATCCGCTCCAACTCGCTCAGGAGGTCGGTGACCGCGGCGACGGTCACCTCGGTGTTCACCGCGGCCCGTGCCGCGAACGGACCGGCGGCCCGTCGGAGGTCGTAGCCGGCGTGAGCCCCGTAGGTGTAGCCCTTCTCCTCGCGGAGCTTCATGTTGAGCCGCGAGTTGAACAGCCCGCCCAGGATCGCGCCCATCACCTGCAGCGCGTGGAAATCGGGAATCCGGCGGGGTAACCCGGGATGGCCGATCCGGATCTCGGTCTGGACGGCCCCCGGCCGGTGGATGACCCGGACCAGACGCTCGTCGAGGGCGCCCCGGTCGACGATCGGCCTGGCCGCCCGTCCACCGCCGGCTCCCTCCGACCAGCTCCCGAACAGCCGGCCACAGATGCCCGGCACGTCCAGCCCGGTCAGGTCGCCGGCAACGATCAGCGTCCAGCCCGCCGGTCCGTGGCTCGCGGCGTTCGCGGCGCGGAGCGTCGAGGGGCGGATGCGAGCGACGGTCTCGCGGGTCCCCGCGGCCGGCCGGTGATACGGCGACGCGGCGACGTAGATCGTCTCGGCAAAGGCCTCGTCGGCTCGCCGGCGCGGGTCCATCCGCGCCTGCAGGAGGTCGTTGAGCCGCTCGTCCCGGAGGCGCTCCACCTCCACCTCGGGGAACGTCGGGTTGGCGACCATCTCGGCCACCAGCGCCAGCGCCGGTTCGAGCCGGTCCGCCGGAACGTCGACCCCGGCCGATGTCGCGTCCCAGCCGGCCTCGGCGTGGATCGACGCACCCAGCCGCTCGGCGGCTTCCACGAGCTCGATGGCGTCATACCGCGCCGTGCCTTCGGACAGGGCGCGGGCAGCCATCACCGTGGCGCCCGCGTCATCCGCCGCCTCGTCCGCCGCGCCATTGCGGTGGACCATCGCCGCCGAGACCAGCTGGCGGCCGGGCAGGTGGACCGTGATCAGCCCCAGGCCGTTCGACAACCGGCTCCGCTCGAAGGCCGGGAACTCGTACGGCCGGGGCGTCCCCGGCACGGGCCGCGTGGCGACGACGTCGGTCACGCGGCAACCTCCTCGTCGATGGCCGCAGGGGCTTCGAGGACATTGGAATCGGCCGGTTGGATCTCCGGAAGGTAGGTGAGGACGACCCGGTTGTCCTTGCGCAGGACGGCGCCGGCTGCCTCGCGGATGTCGTCGGCGGTGACCGCCAGGTAGCGGCCCAGCATCTGGTTGATCAGGTCCGGCGCATCGAACAGGGTCGAGTACATCGCCAGGCGGTCGGCTCGCTCCTCGACCCGCTGCAACGCGCCCAGCTCGTCTGCCTCGACCAGGGCCTTGGCCCGTCCCAGCTCGTCTTCCGAAACCGGTTCGTGGACGAGCCGCTCCAGTTCCTCCTCGAAGGCCGCTTCGACCCGGGCGACCTCGATCCCCGGTCGGACGGTCGCCCAGCCGGCCGTCACCGACGCACCGCCGGTGAAGCCGAGGGTGAACAGGGCGACGTCCTGGGCGATCCGCTCGTCACGCACCAGGCGGCGGTGGAGGCGACTGCCCTTGCCCCCGGCCAGGATCTGGGATGCGACGTCGAGCGCATCGAGCCGGCGATCCCCGAAGACCGGTGCCCGGAATCCGAAGTAGACCCGCGGCAGGGGGACCTTGTCCATCACGGTCTCGCGATGCTCCTCGCCCAGCGTCGGCGGCAGGGCCAGGTCGCCGGGCTCGGGGATGTCCGGATTGGGCGGGATGCCGTCGAAATAGCGATCGACCCATTCTCGAACCTGGTCCGGCTCCATGTCGCCGACGACCACGAGGACCGCGTTGTTGGGCGCGTACCACGTCCGGAAGAACTCCTTGACGTCGTCGACCGAGGCCGCGTTGAGGTCGTCCATCGACCCGATCGTGGTGTGGTGGTAAGGATGGTCTGGCGGAAACAGGTGCTCGTGGAGCTTCTCGTTCCACGAGCCATAGGGGCGGTTGTCGTACGACCAGCGCTTCTCGTTCTTGACGACCTCGCGCTGGTTGTCGAGGTTCTCCTGGCTGAGCGCGTCGAGGAGCGTGCCCATCCGGTCCGCCTCGAGCCACAGCGCCAGCTCGAGCTGGTGCGACGGCATCGTCTCGAAGTAGTTCGTCCGGTCGAGCCAGGTTGTGCCGTTCATCGTCCCGCCGGCCGCCTGGATCAGGGCGATGTGCTCGGCCTTCCCGACGTTCCGCGACCCCTGGAACATCACGTGCTCGAACAGGTGGGCGAAGCCCGTTTTGCCCGGGACCTCGTGCTTGGAGCCCACGCCGTACCAGATGTTGACCGCGGCGACGGGGGCGAGGTGGTCCTCGGCAAGGATCAGGCGGAGGCCGTTCGGCAGGCGCTCATCCGTGAATTCGACGCGGGGGACCGGCATCGGGTCAGGTGTCCTCAAGGGCTGGTCGCGGGGTGTGGTCAGGGGTCGGGCCATTGTAGGCCGGGCCGGGCCGATGGTCCGCTGGGCACGGCGACGGCCGGAGCAAGCCGCTCGCTACACTCCGGCCATGTCAGTCACGATCCGCGGCGGTGCGGCCATCCTCATCGCCATCCTGGCTCTCCTGGTCGCTGCCCTTCCGGCAGCCGCGCATGCCGAGCTCACGGAGGCTGTCCCGGCGGACGGGCGCGAAGTACCCGGCCCCTTCGAAGGTCCGATCACCCTGAGCTTTTCCGAGAACCTCGCCACGAACAGCCACGCGGAGCTGCTCGACAGTGCCGGCGATGAGGTCGCGACGGCCGAGATCCCCGCCGACGCGCCCGATCAGCTCGTGTTCGAGCTCGCCACGCCGCTGGACGCCGGCGCCTATCGGGTCGAGATAACGGCGATCGCCGGCGACGGTCACATCGAACGTCCCGTCGTCGCGTTCACGGTCCTCGAGCCCGAGCCAACGCCCGAGCCCACGCCGGAGCCCACGCCTCGCCCGACCGATGCGCCCACCCCCGCTCCCACCCCCACTCCGACGACTGCTCCGTCGCCCTCGCCAGCACCCAGCGGTGACGGCACGCCCGTCGCGTCGACCACGGACCTGCTCTTCCCGATCCTCGCCGCCGTCATCGCGGTCGCTGTCCTCGGCTGGGTCCTGCTCCGAAACCGCCGGGCAACCCGATGAGCCGGCGCCTGCGGGCGCGCCTCGCCGCCATCGCCGGCGGGCTCCTCGCGACGCTGGCCCTGCCGGTCGGAGCGGCCGCGCATAGCCTCGATTCGACCTACCAGAGCCGGCTCCCCCTGGCGGTCTACCTGATCGGCGCGGGGCTCGCGGTGGCCCTCTCGTTCGCGTTCGTCCTGCTCCGCGACCTGCGCGCCCAGCCCCCACCGCCACGGACCGGCAACCAACCGCCACCGGCGGCCGTGCGCGTCACGCTCCGGCTCATCGGGATCGCGGGCCTGGCCTGGATCGTGGCCCAGGGAATCGCCGGTGGCAGCTCGTCAGCCGACGTCGCGTCGCTGTTCGTCAACGTCTACACCTGGGTGGGCGTCGCCCTCATCTCAGCCCTGCTGTTCCCGATCTGGCACTGGCTCGATCCCTTCTCCACGCTCCACGACGCCGGAGCCTGGGTCCTCCACCGGTTCGGCGTCCAGGGCTGGGAGCAGGCGGACTACCCGTCCTGGCTGGGCCGCTGGCCGGCGATCGTCGGCTTCGTATTCGTGGTCTGGCTGGAGCTGGTGCTCCAGGGCGGGCAGGGCCGGACACTGTTCGTGCTGGTCATCGGCTACACGGCGTTCACCCTGGCGATGATGGCCCAGTTCGGGCGGGACACGTGGCGGGCCAACGGCGAGACGTTCAGTGTCTGGTTCCGGCTGCTCAACCGGATGGCGCCGTTCGCGCTCGAGGACGAGGAGGGCCGGCTCCGGCGGCGACCGTTCGCGAGCGGCCTCCTGGAGTCCGGCTGGACGCGGACCGACGTCATCCTGATCGGCCTGGCGACGGCATCGATCCTGTTCGACGGCCTCAGCCAGACCCAGCCGTGGTTCTCGGTCTTCGGCGCTCCCGGGGCGGTCCTCAAGACGGTCCAACTGCTGGGCTTCCTGGCGCTGATCGCCGGCGGCGCGATCGCGGTGAGCCGATTTGTGGGCGTCGCCGCGACGGGTGCCGGGCTGCTGCCCATCGCCATCGGCTACCAGATCGCCCACTACCTGACCTACCTGCTGATCGACGGCCAGCGGATCGTGATCGCCATCTCCGATCCCCTCCAGCGTGGTGCGAACCTGTTCGGGACGGCCTTCTATGTCCCGAATTCGGCCTTTCTCCCACCGGGCTTCGTGTGGACGATCCAGCTGGTCAGCGTGGTCGGCGGGCACATGATCGGGGCGTGGGCCGGGCACGTCGCCGGGGCCAGGGTTGCCGAGCGCGACGTCCGGCTTCGACAAGTCCCACTGGCGGTGATCATGGTCTTCCTGACGACCCTCACCCTGTGGTCGCTGGGCCAGGCGATCGTCCGACCGGCTGACGAAGCCGCTTCCGCCGCGACGCGGCCGACTGCCCTCGTCGCCGCCCGCACCTGACGGCCGACGCGTGGCCGCGGACGGCCTGCCGGGGTTCCCGCTTCGGGAACTGACGGCGCTCGACGACATTCGAGTGGTCGAGTGGGAGGCGTGGGGATCGGGCGAGCCGCTGCTCTGGATCGAAGGCGGTCCCGGCCTGCCCGCCCATCTCGCCAGACCTGAGGCAGCCGCATTGTCGGATCGGTTCCGGGTCCACCTCGTCAACGCCCCCGGCTGCGGGCGGACCTCGGCGCCGACCCGCGACGACGGCTACTCCCTCGACGCCCACGTCCGGTTCTTTGACGACGCCCGCCGGGCGCTGGGGTTGGGGCCGGTGACGGTGATGGGCCACTCGTGGGGCGGACTGGTGGCCCTGGCGATGGCCCTCGCGGTTCCCGAGGCGGTGACCCGGCTCGTTCTGATCGATAGCTACGCGGGAGACGCCTCGATCTCCCCGGCACTGGCCACGGCGGAGCGTGGCCGGGCGCTCGATCGCGTCCGGAGCGAGGCCTGGTTTGCGTCGGCGGTCGAAGCCTTCGGTCGGGATCCCGGACATGACGAGGCAGCGTTCTGTCGCACCTTCGGCGCGTGCTGGCCGCTCTATTTCGCGGACCCGGGATCACCGCGGTCGGCGGAGCACATCGACCGCCTCCGTCGGGAGCTCCGCTGGAACCTCGACGTCGCCCGGGTGTGGGAGCCCGAGCCGCCAATCGACCTGCTACCGGACCTCGCTGGGATCCGGTGCCCGGCGCTGGTCATCGTCGGCGAGCACGACTGGATCTGCGGGCCTGCCTGGAACCGGCCGATCGCCGAGGCGATGGGGGCACGCTACGTCGAGATCGCCGGCACGGGCCACCTGCCGCAATACGAGGCGCCCGATCGCTTCCGGGCGGCGATCGAGGACTGGCTGGCCGCGGTCGGCTAGCGAGCAGCCGCCGCCAGGACCCGGGGGCCAGGCACCCACTCCCCCAGCGGCTTGACCTCGCTCAGCCGCCCATGGATTGCCGGGTCGAGCGCCTCGGCGGCGACAACCGAAGTCTCGATCGCGGTCAGGCACAGGATCCCCTCCGCGGTCGCCGCGTGGCGGATCTCAGCCGCGTCCCGGACCGCACCAGACCCGGGGGTCGGGGTGTTGACGACCAGGCGAGCCTCGCCCGAGGCGATCGCCTCGAGGATGCCGACCTCGCCGATCGTCGCGTCGGGTTCCGCGCCCAGCTTGGCGACGGGCGTCACGCCGAAGCCGGCCTCGCGGAGCAGCTGCCGCGTGCCGGGCGTCGCCGCCAGGCGGTAGCCTGCCCGCCGCAAGGCTCGGGCCAGCTCGATCAGTCGGCCCTTGTCCCGATCGGCGATGCTCAGCAGGGCCACCGGCGCCTCGCCGTCCAGCGCCCGCGGCGGGACGAGGGAAGCGCCGAGGAGTGCCTTCGCCGTCGCCACCCGGGCGTCGTCCGAGAGGCCGATGACCTCGCCGGTCGACTGCATCCCCGGGCCGACCGATGGATCGACACCGCGCAGCTTCGCGGTCGAGAAGGCCGGTGCCTTGACCGCCACGAGGTCCGGGGCTGGCAGCAGCCCGCCGCTCCAGCCCAGCTCGGCCAGCGTCGCACCGAGAGCGATCCGGACCGCCAGCTCGACCATCGGCACGCCGGTCACCTTGGACAGGAACGGCACGGTCCGTGACGCCCGTGGGTTGACCTCGATCAGGTACACCCCGTCCTCGCGGACGATGAACTGGGCGTTGACGACGCCGCGAGCCCCCAGGGCGAGGCAGATCCGTTCCATGGTCGTGACGATCAGCGACTGGTCGCCCTCGGACACGGCCTGTGGCGGGAAGACGCCGACCGAGTCGCCGGAATGGACGCCGGCCCGCTCGATGTGCTCGAGCAGACCCGGGATCAGGACAGCCGTGCCGTCGGAGATCGCGTCGACGTCGACCTCGACGCCCTCGAGGTAGCGGTCGATCCGCACCGGGCGGTCGGGATCGACGACGGTGGCCGCGGCCAGTTGCCGGACCAGGTCGTCGGGCGAGTAGCAGAAGTCGATCGCCAGGCCGCCGATCACGAACGACGGCCGGACGATCACCGGGTAGCCGATCCGCTCGGCCAGGGTCAGGGCTTCCTCGATGGAGTGGGCCATGCCACCTTCGGGCTGCGGGATGCCGAGCCGGTCGAGGAGCGCGGCAAAGCGGGTCCGTTCCTCGGCCTGGTCGATGGCCTCGAGGTCGCTGCCGAGGAGCTCGACGCCCGCCGCGACCAGCGGCGCCGCGAGGTTGAGCGGCGTCTGGCCGCCAAACGCGACGACCGCCGGGATCAACTCGCTCCCCGGCGGCGACTCGGCCTCGATCACGCTCAGCACGCTCTCCGGATCGAGCGGCTCGAAATACAGGCGGGAGGACGCGTCGAAGTCGGTCGACACGGTCTCCGGGTTGGAGTTGATCATCACCGCCTGCCAGCCGAGGCGGCGAAGGGTCTCGGCCGCGTGCACGGCGCAGTAGTCGAACTCGATCCCCTGCCCGATCCTGACCGGGCCGCTGCCGATGACGAGGGCGGCCGGCCGGTCGACCGGTGGCGCCTCCGGCGGCGATCCGGCCGCGGCATAAGTGGAGTAGAAGTACGGCGTTTCCGCGGCGAACTCGGCGGCGCAGGTGTCGACCATCGCGTACCCGGGTCGCAGCCCGAGGGCGTGCCGCGTCTCTCGCAGGACCATCGGGTCGACGCCGGCCAGGGCCGCCAGTTCCCGGTCCCCGAAGCCGGCCCGCTTGGCGGTCGCCAGGAGCGTGGCCGCGTCGGCGTCGCGAGGGTCGGCGAGGCGGGCACCGATCGCGGCGACGTCGGCCTCGAGCCCGACGTTCCGGTGCATCTCGGCCAGGAACCAGCTGGCGATCCCGGTCGCCTCGCCGATCCGGGCATCAGGGACGCCTCGACGGAGCAATCCAAGGATCCGCCACAGCCGCGAGTCCGATGGCGCGAGGAAGCGGCGGAGGACGATCGGCGCGGCGCTGCGCTGGGCGAAGCGGGTCGACTCGCAGGCCGCGCCGCCCTCGTCGATCCAGCGGATCGGCTCGTCGGCCTCGGGGTCGCCGCCGAGGACCGCGGCCAGGTAGTCAAATGTCCCCTGCCAGGTGGGGTCCTCGGCGAGGGGCCCGGCACCTGCCTGCTCCAGGCCCCGAAGCGCCTTGTTGAGGGCACTGCCAAAGGTCCGGTCGATCGCCATCACCTCGCCGGTCGCCTTCATCTGCGAGCCGAGCGTGCGGTCCGCGGACGGGAACTTGTCGAACGGAAAGCGCGGCAGCTTGACGACCACGTAGTCGAGCGCGGGCTCGAACGCGGCCACGGTCGTGCCGGTGACGACGTTGGGGATCTCGGCAAGGCGCCGGCCCACCGCGATCTGGGCGGCGACGCGGGCGATCGGATAGCCCGTCGCCTTTGACGCCAGCGCCGACGACCGCGACACCCGGGGGTTGACCTCGATGACCGCGTACTCGGTCGAGTCGGGCGAGAGCGCGAACTGGACGTTGCAACCACCCTCGACGCCGAGCGCCCGGATGATCGCCAGGGCCGCGCTGCGGAGCCGCTGGTGGACCTGGTCGGTGAGCGTCTGGATGGGGGCCACGACGATCGAATCGCCGGTGTGGACGCCGAGCGGGTCGACGTTCTCCATGCCGCAGACGGCGATGCAGGTGTCGTCGGCGTCGCGCATCACCTCGTACTCGATCTCCTGCCAGCCGACGAGACAGCGCTCGACCATCACCTGGCCGATGGGGCTCGCCCGAAGGCCGGCCCGGATCCGCTCCCGGTAGGCGTCCTCGGTCTCCACGATCCCGCCACCCGTTCCGCCCAGGGTGAACGCCGGCCGGACGATCGCCGGCAAGCCGATCTCCCGGAGGGCGTCTTCGATGTCGTCGGGCCGCTCGACGATCCAGCTGGGGGCGTACGGCTGCTCGATCCGGTCGAGGAGGTCGCGGAAAAGCTCGCGGTCCTCGGCCATCCGGATGGCCTCGAGCGGCGTGCCCAGGAGCCGGACCCCGAACCGCTCCAGGACCCCGGCATCCGCCAGTTGGGTGGCCAGGTTGAGCGCCGTCTGGCCGCCGAGCCCGGCGAGCAGGCCCTCCGGCCGCTCGCGCTCGATCACCGCGCTGACCGCGTCGACGGTGAGCGGTTCCAGGTAGACCGCATCCGCGACGTTGGGGTCGGTCATGATCGTGGCCGGGTTGGAGTTGACGAGGATCGTTCGGACGCCCTCCGCCCGGAGCGCCCGGCAGGCCTGCGTTCCCGCGTAGTCGAACTCCGCCGCCTGGCCGATCACGACCGGCCCGGAGCCCAGGATCAGGACCGAAGCGGGCTTCGTGGCAGCTCGCGGCGCGCGCGTCGCGGTCACCGAACGCGCCCCGATCGCGCGGCCCCTGCCGTCACCGATGTGAGGTCGCGGCTGCGACGAACCGGTCGAACACGGCGAGCGCGTCCAGTGGACCCGGCGCCCCTTCCGGGTGGTACTGGACGGTCTCGATCGGCAGGTCCGCGTGGCGCAGGCCCTCGACCGATCCGTCGTTGAGGTTTCGCTGACTGACGTGAAACCCGCTGCCGGCCGGCAGCGTGTCGCCAAGGACCTGGACCTCGTGATTCTGGGCCGTCACCTGGACCAGGCCGCTGTCCACGTCCTGCACGGGATGGTTCGCGCCGTGGTGACCGAACCGCAGCCTGGCCGTCTCAGCGCCCGCGGCGCGAGCCACGATCTGGTGCCCCAGGCAGATCCCCAGCAGTGGCCGGCCGTCGTCGATCGCCGCCCGCGCCAGCGCCACCGGACGATCCAGCCGGGCCGGATCGCCGGGACCAGGCGACAGGATGAGCCCGTCGATGTCCGGGGCCAGGGCGACGGCGGTCGAGATCGTGTGCGGCAGGATCCGAACCCGCGCGCCGCGGCGGCGCATCTGTCGGACGATGTTCGATTTCAGCCCGAAGTCGATGATCCCGATCAGCGGCCCGCCATCCTCCCCCCGACCCAGGTCGACGATCGAGGCGGGCGAGACCTGGGCGACGAAGTCCTGCTCCTCCCAGCGCGGAACGGCCAGTGCGTCGGCCACGGCCGCGTCGCGATTCGTGGCGCCCGGCGCGGTGATCACGCCGCGCAGGCAACCGGTCGTTCGCAGATGTCGCGCGAGGGCCCGCGTATCGACGCCGGCGATCGCCGGGATCCCGTCGTCACGAAGCAGCGCCGCCAGCTGACGAGCGTCGTCGAGGACGGCGGCGGTGGCATTGCCCACGACCAGGCCCCGGAGCCACGGCCGGCTCGACTGGTCGTCGTCCAGCAGCCGCCCGTAGTTACCGATCAGCGGGTAGGTCATGACGGCGATCTGGCCGGCGTAGGACGGATCGGTGCAGACCTCCTGGTAGCCGGTCTGGCTGGTGTTGACGACCAGGTCACCGCCCGTCGATCCCTTCGCCCCGAAGGCGATCCCGTCGAAGACGGTGCCGTCCTCGAGGGCCAGCAACGCGGGCCCGAGATCGCCGATCCTCGGGTCGACGACGGCGCTCGCCCGCGGCGACGGCGGCCGGACCGGGGTCGCGGTCACCGGCAAGGAAGAGAAAGAAAACCACCGGCCCAGTGGGCGCGGTGGCAGGTCATTGCCATGCTCGTCCAGCCTCCTTCCCGGCCTCTCGGGACCGGCTCACCGGCCTCACAGGACCGGCTTCAAGGATGCCCAGAGGGTAGCACGGGGCGGGCCGCCCGGGTCAGACGGTGACCTCGCTGTCGGGTGGTGGCGGGGCGTCCGCGGCGAGGCCAAGCCGGTGGGCCACGGCGGCCGCCTCGACGCGTGTCGCGGCACCCAGCTTGCCCAGGATGTTGGAGACGTGGACGCTGGCGGTCTTGGGGCTGATGAACAGCGCATCGGCGATCTGCCGGTTCGACCAGCCGCCGGCAACCAGCCGGAGCACCTCCGCCTCGCGATCGGTCAATCCCAGCTTCGACGCGGACGGCGCCGCCGCGGAAACGCTTGCCGTGCCCTCTCCGCCTTTGAGACGGAGATCGATCCGTGCCTGTCGGGCGAGGAGCTCGATCTCGGCCCGCAGCGGCGTCGCGCCAAGCCCAACCGTTGCCGCCCAACCGGCGCGCAGCGCTTCCGCCGCGGCCTCCCGCTCCCCGCGGGCCACCAGGATCGCCGCACCCTGGCGGAACCGGGCATAGGCGCCTGGGTAGGGTCGCCGGATGGCGTCCCATGCCGCCGCGACGGCGCCCCAGGCGGCATCGTCGCGTTTGCCGTCGAGCCGGTCGCGCTCCGCGACGCAGGTCGCGGCGATGGCGAACCGCCGACCATCGGGCCCGCTGACCCGCCCGGCAACGAGGCGCTCGAAGACGAGCGCACCGTGGCGCCGGGCGTCCGCTTCGCGCGCCGGGTCACGATGGGCTCGGGCGGATTCGGCTTCGTCCGCCTCGCCCCGCAGGACGTAGGCGGCCAGCCAGCCGAGGGCCGGGCCGGGTGCTTCATCGTCGGCCTCGAGGGTCATCCCCTCGTCCGCGGTCGCGCGCAGGTCGACGAGCCGGCCGCGCCAGGCTGCGAGGTCGGCGAGCCCGGCCAGCAGCGCCGCGTGATACAGGTTGCCGGTGCCGAGCTGGGCAGCGACCTCGCGGGCCTCCTGGAGGTGCTGCGACGCCGCGTCGAACCGCCCGACTGCGGTATCGAGCCGAGCCTGGTTGATCCGCAGCCAGACCGCCGGCCGGCCGATCGGGTCCAGGTCAAGGCCGCGGTCGAGGGCCTCCGCGGCGTCATCCCAACGACCCAGGTTGATGAGTGCCTTGGCCGCGTGGCCCATCAGCGTCCCGCCGTACGTCCGGGCGACGCCCAGGCGCTCGCAGACGGCGAACCCGTCCAGTGCCTCGGCCAGGGCCGCATCCGTCCTGCCGACCCGGTCGAGGAGCGACGACAGGTTGGAGCGCGCGGCAGCGATGCCTTCGACCCCGCCGAGCTCGTCGGCGATCCGGACCGCTTCGCGGAACGTCGCGATTCCCGCCTCCTGCGAGCCCGTGACCGCCTCGGCCCAGCCCAGCACACCCAGCGACAGCGCCTCCTCCGCCCTCGCACCGGCGGCCCGGGCGGTCGCGAGGCCCTCCGTGGCGAGCGCCTCGGCGGCCGGGTAGCGGCCGGCCAGCAGCTCCAGCGACCCGGCGTGGCCGAGCGCCCGGGCCCGGAACGTCGTCGGCGGGTCCGCGGGCAGGAGACGGAGGGCCTCCGCCACCGCCGCGCGCGCCGCGGCCCGATCGCCCGCTTCGGCGAGATACCAGCGCAACCGCTCGTGGAGGACGCCCAGGAGCTCGACGTCGTCGGCCCGTTCGGTCCGCGCCTCCGCGATGGCGGCCCGGCCCAGCTCGATCGCCCGGCGGTAGGCGCCGCTCAGCACGGCCGCTTCCGCCGCTTGACCGGTCAGTGAGATCCGATCGGTGGCCGCGACGGCTTCTGCGTCGGGCAGCCGGTCCCACAGCTCGAGGGCGCGCTCGAAGTGACGGTGTGCTTCGGTAAACGCGTACACAGCCACCGCCGCCGTGCCGGCGACGACGAGCGCGGGCAGGGCCCGTGGCAGGTCGCGAGCCTGGTCCCAGTGATAGGCCAGTTCGGCGGCGTCGACCGGCACGCCGCCGACCTCGCCTCGTTCGGCGAGCGCCCGCCCGAACGCCGCGTGGAGGCGTTGCCGTTCACCCGGGAACAGCTCCGCGTACACCACTTCCTGGAGCAGGGCGTGCCGGAAGGCGTAGCCGCCGCGGCCGTCCGACACGGCGTCCGCGTCGACCATGATCTGGCGGCCGGTCAGCTCCCGGAAGCCGTCGGCGACGTCCTGGTCGGGCAGGTCGAGGGCCGCCATCAGCAAGGCGTCGTCGGTCCGCCGGCCGGCGGCGGCCGCGGCCCGCAGGACTTCGCGCGCGATCGGCGGCAGGCTCGCGACCCTCGCCAGCAGGACGTCTCGGAGCCGGGGCGGGAGGGCGATGGCGTCCCGCCCCTCGAGCGAGGCCGCCAGCAGCTGCTCGGCGAAGAAGGGGTTGCCGCCGGACCTCGCGGCGATCGAATCGAGCAGCTCAGCGTCGGGTCGACGACCGAGGATCCCCTCGAGCAGGGAGGCAAGGTCGGATCGGTCGAACGGCGCCAGCTCGATTCGGCGGACGTTGCCCTCGCGCTCCAGCTCGGCGAGGAACGGCAGCACCGGCGGGTAGCGGTGCAGCTCTTCGGTCCGGGCCGTCACGATCAACAGCATCCGCGTCCCGCGCAGGCTCCGGGCCAGGAATGCCAGCAGGTCGCGGGTCGACGGATCGGACCACTGCAGGTCCTCGACGACGAGTACGACCGGAGCCGCGGCGGCCAGGCGCTCGAACAGCCCCAGGACCTGCTCGAACAGGCGGGCCGGGGCATTGGGATCGGGCTCAGGGTCGCGGGCGCCGCCGCCAATCGCCCGGCCGATCTCGGGGAGGAGCCGGCTCAGCTCGGCTCGCCCGGGCCCGACGACCGACGCCAGCTCCTCGCGTGGCAGGATCCGGACCAGGCCGCGCAGGGCTTCGAGGAATGGCCCGTAGGCCGGACCGCCGGCATCGAACTCGATACACGATCCCAGCAGGATGTGGATGCCCCTGGGCCGGACGACGTCCCCGAAGCGCGCCAGGAGGGCGGTCTTCCCGATCCCGGCCTCGCCGCCGACGATGACCGTCTGACCGCGACCATCGACGGCCGCACCGAGGGCCGATTTCAGGCCGGCCAACTCAGCGGCGCGACCGACGAACCCGCTGGCCTCGGCTGCCTCCACCACCTCGCCGGCGATTCTACGCGGCGAGGTCCGTCACCCGGTCAGGGGCCGACGCCGGCCGCCAGCAGCCGTTCGCGCAACCTGGTCCGGGCCCTGCAGAGCAGCGTCCGGGTCGCTCCCTCGCTTCGACCGAGGCGTCGGGCGATCTCCGGCCCCCGGTAGCCATGGGCGGCGAGCAGCAGCGCCTGGCGGTCCGTCGGCGCCATCTGATCCAGCGCCGCTCGGAGCGCCCGCCGTTCCTCGGCGTGGATGGAGACCGCCTCGGGCGATGGCTCGATCCGCCGGTCGACCAGGTCGCCCATCCGCCGGTCCGCCACCGAGGCCCGGCGGCCGCGGCTGGCGACGAGGTTGGCGGCGACGCGGTGGAGCCACGCGCCGACGTTGTCCGGTGCCCGGCCGGCCTGCATCTCCGTCGTCAGCCGGAGGAACGATTCCTGGGTGATGTCCTCGGCCGTCGCCGGCTCGCGGGTCATCGTGACCAGCCGCCGGAAGAGCGGACCCCGGTGCAACTCGTAGGCGTCCGCCACGCCGGCGTCGCTCTCGCCGAGCCCGACGAACCCGGAGACCGGCATGCCAATGGTCCTGAGGCCAACCAGCTGCGCCAGCTGGGTCATCTCGATCGCCCTCCTCATGTCCCCGGCGGGTGCCGGATACGAGCGAGGCTGCGTCTAAGCCGGGGACTCGGGATCGGGCAACGGCCCTAGGGGCGGGCGGAATTCGGCTCATTCGATCGTGCGGACAGATCGCACCCGTTGCGCCCGCGTAATGCCTTGTCGCGCTTGTAGCGCCCGGGCGCGAGCCGAAGCGAGGCATCGTTGACCCGAGCCGGACGACCGTTCGGCCGTAATTGCCCGATCGCGGGCCTGAATGTGATGACCGAACGCGAACCGACGCTCCTGAAACGACTCCTGGACCGGCTTCTCGTTACCCGCGCCCGGCGGGATCGGGAGGCCCGGTTCACCGATGCGTGGGAGGCGGCGGATAGCGAGCTGCACGAGATCGAGCGAGCGATCTTCAGGACGCCCCTGGGGGACGGGGGGCCAATCGGACCGAATCGCATCGCCCGGCCACGCAGCCCGGCACCGTCGCGGACGCGGTCCTACGTGTCGAGGGGCGCCAGCTCCAGGGCGTAGGCGACCAGCGCCTCGAGCGGCATTCGCGCGCCCTCGGTCCAGGCTCGCTCGGCGGCCTCATCAGTCGGCCGATCGGCAAGACGCCAATCCAGGTCGGGGAAGAACGGCGAGTCGACGAGTCCAGTGCCGGTCGAACGCCGCAGCTCATCGGCGGCCCCCATCAGCCGCCAGTGCCGCGGCCAGTCGCCCTCGAGACGGGCGGTGACGGCGAAGTCCAGGGTCACGAGCAGGATGCCGGACCGGTCGTCGGCAGCCACGAACAGCCGCAGCGCCTCGGCGAACGCCTTGAGCGCCGCAGGCCGGTCGCCTTCCATCGCGTCGAGCAGTCCCATCATGTGGAGGACCCACGCCAGCCCGAAGGGGTCGTTGCGCTCGGTGTTGAGCCGGCGACTGCGTTCCAGCCGCAGACGCGCCTCGGCGGGTTCGCCGGCCCTCATCGCGGCGATCGCCAACGCCCAGTTGGCGTTGGCCTCGCCGCGCAGGTCGCCCAGCTCGGTGAACAGCGCCAACGATTCCTCCCAGGGAGCCCGGGCCTCGCGCAGCTCCTCCTTCGTCGCGCCGGGTTCGGGCCGGATGGCAAAGCCGAGGTTGTAGAGGGATTCGGCAAGCAAACCCTTGTCACCGCTCGCCCGCGCCGCATCGAGTGACAGGTCGTACAGCCGCCGCATCTCCGACACATCGGCTCGCCAGTACTGGATGCCGCCGGCCGCGCCGAGGGCACGCGATCGCACCGCCGGCGGCAGGTCGTCGCCGCCGGCTGTCGCAAGTAGCTGCGGGAACCGGAGATTGGCTTCGTCGAGGTGTCCGCGGAGCTGCCAGAAGCGCCAGATCGCGGTCCCCAGCCGATACGCCGTCTCAGCCTCGCCCCCGGCAATGGCCCAGTCGATTGCGGCTCGGAGGTTGTCGTGATCGAGGGCCAGGCGATCGAGCCAGGGGCCGCCTTGGGGACCGGTGAGCGAGCTCGCGATGCCCTCCACGAGGGCGAGGTACGCGGCGGCGTGTCGGCGCCTGATCTCCACTGCCTCCGGACCGGCGTCGAGGCGCTCGAGGCCGTACTCGCGGATGGTGGCCAGCATCGCGAACCGCGGTTCGTCGCTGGTCCCCGGCACGGACCGGATGAGACTCTTTTCGACGAGCGAGGTGAGGCCGTCGAGCACGTCCTGGCCCAGCTCCGAGGCGGGCCCGCAGACGGTTTCCGCCTCGGCCAGGCAGACGCCCCCGGCAAAGACCGCGAGCCGGGCAAACAACCGCCGATCGGGTTCCTCGAGCAGGTCGAACGACCAGTCGATCGCGCCACGCAGCGTTTGCTGGCGGGCCGGCAGATCCCGCGCACCACCCGTCAGCATGGTCAGCTTCTGGTCGAGGCGGTTCCGGAGCGCTTCGACCGGCAGGAGGCGGAGCCGGGCGGCCGCCAGCTCGATGGCCAGCGGCAGCCCGTCGAGCCGGGTGACGATCTCGGCCACGGCAGGCGTGTTCGTTTCGTCGAGGCGGAATGCGGGCACCGACGCCATGGCGCGCTCGACGAACAGCCGGACGGCCTCCGAGCGGGCGACGTCCTCGACCGGCGCACGCGGATCGGCCGGCGGGAGCTCGAGCGGAGGGACGGGGAACTCCTGCTCCCCGTAGATGCGCAGCACGACCCGGCTGGTGACGATGACCCTGAGGTCCGGCGCCTCGCGCAGCAGCCGCCCGACGACATCCGCCGCCTCGACGACCTGCTCGAAGTTGTCGAGGACCAGCAGGATGCGCTTGTCCCGGAGGTAGGCGATGAGCCGATCCAGCGGCGGGCTGGAACCGACGTCGACGTTCAGGGCCTGGGCGATCGCCGACGGCACCAGCCGGGCGTCATCGACCAAGTCGAGCTCGACGAAGAACACGCCGTCCGGGTGGTCGTCCATCGCCTCGGCGGCCAGCTGCAGCGCCAGCCTGGTCTTGCCGGTGCCGCCCGGTCCCGTCAGCGTGAGCAGTCGGGAGGCGACCTGGAGCCGGCGAGCGGTCTCGATCTCCCCCCGGCCAACGAAGCTCGTGGGCACGACCGGCAGGTTGTTCGGCCGGGTGGACAGGGTCCTGGGCGGCGGGAAGTCGCTCCGCAGGCCGGCCGCGAGGAGCTGGTGCAGCCGCTCGGGCCGGGCGAGGTCCTTGAGCCGGTGCTCGCCGAGGTCACGGAGCGTGACGCCCACAGGCAGGGCCGAGGCCGCCAGCGCCCGGCTGGTCTCGGACACCAGCACCTGCTCGCCATGCGCGGCAGACGTGATTCGGGCGACCTGGTGGAGGGCGAGTCCGACATAGTCGCCACCGGATAGCACCGCATCGCCGGAGTGGATGCCCATCCGCACCCGCACCGTCAGGCCATCGGACCACGACTCGTTCTGGAGGGCGGACTGGGCGGCCGCCGCTGCGGCGATCGCGCCGGCGGCATCGGGGAAGGCGATGAAGAGCGCGTCGCCCTCGCTGCCGAACGTGGCGCCACCGTTGGAGCGGGCGACATCGCCGACGATGGCCCGGTGGCGGTCCAGGACGGCACCGTACGCCTGGCCCAGCTCCTGGATGAGCCGCGTCGAGCCTTCGATGTCGGTGAACAGGAAGGTGACGGTGCCCGTGGGCAGGGACGCGGAGGGTGGATCCGCTCGGCCGTCGATCATCGGGCCAAGGGTACGGCCTGCGGGTCCGTCGATGATGTCGGGCCGGTGACCGCCGGCGTGCCTGGACGCGGCCTCAGATGGGGATGCTGCGCTCCGCGACGGGGCCTTCGGCCTGGGCAGCCTTCCATAGGTCGCGGGCCAGGCGCTCGACCTCGTGCAGTGCCGCGTAGTACTCCTCGGAGTAGCGCGGCGCGGTGCGGCGACGCTCCTCTGCCTCGTGGAGGCGGCGCATCAGGTCTCGGATCTGCATGGCTTGAGTCTGCGACCCGGTCCATTGCGGCCGCATCACCCAAATTTCGTAATCGGGCATGGACACATGTCGCGCCGGCGAACCGGCGGGTTGACGCAGCGGGAAGCGACGCGCGTCCTGAAACTGGTCATGTCGCTGACACCTCGCGTGATTCGCGAAACAAGGTCGACAGTTCAACCCTCTGAAGCAGCGTGGCAGCGATCGCCACGCCAACGACAACCGAGGAACCGACCGATGCCCAAGCGCAGCCCCACCCTCGTGATGGCGGTCCTGACCGTTCTCCTGCTCGCCGCCTGTTCCACCGGCCCGACGACCAGTCCGAGCCCCAGCCCGTCCGTGCCGCCGTCGACCCCGCCCTCGGCGGAACCGTCCGTCCCGCCGTCGACCCCACCAACGGTAGAGCCGTCGGAGGAGCCGTCGGGCGACCCCGAGCTCAGTGCCGCCGAACTGGCCCTCCTCGAGGAGGTCCGAAGCGACGCCCGGGGCGATGCTCCCTGCTCGCCGATCCGCGGCGCATCCCTGCCGGAGCGCGCGAGTGCCGGAGTCGAATGCTCGAGGAACGACACGTCCGCCTCGACGATCCGGATCTTGGCCTTCGCGGACGGCCGCGAGGCGACGGTGGCCTACTTCGACATCCTTGACGGCGTGGGCCTCGAAGCCCGGACCGGCGGCTGCCGCGACGGTCTCGAGGGCGACCAGTCCTGGACGCCGGGTGACGGCGACTTCGGCGCCGAGGACCCGTTCACCGTCGAGATCGACGGCGAGTTCTACAGCGTCAACCGCTACGCCTGCTACGTGGACGCTGAGGGATTTGCCGCCAGTGCCAGCCTGTGCGGCGACGGCATCCTCATCGAGGCCATCTCCCAGGACGACGACATCGCCGCGCTCTGGGAAGCCGTTGACTTCCTCCCCGAAACCTTCCCTCGGGATACGCCCAGCGCCCCGGGGATCTGCTACTCGGCGGCCTGACGAGCCATCGTCGACAGCAGCAACGGCCCTCCGGCACCTGCCGGAGGGCCTTTTCCTGCCCTGGACCCGGTCGATGCGGAGCGGCGTCAGCCGGGGGCCCTGGCTCGCCGGTGATCTGCGCTCCGGGCATAAGCCAGGACGCGGGCCCGGTTCATCCGTCCGATGGGCTTGAGGCGGTCCGTCACGATCGGGTTGAAGGCCTCCAGCCGCTCGACCCGATCGGCCAGTTCGGCGGCGGTAGCGCTCCGGAGATCCTGGCGCGGGATCGTGATCGTCCCGACCACGACCGGCAGGGAGATTCCCTCCTCCCAGACCCGGCTGGTGTCCTCGATCGGCATACGCGCCTCGTCGACGAACAGCTGGGCGCAGAGGTCGAACGCTCGGGCCGACCGCCGGTTTGCGGCGCTTCGGCCCTGAGGATCCCGCGCGGCAGGAGATACAGCATCAGGATCGGCTCGAAGATGTACAGGACGATCCAGATGTGGGCGACCGGCGAGACGAAGGGATTCCAGAGAAACTCCTGGGCGTGCCAGTAGGTCGCGAAGAGCAGAACCCCGGTGAAGACCAGGTTGCCCCACACGATCCAGCGCAGCCGTAACCAGTCGGTCTCGCGGGCGACGTTGAGGAAGAAGAACGTCCGGAACGCGTAGCCGGCGCCGATGAAGAGCTGGGCGAACCGGGGCTGGACATCCCAGGCGAAATGGGTCGGGACGAACTGGGGGAAGAACAGTATCCAGATCGCGAACCACGCCGCGGCGGCGGCACCGAGGATTCCCCAGAGTCGCTGCTCCCGGAGCCCCAGCCTGCCCACATCCACCTCCGCGTCGATCTCGCCCGCCGACGCTATGAGGCAACCGTCATCCGGGCGTCATCCGGACGCGCGGCCCGCCATAGGGCACGTGCCCTATCGACGTGGCAGGGATGACGGGCGTAGGGTCCGCCGCTGTGACTGCCCCCAGGCCGCATCCCCAGCCCCATGGACGCCAGCCGGGTGAGCCGGAGCTGATCCGCACCGCTCTCCGGCTGGCGTACATCCGGGGGGCGGAAGAGGAAGCGCATCGGCGACTGCGGCGCCCGCTCACCAACGACGAGCTGCGCACGAAGCTGCGGCAGTACCCTGGCGACTGACCTCAGGGGGGTCGCTCACGAGGCGTCCTGAGGTCGAGGTGCGTAGAGCTGTGTCGGCCAACCGCGTCCTGTTCATCGGCTCCCTCACGGTCCTGTTCGTCCTCCTGGCCGCGATGATCGTGCTGGCTACCGGCTCGCGTGAGGGATCTGAGGGCATCGGCGTCCTGGCTCGGACGCTCGTTGGCGCAGGGGTGGTGGTTCTGATCATCGGACTCGTTCGTCGATTCTTCAGCCGGTGACACGAGACGTGGCCCACTCGGTCAAAGGATCGCGCTGGGCCCTGTCCGTACCCGTGGGCGTCGTTGCCTCGATCGGGGCCGGGCTCATCCTCAGTGCGATCCTTGGTGGAGGTCAGCCGCCGGCTGGGTGGCTGACGAACGTCGGCGCCGTACTCATCGTTCTCGTGGGCACACTCGTCACCGGGGTCGTGGCCGGCGCGCGGACGCCCAGGGAGTGGGTCCAGGCCGCCATGCTGACGGTCGCCGGGCTGGTGGCGATCGGCGTGGTGGCCTTCGTGTGGGCCGTCGTCACGGAACCGCTCCGATGACCGTGGGGTGGAGCGTCGCGGACGAACACACACCAGGAAGCCTCCGGATGCACCGGAGGCCTCTGCGCACTTCGGAATGATGGTGAGCCCGGGAGGACTCGAACCTCCAACCAACTGATTAAGAGTCAGTTGCTCTGCCATTGAGCTACGGGCCCGGGGTCGATGAGTCTACAGCAGGTGCTCAGCGGGGCCCCGGGCGGGTGGCGTGCGGCAAGTTTCGGCTGCCCGCCGCGCACGATTGGCGTTGCCCAAGTATCGTCTCCCTCCCAACCTGCATGGCCGGAGATGACTCCAATGCGACGCGCGATCGCCCTGTATGCCGCGGCATTGCTCGCCGCCTTTGCTCTTGTCCCACCGGCGGGCGTCCTGGCGGTCAAGCCGGACCGCTCGCCGGTCCAGATCACCTCGCCCGTCGCCGGCTCGACCGGGACTGGATTCAATCTCGTCGTCAGCGGCACGGCACGCGGTGTGACGACGGTGTCGGTCACCATCGGCGAAGACGTCAACACCTATGTGGCCACGGTCTCCAAGTCGGCGTGGTCGACGTTCGTCAATCCCCAACCGGCCGGCGCCACACAGATCTGTGCCGAGGCGTTCGATGGCAGCGTGTCCCTCGGGACGACGTGCATTCCGTACACCGTCGAGGTCGACGGCGTGTACCTGTCGCTGTTCCCGGAGGACGGCGCCGTCGTCCAGAGCACGTTCCGGGCCGCCGGCGGTTGTCACGATGGCTCCACCGTGCGGCTCACGCTCGACGGGTCGTCGACGCTCCTTCCATGCTTGAGCTACTCCTTCGAGCTCGAGTACGTCGCCGTCCCTGAAGGCAGCCACACGCTGACCGCCGAGCAGCTCGCCCTGGACGGCACGACCGTCGTCGCCACGGTCAGCCGAACCTTCACCTCGATGCCGATTCCCGTGGCGACCGTCGTCATCACCGATCCGGCCGACGGTTCCACCAGCGGCCTGCCCCAGGTCGTCTTCAGTGGCACGGCAACTTCGAACGTCGACGCGGTCGTCCGCCTCTACGTCGATGGTGTCTTCACCGATGCGACGACGGCGGTCGACGGATCCTGGACGAGCACCCTCACCCTGCCATGGGGGCCGAGCCAGGTCTGTGCCGAGATGTCGGACTTCGCGGGCCGGCCGATCGCGACCGACTGTGTATCGCACACGGTCAACCTCGAGCCCTCGAGTCTTTCGATCACCTCGCCACTCGAGGGGGAGAGCAGCACCGGCAATGTGCTCGTCCAGGGGACATGCGTCCTCGATCTACTCGTGACCATCGAGCTGGATGGCCAGACCGCCTTCCGGTTCTGCGAGTTCGACCAGTTCTCCGCCCAGTTCTTCGGGGTCGCGGGCGGCACGCAGACGATCGTCGCAACGATGCGGGCCGCCGAGGACCAAGTCGTCATGACCTCGGTCAATTTCATCGTCGACACGGTCGGGCCGGCCGCGCCGGTCGTCACGAGCCCCGAGCCGGGAACGACAATCAGAAGCCGCTTCTTCCTGCTGAGCGGCACCGCCGAGCCAGGCGCCACCGTCGAGCTCTATACGCCGTCCGGCGTTCCCTTCTACAACATCGGCCAGGCCGATGCGGAAGGTGTCTGGGTGATCGCTGTCAGCGAGGACTACCTGGCGGAAGCCGGCGTGCTCACCGGCAAGCGTGGCACGCTGACCTTGACCCTCGATGCGATCGATCAGTTCGGCAATGCCTCACCGACAACGAGCGTCACCTACGCCACCCGTATCCGGTGAGCTGACCGGAGCGGAGCGGAGTTTCGCTTCGACATCGCCTTGGTGGGCGGCGTAATGGCCGATGAGCACCCGCTCGATCGTCTCGACGAGCCGTTGACCCTGCGCCCTTGGCGGCCGGGTCGCGAGGTCGAGTTGCTCGTCGGTCAGCCCGAGCAACAAGCGCTGACCCTCCTCCGTCCGCATGCGAATCAGGTCGACTGCCGCGACCTGTGAGCGCGAGCTCGTCAGCTGGGTCCGTTCGAGGCTGGGCCAACGCGACGCCACCTTCGCTCCGATCGTGCGTTGCACGATCCACTGGTGATAGGCGGCCGCCTCGGCCACGTGTTCGGCGTCCTTGCCGACCGACCAGACGCCTGGGGCCGGGACGGATGACCAGGCATCCGGCCCGACCCACAGCAGCAGGTCGACCAGCTGGCTCGAAACGTCCTCCAGCCTGGCCGCCAAGGCGAGCCCGCGCGCCGACGCCGCCATCGCCGCTAGCGGCGGGTTGGATCCGCGGCCTGCTCCGCGCTCGTGAACCCTGCGTTGCCGCCCAGGCCGTCGAATGGCACCGTCAGGAGCTGGAGCCGGCCGCCGATCTCGAGGTTCGCGGATCCGGTGAGCCGCTGGACCTTGACGGTGAACGACTTCTCGACGCCGGTCGGGACGACCGCGTACCCGATCAACGTGACGTTCTCATCGGCGAAGAACTGGCCCGCGGGCACGGCCGGCACGTCGAACCAGGTGGCCGACAGCTCGTCGGTGCCCTCGTAGATGGCCCCGAACAGTTCGCACGGGCAGCTCGCGCTCGCCTTGGCCGAGATGTGCGCGGTCACCATCACGAGCTGGGTGCCTCCCGCCGGATTGCCGGCCCGGACCACGGCCGTGGCCACCGTCGTCAGGCTCCCGTTGCTGACGTTGCCGCTGACGAGCGAGCTCTCGAGGCGACCGAGGCCCCGGTTGAGGAATGCCGTCATCTGGCCTCGAGTGAGTGCCTGGTCCGGGCAGAAGGTGGTCGCCGAGCAGCCGGCGGTGAGCCCGGCCCCCTTCGCCCGGTCGATGTCGCTGTGGAAGGTGTGGGACGTGGGCACGTCGGTGAACTGATGACTGGCGAGGGTCGCCGCGGGAACGAGCAGCAGGCCGACGAGTGCCGCTGCGGCAAGCGACCGCCGTTTCGGAGCCGGAGGACGCCGGACATCGAGCTCGACCGAGAACGAGACGCGCATGGTTCCCACCTCCCTGCGATGTGCCGCGACCGTGCGGTCGCGCGATCGTACCTGCCCGGGAGGCGGCCGGGCCGCCTGCCCCGACAGGGGCGGCTACCCTTGGTCGAGTGACAGCCCCACCGGACGACGACATCGCCCCGATTCGGACCTCTCGCCTCGAGCTCGTCTCGATGTCGGTGCCGTTCATGGAGGCGCTGGGACGGCGTGACCTGGCGGTGGCGGCGGGTGTGCTGGAGGCGAGTGTCACCCCGTGGATGGCCGACCAGCTGGAGCACTTCGTCGCCTACCGACTGCGCCAACTGGCCGAGGACCGCACGGTCCGCGAGTGGCTTGGCCGGGCGATGATCCTGACCGATGCCGCGGGCGAACGGCACGCCATCGGCTCGATCGGGTTTCACGGGCCGCCCGACGAGCTAGGCCGGCTCGAGATCGGCTATAGCGTCGACCCCGACCACCGGCGCCAGGGTTTCGCGCGGGAGGCCGTCCGGGCGATGCTCGACTGGGCCCACGACCGGCACGGGATCGAGACGTTCGTCGCCTCGATCTCACCGGACAACGAGGCATCCCTCAACCTGACCGCGCAGTTCGGCTTCCGCCAGGTTGGCGAGCAGATGGACGAGATCGACGGCCTGGAGCTGGTGTTCGAGACGACCTGGCCGCGAGCCAAGGCCGATCCGTGATCGCGGCGCCGATCAGGCCCCGGTCGGCTGCGGTTCCGGCCGTGGTGCCTCGGGCTCGGGATCGTGCTCGGGGCTGTCCGGCTCGGCCTCGATCGTGACCCGGGGCAACCAGCTCAGCCAGCGAGGCAGCCACCAGTTCCACTCCCCCAGGAGCCGCATCGTGGCCGGCAGCAGGATGCTTCGGACGATCGTGGCATCGAGGAGCACCGCGACCGCAAGGCCGAAGCCGAGCTGCCGGACGATGACCAGCTGGAGCGTCAGGAACACGGCAAAGACCATGACCATGATCGCCGCCGCACTGGTGATCGTGGAGGCGGTGATCGAGATCCCCCGCTCCACGGCCGCGGTCGTCGCCAGCCCGTGATCCCGTGCCTCCTTGATCCGGGTCAGGATGAAGACGTGGTAGTCCATCGACAGCCCGAACAGGATCGTGAAGATGAAGATCGGCACGAACGCCTCGATGACACCCGGCTTGAAGCCCAGCTGATCCGCCAGCCAGCCCTCCTGGAAGACGAGCACCAGCAGCCCGGTGGCGGCGCCGGTCGATAGCAGGTTGAGCAGGATCGCCTTGATCGGGATCACGATCGATCGGAAGGCGACCAGCAGCAGCACGAACGACAGCCCCAGCACGAACGCCATCACGAGCGGCATCGCCCGCCCGTAGTAGCCGGTCACGTCGGCGACGTAGGCCGCCTCCCCGCCGACCAGCGCCCTGACCCCGGGCAGGTCTCCGAAGACCTCCGGGACGACCACCGACCGCACGGTCCGGACGAGGTCCCGGTTGGCCAGATCGTTGCTGTGGCCGCCCATCAGGATCGACACCTGGGCGACCAGCCCGTCCGCCGAGGGCCGGACGGCGGTCGGCCCGCCCAGGCCATCGATCTCGAGCAGCCGGCGCTGGAGCTCCGCGATCGCCGTCTGGGTGGCCGGCTCATTGGCCTTCGTTACGACCACGAGCATCGTCATGTCCGTGCCCTGCGGCCACTTCTCGACCATCAGGTTGACCGCCTGGACGCCCTCGAGCGAATCGGGGAACGCCTCGAAATCGCTCTGGCCCAGGTGCAGCCGGAGCAGTGGCGTCGCCGCCAGCACGAGGCAGGCGGAGACTACGAGCGCATATGGGACGGCATGGCGCATCGCGTGGCGGACGACGGCGGCCCACGGTCCGCTCCCCTCCTCCCGTTGCCGGGTCAGGATCGGGATCCGCAGCCGATCGACGCGGTCGCCCAGCAACCCCAGCACGGCGGGCAGGAACGTCAGCGAGCCGATCACCGAGATCAGCACGACAGCGATCGTGCCCAGGGCCATCGACTGGAACAGCGGATCGTCGAGGATGAAGAGTCCGGCGATCGAAATCATCACCGCGACCCCGGAGAAGAACACCGCCCGCCCGGCGGTCGAGCTCGCGACGCGCAGTGCCGCCTCCCGGTCGCGGCCGTGTCGCCGCTCCGTGCGGAACCGGGTGACCATGAACAAGGAGTAGTCGACCGCGACCGCGAGCCCGATCAGCACGATCAGCTGGGTCGCATACGGGCTGACCGGCGAGACCCACTGGCTGTACAGCCCCAGGAACCCGAACGCCGCAAGCAGGGCGGTGATCGCCAGGACGAGCGGCACGATCGCCGCGACCACCGTCCCGAAGGCAAGCAGCAGGATCAGGAAGGTCAGTGGCACCGTGAACAGCAGGGCGCGGTCGAGGTCCGCGGTCACCAGCTCGCTGATCTCGTGGTTGGCGAGGGTGTTGTTGAGGACGTAGATCCGCAGCTCGGGGTGGGCCGTCCGGAGCTCCTCGAGGAACGCCGGCACCGGCTCGAGACGGGCCGCGAGTGCCGGGCCCTCGCCGGGTACCCGGGCCAGCAGGCGGACCGTCGTCCGGTCAGGTGAGACCAGGCCGGCCTCCGCCGGGGCGAGCATCGGATCGGTAACCTGCTCGACCACGGCGACCTCTGCCCCGTCGACGGGGGCCCGCAGGGCGGACAGCCGGGTCGCCGTATCGCGAACCGCATTAGCGAAGGCCGGGTCGTCGATCGTGCTGCTCGGGTGCGACAGGAGGACGAGCAGCGATTGCGACGGCGCCTCCTGCGACGCCTGGGCGTTGAAGATCACGCCGGCCTCGCCCGCCTCGTACCGCGATCGCTGCTCGTTGGTGACCGCCTCCTGGGCCCTCGTCCCGCCGGCGGCAACGCTCCACGCGAAGAGGCCGAGGGTGGCCACGAACCAGGCCGCGATCACGAGCCAGCGATGACGGGCGCTCCACGTCGCGACGCGAACGGTCCATGGCGGGCGGCGAACGGCGCGGGCTGCGGTCATCGGCTCAGAAGCCTAGCGGGCAAAGGCGTCGTCGTGGGCCGATCAGCCGTCACCGGCCAGCTGGGCGATCAGCCGCTCCACCAACGGCACCTGCGCCGGATTGAGCCGCCGCCGAGCACCCTCCAGATCGAACCAGGCCACCCGATCGACCTCCGGGATCACCAGGAACCGCCCGGACCGAGGTGGCCATTCCAGCGGAAACGTGTTGCTCTGGGCCGTCTCCGGATCCAGGTCGCCCTCGCAGGCCCAGGCGACGACCTCCTTGCCCGACTTCTGGCGGATCTCCCCGAGCTCTAGGCACGGCCCGCCAGGGGGCTGGTGCCCGGTCTCTTCCTCGAACTCCCGGCGGGCCACCGCCAGCTCGTCCTCGCCCGCTTCGATCTCGCCCTTGGGGATGCTCCAGGCACCGTCGTCGCGCTTCGCCCACAGCGGGCCACCCGGATGCGCGAGCAACATCTCGATCCCGTGCGAGGTGCGCCGGTACAGCAGCAGACCGGCACTGCGCTTCGGCTTCAGCGCTTGACCGCCTTCCAGACCTCCTCACACGGCCAGTTGCGCGCCCATTCGAGGGTCACGAACGGGTACCGCGTCGTGGCCGTTTCGGAGGGCCTGAGCTCGAGCAGGTCGGTGACCTCGAACCCGTTCGCCCGCAGCAGCCGAATCCAGTCCCCGTGACCGAGATGGAACTCCACCGACGGGTCGTCCGGCCACTCGAGGCGATACATGCCGAAGTGCGGCCGCACCAGTTGGGTGGTCGCGGGAACACCTTCTTCGTCGGGGGCGAAGAGCATGTACAGCGCCGAGTTGACGAGGAAGATCAGGCGGCCACCTGGACGGAGCAGTCGAGACGCCTCGGGGACCCAGCGGTACGGATCGGCCCACAGGCAGGCGCCGTACTCGGAGATCGCGAGATCGAAGCTGGCGTCGGGATAGGGCACCTGCTCGGCGTTGCCGTGGAGGAGCGGGAACTCGATCCCGTGCTCGCCCTGGAGGCGCCGCGCCGTCGCCAGCTGGGCCTCGGAGTTGTCGATGCCCACCGGGCGAGCCCCGCGCCGGGCCAGCCATGCCGAAACGTAACCGGTGCCGCAACCCAGCTCGATCGTTTCGAGGCCGGCGAGGTCGTCGGGCAGCAGCTTGACCTCGGATTCCGGGACTCCCCAGATCCCCCACTCCTCGCGGCCGGGCTGGAGGGCCCAGCTCTTCTCGCCATCGGCGACGTACTCGTCGGCCACACGGTCCCACGACTCGCGGTTGCGTAGGACGTACTCAGGCAGCTCCTGTGGGTTCGTCATCGCCCGCAGGGTACAGGTCGCGGCGCATGAGCAGGCCCTGGACCTCGTAGCCCAGTCGGCGGTAGAGCCGCGAGGCGCCTTCGTTGCCGGCGTGCAGGTCGAGGATCACCTGGCGCGCCCCACGTGCCCGGGCGTCCAGCTCCGCGGCGGCCATCAGTGCCGTGCCGATGCCCCGGTTCCGCCAGCCCTCGGCCACGCCGATGCCGAGGTCGGCGGTAGGGATCGACCGGTAGATCGAGCCCGGGTCGGGCTCCTCGGTCATGGTCACATCCACCGCGCCGACGACGTCGCCGTCGATGACGGCAACAAGGACCCGGCGGTTGGGATTCGCCAGCCGGCGTTCCAGGAACGCGGCGACGGGCTCGCGCTCGGGGACCTGGAGGTGCGATGGATCGAGCCCCGCGTGGTGGCGGGCGCTCGCCAGGTCAAGGTCGACGAGGGCATCGAAATCGGCCGCGGTTGCCGGGCGGATCAGGACGTCGGGAAGGTCCAGGGCGTGGCCTCGATGATCGGCTCGTCGCGAGATTGGGGCTCCGGGACCAGCGTACCGCGGCCACGGAGCCCCGTCGTGCCTACTTCCCGCTGCGACGCAGCTGGAGGGTCGTCTCGATGAAGGAGTCGCTGCAAAGGTCGGTGCAGCCGAACCCGACCGCCACCGATGCCGCCTTGCCGCCGGCGAACATGCCGTTGGCGCCGAAGCTGAAGGCCTCCCATGTGACGGCCGAGCCATCGCACGGGACCTCGATGAAATTGCCAAAGGAGCCGACGATGATCAGCCGGCCGACCTTCTGCGACATCTCGCCGAAGATCTCGACGGCGATGGTCGGCTCGCCCTCCGCCTGGCATGTGATCGTGCCCGTGATCCGGACGTTGCCGAACCGATCGACGGTGGCGCCGTGGTCGATGCTGAGATCGAGGACCGGAGCCGGGACGGCTGTGTCGACGGTGAAGACCAGGTTGCCGGTCAGCTCCGGGCCGAGGCCGTCACCGATGGTCATGATGTAGTAGGTCTGCCCGGCGACGACGCTGACCGGGAGCCGGCCGGGACCGCAATCGAGGACGGTCTCCGGCGCCGGGTCACCGAAGAACACGAACACGCCCGCACTGAAGTCCGATCCGGTGACGTCGAACGCCACGATGCCGTCTTCGGTCGGGACGAATTTGAACCAGACGGCCCCGCCGATCGCGGGGGCGCCACAGACGTTGAGCGACAGCTCGAAGTCGTCGGATGTGGCCTCGTCGGTGTTCTGTTCGACGGTCTGGCCGAGGACGACGGTGACCGCCCCTGTGGGCGTGTCGTTGGCGGGAGCCGCCGCCAGGACGGGAGCGACCGTCAGCAACGAAAGGATGGCGGCAAGCAACAAGCTTCGACGCATGGGAACACAAGCCTCCAGGCTGGCATGCCCCTGAGCCGACGTGACGCGACCGCCTTGCCGATCCTCGCCAAGGCCGTCGGAGTATGGGCACCGGCGAGACGCCGGAGCCGGCCGCCCGGTTCCTTGGCTAAGACGACGTCCGGGACCGGGGTCGCCGGTCCCGGACGAAGCTGTGGCGCTACTTCCCGCTGCGGCGCAGCTGGATCGTTCCCTCGACAAAGGTCTCGGTGCAGACGTCCGTGCAGCCGAAGCCGATCGCAAACGTCGCCGCCTTGCCGCCGGCGAAGACGCCGTTGTCGCCGACAGCGAACGCCTCCCACTGCGACGTCGAGCCGTCGCATGGGATCTCAACGAAATTGCCGAAGAAGCCTCGGATGATCAGCCGGCCGACGCGCTGGCTCAGTTCGCCGAAGATTTCGAGGAAGATCGGGTCCCCGCTTTCGCTGGAGCACGTGACCGTGCCCGTGATGCGAACCACGCCGGTCCGATCGACGAAACCCCGGTCGACCGTGATCGAAAGCTCGGGCGCCGGCTCGGCCTCGGTGATGGTCAGGACCAGTTGGCCGGTGATCTCCTCGCTGAGGCCATCGCCGATCAGCATCAGGTTGTAGGTCTCGCCGCCGACGACGTCGACGATCACCTGGCCGGGGCCGCAGGCCAGGACGCCTTCGGGTGTCGGTGTGCCCTGGTAGACGAAGACGCCGGCACTGAAGTCCGATGCCTCGACATTGAAGGCAACGGTCATATCCGCGTCCGGGGTGAACTCAACCCACACCGCGCCACCGGCCGCGGGCGGCGCACAGAAGTCGGCGAGCGACTGCTCGAACGCGTCGGTTGTCGCCTCGTCGGTGGTCTGGGTGAGGGTTGCTCCGAGCGGCACGTTGATAGCCCCGGCCAACGTGTCGTTGGGCGGTGGCGCGGCGAGCACCGGGCTGGCCACGACCAGGGAAAGGATGACCCCCAACAGCAAGCCTCGACGCATGGCACCCTCCGCGCTCCAGGCCCGGGTCGATCTGACCCGTGGAGCGCACAGCCTAGGAAGTGGCGAGTGGTTTGGTGTCATTGGGTGGGGTCAAAAACGGGATTCTGTTGCCCCGGCGCACCGGGAAGTACGGCTACTGGTTGTCGATCTGGGCCCGCTGCAGTCGGCCGCTGTAGTCAACGTAGACCGACTTCCACTCGGTGAACGTGTCGAGCGCCGCGTGGCCGGCCTCGCGGTGACCGTTGCCTGTCTCCTTCCAGCCCCCGAACGGGAGATGCGTCTCCGCGCCGGTCGTGCCGGCGTTGACGTAGACGATCCCGGCCTCGAAATCGCGCATCGCCCGGAACGCGGCGTTGACATCCTGGGTGAACACGGCGGCGGACAGGCCATAGCGGGTCTGGTTGACGGCGGTGACGACCTGGGCGTAGCCGTCGACCGGGATGACCGACAGAACCGGGCCGAAGATCTCCTCCTGGGCGATCCGGTCCATCGGGCCGACGCCGGCGAAGATCGTTGGCGCGAAGAAGTGGCCGTGGGCAAGCTCCGCGTCCGTCGCCGGGGCGCCACCCAGCACCAGCTCGCCCTCTCGCCGGCCCACCTCGACGTAGCCCGCCGCCTTCTCGACCGCGGCGCCGTTGATGAGCGGCCCGACATCGACGGCCTCGTCGAGCCCGGACCCCAGCCGCAGCTTGCGGGCCCGGGCCTCGAGCCGCTCAAGCAGCGGCCCGACCACGGCCCGGTCCACGACCACCCGCGAGCAGGCCGTGCAGCGCTGGCCGGTCGTCCCGAAGGCCGACCAGACGATGCCGTCGACCGCCAGATCCAGGTCCGCGTCGGCGAGGACGGCGACCGCGTTCTTGCCACCCAGCTCGAGGGAGACGCGCTTGAGGCGCCGGGCCGCCCGCTCGGCGATCCGCTTGCCGGTCGCCGACGAGCCGGTGAACGAGATCACCGGGACGTCGGGCGACTCGACGATCGCGTCGCCGACCTCCGACCCGGCACCGGTGACCATGTTGACGGTGCCCGGCGGGAACCCCGCCTGGGCCATCAGCTCGACGAGAAGCGTGGCGCAGTGCGGCGTGTCGCTGGCCGGCTTGAAGACCACGGTGTTGCCGGTCACGAGGGCCGGCATCATCTTCCAGCACGGGATCGCGATCGGGAAGTTCCAGGGAGTGATGATCCCGGCGACCCCGATCGGCTGGCGGATCGACATCGCCCACTTGTCGGGCAGCTCCGAGGGCACCGTGTCGCCTACCATCCGGCGACCCTCGCCGGCCATCAGGTAGGCGATGTCGATGCCCTCCTGGACATCGCCCCGGGCCTCCGCGAGGACCTTGCCCATTTCCCGGGTCATGGCCCGCGAAAGGCGCTCCTTGTGCTCCGCCATCAGGGCGCCGAAGCGGTACAGGATCTCGCCCCGCTTGGGCGCCGGCATCTGCTTCCAGCGGGGCAGGGCCGTCTCCGCGGCGCGGGTGGCCATCGCCACGTCGGCCGCGGTGCCCTGCTGGAAGCGCCCGATGACGTCCCGCGTGTCGGCCGGGTTGCGGCTCTCGAAGGTCCCGCCGCCCGCCGAATCGACCCACTCCCCGGCGATGAAGTTGCGGAACGTCGGCGGCTCCGGGGTCGAGGCGGTCGGTCGTTCGGCCAGCGTTTCGCTCATGCGGTCGTTCAGACCCGCTCGAAGGCCATGGCCACGGAACCACCCCCGCCGAGACATAGGGTCGCCAGGCCATAGCGGCCACCCCGGCGCTCGAGCTCGTGGAGCAGCGTCGCGACGACGCGGGCGCCGCTGGCCCCGATCGGGTGGCCCAGGGCGATGGCCCCGCCGTTGACGTTGACCTTGTCCCAGTCGAACCCCAGCTCCCGCCCATCGGCCAGGACCTGGGCGGCGAACGCCTCGTTGATCTCGATCAGGTCGAACGCTTCGAGCGGCATCTCGATCCGGTCGAGCAATCGGCGCACGCCCTCGACGGGGGCCAGGAAGAGCCACTTCGGCTCCACCTCCGCCTGGGCATAGCCGATGATCCTGGCCAGCGGCTTGAGCCCATGCCGCTCCACCGCCCGCTCGGACGCGACGATCGTCGCGGCGGCGCCATCGGTGATCCCGGGCGCGTTGCCGGCGGTCACGCTGGCGGTCGGCGTCCCGTCGTCGCCCGGCTCCGGTGCCGGCAGCGCAAACGCCGGGCGAAGCCGGCCGAGCGCCTCGAGCGAGGAGTCCCGGCGCGGGTTCTCGTCGGCCCTGATCACGGTCTCCCGGCCCTTGGCGTCGCGGACGGTGACCGGCACGATCTCGGCGTCGAACCGGCCCGCGTCCATGGCCGCGATCGCCTTCTCCTGGCTGGCCAGGGCAAAGGCGTCCTGGTCATCCCGGCTGACGCTGTTCCGGATCGCCACCCGCTCCGCATGGGTGCCCATGTGGCAGTCGTCGATCGCGCACCACAGCCCGTCGTGGACGGTGAGGTCCTGGATCGTCCCGTCGCCGAGCCGATAGCCGAAGCGGGCCTTGGGCAGGATGTACGGCCCCTGGTTCATGTTCTCCATGCCGCCGGCGACCACGATCTCCGCGTCGCCTGCCCGGATCTCCGCCGAGGCCAGCATCACCGCCTTGAGCCCGGAGCCACAGACGCGATTGATGGTGGTGGCGCTCGTCGAGACCGGCAGTCCGGCGCGCAGCGCCGCCTGGCGGGCCGGCGCCTGGCCGACACCGGCCTGCAGGACCTGGCCCATCAGGACGTCGTCGATCGGGGTGCCCTCGGGCAGGCCCGCGCGTTCGACGGCGGCCCGGATGGCCACACCTCCAAGCTCGACCGCAGGGGTGTCGACGAACGCGCCACCGAACTTGCCGATCGCCGTCCGGGCGGCGCTCACCAGGAACACGGAACCGTTGCCGTTCATGCCGGCAAATCTACACCCGAACGGCCCGAAGGCCGGCTGGAGAGCCGGCCTTCGTGGTCCTCCGAGGACTGCCTGTCGAACCTAGTCGAGGAGGGCGTTGCCCCCATTCCAGCCGAATGGCACCCAGATCGCAGACAGGTCGCCGTACCAGGAGAAGGCGTCGTCGGCGCTGGTCGTCACCCGCAGGTGGACGCGCATGGTGAACGTGTACGTCGTGCCCGAGTCCACCGGGACGACGATGCTGTTCGACAAGCTCTCCCACTTGGTATTGGCGCCGATGTCGGACGGCGTATCGATGTCCGGCACCGACGCCCATGTCGTCCGGCCGGCGGTGTTCTCGAGGGACATGCCGACGGTGCACGGGCATCGTCCGTCGGTGGCGACCCAGAAGCCCGCAGTGCCGCTGAGGAACACGAACCCGGTGCCTCCGGGCGCGCCACCGGTGTGGATCGTCACCGAGGCCAGGGTCGCGAAGCCGTCGCCATCCATGAGGATCGTGCCGTCGTCGGAGGTCGCTCGCCCGAGGCCGCGGTTGAGGAAGCCGGCCATCTGGCCGCGAGAGACGGCCTGCTCCGGGCAGTAGATGCCGGCGCCGCAGCCGGTCGTGATGCGGGCGTTGTAGAGATTGGTGATGTTGCCGTGGAAGGTGTGGCTGTTCGGGACGTCGCTGAACTGGTGGCTGGCGACGATGCCGGCCGGGAACGACAGGAACAGCGCGATGACCATGATCAGCATGCCGAGACTCGGCCGGCGGCGAGTCCTGCTGATGAGCTTGGGCTGGAGCATGGAATTTTCCCTCCACTGGGCGGTGGAACAACGGTCACAGCCTAGTGGTGAGGGCAACGCGAATCAGACCGAGCCTGCCGATTGGCAGGCTCGGCCCGGTATGGCGCTTTGCTGCTGCCCGGCGGCTGCGCCGGTGCCTGCGGACCGAAGGCCGGGGTTACTGGCCGATGGGCGCCGTTTCGACGGTGAGGGGCGCCAGATCGTCGCCGCCGGCATAGCCGAATGGAACGTAGATCGCCGAGATCGTCCCCCACGACGGAGAACGCATCGACCGCATTGGCCGTCGGCGTGATCTCGATCATCAGGTCGAAGGTGTACTCCGTCCCGGAATTGACCGGGATGACGACGTTGTTGGAGATGCTCTCCCACTTCCCGTTCGGGATGAACGTGTACGGCGTGTCGATGTCCGGCACGGAGGTGTACTGCACCAGGTTGCCGGCACCGGAGATCCAGGAGCCGATCGTGCACGGGCAGTAGCCATCGCCGATGACCCGGAACTGGGCGCTGCTGGTGAGGAAGACGAAGCCCGTCCCGCCCGGTGCACCGCCGGTATTGATCTCGACCGTGGCGATCTCGTAGTCGCCGCCGGTGTCGAGCGCCTGGAGGTTGCCCTCGGCGCTCGTTGCCCGCCCGAGGCCGCGGTTGAGGAAGCCGGCCATCTGGCCGCGAGAGACGGCCTGCTCCGGGCAGTAGATGCCGGCGCCGCAGCCGGTCGTGATGCGGGCGTTGTAGAGATTGGTGATGTTGCCGTGGAAGGTGTGGCTGTTCGGGACGTCGCTGAACTGGTGGCTGGCGACGATGCCGGCCGGGAACGACAGGAACAGCGCGATGACCATGATCAGCATGCCGAGACTCGGCCGGCGGCGAGTCCTGCTGATGAGCTTGGGCTGGAGCATGGAAGAACCTCCCCGTTGCCTGAAACCAACAGGACCAAGGCTACGTCTGCCGACAACCCCCGGCAGTCGGGTGATTGACGGAGGGGAGGTGCGTCAGCGGACTCGATCGAGGAGCGCGTCGGCGACGATCAGGCGGTGGATCTGGTTGGTGCCCTCGTAGATCTGGGCGCCCTTGGCGTCGCGCATGAGACGCTCGATGCCGGTCTCGCGCGAGTAGCCCGCGCCGCCGAACAGCTGGACCGCATCCGTGGCGACGCGCATCGCCGCGTCCGAGGCGGACCACTTGGCCAGCGACGAAACCTCCGCCAGCCCCTCCCCGCGATCCTTGGCCGCAGCGGCCACCCGGGTGAGCGCCCGCGCCGCCGCCACGTCGCGGGCCATCTCCGCGAGCATGAACCGGAGCCCCTGCTGCTCGACGAGCGGCGCCCCAAAGGCCTTCCGCTCGCCGAGGTAGCGGGCCGCCTGGTCGAGCGCCGAGCGGGCCAGCCCAACGCACGCCGCGGCTATCGAGATTCGTCCCTCCGCGAGGGCGGAGAGCGCGATCCGGTAGCCCTCGCCCTCGTCGCCGAGGCGGTTCGCGGTCGGTACGAAGCAGCCGTCGAACACGAGCTCCGCCGCCGGGCAGGCCCGGATCCCCATCTTCTTCTCGTGGGCGCCAAAGCGGAATCCGTCCATCCCCTTTTCGACGAGGAACGCGCCCATACCGCGCGATCCGTCCGCCGGGTCGATCACCGCGAACACGAGGTACCGATCGGCCTCGGGGGCGTTCGAGATCCAGATCTTGGTGCCACTGAGCCGGTAGCCACCCTCCACCGGCTCCGCTCGCGTCCGGATCGCCGCGGCGTCGGAACCGGCGTGCGGTTCGGTCAGGCCGAAGGCTCCCAGCGCCTCGCCGGCGAGCATCGGCGGCAGCCAGCGATCCTTCTGCTCCGCGGTGCCCCAGGTCACGACCGGGTACTGCGACAGGATGTGGACCGACAGGGTCACCGCCGACGCCATGTCGGCCGCGCCAAGCTCCTCCATCACCAGCGACCAGCCGAGATACGAGAAGCCGGCGCCGCCATCGGACTCGGGGAAGGGCGCGGCCGTCAGGCCCAGCTCGCCCATCCGGTGGAAGATCGAGCGGTCGAAGCGCTCGGCCTCGTCCCGGTCGGCCGCGGTGGGGGCCACCTCACGCTCGGCAAACTCGCGGGCGGTGTCTTGGAGGAGGCGCTCGTCCTCGGTCAGCGGCCAGCTCAGGGTCGGGTACCTCGGGAGGGACTCGGGCGATTGACGTCCAGGCGTCGGGCGAGGCGTAGGATAACGCCGTGGATCTCCGGGACGCCCGGCACGACGCCCCAGCCGTCAGTCCGGATCGCGAGAGAGCCTCGGGGGAACCGGCGCTCGCAGACGACCGATTGGCGCGTGAGCGCGTCCTGGCGCAGAAGAGCAGCACGATCGGGGAACTGGCCTCGGGCATCGCCCATGACCTGGCCAATCCCCTCGCCGCGATCGTCGGCTTCGGCCAGCTGATCGCCTCCGATCCGCGGCTGCCGGCCGACCTCCAATCTGACGCCGAGGCGCTGATCCGCGAGAGCGAGCGCGCGCGCCGGCTCGTCCAGAACCTGCTCGACTTCCTCCGGAGCCGGCCACCGGAGCGCCATCCGACCCCGATCGAGCCCCTCGTCCGCAGCGTCCTCGACCTGCAGACCTACGCCCTGAGCGGCCCGATCGCCGCCGAGGTCGAGGTCGAGCCCGACCTGCCGCCGGTGCCACTCGATCGGTCCGCGATGCAGCAGGTCCTGCTCAACCTGACGCACAATGCAATCCAGGCCATCACCGACCACGGCGGCCGGGGCCGGCTCGAGATCCGGGCGACCGCGCACACCGACGCGCACCTCGTCAGGATCGTCGTGACCGACGACGGTCCGGGCGTGGCTCCCGCGATCCGTGACCGGATCTTCGAGCCGTATGTCACCTCGCGGGCGGACGCCGGTGCGCCGGGCATGGGGCTGCCGATCTCGCTGGCGATCGCCACCGCCCACGGCGGCACCCTCGTCCACGAACCCGGCCCCGGCGGCAGCGGCGCATCGTTCGTCCTGGCCGTGCCCCTGGAGCCGGTGTTCGCCACCGCACCGGCCGAGGCTTCGGGCTCGACGAGGCCCAGGTCGTCCGGGCGCGTGCTGGTCCTCGACGACGAACCCTCGCTCCGGCGGTTCGTGGGCAAGGTCCTCGAGACCGACGGATTCGAGGTGGTGATTGCCGAGGACGGACGCGACGCGGTCACGCAGGTCGAGGCGACGGCATTCGACGCGGTGCTGTGCGATCAGCGGATGGCCGGCATGAACGGGATGGAGGTCTACCGCGCGGTCACGGCCATCCGGCCGGAGCTGGCCGAGCGGTTCGTCATCATGAGCGGCGACACCACCGAGACCGCCCTCGCGTCGTTCGCCCGGCAGCACGCCGTCCGACTGCTCGCCAAGCCATTCGACGTGGCGTCTCTGCGCGCCATGGTCCGCACCGCCACGGGAGCCTGATCGCCGCCTCAGCCCCGCGGATAGGAATGGAATCCGCGGTCCGTCTTCTGGCCGAGGTGGCCGGCGGCAACCAGCTTCTCCAGCACCGGTGGCGGTCGGAAGCGCTCGTCGCCCAGGCCCTCGTGGAGCACGCGCATGATCCCGAGGCAGACATCGAGCCCGATGAAGTCGGCCAGCTCGAGGGGCCCCATCGGGTGGTTGAGCCCGATCCGAGCCCCGGCATCGATGTCATCGGCCGTGCCCAGCCCCTCGTCGAGGGCCCGCATGGCCTCGCCCAGGAACGGCATCAGGATCCGGTTGACGATGAACCCGGGGCGATCGGCGGAGACGATGACCTGCTTGCCGAGCTCCGCCGCGAGATCCCGGATCGCCTGTTCCGTGGCATCGGACGTCGCGGTTCCCCGGATCAACTCGATCAGCGGCATCACCGGTACGGGACTGAAGAAGTGCATCCCCACGAACCTGGCCCGCCGCGCGTCACCGACGGCGGCCGCCAGGCGGTCGATCGAGATCGAGCTCGTGTTCGAGGCGAAGATCGCGTCGGCCGGCGCACGGCGGTCGAGGTCCGCCCACAGCCCCGTCTTGACGTCGACGTCCTCGAAGACGGCCTCGATGACCAGGCCGGCATCGGCGACCCGTGCCGGGTCGTCGGTCGGTTCGATCCGGGCGAGCGTCGCGTCGCGGGCCGCCGTTTCGAGCTTCCCCTTGACGACCGCCCGGTCCAGGTTCCCCGCGATCCGGTCCCGGCCGGCCGTCGCCCGGGTGAGGTCCGGCTCATACAGGACGACGTCCTTTCCGACCGCGGCGTGGACCTGGGCGATGCCATGGCCCATCAGCCCGGCGCCGCAGACGAAGACGCGGTCAATCGGCATGACTGGAGGGTAGCGCCGCGACCGCTCGACCGGGCTCGAGCGATGCCCGACGCATCACGAGCATCCCGCTGGCCAGCAGCGCAAACCCGGCAGAGACGAGGAACCCGGCGCCATAGCCCTGGCCGTCGGCCACGACCCCCAGCGCCACCGGAGCCGCCCCGAAGACGACGTCGAGGAACACCGTCGTCGTCCCCACCACCGTGCCCCGCTCCCCCTCCGGGACGCGCGACACGGCGAGCGTCAGGAGGGCCGGCATCGTAAAGGCGACACCCGAGGCGAAGATCAGAACGCCCAGGTAGAGGCCCGCCGGCGACGGGGCAAGGCCAAGCACGGCGAGCCCCACCGCCGACACGGCGAGGGCGATGCCCGACAGCCTCGCGGCCCCGAATCGGTCGGGCCACCGGGCGCCGACGATCCGCAGGGCGACGACGACCAGGGCGTACAGGGCAAGCGGCAGGCCGGCGTCGGCCAGGCCGACCTGTCGGGCGTAGGCCGGCAGGAACGTCAGCAGCCCGGCCATGCCCCACAGTCCGAAGAAGATCACGACCCCCGGAAAGATGCCGGCGGGATGGATCAGCGGCGTCCGAGGCCGGGGACCGTGATGGACGACGACCGGCGCCGTCTCGGGGACCAGCCACGCCAGGCCTGCAGCCAGGATCGCAACGCCGGCCGCGGCGATCCAGACGGCCGGATAGCCGCCAGCCTTCAGGACTCCCTCGCCGATCGGCGGGCCGATGGCGATCCCGAGGTAGAGCGACAGCGACAGGAAGCTGATCGCCTCGCCCCGTCGAGCCGCCGGGGCGATGTCGCTGCCGGCGGCCAGCGCTGCGACGAAGTAGAAGCCCTCGGCAGCCCCGAGCAGGGCACGGGCCATGATGAACAACGGCAGGTCCGTCGCCGCGAGATGCAGGGCCAGCGCGGCAACGTTGAGCAGCGACCCACCGATCAGCAGCGGCCGTCGGCCGAACCGGTCCGATGACCAGCCCACGATGGGGCGGAGCACCAAGGCCGCGATGCTGAACGAGCCGATGGCCACGCCAACGCCGATCCGGTCAGCACCGAGCTGCTCCTCGACGAACAGCGGCGCGATCGGGAGGCCGATCCCGGCGGCGACGAAGAACGCCAGCGTGGCGGTCGCCAGCGCCAGGAACGGGACCGTGACGAGCCGCGCCGGCCCGCCACCCGCCGGGATGCTCACGGCCGGCGCTCGACCGCCTCGAGCAGCCGGTCGGCGGCGGCGTACGGATCGAGCCGGTGCTCGGCTACCGCGGTGAGGACTGCTGTGGTCTCGGCCTGTCGCTGCGGGTCACGGAGCATGCCGCGCAGCCGGTCGCCAAGGATCGCCCAGACCTGTGCCTCCGCCCGTGCCAGGCGAGCGGCCGGCCTGCGGCCCTGGCGGCCGATCTCGCGATGGCGGTCCAGCGCCGCCAGCAGCTCCGGGACGCCTTCGCCGGTCGATGCCGTGGTGACGAGGACGTCGGGCCGCTTCGGTCGCGGCCGGTCCCCGTCGTCGGCACCCACTTTCGGGGCGGCGACCAGCATCGCCCGGAGCTGGGCGGCCGTTCGTTGCGCACCCGGCCGGTCGCCCTTGTTGACGACCACGAGATCGGCGACTTCGAGCAGCCCGGCCTTGATGGCCTGGACCTCGTCGCCCATCTCGGGCGCCTCGAGGACGACCGTGGTGTCGGCCATCGCCGCGACCTCGACCTCGCTCTGGCCCGTCCCGACGGTCTCGATCAGGATCAAGTCGAAGCCGGCCGCGTCGAGCACGGCCGCAGCGGCCCCGGACGTGGAGGCCAGGCCGCCGGCGTGGCCGCGCGACGCCATCGATCGGATGAACACGTCGCCGTCGCCGGCGTGGGCCTGCATCCGGACGCGGTCGCCCAGGAGCGCGCCGCCGGTGATCGGCGACGAGGGATCGACCGCGACGACCGCGACGGACCGGCCCGTCGCCCGGGCGTGCGTCGTCAGCCCCGAGACCAGCGTCGACTTGCCCGATCCGGGTGCCCCGGTGATCCCGACGAGGTGGGCCCGGCCGGCCTTCGGGTACAGCTCGCGGAGCGCGGCTTCGGCCAGCGGGGTGCGGTTCTCGACCGCGGTCAGCAGCCGGGCGAGGGCACGGCGATCACCGCCAAGGGCCGCCGCGGCCAGGGCATCGGCCGTCGACTCGACCGCCGTCACCCCGGGTCGCGGACCGGGGCGTGCTCCCGGAGGTATGTCGCCACCTCGCCGATCGTCGTCCCCGGGCCGAACACCTGGGCCACGCCGGCCTCGCGGAGCGCCGGCACGTCGACGTCGGGAATGATCCCGCCGGCCGTTACGAGGACGTCGTCCAGGCCCGCTTCCCGAAGCATCCGGCAGATCTTGGGCAGCAATGTCATGTGCGCCCCGGACAGGATCGACAGGCCGACCACGTCGACGTCCTCCTGGAGCGCCGCGGTGGCGATCATCTCGGGGGTCTGGCGGAGGCCCGTGTAGACGACCTCGAAGCCCTCGTCGCGCAAGCCACGGGCGAGCACCTTGGCGCCGCGGTCGTGACCATCGAGGCCCGGCTTGGCGATGAGAACCTTGATCGGGCGGTCAGGCATGGACGGATTGTAGGCGGCTCGCTGCCGTCGCTGAGACGCGCGGCGAGCCGGTACTGCCGTTCGTCAGGCAGCGGCGCGGCTGAACGCTCGCGAGCCGACCCAGACGGAGAAGATGGCGAACGCCGCCGTGATGGCCACGCCGACCGCGATCTCCGGGTTGCTCCAGTCGCTGTTGAACACCGCCCGCGCCGCGTTGACGGCATGGGTCAGCGGGTTCAGGTCGCTGAGGAACCGCAGCCAGTCGGGCGCCAGCGTCATCGGCAGCAGGACGCCCGACAGCAGGAGCAGCGGCAGGCTGATGCCGTTGACGACGGGCGCGAAGGCGTCCTCGGATTTGAGGGCCAGCCCACCGGCGTACGACAGCGGGGCCATGGCCAGGCCGATCAGCGCGAGCAGGGCCAGGACGACCACCACCCCGACGATGTCGATCTCGAGGCCGAACGGGATCGCGAGGCCGATCATGATCGCCGCCTGGACGATCATGATCACGATGTCCCGAAGCGACCGGCCAAGGAGCATCGCGCCGCGGCTCATCGGCGTGACCCGCATCCGCTCGACGACGCCGTAGCGCAGCTCGGCGATCAGCCCGAAGCCGACGAACGCGGCGCCGAACATCGCCATCTGGACGAGGAGTCCGGGCACGAACCAGTTGAAGGCGCTGGTGCCGGTACCCGCGGCCTGGGTCGCGCCTTCGAGCAGCGGCCCAAAGAGGACCAGGTACAGGATCGGGACCATCATCCCGAAGAACACCCACACCGGCTGGCGGATGGTGAGCCGCAGCGAGCGGGTGAAGATCAGCCAGGTGTCGCGAAGCAGCTTCATGGCGAGAAATCCTTTCGTCATGGGAGCTCAGGCGGCCGCTTCGTCGCGCAGTGACCGTCCGGTCTGGCGCAGGAAGACATCGTCGAGACTGGGGCGGTGGAGGGCGATCGACGAGGCCTCGAGGCCGGCGCCGTCGAGCAACCGGAGCAGCAGCGGCACGGCGGTCTCGCCGTTCTCGACGTACAGCCGGACGGTGCCGTCGCCGCCGCTCGCCTCGCGGACAAACGACTGGAGGCGGATGGTCTCGAGGACCCGCTCGGTGGCGCCATTGACGCCGAGCGTCACCACGTCACCGGCGACCTGCCGCTTGAGCTCGTCGGCCGTGCCCTTGGCGACGATCTTGCCGTTGTCGATGATCGCCAGCCGGTCGGCCAGGGCATCGGCCTCCTCGAGGTAGTGGGTCGTGAGGAAGACGGCCGTGCCGCCCTCCCTGAGCAGCCGGATCTCGTCCCACATCCGCGCCCGGGCCTGGGGGTCGAGACCGGTCGTGGGCTCGTCGAGGAACAGGACCTGCGGCCGGTGGACGATGCCCAGGCCGACATCGAGCCGGCGGCGCATGCCACCGGAGTAGGTCGCCGTCGGGCGGTCGGCGGCCGATTCGAGGTCGAGAGCGGCCAGGATCTCGCGGGCGCGGGCGACCGCCTCGGGCTTGCTCATCCCGTACAGCCGACCCTGGATCACGAGCTCGCCACGGCCGGTCTCGGCCGGGTCGGTCGAGCCGCCCTGGGGGACGTAGCCGATTCGCTCACGAACCTCCTGCGGCTGGCGCCGCAGGTCGGCGCCGGCGACGGTGGCCTCGCCGGACGTCGGCGTCAGCAGGGTCGCCAGCATCCGGAGGGTCGTCGTTTTGCCGGCGCCGTTGGGGCCCAGGAATCCGAAGATCTCGCCTGCCTCGACGACGAGGTCGACGCCGCGAACGGCTTCGACCGGCGCCTTGCGGGCCTTGAAGGTGCGGCGAAGATCGTGGGTTTCGATCATCGGGCCGCCGGAACCTGCGGTCATCGCGCTTCTCCTGTGACGTATGCTGGTCCAGGCGGCACTTGCGCCGTTCAGCATCTTCGGGCAATATCTGCTCCGGGCAGATAATGACCCACACTCGGAGATGTTGTCAATCATGAATCGCGAAGCCATCGATTCGGTCATCCGGTCCCTGCGCCGGGTCAACTACCAGGGCTCGTTCTTCGGCCAGACCGTGGCCATTCGGTTCGGCCTGTCCGAATCGGATGTCGAGGCCCTGGAAGTCCTTCTCGACACGGGCGCGTCAACAGCCGGCCGCCTGTCCGACCTCATGGGGCTCACCACTGGCGCCGTGACCCGGGTCATCGACCGCCTCGAACGGTCCGGCTACGTCCGGCGAGTCCCCGATCCCGCCGACCGCCGCCGGGTGATCGTGGAGGTCGTCCCGGAAAAGGTCGCCGGCGTGCAGGCGATGATGGCCCGGGTCGGTGAGGCCGGCGCCGCCGACCTCCACAGGTACAGCGAGTCCGAGCTGGCGGTCATCAACGACTTCCTGACCCGGATGGCCGAGGTCACCCGGGACGAGGCCACCGCCCTTCGAGGCAGCGAGCCCTCCACCGAGGATCGGGCATCAGAGCACACCGCCCCGCTGGGCGGTCTGACCAGCGCCCGGCTGCTGTTTCGCTCCGGGGCCAACGAGCTGACGATCCGCGGCGCGGCGATCAACGAGCTCTACCAGGCCCGGTTCGAGGGTCCGGTTCCCCAGGTCAGGCTGCGCGATGGCGTCGTGTCGATCCAGTACAAGGGCTCGTTCCGGCCGTGGGACTGGCGCAATCGGAACGCCACGATCGGCTTGAACCAGGCGATCCCGTGGGCCCTGGAAGTCGTCGGCGGGGGGAACCGGGTAGCTGGCGATCTCACCGGCGTGGCCCTTCGATCGTTCGACCTCACCGGCGGCGTGGACTCCCTCCGATTGAACCTGGGACGCCCGACCGGCGAGGTACCGATCCGCCTGATCGGTGGAGCCAAGAAGATCCGCGTCGAGCGCCCAGCGGGCGTACCGGCACGGCTGCGGGTATCGGGCGGCGCGGGCGGAATCGAGCTCGACCGCCAGCGTCTTGGGGGGACCGCGGGTCAGACCGTTCTCGAGTCCACGGGGATCGAGGGTGCCGCGGACCGCTACGAGATCGAGGTCACGGGCGGCCTGGGCCGCATCCAGGTAACCGAGGCGGGCGGCTGACCGCTATCGGGGTTCGGTGGACCCGCGTAAGGAGCGGTCCTGACCGAGCCACGCGATCGTCGAGCGGTGCGCACCGAGGTCGACGGCGGCGAACCTGTCCAGGGCATTGCCGGGGGATACACCGAGCGCGGCCAGCGCGCGATTGATCGCCCACTCCTCGACGGGCGGGTCGATCACGTCGCCGAGCTCAGCCTCGGACGCCGCGGCGGTGTGGGCCTCCATCACCGTGTTGCCCGACGCGTCGATGACGACAGACGACTGTCGCCCCGTCCCACCAAAGAACTCCGCTTCGATATAGGCGACGGGGCCAATCGCCGGAGCCCAGTTCCGGAGATCTGCCAGGGCGTCTTCGGTCAGGTAGTAGTAGCCGTGTACAAGCTCCAATTCGTCGTGGGCGGCGCCTTCGAGATCGGGCAACGGAACGAGAGCGACGTCCGTGGTCAACAACGTTGACGACACGCCGTCAGGTAGCGCTTCGAGGCGGGATGCAGGGAGCAGGAGCGCTGCGAGCGTGTAGGCCATCTCAGCTCTGGGCGCCGCCACTTAGGGTGATGGTCTGGCCACTGACGTAGGTGTTGGCGGCCGATCCCAGCCACAGGACCACCGACGCGAGGTCTTCCGGAGTCGCCAATCGGTGAACCGGGATCGACTTTGCTATGTCGGCCTGACGCTCCTCCGGGATCGACTGCGTGCCGTCCTTGACGGTCAAGATCTGGGTCGGCGCGACAGCGTTGACGAGGATTCCCTGCGGGCCGAGCTCCTTGGCGAGCGACGCGGTGAGTCCGATGATCCCGGCCTTTGCCGCGGCGTAGTGGGCCGCCCGGGCGACGCCCACCAGCCCCGACTGCGCGGCGATGTTGACGATCCGCCCGAAGCCCGCCTCGACCATCCCCGGCACGACCGCCCGGCAGGTACGGAACGTCGCCCCCAGCATGTCGTCGACGACCGACGCCCAGGCGTCATCGGTGAGCTCGGCGAACTTGTCGTTGCGGTAGGCGGACGTGGCCGTGACCAGCACCGCGACCCGCCCGAGCTCCTCGACAATCGTGGCCATCATCGCCTCGATCGCGTCGGTCGAGCCGAGATCCGCGTGCACCGCAATGGCCCGACCCCCATCGTGGCGGATCTCCTCCGCCGCGGCCTCCGCCCGGCTCGGTGCATCTGCCGACCCCGGGGTCCGCTCGTGCAGGGCGACGGCAGCTCCCTCACCGGCGAACGCACGCGCGAGCGTCGGGCCGGCGCCGCCACCGGCACCGGTGATCAGCACGACTCGGTCCCGGAGGCCGAGGTCCACGTCAGGACCCGCCGCGCAGCCTGGCCACGGTCTGCTCGGCGCGGCGCCGTCGCGTCTCCTCGCGCTTGGCCTCGGCGACGAACTGGGCGTGCTCGCGTCGGTGGGACGGCGCCAGGCGGTCGAACGCTGCCGCCGCCTCGTCGTCGGACGCCAGCGCGTCGGCCAGCTCCGGTGGGACCGTCACGTTCGCTGATCGAGACCGGTCGTCGCGCTCCAGTTCGACTCCGACCTCGTCGCCGATCGCCCGCCCGATGGCGGCGCGGGTCGCCTTCGTGACCCCCAGGACGACCTTGCGGCCCTCGCCTTCGAAGGTGTACGGCATCACCTGACCAACGACGGGATGACCGTCGATCGAGCCGGTGACCGAGGTTCGTCCGCGAGCGCCGAGCGCCTCGACGGCCTCGGGCGGCACGTCGACATACGCACCCTGGTCGGTTGGCTTGATGACGGCGCGGAAGCGGACTGGCCGCCGATCAGTCGTGGTCATCGAGCTCGTCCCGGGGCGTCGTCACGGCGTGGGTGCGGGCCGATCGAGGTGGGCGAAGAACTCCGCCCGGGTGCGGTCGCGGCTGCGGAACAGGCCGAGCACCGCTGAGGTCGTCATGATCGTTCCCGGCTTGCGCACGCCGCGCATGACCGCGCACAGGTGCGTCGCCTCGAGCACGACGCCCACGCCCTGGGGCGCAAGCCGGTCCATGAGGAAGTCCGCGATCTGCTGGGTCAGCCGCTCCTGGACCTGGAGCCTCCGGGCGTAGGTCTCGACGATCCGCGGGATCTTCGACAGGCCGATGACCTTGCCCCGGGGGATGTAGGCCACACCGGCGGACCCGAAGAATGGCAGCAGGTGGTGCTCGCAGAGCGAGTAGAACGGGATGTCCTTGACGACCACCATCTCGCTGTAATCGACGTCGAACACGGCGCCGTTGATGAGCCGGTCCGGATCGACGTGGTAGCCGGCCGTCAGCTCGGTGTACATCCGGTGGACTCGCTCCGGCGTGCCGAGCAGGCCCTGGCGGTCCGGATCCTCGCCGATCTCGACCAGGATCTCGCGGACGGCCGCCTCGACGCGGCCGTTGCCGTCGGGGTGGCCGGGGTCGGTTGCACCCGGGGCGCGCTCGATCAGGTCGGCGGCCTCGGCCGACTCGCCGATCTCGTTCTCGATCTCGTCGACGATCTGCCGGACGTGCTCCGGCAGCTCGCTGGTTCGTGGCATGGCTGGCACTTGTCTCCGGTACGCCGCGCGATGGTACGCCCGGTTCGGCCGGTTAGCCCGCGGCGTTGGCGCCGCGCAGCCAGGCGACGGCGTTCGCGCCCAGCGCAGGGCGGTAATACCCGCCCTCCTGGAGGATCACCAGGCGGCGGCCGGTCGCCGCGACGCGGCGGCCGCATTCGGCGTAGACCGGCGTCGTCAGGGCAAAGTCGCAGATCGGGTCCTGGCCGTACGTATCGAAACCCAGCGAGACGACGATCACCGAGCCGGGCTTGCCGACAATCGCTTCCAGCGCCCGGTCGAGGGCCGCCAGGTAGCCCTCGTCGTCGAGACCTGCCGGTTGGGGCAGGTTCAGGTTCCAGCCGGCGCCATCGCCTTCCCCGGTCTCGTCCGCGTGGCCCAGGAAGTACGGGTACTGGCGGACCGGGTCGCCGTGGATCGAAGCGTAGAACACGTCGCCGCGGCGCCAGAAGATCTGCTGGGTCCCGTTGCCGTGGTGAAAGTCGACGTCGAGGACGGCGACCGGCTCCCCGGTCGTCGTGGCAATCGTCTCGGCCGCGATGGCGGCGTTGTTGAAGAAGCAGTAGCCACCGGCCATGGCTCGGGCCGCGTGATGGCCGGGCGGCCGGCACAGGCCGTAGGCCGCCCGCTCCCCGCCGAGCATGAGATCGACCGTCGTGAGCGCGACGTCCACCGACGCCCGGGCCGCAACGTAGGTCCCCGCCACGATCGGGTTGGCGGTATCGAGACCCCACCAGCCAGCGCGCCCGCTGACCGCTTTCGGCTCGCGAAGGCGGCCCCGGGCCTCGTCGCTCATGCCCTCGAACATCTTCGGGTTCGGATAGGTGTCGGCGACGAGGAACGATCGGTTGCCACCCTGGCGCCGGTACTCCGGCCAGGCCTCCTCCAGGAACTTGACCAGGCCCGGGTCGTGGACCGCCAGGATGGGATCGAGACCGTGCTCGGTCGGGCTGGTGAGCTCGAACGAGCCGTCGGCCTCGAGGGCGGCGCGGATCAGCTCGGCACGCTCTGCGACCTCGTTGGCCGGATCGGCGACACCGCCGACCGTCTCGTGGGTGACGTCGTGGACGAGGTGGGTCGTGGTGTAGACGGCCTTCATCGGCCGATCGTAGTCGCGCCGTCCCGGTTCGATCAGCCCGTCACGTCCGCCGCGACGCCGAGGATCGCGGCCGCGACCTCTGCCGCCCGGTAGCGCGGGAGGTTGTGCCCGTCCGAGGGAAACCGGACCGGTGCCAACGGCGGGCGGCCAGCCGCATCGAGCGCGGTCAGCAGGCGGTCGAGCGCCGGCCCCCGGGATCCCGCCTCATCCTCGGCCGCGGCCAGGATCGCGATCGGCGGCCTTACCTCGCGCAGGACCTCCAGCGGCCGGTAGTCGAACATCGCTCCCACGGCGCCGGCGATGGCGTGGGGCCGCGAGGCCGGCACGACGCGACCAGCCGGCAGCTCGACCACGGACGCTCGTGCCGCGCGTTCCTGGTCGGCATCCCAGGTGCCAGGGTCGAACGACTGCCGGTCGGCCAGGAATGCCGCCATCGAGCCAAGGACCTCCGGCGGTTCGTCGAGCGTCGGCAGGAACTCGTCCGGGGTCAGTCCGGTCGAGGCGCGAAGGTCCTCCCAGCCGCCGTCGACCAGGACCAGGCCGGCGCATCCGTCACCCAGCGCCGCCGCGGTCCACGCCGCCACGATTGCCCCGAAGCCATGTCCGGCGAGGACGATCGGCGCGGGCAGAAGCCCCGAGCCTTCAGCAACCGCGATCGCGTCGTCCACGAGCGTCCGCTGGTCGTAGCCCTCGGTCGGTGCATCGGACAGTCCGTGACCGCGGAGGTCCATCGCCACGGTCCGGCGAACCGGTACGAGCCGCCGGCAGACGGGCGCCCACGACCAGGCGGTGTTGACCAGGCCGTGGATGAGGAGGACCCCGGGCCGGCCCGCACCGCCCCAGTCGAGGAAGTGGATCCGGTCGTTCGGCGGGACGACCACGACGAAGCCTTCGGGCTCGATCGTGGGATTTGCGGGCCACGACGACGTCCCGGCCGGTACATCCACGCGGGCTAGGATAGGCGGGCCATGCCCATCAGACGCCGCGGCGGCCGTCACCGCCGACCCCGGCCGCTGTCCAGTGAGCGCTTCGAGCGCCTGGTCGAGGGCGCCCTCGCCGCGATCCCGCCACCGTTCGACGCCGCGCTCCGCGAAGTTGCGATCGTCATCGAGGACGAGCCGACCCGAGAGCAGCTCCGCGAGGCCGATGGGCTGTACGGACTGTACGAGGGCATCCCGCGGACCGAGCGGTCCGACGACTTCATCCCGACGCCCAACAAGATCACCCTCTTCCGGCTGGCCCTCGAGGACGACTTTCCCGACCCGATGGACCTCGAGGACGAGGTTCGCCTGACGGTCATCCACGAGCTTGCCCACCACCTGGGCATCGACGACGACCGGCTCGAGGAGCTGGGCGCGGGCTAGGTGACGTCCGGCAACGGCGCGGCCATCGCCAGCAACTCCCCGATGCGGCTCGTCTCGACGTTGCCGCCGGACGCCACGACGCAGACCCGGTCGCCGTCACGGAGCGGCACCTTGCCATAGATGGAGGCCGCGATGGCCGCCGCGCCGGCGGGCTCGAGGACCAGCTTCATCCGTTCTGCCGCGAACCGAAGGCCACCCAGGATCGTTGGGTCGTCGATACGGACGATCGCGTCGACGTAGCGGCGGACGAGCGGCAGGGTCCACGATCCCGCGAACGGCGCTCCAAGGCCGTCGGCGACGCTCCGCGGCGAGATCGTGACGATCTCGTCCCTGGCGAGCGCCTGCGACACCGCATCCGATTCCTCCGGCTCGACGCCGTAGATCCGAACGCCCGGCTTGCGCTGCTTGATCGCCGACGCGATCCCGCTGATGAGCCCGCCGCCCCCGACCGGCACGACCACGACGTCGGCATCGGGCAGGTCCTCCAGGATCTCGAGGCCGACGGAGCCGTTGCCCGCGATGACGTGCGGGTCGTCGAAGGGGTGGCAGATGACGAGACCACGCTCGGCGGACAGCTTCTGGACCCTGGCCCACGTCTCCCCCACGTGGTCGCCGTGGAGGACCACCTCCGCGCCATAGCCACGGCACGCGTCGACCTTTGACCGAACCGCGGCGTTGGGCATGACCACCGTGACGTGGACCCCGACGTCCCGACCCGCCCAGGCATAGGCCTGGGCGGCGTTGCCGGCCGACAGGGTGATGATCCCCGCCGCTCGCTGATCGTCGGTCAGGGAGGCGACCTTGGTCCGCGTTGCCCGAACCTTGAACGAGCCGGTCTTCTGGAAGCTCTCAGCCTTCACTGCCAGGGCATGCCCGGCGATCCGAACGCCGGACGACCGGGCGATGGCCGCGGCGGCGGTCGCCGAGCTGAGCATCGGCGTTCGATGGACTCGGTCAACCAGCCCCTCGCGGGCGGTGAGAATGGCCTCGATCGGGATGGTTCGGTCGTCCATTCGGCCGCCAGTATGCGATCCGGAGCGCGCCGTCGCGGCTCCGGAGCTACTTGCGTGTTTGCGCAAGTAGTGAGAGAATCGGGACGTGTTGGAGGTCCTCCCGTCGAGCGAGGTGGAGCGACAGCGGTTCGCCGCGGTCGGGCGCGCGCTCGCGGATCCGAAACGGCTGTGCGTCCTCGAGTCGCTGGCCGGCGGTGAGTTGTCCGTATCGGACCTCTCGTCGCGCGTCGGGTGCCAGATCCCCAACATGAGCCAGCACCTCGCCGTGCTCCGGCGATCGGGGCTCGTCACGAGCCGCCGAACCGGCAGCACGGTCTACTACCGCCTCTCGGACCCGCGGGTCCTGGAGGCGTACCGACTTATCCAGACCATCGCCCGCTGAGGGCCTACCGGGGAGATCCCGCACGGGCGGGAGGAAAGGAATCCGATCTCATGGCGGAGATCAAAGCCGTGACCGATGCGACCTTCGAGGACGAGGTCCTCAAGAGCGACAAGCCGGTCATCGTCGACTTCTGGGCGGCCTGGTGCGGGCCCTGTCGGCTCGTCGCACCGGAGATGGAGAAGATCGCCGAGAAGTACGACGGCTCGGTCAACGTGGTCAAGGTCGATGTCGACGCCAACCCACGCTTGTCGATGGCGTTCAACATCCTGAGCATCCCGACCATCGCCTTCTTCCGGCCCGGCAAGCAGCCGATCGGCGTCCAGGGCTTCCGGCCCATGGAGCAGCTGGAGGCACAGTTCGGCCTGGCGGAGATCGCCGCGGCGGCCGCCGTCGCCGCCGAGCCGGCAGCACCTGCCGAAACGGCCTGAGCCGACCCGTATTCGAACCCACGACCCCGGTCACGCGACCGGGGTCGTTCGATTCCTGCGCCGGTATGCAGAGAAGAATTAGCGGGACACGAATCGGGCTGATTCAGGCTCGCCGAAGGCGTCGGAGCCGGACGTTCGTGCGCAGCTCGGATGGAGCGCGGGGCGCTAGGCCTGCGTTTGCCGCTCTGGTACGCCTTCTGTGACTACGCGCCGCGCTTTGATGTCAGCGCTCGGCGCGTCGCCTGGCGGCACCGAACCAGGCCACCGCACGATCGATGGCCGTCCGGTCGAGCTCCTCGGGCGTGAATTCGACCCAGCCCTCACCACGCGCTGACGCCCGCGTGTCCGGCGTCCCCAGCGCCGCGCCGGCGAGGATCGGGTCGAGCAGGAAGGAGGCCGTGGCCCCGCGGAGGGTGGCGAAGACGCGACCGCCGACCAGCCACTCCGCGCCATCTGCCGTTTCGCGTCGCTCGCTCCCCTCCTCCACCTCCGAAAGGACCTCCGCGAGGGTCATCGACCCGCGGCGGCCAGGATCGCGGCGAGCTCGGCGCGATGGTCGTCGTAGTGCTCGAGGGTCTCCTCGTAGAAGAACCGCTGGTTGGCCGCGTGCTTGATCCAGCGACTTTCCGGGACGACCGTCAGGTAGCCCCGGAGGTCACCGGCGACAGTTCGGAACCGGGCCCGGAGATCCGTGATCGGCAGCTTCCGGCTGGCGTCGAGGTAGTCGTCGTTGATCGCGTCGCCACGCGCCTCCCAGTCGGCGTCGAGCTGGGCCATCGAGTGTGCGGTCTCGCCGATGGCCAGCTCCTGCGCGGCCCTGAGCGAGTACTCCTGCCATTGGAGGAGGTGCGCCATGAGGTCCCGGCCGGACCAACCGTGGGCGCCCTCGACCGGCTGCTCGAGTTGCTCGTCGGTCAACTCGTCCAGCGCCTCGAAGGGACGCCAGCCATCGCGCTCGTCCTCGAGGAACGACATCGCATCGAGATACATGGCGCGATGGTAGGCGGTCAGCGGGAGGATGACGCGACGCCCTAGACCGCGGCCGGCTCGCGGTACTCCCCGAAGACCGCGCGGAGGACGGCGCACTGCTCGCCCAGGGTGGCGTATGCCTCCGCGCAGCGGAGGAAGTGGGGCATCAGGTTGGCGTCCGATGAGCCGGGTCGTGCGGCCGCCTCGCGAAGCCCGGCGAGGGCGGCCTCGACCGCTCCGGGGTCGCGCTCGCGACGCGTCCGCTCGAGCCGGGCCATGTGGGCCTCGAGCGAGCCGGGCGGAACGGACAGGACCGGGACGCTGGTCTCCTCGCTCGCGTCGACGTAGGCGTTGACGCCGACGATCCGTCGCTCGCCGGCGTCGAACTCGCGCTGGAAGCGGTAGGCGGCGTCGGCGATCTCGCGCTGCGGGTAGCCGTCGGTCACGGCCTCGACCATCCCGCCCCGACGGTCGATCTCGTCGAGGTAACGCCAGACCTGGCGCTCGGTCTCGTTGGTCAGCGCCTCGACGAACCACGAGCCGCCCAGGGGGTCGATGGTGTTGGTGACGCCACTCTCCTCGGCGATGATCTGCTGCTGCCGGAGGGCGAGCAGCGCCGCTTCGGCGGTCGGCACCGCGAGCGCCTCGTCGAAGGCGTCGGTGTGCAGCGACTGGGTTCCGCCCAGGACCGCGGCCAGGGCCTGCAGCGCCACCCGGGTCAGGTTGTTGAGCGGCTGCTGCGGGGTCAGCGAGACGCCGGCCGTCTGGGTGTGGAACCGCATCCATGCGGAGCGCTCGTTCTCCGCCCGGTAGCGCTCGGTCATCAGCTTGTGCCAGATCCGCCGCGACGCCCGGAACTTGGCGATCTCCTCGAAGAAGTCGTTGTGGGAGTTGAAGAAGAAGCTGAGCCGGGGCGCAAAGTCGTCGACCCGCAAGCCCCTGGCCAGCGCCGCCTCCACGTAGGCCATCCCGTCGGCGATCGTAAACGCCAGCTCCTGGACCGCGGTCGAGCCGGCCTCCCGGATGTGATAGCCGCTGATCGAGATCGTGTTCCACTTGGGCAGCTCGTGGGTTCCGAACTCGATCGTGTCGGTCACGAGGCGCATCGACGGTTCGGGCGGGAACAGGAACTCCTTCTGGGCGACGAACTCCTTGAGGATGTCGTTCTGGGTGGTGCCCTCGAGCGATGCCCGCGGAAAGCCCGCCTTCTCCGCGGCCACGATGTACATCGCCCAGATCGGCGCCGCCGGCGAGTTGATCGTCATCGACGTGCTGACCTTGTCCAGCGGCAGCCCGTCGAGCAGGACCTCCATGTCGGCCAGCGAGCTGACCGCCACCCCGCAGGTGCCGAACTCGCCGTCGGCTTCGGGATCGTCGGTGTCGTAGCCATACAGCGTCGGCATGTCGTAGGCGATCGAGAGGCCGGTCTGGCCGGCGGCCAGGAGCTGGCGGAACCGGGCGTTGGTGTCCTCGGCTGCGCCGAACCCGGCGAACATCCGCATCGTCCACAGCCGCGACCGATAGCCGGTGGGATGGATCCCGCGGGTGAACGGTGGCTCGCCCGGCAACCCGACGTCGCGGGCCGGCTCGAAGGCGTCCCACCGGCCGGGCGTCGGTCGCAAGGGATCGCCCCGGTGGTCGACCGCCGTTGGGCCGCCGGCGCCGTCCCCAACTGACCACGGCCCGTAGAGGCGCTCGACCTCGAGGTCCGAGATGGTCGAGAACCGGATCCGTCGCTCAGGGGCCCGCGCTATCGCGGGATCGAGGCGGTCCCGCTCCCAGCGGCCCCGACGCTCCTCCCACTCGTCTCGCGGGGCGCGGTCGCTCATGAATTCGAATGTAGCACGAGCTCGCCTGCCGTCAGCGGGTCGGTGCCCCGCTGCTGATCTGTGGCTGCGATGCTCGACGAGCCCGGCCTGCCCGCTGCATGGCCCGCGCTGCCCGGACCATCTTGACCAGGTCCCAGACCGCAAGGATCGGCAGCAGTCGCCGAGGCAGGATCCGCAGGAGCAGGAGTCGGGTCAGCCAGCGCATGCACTGAGTATCGATGGCCACCCACCACCATGAACGTTCCGGGACGGCCGCCGAGCGTGACGGGCGCGTTCCATCAGGGGGCGAGGAAGACCTTCCGCGCCAGCGCCAGCGTCGCCTCGTGCGCCGTGCGGTCCTGGTTCTCCCGGACATCGGTGCCGATCAGGACGACCCGAACGAGGTCCGGCTGGTCGGCCGCTCGAAGGTAGATCGACTGGAAGGATTTGCCGTTGAGCGTGTCGAGCATGTACACCGCCCGTCCGTCATCGGCGTCGTCGATGCGAGTCGTGATCGTCTCGGTCTTGCGAGCCGCGTTGGCACCCGCTTCGTAGAACTCGAAGAGCAGCTCATCGGTCAGCCCCGGCGCCGTGAAGACGGCCAGCGTGTAGCCGGATCGCTCGCCGGTCTCCCACAACCCACCCGCAAAGCGCAGGTCGTCGATGCCGCGATCCGCGAGGGTGCCGAGCGCGGCATCGCTGCAGCTCCGGCCCGAGTCGATCCAGGTCGGCGGCTGCCCTTCGATCTCGGCCGGGATCAACGCCTCGAGGACCGGGTAGGCGCCCGCAACGCGGCCGTCGAGGTCGCACGGGCCGGTCGGGTCGAACGACGGATCCGGGCGTCCGCACCCGAACGCCAGGGTCGCGAGGAGGATCAGCAGGACTGCGGGACGGCGCACGCCGGGAGGGTACGCGCCCGCGGGGAACAGCGCTGGGAGGGGCGCAGGCTCGGCTTGCGAGGGTGATGCAGTCCGCGATCTCGCGCCGACCGGACGCCCGCATCTCCATTCGAAATAGGGGCATTACAACCGCATTACAGTCGGCCCGGTGCGTTTCTGCACCTGGTACCCGGGTCCCGGAATGGTGCGTGGACGCGCCCGACCATCGATGCCGCTGTTTCGGGACGAGGGTTCCATTGCTCCCGCGCCCGCTGCGGGCGTACGGTTCTGGCACGCCGGAACGCGAGCCACCGGGAACTACCTGGGGCGTCGGTCACGGACTAGGGAACGGACTTCGTCGCCGAGGACGGTCGGAGGCGAAGACCTCGGTCCCAGGTCACGAGCCGAGTAACCACGGATCATCGGCCAACAGGCTCGGGACGCGGACCGGCAGAGCTTATCGCTCATCATTATCTCGCCGTCAGTTGATCGCCTCTCGACCGGTCGGGTCGGGGGGCGATCGCGATTTTGGCGTCAGCGATTTTGATGTCCGCCCCGCCCGGTTGGCGGTCCAGCCCCTCTCGCTACACTCACCCCGTGGCCAAACGCGATCCCCATGACGTCCTCGGCACCAGTCCGGGTGCCAGCCTGCAGACCATCAAGGCGGCCTGGCGCCGCCTTGCCCGGCAGCACCACCCGGATCTGACCGGCGACGATCCCGCCGCCTCCCAGAAGGCCACCCGGCTGATGGCGGAGATCAACGATGCCTACGAGCGGCTGCGACGGCTGACCGAGGCCGGGGCGTTCACGTCTGCGAACGCAAGCGACGGCGGCCCCGATGACAGCGGCCAGGCTGCACGGGCACGTCGCGGCGGACCGCCAAAGCCGAGGCCGAGCCGCCCGGTGACCGGCCGCGTCGACACCAGCGAGACCCTCCGGCCGCGGAACGCCACGACGCATCGGAACGCGAGCCTGGGCGGCCAGCCGCCGCGAACGCGGGAGACGATCAGCCGCGAACCGTTGCGCGCGTCGGACCCCAACGGGCCCCTGGAGCGCGGCCGGATCCACCGCTTCCGGCGTCCCCCGCCACCGAAGCTCGACGTCTCGCTCGATCACGAGCTGGAGTTCGGCAAGTTCCGGGGCCATACCCTCGGCCAGGTCGCCGATTTCGAGCCGTCCTACATCGACTGGCTGGCGAGCACCATCACCCGCGATCCTGATCTCGTCGCCCGGGCTCGCGTTGTCCGGGCGGATCTCGATCGGCGGGGCGTCCAGCGCCGCGCCAGGCCCGCCGCCGATGCGCCATCGGGGCGTTCGGCCTGATGCCCAACGTCCGTCGCGCGGGCCTTGCCGCCGCGCTTGCCGCCGCCCCGCTCGCCCTGGCCTGGCGGTTCGCCGTGATCTACCGCCACCGGGCCGGCTTCCCCAGGCCGCGCCCGCCCCAGTCCACGCCCGCGACCCTGGGGTTGCCATACGAGGACGTCACCGTCGACGCTCCCGGGACCACGCTGCCGGCCTGGTTCATCCCGGCCCGCGACGGCGCACCGGGTCCCGGGATCGTCCTCGTCCACGGCTGGGAGTCGAGCCGCAGCCGGACCCTGCCGATGGCCCACTTCCTGCACGGTGCGGGCTTCCACGTCCTGACGGTGGACATTCGAGGTCATGGCGCCAACCCGGCCGAAGAGCTGCCCATCAGCGCCGGAGAGTTCGGGATCGACGCCGCCGCCGGCTTCGCCGCGCTGCTGGCCCGGCCGGAGGTCACCGTCGGGGCGATCTCGGGCCACTCGATGGGCGGGATCGGAGCCATCCTTGCGGCGTCCGTCGATGACCGGGTGGCCGCCGTGGTCATGACCTCGTCGCCGGCCGGACCCTACCGCCTGACCCGCCTCACGTTCCAGCTCGCCCGGCTCCCGATCCCCGACGTGATCGCCTATCCCCTGGCCTGGTGGACGACCCGGGTCTTCCTGCGTCCCCGTGGCCACGCCGTCACCGACGTCAGTGCCGGCGCCGCCATCGCCCGCTACGCCGGGCCGATCTTCCTGGCCCACGGCGATACCGACGACATCGTCCCGCTGTCGCACTTCCGCCGGCTGGAGCGGATCGTCCGCTCAGCCCGCGTCGGCCGCGACGATGCCGCGCCGGTGGAAACGATGGTGGTCCAGGACGGCCGGCACAGCTGGCTGTACGAGTTCCCCGCCTACCGGGGCCGCGTCGCCGCCTTCCTCGCCCGTGCCCTCCACGGTCCGTACGAGCCCGAGGACGCCGCCACGCGCGCCGTCGCCGTGTCGGCCATGCGGATCCCGGAGCCCGAGGACCCGATCAGCGCCCTGGAAGACGAGCCCGGTGGGTTCCGCTCGCTGGCCGGGATCGTCGGGCGTCTGGATCCGGCGGCGCGCCGGGCTGACGATGGCGCGGTTCCTGCCCTCGAAGCCTGAGGAGACCGGCGATGGACGTTTGGACCGCGATCCGACACAAGCGGGCCATCCGCGAGTTCGCCGACCGCCCGCTCGAGGCTGACCACCTCGAACGGATCCTCGATGCCGGCCGGCTGGCCGGTAGCTCCAAGAACCTCCAGCGCTGGGACTTCATCGTCTGCAGCGACCGGGAGCACCTGATGGAGCTGGCGGCCCTGGGTCGGTGGGCCGGTCACCTCGCCGGGGCGGCGGTCGGGGTCGCTATGGTCACGCCAGACCCGAATGCCGCCGATTCACCGCCGTCGGTCCTGTTCGACCTGGGCCAGGCCGCGCAGAACATGATGCTGGCGGCGTGGGAGCTCGGGATCGGCAGCGTCCCCGCGACGGTCTACGACCACGACCGGGCGCGCCGGCTCCTCGGCTACCCGGAGAGCCATCACTGCGAATACCTGATTTCGTTCGGCTACCCGGCGGACGAGGACGAGCTCTCCGCACCGGCCAAGCCCGGCGGCAGGAAGCCGCTGGCCGACATCGTCCACGAGGAGCGCTGGTAGGCGCCCCTACTGCCAGCGGAAGAAGCGGGCGCTGATCCCGAAGCAAACGACGAGGAACGCGGCCAGGACGGCAAAGCAGACCCACAACGGGTTGAACGCGGCGCCGCCGACCATCGTCTGCCGGAGCGCGTCGGACAGGTAGGTGAGGGGCATTGCCCGCGCCACCACCTTGAGGACTTCCGGCATCGCCTCGATCGGGAAGAACGTCCCGGACAGGAACATCAGCGGGAACTGGACGACGCTCGTCATCCCGTTGGCCAATTCCTCGGTCTTGGCGAACGAGGCAATCACGTAGCCGAGGGCGATGAACGCCAGCGAGCCGAGGACGACGAGCGCCCCGATCAGGAATAGATTGCCCGCCACCTCCACCCCGAACATCGCCGCTCCCACGCCGACGATGATCACCGTCTGGACGATGGCGATGAGCAGCCGCATGATCACGTTGCTGCCGACCAGCTGCCAGCGCCGGAGAGGCGTGGCCGACAGCCGCTTGAGGATCAGCTTCTCGCGATCGGCAACCAGCGGGATCGCGCTGAACACGCCGAGCTGCATCAATGCCATGCCCAGGATCGAGGGCACCAGGTAGCTGATGAATCCAACGTCCTGGGTCTGGATCGTCTGCTTCGACACGGCCAGCACCGGTCCGCCGCCACGGACGGCCAGGCTCACCGCGTCGAACACCGCACCGACGATCTGGAGGGTGATGCCCTCCTGCTGCTGCTGGGCGGGATCGGTGTAGACCTCGATCGGGACGGCCTCGCCCGACGGGTCCTGGGCGACGGCGGCGATTCGCTCCGCATAGCCGTCAGGCACGACGAGCACGGCCGACACGTCACCGCGCCGCATCTGCTCCAACGCTTCTTCCTGCGTCGCGTCGACGAGCTCCAGGTTCGGCACGCTGGCAAAGGCGGCCCGCAGCTGGGCCGACTGCGGCGAGCCGTCGCTGTCCACCCAGCCGAACGAGCGGTCCTGGTCCCCGCCACCGCTGAAGATCGCCCCGAACATGACGATGAAGATCAGCGGGAAGGCGAGCGTCCAGAACAGCGCCGCCCGGTCCCGGACGAAGCTGCGGATATTGGCCACGGTGAGCTGGAACAGGGCATCCATGGGTTGGGTCTCCGGTCAGTCGCGCAGGGCCCGACCGGTCAGGTCGAGGAACACGTCTTCGAGGGTCGGCCGGCGGATGACCAGGTTCTCGGGCTCGGTGCCCAGGGATTCGGTCGCCGACAGCAGCGCCCCGATGGTCGCCGGCACGTCCCGGGTGTAGAGGATCGCCTCATCGTCCTCGCCCTTGACCCCGGTGACGCCCGGAAAGCTCGACAGCCGGGTCTCGTCGAGCCCTTCGACGCGGTCGAAGCGGACGGATCGCTCCGTGAACCGCCGGCTGACGAGCTCGGTCACCGTGCCGTGCTCGAGGATCCGGCCGTGGTCCATGATCGCCAGCCGGTCGCACAGGACCTCCGCCTCCTCCATGTAGTGGGTGGTCAGGAGCACCGTGCGGCCCTCGATCTTGAGGTTCTCGACGATGTCCCACAGCGAGCGCCGGGCCGCCGGGTCCATCCCGGTCGTGGGCTCGTCGAGGAAGACCACTTCGGGGTCGTTGACCAGCGACAGGACCACGGCCAGGCGCTGCCGCTGCCCGCCCGAGAGGTCCTTGGTCTGGGTCGATCGCTTCTCACCCAGGTCGAGCAGGTCGATCAGCTCGGCGGTGGGACGGCCGTGCCCGTAGAAGCTCCTGAACAGGTCGACGACTTCGACGACGGTCAGCTTGGGGTAGAGCGACGCGGTCTGGAGGGCGACGCCGATCCGTGGCTTGATCGCGTCCGGGTCCCGGGCGACGTCGATGCCGAGCACCATCGCCTCGCCGCTATCCGGGCTCCGCAGGCCCTCGAGGATCTCGACGGTCGTCGTCTTGCCGGCGCCGTTCGGGCCCAGCAGGCCGAACACCTCACCCTTCCTGACCTCGAACGTGACCCCATCGACGGCCCGGGTCTGGCCATAGGTCTTGCGCAGGTCGGTCACCTTGATGACGGGACCTGGATCACCCCCGTTGGTCGTCAAGACGTTTCCTCCTGGCCGGGACGAGGTTGGAGATGGGCGGTGCGTCGGGAGTTGGCGGTGTCACCCGGGGGACGACGTGAATGGGCTACAACCGTTTCCGGAGGTAGGCGCTGACGCCCGCGTCGTAGCCCACGGATTCGTACAGGTGGCGTGCCTCGGGACGGTGGTGGCCCGCGGTCACCTCGATGAAGGTGCCACCCATGTCCCGGCCCAGGCGCTCGGCCTCGTCCATCAGCCGATGGCCCACACCCCGCTCCCGGACCCCCGGATCGACGACCAGGGCGAGGATCCGGACGATCCGGTCGTCGTGCTCGAAGCGCGGCATGGCGTGGACGGCGATGAACCCGAGAACCTCGCCGTCGAAGTCCGCGACGACCACCCGTGAGTGCGGATCGTCGAAGCGCTCCAGTCGGCTGACGATGTCGCTGGGGCCACAGGGATAGCCCTCCTCGGTGAAGAGGGCAGCGATCCGCTCGGCATCGTCCGCGGTCGCGGCGCGAAGGGTGACGGTCGTCTCGGTCATGGACGGATGGTAGCGGGCGGCAGCGCTTCCGCGACGACGACGACCAGGTGCGGGCCCCAGGCGGGCCCGCCGAGGACGAGCCGCTGCGACCCGAACGGCCCGTCCCCTTCTGCCGACAGCGAGAAGCCCGCGGCCTGGGCGCGGACCGCGGCGCCTCGGCCGCCGAACAGGTACGTCACGGCGGCGCCTTCGTCGAACCGGACAAGCGACGCGGCGAGCCGGCCCTCCGTGTCCGGCTCGAGGAGCAGGACACGCCGACCGTCGGCGAACGCCAGGAGCCGGGCGGTGGCACCCAGGTGGGCGTCCCGGGGCCGGGCTTCGACGACAGTCGCATGGTCGCCCGTCAGCTCGGCCACGGCACGGTCCAATTCCACCGTGGCCCAGCCGACGATCTCGGCGGTTGGCGTGATCGCACGTCGAAGGGCAGCCGGGTCGACCGCCATCACTTGAGCAGCAGGTCCGGCACTGGGTCACCCAGGGTCACGAAGCCGAGGCTCCGGTACAGCGTCAGGGCCGGCTCGTTCTCTGCCCACACGCCGAGATGGACCCAGCGGGAGCCGTCGCGGACCGCGTCCGCGGTCACGATCGCGGTGGCGAGACGGCCGAGGCCGCGGCCACGGAATGCGGGTCGCGACCCGATCGAAGTCAGGTAGCTGGCACCGTCGAAGGAGATCCGCTTGGCCGTGGCAGCCGGTTCTCCGTCGACCCGGACGATGATCGCGTGGACCTCCGGCCGGTCGAAGAGCGACACGGACTCCTGCTCGATCGACTCGCTTCGGTCTGGCATCTCGAAGGCCTCGGCGCTGACCAGCCCGATCGCGTTCGCGACGTCGGCCCGATCGATCGGCGCCACCCGGTGGTGGCGCTCGACGGTCACGCCGGCCGGCAGGGGCCGGTCGGCGGCCCGCCTGACAGGTTCCGAGTCGGCCAGGACCATGACGTGGCCCGAGCCGGTGTTGACGAAGCCATTGGCGGTCAGCCGCTCGACCAGGTCGACGGGCTCGTTGAGGATCGCCCGCGGCCAGACATGCGGCAGCCGGTCGAGCGTCGCGCACAGCGTCGTGAGCGCGTCGAGCCGGCGGTCGAACTCGGCCGCACCCGAGGGCCAGCGGATGGCGTTCGCGCGGTTCCAGAACGGCTCGCGATCGATCGGATCGTGGAGCAGCACCGCGTCGCCCAGGTCCCTGAGGCTCCGGCCCGGGAGCGCGTGGGCTCGGGACTCGTGCCGCTCCAGGAAACAGATCGTGTCGAGGTCGAGACCCGCGGGCAACGTCACGCGGGCACGATAGCGTGGACCGCGACGACCGAAACCGGAGCGCGGCTGGCGGCGTATTTCAACGTGGGTGACGCCCGATTGACGCGTTGCCCCGTGTGCGCTCCGCACAATGCTGGCGCCGGCCATCGGGAGCGCCATTCCAGGAGGTCTTTGTTCCAATGCGTCGTCTCGCGATCCTGTTCGTCTCCAGCCTGGCCCTGGTGGCCGTCGTCGGGTGTGGCGGCTCCTCGTCCTCACCCAGCCAGGCGGCATCGCAGCCCGCCTCCCTGCCGGCCTCGCAACCCGCGGGATCGGCCGGCGCAGCCTGCGCGGAGGTCGCCACCGGGACGGTGACGGTCAACATCGAGGGCAACGCGTACGCGCCGGATCCGGTGACCGCGGCAGTCGGTGACGCGATCCAGTGGACCAACGCCGACGCCGTGCCGCACACCGCCACGCTCGACGAGGGCGACTGCGGAACGGAGACGATCGAGGCCGGGGCGACGTTGGGCCTGGTCTTCAACGTGGCCGGCACGTACACCTACCACTGCACCGTCCACCCGGAGATGAAGGGCACCATCGAGGTCGAGTGAGCGGCGCGGTGTGCGCGGGCGCACACCGCCCGAGTCTTACGTGGCGGCGGACGTGCCGGCGAACAGCGTCGCGCCCGATGGCAGGTCGATCACCTCCGGATCCGGCAGCCCGGCCGCGGTGAACCACTCCCGGAATTGCTCACGGTTGACGAGGTGCGTCCCCTGCAGGATCTCGTCGAGCTGGACGCCGGCGATCAGCTCGCCATGGCGGGTCCGGAACTCCTCGACGGTGGACGGCAGTGGCCAGTCGAGGACGAGCAGGCGCCCACCGGGCCGCAGTGCCGCCCACGCAGCCAGGAGCGCGGCCGGAGGGTGGGGCAACGTGTGGAGCGCGTACTGGAAGTAGGCGAGATCGAACTCACCTTCGTGCCCCGGCTGCTCGACGTCCCCGTGCTCGATCGTGATCCGCTCGGCCAGCCCGGCGGCAGCCACGTTGGCCTGCGCCCGGGCGACCGAGTCAGGCTCGAACTCGACACCGACCAGTTCCAGCCGCGGAAACCGCTTGGCCATCGCGATCAGCCAGCGGCCGCCACCGCAGTGGACGTCGAGCACGCGGCCGCCGGTGGCAAGTTCCGAGACCAGCTGCGGGAGTGCGGCGAGGGCTTCCTGGAAGAAGACGGCGATGTCCTGGACCGTGAGCCGCTCGATCGCCGCCCGGTATCGGTCCGGCCGCTCCCGGACCGGGATCCCCGTCCGGAAGAACTCGACCATCCGGTCCCAGTCGAGGCTGGCCACGACCGCGTGGACGAACTGGCCGCCCAGGAACTCCGGCGCCTGGTCGTCGAGGAGCACCGTCGCCACGTCCGGATCCAGCACGAGGCGGCCCTCGTCTAGCCTCGCCAGCTCGTGCGCATCGGCCGCCCAGGCCCAGACGTCGATGGCTTCGGGATGCGTGCCCGTCGCGGACGCGAGCTCGGCCACGCCCAGGCCACCCGGTCCTGCCTCCCGCAGCCTGGCGAACAACCCGAGCTCGAGCCCGAGGTACACGAGCCACGACCGGTAGAACCCGCCCAGGCCCGCGATCAGGTCGTCGAAACGGTCATCGAGCGACATCACCATCGATTGTGGCATGCGGTTGCATGGCCCGAGCGAAGGGTGCACCGTGAGCGCAGATGCAACCGACTGCCGCTGGTCGCGGTTCTGGATGGTGATGAACGCCAACCTCACTGCCGCCCTGGCGACCGACCTCGACGCCGCGTTCGAGCGCCTCGTCCTGGCCCATCAGGATCGCCTCTACACCATTGCCCTGCGTCTGCTCGGCGATGCCCGCGACGCCGAGGAGGTCGCCCAGGACGCGCTCGTGCGCGCCTACCGGGCGATGCAGACCTACGACCGGCAGCGCATCCGTGACCTGCAGCTCAAGCCGTGGCTCGCGACGATCGCGATCAACCTGTGCCGCAACAAGGTCCGCCGCAAGACCGCGCCGCTGGTCGCGCTGGACCGGCCGGCCCATGCCGACGAGCCGTGGTCGGCGCCGGGAGACCGGCTCGCTAGCCAGGACCCGACCGGCAGCCCCCATGACACCGCTGCTCGCCGCGAAACGGCGGCGACGTGGGCGGGCCTGGTGGCGACGCTGCCGGACCGCTACCGGACCCCCGTGGTCCTTCGCCACGTCGATGGCCTGTCCTACCAGGAGCTGTCCACCGTCCTCGGCCGCCCCGAGGGCACGATCAAGGCGCAGGTCCATCGCGGGATCGCGATGCTGCGCGATGCGTTCGAGCGTCACCAGGACGCCGAGCGCCAGGAGATGACCGCATGACCCGAGCCAACCGCCCCACCCTTGCCGACGTCGAGACCGCGCTCGGCGGGCTTGCTGTCGCGGCGCCCCCGACGCTCGCCCACGGCGCGCTGGCCGCCGTCGGGCTGGCCGACGAGTACGCGACGATGGACTCGCCCATCGGTCCGGTCTACGTCGCCTGGAACGGCCGCGGGGTGTCGTCGGTCGGCTCGGCTCGCGATGGCGCCGATTTCGAGCGCCGGTTCGCGATCGAGGTCGGCCGGCCCATCCGGGCAGCAGATGCCGTCCCGGCACGGCTCGAGAAAGCCCTTGCCCGGCGCCTGGCGGGCGATCGGCATGCACCGCTCGCGCTCGACCTCCGCCACCGGACCGAGTTCGAGCGGGCCGTCTGGATGAAGGCGCTCGAGATCCCGCGGGGCGAGGTTCGGCCGTACGGCTGGATCGCCGCCGAGATCGGCCGGCCGAAGGCCGTTCGGGCCGTGGGAACGGCGCTCGCCCACAACCCCGTGCCGCTCGTCGTCCCGTGCCACCGGGTGGTCCGCAGTGACGGGCTGATCGGCCAGTACTCGCTGGGCGGACCGGAGAACAAGCGGGCGATCCTGACAGCCGAAGGCCTGGATCCGGTCGAGCTCGAGGAACTGGCACGGGCCGGGATCCGCTACTTCGGCTCCGACACGACGCGGATCTATTGCCTGCCGACCTGCCGCCACGCCCGCCGGGTCACCGATCGCCACCGGGTCACGTTCCGGTCGCGTTCCGAGTCGGAATCGCGCGGCTACCGGGCCTGCAAGGTCTGCCGGCCGTCCTCGGGTGCCGCCTTCGCCGCGTGAAGGTTGCGGTTCGGTTGTACTAGTGGACTGGGCCAAGTTGAGCGGCTAGACTGACCGTCTTGGACCAGATCACTATTCCAACCGCCGCGCCGAAGGCGCCGACCAGCCGACTGATCGTCGGCCTCGGGCTGCTGATCCTGTACGTGGTCTGGGGCTCGACGTACCTCGGCATCGCCGTCGCGATCGAGACGATCCCGCCGTTCCTGATGGCCGCGACGCGGTTCCTCATCGCCGGTCTCGCCCTCCTCGGCTGGTCGTGGCTGCGCGAGGGTCGCGCGTTCACCCTGCCGAGCCGCCGCGAGTGGCGCGATTCGGCGATCGTCGGGGCGCTGCTGCTGGGTGGCGGGATGGGCATGGTGGCCTGGGGCCAGCAGACCGTGCCCTCGGGCATCGCGGCCCTGATGATCGCCCTGATGCCCGCCTGGGTGGCGGTCCTTGGCCGGCTGTTCCTCGGCGAGCGCCTGCCCCGGATCGTGGTGGCGGGCATCGTGATCGGGCTGGTGGGCGTGGCGATCCTGATCGGCCCGTCGGACGATGGCGCGACCGCGTTCAACGTCTTCGGCCTGGCCGCGCTGATCCTGTCGCCCATCTTCTGGTCGGGCGGGTCGCTGTTCTCGCAGCACCGGGCGACGCTGCCGTCGCGGCCGCTCGTGGCCACCGGCGCCCAGATGATCGCGGGCTCCGTCGTCCTGGCAGTCATGAGCGTCGTCAGCGGTGAGCTCGGGCGGTTCGATGTCGCGGCGGTCTCGCTGGAATCGCTGCTCGGTGTCACCTACCTGACCGTGATCGGCAGCCTCGTCGCCTTCACCACGTACGTGAAGTTGTTGCGGGTCGCCCCGCTGCCCTTGATCGCCACCTACGCCTACGTCAACCCCGTGGTGGCCGTCTTCCTCGGGACGTGGTTCCTGTCGGAGCCGCTGTCCCAGCGAACGCTCGTCGCCGGCGCGGTCATCGTCTTCGCGGTCGCCCTGATCATCACCGCCCGCGGGCGGATGTCAGCCCCCGCCCGGGCAAGCGAACCGGCGCGCGATCGCCCACCGGTCACCAGCCACCCGGTTCCGGCGGACTGACGCGGCGATCCGGCCCTCCTAGCCCTCGGCGAGGACCGTCCGACCAACCCTCCGGGCCATGGCCATCACGGTGAGCATCGGGTTGACCCCGATCCCGGTCGGGAACAGCGAGCTGTCGGCCACGTAGAGCCCGCCCAGCACGGCGTCGCCGCGCGAACCGAGGCGGACGCGGCCGCCCGGGTCGCAAACGTGATCCGCCGGATCCGCTCCCATGCGGGCGGTCCCCATCTGATGGGCCGAGAAGACCCCGCCCCGGTTGGGCGCGAAATCGAACGCCCGGAGGGCATCCTCGTAGACCACGAAGGCCCGATCCGCGGTTCCCGCACTGCTGCCACTCCGGCCGAACCAGCGGGGCGGCGTACCCACCGCCACGATCTGCCGCGCGCCCGCGGCCCTCGCCAGCCGGGCCATCGACACCAGCGCGTGCCGGAGCGTGGCAACGCCGATCGCGTCGAGCCGGTAGTCGACCCGAGTCCGCCCGCTCCGCGTCATCGAGACCCGGCCCTCGCCGCCGTCCTCGGTCACCGCGATCAGCGGGGCGATGAACCGGGCCCGGTCCATCAACGCCTGGTGCTGGTCCGTACCCTCCCACGGCAGGGCGAACGCCAGCAGCCCGGGATGACCCGGCGCGGACTCGATCACGTAGGGCTTGCGCCCGGGCTCCGGCCACAGGAACTGGACCGTCCTGGCGGCCTGGAGCGTGCCGTTCCACATCTCGATCGGCTCGTCGAACAGGCCTGCCACGAGGGGCACCGGGTGGACCCGGAGGTGTCGCCCGATGGCCGGGTGCTGGATCTCCGACCGCGCGAGGATGCCGGGGGTGCGGAGGCCACCCGCGGCGACGACGACCTGGGGCGCCCGGACGGTCAGTCGCCGGGCGGCGGCGCCATCCGCCGCGATGGTTGCCACGATCCCCACCGCCCGGCCGCCTTCGACGAGCACCCGCTCCACCCGGGCCCCGCCGATGATCCTTGCCCCGGCAGCGTGAGCCCGGGCGAGATGCGCTCGCAAACCGGACTGCTTGGTCCCCCGCGGGCACCCGAACCCGCAGCTCCCGCAGTCGCCGCAGCCGGTGGCGTTGCGGCTGGTCTTCGCCACCTCCCAGCCGAGCTCGGCGGCGCCGCGGAGGATCATCGCGTCCTTCTTGGGGATCACCTCGCTCTGGGCCGCGCCCAGCTCGACGGCGATCGCCGCGGCGTCGCGCTCCGCGGCAGCCGCGTCCCAGCCGTCGATCCCGTGATCGACCGCCCACTGGCCGCGGATGTCCGGCGGCGAGTCGATGCAGGTCATCCAGTTGATCAGGGTCCCGCCGCCCACCGCCGAGCCGGCGAGGAGCGTGACGGACGCGTCCCAGGTGGCGGACAGGCCGTGGTCGAGGTACAGGTTCTCGAACGCGTCGCGTTCGTGGCGGGGCATCGAACCCTCGTCGACGAACGAGCCGGCCTCGACCACCACCACGGACCGGCCGGCCGCGGCGAGGTCATGGGCGATGAGCGATCCTCCCGCTCCGGAGCCGGCGATTACGACGTCCGCCTCGAGTTGCCACTCCCCGCCGGCGGGTGGCGCGAGGGGCACGATCCCGGTCCGGTCGTCCGTCGTGGGCGGCCGGTCCGGCCGATAGCCGATTGCTTCGAGGCGGGCGTTCGGCTCGCCCTCCGCCGCCGCGTACGCGAGGAACGTCAGCAGCCGGGCCAGGACCTGGTATGCCGAGCGGCGTTGCGGCACCCGCGAGCAACCCCAGTCCAACAGGTACCGCTCGCGCCGCGCCGGTGACAGGTCACGGAACGCCCGCGGGCCGGCACCCAGCAGCAGGCTCGCGGCACGGTTCTCGAACGCCCGGAGAACGAGACGGAGCTGGAGGAGCTGGCTCGGATCGGCGACCTCGCCCAGCGCTTCGGCCGCCAGCTCCGCGCGGTGGAGGGCCCCGCCACGGACGAACGTCTCGGCCACCTCGGCCAGCGTCGCCAGCTCGCCTTCCGACCACTGGCGAGCCATCGGCCTAGGCGCGGGTCTTGCGCTCGAAACCGTCGGCCGGCCAGGGCTCGCGACGGAGCGGTCGGTCCTCGCGGTAGCCCAGGGCGTAGTCGGCCTGGATGATCGTGTGGAGCTGGCTCGTCCCCTCGTAGATCACGGCGGCCTTGGAGTTGCGCAGGTAGCGCTCGACCGGGAACTCGTTCGAGTAGCCGTTGGCGCCGTGGACCTGGATCGCATCGAGGGCGCACTGGACCGAGTGCTCGGTGGCGTGCCACTTGGCGAGCGACGTCTCGCGCGTGTTCCGTAGCCCCTGGTTCTTGAGCCAGCCGGCCCGCCACACCAGCAGCCGGCCCATCTCGATCCCCTTGGCCATGTTGGCCAGCAGCTGCTTGACGAGCTGGTGCTTGCCGATCTCCTCGCCGAAGGTCTGCCGTTCGTGGGCGTAGCGGAGCGACGCATCCAGGCACGCCTGGGCGAGTCCCACCGCCCCTGCGGCGACGGTGTAGCGGCCCTGGTCGATGGCGCTCATCGCGACCAGGAAGCCCTCGCCCTCCTCGCCGATCCGGTGCTCTTCCGGGACGATGACGTCGTCGAGGCTGATCAGCCCGGTGTTGCCGGCCCGGATGCCGAGCTTGCCGTGAAGCGTCCCGGTCGTGAGGCCGGTCATGCCTCGCTCGAGCAGGAATGCCGTGATCCCCCGCCAGCCCTTCGACCGGTCGACCGAGGCGAAGACCAGGAAGTGATCGGCGATGTCGGCCAGGGAGATCCAGATCTTCTGACCGTTGAGCCGGTACGACGCCCCGTCGCGGCGGGCGGTGGTCGCCAGGTTCGCCGCGTCCGTGCCAACACCCGGCTCCGTCAGGCCGAAGGTCGCCAGCTTCTCGCCACTTGCCTGGGGCATGAGCCAGCGTTGGCGCTGCTCCTCCGTCCCCCACTGCAGGAGGGCGAGCGAGTTGAGGCCGACGTGGACGCTCTGGACGACCCGGAACGCCGTGTCGGCCCGCTCCAGCTCCTCGCACAGCAGGGCGAACGAGATGTAGTCCATGCCGCCGCCGCCGTAGCGCTCCGGGATCGGGGCGCCGAGGAACCCCTGCTCGGCCATCCGGCCGAACAACTCACGCGGGAAGCCGTCACCGGCGTCCCATTCCCGGATGTGGGGCAGGATCTCCGCCTCGGTGAAGGCGCGGGCGCTCTGCTGGACGAGGCGGTTCTCGTCGGTGAGGGCGAAGTCGACCACTGGCTCCTGTCCTGCGGGCTGGCGGGCCCCAGTATCGCCGCTGGCCCGAACCTATACTCGGCCGATGGACGACGCGATCGCCGAGGCGCCGATCGACCTCTCAGCCCTGGCCGGCAACCTCAGCCCGGTCCTCGGCCGCTACTACGAGCGGAGCTGGAGCCACGGCGAGGGGCACCGGCTCTTCGACACCGCCGGCCGGCCGTATCTCGACTTTGCCAACGGCATCGCGGTCACCGTCCTGGGGCACCGCCACCCAGCGGTGACGGCGGCAATCCACGCCCAGGTGGATCGGCTCATCGGCCCGACGGGCGCGATCGGCTATTCGGAGCCTGTCGTCCGCCTGGCATCGATGATCGCCGACACCTTGCCCGACCCGATCGACACGGTGTTCTTCCTCAACTCGGGCTCGGAGGCGATCGAGGCGGGTCTCAAGCTCTGTCGGCGAGCCACGGGCCGCCCGGCGATCATCGCCTTCCGGGGCGGGTTCCACGGCCGGACGTTCGGGGCCGCGTCGGTGACGACCTCGAGCGTGAACTACCGGGTCGGCTACGAGCCGCTCCTGCCGTCGGTCTACTTCAGCGAGTTCCCGAACGTCTACCGCGACTACGCCGGTGACGAAGCGGCGGCGAGCGAGGGCGCGATGGCCGCCCTGCGGGACCTGACGTCTTCCGTCGTCCCGCCGTCCAGCGTCGGCGCGGTGCTGATCGAGCCAGTCCAGGGCGAAGGTGGCTACAACCCGGCGCCGGCGGCGTTCCTGCAGTCACTCCGGGCGTTTTGCGACGAGCACGGCATCCTGCTCATCGCCGACGAGGTCCAGACCGGCTACGGCCGGACCGGCCGGATGTGGGCCTTCGAGCACGCCGGGATCGTGCCCGATGCGGTGTGCATCGCCAAGGCGGTGGCCAACGGCTTGCCGGTGTCCGCCCTGGCCACCAGCCGCGAACTCCAGGAGCGCTGGGGCAAGGGCGCCCACGGGTCGACGTACGGTGGCAATCCCGTGGCTTGCGCCGCCGGGATCGCGGTGCTCGAGACGATCCAAGGCAAGAACCTGCTGGCCAATGCCAGTGCCCGCGGCGCCGAGCTCACGACCGGCCTGCGGGCCCTGATGGCCGAGGACGAACGGATCGCCGACGTCCGGGGGCCGGGCCTCATGATCGGCGTCGAGTTCACCAGCGACCGGGCCGCCCGAACGCCGGACGGGGTGATGGCGACGGCCGTCCAGCAACGCTCCGCGGAGCTCGGCCTGCTCGTCCTCACCTGCGGGATGCAGCACCAGGTCATCCGGTGGGTCCCGCCGCTCGACGCGACCCCGGCGGAGGTAGCGGAGAGCCTGGAGATCTTCGGCGAGGCGCTCCGGACGGTCGGTTGAGCCGCGCGGCGTTCGCCGGGGACCGGCTGGCGGCGCTTGCCGGACCGCGCCTGACCTTGCTGGCCGGGCTGTTCGCCATCGCTTCCTGGACCGAGCTGGCCGTTCGGGTGATCGGGCCGGCCATCGGGCAGCCGCACTGGCCGGGCTACTGGGCCGCCGCCAGGTTCGCCCTCGACGGCCGGATCGACGTCCTGTACGCCGACGCCGCCGAATTCGGTGCGGCGGCGCGCGAGTATGGGACCGTGCCGGACATCTTCAACCCCAACGCTCCGACCTCGATCCTGCCGTTCGTGCCGTTCGGGCTGCTGCCGGAGGTGGCCGCCCGCTGGCTGTGGCTGGCGGTGTCGCTGATTGCGTTCGGGCTCGCCTGGACGTGGCTGCTTCGGGCGCTGGGTGCCGCACCGGCCGTGGCCCTGGCCGCGACCGGGCTCGTTGCGGCGTTCCGGCCATTCCGGGAGGAGATCGCCAGGGGCCAGGCCTACCTGCTGCTGCTGGCGCTGGTAATCGCCACGGCCCTGCCGGCCGCCCGGTCCGGTGCTCTGCGGCGGCCGGGTGTGGGGATGTTCGCCGCCGTCGGGAGTGGCCTCGCGCTCGGCGGGGCGGTGATTCTGAAGCTGCCCTACGGGGCGGCGCTGTGGGCGGTATCGCTGGTTGCCGGACGGCTTCGGGTCGCCGCCGTCGCCGCCGCGCTCTTCGCCATGGCGGCGCTGGGCCTCCTCCTCGCCTGGGGCCCTGTTCCGTGGCGAGACTTCGCGGCCAGTGCCACGGGTTGGCGGACACGTCCGGAAGCGGCCGTGACGGCGTTCCAGACGATCAACGGCCTGCTCAGCCACCTGTTCCGATTCGATCCGTCCTGGAACCCGCAGCCTGTGGCGGACATTCCCTGGCTGGTCACCCCGGCCTGGCTGGTTGCCGCCGCCGTCCTGGCTGGTGGCAGCCTGGTGGTCGTTCGGCGCCTGGCCCCCGGCACGACGCTGACCGATCGCCTGCTCCCGTTCGCCGTGGTTCTCCCGGCGGCGACGCTGCTGGCCCCGATCGCGGAGCAGTACCACTACACGCTGACGCTGTTCTCGATCGTCGTTCTGGCGGCCGCAATGGTCAGGGCGAGGGTCGGTGGCCGATGGTGGGGTGCACTGATCGTGGCGCTGCTCCTGCTCGGCGGTCCGTGGCGGTTCAGCGTCCCGGAGGCGGCCGGCTGGTCGGCCCTGCTCCACTACCCCAGGGTGTACGGCGGCGCGCTCATCTGGGGGCTCATCGTCGTGCTGGCGTTCAGGGAACAGCAGCGAGCGCCCGTCGATGCGACGGACGCTCGGAAGGTGCTGGATGTCCGGCCGGCAGGCGGGCCCTCTACGGGCGCTGCCGGCGCGTGATCAGCGGTTCTGGGAGAGGAACTTCATCACGTCGTCGAGGCGGAACCGTCGGTCCCCGCGCTTGCAGACGCGATAAAAGGGCAACTCGCCGCGGTCCCCGAGCCGCTTCACCGTGTTGACGTGCAGGTGGAGCATCTCGGCGACTTCGGTCGCCGTGAGCATCGGTCCCAGTTCGTTGACGGCCATCGAAGCCATGGGTGTGGTTGCCTCGCTTGTGCGCACCTTTCGGCCGCTCCGCTTCTCTGTTGTGAGCAGGGGTGGAGTCCGGCTCGCTGCTGGGCGGAGCGTATGAGTCCGGTGCCGGGGTCGCCAAGCCGTACTTTGGGCTAGTCGCCAGTACCACTCGGTACCCGTCGTCCCACCGATGTCGCATAGCCGACAAGCGGCCCGTTCTCCGCGGAATCACCGGCGCTGCCGACGTTCGGCTGTACTTCGACCCGGGAAGGGTTCGCTCGCTCCATCGTTCCCCCGGCGGTGCATCGGCGGGCCTTTCCCACGGAGGCACCATCGGCGGTCGGGCCGTTCCCCCCGACCGCCGAACCTCCCATGCCCGGCGCATGCCGCCGAAAGGCTCCTGCAAGCTCAGGAACGGGTCGGGCCGCGCGCACCCTACGGCCATGTTGTCAGGCTGGCACCTCTGGGAGGTTCCGACCATGACGTACATCGACACGCAGAGCATCCAATCCGGCTGGACAGTCGTCGACGGCGACGGCAAGGAGCTCGGGACGGTCATCGGCACCGACGGTCCGATGATCCAGGTCAAGAAGAGTGGCCTGCTCGGCGGAACGTTGTCCGTGCCGCGCGACGCGGTCTCGGAGATGGAAACGGGCCGCGTCGAGCTGTCGATGACCAAGGACGAGCTGGAGGCGGCCAACAAGGCCTGAGGCTCGACACTCCGAAGATCTTGACCCCGGTCCGGCCCACCGGCCCGGGGTTTCTTCGTGCTCGTTCCTTGGGCCAATTGCCGGGCACCATTCCGTGTCCCCTCGGAACGCTGGGGGATCCAACGGACGGCTGGTGGCCCGAATCGAGCAGGTCGGGCCTGCCCACCGGTCGCTTGGAACGCCGCGTGATCCAACGGACGGCTAAGGCCCCGAATTCGGGGCGATTCGCCTGCCCCAGCGGTCGCTGGGAACGCCGGGTGATCCAACGGACGGCTTGGAGGCCCCGAATCGAGCAGATCGGGCCTGCCCACCGGTCGCTTGGAACGCCGGGCGTTCCAGGCCAGGCGAGGGCCAGTGCCGCCACCGAGGAGCCACGGAACCGCCCGCCAAGCGCCCGGCAAACGAGAATTGAAGAAACTCCGGGCCCGGATTCTCATACTCGCTGAGCACCCACGTCGGGAGCTCGCCGGTGGAGACGACGTTGCAGCGAGAGATCGTGGAGCGAGCCGCAAAGGGCGACCAGGGCGCGTTCAACGTGCTCGCCCGAGGCGCTTCGGATCGCCTGTACGCCGTGGCCTACCGGATCCTCCGTGACCAGTACCTCGCCGAGGACGCCTTGCAGCAGACGCTGATCCAGGTCTGGAATGAGCTCCCGCGCCTCCGCGATCCCGATCGCTTCGACGCCTGGAGCTATCGGCTCGTGGTTCGGGCAAGCCTGGCCGAGGCGCGGCGCGAGAAGCGCGCCCCCGCCGTCCAGCTGCTGCCCGGCGACGCCGACCGATCCGTTGGCCCGGACGAATACCGTGTCGTCGCCGATCGGGACCAACTCGAGCGGGGCTTCCGACAGCTGACCCCGGAGCAGCGGGCGATCCTCGTCCTTCAGCATTTCGCCGGCCAATCGCTGGCTGAGATCGCCGATGTCCTCGGCATCCCGGTCGGCACCGCCGGCTCACGACTCCACTACGCGACCCGCGCCCTGCGCGCCGCCCTCGAGGCGGATTCACGCGGCATCAACGCCAAGGAGCGGCTGGCATGAACGGCTCGACCGATCTCGACCGCGTCCTCACCGAGTGGCTCGACGAAGGCCCCACGCGCGCCCCGGAGCATCCCATCCAGATGGCCCTCGCCCATGCCCGGACCCACCCGCGGCGGCCCGACCCGATCTGGTTCATCCGGGCCGATGCGATGTCGCCCAGGGCCCAGTCGTTCGCCTTCCAGCCGGCCTTCGCGCTGATGGCCGTTGGCCTCGTGCTCGCGGCCACCGTGGCGATCGGGGTCGGGGCGCTGAACAACGCCCAACCGACCTTTCCGCCAACGACAGCGCAGCCATCGATTGGGCCCACGATCCTGCCGACGGAGTCGCCGATCGTTTCCCCCACCCCGCCGACGATCAAGGCCACCGATCAGATCAGCTTCGAGACCGACGGCTCCCCGATCCGGATCGACATCCACGACCTGGCCGGCACCTACGTCGACGTCGTCGAGGACCCCGACTCGGGCAACATCGAGACGCCGGTCGAGGACACGATCGGCGTCGGCGAACGTCGCCGGTGACGAGACCCGGGTCCGTCTGGCCATCGGCCGATGCCCGTCGATGGACGAGTTCCTCGTCACCGTCGACACGGTCGCCCGGTCGATCGAGGTCGATGGCGAGCCGTGCACCGGCGACACGCTGGGCCTCAGCAGCGGCGTGATCCTGCAGTTCTCGGAGGCCGTTCCCGCGGGTGAGCTCGAGCTCATCTACCGGGAGAACATCTCGGACAACTAGGTCCGGGACGCCTCTCAGCCGAAGGTGGCCACGTGGTCGTCGTCGCGCATCCGCTCCTCGCGGAGGAACAGCACCGCCACCGCCGCGATCACGGCTCCGACGATACCCACCCAGAACGTCTCGGCGATGGCCAGCGACAGGGCCCGATAGATCCCGTCGACGATCTGGTTGATGAACGGTTCGACCATCGGCCGGAAGGCGCCGGCGCCCTCCAGGATCTGCTGGCCAAGGTCGCCGGTGCCGGTGAGGTCGGAAACCCCCTGCTGACCGGAGGCCACGAACCCGTCGACCAGCGCCTGCGGTACCCCGGCAGCGACCATCTGACCTGGCAGCGTCTCGGTCATCTTGCTGGCGAAGATCGTTCCGGCGAACGTCAGGCCAACCGTCCCGCCGATCTGCTGGAAGAACGTCAGGCTGCTCGTGGCAACCCCTATCTCGTCCTGCGGGACCGAGTTCTGGACGATCAGGGTGAACACCGCGAACGACGGTCCGATGCCGATCCCGGCGATCGCCATCCAGAACCACAGGATCGGGCGCTCGGTGTCCGCTCGGAGGTTGGTCAGCAGGAACAGGCTCACCGCCAGCAGGACGAGGGCCACGAAGATGAGCGCCTTGTAGCGATGGGTCCGGGCCACGATCTGGCCCGATGCGGTCGCCGTGACGATCAGTCCGCCGAGCAGCGGCAACAGGTTGTAGCCGGCCTCCGTGGCGCTGAGACCGGCGACGGTCTGGAGCCAGCGGGGCAGGAAGATCACGGCCCCGAAGAAGCCGAATGCCGCCGTGAACATGGCGATGACCGAGATCGTGAAGGTTCGGTTCCTGAACAGGCCAAGCGGGACGATCGGATCGGCGGCCCTCGACTCGATCCACACGAAGACCGCGGCGAGGACCAGTCCCAGGAGGATCAGGCCGCCGACGCGGGGGTCGGTCCAGTCGAAGTCCTGCTTGTTGGTCAGACCGATGAGGATCGGCGCAATCGCGGCGGCGAAGACCACCGCCCCGAGGTAGTCGATGTTGCGGGCCGCATCCGGTCGCTTGATCGACGGCAGGAGGCGCAGAAGGATGACCAGCGACACGAGCCCGATCGGGATGTTGATGAAGAAGATCCACGGCCAGCCGACGGTGTCGGTGAGGAGGCCGCCGATGCCCGGGCCGAGGAGGGTGGACAGCCCGAAGACCGCCCCGAACAGGCCCAGGTACTTGCCCCGCTCCTGGGGTGAGTAGAGGTCCGCCACGACCGCCAGCGCGACCGGGAAGACCGCACCGCCGCCCAGGCCCTGGAGGCCGCGGAAGAGGATGAACTGCCAGGCCTCCTGGCTGAAACCCGCCAGCAGCGAGCTCACCAGGAACAGGCCGACGGCCCACAGGATGATCGGTCGCCGCCCGAACAGGTCCGACAGCTTGCCGTAGATCGGCCCGCTGATCGTGGCGGTCAGGAGGTAGATCGTGACCGACCAGGTGTAGGCGTCGTTTCCCCCGATCTCGGTCAGGATCACCGGCAGCGCCGTCCCGACCACGGTCTGGTCGAGGGCGAACAGGAACATCGCCAGCAGGATCGCGCCGAGGATCTCGAGCTTGGCTCGGGGGCTCAGCTGGACCGTGGGCGCGTCGGCGGAAGCAGACATCGGGCAGGTTTCCTTGGAGCGATGGGCTGGGCAACCGAACCGGCCGTCGCGAGGCGCGAACAGGCGCCTGCTGGGAGCCAGGGGGCGGGGTGGTCAGTGTATTCGCTGGAACCGCCAGACGGTGGCATGTTCCGGGGCACGCCTGCGAGCAGACATGGCGCCCCCGGCAGGATTCGAACCTGCGACCTTCCGCTTAGAAGGCGGCTGCTCTGTCCACTGAGCTACGGGGACGCGACGGACGAGTCTACCCGGCAGGAATGCGAGCCCGCCGCACGGAATGTGGTTCGTCGCGGCGGGCTCGACTGAACCCGGGTGGCCTCTTCGCCGGATTGGCACCGGTCGGAGGGGGCGGGCCCGGACCACGGGCCGCGAAGTCGACACTTGGCCGCCTCCGCGACCCAAGGCCGGTTCCGTGCTACAGCCTCGGGCTCGGGGAGTAGCGTACGCCCTCCGGGACGCGCCGACCAGAGGGCCAAGGGCCCGAATCGAGCGTGCTATGCTCCCCGCCCCGAGCCGATCTTCGAGCCGGGTAGCGGGAGACGGCACCCCCGTATGACGGCGTCCGACCGCGCGCCCTCCACCGCGACCGCCCGACCGAACGCCCAGCTCGCCCTGGAGCTGCCGGCCGAGCTGCCCGCCATCAGGATCGCCCCCGAGTGGAAGGACCAGCAGCGGCTGTGGGGCCATTCCTACCACCCGATGTGCTCCTACCTCGCGAGCTTTCCCGCAGCCCTGGCCCACGCCTTCATCGCCCGCTACTCGCGGCCGGGTGACGTCGTCCTCGACCCGTTCTCTGGCCGGGGCACCACACCGTTGCAGGCCAGCGCCGAGGGCCGGATCGGCGTGGGCAACGACCTCAACCCGTTCGCCCACCTGTTGACCGCGGCCAAGGTCGAGCCGCCGACTCGACCCGAGATCGCCACCCGGTTGACGGCCCTGCGGCTGGGCTGGCCCGCCGACGCCGCGGCCTGGGAGGAGCTCGCGGCGGCGGTGATCGCCGACCCGTTGGCTCCCGGCACGCGCGTCCCGACGGCTGGTTCGGGCGGCGGCCCGGCCGCGGCCGACGAACCGGTACCCGCCGAAGTCGCCTTGGCTTTCCATCGCCGGACCCTCGGCCAGCTGCTGTATGTCAGGTCGGTCCTGCGCCTCGATCGGCCGGTCGACCGGTTCCTCGCGGCCGCGCTGACCGGGATCCTCCACGGCAAGAGCGCCAGCTATCTCTCGCCTCTGATGCCCAATACCTTCTCGATGGCACCGCGGTACGTCCGGGAGTTCGCCGCCCGAACGAGGTTCGAGGCCCCTGAACGCGACGTCTTCGACTGTCTCGCCGCCAAGCTCAAGCGCCTCAGCCGCCAGGCTCCCCCATCGTCGCCTGGGATCGCCCTGCTGGGCGACGCCCGCGACGCGGCGCCCAGGGTTCGCGCGGCGCTTCGGGCCCGCGGCCTGCCCGACCGGGCGCGTCTCGTCGTCGCCTCGCCACCGTACCTGCGGGTCGTCAAGTACGGCTACTACAACTGGCTCCGGACCTGGCTGCTGGGCTTCGACGCCCGGGCGATCGACGCCGAGCTCGACGACGCCCACCACCGCAAGCCCTACCTGGCGTTCCTCCGCGAGGTCCTCGGTGGCCTCCGGCCGGCCCTGACCGACGACGCGATCGTGGTCCTCGTGATCGGCGACGTGGAGTTCGACCGCGGCCGCCGGATCCACGGCGGCGTCGGCCTCGCCGAGAAAGTCTGGGAAGAGGCAGCCCGGCCCGAGGGCTACCGCCTCGCGGGGGTCGCTCTCGACGACGTGGCCGCCAATCGCAAGATGACCAAGTTGTGGGGCGACGAGGCGGGCCGAGCGACCAAGACCGACCGGATCCTCGTCCTGGGGCAAACGAGGCGGGCCGACGACGGGCGCTGGCGGCCGCCACGAACCCGATCGACTGGACGTGGCCGCCGCGCGGGCTTGCGAGCGCTCTGACCGATGACCGGGCCGTCGCGCTCACGGCCGCGTCCTTCGAGCCCTCTCGCGGCTCGGACGTTGCCATGGCCATCGCGGATCGACGCGACTGTCCAGCAGATCCGGCTCGACGAGGTGACGAGCTACGCCGCCCAGCCCCGGGAGGCACCGCGGTCCGATCCGTTCGTCCTCGTCTTCAGCGGCGAGCCGCCCGATCCTCGACCAGCGGACCTACACGCCTCGACCACCCGGCGCATCGGCAAGCTCGACATCTTCCTCGTCCCGATTGGCATCGATCCCGACGGCGGGTCCGCTACGAGGCCGTCTTCAACTGATCCGACCGCGCCTCGGTCGGCGCTCGCTCCATCAGCTCGTAGACGCCGCGCTGGGACATCGCGACGAAGCCGAGCCGCTCGTACAGTCGCCGGGCCGGGTTCCACGGCTCCACGTAGAGTCGTGACCGGTACGACCTCGACGCGTCCGCCTCCCGCACGATCGCCTCCATCGAGCGCCGTCCCGATCCCCGCCGCCACGGTGCGCCGGCAGGATCGCGATGTCGATCACTCCGGACCTCCTCCGGCAGGTCGACGACGTACAGTCGGCCCATCGGTTCGTCGTCGCGCTCCACGACGAGGAAGACCGCCATCCGGTCCGGCCTCGCGGTAGCGACGTGTCCTGGGCCGATGAACTGCTTTTCGATGAAGGCCGCTTCTGAGCGTCCTCCGCCAGCCGGTCGTTGCAAGCTCATCCTCGCGGCTGCGAACGATAGATCGCGGACGAGCAGCGCCACGGTCTTCGCGCGCCGAACTGGCCGCAGGCTGATCGCGAACGAGGTAGTCAGACCATCCACCACGTCTCGAAGATCGGGCGCCCAGGACCAACGGCGAAGGTCCGGCCTCGAAACGCCACCGTCGCCCGGGCGCCGCCGGCGCCGTCGGTCGATGAGCCGCCCGACGTCGATACATCGGGCCCAAGGTGCGAGTGGACGCTTCCACGTCCGCCCACCGTTGGCGCTCACGAAGATCCTGACCGTCCCTACCGCGATACCGCAGGGCGCTGGGCTCGGCCCGGCGCGTACGGCGGCAGTCAGGCGACCTCGCGTCCGGCGCCGACGCGCCGGATGCGACCAGCACCGCGTGACCGGCAGCGACCGCCGCGCGCGGAGGTGAGTCCGACCAGCTTGCAGGAATGTTCGACGCCTCACGTGCCGTGCCTCCTAGTGGTGTGACTGCTGGTCATGAGCCGGGGTGGGAAAATGCCCTGCAAGGCGATGCAGTAGTTGAGCGTCAGGTACGGCATCAGTGTTGTTGTGCGGCAGATCGCCGCCGGCCGGCGGCAGACCCTGGAAGGCCATCGGTCGTCAGGCTCGCGTTGGTGCTGTCCGTCTGGTAGACGTTGATGCTGCCGAGGCGGGCGATCGTGCGGTTGGCCGCCGGGCTGGGCGAGTCGCCAAGCTGCGGGTTGGCGCGCAGCGAGTGCGTATGGGCGGGCATCTCCGACCCGATCAGGGTCACGAACTCCGACCCGGACTGCTCCCCGATGAAGCGTTGCGACAGGCCCGGGCCCTGGCCGGCGTGCATGGCGACCGAGCCCTGCAGGTCGGGCAGTGCGAAGGTCGACTTGCCGTCCCCGCCGTAGAAGGTCCCCAGCAGCGAGAAGAGCGCGGTGTTCTGCGAGATCGGGAGGAGCTGCCCGTTGCAGAACGCCCACCCTTCGGGGCGAAGTTGAACGGGAAGATCCGGATCTCGGCGACGAATGGATCACTCATCGTGCACCTCAGGTCTGGGACGGGAAGCGGCCGAACAGCGAGATGATGAAATTGATGACCAGGAACGGCTGCATGTTCTCGTGCGGCTGCGAGCCTCCGACCGGGCACGATCGCCGTGGCCGCCATGTTGGCGGTGGGCGTGTCCTCGATGTAGAGGTCCGCGCCGGCGATGTTGTCCTGGGCCAGGACGAGCGTTCTGCGGCGTCGGTCGAGCTGCCCAGGGCCGTCGACCCCAGCAGCGGATGACTGTGGGTCGGGGTCTGGGTGACGGTCAGCGTCACTGACTCCGACGCCGGCGGCCTCCGCGAGGACGACGCCGTTCCCCATGTGCATCGGCACCCGGCTCTGGAGGTTGGGGAGGTTGAAGGTCTCCTGGCCGTCACCGCCGTAGGTGGTGCCGATCAGCGTGAACAGCGCGTCGTTGTCCGCGATCGGCATTGATTGGCCGTCGCACAGCGCCCATCCGGCGGGCGCGAAGGTGCCGGCGAACATGCGGATCTCGCCGATGTATGGATTTGACATCGTCTCCTCCTCAGTTCTGCGACGGGAAGATGCCCTGGAGGGCGATGCAGAAGTTCAGGGCCAGGTACGGCTGCCGGTTCTCGTGCGCCTGGCTCCCACCGACGTTGGTCACCGTCGTCGGCTCGAACGAGGTGAGATTGTTCGGCGGCCCGTAGATCTGGTTGCCGCTGGTGACGCCGAAGACGTTGCCCTGGGGCGCCGTGGGCGACGGGCTGTTCGGCCGCCAGCGTGGAGGCCTGCAGCGCGTGGGTGTGGGTGGACGCCTCGGCGATCGAGACCGTGTGGGCGTTCTCCCCGGCCCGCTCACCGAGGGTGTGGCCGCTGGCCGAAGTGGATCGCCACCCGGGCACGGAGGTCCGGCAAGGCAAAGTTGGTCTGCCCATCGCCGCCGTACGTCGTCCCGAGCAGCGAGAACAGCGCCTGGTTCTGGTTGATCGGCAGCAGCTGGCCGTTGCACAGGGCCCAGCCTTTTGGCGCGAAGCTCATGGTGAAGATCCTGATCTCAGACAAGAATGGATTCGCCCATCCCTCAACTCCCTCCCTGTTCGCTAAACCGGGGTCACGGCTGTCGACAGGCGCCGTCGGCGACGCCGGTGAACGATGGTGGCGATGGTCACGCTGGCGGTGGAGCCGCCGGCGTTCTGGGCCACGATGAACGCGGCCACGTCGCGAGACGCTGGTCCCCGACCCGGCGAACCGCTCGAGGCTGAACGTCGACTGATCGCGCTGGCGGACCCGGAAGTCGGATCCGCTGCCGACCGAGGCCGAGTCGTTGCCGGCGATGTCGAGGCAGACCTGGGTGGTGTTCCGGGACTCGATCTGGACGCCGTGGACCGTCCCGATCGGGAAGGCCGAGTCGTCGTCCGGCGTCCCGATCGTGTTGTCGCGAAGGGTCAGGTCAAGCCGCCCGACGGCGGCGTCGCCGTCGTTGTCGAGCCGTGCCTGGACGAAGATGCCCTGCTGGTCGGTGTGCGAGATCGCGTTGCCGGTGACCGCGATCGACCGCGTCGGCGTCGCCGTTGACGTCGATCGCGATGCCGATGAGGTCGCGGGACCCGGACCCGGCGGTGGACCCGCCGATGACGTTGTCGCGGATCGTGCCGCGGATGACCTCGGCGTCGGCGGTGCCGAACGGTGGCGCCGGGGTGATGACCTGGATGGCGTTGCCGATCGTGTCGAGCAGCGTGTTGTCGGCGATCGTGAACGACAGGTCGTCGGCGAGGCTGGCGACGAGGTTCACCCCGACGCCGTTGCCGTCGAAGGCGTTGCCCGACGCCGACACATCACCGTTCGTTGCGCCGCTGCCCCGGACCAGGAGGCCCGTCCCGGCGCTGTCCGAGATGGCCGAGTCGGTCAGGGTGAGGCCCATCGAGCCGGCCCCCGACCCTGTCAGGTGGATGCCGTGGCGCCCGCTGTCGCTGACGGCGACGTCGTCGATGACGACCCCGCCGGCGTTCTCGCCGGCGATTCCGTCCACCGCCGCGTCGTCGACGCTGATGGCCCCGGACCGAGACCCCATCCGCCAGCCCGATGCCGTCACCCGAGGCGTTGGTGATCGATGGCTTGGTGCCGGTCGCCGGGACCAGGCCGTGGCCGTCCACGGTCAGGCCGGCCGCTTCGCCGATCAGGTCCTGGTCCGCTTCGAGCGGCAGGCCGCCGTTGTACGAGCCGGCGTAGAGGAAGAGGATCGCCCCCGCGGCATCGTGCGTCGCCGGCCCCGCGCAGGGGCGCCAGCGTGTCGAACGGCTCGGTCGAGCGGCCATCTCCGCCCGCGACCGCGCTGGCGTTGACGTACCAGACGATGTCCGCGCCGATCGCGATCTGGACGGTGCCATCGTCGAAGAGACCGTCACCGTCGGTCACCCGGTAGGTGAACGTATCGGTCGTCGAGGTGAGACCGGCCGGCGGGACGTAGACGAACGAGCCGTCGGCGTTGACGGTGACGTCCGCACCGGGGCTGGCGGAGACGAACGACGCGGTGAGCGTCACGTCATCGGGGTCGGTGTCGTTGGCGGACAGGACGTTGCCGGTCAGGGCCACGACGGGCCCGGTCGGGGTCGTCCCGACCGCCGCTGTCGTGTTCCCGATCGACGCCGCTGTACGAGTCGTCGACCGCCGTCGGCGGATCGTTGACGCCCTCGATCGTGATCGTGACGGTCGCGGTGTCGGTGCCACCGTTGCCGTCGGAGATGGTGTACGAGAAGGTGTCGGTGCCCTCGTCGCCGAACGCGCCGTTCGGGTCGTAGTCGAACGTGCCGTCGCCGTTGTCGGTGACGAGTGCCCTGCGTGGCCGAGTCGTCAAGCCCGACGACGGTGAGGGTGTCGTTCTCGACGTCGGTGTCGTTGGTCAGGACGCTCGCCGTCGTGAAGGGCGTGTCCTCGTCGGTCTCGAAGCCGGCGCCGCCATCGTCGACCGCGTCCGGGTCGTCGTTGACGCCGGTGATGGTGACCGTGACGGTCGCCGTGTCGGTGCCGCCGTGGCCGTCGCTGACGGTGTAGCTGAAGCTGTCGCTGCGCGGTCTCGCCGGCGCCGAGGTCGCTCGAACTGGCCGTTCGGGTCGTAGGTGACGTCCGTCCCGTTGTTGGTGACGCTGCCGATCGTGCCGGTCGTGTTCGACGGCGGCGACGCTGAGGGTCTGGTTCTCGGGATCGGAGTCATTGACCAGGACGGCGATGTCGACCGCGGTGTCCTCGTCGGTCGATTGCCGCGTCGTCGACGGCCGTCGGCGGCCGGTTGATGGCGTGTGTAGCCGCCCAACGTCGTGACCGGCGACGTCTCGTCGAGCGGCCGAGCGGATCAGGACGACGACGGTCGAGATTCGTGCCCGATGAGCCAGCTGACCGTCGCGCCGATCCAGTTGCCGATCACGACCCCGGCGGCCGGCGTCTGGCCGGCGATGGACGCCGAACTGAACGTCCCCGGCGAAGCCGATGAACGTGCCGCCGAGCGTCGACAGGGCCGCGGATGGCGTGTGGGCCTGCGAGCTGCGGTTGCGGCCGCAGATGACGATCGTGACGTTCGCCGAGGTCAGCGCCTCGCGGTTCGGCGGTGGGCAGGCGCGTACCGGGCGTCACCGGGCCGCTGTCGGCCACGATCGGCGTCGAGGACCTGCCACGTATGGGCCGTGTTGCCCGAGTCCCGGCGCGACGGCCGACGCCGCGACGACCGTGTTCGGGTTGCTGAAGCTGTTGGTCTGGCTGACCCGAACCTTCCAGGTGCCAGTCTTGTCGCGGTTGCCCAGGTTGGCGGCCAGCCCTGACACTGAGAAGGCGGACGACGTCGCGCCCGGACCTGGATGTCGTCGGCGGTGCCGTCGGCGCTGCGATAGCGGCACTTGTTGCTGTCCTGCTGGGTCGTCCAGCCGGCCGGGCGCGGCCGGGCAGGCCGACGATCGACCACGTTGTTGGCCGGGCCGCTCCACCTCGACCGCGCCGAGGCTCACCGGTCCCGGTGTTCGTCACGGTCGCCGTGAAGGCCGCGCCGCTGTCGCCGAGATACATGAACGCCGGCGAGACTGACGCCGTAGCGGCGATCGTGACACCGCGGACGGTCGCCACGATCGCCGAGGCTCAGGGCCGCCAGGACCACCACGCCGAGGACGGCCCGACCTCGACGGTCATGCAGCCACGCGGTGTCTCGCCAGCTCGCCGGTCGCCCGCCGCGCGGTCATGTGCGTCCCTCCTCCAGTCGTGGTCGTGCCCTCGGTCAGGTCAGGGTTCGGTGCGCCGTCTCCTCTACGGATCGCGGCAGAGCGCCGTCGGCGACGCCGGTGAAGCCTGTGACCAGCGTTGCGTCGGCGGTCGTGCCGGGGTCGTTCTGGGCGACGATGAAGCTCTCGACGTCGGTGACGAGTAACGCCGTTGCCGACGAACCGCTCCAGACGGAAGACCGAGGTGTCGCGCTGGCGGACCCGGATGTCCTGGGCCGCGATGTTCGCACGAGTCGTTGCTGTTGATGTCGAGGCACATGTTCGAGACCGACCGGGCGTCGATCAGCATGCCGTAGACGAGCCCGATCGGGACGATCGAGTTGTCGTCGATGCTCAGGATCGCGTTGTCCCGGATGTGGACGTCCAGCGTCGTGTCGATCGGGGTCGGATCGACGCCCGTCAGGTCGCGGGTCGTCACGAAGATGCCGTGCTGGTCGACGTGCTGGATGGTGTTGTTCAGGATCGAGATGATCCCGTCGGCGTCGTCGTTGAGCTCGACCGCGATGCCGTGCAGGTCGCGCGACCCCGGAGTCGGCGTTGGCGTTGCCGATGGTGTTGTTGCGGATGAACCCGGTCACGTCCGAGGCGGTGTTCGACGTCTCGCCCGACAGCACCTGGAAGCCGTTCGTCTCCGAGCGGAGGGCGGTGTTGCCGTTGATGTCGAAGGTGATGTCGGCGTCGTCGACGACGCCCACCGCCACCGCCATGTTGTTGTCGGTGAACGTGCTGGTCGAGACGTTCAGCGTCAGGGCGGACGAGTTGGCCATCGACGTCCCGACGCCCATCGCGTTGTTGTCGTCGAAGGTGCTGCCGGACACGTTCAGGGTGCTGACGCCGTGCCCGTGCCGACGATCTGGAGCCGGAGTTGCCAGCGTCCCGTCGATGTTCGTCGGGCCGTTGTTCGAGCTGGCCACGCTCACCGTGCCCGTCCCCGACGAGATGTTCCAGTGGACGTTCGAGTCGAATGAGTGGCTGATCGTGCGAGCTCGAGACCGAGGTCGTGCCGGTCACGTTGGTCACCGAGATGCCGGCCGGAGCTGCCGGCCGTTTCGCCGGAGTCTCGATCCGGCTGTGGGCCACGGTCAGGCCGGACACGCCGGACGCGGCCACGCCGCTGCCGAGGTTGTTGGTGAGGTTCATCCGGTTGAACGACGGGCTCAGCGTCCTCGATAGGCTGATCGCGTTGCCGGACGTGCCTGGATGGTCCCGCCCGTCCAGTCGGCGTGAGCCCGCCGTTCCGCAGGTGACGGCGATGTGGCCGGTAGGACACGAGCCGTTCGTGACGATGTTGTGCCGGTCGTGGTGAGGACGATCCGTTGTGCCGCCGATGGATTGACCGACCGGAAGGTCACGTGGGGCGCGCGATGGTCGTGCTCGGAGATGTTCACCGCCGTCCCGGCGCCGGTGTCGATCGTGTTGGGGTTGGCCCCGGTCGTGACCTGGACGGTCCCACCGCCGGTCGCCGAGAGCCCGGCTCCGCTGGATCGTGTCGATGTCGAGGCCGCCGCCGTGAGGTTGATGGTGCGGCCGGTTCTTGGCCACGCGACGGCGGGCAAGGCGCCCGTGTTCAGCGTCTTGGTGGCGCCGCTGAACGTGACGCTCCGTCGGTGTTGCCGCATGTTCACGCCGCCACCCGCATCGTTGGTGTCGTTGATGTTGCCACTCAGGGTGATGGCTCCGCCGGTGCGAAGGGCAATGTCAACGGACCGGCCGCTGCCGTTGCCGATCGTGCCGCCGTAAGTGATGTTGCCGCTGCCGGAGCCAATTGAGACCTCGGCGAAGACGTGACCGCTGAGCGTCCCACCGGTGGCCGAGAAGGTCCCGACGCCAATGTCCTCGATGTCGATGCCGAGCGGGCCGCCCGTCGACGTGACCTGGTCAAGCGTCACATCAGGAGGATTGGCGGGGTTGCTCCCATCGGTGGTCAACGAGACGGCCGTGTTCGCGGACGTGATGTCGGCGTCGCCGCCGCTGATCGTGACGTCCTCGCTGGAATCGACGAGCAGGCCCACACCGGTCGTCGTGAGGTTGATGTCGTTGACGGTCAGGGCGCCCGGGTTGTCGTCGAGGACGATGCCCTCGTTCGGCGATGACGACACGGTGACGCTGTCGATGACGCCCGACGTCGTCGTGCCTGTGATCCTGACGCCGGCGCCGGCGGCCGAGGTGACCGAAATGGTGCCGGCACTTATGAAGTTCACGGGGCCGTTGTTGTTCACCTCGAGGGCGTCGCCGCCGGAGGTCGAGATCGAGAGATCGCTCAGGTTCCACGTCCCCGCCGTGCCGGTCAGGTCGACGCCGCCCGCGGAGCCGGTGACGACGACGTTGGCGATCGTGCCGCCAACGATCGACGTCGTGCCGGGTGAGATGGCCGCCACGCTCGCCATTCCGGCGATGGAGAAGCCGCTGAGATGGTTGTTGTTCCCGAGAATGATGCTGCCCGCAAGGCTGGGCCGCTGGCCGCCGGCCCCCGTGAACAGCGTCACGCCGTCGACGACCAAGTCGATCGCTTCGCCGTGGAGCCGCTGGTTCGTGTCGAGATCGAGGTCGAGCGTCAGGCCTACTGGCAACCCGTTGCCACGGAATATGTAGATCGTCGAGTCTGGGTCGGAGGCCAACTCGGCCTGGCCCAGCGTGTCGAACGGCGCGCTCGAGCTGCCCGAGTCGCCGGCCGCGTTGTTGTTGACGTACCAGACGCAGCCGGAGATCGAAATCGTGACCCGGCCGATGTCCGTCAGCTCAGGCGAGCCGGAATCCTCAAGCGTGTAGTCGAAGAAGTCCGAGACATCGGTGCAGCTCGTCCCGACGGCGGGCTGGAAGGTGAAGTCACCGTCCGCCTCGATCGTGACTGAGCCGCCGTCAGCCGTGGCGAACGTGCCCGCGGTCACAGTCAGTGGCCCGGGCCCGTCGACGTCGGTGTCGCCATTGAGAATGTCGCCGGTGATCGACTTCTTGGCGCCGCTGAGGACGGGCGCGCCGTCGGTCGGGTCGTTGACCACGAGCGATGTGTTGCCCACGGCCGAGTTGGCGCCGTTGAAGGTCTCGTCGTCGGCGACGGGGGCGTCGCTGACGCCGGTCACGGTGATCGTCACCGTGGCGGTGTCGGTGCCGCCGTTGCCGTCCGAGGCGGTGTAGGTGAACGATGTGTTCCGGGACTGGCCGGTCTGGAGGTCCTGGAAGTCCGAGCCGGGATTGAACGTGACGTTCGCCCCGGCATTGGTGATGGTCACCGAGCCGCCGTTGTCCGGCGTGCCGACGATCGACACTGCGAGGGTGTCGAGATCCGGGTCGGTGTCGTTGGCCAGGACGTCGACGACCTTGGACGTGTCCTCGTTGGTCGTGTCGGTGTCGTCGTTGGCCGTCGGCGGGTCGTTGACGCCGGTGATCGTGATCGTCACGGTCGCCGTGTCGGTGCCGCCGTTGCCGTCGGAGACGGTGTAGGTGAACGTGTCGGTGTCGGTGTCGCCGACGCCGAGGCCGTCGAACTGGCCGTTCGGGTCGTAGGTCACGTCCGTGCCGTTGTTCGTGACGGAGCCGACCGTCCCGGTCGTGCCGATGGCGGTGATCGCGACCGTGTTCGGGGTCTCAGGATCCGTGTCGTTGGCCAGGACGTCGATCGTCGTGCCCGAGCTGTCTTCGCTGACGCTGGCGACGTCGTCGACCGCGTCCGGGTCGTCGTTGACGCCATGGATGCTGATGGTCACGGTGGCCGTGGCGGTGCCACCGGCTCCATCGGCGACGGTGTAGGTGAACGAGTCGTGGTCGGTGTCGATGACCTCGAGCGAGTCGAACTGGCCGTTCGGGTCAAAGGTGTACGAGCCGTTCGCGTTGAGGGTCACGAGCGCGCCCGATGGGATCGCCGTTGACACGCCGATGGCCGCCGGGCTGCCGTTGAGCTGGGTCACGCTCAGGCTGGGTCCGTCGGCGTCGGTGTCGTTCACCAGAACGCCTGGCGCAGCGACGCTGAGCGTCGTGTCTTCGTCAGTGGACCCGGTGTCGTCTGTCGCGATGGGGTTGTCGTTGGCACAGGTGACGGTGACGGAGACCGTGGCCGTCGAGCCGCCGTTGAGCGTGTACGTGAAGTCGTCTGTCGTGGTCCCGGGCGGGTCGTTGCAGAAGTTGGGATCCGGCTCGTAGGTCAGCCCGGTGTGGGCACCGGACGAGCCGCCGGTCAGGACTACGGTCCCGTTCGCGGGATCCGACGCCGACGAGATCGTCATCGGCCCGCCGTCCGCGTTCTGATCGTTGGCCAGCACGTCAATGGCGGTAGCGCCGGGGTCTTCGGCGAGCGTCGCGCTGTCGTCGACCGCGGTCGGCGGAATGTCCGTGATGCCGTTGATCGTCACGGTTACGGTCGCGGTGTCGGTGCCGCCGTTGCCGTCGGAGACGGTGTAGGTGAACGAGTCGGTGTCGCTCTCGCCGTCCTCGAGGTCGTCGAACTGGCCATTCGGGTCGTAGGTGACATCGGTCCCGTTGTTCGTGACGCTGCCGGCGGTGCCGGTCGTGTCGACCGCGCTGATGGTCAGGACGTCAGTGGCATCTGGATCGGTGTCGTTGGCCAGGGCGTCGATGACGACGTCGTCGAACTCGGAGGTCGAGTCGGTGTCGTCATTGGCCGTGGGACCGTCGTTGGAGCCGGTGATCGTGATCGTGACGGTCGCGGTGTCGGTCCCGCCGTTGCCGTCGGATGCGGTGTAGGTGAAGGTGTCGGTGTCGGACTCGCCGGCGCCCAGGCTGTCGAACGCCCCGTTCGGGTCGTAGGTCACATCGGTGCCGTTGTTGGTGACCAGGCCGGTCGTCCCCGTGGTGTCGACCGCGCTGACGGTCAGCGTGTCGCCGTCGGCGTCGGTGTCGTTGGCGAGAACGAAGATTGTCGTTCCGGTGCTGTCCTCGCCGACGGTGCCAACGTCGTCGACGGCATCCGGGCCGTCGTTGGAGCCGGTGATCGTGATCGTGACGGTCGCGGTGTCGGTCCCGCCGTTGCCGTCGGATGCGGTGTAGGTGAAGGTGTCGGTGTCGGACTCGCCGGCGCCCAGGCTGTCGAACGCCCCGTTCGGGTCGTAGGTCACATCGGTGCCGTTGTTGGTGACCAGGCCGGTCGTCCCCGTGGTGTCGACCGCGCTGACGGTCAGCGTGTCGCCGTCGGCGTCGGTGTCGTTGGCGAGAACGAAGATTGTCGTTCCGGTGCTGTCCTCGCCGACGGTGCCAACGTCGTCGACGGCATCCGGGCCGTCGTTGGAGCCGGTGATCGTGATCGTGACGGTCGCGGTGTCGGTCCCGCCGTTGCCGTCGGATGCGGTGTAGGTGAAGGTGTCGGTGTCGGACTCGCCGGCGCCCAGGCTGTCGAACGCCCCGTTCGGGTCGTAGGTCACATCGGTGCCGTTGTTGGTGACCAGGCCGGTCGTCCCCGTGGTGTCGACCGCGCTGACGGTCAGCGTGTCGCCGTCGGCGTCGGTGTCGTTGGCGAGAACGAAGATTGTCGTTCCGGTGCTGTCCTCGCCGACGGTGCCAACGTCGTCGACGGCATCCGGGCCGTCGTTGGAGCCGGTGATCGTGATCGTGACGGTCGCGGTGTCGGTCCCGCCGTTGCCGTCGGATGCGGTGTAGGTGAAGGTGTCGGTGTCGGACTCGCCGGCGCCCAGGCTGTCGAACGCCCCGTTCGGGTCGTAGGTCACATCGGTGCCGTTGTTGGTGACCAGGCCGGTCGTCCCCGTGGTGTCGACCGCGCTGACGGTCAGCGTGTCGCCGTCGGCGTCGGTGTCGTTGGCGAGAACGAAGATTGTCGTTCCGGTGCTGTCCTCGCCGACGGTGCCAACGTCGTCGACGGCATCCGGGCCGTCGTTGGAGCCGGTGATCGTGATCGTGACGGTCGCGGTGTCGGTCGCGCCGAATGTGTCAGCGATCGTGTAGGTGAAGGTGTCCGTGGTGCTATCGCCCGCGGCGAGAGATTCGAACTGGCCGTTCGGGTCGTAGTCGATGCCGGACCCACCGCCGGTGATCGTCACCAGGCCGGCCGGGCTGCCGCCGGTCGCGGTGATCGAGAACGGATCGCCGTCCGGGTCGGAGTCGTTGGCCAGGACGTCGATCGCGACCGCTGGGCCGTCCTCGTTGGCACCGGCGGTGTCGTCGACCGCGTCGGGCGGCTGGTTGAGCGCCTCGTAGCCACCGTTGGCGATGCAGGTCTGAAACTGCGGCGAGGCGCCGCAGATGTCGTCGAGAGTCGTGATCGGCGAGTTGCGATTCGCCGCGGATCCGACCTTGGCGACGATCGACTTGCCGGGGCCGGCGGTGCTCGCGATCTGGGCGCCGGTCCACTTGCCGATGACCAGGTTGGCGCTGTTGGCGGCGATAGCCGCGGAGCTGAACGTCCCGTCGTCGGCGATGAAGGTGCCGCCCAGCGACGACCGGCTGGCCGCCGGGGTGTCCGAGACCGTCATCCGGTTGCGGCCGCAGATGAGGATCGTCTGGGTGCTGCCGGTGATCGCGGAGTGGTTGGCGGCACTCGCCGCCGGGCACGGATCGCCCGCGTTGCCCGACCCCACCACCGCGTCGGTGATCTGCCACGCGAAGGCCGTGATCGTCAGGCCCGGCGCCTCGGCCGGGGCCGGCTTGAGGCTGCTCGGGTTGTCGAAGCTGTTCGAGGCGGACACGCGCACGATCCAGGTGCCGGTCCGATCGGCCGTCCCAGCAAGGGTTGTCGCCCTGATCTGGAAGGTGCTGGTCAAGCTGCCGGGTGCGAGGTCGTCCGTCGTCGCGGTATCGCTGCGGTAGCGGCAGAAGTTGTCACTCCGCTGGGTCGTCCAGCCGGCGGGCGCGAGCGGGCAGGCCGTGACCAGCCAGGACGACGAGGGCCGGGCGATCTCCACCGCACCAATCCCGATGGTGCCGGTGTTCCGGACCGAGAAGGTGAAGTCGGTCCCAACCGTGTCGCCCAGATACTGGACGGTGGGGTTCACCGAGGCGGTTGCGGCCAGACCGGCCGGCGGCTTGGGCGGCTTGGCAGCGGACGCAACGCCGACGGCCGCCAGCAGGAGGAGGACCCCCAGGGCGGAGACGAGGGCTCGACGATCGAGGCCGGCCGGTGTGCCTGGCCCGGTGCTCGCGCGTCGCGGCAGCCGCTGTGGTCGCATGCTCGGTCCTCCAGCCGTCCGGGTGGCCCGGACGGATCACGATCTAGCGATGAACACTCCCGACGGGGCTATTGGAGACGTTGAAAGGAGGACACGGCTACCCCACGGCGGCTTCAGCCAATGCCCTGGGGTGCCGCGAACTGCGGGTGACGGCGCGCTTCGCGCTCCCCCCAATACCTGCCCTCCCAAGCCGGACCCCTCTTGCCCGGTTCCGGACCCTCGCGCGCTCAGCTCGAAATCGGAGCAGCTCCGGAAGGACGCAACGATAGTCCTATCGGTCGGGGGTACACCAGTGCAATTTTGCCGACGTTTGGTTTACGGTGCGTGCTGGCAACAGTCCGTGGGCCCGCTCGGCCGCGCGACGACCGGGCGTCGGTAACGGCCCCGGCTGCAATGCGTCCGTTTGAGTACGGGCCGATTGGCAGGGGCGTCCTGATGGCCGCCGCGCTAGGCTCGAACAGGACTCGGACACCCCCAAACCGGTCTGCCTGCTGAACATGCGACATCCCCGATTGCTTGCTGCTGCCGTCCTCGTCCCGCTCCTCCTGCTGGGAGCGGCATCCCCAGCTGTCCGCGCCGTCGACCTGCCGCAGCTCGAGGATGCGGTCACGGACCTGGCCGGCGCCCTGGGCGACCGGGAGGCGGAGGTCGAGGCGGCCGCGACCCAACTCCTCGACGAGCACGACGTCCAGCTGTTCGTCCTGTTCGTCCGCACGACCGACGGGACGCCAATGGAGCGCTACGCCCAGGACGTCGCCGTCACCAACTCGCTCGGAGCCAACGACGTGATCCTCGTCGTGGCGGTCGACGATCACACCTACCAGGTCATCCCCGACGAGAGCCTCGACGACGAGATCAGCAGCGACGAAGCGGACGTGCTTGCGCTGGAGGTCATCGAGCCGCGACTGCGTTCCGGTGACTTCGCAGGCGCCGCGATCGCGGCCGCGCACGGCCTGGCCGACGCCGTCAGCGGCACGTTCCCGCCACCCAGCTCAGGCGGCGGTACGAGTGGTGGCGATGGCGACGGCGGCCTGGGCGCCGTGCTCGGCATCCTCCTGCTCCTCGGCGGCATCGGGCTCATCGGCTACTGGATCTGGAACCGCCGGCGGGCACAGCTCGCCGAAGAGGAGCGGGACCGCCGGACCGGTCGCCTGGCGCGAGAGGCGAATGCGCTGCTCATCGCGACCGACGAGCGGGTCCGCAACGCCACCCAGGAGGTCGGCTTCGTCGAGGCCGAGTACGGCGCCGCGGAGGCGACGCCGTTGCGGGCCGCGATCGAGGCAGCCAGGGTCGAGCTCCGCGAGGCATTTGCCGTCCGCCAGAAGCTCGACGACGCGGAACCGGAGCCGCCCGAGACGCGCGAGCAGTACCTCAACGACATCGTCACGCGGTCGAAGCGGGCCAACGAACTGCTGGACGCCGAGACCGAGCGGATCGAGCGGCTGCGTGATCTCGAGCGCGATGCTCCCCAGATCCTCGCGGCACTTCCCGATCGCATTGCCGCCGCCGAAGCGCGACTGCCTGCGGCCGAGGAAACGACCGAGGCGCTCCGCCGATACGCGCCGTCCGCGAGTAAGCCGATCAACGGCAACCTGGCTGAAGCCCGCAAGGGCCTGACCGGGGCTCGAGAGGCCACCCAACGCGGGTCCAGCGCACTGTCGAGCGGCGATCGACCGGGCGCGGCGCGGGCCGCCGCCACGGCCGAGGAGGGCCTGGCGGGCGCGGCCGGGCTGCTGGACGCCATCGACAAGCTGGCGGCGACCGCTCGGGATGCGGAGGACAAGCTGGAGACCGAGCTCGCCGCGGCCGAAGCCGACCTTGGTGCAGCGCGACGGGCATTGGCTGGCGCCCCGGTCAGCTCGCGCAAGGAGGAGCAGGTCCGAATCGCGGACGCGGCCCTGAGGGACGCCCGATTCGCCGCGGCCCGGACGCCGCTCGACCCGATCGAGGCGCTGAGCCAGGCGACCGTCGCTCGCCGCGCCGCAAACGAGCTCCTCGCCGCTGCCAGGGAGGACGCGGAGCAACGGGCCAAGTTCGTGGCCGCCGTCGACGCGTCGCTCACCACCGCGGCAGCTTCGGTCGATCGCGCCGCCGACTACATCGCAGCGCGACGCGGCGGCGTCGGCCGGACCGCCCGCACCCGCCTGTCGGAGGCCGAACGGCAGCTCGAGACGGCGTGGGCCATGCGCGAGCGTGACCCGAATGGGGCGCTCGAGGCGGCCCGGCGGGCTGAGGCGCTGGCCGGTGAGGCCTACTCGGCTGCCGGCAGCGACTTCGACCGCTGGAACCAGGGCGGACCCGGTTGGGCGGGTCGGAGCGGCGGCGGCGGCGACCAGATGGGCTCCATCCTCGGCGGGATCCTGACCGGCATCCTCCTCGGCGGCGGGCGCGGTGGTGGCGGTGGCGGCTGGGGCGGTTCGCCGTGGGGCTCGCCCGGCCCAACCGGCGGTGGCGGTTCAGGCGGCGGCGGCTGGGGCGGCGGTGGCAGCCGTGGCGGCAACTGGGGCGGCTTCGGCGGCTTCGGTGGCGGTGGCGGCGGAGGCGGCGGCGGGTTCGGCGGGGGACGTTCGAGGGGAGGCCGATGGTGATCATCGGGCCCCCCGGTTTGATTGGCCAACGCAGTGGGCTCGGCTGGTCCGAACCCTGATTAGGAGGGATTCGTTCCCATGGCACAGACCTCGATTCTTGGTCGCGTGAGCCAGCTGGTGCGCGCCAACATCAATGCCATCCTCGACAGTGCCGAGGACCCGGAGAAGATGCTGGACCAGCTCGTCCGCGACTACACCAACAACATCGCCGAGGCGGAGGAGGCCGTCGCCCAGACGATCGGCAATCTGCGCCTCGTCGAAGACGACGCGCGGGAGGCCCGCGAGGCCGCCAACGAGTGGGGCCGCAAGGCCGTGGCTGCCTCTCGCCGCGCGGACGAGCTTCGCGGTGACGGCAACCCCACAGAAGGCACCCGGTTCGACGAGCTGGCCCGGATCGCCATCCGGCGCCAGATCTCGTACGAGGAGCAGGCCGGCACGCTCGAGCGCCAGGCCGTTCAGCAGACCGAGCTCACCAGCAAGCTCAAGGACGGGCTCAACAAGCTCCGGGACAAGCGCGAGGAGCTGGTCCAGAAGCGCGACGAGCTGGTCTCACGGGCAAAGATGGCCCAGGCCCAGCAGCAGGTCCAGCAGTCGCTCAAGAGCGTGTCGGTGCTCGACCCGACGAGCGAGATCACCCGCTTCGAGGAGCGGATCCGGCGCCAGGAGGCGCAGGTTCGCGGGATGGAGGAGGTGGCCGCCTCGTCCCTCGAGGAGCAGTTCGAGTCGCTCGAAGACGACGCCGACGACATCGAGGTCGAGGCACGGCTCAGCGAGCTGAAGGGCACCGCTTCGCGGGCCTGATTACTCCGCAGGTGGCAGCCGGCATTCCCGGCTGCCACGCTGCTAGCATTCGAACCCGTGAAGCAGATGTACCACCCGTCGGATCTGGCGGCCATGGATCCGCTGGTGCTGATGAAGAACCTTGACCACGTCCGGATCACCAGCCGGCGGCTGTCGTACGTCCTTCAGCAGCAAGTCCATCTCTACACCCCGGAGGCCAACGAGCTGCGCGAGCAGATCGATCTGTATGTCGACGCTGAGCGGCAGATCGAGGGCGAGATGGCGAGGCGTCGGATCCGCGCCTGAGGTGCGCCACCACCCGCACACGCCACCCGCACACGATGAATTCGAGAACCCCCGCGGCGGAGACCGCGGGGGTTCGTCGTTCCGTCGGGAGAGCGACGGAGGAAGAAGTGCGTGGAGCCTCAGGCTCCGGCCGCTGCCGCCGCGAAGCGGACGGAAGCGGGACTCACCGGTTCGGTCGGGGACTCGGCCGCGGCGTCGGCAGTTCCCTCGGTCCCGACCTCGACGACGTTGCGAGCTGGCCCGGCCTGCACCCTTCGGCCGTGCTCTTCGGCGACGATCTGCTGGACGAGTACCGCCAGCTTCGGTAGCTCATCGAGGCAGAACCCGATCCCCTCGGCGTTCAGCTCGTCGCTGCCCCATCCCCGAAACAGCCCCCGACTCGCAACGGCGCACATCTCGTCGTACAGCTCGGGCCAGCCCACCCGCCGGCGTCGGTAGCAGAACCGGACGAACTCGGCGGCAACGGGCGAGGGCGGGCGATCACGGGTGCGCGAATCCATCGACGGCGTGCCCTCCAGTCTCAAGGCGCGGCCGTACCCGGCATCGATCGGTGAAATCGGACCGGTCGACGGGGCGGTCCCGCTGGGGGTGTTCCGGCCTCCCTCTCCCGGGGCTCGGCGGCCGGTGGACTGCCATCGTAGGACTGCCACCGGCGAGCCGAAAGGGGGTTTGTCCACCATCTCGTCCACGAAGTTATCCACACGAACGGGCGTTCTCACCCACTTGACGTAGGGCCGTTCGGGGGGTCAGGACGCCCGGCGTCGAAGCCCCAGTCCCGGCTCGTTCGAGAGCTGCCAGCGGCAATCCTCGCCCAGCTCCAGGCCCTCGTACGGGTCATCGGCGAGCAGCAGGTTGCCGTCGAGGTCCACCCAATCGGCAAGCGATGCCACGGCGGCCGAAGCGGCGATCCCGACCGACGTCTCCTCCATGCAGCCGAGGAAGGTTCGGAAGCCCAGCTCCCGGGCCCGTTCGAGCATCCGCTTTGCGGGACCGACGCCGCCGCACTTGGCCAGCTTGACGTTGACCCCGGCAACCACGCCGACGAGGCCGTCGAGGTCGTCGATCGTGATCGCGCTCTCGTCGGCCACCACTGGCAGCGGGGTGCGCTCCTGGAGCCAGCGCAGCTGGTCGAGCCGGCGGGCCGGGAACGGCTGCTCGATCAGCTCCACGCCCAGTGGCTCCAGGGCCGGCAGGATCTGGAGGGCGTCGTCGGGACTCCAACCGGTGTTGGCATCCACCCGGATCGGCCCTTCGTAGACCGCCCGAACCGCCTCCAGCGTCTCGATGTCCGCCGGACCGCCAACCTTGATCTTGAGCGCCGGGAATCGTTTGGCCCTGGCGGCCCGCTCGGCGACGACGGCCGGGGTATCGATCCCGAGCGTGAAATCGGTGGGCGGAATGTCCCGAGACAGTCCAAGCAGGTCGACGACGGCCCGGCCGGCGACCTTGCCGGCCAGGTCGTGAAGACCGATGTCGATCGCGCACTTGGCGGCCCCATTGCCTCCGATCCGCTGGTCCATCGCCGCGCTCGCCTGGGCCAGGCCGGCCGTGCCCAGGTCGATCTCGCCGATGGCCCCGAGGAGCAGCGGGATGACGGCTTCCATCGTCGCCGGCGTCTCGCCGTAGTACGGATCCGGGTAGCCCTCCCCCACCCCGACGAGGTCCGGATGGCGGTCGTCCCGGATCTCGACCACCACCGTCGTGACCGAATGTCCGGCCGCGGGATCCGCGCGGGCGATGACAAATGGATCCCGGAGGTGGAGCCGCAGCGTTTCCAGGCCAGCCGTCAGACCCACGGCAGCGCCTCGACCCGCGACTGGACCCCGCTCCACAGGGGCTCCGGGCCAAAGCGCACGGGGTCACCGCAGGGCAAGCCGGTTTCCGCGGCCGTCCGCTCGATCTCCCGTCGGGCGGCTTCAGGGTCCGCGATGAGCGACGTGTTCAGCGCGATGCCCACGACCTCCGATGGCGCCACCAGCGATGCAACCCGCTCATGGAGGTCGATGAAGGGACCCAGTGGCGCGATCGGGAACGACGCCTCCGGACGGTGGTCGAAGTCGTGCTCCGCGAGGCCGGGCTTGTGGACGAGGACCATCGCATGGGGCGTGGTCCCGTGGATCAACCCCAGCGTCACCGACGAGTAGGCCGGGTGATCGAGCGAGCCCTGGCCCTCGACGATGATCCAGTCGCCGCGTCGCTCCGCTTCCTCCACCAGCCACTCGCAGGTGCCCTGGAGGAAGTCCGCGATGAGCCGGTCGACGGCCACGCCCCAGCCCTCGATCATCATCCCGGTCTGGCCGGTCGGCACGAAGACCGCCGCCAGCCCCTTGGCGAGAGCCGCTCGCCGCAGCTCGAGCGCGACCGACATCTTGCCGATCGCACAATCCGTGCCGACGGTGAGGATCACCCGCTTGCCCGGCAGATGCTGCCGGCCGTCGGACGTCTCCATCCGCTCCGGTGGCCGCCGATAGTCGACGATCGACACGCCCGCCGCCGCGGCGGCCGCAGCAAACTCCGGGTCGTCGCCGATGAACTGATGGAGGCCGGAGTGCACGTCCAGCCCGGCTCGGATGGCCTCCAGGATCGTGGCCCGCCAGGCACCCGGCAGCTTGCCGCCGGTGGGGGCGATGCCGATGAGGAGCGCCGTCGGCGGCTCGGGCAGGGCGAGTGCCTCGGCCAGGGTAGCCACGGCAGGGATGTCGTGGCCGGGCAGCCACTCTGCGACGTTCCGCCCGGCGATCGACGAATCGAGAACGGCGGCGACCGGGTCGGGCCCGTACCGGATGACGCCGATGGCGGTCTTGGCGTGATGGTCGCCGAACTGGCCCTCGGTCAGGATCGCCAGCCGTCGGACGGGTTTGGGCATGGCGGCGAGTCTACGGAAAATCGAGCGGCGATGACCGCACGGACCGGGGCCCGGGCCGCATCGGCGAAGATGCGCGGATGGGCACCGATCGACTGCCGCGGCCGGACGCGGTATTCCTCGACCTGGATGGCACGCTCGTCGACACCGTGGCGGCGCGAATCGATGCCTGGCACCAGGTGTTCGCCCGCATCATGATTCCCGCGTCCCGGGAGCAGATCGCGCCGCTGATCGGGATCGACGGGCGGCGGCTTGCCCGTGAGGTCGCGGCGGTGGCCGGCACGCCGATCGACCACGAGCGGGCCGAGGAGATCGACCGAATGTCCGGCGAGATCTTCGAGTCACTCAATCGCGACCCCCGTCCGATGCCCGGCGTCACCGCGCTCGTCGAGGTGCTCCAGGCGGGCGGGATCCGCTGGGCGATCGCCACCTCGAGCCGGCGCGAACAGGTGGCCACGTCGGTCAAGGCGCTCGGCCTCGAATCCGAGCCAGTCATCGTCGACGGCAGCAACGTCGAGCACGCCAAGCCCGAACCCGACTTGTTGTTGCTCGCTGCACGCGAGCTCGGCGTGGATCCGGGACGTTCGTGGTACGTGGGCAATTCCACGTGGGACATGGCCGCGTCGGTGGCCGCGGGAATGGTTGCGATTGGCGTCACGGCCGGATCCGCGGTTGACGAGGTCGCCCTTCGCGGAGCCGGCGGACAACGGGTGTTCCCCTCCCTCGCCGTCCTTGCCGAAGCCCTCCGCTCGTCGGCGGAAGGGGCGACGGAGCAGAACTAAAGGGTTCAGGCGGCCGAAGATACCGAACCCTCCCGATGCCTCGACCGGCCACGACCGGCAGAGTCCGTCCTGGCCGAATGGCCGGACGGACCGGAAAGGCAGGTCGAGATGGAACACTCCTACACGCTGGAGCTGTTCGCACGGGAGCAGATCGGCGATTGGCGGCGGGAAGCCGATCGACATCGCCTCGTCCGGCGAACGTCGTCCCAGCGCCTGGCGGCCTGGCCGCTGCTGGGGCGCGTCTTCACGCTCGTCGTGCGGATGGCGTCGGCCGGGTGATCGCCTCAGCAGGCTACGGATCGCGGCCCCGGAGCGTGAGCCGCGATAATCCGGCCATGGCCGTGCGTATCTCGAGCCCCGTCTTCATCGGCCGGTCGGACGAATTGGCGCGGTTCCACGACGCCATCGACCGCGCCCGGGCGGGTAGCGCGACGGCCTTCGTCGTTGCTGGTGAAGCCGGCGTCGGCAAGACCAGGTTGCTGGCCGCCTTCGCCGACGCCGCGCGCAACGACGGCGTGCTCGTCCTCAGCGGCGGCTGCATCGACCTGGGCGACGGCGGCGTCCCCTACGCACCCATCGTCGAGGCCCTCCGAACCTGGGTCCGGAGCGCGACGCCGGAGGAGCGTGATTCGATCCTCGGCTTCGGCCGTTCCGAATTGGCCCGACTGGTGCCGGACCTGGCCGCACCGGATGGCGAGTCGACGGAAAGCGGCCAGGACGGACTCGGCATCGGCTCCGCCCAGGGTCGCCTCTTCGAGCTCGTCCTGGGGGTCTTCCTGCGGTTGGCGGCGCAGGGCCCGCTGGCCCTGATCGTCGAGGACATCCACTGGTCCGACCGCTCGACCCGGGACCTGCTCGCCTTCCTGATCCGAAATGTGCGCGACGCGGGCATGATCCTGGTCTGCACCTACCGCTCGGACGAGCTGCACCGTCGCCACCCGCTGCACCCGTTCCTGGCCGAGCTCGGCCGGTCCGACCGGGTCGAGCGCGTCGAGCTGCGGCGGTTCGATCGCCACGAGCTGGTCTCGCAGCTCCGGGCCATCGCCGGACCGGAGGTCGACCCGGTGCTGGTCGATTCGATCCATGCCCGCTCGGACGGCAACCCGTTCTTCGCCGAGGAGCTTCTCGTCTCCGCCAGGCAGAGCGGCGCCACCGACCTCCCGCCGACGCTTCGCGACGTCCTCCTCGCCCGGGTCGCCGGGCTCGCCGATGCCACCCAGGAGGTCCTCCGGATCGCCTCCGCGGCGGGCCAGCGCGTCGATCCGCAGCTCGTCGCCACCGTCACCGCGACCGATCGTGATGCGCTCTACGAGGCCCTGCGCGAGGCGGTGACCCACCACGTGCTGGTTCCCGACACGACCGCCGGGGAGGAGCGCTACGCCTTCCGGCATGCCCTGCTCCAGGAGGCCGTCTACGACGACCTGCTGCCCGGCGAGCGGACCCGGCTCCACTCGGCCTTTGCCCGGACCCTGGACAAGGCGCGGGAAGCCGGCGATTCGACGCGCTCATCGGAGCTCGCCTATCACTGGTACGCGGCCCACGACCTGCCGCGGGCGTTCGAGGCGGCGATGACCGCCGCCGCAGCAGCCGAGGCCAGCTACGCCTTTCCGGAGGCGCTGGTCCAGTACGAGCGGGCGCTCGAGCTGTGGGACCGCGTCCCTGACGCGACCGCCAGTTCGGCTCTCGATCGGGTCGACCTGCTGGCGGCCGCGGCCGGCGTTGCCAGGTTCAACGAGCCGCAACGGTCCATTGCCCACCTGCGGGAGGCGCTCGAGCTCGTCGACGCGAAGGCGGATCCCATTCGGGCCGGCCTGCTCCACGAGCGGCTTGGCCGCTGTGCCTGGATTGCCGGCGAAGGCGCGCTGGCCCTGGAAGCGCATCGGACCGCGGTGCGGCTCATCCCGGTGGAGCCGGCGTCGGAGGCAAGGGCGCGGGCGCTGGCAGGCCTCGCCCAGATCACGATGCTCCAGCGCCACTACGGCGAATCGATGGGACTGGCGGAGGAAGCGATCCGGCTGGCGCGCGCCGTCGGTGCCCGGCAGATCGAAGGCCACGCGCTCACCACGCTCGCCTCCGACCAGGCGCAGTTCGGTGAGGTCGAGGCGGCGGACGCCAACATGCTCGAAGCGCTGGAGATCGCCAGATCGGTCGACAACGTCGACGACGTCGGCCGGGCCTACGCCAACCGGGTCGACGTCCTGCACGTCGCCGGCCGGCTCGAGGAGGCCCTGGACTTCGCCAGGGAAGCCGTCGTCGTCGCCAGGCAGTTGGGCATCCTCGAGATGTTCGGGACCCATTGCCTGTGCAACGCCGCCGACCTGCTCTACCAGCTGGGGCGCTGGGAGGAGTGTGAAACTGCCGTCCGCGAGGCCGAGGACATCGGTCCGACCGGCATCAACGTCATCCTTCTTCGCGAGATGCGCGGCCGCTTGGCGATGGCCCACGGCCGGTTCGACGAGGCCGCCGAGCATCTGCGAGTGGCGCGCGACTTCGGGGCCCGAACGGCCGACGGACAGTTCATCGCCCCCGCGCACGCCAGCCTCGCGGAGCTGGCGATCTGGCGGCGCCGGCCGGCAGACGCGGTGAAGCTCGCCAACGATGGCCTGGCGGCGCTCGCCCACAGCCCGGACATCGCGCTGGGTCAGCTATATGCCCTTGGCTTGCGGGCCCTGGCGGACGTCGCCGAGATGGCCCGCGGCCGCCGTTCCGCCGACGAGGAGGCCACCGTCATCGAGGCCGGCCTGGCGCTCCACGCCGGCCTCCATGTGCGACACGCCGCAGTCACCACCGATCAGCCGCTGATGCGGCAGGTTTCCGCTACGTGGCTGGGGCTGGCCGAAGCGGAACTCGGGCGTCTGCGTGGCTCCTCCGACGCCGAGGCCTGGGCGGCCGTTGCCGACGGCTGGGGCACGCTCGGCCGGCCCTACCCGGCGGCCTATGCCCGCTATCGCGAGGCCGAGGCGGTGCTGGCCGACAGAGGCGATCGGAAGCGGGCGACGGCAGCCCTGACGAGCGTCGTCGAGACGACGAGCGCCCTCGGCGCCGAACCGCTGCGGCGTGAGGCCGAGGCACTCGCCCAGCGCGCTCGGGTCTCGCTCGATGAAGCGGAGATCAAGGTCCAGCCGGAGCCGAGTGAGGCGTCGCGGCTGGGACTCACGGCGCGGGAGCTCGAGGTCCTGGCGCTCGTCGCGGCGGGCCGCACCAACCGCCAGATCGGCGAGTCGTTGTTCATCAGCGAGAAGACGGCCGGCGTCCACGTGTCCAACATCCTGGGCAAGCTGGGCGTCGCCGGCCGCGGCGAGGCGGCTGCCGTCGCCCACATGCATGGGCTGACGGAGCCGATCGGAGCGCTGGGTAGCCGGGACGGCTGAGCGCCGTCCCGGCTGCGCGCCGTTCATTCAATTGGTCGACCCACCGGACTCGGCCAGGCCGTTCAGCCGGTCGGTCCATGCCTGGCTGGCTCGGTCCTTGCTGGCTCCGTCGCCCGTGAGGTGGTCGGCGAGCATGGTCAGCCGCAGCGACCAGGCCTCGTTCGCCCGCAGGACGCGAACCCGCTCAGCCACGTAGGTATGCGCCTGTTCGGACAGGCGAGCCGACCAGGCCGCCTGCGAGCGCTCCTGCCGGGCCGCCTCAGCCTGGACGGAGGCAGCCTGCTGGCTCAACCGCTGCGACCACGCCTCGTTGGCCCGCTCACGGCCCGGCGCCGCACTGCAGCCGGCCGCCGCGAACACTGCCCCCGCCACGGCCACCATCACGAACCCTCGCATCTGACGCATCGGACTGCTCCTGTCGGCTTCCGCCATCGGCACCGGGCCGAGGTCTATGGCGGAACGATGCGAAGGACCCGTCGATGCGCCGGCAACCGGCGCTCTATGCCGTCTCTATGGCCTCAGTCGTGGCAGTCGTCCGGACCGATGCCCAGCCTGCTGGCCTTCGCCAGCTTGTCCTCCGGCAGGCAAGGCACGTCGATCCGTCGCGCGATGATGTCGGCCTTCAGGGCCTCCAGGGCGTCGCGGTGCTCATCGATGTAGCCACCGCTGTACGACAGGCCGGTAGCGCCGGTCTCGAGACCCCATTTCCACGGACCGGGGGTGAACTTGCCCTCGACATATTCGGCTAACGCGGCGTAAGTCATCTGGTCGAGGCCCTTCAGCACCGACGTCAGGATGTGCGCCTGCCATGCTTCGGCATCGGTCGCTCCGGGGAGCCGGGTTACCGTCTCGTACTGGTCGCTGTCGACCCCGATCGCCCAGACGTGGCGGCCCTCGGTTCGGGTGTACTCGGTGGCCGCTTCGAACAGGCCAAGCCCGGAGTCCCCGGCGGCGTGCATGATCACGTCCGCTCCCTGGCGGTACATGTCCAGTGCCGTCGATCGAGCCGCGGGGACATCCTGGAAGCCGGTGAACTCGGATGCCGTCGACAGGTAGTCGACCAGGATGGTGATCCCTGGGTTGACGGATCGGGCACCGGCCTCATAGCCCGCCTGGAAGCCCCAGATCCCCTCCCAGTCGACGCCGCCGATGTAGCCAATGACACCGGATTCGGTGGTGAGGGCCGCCGTAGCACCGGCGAGGTACGACGCCTCTGAGTCGACGAAGGTGAGCGTCGCGACGTTCGGCAAGGAGCTGGGCTGGTCGGTGAGGAACCTGACGTCCGGAAAATCGCTGATGACGCGCCTCACCGTATTGATCTCGATACTGACCGCTGCAATCAGTCCGGCACCATCGCCTGCGACGCGTCGCATCTGATTGTCCTGTTCGCGATCCCACAGCGCGAACACCTCCTGCTCGGTGCGGCTCTCCCAGAAGTTCTCACCGTACTGGGCCTGCAGGGCAGTCTCGATACTGTCAAAGGTGTATTTCTGGCCCTGGAGTCCGAAGTCCGTCACGGCGCGGTCGAACCCGGCCTGGATCTGCATGTTCACCAGACCCGGGTTGGTCCACATCAAGGCAACCGGCCTTGGTGGGGGCGCCGGCGCGGCGACGGCCCAGACCAACCCGCCCCCGACCAGGGCGACGACCGCGGCCCCAAGGGCGACGAGTCGCACGCGCGCGCTTCGTGCCAGGCGTCGGTGTGCCTCGACGCGCGCCGCGTCGACCGCTTCGGCGGATCGCTGCCGCTCCAGGCCCGCCTCGAGGAATTCCCGCTCCCGGGTCGTCAACTGGAGACTGCCCTCGCGGCTCCATTGCGCGAACTCGGCCAGCCGACCGCCGGCGAGCAGGTACTCCGGGTCACGGTCGGACAGCTCCCATTCATCGACCGCCGAGAGCAGCGCATCCCGTCGCCGGAGCGCGGCCCGATGCCGGTCGATCCAGCCGGCCAGCCGCTCCCACTCGGTCAGGAGTGCCTCGTGCGCGAGCTCCACCGTGGCCGCGCCGCTCAGTTCGTCGCGATCGAAGGTCAGCAGCCGATGCCGCCCGAACGAGGTCAGCACCGACGACAACGCCACGGCATCGATCCCAAGGTCGGTCAGCTCGGAGAGCAGCAGCCGCCGGCGGGAGTCGGCGGTCCCGCGGCCCAGCCGGACGAGGCGCAGGAAGACCTGCGTGGCGATCCGTTGCTCGTCCGACCCGAGGGCCAGGAACGTCGCCTCCGCCCGGCGCGACAGGACGCCCCGCAGGCCGCCGAGGGCTGCGTAGCCGGCGAGCGTCAGCGTTGGCTCGGTTCGGCCTTCGAAGAGCTCGGTCAACGCGTACTGGAGCAGTGGCAGGCTGCCCGGACGGGCCACGCTCTCGGCCACGAGCTCGGCGAGGAGCTTCGAACTCGACGGTAATGCCAACTCGCTCGGCCGGCTCCACGACGGCCGCCTCCAGCTCCCTCGCGGTCATCGGCAGCACATGGATCACGCCCGGGACGAAGACCTCGCCGAACGTCGCGTGCTGGAGTGGCCGGTCGTAGTAGTCGGCGCGGAGCGAGAGGATGACAGTTGGTCCGCGTTCGTCCTTGACGGCGGCCGCCAGGAATTCCAGGAACCCGTTGCGGCGCGAGTCTTCGGCGACGGTGAACAGCTGCTCGAAGCCGTCGATGACGAGGACGACGCGCGTGCCCTCGTCCGGCTGGACCGATCCTCGCTGCCGCGCCGGCGATTGGTGCGCGCCAGAACCGTCTCGACGTCGGCCAGGGGATCCGGCCCAGTGGCACCGGCATGAAGATCCATCGATCGGAACCCGGCAGCGCCCCGCCGCGCAGCCTCGGAATCAGGCCCGCCGCCACGACGCTGGATTTTCCGGAGCCGGACGGCCCAACGAGCCCGATCAGCCGCTGACCCGCAGCCAGCGCGGCAAGCAGCCGCTCCAGGAGCGAGTCCCGGCCGAAGAAGTCGCCCGCATCCTGCTCACCGAAGGGCTGCAGGCCCTTGTATGGGTTTCGAGCGGCCTCGCGCACCGCCGGGCGCGTCGCGAGCGGCAACAGCGACGGGTCGTGGAGAAGCACCCGATCGCGCAGCTGTTGGAGCGGCGGCGACGGTTCCAGCCCCAGCTCCTCGACCAGCAACTCGCGCAGCTTCTCGTAGCTTCGGAGGGCCTCCGCGTGGCGGCCGGATCGGTAGAGGGCGACCATGAGCAGCTCGCGCGAGCGCTCGCGCAGCGGATCCTCCCGGATGGCGGCCTCGAGCAGTGGCACCACCGATCGCGGCCTGGCCGGTGTCGAGCTCCGCGGCCGCCAGCGTCTCGATGGCGTCGAGATGGAGGTCGTGGAACCGCCGGACGTAGGGCTGCGCGAATTCCTCGTACGCAAAGTCAGACAACGCCGGACCCCGCCACAATCGAGCGCCGACCGGAGCGTGGCGATCGCCCCCTCGCGTTCGCCGGCCGCCAGCTGGGCAGAGCCTTGCTGCACCAGCGACTCGAACCGGTTGGCATCCACCGAATCGGCCGGCGCGTCGAGCTGGTATCCGGGCTGGCGACGCAGGATGAGGCGCTGCCCGGCCAGGGGCTCGAGCGCCTTGCGCAGCTCCGAGATGTAGATCTGGATCGAGTGACCAGCGGTCCGGGGCGGATCCTCGCCCCACAGCAGGTCGATCAGCCGGTCGACCGGGACGATCTCCCCGACATGGAGCAGCAGGATGGCGAGCAGCGCCCGCTGTTTCGGCGGGCCCAGGTCGACGACGGCGCCGCCCGAACCCGCTTCGAGGGCGCCGAGGACGCGAAACTCCATGCCAGACGCTCCCGCGTGAGTGGCGCAAATCGTGGATCGCGCGCGATCTTGGGTCAATGTCGGACTGGATCGTCGAGCCTGGTCCTCTACGGGCGCTCTACGCGACGCCGGCGAAGATTCGAAGCCAGTGGTCCGTTTCGACGCCCGGCCGGGTCTATGGTTCGAGATGCCGAACAGGACCCCGTCATGAATGAGCCCGAGGCCCTCGTCAGGGCCGACCAGATCGCCGTCGATCGAGTTCGCGTCGAGCTCGGGTCACTGGACGCGTTCGTCCGGACCCACTATCCGCGCCTCGTCCGGCTGGCGGGCCTGATCACCCGCGACGCGGACCAGGCGCAGGACGCCGTCCAGGCTGCGCTGGAACGAGCCTGGCGCAAGCGCGACCGCGTCCGCGATGCCGGCAGCCTTCGATCGTGGCTCGACCGGATCGTCGCCAGGGAGGCGATCCGCCAGACACGCGGCAGCGGCCTGGCGAGCCTGTTCCGAGGGGATCCGGCCGACTGGTCCGAGTTCCCGGCCGCCTTGCCGGAGCCCGCCGAGATGGCCACCCTCCGCGCGGCTCTCGGCCGCCTCTCGCCAGACCACCGAGCCGTCATCGCCCTCCACCTCTACGCGGGCTACTCCGTCGACGAGACAGCCCGCGTTCTGGGGGTGCCCTTCGACACCGTCCGATCCCGTCTACGAGCGGCCCGTGAGCGACTCCGTCGCGAGCTGGCGGAGGCACAGTCATGACGCGAGCCATCGAGCACCCGATGTCCGACGAGCGGCTCGACCGCCTGGTCGGTCAGCTCCTCGCCGAGCGCGCGGAGGACATCGCGGTGACGGCCCTACCGGTCGAGGCGATCACCCCGAGGATTGCCAACCGGCACCGGCCGACGATCCACGGTGGGCGGCGGACGATGCTCATGACCGCGGCCGCGCTGGCAATCGTGCTGGTCGTTGGCACGATCGTGGTGGGCTCCGGTCTGTTGCGATTCTCGCTCCCTCCGCCGCCGGAGCCGCCTGGGCTCGTCGATCGCTCATCCACCCCGCCGGAGCCTCCACCGACGATCGTGCGGGGTCAGGGAGGGCTGGTCTTCTACACCGTCTACCGCGAGATCCGCGCCGGCGATCCCGGTTGCGACGCGGGTGATGCCAACCACTTCGATTCGTGCATCAGCATCCGGATCTGGGTGGCCAACCCGGATGGCACGGACGCCCGCGAGTTGTTGCCCGATCGGACCGAGGACGCCCAGCTCGTCACCATGTCCGTGGACGGCCGTCGGATGATCTTCACCGCCTGGGGCGGCGAGAACGAGGCCGCGTACTCCCACTACCTGGCGGACGTCGTGGGACCCGACCCGCAGCTGGCGAACGTCGAGGTCCTCAGCACCGAGGTCCATGGCCCGAATTGCGAAGGCCCTTGTGCGTCAGATGTCGAGTTCTCGTTCTCCCCGGATGGCGCACGCCTCGCGTTCGTCCGTCACCGGGCGGGCGCTTCGGGGGCGGCGGTGCCTGACACCGTGGTCGCCATCATGGACATGGAAACTCGCGCGGTGACCGAGCTCGGGTCGACCGCGGTCTCCGGGCACGACGGGATCAACACCCAACCGGCCTGGTCGCCGGACGGGACGCGGCTGGTCTTCTCACGAAATTCGATCGGCGTGCCCACGCCGGAGGATCGCCTCCAGGACACCGCGCTCTTCGTGGTGGACGCGGATGGGGCGAACCTCCGCCAGCTCGTGCCGCTGGAGCTCACGGCCCGGGACGGAGCCTGGTCGCCCGACGGGTCGCTGATCGCGTTCACGTCCGCGGTCGAGTGGCTGGGTGTCGACGAGTTCGGCAAGCGCGAGAACTGGAACGTCGATAGCGAGGTCTACACCGTCCGCCCGGATGGCTCGGAGCTGCAGCAGGTGACCGACTCCGGACCGCACGGCGTGGATCGGGGAGCGCCGGTGCAGGTGGGCGCCACCCTGGCGAGCTGGACCGTCGATGGCCGGCTCGTCTACACCCTGGCCCGCTGGGCCGGGCAGGGCGACTCGACCAACCTGCCCGTCCAGGTGTGGGTCTCGGACGCCGATGGCGGAAATCGGCAGCAGCTGAACCCCTTGCGCCTGGCCGAGCTCACCGCGGCGGGCTGCGTGAGCTGTCCATACCCGCACGAGGTCCAGGGTCTTCAATACGACGCCTTCTGGCGACCCGTGCGGTGACCGGTTACCTGGCCTCCAGCGATTTCTGAACGATCGGCGTGTCCCGCTACCCATAAGGGCCCACGGGCGCGACCACCCAGGCCGCGCCCTTGGCAGAGGCCGGACGAGATGACGCACGGGGGCGTCTTCGCAGGCAGAGGAGGACCTGATGCTCCAGTACCAGCGCCGGATTGCGATCGTGACGATCGCGGTCCTCACGACCCTTGCGACGTTCGCCCTGGCCACCGGGGTGGGTGCGACCTTCCCCGGCCGGAACGGCCTCATCGCGTTCCACGCCGAGCTCGACGGCGGTCCCCAGATCTTCACCCTCCGATCAAACGGCAAGCAGCTGCGCCAGATCACTCACGTGGACGGCGCCGCGGCGCTGCCGGATTGGTCACCTGACGGGCGCCAGATCGTGTTCACCCTCAACGAGTGCGCGATTGCCCTCATGGACGCCGACGGCGGCAACCTCCGCGAGATCGCGTCCGAGCCGGATGCCTGCTTGAACGACGCGAACTTCACCCCGGATGGCACGCGACTCGTGTTCACCCGCTTCGACTTCGCTCTCGAGGTCGAAACGATCTGGAGCATGAACCTCGATGGCTCCGATCATCAGTTCATCACCGGCGCCGGTGGCCCGGATCCCAACGTCTCGCCGGATGGCCGGAAGATCAGCTTCAAGAACTGGCCCGACGGCGCCCTGGCCGTCGCGAACCTGGATGGCACCTCGGTTGTCCAGGTCTCGCCGTCGATCTCCGTCACCTACAAGCATGATTGGGCGCCCGACGGCCGCCACCTCGTCGTCAGTGACAACTCGTCGCCTGCTCCCGATGAAGCCGTCAATATCGTGACGGTCCGGCCCGATGGCAGCGACTGGACCTACCTCACGCACTACGGAGCGGGGTTCCGGGCCAACGTCGGCGGCTATTCGCCCGACGGCAAGTGGATCGTCTTCCGCCGGGAAGGCCCGGGGCTCGTGCCGACGATGTACCGGATCCGCCCGGACGGGACCGGCCTGCATGCGCTCTATGCGTCGTCGACGATCGTTCCCCGGTTCATCGACTGGGGGCCGGCGGCGCGGCCCTGACCCGCGAGGAACTCGATGATGAGCCCGGCCAGGCGGTCGGGCTCTTCCATCCCGATCATGTGGGCGACGTCCGGCCAGATGACGGCGCGCGCGTTCGGGGCATTCGCCTCGAGGTGATGGGCGGCCGCGACGGCGCTCGAGACGTCCAGCTCGCCGGCGACGGCGAGCACCGGGCAGGTGAGCTCTGCAAGGCGCGCGGCGGCGGGCGGATCGAGGCGGATCAGCCCGCCGGTCTCGCGTCCCGGGGCGTAGCTGCCCATGTCCATCTCGCGGACGAGGTCGCGGATTCGAGCCGGTACGCGATCCGGCGGCTGACCCGGGCCGTCGACCCAGACCCGGATGTCGATGTCGGCGATTGCCGCAGGATCGGGTGGGTCGGCGGAGTCCAGCGCGTCCATCTCGTCGAACATCGACGTCTCGAGCTCGGTCCGCCGCGGCTCGAAGCCGCTGATGCCGGCCGCGACGCCGACGACCGCGGCGATGCGCTGCGGGGCGACGATGGCCGTGTCGATGGCGGTCTGGCCACCCAGCGAGTTGCCGACGAGGACCGCTGGTTCGACCCCGAGGGCATCGAGGACGGCGAGCGTGTCGTCCACCCGCGAGAAGTCGACGACCCGGCTTTCGGTCCGACCGGCGCCGCGGGCATCGAAACGGGCGACGCGGTACCCCGCGTCCACCAGCTTCGACGCGAGTCCATCCCAGCTCCGCAGGTCGGCGATGCCCGCGTGGAGCAGGAGGATCGGCGGGTTCGAGGGATCGCCCTCGTCGACCACGTGGAGATCGGCGCCCGGAACGGGCACGGTCATCATTGACATCGGCCGATGATGCCATCGGACCGTTCCAACTGCCCGTGGAGGACGATCGATGCCAGCTGATCCTCTTGACGTGCTTCGCCGGCTTGACGTCCTGGTCGGCGAGTGGGCGACCGATGTTCCCGGCGTCGAGGCCGAGGGCCGGACGACGTTTGAGTGGCTCCAGGGCGGCGGCTTTCTGATCGAGCGCTCGTCCGTCGATCGGCCCGAGTTCCCCAACGGGATCTGCGTCATCGGCGCGACTGGCCCGGACGGCGGGCTGCAGCAGCACTACTTCGACTCGCGGGGCGTCGCGCGGCTCTACGAGATGACGTTCGAGGACGGTGTCTGGACGCTGTTCCGCGAGGGCCCGGACTGGCCGCAGCGCTATGTCGGCGAGCTGAGCCAGGACGGAAACACCATCACCGGACGGTGGGAGGCGGGCAAGGAGCTGGGGTCCCCACTCGAGTTTGACTTCCAGCTGAACTACCGGCGCATCTGACGGTCAGTCGGTGACGCGCGGCAGGCCCCAGAGCATGGAGTAGAGCACGCCCGGGCGGCCCGATCCGTCAAACGACCCGAAGGTCACGGTTGGGGTGTCGGGGTCGGAGGCGTCGACCAGGAAGGTTCGGTCATCGAGCGGGAGGGCCTCCCGTTCGCCGCTCTCGGTCCTGAGAGATAAGCCGTTCGGCGTGGCCGCGACCTCGATCGTCCGGTCCGGCCAGGCGTAGGTGCCCGTGAAGCGCGACAGGTCACCCGCCGCGCCCCGGACCGGGTCGAGTCGAAGCCGGGGAAAAGCGACCCCGAGCCACGGCTCGAGGAGATCGGCAAACAGAGAGCGGTACATCGCCCGCCCCGTACTGCCATTCGTCATCAGGACGATGGCGGCCCGATGCCCGGGGACGAGCCGCAGGAACGAGCGCTCGCCGCTGATCAGCCCGTCCCAACCCCAGACCTCGGCACCCGGCCAGTCGAACCGTGCCCACCCCAGGCCCCAGGCATCGAACCAGCCGTGGATCGAGACCTCGGCATGCGGGATGCGCAGCATCGCGAGGGATGCTTCGTCGAGGTGCCGTGCGGCGAAGTGCAGCAGATCCGTGACCGGAGCGAGGAGGCTCGTCCCAGCAGGTGCATACGCGCGTGCGACCAGCGGTGCGAGCGGCACAGCGCCGCCCCTAGTGATGTCATGCCCCGAGACACGAGGCCCGGAATCCGGCTCGGTTGCAAAGGTCGTCTCGCTCATCGCCGCCCGCTCGAACAGATGACGGCGCATCGCCCGTTCCCAGGAGTCGCCCGTCGCGGTTTCGATCACTCGCCCCACCAAGCACCAGCCGACGTTGGTGTACGACCAGAACGCCGAAGCGTTGACGCCGGCATCGAGTTCGGCGACGAATCGTGAGAGCGCGGCGTCGTCCTCGTCCGCGTGATCGGCGAAACCGAACTCGAGCGCCGCGCTCAGCGGGAGCCCGGACCGATTCGCCAGGAGGTCGCGCAGGGTGGCGCGTCCGGCCCAGCCGCCGCCACGTAGCTCCGGCAGGTGCGCCGCCAACGGATCGTCGAGGGACAGCCGGCCGGCTTCTGCCAGGTGGGCGATGACCGTCGCGACCATCGACTTGGTCAACGATCCAACGCTGAAGCGCGTCTCGGGTGTGACCGGCTCGCCGGTGGTCACGTCCGCCACGCCGTGGTACGCGGTCGTGGCAACGCCGTCGTACAGGATCCCGATCGCAGCCCCGGGAACCGAATGCCTCGACGCGTGCTCCCGCAGCAGTGCCGCCAGGTCGGCGGCGCCAGGGCCGGACCCCCTGACCGCGGCCATCATGCCGAACGTGATCGCCGCTTCTGGCGGCTGCGTTCGAGGATTGAGACCGCGGATGGCGGCGCGTCACGCAGTCGCTCGATCCCGTCAAGGATGAGGTCCAGCCCGAATTCGAAGAACTTCATGCTGCGAGCCCGTCCGCTGAGGTGCTGCCGGATGTGGAGCCCGAGGTCCGGGGAGGATGTCCGGGAAGCTGGCGGAGGACATTCTTGGCCAGGACGTCGAGCTCCTTCCCGTGATCGTCGGCCGGGTGACCGACTACTGCGCCGATCCGGAGATCTGCTCCCAGCCCGCTGATTGCGTCGACTCGCCGTCGTCGCGACGGAGCGCGAACGCGATCTGCTCGGCGAGGCTGCGGGTTCGGCCCTCCTCGATCGCGCGGGCATGCTCGTCGGGATCGAGCAGCGGCCGGGCCGCCTCGATCGCGTCGCCAAGTTGACCGAACACCTGGTACAGGTCGCCGCCCACGTCCTCGATCAGCCGCCGCGCCGCCGCCTCGAGACGCACGGCGCGCCGGGGTTCGCCGGCCTGCAGCTCGAGCGCAGCGCTGACCTTGAGCGCGAGCGGCAGCCGGCCGAGATTGCCCAGGTCGTACCACGCCGCGATCGTCTCCCGAGCGAGGGGCAGACCCTTGGTCGGGTCGCCATGGACCTGGTGGAGCAGCGCGCCGGCATTGAGCCAGTCGGTCGCATCGTGCGTTCGACCCAGCGCTCTTGTCGTCGCATGGGCGTGCTCGATCGCCGCGATGGCCGCGTTGGGATCCCCTCGCCCGGCGAGGATCGCCGGCTCGATGCGCATCCAGTCGTTCGTGAGTTGGACGCTCGTCGAATCGCCTGACGCCTGGTACAGGTCGCGCGCTTCGATGGCGCGCGCCAGCGCCCGGTCCGTGTCGTATGCCGCGGCAGCCGCCCATGCCGTTTCGAAGAGCGCGTCGGCAAGCGCGTGGTGGTCGCCGAGGCGGCGTCGGATGCCGACGGCCTCCTCGTAGAGGTCCCACGCGCGGTCGACCTTGCCCTGCCAGTAAACGAGCCCGCCGAGCGCGTCGAGGCCACGTGCGCGAGCATCGGTGGGTGCCGCGGCGGAGGGCAGCGCCAGCAGCGACTCGAGCGAGGCGATGCCCTCCCGAACCTCTGCCCAGTAGTGCCAGAAGTCCCACACGGCCGATGCCGTCCTGAGGCCGATCTCGGCCTCGCCACGTTCGATCGCCCAGCGCAGCGCCGTCCGGAGGTTCTCCTCCTCGCGCCGCAACAGATGCTGCCAGCGGCGCAGGTCGTTGCGGCGAAGCTCCGGCTTCGCTGTTTCCGCCAATCGGAGGACCCACTCGGCGTGGCGACGGCGAATCGATTCTGCGTCCGGGTCCTCGTCGAGCTTCTCGGCCCCGAACTCGCGGATGACCTGGAGCATCGAGAACCGTGGCTCGGCCGGGGCCTCGGTCCCGTCCTCCGCCAGCGGCCGAACCAGGCTCTTGTCGACCAGCGAGGAAAGGCCGTCGAGCGTGTCGATCCCGAGCTCGCGTCCCGGATTGGCCACCTCTTCGGCCCCATCGAGCGTCCAGCCGCCGGAAAAGACCGATAGCCGGGCAAGCAGTCGCCGCTCTGCTGGTTCGAGCAGGTCGTAGCTCCACTCGATCGCGTCGTGGAGCGTCCGCTGCCGGGCGGGGACGTCCCGGGCCGATGTAGAGAGGATCGGCAGGTGGCGCTCGAGCCGGTCAAGGATGGCCGTGGGGCTCATGAGCTTCACCCTTGCGGCTGCGAGCTCGATCCCCAACGGCAGGCCGTCGAGCCGGCGGGCGATCTCGGTCACGGCACGGGCGTTGTCATCGGTCACGGCGAAGCCGGGCGCAACGGCTCGTGCGCGCTGGACGAACAGGGCGATCGACTCGACCTGACCGAGGACACGGAGCGGCGGGAGCTCGCGTGGATCAGGGACGTCCAGTGGCGGGACGGAGAATTCCTGTTCACCCGCAACCCGGAGCACCGCCCGACTCGTGACGAGGACATGGAGCCCCGAGGCAGCGGCAAGGAGCTCAGTGACAAGGGGCGCACCGGCCTCGACCACCTGCTCGAAGTTGTCGAGGACCAGCAACACCTTGCGGTGCTCGACGAACTCCTTGACGCCCTGCTCCAGGTCGCGGTCGTACTTCTCGCGGACCCCGACCGCCTTGGCGATGGTCGCAGCCACGGCTGGCCGATCCCAGGCGTCCTGGAGAGCGACGAAGTAGGCCCCGTCGGCAAACTCGGCCAGGAGATGGTGCGCGGCCGCGAGCGCCAGCCGGGTCTTGCCGGTGCCGCCGGGTCCGGTGAGCGTCACGAGACGCTGCTCGCGGACGAGGTCGACGATCGCAGCGAGCTCGGCGGTCCGGCCGATCAGCGATGCCGCCGGCAAGGGAAGGTTGTTGGGCCGGGCGTCGAGCGATCGAATTGCCGGGAACTCGCTCTCCAGGCCGTCGATCGCGAGCTGCCAGATCCGATCGGGTTCGGGGAGATCCTTGAGGCGATGCCTGCCGAGATCGCGAATCGTTACGCCGGACGGGAGTTGTGATGCGAGCGCGCGAGTCGCATCCGACAGCAGGACCTGACCGCCGTGCGCGGCGGCCGCGATCCGGGCGGCGCGGTTGACGTCCGTCCCGATGTAATTGTCGCCGCCAAGGCGGCCTTCCCCGGTGTGCAGCCCCATCCGGACGCGGATCTCCGCTTCGGCCGGCCACGGATGCGTAGCGAGACCTCGCTGGGCCTCGACGGCAGCCGCGACCGCCGCCGGGGCGGATGGGAAGACCGCGAAGAAGGCATCGCCATCGGTGCTGACCTCGATGCCACCGTGCCGCGCGAGGACCGCACGAATCAGTTGATGGTGTCCCTCGAGGACAGCGTCAAATCGGTCGGCGAGCTCGTGTCCGAGCCGCGTGGATCCTTCGATGTCGGTGAAGAGGAACGTGACGGTGCCCGTGGGCAGGTCATCGCGTGTTGTCGCCGTCGACCGTGTGCCCGCCCTCGAACTCATCGCGTCGACCAGTCTCCCACCGACGGCAACCGTCCCGCCGAAGTCGTGATGGCAGCAGCCGCTGTCATTCTCGCGAACTTCGGGTTCGACTGAACGTTCCGGGCAGGTCGGCGCGTCATGATGTCGACTGGCCGAGACGCGGCTGGGGTGTCGAGGACGGAATGGACGTTGAGCTCGTCCGGCTGGCACAGCGAGGTGACCGAGAAGCCTTCGCGGCGCTCGTGCCCGCGGCGGTCGACCGCCTGTTCGGCGTCGCCTACCGGATCCTCGGCGACCGGGACCGCGCCGAGGAAGCCACGCAGGTGGCGGTGATCACGGCGTGGCGCAAGCTGCGGTCCCTTCGCGAGCCCGAGCGGTTCGAGGCATGGACCTATCGGCTCGTGGTCAGCGCGTGTCGCGACGAGGTGCGGCGCCGACCGTGGGAGGTCCAGGCGCCGGTGGCCCTCGCGCTCCTTCCCGAATTCGCGAACGCAGAAAGCCAGGTGGACGAACGAGACCGGCTCGACCGCGCGTTCAGCCGCCTGTCCGTCGACCACCGGGCGGTGATCGTCCTGCATCACTACCTGGGAATGCCGCTCGTCGAGGTCGGCCGCATCGTCGGCATCCCGACGGGCACGGCGCGGTCGCGTCTGCACTACGCCGTGCGCGCCATGCGCGCCTTCCTCGACCACGACGATGAGCTTCCGAAGGCCCGGGTAACGGCATGAACGACGACCTCGAATTCACCGCCAAGCTTGAGCGCTGGCTCGACACCCGGGAGGCGCCGTCCTCGGTCGGACGGGTCACCGAGGCGACCCTCGCTGAATTGATGACAACGCCGCAGGAGCGGCCACTCCTGCGTCGGATGCCGGTTCGAATGGGGCGTCCGCCGCTCCGGCTGCTCGCGGTCGCTGCAGCGCTGACCGCGACAGGCGGACTCGCTGCTTTCCTCACGGGTGGCGGTCGTGGTCCATCCGTTGTGCCCATCGCGCCTACCCCGTCGGTTACCACGACCGTGGCGCCGACCCTCAGCCCGAACCCCTATCCGGCCGTGATCCAGCGGATCGTTCTTGGTGGAGCCACCTGGCAGATCCTCGGAACGCCGGGGCGCATCTGGGTCCAGTCAGACGACGTCGGGGTGACCGGCATCGATCCCATTACGGGAGAGGTCGTCGGTACCGTCTCCGGCGGGCACTCGATGTTCCTTTATGAAGAGCAGCTGTGGGTGCAGAAGGGTGAGGAGCAGGTCCTTGTCCGTGTCGATCCGGACACCGGTTTGGAGCTCGCACGGTTCGACGGCATCCCCGGATCGATTGCCGCGAAGGACGGGGACACTGTGTGGTCTGTTGACCTCGTCCAGGACGTCCATGTCGTGGTCGCTACCGATCTGAATACGGGCGAGCAGGTCGCATCGATCGAGGTGCCGGCCGAGCCAAAACAGATCGTTCTCGCCGGAGGCTCGGTGTGGGTTGCCTGCGACTCAAGCGGCGTGCTCGTGCGGATCGACCCCGAGACGCACGAGGTGGTCGACACGGTCGAGGTCGGCGCCGGCCCGGTCGAGCTCGAACTGGGCTTCGAATTGCTCTGGATCCGCAATCGGCTCCTCGAGCTCGTCCGTGTTGACCCCCAAACCGGGGCCGTGATCGAGCGGATCGGCGGATTCGGCGCTAGCCCGTCGCTGGGCCTTTCATTCGGCGGCGGTCTCGTCTGGGCATCCGCTCCGCAATCCATCGCCGCTGTCGACCCCCTCACCAACGAGATCGTCCGCGACATCCCGCTACCGGGAACCATGTTCCATGACACGTTCTGGGTCGATGGCTCGCTGTGGGTGACCACGGCAGACACCAGAACCGTGCTGCAGGTAGACGCCGGCACGCCCTGACGGCCGCCTGACCCCATCCCCAAAACCCTTGTGTGGAGGTGCCTTGCCTAGTCATGCCCTGCGAACGCCCCGACCAACCTGATTCAGGAGGTTTCCCGATGAACCGCTCTTCGAAGACCCGCTGGCCGGCCGCCATGTTTGCCGCCGTCGCGATCGCCGCGGCGATCGGCCAGCCGGTGACCGCCACCTACCCCGGCTCGACCAACGGTCGGATCGCGTTTGGCTCCGACGTCGGCGGCAACGTCGACCTGTACTCGACCCTGCCCGGCGGGCAGGCACCGATGCGGCTCACCACCAACCCGGACTTCGACGCCTGCCCTGCCTGGTCGGCCGATGGCAAGACGCTGGCCTGGTGCCATGGCATCCGCGCTCGCGGCGGCGTCATCGAGATCTGGACGATGAAGGCAAACGGCGAGGACAAGCGGAAGGTGACCAACCTCGGCGGCCGGATGACGTTCCCCGACTTCTCACCGGACGGCACGCGGCTCGTGTTCACAGGTCGCCTGCCTGGCGGGACGAACGACGACATCTGGCTGGTCGATACCGACGGCACCGATTTGACACAGCTGACCACCGATCCCGGGTTCGACGGCAGCCCGGCCTTCTCGCCGGACGGGAGCCAGATCGTCTTCACCAGCGACCGTGCCGGCGGCACGGGCCAGGTCTTCGTCATGAACGCCGACGGCACCGATCCGACGCAGCTCACGTTCGACCCGGTCTTCAAGGACCAGACGCCGGATTGGAGCCCGGATGGGTCGAAGATTTCGTACGCCGCGGGTGACCCCGGCAACATCCTTGTGATGAACGCCGACGGCAGCGACCAGCACACGGTCGTTGGCGGACCAACAGATGACTTCGGCACGGCGTGGTCCCCGGACGGACGGTTCATCGCGTTCCTTCGGTTCGACGACCGGGCGAACCGGTATGTCGATCTCGCCGACGGCTCGATCCACCTGGTCAGCAGGATCGGCCTCCAGTCCGTTCCGGCCTGGCAGCCGCGCGGCGACCGCCTGCCCTGACCCCTTCAGGCGGCGACGGGCGCGTCGCCGCCTGACCCCGCTAACACTGGGAGGATTGATCCAATGACGAGACTCCGGACCAGCGGCGTCAGGCGCCGCATCGCAGCACTTGGCCTCGCCTGTGTCACCTCTGGCCTGACGGGCGCCTGCACTACCGGGACCCTGGGCGGCGCCGTGCCGTCGACCCCCGGCGCGACCCCAGGGCCGACGACACAGCCGACCGCAAGCCCCAGTGTCAGGACACCGATGCCGACGCCCGCCGGCCTTCTCGGGTCACTCGACGCCGGCGGCGCCGGTTGGTCCCTGGCGGTGACGGGCGGCGCGCTCTGGATCCAGGTCGATCCGCCAGTCGACGCCATCGTCAGGATCGACATCGCCACCGGGACGACCGCACCGGCGGTTCCGCGAGGCCACAAGGTGAAGGCTGGCAGCGAAGGACTCTGGATCGTTGGTGGTGGCTGGCTCGCACGGGTCGATCCAGTCTCTGCGAAGGAGACCCTTCGGATCCCCATGGGCGGTATGTTCGCCCTGGGGGACGGAGCCGTCTGGCTGTTCAACGAGCTGGGGCTTCATCGCATCGATGCAGCCAGCGGAGCGATCGGACAGCCGATCGGGCCGGACCTCGCGACCGTCTGCGGAGATCCGAAAGACCTGATCATTGCCTTCGCCAGCGCCTGGGTGGCGTGCAAGGAAGGCAAGGTCGTCCGCGTCGACATGTCGAGCGGCGACGTCGCGCCGGTAACCACGGAGGCCGGTGCACACACATTGGCGACGACCGATGACGCGGTCTGGGTCACCAACTACCAGGCTGGGAGCGTGTCTCGCATCGACCCGGCGACGAACGAGGTCACGACGATCGCCGACGTCGGAAGCGGCGTGGGGATCACCGTCGGGGACGGCCATGTGTGGGCCGCTACTGCGACCGGGATCGCGAAGATCGATCCACTGACAGCGACCATCGTCGGGACGGTCCTGCTCGGGCGTGGCGACTACTACGACCTCGTGTGGGATGACGGCATCATCTGGGCGTCGACCCGCGGGAATCGCGTTCTCAAGGTGGACCCCACCACAGCCAGCTGAACGTCAGTCCGCAGCAGCTCGCTCATCCAGAACGACGTGGCTCAGAGACCGCATTGCGTTCGTCGAGCACACGTACCGCGGTGCCACCAAGGAGCCAGCCGAGTACCACGCCGAGCCCGTTGAGGATTACGTCAGCGGCCGACGCCACTCGCTCACTGATGGTGAAGTGGGAAACCTCGACAGCGAGCGAGATTCCCAGCCCTGCGGCCAGCACGCGAAGCTGGTGTTGCGGCCACCCCAAAGGCGGTCGCCCAGACCCGGGCAGGATCGGCCGAGCAGATCGCCGCCGGCCGCCTGAGCGTCCGCCAGGTTGCGGCCGAAGACTTCGAGCTCGAGGCGGGCGAGGCGCCGTACGACCTCGCAATCGCCGTGCGTGTCGGTGCGCTCGACGGCCGCCATCCGCGTGCCGGCGAGCTGGCCCTGAAGCGGATCGCCGCGGCTCTGACCCCGGATGGCCGCCTGCTTATCGACGGCGGCGATCCGCTCCGTGAGATCCGTCTCATTCGCTGAGCCGACAGAACGTCCCGGGGCACTCATGACGCTCCCGGGACGTTCGTCGATTTCTGTGAGGCAGCGTCATCAAGGACGTCCACCAGGTGGGTGAAGCCTAGGGTTCGAGGGCCTCCAGGTAGTGCGCGAAGACGTACTGGCCAACGCTCCGGCCCTGCTTCCCGCCCGCCTCCTGGTCGAAGCGGAAGTGAATCCCACCGAAGATCCGGGCATCGTCGATGTCGTCGGTGATCTGCTTCAGGCTGGTGTAGCGGACCTCGACTCCCGGAACAGCCGGGTGGCTGATCACGATCGAATGTCCGCCACCACCCCAGACTCGCTCGAGGATCGACCGGCCGGCGTAGCTCCCGCTCGCGTGGGCGGACGGGTAGCTCGGGAAGCACGGCGTGGCGATGAATGGCACGTAGTCGGTGCGGGCGATGGTTCGCTCGTTCCCGTCCGCGTCGCCGGCCCGAATCGCCGTCTCCGGCCGCCAGAAGTCGTAGTGGTACTTGGACTCCATCACCGTCGTGAGCGCATCGGCGATCGCCATGTTCAGGAGGGCGAGGACGCGGGCGTGCTCGGAGAGCGAGTGCGGATCGGCGCCGGCAAGTTGTCGGGCAACCCCATTCCAGGTGCCGACCGCGAGGAGCGAGTTATAGAGCCGGGCCACGTCCGCCCGATCCTGCGGGCGGTCCTGGCTGTCGATGGCCCCGACCCTCGCGACCTCGTCGTAGTCGCGCGCGTACTGGGGGTTCCACAGAGCTGGTGGGGGGTCCGAGCGGAACTGGGCGTTGCTCTCGACGCCGAACGGGGTGACATTCTGCCAGTGGCGCAGGATCCCCCCGGCCGGCGGGCAGGTCGGCGTGGCCTGCCACACGCCCGGATCCGACGACGCCGGCTGATGGAACTGGGGTGGGCTCGATCCGTCGCCGGTGCGCAGGGCGATGAGCGCCGCAGCGGCCGCCTGGCCAACGGCGATGCCGTCATCCTCTGACTGGCCGTCGGGGATCGCGGAGAGCGATGCAGCCCGGGCCGCGTCCAGCGTAGCTGCCGCTCCCGGGAAGTAGTTCACGAGGACGGCATGCGCCGCGGCCACGGCGGCCGCCTCGGCGGACGCGCCGGCCGGGGCATCGATCGGCGACAGGTACGAGTCGTAGTCGCCGGTGATCGAGTTGACCGCCTCGAACACGGCCAGCTGCGTGATCGCCGCGAAGCGTGCCTGGGCGAACGGGTTCTGGCCGCTGACGGTCGTCACCATGATGGCGTTCCAGTCCAGGACGACGTCGCCGTCACCGCTTGCGTGGATGGGACCCGCCGGCACGACCAGCATGGCGATCACCGCGGCGAACGCGAGGCGCTTTGGGACCATGGGACTCCTCACTTTCGATGGGACCTGTGTGGGCGATTCGAGGCGTGCGGTGGCTGACCTCCGGAACATGGCCGGACCTCCTTGGAATGTGTTGGATCGGTCGCGAGCGGCCTCGAGCGGCCGCGCTCGTCAGTGAGTGATCTGGATGGAATCCACGATCGACTGAAGCTCGGCCCGACGCTGGGCGGATGTTCCGGCGTAATCGTCCGTCTCGACCACCACCCGGACGCCGCCGACGTCGAGCACCCACATGTGCCAGCGATGGCCGGGACCCTGGGCGTAAATGTGCGCGTCCATGGCGTGGTAGGTGGCGCACGGACTGATGTCGTCCGGGACCAGGAGGTCCAGGTACGTTCCGGAATACCCGGCGAGCGTAACGTCAACGGGGGAGGTCACCTCAAGCGACGGGTGGTCGACGAGGGCGGTAACGAGGTCGTCGACCGTCGGGCCGACGGCGATGTCGGCATCGCCGCGAGGCTCGGGACGACAAGGATCGCTGTAGAGCCCGACGTCGGCCCCCCCGTAGGTGAACAAGGCGGCCCCATCGGGCGGCGCGTTGTCATCGATCCACACGCCAATTTCCTCGAATCGCTCCCACGACGCAGGGGCGTCGAGGGTGATGGTGATCGAAGCGGCGCGAGGGTCCTGGTCGTCGGAGCCGCCCGGCCTGACCACATGCGTCACGAGTTCCGGGGTCGGACTCGGCGAAGGGGACGGGGAGGCGGAAGGCGGGGGACCGCCCGATCCAGTCCGGCTCCCGGGCAATAGGTTGATGCCCACGACCGCGACGGCCACCACTGCCGCTGCCGCGATCGCCGCCGGAGCGAGCTTGTTCACGTGGAAGTCCCTCCGCAGCGACCACACGTGCCGCCGCTGTGGGGTCGTGTCCAGGCGCGACAGGACGATCTGGAGGACACGGTCCGCCGAGTCGTGCTCCTCTGCCCGGATCCACGACCGGACGATGCGGTTGACGTCGAGTTCTGCGCTCATTGCGCTGCCTCCCGCGCCGTCGGTCGCGCGTCGGCCTCGAGGGCCGCGCGCATGCCGCGCATCGCGTGATGTAGACGTGAGTGGGCCGTCCCGACGGGGATCTCGAGGATCCTCGCGATCTCGTCGAGTGGCTTGTCGAGGTAGTGGTAGAGCACCAGCACCGTTCGGTGATCGATCGGGAGGCGCCGGAAGCCACGCTCGAGTTGGTCGCGATCGACGACCGCTCCGAGTTCGGCATCCGACATCGCCTCGTCGGTCGGGAGCACGTGCAGGTTCGGTGCCCAGCGACGCTCCTTGCGGCCCTCGGCATAGCAGGCGTGCACGAGGAGCCGGTACGACCAGGCCTCGAAGCGGGCCGGGTCATTGAGTCGCGGGAGGTCCTGCCAGGCCGTCAGCAGCGCCTGCTGCGTCGCGTCCTCGGCAAGATCGCGGTCGCGCAGGATCCGGCGCGCGACCCCGAGGAACCGGTCGGCGATCCGCGCAGCGAGGAGGGAGTAAGCCTCCATGTCGCCACGTTGCGCTCGGACCACCAGGTCGGTATCCATCCCACTTCCGCTAACGGCATCGGCTTGAGCCTTTGCACATCACACGGTATGGGTCTGCCGGGGCCAGTCCTTTGTCACTTCTCGCCAGCCTCGCCGATCGTTGTGCACAAACCTCGAGGAATCGCGGCACGTCGACCCCAGTCGCACGACGTCGAAAGGCACGCGATCGCACGGTTTGCGGATCCGAACCGGGCGGCGGCCGACACCCAGGCTCGCCGTGGCGGTCCACAGACAGTTGCGGTTCGGAGTTGGTACCGCATACCGGATTCGAACCGGTGATCTCCGCCTTGAGAGGGCGGTGTCCTGGGCCTCTAGACGAATGCGGCACGGACGCGGCGGGCTTGCAGGAGCCGCCGGACGGTCGAAATGGTAGCAACCCTCCCCGAAACGTGGCAACCGCGGGCGGGCCGCCCGGGCTTACAGCCGGTGCGTTTCCAGGAAGCCCCGGATCGACTCGGCGACCTGCTGGAAGCCGTTCTCGGCGAGGACGAGGCCGAAATGCGAATGGGCCCCGAACGGCTCGTACTCGGCGTCCAGCCACTCCGCCACCCCCTCCGAGGAGGTCTCCGGCACGTACCGGTCGAGTCCGGCCCCGATCACCAGCTTGGGGATCCCGGCGAGCGCACGCGCATCCACGGACACGCCCCGCAGCACCTGGCGGCGGGCGTTGCCGGCCTCGTGGGCCTTCTGGCCGAGGAGATGCTGAATCCGGAGCACGTCGCCGATGGTCAGGTCGCGGTGGTCGCGCTGGAGCTTCTCGGGCAGCGTCTCCCAGCCGATCCAGGCCTTCCCGTAGACATCCGGGATCTCGCGGATCTCGTACGGCCGGGCCTCCTCCCGCAGGGCCGCCGGTGGTTCGGGTGACAGCAGCACCAGGCCGCTGATCGGCATCCGTTCGGCCGCCTTGAGGGCCAGCAGGCCGCCCATCGCGTGGCCGACCACCACGGCATTGGGACCGAGGCGGGCGATCGCCGCGACCACGTCCTCGGTATAGGTGTCGAACGACAGCTCGGCGGCGTCGGCGGTCTGCGACCAGAAGTGATTGCGCAGGTTGAGGGCATGGCCCTCCCAGCCACGCCCGGCGAAGTAGCCGAGGTAGCGCTCCCAGAGCCACGAGCCGGCCAGCTCGCCGTGGATGAACAGCAGCGGCTTGCGGCGAGAACGGCGTTCCGGCAGCCACGATTCGATGTACAGACCCCGTTCGTGGAGCTCGATCTCGTCCTTGCGAACCGGCCGCCCGTTGACCGGCGGGACCTGGGCCCGGGCGAGGATCTGGTCGGGGGTCGTATCGGGCATCGGGCTCACCACTCGTGGGGGTTGATGACCAGGCCGGTCAACGGCTTGGGATGGAAATAGGTCGACTTCTGGGGCATCACGTCACCCGCGGCGGCGACGTCGATGATCGACCGGACGGGCGTCGGTTCGAGCAGGAATGCCGCATCGACGGGATCGGAGGGATCGTCGACCCGGTCCACTGCCTCGCGGGCGGACTTGGTGTACTCCAGCCGCTCACCCTCGGCGATCGCCTCGGCGTCGATCCCGGCGAGACGCTCGAGCGCGACGCCCATGATCGTGACGTCGAGTCGGCGAACCGCTTCGCCGCCCGGCGGCAGCAGCGGCTCCAGCATCTCGCGGCGAGCGGAGAGGACGTGTCCGGCTCCGGCAGCCCACAGGCCGAACCGCCCCCTACCGCCGGCGCCGGCGGCTGTGCCAAAGCGCTCGAGGGCCGTCCGATCGGCCGGGACGACGTCGAACAGGGACGCGGCCGCGGCGGCAAGCACCGCTGCACCATCGCCAAGGCCGCGGACCAGCCGGTGGGTTGGCAGCACGGTCAGCGACTGCGACCGGCTGTCGAGGAACAGGCTGAGGATGTAATCGAACGCCGGGTCCTCCTCGCACGACCGGCTCATCCGCCGCTCGTCCCGGTAGCGGAGGGCGGTCTCGTAGCGGTGGTGCCCGTCGGCGATCGTGAGCGGTCCCGCTTCGACCGCCCGGGTGAGCCGGGCGACCAGGCCGTCGGGTTCGCCGTCGTCCGGGATCGCCCACAACCGGTGACACACGCCATCGACGGCGATCTCCACGGCGGGTGGGGTTGCCGCGATCCCCGCGAGGCTGGACGCAGCGTCGCCGGCAAGGTCGTCGAACATCGTCACCACCGGCGACGTGTTGACCCCGGTCGCCCGAAGCAACCGGTAGCGGTCCTCGCGCGCGGCGGCCATCGTGCGTTCGTGCGGCCGCACCGTGCTGTCGGGCTCGAGCGGTTCGAGGAGCAGTCGCCCGAAAAAGCCGATCTGCCGCCGCTCCTCGTGGTCCCCGGGGAGCTGGTAGACCTGCTCGTAGGCGTACAGCGACGGTCGCGGGTCCTTGTGGAGCGTGCCGTCGGAGCGCCAGGCGGCGAGTGTTCGTGCCGCGCGGCGATACCGCTCATCCGGCTCCTCGCCGGGCTCCACCTCGGGCAGGTCCAGCCGGACCACGTTGCGGGGGTGGCGGTCGAGCAGCGTCCGCTGCTCCGCCGGGGCGATGACGTCGTACGGCGGGCTGACGACGCGTGACAGGTCGTCGACCGAATCCGGGCTGAACCGGAGCGCACGGAACGCGCGGACCTTGGGCACGGCCTCCTCGAATCGGCCGCCCGAATCGGCGGCATCGGCGCGGCGAACGGCGGGCGGGGACGACGGGCATCGTACGATAGCCGCCGCGTTCGCGCCGCAATCGATTCGGTGCTGTTACCGGAACGTGACGGAGCTATCGCAACTTTTCGGGGGGTCGAGGCGTCGAGGATGCGATCGATCCTGCGCCGCAGACCCCAGGAGGGTTCGTGCACCGCTCCGAAGACCGTTCGCACCGGACCCGTCACCGGACCGCCACCGTGCTCCGCCTGGCTGCCGTGTCGGCGCTGCTGTTGGCGGCGCTCGTCCCGTCGATCTCACCGGTGGCTGCGGCCGAGGGGCCGACGATGGAGGCCCGCGTCCTGCTCAAGGGCCAGGCCCGGGTCGGCGCCTGGATGGCGATCCAGGTCCGGCTGACCAACGACGGGCCACCGATCGTCGGCGAGCTGCGCCTGTCCACCGGCCAGTCGAGCCGGACCCGCTTCGGCACGCCGGTCGACCTGCCCACGACATCCGACAAGACGTACGTCATGTACGCCCAGCCGCCAACCACGTTCGGCAGCACGCTCAAGGTCTCCCTCGTCGTCGACGAGGGGGTTCGGGTCGAGAAGACCGTCGACTTCGTGATCAACGACCCGACTCGCCTGGTCGTGGGCGTGGTCGCCGAGCAGCCCGAGGAGATCATCCCCAGCCTCAACCTGCTGCCCAGCGGGCCGAACGGCCAGGTCCCGAACCTGGTCGCCCTCACGATGGCCGACCTGCCCGAGCGGGTGGAGGCGTGGGCATCGCTCGATCGCCTCATCTGGCAGGACGTCGACACCGTCGATCTGACCGCCGACCAGGTCACCGCGATGCGGGGCTGGCTGGCCGGCGGCGGGCGGCTCGTGATCGCCGGCGGCACGGCGGGTCCCGGGATCTTCTCCGCGTTCCCCGATGACATCCTCCCCTTCCGTCCAACGACGACGCTCGACGCGCCGCCCGAAACCGTGACGGCGGTGATCGGCCAGCTGCCGGCCGGCGCGACGGAGTTGCCGGTCCTTGCCGGCGAGCTGCTCCGCGGCCAGGCCCTCGCCTCGATCGGCGACCGGGCGATCGCCGCCGAGACCAGCTACGGGTCCGGCGCGGTGACGATCCTGGGCTTCGACCCCACGACCAACTGGATCACCGATTCCCCGACCACCGAGGGGATGTGGCGAACCTTCATGCCCCCGCGCGCGACCACCGGCTTCGTCCAGACCGACGACGGCCAGCTGGTCAACGCCGTGTCGCGGGTCCCGAACCTGGCACTGCCACCGATCGACGGCCTCCTAATCCTGCTCGCCGGCTACATCATCCTGATCGGCCCGGTGAACTACCTGATCCTCCGCCGGCTGGACCGGCGGGAGTGGGCCTGGGTCACGATGCCCGTCCTGATCGCGGTGTTCGCCGCCGGCTCGTACGGGTTCGGCGCCGCGCTGCGCGGCCTGGACGTCGTGGTCAACGAGGTGGCGATCGTTCGCGGCGCGCCGAATGCCCAGGAGGGCACGGCCCAGGTCTACCTCGGCGTGTTCTCCCCCTCGCGCGGCACCTACCAGCTCGAGGTCCCGGGCGGGGCCCTGCTGTCGTCGACCCTGACGGGCGACTTCCTCAATGCCGGCGGCGCGTCGCTGATCGACGTGCTCCAGGGATCGACCGCCCGGGTTCGCAACCTGGCGATCGGCGTCGGTTCGCTGCGCACCCTGCGGGCCGAGACCGCAGCCACCGTCCCGTTGATCACGACGGACCTGACGCTGACCAACGGCGTGCTGCAGGGCACGGTCACCAACCAGTCGACCGAGAGGCTCGAGAAGCCCGCCGTCGTCCTGGGCAGCTCGTTCGTGACGCTCCGCGACCTGGAGCCCGGCGCCAGCCAGTCGATCTCGATGGTGGTCCGCCCCAATTTCACCGGCGAATCGCTGTCGAACCAGATCCTCGGCGGGGTGTTCTTCGGTGATCCCAGCCGTGAGACGGACACGACGGCGCGGAACATCGTCCGCCACGCGGTCATCGATCACCTGACCTTCGATCCCAACTTCGGCAGCAGCTCGCGGCTGCCGTCCGAGAGCCCTGTCCTGCTGGCCTGGGGCACCGGGAACGTGCTCGACGTCACGATCTCCGGCCAGGAGCCACGCCGGACCGGCAACGTCCTGTACTACATGCCGCTGGGCATGAAGATCGCCGGCGCGACGGTCTTCGAGGGTGACCTGCTGCGGGTTTCCGTGGTCGAGCAGGACATGGGTGGCGGCTTCTTCAACTTCAACCAGAACTCGATCAGCCTCGGGCTGGGGTCGGTGACGCTGGGCTATTCGCCGGTGCCCTTCGAGGGTCAGATGACGGCCACTCGCGTCCGCCTGGCGGCGAACTGGGGTGGCGAGATGGCCGGCGGCGTCGGCGCCGGGCGAGCCATCGAGCCGCTCGATCCACAACCGTGCCTCGACGAGGAGACGGATCCGGTCGATTGCGCTGAGCCGGAGCCCGAGCCGCCGTGCGATCCCAACACCAAGGACTGCTTCTCGATCATGCCCCACGTCGAAGTGTTCGACCGGACCGGCGAGGGCTCGTGGCTCCGGCTGCCGCAGCTCGAGATGGGCAACACCTACGAGCTGGCCAACCCGGAGCGGTACGTCGACCGCTCAAGCGGCGGGATCCTGATCCGGTTCGTGAGCGACCGGCAGGAAGGCATCGGCTTCGGCTTCGGCGTCCGCATCGAGGGCAACGTCCAGTGAGTGCGATCGTCACCACCCACGGCCTGGTCAAGCGCTACGACCACACCCTTGCGGTCGGCGGGCTCGATCTGTCCGTCCAGGAGGGCGAGATCTTCGGCCTGGTCGGCCCCAACGGCGCCGGCAAGACGACGACTCTCCGCATCCTGGCGACGCTCCTCCAGCCGACGGCCGGCGACGCCGAGGTGGCCGGAGCGTCGGTCACACGGAACCCCAACGCCGTCCGGCGCGTCCTCGGGTTCATGCCGGATGTCTTCGGGGTGTACGACGACATGAAGGTCTGGGAGTACCTGGACTTCTTCGCCCGCTGCTACGGCATTCCGCCCGCCCGGCGGCGCCAGATGATCGCCGACCTGCTGGAGCTCGTCGACCTCGGCGACAAGCGCGACAGCTACGTCCAGGCGCTGTCCCGGGGCATGCAGCAGCGGCTGTGCCTGGCCCACACGCTGGTCCACGATCCGCAGGTCCTGATCCTCGACGAGCCGGCCTCCGGCCTGGACCCGCGGGCCCGGGTCGAGCTGCGCGAGCTGCTCCGCGAGCTGCGCTCCCTCGGCAAGACGATCCTCATCAGCAGCCACATCCTCCCGGAGCTCGAGGAGCTGTGCACCAGCGTCGCGATCATCGACCGCGGCAAGGTGCTCGCCCAGGGCCGCGTGTCGGAGATCGAGCGGCGGCTGCGGGTGGGCGCCGTGCTGCGAGTCCGGGTCCTCGGCGACGAGACGGCGCTCGACGCCGCCCACGGCCATTTCGCGAGCCAGCCACATGTCGCATCGGTCGCGGTCCTCGACGACGGGATGATCGAGATCGGCTTCCGTGGCGACGACGCCGCGTCGGCCCAGCTGCTGGCCGCGGCCGTCGGCGCGGGCATCCAGGTGGCGAGCTTCGCCCGCGCGGCCAGCGACCTCGAGGAGCTGTTCCTCCAGGTCACCGCCCAGCCCGAGAGCTCGGCAGCGTGAGGCCCGATGCGATGCGCGACGCGATGCCGGTCGACGAGGCCACGCCCGGCGCGTTGACGGACGCCGACGAAGCCACGATCGAGGAGCTGACCCCAGGCTCGGCGCCGACGCTGTCGGTGGGCGAGCCTCGGCGCCAACGCCGCAGCCTCAACCCGCGACTCGCCATGGCCGGCGCCCTGTCGGGGCTGACGGCGATCGGCGTCAAGGAGCTCCGCGGCCGGATGCGCGGCCGGCGGGCGTTCGTGATCCTGACCGTCTACCTGATGCTGCTGGCGGCCTTCGCCTGGATGATGGAGTTGATCCTCGTCGAGGAGCGGAGCCGTGGTGCGGGCTCGGCCGCGTTTGCCTCGGCAGAGATCGGGGCCGGTGTCTTCACCGGCCTGGTGATGCTCGAGACGCTGCTCGTCGTGGTGCTGGCCCCGGCATTCACCGCCGGCGCCATCAGCCTGGAGCGCGAGAAGCAGACCCTCGACCTGCTGGCGACCACCCCGATCTCATCGCTCTCGATCGTGGTGGCCAAGCTGTTCAGCGCCCTGACGTACCTGTTCATCCTGATCTTCGCCTCGATCCCGCTGACCGCCATGGTCTTCGTCTTCGGTGGCGTCGCCCCGGACGACGTCGTCAAGGCGTACCTCGTGCTGCTCACCACGGCCGTCGGGCTGGGATCGGTGGGGTTGTTCTTTTCGGCCCTGCTGAAGCGCACCCAGGCGGCGACCGTGGCCTCGTATTTCACGGCCCTCGTGTTCACCCTCGGCACGCTCTTCATCGTGACCTTCTGGAACTCGATGACCAATGGCGGGCTGCCGAACCAGGGCTTCGGCCCGATCCGCGGGCGGCCGCCGGAGGTGCTCGTCTACCTCAACCCGTACTTCGCCCAGGCGGACGTCGTCTGTCCGGTCGAGAACGGGATCGGTGATCGCTGCCGGCACGTGGCCCTGGTTACCAACCGGTCGGTCTTCTCGACGATCGGCACGCAGCCGACGAATCCGACAGATCCCGGGGTCCGGCCCGATCCGTTCCCGATCGCCCCTGACGTCGGATTCGACGACGTCATCGTCCAGCCCGTGCTCAGTACCACGACCAACGCGTTGTGGCCGAAGAGCGCCGCCGCCTGGTTGATCGTCTCGATCGTCCTCATCGGTGCATCCGTCCAACTCGTAACGCCAACGCGCCGCTGGAACCCGCGCCTGCCGGGCTTCCTGCGCCGCCCCCGGAGGGTATCCACGTGATCAGTCGCGCCACGATCCGACGCCGGCTCAGCAACCGCCGGGCGCACGCCGCGGAGGCACGACGGTTCACGCCACCGGATCCGCGGGTCGTGGTCGCGGGGCCACTCGACCCGGATCTCGAGCGGATCAGGACCGAGCTGCGGCCGCACGCCCGACGGCTCTGGTTGCGCCGGTTCGTCCGCCGGGCGTTCATCACCCTGGCGGTCGTCGTTGCCGCGGAGCTGGTGCTGTGGACGCTGGCCCGGCTGACGCCGATCGAGCTCGCCCCGGCCATCGCCGTCGCGATCCCGTTCGTCGGCCTGCTCGGCCTGATCGGCGCCGCGGTGCTGGCGCGTCCGTCGCTCGGCGAGACGGCCATTGCCGTCGACTCGGAAGGCCACCTCGGCGACCGGGTGACGAGTGCGCTTGCCCTCGCGGCCGCCGTCCCGTCCGCCGCGGGTCCCACCCCGGACGACGAAGCGGATCCGGATCATCCGCTCGACGACGCCGGCGAAGAGCGTCGGTTCGTGCGCCGACAGCGACACGACGCCCTCAATGCGCTCCGCACGGCACCCGCCAACCTGTTCCGGCCGCGGTTCTCGCGGAGCCCGGCTGCCGGCAGCTTCCTGGCGGCGGTGCTGCTGGTGCCCGTTCTCCTGATCCCCAATCCGCAGGACATCCGGATCGCCGACCTCCAGCGTGTTCGCGAGGAAGCCGCTCGACAGGCGGAGCGGATCGACGACATCGCCGAGGACCTGGAGTCCGAAGGCGCCGACGCCAACGACCCCCGGACCCAGCTCGCCAAGGAGCTTCGTGAGCTGGCGCAGCAGCTGCGCGACCGGCCCGGTGACCTCGACCTGAACCTCGCCAAGCTCGGCACGCTCGAGGGCAACGTCCGGGCCCAGCTGGACCCGGCCAACGAGCAGCGCGCATCGGCGCTGACCACGCTGTCTCGCGCCCTCTCGCGGACGGCCACGGGATCGCCCACGGCAAACCAGGACGGCGACCCGAAGGAAACCAAGGACGACCTCAAGGATCTCGCCGGGGAGCTCGACGAGATGACGCCGGAAGAGCGCCGGGAGCTGGCTCGCCAGCTCACCGAGCAGCAGTCGACGGCCAGCCAGGCCGACGGCGCCGCCGGACAGGCGCTTCGGGACGCCGCCCAGAGCCTGGGCCAGGGAGACACGGCGGGCGCTCGGGCTGCCCTCGATCGCCTTGGTGAGGCGCTGGAGAACGCGGAGGGTCGGGTTGACGTCAACCGTGATCTCGCCTCGGCGGCGTCGCGCCTCCAGGATGCGCGCCGCAACCTTGCCAACGCAGGCCAGCAGGGCCAGGGCCAGCAGGGCCAGGGCCAGCAGGGTCAAGGCCAGCAGGGTCAAGGCCAGCAGGGTCAAGGCCAGCAGGGTCAAGGGCAGCAGGGCCAGCAGGGGCAGGGTCAGGGCCAGGGGCAGGGTCAAGGCCAGGGCCAGGGGCAGGGTCAGGGCCAGGGGCAGGGGCAGGGTCAAGGCCAGGGCCAGGGCCAGGGACAGGGACAGGGCCAGGGGCAGGGGCAGGGTCAAGGCCAGGGCCAGGGCCAAGGCCAAGGCGGGTCGCTTGGTGGCGGCGGCAGCAATGCGACCCACCTCGGGACGGGCAGCAGCTCCGGTATGCCGGGCGTGCCCGTCAACCCGAACCGCATCTCTGAGCTCGGCGAGGATCTCGCCAGCGTCTTTGCGCCGTTCGACCGCCTCGGTCAGCCGGGCGATCCGTCCTATGTCGCCGGGACCGGTGGCGACGGCCAGAGCCAGCAAGGCAACAACAGCGGCCAGGGCATCGACAACGGCAGCTATGTCCCCTACCAGGACGTGTTCACGACCTTCGAGGACTTCGCGATGACGTCCCTCGAGCGGAACTACATCCCGCTGTCCGTGAAGGACTTCGTTCGGGACTACTTCTCGTCGCTCGATCCCAGCAACTAGGGATCCCAGGCGGCTACCAGCGACCCGTCACGGAGGAACTCCGAACCATGGACGCCACGACCACCGTCGCCCCGCCAGCGGGGCAGCTCGCGCCGGAGACCTTCGCCGAACGCGCCCAGGCGATCGAGCGTGAGGTCGGCCGGGTCATCGTCGGCCAGGCGGCGCTGGTCCGCCACACGCTTACCTGCCTCCTGGCCAACGGCCACGCCCTGCTCGAGGGTGTCCCGGGTCTCGGCAAGACGATGCTCGTCCGAACGATCGCCGACGTGATCGACTGCTCGTTCAACCGCATCCAGTTCACGCCGGACCTGATGCCGGCCGACATCACCGGCACGAACATCCTCATCGAGGAGGAGGGCAACCGGATCTTCCGGTTCCAGCCGGGCCCGGTGTTCGCCAACCTCGTCCTGGCCGACGAGATCAACCGCGCCACGCCAAAGACCCAGTCGTCGCTGCTCGAGGCGATGCAGGAGCACCAGGTCACCGTCGCCCGCCAGCGCTACCCGCTGGACCCGCCGTTCTTCGTCCTCGCGACGCAGAACCCGCTGGAGATGGAGGGAACGTACCCCCTCCCCGAGGCACAGCTGGACCGCTTCCTGTTCAAGGTGATGGTCCCGTTCCCTTCGGAGGAGGATCTCGTCCAGATCGTCGACCGGACCACCGGCAGCGATTCGGCCCAGGCGCAGAAGGTCTGCACCGCGGCGGAGATCGTCGAGATGCAGCGGCTCGCCCGGGCCGTGCCGATCGCCCCGCACGTGACCGCCTTCGCGGTCAGCATCCTCGCGGCGACGCATCCCGACCAGCCGCGGGCGCCGGAGCTCGTTCGCGAGTACGTCCGCTACGGTGGCTCGCCGCGTGGCGCCCAGGCGCTGGTGACGGCCGGCAAGATCGGCGCCCTCATGGACGGCCGGTTCAACGTCTCGATCGACGACATCCGCGCGGCGGCCCTACCCGCGCTCCGCCATCGGATCATCCTCAATTTCGAGGGCGAGGCCGAGGGCATCACCACCGAGGCCGCCGTCAGGACGATCCTGGACACGGTGGCCGCGCCGTCGGTCGAATAGGGCCGTCCGCGGTCCACCGCCCGAAATGACCCTCTCCCAGGCTCCCGAGGGCCGGACGCGTCCCGTCTTCCTGCCGAACGACGTCGATTCGACCGTCTTCGACGAGGCCTTCCTGCGCCAGCTGGAGCGGCTGCTGCTGCTGATGAAATCGCCGGTTCGGGGCGGTCTCAAGGGCGGCCGGCGGAGCGTCAAGCGGGGGCAGTCGGTCGAGTTCGCCGATTACCGCGACTACTCGCTGGGCGACGACCTCCGCCAGCTCGACTGGAACGTCTACGCCCGCCTCGAGAAGCTGTTCGTCAAGCTGTTCATCGAGGAGGAGGACGTCACCGTCACCTTCCTCATCGACGCCTCGGCCTCGATGGCCAGCGGCCGCCCGGAGAAGCTCCTCTTCGCCAAGCGCGCCGCCGCGGCGCTGGGCTACATCGGGCTGGCGTCCGAGGACCGGATCGCCTTGTCGATCCTGGCCGGCCGCGCGGCTCGTCGCCACTCGTCGCTGCGCGGCAGTGGCCGCGTGTTCCGGCTCCTCTCGAACCTGTCCGGGATCGCGCCCGCCGAGGGGCCGACGGACCTCCTGGCCTCGGCCCGCCACGCGGCCGCCCAGCTCAGCGGCCGGGGCGTGATCGTCCTGATCTCCGATCTACTCGATCCCAACGCGGACCGGGTGATCCGCGAGCTGGCGGCCACGAACTCCGAGCTGATCATCCTCCACGTCCTCTCGCCCGATGAGCTGGATCCCAAGCTCGAGGGCGACCTCCGGCTGGTGGACGCCGAGACCGGCGACGGAATCGACGTGACCGTCGACCTGGCGACGATCGATGGCTACAAGGCCCGCTTGGCCGCCTGGCAGGAGGGGTTCGCGGACCTGGCCGCCAAGCGACGGGCCAGCTACGTGAACCTGCCCAGTGACCTGCCGCTGGCGGACCTCATCTTCGCCGAGCTACGGCGCCGCAGAGTACTCGGCTAGGGCGCGCCGATGCCATTTGCCACCCCGCTCGCCCTGCTCGGCCTCCTGTTCGTCCCGCTCGTCGTGGCGATGTACCTGCTCAAGCTGCGCCGCGACGAGACGGTCATCCCATCCACCCTGCTCTGGAGCCGGCTCGTCGCCGACGTCGAGGCCAACGCGCCGTGGCAACGCCTCCGCCGTAGCCTGCTGCTGCTCCTCCAGCTGCTGCTCGTCATCGCGCTCGCGCTCCTTGCCGCGCGGCCGTTCCTCGAGCGGCCCGCCGGCCTGGCCCGGGACCTCGTCCTGATCGTGGACGCGTCGGCCAGCATGGGCGCCACGGACGTCCTTCCGAACCGGCTGCAGGCCGCCAAGGACGCGGCCGTGGAGGCGCTACGCGACCTGCCATCGGGGGGCAAGGTGAGCGTCATCGCCGCCGGCCGCACCGCGCGGGTCGTGGTCACGGGCTCGTCCGACCTGGGACGGGTCCGCCAGGCGATCGCGTCGATCGAGACCACGGCCTCAACCGGCGACCTGGGCGACGCATTGCGGCTCGGGTCCGCGCTGGCCGCACGTTCGGGCGACGCGGAGATCCTGATCGCCACTGACGCGGCACTGGCCGACGTGCCGACGACCCGCGTCCAGGCCCCGATCCGGGTCCTCCAGGTGGGCCGCGAGGGCAAGAACCAGGCCATCGTCGCGCTGGCGATCCGGTCGGCGCCGTCCGGCCTCACCAAGACGGCCTTCGTCAGCATTGCCAACCTCGACCTCGAGACAGCCGAACGGCGGGTCGAGATCTACGGCGACGGCTCGCTGATCGAGGCTCGCGACGTCGTGATCGACGCCCAGCGGCGGGCGGACGTCGTCATCGACGACATCACCCAGCAGAACACCCGCCGGATCGACGTCATCGAGGTCCGCCTCGTCAACCCCGACGACCCCGGCGTGGCGCCCGACCAGCTCACGATCGACGACCGAGCCTGGGCCGTCGTCCCGAATGACGCGCTCAAGCAGGTGCTCCTCGTCGGCGAGGGCGACCCGTATCTCGAGGTCGCGCTGTCGAAGCTGCCCAACATCGAGCTGTACGGGCGCACTCCTCGTGACTACGCCTCGACGACGGGCCTCGACCAGTTCGAGCTGATCATCTTCGAGGGCTTCCTGCCTCGCGACCTGCCCGAAACGCCGACGCTCGCGATCGCCCCACCGCGGACGAGCCCCCTTGGCGTGTTGACGGGCAATCTCGTCGAGCCCGGGATCGGCTCGATCAGTCCCGACGAGCCGATCCTCCGCTACGTCGACCTGTCGACGACCCACATCTCCGAGGCCAAGAAGCTGACCCTGCCCGATTGGGCCAGGTCCGTGATCCCCGGGCCGCGTGGCGCGCCGCTGCTGTACGCCGGTGAACGGGCCGGTATCCGGACGGCGGTCCTGGCCTTCGAGCCCCGTCGCTCGGACCTCCCGCTGCAGGTTGCCTTCCCGATCCTGCTCGCCAACCTGACCGGCGAGCTGCTGGGCGGTTCGGCGGCACCCACCGAGGCGGTCGCTCCCGGAACGCCGGTCCAGCTCCCCGTGGCCAACGGGGCCTCCGGGGTTCGCGTCCAGCGCCCCGACGGGAGCACGGTCGATCTCGCCCCCGGTACCGCGGGTGGAGCGTCGGTCACCTTCTCGCAGACCGACGCGCTCGGCGTGTACACCGCGACGATGATCCCGGCCGCCACCCCGGATCCGACGCCGGGCGGCTCCGGCGGCCCGACGCCGTCGCCGACGCCGTCGTCCAGTCGCTCCCCCGGGCCGAGTGCCGGTCCGTCGGGCTCGCCGCCTCCGAGCGGGATCGACCAGGTGATCCGGTTCGCGGTCGACCTGTTCGACGTCGGCGAGTCGACCATCGCACCCGGCCAGCCGAGCCGGCTGGTCGCCCTGGGCGGCGGCGTTGCGGCCTCCCCGTCGCCCGGTGCCTCCGCCGAACCCGGCGCCTCCGCGACGCCGGCACCGTCGCCGCAGCCGTCGGGCGCCACCGCCGGTGGCCCAACCGATGAACCGCGGCCGCCGGCCCGCGACGAGCTGTGGGCGCCGATCCTGCTCCTGGTCCTGATCGTGCTGTGCGTCGAGTGGGCGGTCTACCAGCGCGACGCGCTCATCCGGCTGTGGCGCAGCCTGGCGGGTCGGCTGGGCCGAGCCCGCGGGACGGCGGGAAGCTGATGGGCATCACCTTCGACGCACCGCTGGCATTGCTGCTGCTGCCGCCGGCGCTGCTGTTCACGATCCTGCTGCACCTCGCCTCCCGGCGCCGCCTGGGGGCCGGCCGGCGACGGCTGGCGCTGCTGATCAGGTCGGCGCTGCTGGGGGCGTTGATCTTCGCCCTCGCCGGGTTCCAGCTCATCCTGCCGGTGGACCGGCTGGCGACGGTCTTCGTCCTCGACCTGTCCAATTCGGTCGGCCAGCCGGGGCGCGACGAGTCGCTGGCGTTCGTCCGGGCGAGCCTGCTGGCGATGCCTGAGGGTGATGTCGCGGGCATCGTGGCCTTCGGCAAGGAGGCGCTCGTCGAGCGACTGCCGTCGGACCTGGCCGAGGTGGACACGGTCCGCTCGACGCCGGTCCGGGCCGCGACCGACATCGGCGCCGCACTGCGGCTCGCTACCGCCCTGTTCCCCGACGACGCCCAGAAGCGGATCGTCCTTCTCTCCGATGGCAACGACACGACCGGTGCCGGGCAGACCGAGGCGGCGCTGGCCGCTGCCCGTGGCGTCCAGGTCGAGACCCGGGTGGTCGGGCTCGAGGGCCGCGACGAGGTGCTCGTGGAACGGCTCCAGGCACCCAGCACCGCGAGACTCGGCGAGGAGATCGAGCTGACCGCCGAGATCCGTTCGACGGTCGCCCAGCCGGCCACGGTCCGGCTGTTCGCGGATGGGACCCAGGTTGCCGTCCAGCGCCTGGATCTCGCCGTTGGCATCACCCGGGTCACCTTCGGGGTCGAGCCGACCGAGCCGAGCTTCCATACGTTCCGGGTCGTGGTCGAGGCGGCCCAGGACACGTTCAGCCAGAACAACCGGGCCGACGCCAACACCGTGGTCAAGGGCGAGCCCAGGATCCTCGTCCTGCGGGGCGACGAGGTCGTGGCCGCGGAGCTGATCGAGGCCCTCGAGGCGGAGCGGCAGCAGGTCGACTCGATCGTCCCCGAGGCCCTGCCGAGCGACATCTTCGGCCTGGCCGAATACGACAGCATCGTCATGGTCGACGTCCCGCGGGTCCGGCTCTCCGATCGCCAGATGGCCCTCCTCCAGTCCTACGTCAGGGACGTGGGTCGGGGGCTGGTCATGGTCGGTGGCAGCAAGAGCTACGGCGCCGGCGGGTACCAGCGGACCCCGGTCGAGGAGAGCCTGCCGGTCGACATGGGTGTCCGCGACCGGGAGAAGCAGCCGGACGTCGCCCTCGTCGTCGTCATCGACAAGTCGGGCTCGATGGACGCCTGTCACTGCAACACGTTCAACGGCGGCAACGGCGGCGGCTCCGGGATGGGTGGCACGCGGAAGGTCGACATCGGCAAGGAGGCCATCCTCCGCGCCGCGGCGGCGATGAATGCCCAGGACGAGCTCGGGGTGGTCGCCTTTGACGAGTCGGCCCACTGGGTCGTCCGGACCCAGGAGCTGGGTGGGATCTCGAACCTCGGTGGTCAGATCGCCGGCATCAACCCGCTCGGCAACACCAACATCTTCGCCGGCCTGGAGCAGGCCGTGGGGTCGCTCGAGGAGGCGCGGGCCACCCGCCGCCACATCATCCTGCTGACCGACGGCTGGTCGTCCTCCGGGCAGTACGACGCGATCATCGATCGCATGAAGGCCGCCGGGATCACCCTCTCGACGGTGGGTGCGGGGGGTGGCTCGAACCCGTTCCTCGAGGGCCTCGCCAGGCAGGGCGGCGGTCGCTTCTACAACGCGACCAACCCGTCCAGCATCCCCGACATCTTCCTCAAGGAGACCCAGCAGGTCGCCGGCCAGCAGATCGTGGAGGAGGCATTCTTCCCCATCCGGACGAGCGAATCGCCGATCCTGCGGGGCATCGACGAGGTCCCCCAGCTGCTGGGCTACAACGGCACGACCGCCAAGCCGGCGGCGAACACGGTGCTGGTCTCCTCGCGCGACGACCCGGTCCTCGCCCAGTGGCAGTACGGCCTGGGCCGCTCGGTGGCATGGACCTCCGATGCGACCGGCAAGTGGGCCCGCAACTGGCTGGGCTGGCCCGGCTTCAACCGCTTCTTCAGCCAGCTCGTGGCCTGGACGTTCCCGGGCGAGGAGTCCGACGGGATCGAGGCCTCGTTCGTGACCGACGGCTCGCAGACCAAGCTCCGGATCGAGAGCGTCGGCGCCGACGGCTCGCCGCGCGACTTCTACTCGACCAGCGCCGTCGTGGTCGGGCCGGACGTCGATCCGGTGAACGTGGAGCTCGTCCAGGTTGCACCCGGCATCTACGAGAAGGAGCTGGGCGAGGTCGATCCGGGGGCCTATGCGCTCCGGATCACCCAGACCCGGCCCGGTGACCCGGCCCTCGGCCGGACGCTTGGCCTCGTCGTCCCGACGGCGGCGGAGTACCGGCTGCTGGGCACCAACCAGCCCTTCCTGGCGACACTCCGGGCGGCGACCGGCGGACGGGCCATCGAGGCGCCGGAGGAGCCGTGGGTCCACGACCTGGCAACGACCAGCTCGTACACCCAGCTGTGGCCGCCACTGCTCATCCTGGCCCTCATCCTGTGGCCGCTCGACATCGCCCTGCGGCGGGTCTCGCTTGGCCGGCGCGAGCTGGCGGACGGCCGGCGCTGGGTACGCGAGAAGCGCTGGCGCAAGGTTGCTGCCCGGCCGGCGGCCGTCGAGGGCATGCTCGCGGTTCGCGATCGGGCGGCGGGCGCGAGCGCCCGAGCGGCGATGCTCCGCGGGGACACGCCCGAACCGGTCGTCGCGCCGGCATCGGCGCCGTCGCCGAAGCGTGCGGAGGCGCAACGTCCCATCGAGCGCGAGGCGCCGGTCGCGGCCGGGCCGGCTCCCGCAGCGGCGCCCAGCCCACCGCCGGTGCCGGCTCCTGTCGCCGAGCCGGACACGCTGAGCCGACTTCGGGACGCCAAGCGCCGAGCGCGGGGCGGCTGATGCGCCGGTCGGCTGGTGTGTGGCTGGCGGTCGTCCTGATCGTTGCCGCCTGCGGGTCGCCAGCCCCGTCGTCGGCGGTGCCGCCGGGACCGGCGGCGTCGTTGCCCCTCGATCCGGGTCAGCTCGGCCTGACCTGCGACGGGGCCACCAGGTTTCACCCGGCGCTCCTCGACGAACCGGGGCAGGCCGAGACCGATCCCGATCCTGCGGCCGCCGCGCTGCGCGCCTACCTCGCCAGCCCGGATGGCGGGCTCGCGCCCCGGTCCGGCTGGGTCCGGGTCATGGACGTCGTCGACGAAGCCCAGTTCATCGCACCCACGGCCGACGCCGGGGAGTGGCACTATGCCTCGTTCGAGCTTCGGGAAGGTGCCCTCCAGATCGGTGCCTACGGTTCATGCCGGCCGGAGATCGCGCTGGGCCCAGACATGTCCCGCGCCGAGCTGCGTCTCGATCCGGCCTTTCCGGCACCCGATGCGTCGGCTACCACCGTCCACCTGCTGATCAACGAGCGAGCCTGTTCCGGTGGACAATCGCCCGAAGGACGGGTCGAACCGCCGTTCGTCACCGAGACCGCGGAATCGGTGATCATCGCGGTCCTGGTTCGTGAGATTCCGGGCGGCAACGATTGCCCCGGGAACCCGGACTTCGCGGTGGCGGTTGAGCTGGCAAAGCCGCTCGGTGAGCGGCAACTCCTCGATGGCGCGGTGTTCCCGCCCGCCCCGATTGTCGGGCTCGACGAGCCGGCAGCGCTGGGCGATACGGACCTCGAATGCGGGCCGGTTGCGCCGGTGCGTTGCGCGGCACTGGCTGGGGATATCGTCGAGCGAACCGAGCTCAAGTACGGCGTTGGCGTGCTGTGGCTGCGGTTCACGGATGACCGAGGCAGCCACAGCCTTGGCCTGCCAGGAGGCCTCGAGATCACCGAGAGCGTGGACTAGCGGGTCGCCAGGGCGCGGATGGCCTCGACCGACGACGGGTCGTCGAGGGCGGACAGGTCCCCCGGGTCCAGGCCCAGGTACGCCGACCGGATGACCCGCCGCATGACCTTCCCGGACCGGGTCTTGGGCAACGCCGGCACGATCGCCACGACGTCGGGCTTGAGTGCCTTGCCGAGCTCACGGACGACCTCGGCCGAGATCCCGGCCCGAACCGCCGCGTCGTCCGCGACGCCCCGCCGGAGCACGGCGAAGACGGCGATCGACTCGCCCTTGACGTCGTGGGGAATGCCGACCGCCGCCGCCTCGACGACCGCCGGGTGGGCCACCGCCGCGCTCTCGACCTCGGCCGGCCCGACCCGCTTGCCGGCGACCTTGAGCGTGTCGTCCGAGCGACCCTGGATGTACCAGTAGCCGTCCGGGTCGACCAGCGCCCAGTCGCCGTGGACCCAAATGCCGGGCAGGCGCGACCAGTACGTCTCGAGGTACCGCTCCGGGTCGTTCCAGAAGCCCCGGGTCATGCCCGGCAGCGGCTGCCGGATCACGAGCTCCCCGACGGCGCCACGAACGGGCTCACCCGCCGCATCGACCACGTCGGCCGCTACACCGATGTTCGGGCCGCCGAACGACGCCGGCCGGATCGGGGTCATCAGGTTGCCCGACAGGATCCCGCCACTGACCTCGGTCCCGCCGCTGTAGTTGACGATCGGGCAGCGCCCCTCCCCCACCTCGCGGAAGAACCACCACCAGGGGTCGGGGTTCCAAGGCTCGCCGGTCGAGCCGAGCACCCGCAAGGACGACCGGTCATGGGCGCGGACGGGCTCCTCGCCGTGGGCCATCAGCGCCCGGATGACCGTCGGCGACAGGCCCAGGTGGGTCACTCGATGACGGGCGACGATCGACCACAGCCGATCGGGGCCGGGGTAGTCCGGCGTCCCCTCGTAGAGCACCAGCCGGGCGCCGAGGAGCAGCGATCCGGAGATTGCCCAGGGACCCATCATCCAGCCGAGATCGGTGAACCAGAAGAGCGTGTCTTTGGCTCGAAGGTCGAAGCCATGGGCCAGGTCCTGGGCGCCCTTGATCGGGAAGCCGCCGTGGACATGGACGGCGCCCTTTGGCCGGCCCGTGGTGCCGGAGGTGTAAATGACCATGTACGGCGTCTCGGGATCGGTTGGGTCACGGGCTGGGGCGGGACGCTCCGCCGCGGCGGCCATCGCGTCGTCCCACCAGACGTCCCGATCGGGCGTCCACGGCGTGGCCGCCTCGTCCAGCCTCCGGACGACGACGACCCTCCGGACCGAGGGTGCCTCGGCAACCGCCTGATCGGCGGTCTGCTTGAGCGGCACGGTGCCGCCGCGGCGCCGGAACCCGTCCGCGGTCACCAGCAGCGACGCTTCGCAGTCCCGGAGGCGGGAGGCCACGGCGGTCGCCCCGTAGCCGGAGAAGATCGGGGTGTAGATCGCCCGCAGGAGACCGAGGGCGAGGACGCTGACGGCCGTCTCGACAAGCATCGGCAAAAGGATGCCAACCCGATCGCCTGCCTTGACACCGAGCGCGGCGAATGCCGCCGCAGCGCGATCGACGGCATCTCGCAGCTCGGCGTTGGTCAGGCGGCGGACGGCGCCGTCGTCGCCCTCCCAGGCGAGCGCCTCGGCGTCAGGGTCGCGATCGGCCCGCGGATCGATCGCTGCCGCGGCGTAGTTGAATGCCCCGCCGAGCCACCAGCGGGTCCACTCGGGGCCCCGATCGGCGTCGAGGATCGACGCGGGCCGGCGCTGCCACGGGATCGCGAGGTCATCCGCCGCCGCGCCCCAGAACCAGGCGGGATCGATCGCTGCGTGGGCCTGGAGCGCCGTGAGGTCTTGCTCCCCGGTGGCGCGGAGGAAGCCGGCGAGCCGGCTCTCGGCGAGGTCCGCGGGGGTCGGCCGCCAGGCGGCGTCGGGGACGTCGCGGCCGAAGACCGGCCAGTCGGGGCGAGCCACCGGCCGATGCTAGCACCGGCCCATCCTCGCCGGACTGCTAGCCTCTTGATCGTGCGTGCCAGGTTCGTCGCGGCGACCATGCTTGCGGTCATCCTCTCGGGCTGCGGTCTCGTTTCCACCTCGGCGCCGCCCGTCGGCCCGGACGATTTCGTCGGCATCACCGCCAAGCTCGCGGCCGAGCGGATCTCGGTCGCCCATGTCGTCTCGGGCGACTCGGGTTGCGACGACCTGGAGCTGGCGCGAACGGCGATCCGCTTCGAGGCCAGCGGCCTGGACCAGGCCGAACCGGCGACGTTCTACCTCTACATCTTCCGGAACCGGGCCGCGTTCGAGCGGGTCAAGGCGGACGTCGAGGTCTGTCGGACGGCCTACGTCCGCGACGCATCGGCGACGCCGGCGATCGAGGTGTCGCCGTATGTCCTCGCCACGCCCGATGCGCTGGCACCTGGGTTTGCCACCGCCCTCGCAGCGGCTCTCCAGAAGGCGGCCGGCACCGGCGGCTGACGCATCGGCCGGTGTGACCTTGGTCATGGTCCGGTCAGGTAGGACCGTTCCACCTTCCCATCCGGCTTGGGACCTCCGGGCCAGGGTTGGCCCGAGGGTGCCCGGGCGAGGCTTCGGGCATGTCCACTCGACCGCCCTTTCGCCGGCTGCTCCTGCCCCTGCTGATCGCGATCGCTCTCGGCGTCCAGGCGGCCGGTACGGTCCTGGCCCTCGGCCCGCGACCTGCGCCGGTCACGCCCGTCGAGGCACCGGTGCTGCAGTCGGCGACCGAGCGCCAGCCCCTCGTCCGAGCCGAAGCTGCCGCCCCCTCGAGGGATGCAACGCCGCGCCAGACCGCGGTTCGCGAGATCGTCAGGCGCGTCGTCACGCCGACCGCCCAGACCGTCCCTGCGCAGGCCGCCGTCAGCCCCAAGGTCACGGCCTCGACGACGTCCAAGTCGACCGGCACGTCGGCCTCGACCGCCACGGCCGTCTACCGCGGCAAGAACCACGTCTGGATCCCGTCGCTCGGGATCAACCGCGACGTCGTCTGGTTCCCTTGCTCGCGGACCAAGCCGCCGGGTCACCAGATCTACAGCTGGGGCTGCGCCGGCAGGAACAACGTGTACCTGTTCGGCCACGCTGCGTCGGTCATGAAGCCGCTGTACAACGCCTACTACTCGAAGCGGCTCAAGGTGGGCATGAAGGTCGTCTACGCCGACGGCAACGGCAAGGTCCGGACCTACAAGGTCACAACCTGGAAGGTCGTCCTGCCGGAGAACTCGGCGTGGGCCATCGCCGCCCAGAGCCGGCCCAGCATGACCCTCCAGACGTGCGTCGGGGCCAACAGCAAGTACCGCCTGGTCGTCCGCCTCGTCGCCGTCTGAGCTAGGAACCGATCCGAACGGACTCCAGGAGCGGCCGAACCTGCTCGGCCGCGGCTTCCAACGCGCCAACGGGTGCGATCAACCCGATCACGAGCAGCTCGCCGTCGACCTCGACGAACGCCAGCCGAACCGCGTCGGTTGGGCCTGTCCCGAGGAGCGCCCGCTCGGCGCTGAGGAGTTGCGTGTCCTCCGCCTCGGTGACCAGGTCGATCTGCCTGCCGGGACGGCCGTCGATGACGACGTCGATGGGCGGTGACGCCGTGACGGCCGGATTGCCGGCCAGGAGCGCGGTGGCTTCCTCGGCCGTCGACGCCGCGATGGCGCCCGCCGCGCCGTGGACCATGGTCGGGTTCTGGAAGAGCAGGGCGATGACGCCGTCGTCCGTTTGGCGGGCAACGTCCCAGAACCCCTCTTCGTGATGGAAGGTCTCCCAACCGTCGTCCGGCACCGTGACCGCGACCCGAGGCGAAAAGCCCAGCATCGTGTAGGTGCCCGGGCCAAGAGGCCCGATCCCGACCTCCGTCGGCCCGGGAGCGATGGTGGAAGCGGGGTTGACCCGGGCCAGCCATAGCTCTGTACCGACCTCGTCGCCGGTCTCGAACAGGGATTCCACGAGGACGCTGATCTCGCCCTCGACCATCGTGGCGGCGATCGTGTGGATGCCCACGCTGTTGGGCACGTCGAACTCGGTGAGGATCGGATCCTCCCGGGCGCAGCTCCACCGCCGTCCGTCGTCGCTGGTGCCCATTCGAACCGTCCGTCCCGCCTGCCACACGAGGACCATCGGACCGTCATCCGGGACCACCAGCCGTGGCAGCGCCGCCTGGGGCAGGCGATCACCGCACAAGTCCCCGGTGACGATGGGATTGAGCGGCGATCGCTCCCACTGCACGCCGTCGGCGGACGTCGCCATCCCGATCGCGGATCGCTCTCGATCCCGGGTCGTGTTGGCGCTGTAGAGCATGAGGTAGCCGTCATCGGTCGGGATCACGGCCGGGAAGTCGAGGCCCGCGTCGTCCCATTCGCCGACCCGACCGCGCTCGAGGATCGGGGTGGGATCGGTGATCCACGGGCCGCCCGGGTCGGGCGCGGTCGCACGCCAGAGCCGGGCGCCGGTGGTGCCGGGTGCGCGGACGCCCCAGAAGTACATCAGCCAGGTGCCGTCATCCGCCTCGAGGACCGAGCCCGGGATCGGTCCCGGCGGACTCATCTCGACACCCAACTGGGCGAAGGGGTCGGCCTGGTCCACCGACCAGGACACGCCGTCCGCCGAGGTGACGTGGAAGACCCTCTGGTCACCCGGCTCGTCGCCGAACCCGACAACGTACGCGTGCCGCTCGCTCCCTGCCGCGAAGTAGGTCGCGGGCAGGATGGCGCCGTACTCGCCGAGGTCGCTCGCCCGAAGGACCGGCTCCTCGCCGACGATCTCGATCCGGGGTCCCTCGGCCGTCGGCGTCGGCGTCGCGGCGGACGGACTAGCGCTGGGGACCGCCGCGCCGCCGCAGGCAGACAGCACCACCACCGCAACCACACTGAGGGCAGGTCGAACGACGGAGGACCGCATCAACCGCTAGAGCCCTGTGCGACGCGACCTGTGACACGGGCGCGGCGTAAGCTCTCAGCGCCCAGAAACGGCAATGCCCGCTGATTGCCGCCAAGCGCAACGACCTCGAAGGTTGCGTTTGGCTCGACCTACTCCGCGTCCGACGTTGTGGGCGAGGGCGTCGCCGACCCGTCAGTCGTCACTAGCCAATGATCCGGCCGTTCTCGACGTCGACGGCCCCAGCGAGTCCGGGCAGGCGGTCCGTGTTGCCTGGCAGGCAACAATTTCGGGACCATGCGGGCTCGTCGGGGCGATTCCGCGTGCCCCGGAGTACGAGTGTCGCCTGTCAAATAACACGTGGCCGGTTGGCAGGCCTGAAACGCCATCAAACGGCTCGTCTTGGGCCGGAAATTGTTAACCAACAGGAGACAGACGGCCGCCGACGCGCGGGGGCCAGGGCCGGGACCTGTTATTTGACGGGTGACACCCGGCGCGAAGGAGGTGTGGGGCTGGGAACTCAGTCGTCGAGGATGAACGTCACCAGCATGTTCACCCGGTAGCCGACGATTCGTTCGTTCTCGACGTCGACGGCCTGCTCCTTGATCCAGGCGCCCTTGACGTTGCGGAGCGTCTTGTTGGCCCGGGCGATGCCCTGGTTGATCGCGTCCTCGAAGCTCTGCTCGGACCGGCAGCTGATTTCGGTGACTCGAGCGACTGACATGACGACTTCCTCCTTGGGTTCAGACCACCCGGAGTCCGAGGATCTTCCGGGCAATCACCAAACGTTGGACCTGGCTGGTCCCCTCCCCGATCTCGGTGAGCTTGGCGTCGCGCAGGTAGCGCTCGACCTTGTATTCCTCGACGTAGCCGTAGCCGCCGTGGACCTGGATGGCGTTGTTCGTGGCCCGTGAGCTGACCTCCGAGGCGAACAGCTTTGCCTCCGCGGCCGCCAGGCCGTAGTCGCGGCCCTGGTCCTTGAGCCAGGCAGCGCGGTAGACCAGCTGGCGGGCTGCCTCGATCTCGGTCGCCATGTCGGCGATCATGAAGGCCACGCCCTGGAAGCTGCCGATGGGGCGGCCGAACTGCTCGCGCTGCTGGGCGTAGGGCACGGCCGCATCGAGCGCCGCCTGGGCGAGGCCGAGGGCCAGCGCGCCGATGGAGATGCGCCCGCCGTCGAGGATCTTGAGGAACGTCCGAAAACCGTCGCCCTGCCCCCCCAACAGGTTGTCCGCCGGGATCTTCGCGCCGTCGAACAGCAGCTCGCCGGTAGCCGAGGCGTGGAGGCCCATCTTTTCCTCGAGCCGTCCGACCGAGAACCCCGGCGTGTCGGCCGGGACGATGAAGGCGCTGATCTCCGCATCGCCCTTGTCGGTCGTGCCGGTACGGGCGGTGATGATGTAGGTCCCCGCGTGGCCGGCATTGGTGATGAACCGTTTGCCACCGTCGAGCACCCAGCAGCCGTCGGCGTCGTCGAGCCGGGCGGTGGTTCGGGTGCCACCGGCGTCGGAGCCGGCGCCCGGTTCGGTCAGCCCGTAGGCGCCGATCACCTCGCCGGACGCCATCGGGACGAGGTAGCGGTCCTTCTGATCCTTCGAACCCGCGAGGTGAAGGGGCCCGCAACCAAGGCTGGTGTGGGCGGCCACGATGAGGCCCAGCGAGCCCCACACCCGGCCGATCTCCTCGATCGCGATCGCATAGGCGAGGGTGTCCAGGCCGGCGCCGCCTTCGTCCTCGGGGATGGGGATGCCCAACCAGCCCATCTCACCGAGTTTCCGGACGACCTCGATCGGGAACCGGCGCTCGCGCTCGTGCTCATCGACGACCGGGGCGACCTCCTTGCGCAGGAAGTCGCGGAGAGTGTCCCGGAGCAGGGTGTGCTCTGGGGAGAGGTCGAAGTCCATGAGCGACAAGGGTACGACGGGAGGGTGGTTCGTGGCCGAAGGGCACGACGGACTAGCCTCGGCGGCGGTCAGCCGGTCCAAATTGGCACCCTTGCTGGCGGCCGCTCTCCGAGGTCGGAGGCGAGGCTCCGCGACGCCAACCGCCCGAGGATGTGAGCGCACTCGGATGTGCGTGAGCCAGGAGCGCAGGTTGCAACGCGGCGGATGGGCCGGATCACCGCCGCCCATGGACAGCGGCACGACCCGGCCAGTGCTACCGTTCGGAGATGCCCGAGCCGTCAACCGGGATGCCAGCCGAGCCGCCGCCGGTCGCCGACCGAGTCGCGCGCAGCACGGCGGTGGACCCGGTGGGTTCCAGGTCATCCTCGGGGCTGCGCCGCGAGCTGCTCATCCGGCTCCGCCACGACGGCCCCAGCTCACCCGACCAGCTGGCAGCGCGCATCGGGGCGAGCCGGACCGGGGTCCTGCAGCAGCTCCGGGCCCTGGAGCAGGCGGGGCTCGTGTCGCGCCAGACGCTGCGTCACGGGGTGGGCCGGCCGCGACACCTGTACGACGTCACGCCCGACGCGCAGGACCTCTTCCCGTCCAATTACGACGGCCTGGCCTCGGGGTTGCTCGAGGCGATCGGCGCGGTCGGCGGGAGCGACCTGGTCGAGGAGGTCTTCGCCGCCCGGCGTCGCCAGATGGGCGAGCGCATCCGGCGCCAGCTCAACGAGCGGGTCGGACCCGATGCGCCGCTGGCGGAGCGGGTCAGGGAGCTGGCCGTGATCCAGGACGCCCAGGGCTACCTCGCCGAAGCGGTCGTGGACACCGACGGCACGATCACGATGCGCGAGCACAACTGCGCGATCTTCGACGTGGCGCGTGGCGCGCGAGCGGCCTGCGAGGCCGAGCTCGCGATGTTCCGCGACATCCTCGGCGCCGACGTCGAGCGCGAGACCCACATCGCTTCCGGCGATCGCTGCTGCACGTATCGGATCAGCGACGCCGCCGACTGACGGGAGCCCGGACTGGGCCCGATTGACGGCACTTGTCGCCCCACGAGTGACCGAGCCAAGGGAAGGCCGGGCTGCGTCCATTTCTCTCGTGCTGCGATTGTGCCGGCTGGTCGGTCGCCAGTTCACTCGCTGCGCGAGCAAAGTTGACGTCCTGCTTGGTCTCGTTGGCGCAGTCGCTCGCCCCACGATTGATGCGCTCGGTGCCGCCGTGGTATAGGCGCTAGCACGCGGAGGTTCTCCATGCAGACCCGCTCGTTCCCTGCCACCCCGGATGGCCGCTCCCCTGCCGGGGCCGAGATCCGGCACCTGATCGAAGGCGAGACCGGCGCCATGATCCACTCCACCGTACCGCCAGGTCAGGTGAATCGGGCGACCGTCCACGCCACTGTGAGCGAGTTCTGGCACGTTCTCTCGGGCGAGGGGCAGATCTGGCGACGAGACGCCACCGGTGAGGAGACGACCGTTCTGGAGAGCGGCGTTTCCATCGACATTCCCGTTGGGACGGCATTCCAGTATCGCTGCACCGGTGTCGACCCGCTCCAGTTCCTCTGCATCAGCATGCCGCGCTGGCCGGGCGCCCAGGAAGCGACGGTCATCGAGGGGCCATGGAAACCGACTGCTCCCGAAGGTTGACGACAGCCTCAACCACGTGTGGGTCGTCCCCCCTTCGAGGTGTTCGATCTATTCCAGCGACCGTCGGCGGGGCGGTGGCGCCCCCGGCCAGGGAACAGGGGCGCGCCCATCGGCGGCGTCCGGGCTGAGATCGAGGATCGCGATTCTCGCGCCGTCCGGCGACCACTCGGCATGTGCCAGCCGTAGATGCCCGGCAGGGTATGCCGCACCTGGCCCGTCTTGTCAGCGATCACGACGATTGCTCAGCCTGGTCGCGGCGCCGCCGCCGCCGCCGGAGGAGGATGACCAGCCACAGGGAAATGACCAGGATCAGCACGAGCAGCACGAGCAGGCCAGGAATCCAGCCGCTGCCGCCGGATCGCCCGCCAGGAGACGTCGGTCCGGGTGCCGGGCCCGCCGAGGGCTGCCCGCTCTGATCGACCAGGGCGGCGCCAACGTCCAAGCAGTCTCGACCGGAGTTCGCGATCGGCGCACCGTTGTTCGATAGCACGAGGGTCGCGCAGTAGCGACCCGGCGCGAGAGGCGCCTCGAGCGGGAACTCGATCCGCGCCGGCAGGCCGCCGTAGAAGGAATCGAGCGTCACGTCCAGCGTCCTGATCGGCGTGCCGGCGCTGGATTCGAGCCGAAACGCGGCCGCGGGTCGGACGAGGGCGTTGCCCTCGTTGGCCGCCGGGAAGCCGATGATCGAGGTTCCGGCGGCGAAGGCGTGCTCGGCCTCGCCAAGGGAGAAAGCGATCACGCGGGGTCCGGGGACCTGGACCACGACGGCCAGGGCCGAGCGGACGACCTGCTGCAATCCGCCCGCGGACGCGACCGGCACTGGCTGCTCGTTCTGGACGACGAGCGCTGCGATGTACTCGCCGGGAGGGGTGCCCTGCGGGACGCTCACGGTTGCCGACCGGGTCACGACCGCACCGGTATCCAACTCCAGGCTCTGGGCCTCGTATCCCAGCCAAGCTACGGGGCCGGTGCGGGGGTCTGCCTCGAACCTCGCGCCGAACCCCCCGTTCACCAGCGTGAACGCATCGGCCGCGTACGTCCGGACGACCAGCGAGCCGCCGGCGTTGACGATGTCGATCGAGACCGGTGCCGAAGTCCCCGGATCGAGCGACAGCTCGATGAAGCCCGTTCGCTCGCCGGCTGGATGGATGCCGATCCGGATGGCTTCCTCGGCCGCGCCCGCCGGGGCCGGGGCGATGACGGCGACCAAGAGGGCCGCGAGCAGGGCCAGTCGCGAGGCGCGCGTCATCGATGGAGCCTACCGGAGTGGATGCTCCGGGGGCGAGGTTCGTGGTGGCGCCTCGGCTTTACGGGGCCGCGCTGATCGTCGTCGTCAGGGTGCCCGTGTACGTCCCCTGCGCCGCACCGGCTGGGACAGACAGGCTGACTCCGAGCGACTGGGTGTACGTGCCCTTGCCGAAGAGCAGCAAGGCCTGGAGCACCTTTCGCGGGGTGTTGAGGGTGCCGACCGGGCTGATGAGTGGGACCTTGGGGCCGCCGATTGCATCGACGGTCTGGCCGGCAGTCCTCGTCGCGGCGCTCGCCGACGTGAGGGAGAAGCTCGCCGCCGGGATGTCCGTGCCCGAGGCGGAGCCGCTGTAGACGAAGTCACTGGTCTGGATGGTGACGTTCCAGCCGAGGTTCGAGCCGGTGCTGTCATCGGCGGTGAGAGTCATCGACCCGGTCTGGGACTGGGCCGAGTGGGAGTAGGCCAGCGACGTGAGCGCCACATCGGCAACGCTGGCGCTCCGGGTTCCGGCCGTGATGTCCAGCGTCACGGTGTTGGCGGCCTGCACGGCGACCGGCACCGCGAGCGCGGTTACGAGCGCGAGCAGGACGACCCCACCGCGCGAGCGAATGGATGGGGACAGGCCAAGTTGCTTCGGCACAGGAATACTCCAGGCATGACAGCGATGAGCCGTCAGTCTCGACTGCTGACGGGGGCTCGCCACCTGCCCGGGAGTCCCTGGTTGGGGGGCCGATAGTCAGGGGCACTGCGGTGACCTGGGGATCAGGCCTCCTCGCGTTCCACCACTTCGCGCGCGGCGGGCACCCTCGAGGGCGGCGGTACATCCGAGACGTTGGGCACGAACGAAGCGGCCAGTGACGTCTCCGCCGCGACCCGCTGGTCGTCCGGCGACAGGATCCCCAGCCGGCCCAGCTGCGCCATCTCGTCGCGGATGTAGGTCTTGAGCATCTCCGGGCCGTCGGTGTTGATCGTGAACCGGACCTCGTTGCGCCGGAAGGTGTCGAAAATCCAGCGGAACTCGTCCCAGCCCGAGACGACCCTGGTATTGAGGTTCGACGTGGGGCAGATCTCGAGGACGATGCCGCGCTCGCGGATCATGTCCATCGCCCGCGGGTCGTAGGCGGCCTTGACCCCGTGGCCGATGCGATCGGGCTCGAGCAATTCGACTACGCGGGCGACCTCGTCGACCGGCCCCGACTCGCCGGTGTGGATCGTGAGGCCCAGGCCGTACTGGCGGGCTCGCCGGAAGAGCCGCCGGTAATCGGCCACCCGGAAGGTCGACGACTCGGGCCCGGCGATGTCGATCCCGATGACGCCGCGATCCCGCCAGGCGATCGCCTTCTCGGCGATGATCTCGTTGAGGTCGTACGGAAATGCCCGGTCGAGGCAGAAGATCAGGCCCGGCTTGACCGGATATTCGAGGCTCGCCTTGTCCATGCCGCGGGTCGCCGCGGCGATGATGTGGTCGAGGTCCTGCTCGCCGCCCCGGTTTCGCTTCATGGGGTTGAAGCGGAGCTCCATTGTCGTGACGTTGTTCTTGCGGTAGGCCCCGCCGACAACCTCGTAGACCGCCCGCTCGACGGCGATCGGCGAGCTCTGGATGAGCTCCGTCCAGTGGAACAGCTGGAGGTAGCCGTCGAACGACCGGGTCTTGGGCGACACGGTGATCATGTCGCGGAATTCCCAATAGTCCTTGGTTGGCAGCTTGATGCCCTGGGCGTGGGCGATACCCCACATGATCGCCGGGGTAACCGCGCCACCCAGGTGGCAATGGAGCTCCGCGAGGGCGATCTTGCGGGAGAGGGATCGAGGCATCCAGCCGAGGATAGCGGCCGCCGGGGTCAGTCGCAGCCCGGGAAGTGCTTGGCGCCTACATGCCGGGCGAGCTGGACCACGAGGCCACCCTCGGTCCGAAGCGTCGCCAGCGAGGAAGTGGTCATCGACAGCATCGCCCGCGCTGAGTTGATGGCATCGGGGTGTTCCTGGACGAGCCCGATGGGATTCCAGAAGCTGCCATCGACGTCGATCCCGCTCATGAGGCCGCAGTGACCCAACTCGAGCTCGACCTGCGGACCCGGCGCCGGGCCCGACGCCGGCTCGCGGGCAAAGAGCTGTGCATCGACGCGGTCAGCCTTGGTTGCCTGCCCGTCGCGGAGCTCCACCACCACGGTGACGGCACTCCCGCCACGAACCTCGAGCGTCACCTGGCTCCGGCGTGTCCCGGCGAGTCCCGGCTGGCATTGACCGTCGCATGTCGGCGTGGCCACCTCGGCCCAGGTGGGGCGCCCGTCCTCCGCCGTCAGGCTTTCGACGGCGGCCTCGACCATCGCCTGACAGAGGATCAGGTCGCCGCCGTGGCAACCGAAGACGACATCGGTCTCGCCGCCGCCCACCGGCGCGGTCGACGGTGTCGGCCCGCCACAGCCCGTCAACAGCACGAGCGTCAAGCAGGCCGAGGCCATCACAAGCGGACGCATGGCGGACCGGCTGGGCGACCGTCAGCCGGCGAGCGGGATCACGCGACCGTCGGCGTCGATCGTGGCCTGGCGGCGGAGCGCCTTGAGCTCGGCACCCGGGACCTGGTCGCGAGCGTGGTAGCTGGAGCGCACGAGGGGCGCCGATTCGACGTGCTTGAAGCCGAGGGCGAGCGCCTCCGCCTTCATCTCGCCGAATTCCTCGGGCGTGTAGTACCGCTCCAGCGGTAGGTGCTTCTCTGACGGCCGCAGGTACTGGCCGACGGTGAGGATGTCGACGTCGACCGCCCGAAGCGCCTCGAAGGCTTCGGTGAGCTCCTCGCGCGACTCTCCCAGCCCGACCATCAGGCTCGACTTGGTGTGGGCCGCATGACCGATTTCGACCGCCATCTCCTTGGCTCGTCGCAGGACGTACAGCGACCGGTCCCAGCGCGCCCGCTTGCGGACCGGCTTCTGGAGGCGCTTCACGGTCTCGAGGTTGTGGTTGAGGATGTCCGGCCGCGCCACCATGACCGTCTGGAGCCGCGAATCGGCGCCGTCGAAGTCCGGGATCAGGACCTCGATCCCCATTCCCGGCGATGTCTCGCGCATCCGGAGGATCGTCTCGGCGAAGATCCGGGCGCCACCATCGGGCAGGTCGTCGCGGGCGACGCTGGTCACGACCACGTGCTCGAGCCGCATCGCTGCAACCGCCTCCGCGACCCGGCGCGGTTCGTCGTCGTCGAACCAGGTGGGGCGGCCGGTCTTGACCGCGCAGAACCCACAGGCCCGAGTGCAGGTGTCGCCCAGGATCATGATCGTGGCCGTCCGCTGGTCCCAGCACTCCCCGATGTTCGGGCAGTGGGCCTCCTCGCAGACCGTGTTGAGGTTCAGGCCGCGGAGCAGCCGCTTGAGGTCCTGGTAGTTGTCGCCGGACGGGAGGCGGGCCTTGATCCAGTCGGGGTGGCGCCGCAGCGGGGTGACCGATCCGCCCATGGCGATCGTCTCCGGAGCGGCGGCACCGTGGTGGCCGCTGCCGGTCGGTTCGAAGATCGGGAGCTCTCGACCCATCGCGGCGAGTGTAGTCAGCGTCCGCCGAACGCGTCGCGGAAGCCCGTCTCGATGTCGCGCGGCGTCCAGTCGAGCTCCTCGTGCGCCCGAGCCGCCGACGCCCAGTAGGTCACCCCGGCCGATGCGGACAGCACCTCGGCCAGGTTGGGCTGGCCGACTAGCGGACCGAGGCGCGACAAGGCCCGAATCAGGACGGTCGGCACGCGCAGCGCCGGCGGCTTGCGACCGGCGAGGCTTGCGACGACGGCGACCGCATCGCGCAGCCTCGTGGTTGGGCCGGACAGGACGTACGAACGGCCGACTGTTCCGCGGTCGAGCGCGGCGAGGACGCCCGCCGCCAGGTCGTCGACGTGGACGAACCCCAACCCGACGTCATCGACGGCGCGGTAGCGCAGCCGACCCTCCTTCGCGAGGCGGAGGAGATCGCCGATCGAGGTGGGGTCGCCCGGACCGTAGACCTGGCTGGGAAGCACGATCACGACTGGATTGCCGGCGCTGATGCGTTGCTCGGCCACCTCGTGGGCACCGTACTTGGTCTCGTCGTACCAGCTCAGGAACCCCTCCCGGAGGTCGCGGCGGTAGGTCTCCGAGACGACCTGCCCGCGGGTGTTGCCAAAGACGTTGACCGTCGAGACATAGACGATCCGTGGCGTCCCTGCCGCTTCCGCGGCATCCAGGACGCGGGTGGTCGTGCCGACGTTGGCATCCCACATCTGTCCGCGCTCGGCCTTCGTGATCCCGACCCGGTAGCTGCCCGCGGCATGGATGACCGCATCGGCGTCGTGGAACAGCTCGGTCAGCCGAGGAACGCTGGACAGGTCGTCGCCGACGATCGTCGCGCCCGATTCGGCGATCCGCCCGGCCCGCGCCGGGTCCCGGACCAGCGCGACGACGTCCTCGCCCCGATCGGCAAGGCGATGGACTACCGCCGCTCCGACGAAACCCGCGCCGCCGGTCACGATGACGCGGCGTGGCTTGGAAGGGCGCGTCTCGACCTCCGGCGGCTCGGGCTGAGGTTCGGCCTTGGTCGCTCTCCGACGGGGCTGCTTCTGCGCCGGAGCCGGCACCTCCACGGCCGAAGGCGGCTTGGTCGATCGGCGTCGGCGGGGTTTCGCCGCCGGAGCCGACGGATCGGTCGTCGGCGTTGGTGCCGGTTCGGCCGCGTCCTCAGGCAGCTTCCCGGCCGGCTTAGTAGATCGGCGTGTCCGGGCCAACCGACTCGAGCCAGGCCTTGATGTCACGCAGCAGCGCGGCACCGCCTGCGCCGTCGTTCGCGCGATGATCGACGCCAAGGACCATGTTCATGATCGGCCGGATGGCGATCACGTCACCGTCCGGCGTCGAGACGACGACGGGTCGCTTGGTGATCGCCTCCATCGTCACGATGCCGACCTCCGGGACGTTGAGGATCGGCATGACCATGTTCGTGCCGAGATAGCCGGTGTTATCGATGGTGAATGTCCCGCCACCGAAGTCGTCGACCTTGAACTTGCCGACCCGGGCCCGGTTGGCGACATCCAGGATCGCCAGGTTGAGGCCGTGGATCGAGAGCTGGTCCGCGTCCCGGATGACCGGGACGATCAGGCCCTCGTCGACCGCGACCGCCACGCCGATGTTGATCCGGCGCTTGGCCATCAGTCCGCCCTCGGTCCAGTGGGCGTTGAAGGTGGGATTCCGCTTGAGCGCGTCGGCGCTGGCCTTGACGACGAACGGCACGTAGCTGAGCCCGACGCCCTCCCTGGCCTGGTACTCCTTCTTGGCCTTCTCACGGAAGGCGACCAGCCGCGTGGCGTCGATCTCCATCTGGACGTAGGCGTGCGGCGCCAGGAGGGCCCGGGTCATCTGGGCGGCGATGCCCTTGCGCATCTGGCTCGTCGGGACGAGGACTTCGTCGGCACCGGCCGGGAACTCGATCTTCGTGCCGGACGTTGCTCCGGGCGGCGCCGAGGGCCGGGGCGCCGCCGGTGCGGGCGCTGAGGGAGCGGCCGGCGGCGCCGAAGGCTCCGGGGCCGCGGGTTGCGCAGGGGCCGCCGGTGCGGGCGCGGCTGCAGCGGCGGACTGGCCGTTGACCGGCTGCCCGGTCCGCTGCGATTCGACGTAGTTGGTGACGTCCTCGCGGGAGATCCGGCCACCACCGCCCGTGCCGACGATCATCGCGGCCGTCAGGCCATGTTCGCGGAGGAGGCGCCTGACGGCCGGCGTCATCCGGGCCTCGGAACCTTCGCCGACGTCGGTCGCCGCGGGCGCGATGGCCGTTGCCGTAGGTGGCGGGGCTGAGCTCGCGGCGGCGCGTTGCGGTGCTTCGCCAGCGGGTCGTTCGTCGGACCCCGCAGGGCCCGCTGCCGGCTCGGTGGCCACGGGGCCAGCCGCCGGCTCTGCGGCCTCGACCTTCGGCTCGCTCGGCTTCGGCTCGGGTTCGGCGGGCGGCGCTTCCTTCTCGGCGGCCGGCGCTTCCTTCTCGGCGGCCGGCGCGGGTGCGGCTTCGGCGCTGCCGGCTTCGTCGGCTGTCTCGATGATCGCGATCTCGGCGTTGTTGGGGACCGTCGCCCCCTCCTCGGCCAGGATCTCCTTGAGGACGCCCTCGAACGGCGAAGGAACCTCCGCGTTGACCTTGTCCGTGATGACCTCGAGCAACGGCTCGTACTTGGCGACGCTGTCGCCGGGCTGCTTCAGCCACTTGCCGATCGTCCCCTCGGCCACGCTCTCGCCGAGTTGGGGCATCGTCACCTTGGCCACTGGGCGCTCCTCCGGTGCTGCTGCGGCCTAGTGTCGCGCATCAGGTCGAGTCGCGCCCCGAAGCCGCGCGACGGTTGGCCCAGCGCCCATCAACCGTTCGGTTGATTCGCCATCGACCGAGGGTCTGCCCTGCGTTCCAGTCGGCGAGACGAACCGCGGTGCCGCGGCCAAGCTCTTCATCTCCGAAGCTACGGTCAAGACGCACTTGCTCCACATCTACGAAAAGCTCAACGTCAATGACCGCGCCGCCGCGGTTGCCGTGGCGTACGAACGAGGGCTCCTCGTGCCTGGCGGCGCCTGAGATCAACGGAGGCACCCGATGACAACCACGACGACGCCCCTCACCGACCTCGACCCGCGCTTCAGCGACCCACGAGCCGAGCCCACGCCCTGGGCCGAGGGCCGGGCGCTGCTCGAGAGGGCGCGAACCTACTGGCTCTCCACGGTGCGCAGCGACGGCCGGCCACACGTCACCACGATCGCCGGCGTTTGGCTCGACGACCAACTCTGTTTCACGACCGGCGAGACCGAGCAGAAGGCTCGCAACCTGGAGGCCAACACGGCTGTCGTTGTCACCGCCGGAACCCACTGGTTCGACGGCCTGGACGTCGTTCTCGAGGGCGAGGCCCGCCGGATCACCGATCCCGCGCGGCTCGAGCGCCTGGCGGCCGCCTACCTCGAGAAGTACGACGACATGTTCCGGTTCGCCGTCCGCGATGGCCGCCTCGAGCTCGAGGAGGGCGGGACCGGCGAGGTGCTGGCCTTCGATGTCCAGGTCCAGAAGGGCTTCGGGTTCGCGAAGGGCGAGCGCTTCGGCCAGACCCGGTGGCGCTTCTAGCCGCTGATGTGGGCGGCCCGGTACCGCTCGAACAGGCGGCCCAGGAGCGCCTCCAGGTCCCCTGCCATCTCGGCGTCAAGGGTTGGAAAGTTGAACGTCGCCTTCCCCGAGCGACGCTTGAGCAGCGCAGCGGGCGTGCCCTCCAGCGCTTCGGGGAACGTGTCCGCGACCAGCAGGAACAGGCTGACGTGGCCCTTCGCCGGCTTGACCGCGGCGAAGTAGTCGTGGGCCTTGGCACCCGGCCAGCGCAGCGATGGCATGTTGTAGATCGTCGCGTCCTCGAGCTCGCCACGGTACGGCTCGAGCAGCGACCAGAGGCGCGCCTCGATCGCCGCCAGATCAGCCACGGCGCTCGAGCGGGGCACCGGCCTTGCGATGGGCCATCCCGTGCTCCACGCGCTTGGCCGCGCCCCACGCCGGATCGCCGGCCGTCCGCTCGTAGCCCGTCCGCAGGATCGCCTCGAGCTCGCCGAACAGCCGGTCGTCGACCTTGGCGAAATTGAAGCAAGACTTGCCCTGCTGCCGCTTCCGGAGCTCGGGTGACGCGCCGTCGAGCAGCGACGGCTCCACGTACACCGGCATCAGGTAGATCGACACGTAGCGCTTGCCCCGCCGGACCGCACCGAACCAGGTCGTCGGGTTCCGCTCCGACTCGGGCGCCATGTCCAGGCCGTACCAGGTCGAGTCGTTGGCCGAGAGGTGCATCTCGTGCTCGTACGGCTCGAGGATCCCCTTCAGCCGCTCGAAGACCGCGTCAAAGTCGTCCCCGCTCACGTGTTTCCTCGGGCTCAATACGCCGCGAGTTTGCGGATCGAATTGGCCAGCTTCTCCGGGTTGACCATGAACCACTCCTCGAGGACGTGGTTGTAGGGCACGCCCGGCACCTCCGGCCCGGCAACGCGGATCACCGGGCCGTCGAGGTAGTCGAACGCCTCCTCGGCGACGGTCGCCGCGACCTCCGCGCCGTACCCGCCGAACCGGTTGTCCTCGTAGACGACCAGGCACTTGCCCGTCTTCTTGACCGAATCGAGAACCGTCTCCTTGTCGAGCGGCCGGAGCGTCCGGAGGTCGACGACCTCGACGCTGATCCCCTCCTCCGCCAGCCGATCCGCAGCTTCCAGCGCGTAGTGCGCCATCAGCCCGTAGGCGATGACGCTCACCTGGGTACCCGGATGGGTGACGGCCGCCCGGCCGAGGGGGACGACGTACTCGCCGTCGGGGACGTCGCCCCGGACCGAGCGGTACATCTTCTTGTGCTCGAAGAACAGCACCGGGTCGTCGTCCCGGATCGCCGATCGGAGGAGACCCTTGGCGTCGTAGGGAGTCGATGGCACCACGACCTTGAGCCCCGGCACGTGGGTGAAGAACGCCTCGACCGACTGGGAGTGGTACAGCGCACCGTGGACGCCGCCGCCGTACGGCGCCCGGATCGTCATCGGCACCGCGTAGCCGTTGTTGGAGCGGTACCGCATCCGGGCTGCCTCGGACACGATCTGGTTGAACGCCGGGTGGATGAAATCGGCGAACTGGATCTCTGCGACCGGCCGGAGGCCGTTGACCGCGGCGCCGATCGAGGCGCCTATGATCATCGACTCGGTCAGCGGGGTGTCGATCACCCGGTCGTCGCCGAACTCGGCCCACAGGCCGTCGGTGGCCAGGAACACGCCGCCCTTCTTGCCGACATCCTCGCCCAGCACGATGATCGCCTCGTCGCGGCGCATCTCCTCGCTGAGGCCCTCGCGGATTGCCTCGATGAACGTCCGGGCCGGCATCAGTGCCCGCCCTCGCCCTGGCCTTCGCCCGGCTCGGCGGTCCCGAAGCCCCATGGCGGCGGCGTCTCCGACGGCCATTCCTCGGCGTAGACCCAGCGCATGGCGGTGCTGGGCTCCGGATCGGGCTGGCTTTCGGCGTAGTCGGTGGCGTCGGTGACCGCGGCGGTGATCTCCGTGGCGAGCCGGCTCAGGATGTCGTCGGTCAGGATCCCGGCGGCCTGGAGCTGCTCCCGGAACTTGGGCAGTGGGTCCTTGCCCTTCTCCGCCGCCAGCTCCTCCTCAGAGCGGTACTTGGTCTGCTGATCGTCCGATGAGTGCCCGGTCAGGCGGGTCACCTTGGCCTCGATGAGCGTCGGGCCGTCGCCGCGGCGAGCCCGATCGACGGCCTCCTTCGATGCGGCGTAGCAGGCCAGGACGTCCGTGCCGTCGACGACCACGCCGGGAATGCCATAACCCGGTGCCCGATCGGCGACGTTCTCGGTCGACACCTGCTTGGCCGCCGGCACGCTGATCGCGTAGCCATTGTTCTCGACCACGAACACGAACGGCAGCTTGTGGATCGCCGCGAAGTTGAGGCCCTCGTGGACGTCGCCCTGGTTCGAGGAGCCCTCGCCCATGATCGTCATCGCGACCTGGCCGGTCTTTCGGATCTTGGCCGCGAGCGCGATCCCGACCGCGTGGAGCAACTGGGTGGCCACCGGCGAGCTGACCGAGACCAGGTTGTGCTCGTGGCTGCCGTAATGGCCCGGCATTTGCCGGCCGCCACTCGACGGGTCATTCGCGGTGGCGTACTGGGCGGTCATGATGTCGCGGGCCGACATACCGAACGTCAGGCAGGTGGCGATCGAGCGGTAGAACGGCGCGATCCAGTCGTGGCCCTTCTGGAGTGCCCAGGCGATCGCGACCTGGGCGCCCTCGTGGCCCTGGCCGCTGATCACGAACGGGATCCGGCCGGCCCGGTTGAGGACCCACATCCGCTCGTCGACGGCCCGTGCCAGCGCCACCAGCCGGTACATCTCGATCAGCTGCTCGTCGTCGAGCCCCACCGCCTCGCCGAGGTGGTGCGCTTTCGCGGCCTTCGACGACACCGCCATCAGAAGTTGATCGACCGCCCGTCGACGGCCATCGCCGCTTCGCCCAGGACCTCCGACAGCGTCGGGTGCGGGTGGGTGGCCGCGCCGATCTCCCAGGGCGTGGCCTCGAGGGTGAAGGCCAGGGATGCCTCGGCCACCAGGTCCGTGACGTGGGGGCCGATGAGGTGGATGCCGAGGGTGTCGTTGGTCTCCTTGTGGCCGATGACCTTGACGAAGCCCTCGTACTCGCCGCCGATGATCGCCTTGGCGATCGCCTGGAACGGCACCTTGCCCACCTTGTACGGGATGCCCTGGTCCTGGACCTGCTGCTCGGTCAACCCGACCGAGGCGACCTCCGGGCGGCAATAGGTCGCCCGCGGCTGCTCGGTGTAGTCGATCTCATGGACATCCTTGTCGCCGGCGATGGTGTGGGCGGCGACCAGGCCCTCATGGCCGGCAGTGTGGGCCAGCAGTAGCCCGCCGACCACGTCGCCGATCGCGTAGACGTGGGGTTCCCGTGTCCGCATCCGGCCGTTGACCTTGATGATCCCCTTCTCGACCTCTACCTTCGTCGTCTCGAGGCCGATCTCCTCGACGTTGCCGGCCCGCCCGGTCGCGACGAGGAGCATCTCCGCCCGCAGCTCCTGCGGCTCCTTGCCGTCCGGGCCGACCATCAGGCAGACGCCGTCCTTCTCGCGGCTGACCTTGGTGGCGTCGAAGCGGGCGTTGGTCATGACCGTCATCCCCCGCCGGGTGAAGCTACGTTCGAGCGCCGACGAGATGTCCTTGTCCTCGAGCGGCACGATCGCGGGCGCGTACTCGAGCAGCGTCACCTTGACTCCGACGTCGTGGAACAGCGAGGCGAACTCGACGCCGACCGCTCCGGCACCGACGACGATGATGTCCTTCGGCAGCTTGGTCATCTTGAGGACGTCGTCGCTGGTGACGACCTGCTTGCCGTCCGGATCGAGACCCGGCAGCGACCGGACGCGGGAGCCGGTGGCGATGATGACGTCGGTGCCCTGGAGGACCCGGTCGCCACCCTTGCCCGGCGTTCCGTCCTCGCTGGGCTGGGTCACCCGGACCTTGTTGGGGCCCTCGAGCCGACCACGGCCGGCGATCCAGGTCACCTTGTTCTTGTCGACCAGCGTCTTGAGCCCGGTCCACATCCGCTTGACGACCGCATCCCGCCGCTCGGCCATCAGGGCGTAGTCGACCTGCGGCTCGCCGGGGAGCGTCAGCCCGTAGTCCTTGGCGTGGCGGACCTTCTCGACGAAGGCAGCCGATTCGAGCAGCGCCTTGGTCGGGATGCAGCCCCGGTGGAGGCAGGTCCCGCCGATCTTGTCTTCGTCGACGAGAGCGACTTTGAGGCCGAGCTGGGCCGCCCGGAAGGCCGCGGTATATCCGCCGGTGCCGGCACCCAGCACGACCAGATCGAAATCGTTGGAGGAACCGACGGCCATTGGCTCAGCTGCCCCGGATCGCCGCGTGACCGGCGCCGATGGGGTCGTTCGGACGCCGGCTGGGCTGATGGGTCATCGCGGGCCATCGTAGGGGCACCCCGCGATCCCCGCAACCGAGCCGGATCAGGTCCCCGACTCGACGTGGATCGCCAGTCCCGGCGCATCCGGCCATTCCTGCCCGCCGACGCGTCCGTCGAGTGTGGCGAGCTGGCTGACCAGCGGCGGCGGCAGGGTCACGGCCATGCTCCCCTCCTCGTGGCGGTGCCAGCCGAACGCGTCGCCGGGCACGAGATCGAGCCGCTGCTCAGGCCCGAAAAAGGATGCCTCGTGGCCCAGTGCGACCCGGCCTTCGAGCATGATCCGCCAGTCTTCCAGCGCCGCCGCTCCGATAGTGACCCGCAGCTGGTCCGCCGATTCGGTCCAGGTCAGGGTCTCGAGATAGACGCCGGCCATCGACGACCCGTCCCGGCGCCGCCCGGCCTCGACCTCGGCGGCGATCTGTGGGTCGGCGAGGATCGACGGGCGGGCGAGATCGGTGACCAGGAGCGGGTTGCCGCGCCGGAACACGTCGACCATCGCGTTCGTGTTCCAGCGGCGAAGCGCGTCGAGCTCGTCGAGGGTGATGCCCACGACCTGCACGAAGCGGACGCTGCCGTGCGGCGTGTCGATCGCTCCGAGCTCGGGATCCTCGACGAAGACGGCAGCCTCAAGGTCTGTCCGCTCCTCGACCGCGATCGGGCCATTGACGTTCAGGTGGTGACCGGGCCACAGGACGTTGCCCGAGTCGAAGATGTAGCGGGCCAGGTTCTGCAGGAAATTGACCGGCCAGATCGGGGCCTCGCCCTCGTCGGGGCCATGGGCCAGCCGGAACGTGAGCTCGAGGCCCCAGCCGCTCCGCTCCAGGTCCTCCGACTCCTTCGCGAACAACTCGCTGAGGCCATACGACACGTAGTGCCAGTGCGCTGGCGGCCCGTCGTTCCGGTAGGCACTCGTGCCATCGAGCGGGTCCGGGCCGCCCAGCCGGTACCCGATCGCCGTCCCCCAGTGCTGTGGCTCGACCTCGCCGTAGTGGGCCTCGAGGTGGCGGTCGATGGCGTCCCAGCCTGGGGCGGTGGCGTCGGTTGGCTCGGGCGCCTCGGGCGCCGGGTCACGTGCGCCGAGCGCGCGGCGGATGAAGTCCAAATCGGCGGCCCTCCTCGCTGATAGATTGACCGATCGATGGACGTCGTGGTGCTGGTGCTGATCGGCTATCTCTGCGGCGGGATCCCGGTGAGCGTGCTGGTGGCCCGGGCCGCAGGGGCGCCCGACCCGCGGACCGTCGGCTCGGGGCGGATCGGGTCGATGAACTCGCTCCGGGCGCTGGGACGCAACCGGGCCGGCCTGGTGTTCCTGGGCGACCTGGCGAAGGGCCTCGTGCCGGTGCTCCTGGCGCGGGTGGTCGGAGCGACACCGACGGTCGAGGCAATGGTGGCGATCGCGGCCGTGGTGGGATCGTGGCGCTCGGTCTGGCTGCGGTTCGCCGGCGGGCGGGGCGTCGTGACCGCGGCCGGGGCGATGCTGCTGCTCGAGCCGCGAGCGGTGCTCCTGGCGGCGCCGGTGTTCGTGGCGATCGCCCTGGGCGTGCGCTACGTGTCGCTGGCCTCGCTGCTGTTCACCCTCGTCGACACGGCGTTGATCGTGCTCTTCTGGGCAACGTCCGGCGGGACCGTGCCGACGGCCTACGCGGTGGCTGCCCTCGTAACCGGGGTGATCGTGTGGGTCGCCCACGCCGACAACATCCAGCGCCTGCTCAACGGGACGGAGCGTCGGATGGACCTGGCCCTCCTGCGAGGCGGACCTGCGCCACCCGAGGCCTGACCCGCGCGGGTGCCTGCTGCGTAGCCGCTGGGCGACTGGTATGTGGGTGGCGCCACGAGGTAATTGGGACTACCGCACCAGGATTACGCACATTCCTCCGTGTTAGTCGTGGTGTGGCTGGGAGGCAGGCAGCCGGCGCCATCCGGTTGGATAACAGTCGCCAGGCGGCTGAGCGGGAGGCGAACGCGCTGGTTCGGCGATCCGGCACGGCCGCTGTGTGTAAAACGGACCGGGGCGCGAAACGGGGCGGCGGGTCGTTGCGCTTAACAGCTTGGGTGCTGGTAACGCGTGTCCAGACGCTGGTTCGGCAACCAGGCGACTGCGGCTGAGCGTGGAATGGGCGCCGCGACCGCTGTCGGAGCCCGACAGGCTTGGTTACTACTACGCTGGCTGTTAGGCGCAACGAAGCGGGCCGCGGAACGAGGCGGCGGAAAGAAGCGGCGGAACGGGACGGCTTTGCGCCACGAACCCCGGGGAATTCGAACGACCCGGGCTGGCTGACAGCCCGGGTCGTGGGTGATCACGCTGTTCCCGCGGGTCCTCCGTGGACCCGCACCGAGAGGAGATCAGCCGCCGCGCATGCTCCGGAAGCAGTCGCTGCAGTAAACCGGCTTGCCACTGGTCGGGCGGAACGGAACCTGTGCCTCGCGACCGCAGTTGCTGCACGTCGCGCTGAACATCTCCCGCGGGCCGCGATCCCGGTAGCCACCGCCACCGCCACCACCGCCACCGCCACCATATCCACCCGCGCTGTAGCCACCGCCGGCCCCGTAGGAGCCGTATGAGCTACCACCGCCATCGGCGTTCCGGGCTGCCTTGCGGCTGGCTCGGCACGACGGGCAGCGACGCGGCTCGGTGAAGCCACGCTGCGCGTAGAAGTCCTGCTCGGATGCGGTGAAGACGAACTCCTGTCCACAATCCGCACAGGTCAGGTTTTTGTCGCTGTACACGAATCGAAACTCCTCTCGGTAGCTGCGCGATCCCTCCGGGTTTCTCGCGTCAGCCGTGAGAGGAGTCCGAGTCGTCGAGTAGCTACTGATCTGTAGACGCGGGACCCTTCCCGCGGCATTTCCGCGCGCAGTTTACGCGCTCTCGGCGAGCGTGTATAGCCCTGCCGGACTGTCCCGCAACCATCCTCACGACCCCGATGGCGCCGGCACCCCGTAGTCCCGCTCGGCAGCGGCCAGGTATCGGGCGATCTCGACCTCCCGCCGCTCGTCCGACCAGCCGAGTCCCGCCCCCATCACCCGGGCCGCCCGACCGACCACCGAGGCTCCCCGATCGGGGCGTTCCTGGGCCAGCCGCATCCGCCGGCCGAGGACGTCTTCGAGGGTCATCGCCAATTCGTGCCGCACGGCCCAGGCGACTTCTGCTGCCAGGTGGTCGACCTCGGGACCCAGCCGGTCGAGGAGTCCCAGCTCCCGTCCGAGCGCTACGACTGCCGGTGCCTCGGCGCCATGGCGGTCGACCAGTCGCTCGGCAAGAACCTGGTCCATCCCGTCGGCGACGAGCGTCCGGACGAGGGCCGCCAAGGCGGGACGATCCAGCGCCCCGACGAGCGGCAGCTCGCGGGTAGTGCTGGGCCGGTCGCCAGCCCTCGGCCCGAGGATCGCGTCGATGGCGTCGGCCGCCATCAGCCGGTAGGTCGTGTACTTGCCACCGACCACACGGACGAGCCCTGGCCGATCGGTCGTGACCCGGTGCTCGCGCGACGCCTTGACCGTGGACCCGCCGGCCGCCGATGCCGCCAATGGCCGAAGACCGGCGTACGTCCCCACGATGTCGTGCGTCGACAGCTCGACGTCGAGGGTCCGGTTGACCGTGGCGAGGATCCGCTCGACGTCAGTGACGCTGGCCGTCGGGTGCTCCGGGCGACCGGCCCATGGGTCGTCGGTGGTGCCGATGATCCAGTGGCCGGGCCACGGGACGAGGAAGACGACTTTGCCCGGGACACGGATGGTGAGACCGGAGCGGCTCGGGATTCGGTCGCGGCGGACCAGGATGTGGGCGCCCTTGCTGGGCACGACCTGCGCCCGGCCACCGAGCGGTGCGTCGGGCTGGGCCATCCAGACGCCGGTGGCGTCGAGGACGGCCGTAGCCCGGATCTCGAAGTCTCCACCGCCGACGAGGTCGTGCGCCCGGATCCCGCTCACCCGGCCATCAAGCTCCATGAGGCCCGTCGCCCGCACCCGGGTGACGGCGGTGGCCCCCAGCCCAACGGCCGTCCTTGCTACCGCGAGAGCCAGTCTCGCGTCGTCCTCGACGCCATCGTGGTAGACGATGCCGCCCCGGAGCCCGTCCGACCGGAGGGCCGGCGTCCATCCGAGCGTCGCCTGGCGCCCCAGGTGCCGGGCGAAGCCGCCGTCTCGCCGCGCGCCCAGCAGGTCGTACAGGACCATGCCGCTTCCGTACAGCGCCCGGTGCAGCAGCGGCCAGCCGTAGATCGGGAACAGCACCGGTTCGAGGCGGACGAGATGGGGCGCGAGCTGGAGCAGCCGGGCCCGCTCGGCCAGGGACTCGAAGACGAGCCCCAACCGGAGCTGCTGGAGGTAGCGCAGACCACCATGGATGAGCCGCGACGAGCGGCTCGACGTCCCCGACGCGATGTCCGCCTGCTCCACGAGCGCCGCCGACATCCCCCGACTGGCGGCATCGAGCAGGGCCCCGACGCCGACGATCCCGCCGCCCACGATGACGACGTCGAACCGCTCGTCGGTCAGGGTTTCGAGGTCGCGCCGGCGCGCCTCGTGGGGGGTCACCGCTGGCCGGATCGACGGGCGACGCGCCACAGCACCCAGGCCGTCCCCAGCACCAGGACGATGATCGCGATGGGCAGTTGATCGAATGCCGCCTCCACCGGCGGCACGAAGATCCCGATGGCGGCGATCAGCAACACCGCGCCGACGACGGCCGCTGCCAGGACGACGACCGAGCGGAGCTCGCTCCGAAGCGCGCCGTCCCGCTCGGACGAGGGGGTCGGGTCAGCCACGATCGGCGTCGGACGGGATGCCGATCGGCGCGACCAGGACCTTGCCGGCCTGTGCCTTGCCACGGGTGGCGAGCAGCCCCGTCTTGGGTCGGTGGAATGTCACGGTCAGGTCGGCCCGGACGGCCGGCACGGAAGGTTCGCCCGACGACAGGTCGACCGCGGTCGGCGTATCGACGGCGACGATCGGGATGCCGGCCGTGCCCGCGCGGCGCACCAACTCGACCGCCGATCGGATGGGCTCGCGGAGCTCGCCCCGGACGCCGGTCCCGAGGAGGGCGTCGACCACCACCGACGCGGTGTCGATGCCCTTGCCGAGAATCGCCACGTCGCGTGGCACGCCGACATGAACCCGGACGACGCGGTCCTCGCCTTCGAGTCGGTCCCAGTTCCGCGCCGCGACCGCGCCGGTCGGCCGCGCCTCGGTGGCGACGAGTGCCACCACGCTGTTGATGCCCGCCCTGGCCAGCCGGCGCGCGGCGACGAAGCCGTCGCCACCGTTGTTGCCTGGACCGGCGAGGATCACCACCGGACCCTGATCGAGCCGGCCGAGATCCGACGCCAGGGCCCGGACGGCCGCCGCAACCGCCGTGCCCGCGTGCTCCATCAGCCGCTCGGCGGGCATGCCGAGCGCCTGGGCCCGGCGATCCATGCCGGCCATCTGCTCCGCGCCGATCGGTGGCCGCGCCGCGGCCGACGCCCAGCGCGTCCGCAGACCTCGGATATCCAGCTCGAACAAGCCCGGGTCGTCGGCAGGCAGGGACGAGGGGCTGTCCGCGGCGGCGTCCGAGGCCGCGGACCGGGGGGTTGCCATGACCGCCACAGGTTAGCCGAGCGGCAGGCGGGCGCGACCGGGGTCGGTCGGATGGCGCTGGGCAAGGCCGTCGCGAACCAGCGTCTGGAGCGCGTTCGCCACCGCCGCGACGTCGTGATCGCCGATCGGGCCGACGACGTCGACCCAGGCATCCCCGGCCGCGGCGCGCAGCCGGTCGAGGATCCGGCCGCGCAGCCAGCGGGTCGTCCGCGGGAACGGGACGGCGGGATTGCGAGCCTGCCGCGGTGGGGCGGATGCTTCCACTTCGGTGATGTATCTGCACCAATTCCGGACGGGGCACGCCTCGCACAAGGGCCGTCGCGGGCCGCACAGCGTGGCCCCGATGTCCATGAGGGCATGGGTCCAGTCGCCCGGGCGAGCCGCGGGGACGACCTGATCGGCCAGGGCCTGCATCTCGCGGACGCCGCTCGTTCCGGTCAGCCGCCCAAGGACCCGCCGAACATTGGTATCCACGGCGCCAACCGGCCGTCCAAAGGCGATCGCCGCCACCGCCCGGGCCGTGTACGGGCCCACGCCCGGCAGGCGCTCCAGCGCGGCCAGGTCGTCCGGAACGCGGCCAGCGCGCTCTTGGCTGATCATCCGCGCCGCACGCCACAATGCCAGGGCGCGGCGGTTGTAGCCCAGGCCCTGCCAGGCGCGGATGACGTCGGCCGGCGTGGCTGCGGCCAGCGCGGCAGCGGTCGGGTAACGACCCATGAACGCGAGCCAGCGCTCCCCCGCCCGAGCCGCCTGGGTCTGCTGGGCCATCGCCTCAGAGACGAGGATCGCCCACGGGTCGCGGGTCCGGCGGAACGGGAGGGCGCGGCCACGGGCGTCGTACCACGCCAGGACCGCGGCGCGGGCTTCGGGCACGAGCGTCATGCCCGCAACGATAGGCCGTCGCTCAGGCGCCCGGCAGGTCCGTGGGCGCTGGCACGATCGCTTCGTCCTCGACGTGCCGATCCGCCCTTTCGACGACCGTCCTCGGTGCAACGCCGCCCGGAGGGAAGGCCACGGTCTCGACGTCGCGCAGGACGATCGAGACGATGTCGCCAAGGCGCAGCCGGCGGACGTGCGGGCCGGCCTCGCACCACAGCCGGAACCCGTCGGCGGCCTCGACCTCGAGCAGGATCTCCGAGCCGGCGAACCGCCGGCGAACGATCCGCCAGGCGCGGCCACCCACCGGGCCGTCCGGAGCCTCGGTCAGCTCCAGGTGCTCGGGGCGGATCAAGACCAGTGCCCGGCCGGAGACCGGCGTGCTCCCGCCCAGGCGGACGGTTCCGAGGCGGGTGATCGCGGCGTCATGGACGCATTCGGCCTGGACGAGGTTCGCCGTCCCGACGAACGTGGCCACGAACGGTGTCGCCGGTTCGCCATAGACCACCTCGGGAACGTCGACCTGCTCGATCCGGCCGCGGACCATCACGCCCATCCGGTCCCCGAGGGTCAGTGCCTCGTCCTGGTCATGGGTCACCAGCACGGCGCTCGCACCCGCGGCGCGGAGGATCTCGCGCAGGTCGCCGCGGAGCTGCGTCCGGAGCGCGGCGTCGAGGTTCGAGAACGGCTCGTCAAGGAGGATCACCTCCGGTCGAGTCGCGAGGGCCCGGGCGATCGCCACCCGTTGCTGCATCCCGCCGGAGAGCTCGTGGGGCATCCGACCGCCGGCATCCGGCAGGCTCACCAGGTCCAGCAGCTCGGCGACCCTCACTCCTCGATCCGGGTCTCGCCGGATGCCGTAGGCGACGTTGTCGGCGACCGACAGGTGCGGGAACAACGCGTGGTCCTGGAACACCATGCCGACCCGGCGGCGCTCAGGTGGAACCGATCCGCCGGGCCCCGCGACCCGCCGGCCGAAGATCTCGACGGTCCCGCCGTCGGGGGCCTCGAGACCCGCGATGAGGCGCAGCAGGGTGGTCTTGCCGCAGCCCGACGGGCCGAGGAGGGTCAGCATCTCGGCCGGCCGCAGCTCCAGGTCCAGCCCGTCGAGGGCCACGACCCGGCCGTAGCTCCGTCGCAGCCCGGTCACGCGCAGCGCCGGCGTCCTCATCGGCTGTCCTCCCGCAGCAGCACCGCGACCGTGGCCGCCGAAAGGACCAGCAACAGCGCCGCCGGTCCCGCGGCCCGGGCATAGAAGCCCTCGCTCGTCGCGCTCCAGATCTCCGTGGCCAGTGTCTCGAACCCGATCGGACCAAGGATCAGCGCCATCGGCAGCTCCTTGACCACGCCCAGGAACACCAGGGCGGCACCGGCCACGATCGCCGGTCGGAGGAGTGGCATCGTCACCCCGGCAAAGACGCGAACCGGTCCGTCGCCAAGCGTCCGTCCGGCTTCCTCGAGCCTCGGACCCAGCCGGACCAGCGTCGTTCGAACCGGACCGAACGCCTGGACGAGAAAACGGACGGCGTAGGCGCCAACCAGCAGGGCCAGGGTCTGGTACAGGAACGGCAGCGTGGAGGTGGTCACGAACACCAGGGCCAGGGCGACCACGATGCCCGGCAGGGCAAACGTCGAATAACTCGAACGCTCGACGAGCGCCGAGGTCGCTCCTGGGTGCCGGGCCAGCAACAGCCCTACCGGCAGGGCGACCGCCGCAGCCAGGCCGGCCGCAGCAACACCCGTGACGAGCGAGCCGACGATGGCCGGGCCGGCGAGCCGGAATGCCTCGCCCTGGGCGAGCCCGCGGACGAGCCAGAACCCGATCGTCGCCGCCGGGATGACGAGGGCCAGGCCAACGACAGCCGTCAGGAAGGCGATCGCCGGCCAGCGCCAGCGACCCAGCCCGATGCGCTCCACCGGCCTCCGTGCCGGACCGCCGGCCAGGTGGCGCGCCCGGCGTCGCAGTCGCGCCTCGCCCCAGGTCACGGCGAGCGTCAGGGCGACCAGCCCGAGGGCCAGCAGGGCCGCCAGCGACCGGTCGAACGTCGCCCGGTACTGGAGATAGATCGCCCGGCTGAAGCTGTCGAACTGGAGCAGCGACACGGCGCCGAAATCCGAGAGCGCGTACAGGATCGCCAGCAACGCACCCGCGCCGACCGCCGGCGCCAGGAGCGGTAGGGTGACCCGGCGAAAGACCGCAAGGCGCGAATCGCCCAGGGTTCGGGCGGCCTCCTCGATGGCCCGATCCTCGCGCAGCAGCCCGGCCCGCACGGCGAGGACCACGTAGGGGTACGTCGCCAGGATCAACACCAGGGCCGCCCCCGGCAGGCCGTAGATCTCCGGCAACCTCGTCACGCCGAGCGGCTCAAAGATCGACTGCAAGGCCCCCCGCGGGCCGAACGCCGCCACGAAGGCGAAGCCGGTGACGTATGACGGGATCGCCAGCGGGACGAGGGTCAGAACCGACCAGGCGCGGCGGCCGGGGAGATTCGTGCGGGTCGTGAGCCAGGCGATCGGCAGGCCGATCAGGATCGTCCCGGCACCGACGACCAGGGCCAGCGCGATGCTCGATACGAGGACGGTCACCGTCCGGGGACGGGTGATGAACGCGAGGGCGTCCGCCTCCGTCCCCGCCGCCCTGATGACGAGGTAGACGATGGGCAGCAGCGACAGGATCGCGACGACGATGCCGATCGTCGCCAGGGGCCACGGTGGCATGGCGCGAACGGCAACCCGCCGCGCCGCCATTGTGACGGCGGTCACAGGATGCCGACCGCCTGCATCAGCTCGACCGTGCCCTGGAGGTCATCGAGATCCGAAAGGTCGATGTCCGGCGACTCGATCTCCTCGAGCGGGGTGAGGCGGTCATCGGCCGCCACGCCGTCGATCAGCGGGTACTCGTACGTCTCCTCGGCGAAGTACGTTTGGCTCTCCTCGGACAGGAGGAACTCGACAAAGGCGAGTGCTGCGGCAGCGTTCGGCGCGGTCGTCAGGATGCCGGCCCCCGCGACGTTGACCAGGGCACCTGGATCGCCGCCCGGGAAGAAGTGGTTCTCGACGTTGGCGGCCGTCCCATCGGCCCGGGCTGCCATCAGGTAGTAGTGGTTGATGAACGCCACCTGGACCTCGCCGGCGGCGACGCCCTGGAGGGCCTGGGCGTTGCCCTCGTAGACCTTTGGCTCGTTCGCCTGGACGCCTTCGAGCCAGGCGCGGGCGGCGTCCTCGCCCTCGATCACGCGAAGGGCCGTCACGAACGACTGGAGCGAGGCATTCGACGGCGCCCAGCCGATCAGGCCCTTCCACGCCGGGTCGGCAAAGTCGAGGATCGTGTCGGGCATGTCGTCCGCGGCGAGGACGTCGGTGTTGTAGGCGGCGACCCGGGCCCGGCCGGAGACCCCGACCCACAGCCCCTCCGGCGAGCGGAACCGCTCGCCGACCTGGTCGAGCGTCGCCTGAGGCAGGGCCGCCAGCCGGCTCTCGGCGGCGAGAGCGCCAAGCGCGCCACCGTCCTGAGAGAAGAACACGTCGGCCGGGGACGCATCGCCTTCTTCGAGGATCGTCGCGGCCAGCTCCGAGGTGCCGGCGTAGTTCACCTGGACGTCTACGCCCGATTGGGTCTCGAACCGCTCGATGAGCGGACCCACCAGGTCCTCGCTCCGACCCGAGTAGATCGTGAGCGATCCGGAGATCGTCGGCTCGGGCGAGGCAGTCGCGGCCGTCGTCGGCTCGGTCGATGCCGGCGACGGGGACGAGCCGGGGCTCTGGGTGGCGCCGGGCGTGCAGGCCGCGATGGCGAGCGCGGAGACGAGGATGATCAGACGGCGGAACGACGACAAGAGGGCCTCCGAGAGCGTTCTATCAAGGACGCCGGAGATGCTAGGGGCTAGCAGGCGAAACAGTCAAGCGACCTTTATGGGAGCGTGCAAGGGTCCTTGAGTCAGCGGTCCACGGCAGCCGCTCGGGACCACAGGCCCGCGGCAATCGCCTCGACCTCGGCCAGCCCGGCGATCGCGACCTGGATCGGGGTGGATGCGTCCGAGCCATCGAGAAGGACCACGTCGCCCCCGCGTCGACGGATCGTTTCGATCACCTCGTCGTCGTGCGAGCTTCCGCGGAACAGGAGCGCCCGATGGCCGGGCAGCGAGGTGTAGACCGCGGTGTGGAGCCACTCCCCGGTGTCCCACGCCGCCGCACGGAGCCTGGGCGCTTCGCGGAGCATCAGCGCGGCCTGTTCGAGCGCCCCGATCCAGCGGCCGTCTCCGATCACGTCGACGGCGTCGGCGCCGTCGAGGAGGTCCATCCGTTCCTCGAGTCGCAGCCCCGTCGTGGCCAGCGACGCATCGAGCATCGACACGGCGGCCGACAGGCTCCCGAGATCGGTTGCACGGGTTGCGGCCGCGAGGGTGAGGACCGTGGCACGGAACGAGGTGCAGGCAATCCCCGAGGTCTCGAACCCGACGTCGAGGGGCAATGTCGCGTCTGCCGCCTGAGCCAGCGGCGATTCGAGGCCGTTCGTGACGGCGACCGCGGTGCCACCGCCGGCCCGCTGGCGTTCGGCGGCGGCCACGACCTCAGGCGTCCGGCCGGAGCTCGAGATCGCGAACAGGACGCTCTGCGGGTCCACCAGGCGGTGGGCGTTCGGCCAGTCGACCGGCACCCGAATGCCGTGCTCCGCCAGCGTTTCGGCCACGACCTGTGCCGCGAACCGCGAGCTGCCGAGACCGCAGAACCGAAACGGCCGGCCCACCAGACCGGGCACCGTGTCGGCCGGGCCACCCTTCGTGTCCCACGTTTCGAGGAGCCGCCGGAGCGCGTCCGGGGCGGCCGCGAGATCGGCGGCAAAGGCGGCGGCGCGATCCACGATCACCCGCCCCTGACGTCGGCTACCAGGCCACGCATCCCCTCCATCGGGGCCCACAGCCACTCCGGGAGGTAGGTTGCCGCGTACAGGAACTCGTAGGTCTCCTTCTCGAACTCGAACGCCCGAAGGAGGTCCTCGTCGACCTCGATGGGCGCGCCCAGGACACGCAGCCGGCCTCGATATGCCTCCAGGAACCGCTCCCGGGATCGCCGCAGCCAGCCTTCGATGTCCAATCCGGGTGACGCGACCGGCCCGCCGTTCCGCGCCTCTGCCCGCCGGCGTGCGCTCCGGCCGACATGGTCGACCGAGCGCAGCATCGAGGCCACGTCCCGCAGCGGACTGTGATGGCGCCGCCGCTCCTCGATGGGTCGCGTGGGCTCGCCTTCGAAGTCGATGATCCGGTAGCCGTCCCGGGCGAGCATCACCTGGCCGAGGTGGTAGTCGCCGTGGACCCGGGTTACGAGCGGCGTCGACGGCGTCGCCTCGATGGTCGTCAGCTGCTCCGTGATGGCCGCCGCCATGGCCCGCAACGCTTGACCCTCGGGGCCGTGGAGGGCGTCGATCGCTCGCTGGAGCTGGACCTGGGCCGCACGGCGCCATGCCCGCAACTCGTCCCGCGACGCTTCGCGGGGCTCGAACCCGGGGATACCGGTCGCGGCGGCCAGCGCCGCGTGGAGCTCTGCCGTCAGCAGGCCGAGATCGGCAGCTTCCTCGGTCGCGAATTCCACCGTGACCTCGCCCGGGGCGAGGATCCAGGCGGTCAGCCGCTCCGCGGTGCTCTCGTAGGCATCCGCCGCGCCGGCGACGAACTCCTGGACCATGGCCACGGTGGCCGCGCCGCTGGCCGTGACCACCTCGACGTAGCCGGCCAGCATCGGAACGGCTCCGAAGCCGACCTCCTCGCCGAGGTAGGCGGTCAGCTCGAGGTCCGGATTGAGTCCGTCCTCGAGGCGCCGGTAGGCCTTGAGGAGCAGCCGCTCCCCCAGCACGACCGAGGTGTTGGACTGGTCGAGCCCGAGGGCGCGCTCGTCGGCGGACGCCACGTCCCGTGCACCGCCAGGCACGAGGGCGGCCAATGCCGACGCTGGCCGGCAGACCAGCGCCGCACCCACCGGCCGCGGCGCCGCACCTTCGGCAGCGGGCTTGGGCAGTGCCGCGATCGTGCGCCCCTCGGCAACCGCGATCGCGAGCGCGCGCCAGGTCCCGTCGCCTTCGACGGCAAGGGCGAGAGCCCCATCGGGTGCATGGCGGATCGGGAGGTCGTAGCGTCCGGTGGCGCCGGACTCATCGGTGACGTCGACGATCGCCAGCGCCGCGCCGGCGCCCAGATCGAAGGCCTCGGCCAGCGCCATGGACGCGATCTGGCGGCCCTTGCCGCCGTACCAGCGAGCCGCCTCGAGCGGCTCGCGCGGCAGTCCCGAGATGAACGCCGCGACCGCCGCGAAGGCGATGTCCGCCGTCGTCAGCCGCCCGTGTTGATCATCACGTGCTTGACGAAGGTGTAGTCCTCGAGCGCGTACTTCGAGCCGTCCTTGCCGTAGCCGGACTGCTTGACGCCGCCGTGCGGGGTCTCCGAAGCCAGGGTGAAGTGCTCGTTGATCCAGACGTGGCCGAATTCCAGGGCCTTGGCCACCCGCATCGCCTTGCCGATGTCCGAGGTGAAGATCGACGACGCCAGGCCGAACGGCGTGTCGTTCGCCCAAGCGATCGCCTGGTCCTCGTCGGAGAAGCGCTGGACGGTGACGACCGGCCCGAACACCTCGTCCTGGACGATCTCGCTCTTCTGGTCCGGTCCGGCGATGACGGTCGGCTCGAAGTAGGCGCCCGGGCGATCCGGCCGGTTGCCGCCGACGACGACCTCCGCACCGGACCGGGCGCGGTCGACCATGCCGGCCACCTTGTCGGCCTGGGCCTTGGCGATCAGCGAGCCCATCTCGATGTCGTCGCCATCGGCCGGGTCGCCCCACTTGATCGAGCGGACCTGCTCGGACAGCGCCGAGACGAACTTGTCGTAGACCTTGGGGCCGGCCACCACGCGCGTAGCCGCCGTGCAGTCCTGGCCGGCGTTCCAGTAGCCGGCCGAGCGAAGCGTCTCGGCCGCGAGGTCGATGTCGGCGTCGTCGAAGACGATGATCGGCGCCTTGCCGCCGAGCTCGAGGTGGAGCCGCTTGACGGTGTCGGCCGCGATCCTGGCGACCCGCTTGCCGGTCGCCGTGTCACCGGTGATCGAGACCATCCGGACCTTGGGGTGGCCGACCAGCGCGTCGCCGATCGACTCGCCGGAGCCCGACAGCACGTTGACCACGCCCGGCGGCAGGATCTCGGCCAGGATCTGGGCGAAAGCGAGCGCCGTGAGCGGCGTCCGCGCGGACGGCTTGAGGACGACCGTGTTACCGGTCGCCAGGGCCGGCCCGAGCTTCCAGCTGGCCATGTACAGCGGGTAGTTCCATGGCGCGATCGAGGCCACGACGCCGATCGGGTCGCGGCGGATGATCGAGGTGTGGCCGGCTACGAACTCGTTGGCCGCGAGGCCGTCCTGGACCCGCGCGGCGCCGGCGAAGAAGCGAAACAGATCGGACGATGTGGCCATCTCGTCGATCGCCGCGCCGACGGGCTTGCCGGCGTTGGCGCTCTCGAGCCGCCCCAGCTCGTCGGCATTGGCGTCGAGCGCGTCGGCGATCTTGAGCATCAGCAGCGATCGGTCCTGCGGGGTGGTGTTCTTCCAGCTCTGGAACGCCGTCTCCGCCGCTTCCACGGCCCGATCGACGTCCTCCGCCGCACTGGCAGGCACGCTGGCGATGACCTGGTCGTTGGCCGGGTTGACGACCTCGGCCGTCTTGCCGTCCGCGGCGTCGACGAACGAGCCGCCGATGAATTGCTGGTACGTCTTCACGCGGTCCAGGGTGTCGGTCACGGACGGGTCCTCCTCGGCGCGGCAGGATTTGCAGCCGCGGCTTCGTCGCAATCGTCCCGGCATTGTGCGCCGACGGCCGATTCGGCGCGAGAGGCGGCGCGGGGTACGCGACGAGTGCTGCGTCAGGCCGGCCGCAGCACCATCAGCACCACGACGGCGATGACCAGCGCCCGCTCGATCCACCGGAGCGCCTCGACCCTGGCGTCGCCGAGCAGGGCGAGGACCCGCGTGTCGTCTGCGGCCTCCTGGGCAGCGCGGACGCGCATCGAGAACCGACGCCAGATGCCGGCGCCGATGAACACCACCACGGCATACAGCACGATCGACAGCCAGACCCAGCGCTGTGAGATGGAGTAGCCGTTGACCATGAACAGCACGAGCCCGCTGATCCCGACCAGCGTGCCAAACGGGATCTGGTACAAAAAGTCGAACCGGCCCGACAGGGCCAGCAGTGCGTTGCGCTGCTCCACGGTGGGAGCGCGCCGGGCGAAATGGGTCAGCGTCCCGGTCGACAGGTAGCCGGTCACGTACAGCAGCGCGAACGCCACGTGGGCCACCGCTAACAGGGCCCGCAGCGCACCGTCCATCAGCCCTGTGCCACCGCCACGTCCTCCGTCACCGGCTCGCCTGTGACCGCCACCCGCTCGATCAGCACCGCCGCCTTCTCGGTGCCCGGCTGCATCTGGATCCGGGCGGACATCGCCGCCAGGCGCTCGCGAAGCGAGACGTCGGACGCCAGCTCGTCGATCGTTTCGGTCAGCTCGTCCGCCTCGAAACCGTACGTGGAAAGCCGCCGCCCGAAGCCCGTCTCATGGACCCGCTGAGCGTTGTCGACCTGGTCCCAGAACAGGGGCAGCACGATCATCGGCTTGCCGTGATGGAATGCCTCGGTGACCGTGTTGTTGCCGCCGTGGGTGATCACCAGGTCGACCTGCGGCAGGATCGACGGCTGAGGCAGGAAACCCTCGCCGGTCATGTTGTCGCGCAGCTGGATCTGGTCGGCCAGCGGCCCCTTCGACACGATGACCCGGTGCGGCGTCTCGCCCAGGACGTCGACCAGCCGCTGCATCAACGCCACGTCTGCCGAACCCAACGACCCCAGGGAGAGGTAGATCAACGCCCCGTCGCCGTCGCTATCGCGGAGGTGATCGGGCAGGTGCCACTCCGCCTCCGTCGCCCGGACCGACGACTCCAGCCGGTGCCAGGTGGGCGCGAGGTCCTGGGTCCGGCCGTAGTCGGCCTCGGCCGGGTAGAGGTACAGGTTCAGCCACTCCGATTCATGGATGAACTCGGGCCCCAGCTCCGACCAGGTGAGGCTCGGAGCGCCGCGCTCGCGGACGAACTCGTCGAAGTCGGCCCACATGTCGCGGTGCGTCCGCCCGACCTCGTCGAGGAACGCCGGCCATTGCGACCGGTCCTCGGCCGGATAGCCGGACGAGAACGGCGCGATCGCCGGGTCCTTGATCTCCGCCGGGTTGCAGCTCGCGATCCGGACCCACGGCCGGCCGTTCGCGACGACCGCCGGAAAGGCCACGACGTTGTCCTCGACCACCACGTCGGGCTGGACCTCGTCGATGATCTCGAGCAGCCGGTCATCGACGTACTTCGCCCCGTCGATCAGCGCCTGCCAGGTCGGGGCGATGAATTCGCCGAGCTGCTCGATGGTCGGCTTCCGGAATACCGGTGCGGTGTCGCGGATGAAGTCGATCCAGAACTGGCCGGGCGCCTCCTCGACCTCGGGCTTTGGGCCCAGGCGCATCAGCCGCTCCTCGAAGCCCTTCGCCTCCAGCGTTCCCGCGAACGACTCCTCGACGATGAACAGGACGCGGTGACCGCGTGCCCGGAGCACGTTGCCGATCCCCACGCAGTTGTTGGTCGGCCCGAAAGCCCCCTCGGGGAAGAAGACAATCGTCTTCGGCGTGATCATTGCGTCCTCGTCGGGCCCCCCGCTTGGTGGAGCGCGATTATCCGGGAGTCGGCGGCTCGCTGCGTGGCGAACGCGAGGCGCGGTACCAGGGGATCGCCGCCCGCTCGATGAGCGGTCACCACCCCGTAGAGCACGATGCTCAAGAGTGCAGATAGCAGCACGGCCCCGAAGACGAGATCGGTCCGGAACGAGTTCTGCGAGACCTGCATCCAGATCCCCAGGCCCTCGTACGCGCCGACGTACTCGCCGAACACGGCACCGATGACCGCGTACGTGGCCGCGATCCGGAGCCCGGTGAAGAACTGCGGCAGCGCCGCCGGCCAGTGCAGGTTCCGGAACGTCTGCGTCCGGCTGGCGCCGAAGGACTGCAGCAGGTCCCTTGCCTCGCCGGACGGCGCCTCGAAGCCGTCGAGCAGGCCGATGGCGATCGGAAAGAACGTGACGAGGACGACGATCAGGATCTTGGGCTCGAGGCCGAACCCGAACATCACCACGAGCAGCGGCGCGATGGCGACGACCGGGACGGTCTGCGACGCCACGAGGAGCGGGCGGACGGCACTCCGTATCGCGTCGTAGCGGTGCATTACGGCGGCGACGGCCACGGCAAATGCGATCGAGACGCCGAGGCCGATCAGCGTCTCGACGACGGTTGGTCCGAGGTGCCGGAGCGCGATCTCGCGGTTCAGCCAGAGCTGGTCGAGGATCCGGCTGGGCGCCGGCAGCACGACCGCCGAGATGCCCGACAGCCGCGCCCAGGCCTCCCATGCGAAGACGATCGCCGCGACCAGCGCCACTGGAGGACCAAACCGGGCGAGGGACACGCCGTCACCGCTGCGGAAGGAAGTCGTTGGTGAACAGTCTCGCGTAGTCCGGGGGCTCGGACAGCGGGGCGCCGTCGGCGTCGACCAGCAGGCCCGCCTCGTACAGGAAGCCGCTGTAGCCCTGCCACTGCTCCAGGGTCTGGACGCCGACACGGCCGTCCCCGTCGACCAGGAGGCCCTCGTCGGCCATGAACCGGGCGCTCGCCTGCGGGAGGTCAAGGTTGGCGAAGATCCCCGGGTTCTCGTCGATCAGCATCTGGGCGGCGGCCACGGGATCGGCATTGGCCAGTTCGAACCCTCGAACCGTCGCGGCGACGAAGGCGCGGGCCGCCGCCGGCTGGGCCTCGAGGAACTGCCGGTCGCAGGCCAGGACGACCTGGTAGAAGTCCGGGAAGCCGTAGTCGGTGAAGGCGAACGTCCGAAGCTCGACGTCCTCCAGCCCCGCCTCGATTCCCTCCCAGGCCGTGAACACGATCGCGAAATCGGCCTGGCCGGCGTAGAGGGCCTGGTAGGCAGCGGCGTCGGCCAGGGTCGCGACCTCGAACTCGCCGGTCCCGCCGTCGGCCTCGATCACGGCCTTGACCGTGGGCACCTCGTTCGGGTATCCGAAGCCCACGTACGTCCTGCCGTCGAGCTCGCTCGGCCGGGAGACCCCGGAGTCGGCGAGGACCGCGATCGCCTGGGCGGTGTGCTGGAGGATCGCCATCACGCTGGTGATGTCGGCGCCGGCTGCGGCGGCGAAGGTCAGGGCGTCCTGGAACGAGATCCCGCAGTCCGCCTGGTGGGCGGCCAGCAGCGTCTCCGGGGCGGTGCCGGAATACGGCAGGACCTGAAACCGGACGCCGGCCTCCGCGTACCAGCCCTCCTGCTGGGCGACGTAGAAGCCGGTGTGGTTGGTGTTGGGCGTCCAGTCGAGGGCGAGGCGGACGTTGGTCGGGGCGGACGGCGACGGGCTCGCGCCGGTGCTGCAGCCAACGAGCAAGGCCGTCAGCGATAGGGCGAGGGCCTGGAGGGTTCGGTTCACTGACTCAGAAGCTCCGTGTTCGGTCGAAACGAAGAACGCCGCCCCATGAGCCGGGGACGGCGTTTCGAGTCAGTCGGGCCTGCTTCCTTCGCTGGTACGAGCCAGATCAGGTTCGGCGGGTCTGTGGCTGGGCCACACTCTCAGCGCTTGCTGCGCTCCCCGGAGGCGATGTTCAGTTGTCCGCCGATTCTACTCCCGGCTCGGCTGGCGTGCGTTCGCGGACCCAGGCGATCAAGCCGTCGACCACCGCTTCCCAGCCCTCCTCGTTGTGGATCTCGTGGCGCAGCCACGGAAACGTGCGGCGGGTCACCCCGGGCAGGGCGCCGAGTGGCTCCGACGAGACCGTCGGCACCAGCCGGTCCGCGGCACCGTGGAGAACGAGGGTCGGCAGGCCCAGCGACGCGAACTCCCCGCGGACGCGTTCCTGTTCTAGGAGCCCCGCCAGCCCGAAGCCGGCCGTCGTCCGATGGTGGTTGAGTGGGTCGGCCAGGTAGCGTCGGCCGACGTCCGGGTCGCGCGACAGCGTCTCCATGTTGAGAGCGTTCTTGATCGACAGCGTCGGCAGCAATCGGCCAAGGAGCCGGGCCGCGGCTTTCTTCCAGGCGGGCAGGGTCGAGTCCACCGCGGGTGCGGACAGGACGAGCAGGTCCGGCATCGGCCGGTCCGGCGGCGGTGACAGGGCGTAGCCCAGGCAGACCAGGCCGCCCACCGAGTGGCCATACAGCACGACCGGCCGGTCACCGGCCGCGCTGCGAGTCTCGGCGAGGCGCTCCGCGAGGTCGTCGTGGAACTGCGACCACCGCTCGACCCACGCTCGCCGGCCACCCGACGCCCCGAACCCGCGCTGGTCGAAGGCCCGGACGTCGATCCCGGCTTCCGCCAGCCGGCCGCCAACGTGCTCGTAGCGGCCGCTGTGCTCGCCCAGCCCGTGGACCAGCAGCAGGTGGGCCCACGGAACCGTGTCCGGCGAGGTTCGCCAGTGGCGGGTGGCAAGCGGCGTCCCATCCGCCGCGTTGACCCTTCCGATATGAGCGCCCCGCGCCGGGGCCCAGGTCCTGGATCCGCCCGAACGCACGCTGGCCATCACGAGCCGTCAGTCGCCGCCGATGCGGACGACCCAGCGACCGCGCGCCTTGCCGGCGGCGATGCCGTCGAGGCCCGTCTCGAGCGTGTCCAGGGTCAGCTCCGTGACGTCGTCGCCCAGGCCGTTTGGCCGGTAATCGGTCGCGAGGCGCTTCCACAGGGCCCGTCGTTCCTCGATCGGGACGGTCACCGAATCCATCCCCAGCAGGGCCACGCCCCGGAGGATGAACGGCAGCACCGTGGTCGCGAGTCCGGGTCCGCCGGCGTTGCCGCAGGACGCCACCGCGGCGCCGGTCCGGAGGGTCGCCAGGACGTACGGCAGCGTCGGCCCGCCGACGGCGTCGACTGCCCCAGCCCAGCGAGCCGATTCGAGCGGCTTGGGGCCGGCTGGCGTGACGTCCTCCCGGGTCAGGATGCCGGCGGCGCCAAGCTCCTGGAGCCGTCCGCCCTCGTCCGCCTTGGAGGTGGCTGCCCAGACCTCGTACCCGCGGGCGGCGAGGATGCCGAGCGCGGTCCGCCCGACGCCGCCCGAAGCGCCGGTGACCAGCACCGGGCCGGCGTCCGGCGTGAGGCCACGGCCCTCGAGGGCGGCGACGCTCATCGCCGCCGTGTAGCCGGCGGTCCCGATGGCCATGGCATCCCGGGCGGTCAGACCGGCGGGGAGAGGCACGACCCAGCCCGCCGGCAGGCGCTGGTACTCGCTGTATCCGCCGTGGCGCGACACGCCCAGGTCGTAGCCATGGGCGAGCACGCCGTCGCCAACGGAAATCGACGGGTCCTCGCTGGCGACGACGGTCCCCGCCAGGTCGATCCCGGGGATCAGCGGGCTGATCCGGGCGACCTTGCCGTCGAACCGGGTCGCGAGGCCGTCCTTGTAGTTGACGCTCGACCAATCCACCCGGACCTCGACCTCGCCGGGGGGGAGCAGGTCTGGACCGACCGTCCGCACGCCACGATCGAGGTCGGTTTCGCGGCGCTCGGCGACGTAGGCACGGAAGGTCGTTGGGATAGCGGTCATCGGGCCAGCGTAGCGGCGCCGGCGGGTCGCGGAAGTCCGAGTTCCGCCATCGGCGTCAGGTCCGGCCGCAGGTCTCCCGCGCGCCGCGGGCGGCACGCCAAAGCGACTGCCGGGCATTCTCGAGACGGTCGAGCGGTCCGAACGCCTCCGTCTCGATCGCGGCGCGGACGGCGGTGCCCACCCGGTTCCCGATGCTGGCCGCCCAGCGCCCACCGAGCCAGCCGGCGTGGAGTCCCAGCATGCGCGCTGCGACGAAGCCCGTCACGAGGAAGGCGACCAGCAGTGCGAACGGGATCGGCAGGCGGCCAAGGACCGGCACGGCCACCGTGTCGACCGGCGACCGGAGCAGGATGGCGATGACGAGCCAGCCGGCCGTGAAGGCGATCCCCAGGGCGGTCAGCGACTGAACCCAGCCGAGGATCGGCCACAGCCGGCTGGTTGGCGGCTGGAACCGGGTTTCCGCGTGGAGCGTCGCATCGACAGCGCCACGGATGCGGGTCGTCAGCGCGCCCACGTCGACGGCCCCGGCGACCGTCGGTCGGATCGTCATCGGGACCGTGGTGAGCGCGCCGCTGGTTGCGCCGCGGATCGGCTCGAGGGCCGGAGCGAGTGATCCCCGACCCGCCCATCCTTGCAACCAGGCGCTGGGATCGGCGACCCGGCCCTGGCGACCGCTGGTCCGATACAGCCAGCTGGTGAGCCGGCCGAGCGGTCCGGCGCCGCGTTGGCGGGCCGTGGCCCGGGTAGCGGCCACGGCCTGGCGGCGTGCGGTGCCGAGGTCCAGGAGTCGCTTCACCGCGCCGGTCGCCCGGGCGGTGGCTGCCCCGCGGGCAGCCGCATCGACGAGCGGCTCCATCGGGCGGTCGGGGTCCGCGCCCGCGCGACGGGCCAGGTCGTCCAGGGCGGCGATCGACGACGCGGCAATCCGTCCGGTCACGACCCGCTTTGTGTCGACCAGCTCCCCCAGCCAGTCGCGGATCTGCGCCGTGTCGTCCGCGAGCGCCGCCGCGCCGACGACCCGTGGCAGCCGGCCGGCCGCCCCCGCGAGGTCCGGGCCCAGCGACCGCTCCAGGTCGCGCAGCACCACGTCAACGTCCTGCGGACGGAGCCGATCGGTCTTGTTGAGGACGACCAGCTGTCGGTCGAGCCGAGGCAGCCAGGTCCGCAGAAACTCGTCGTGGAGGACCGCATCCCGGTATTTCTCCGGGTCGGTCACCCAGATGACCGCGTCGATCCGGGGCAGGAGCTCCTCGACACGGCGGCGATGGCCGGAGTCGAGCGAATCGAGGTCCGGTAGGTCGAGCACGGCGACGCCATCGAGGACGCCCGCCGCGTGCTCGCGGGTTGCGCCCAGCTCCAGCCAGGCGACGAGCCCGGCAAGGTCACGGCTCGATGCTGCCGGTACCCAGCCCACCGGCCGGGAGGTCGTGGGCCGCCGGACGGACGTCTCGCTGACCGACTCCCCGGCGAGCGCGTTGAGGAGCGTCGACTTGCCGACGCCAGTGCCACCGGCGAGGGCGACCACGGCCACGTCCGCCGGGAAGATCAGGCGGGCGTCGGCGTCTCGGCGCACCTTTTCGGCCTGGGAGACGTCGAGCTTCAGCCGGCGAGCGGCGTTGATGCCCTCGTCGAGCCGGGCGAGGCAGGCCGCAACGCCGCGCGCCGCCGGCAGCGCGATCTCGATCTCCGGCAGCGGCGGCGGCGGGGCGGGTAGCGCCGGTGCGGTGGGCGCCTCGGGCGGCGGTGCGCCGGGCGAGACGGTGGCGGTCATCCGCCGGCCTCCGCCGCCTCGCGGAGCATCACCGGCTGGGCATCGGCCGAAACGCTGGGCGGCAGAGCCCGGAGCTCGTCCGCGGCGGCGCGGATCCGCGTTGCCAGCTCGCGCAGCCGCTTCGGGTCCGGCGCGAGCCGGTCGAACCTGGCCAGCTCCTCGCGGAACGTGGTCCCCAGCGACTCCATCAACCGCGCCCTGGCCCGGCCGATCATCTCGACCAGGGCCGCCTCGCCGAACAGAGCGCCCAGCAGCTTCTGGTTGAGGAACGCGGTCGCCGCGGCGACGCCCACCTCCGCGCCGGTCAGGCCACCCGTCTGCGAGAACGTGGCCAGCATCACCCCGATGCCGGCGACGTTGATGCCCAGCGAGGCACCGCGGGCGAGCGTCCGCTTGGAGCTGCCCTTCTCGCTCACGTCCTCGGCGATCGAATCGGCCCACGCCTCCAGGCGCTGGTCCAGCCGCTCGTCGAGGTTGACGGAGGGCGCCCACGCGTTGGGATCCGATGCCAGCGCCTCCGTTGCCGCGGGCTCGTCCGCCCACGCCGCTGCCGCCCGGCGCGCCGCCTCGCCGAGGCGCATCCGGGCCAGCGACCGGAGGTCGAGCAGCGCCTGTTCGCGGACCTCCGCCACCGGCGCCTCGGGGGCGCCGCGGAAGAACGCCGAGACGCTCGACCGGAGGCGGCCGATCCCACCGGAGAACTTGCGGGTGATCTCGTCGGAGCCGACGAAGTCGTGCCACCGGCGGACGGCTTCGGCCCGGATGAACGTCCCCCGGGCCAGCTCGTCGCGCAGCGCGCCGAGCTCCCGCTCGAAGGCGTCGGTCGAGAGACGGCGAAGCCGGTCGGCGTCGATCGCGGCGTGCTCGAGGTCATCGCCGATGGCCCGCAGGTGGGGCTCCAACCCGGCGAGCGACCCGGCGAGGGCGCGCTCCGCGAGCTCACGGCGGGCCACCGCGTCCGTGCCAAGCCGCTTGATCCGCTCCGGGAACGCGCCGAGGGCCGCGCTCGCCAGGCCATCGACGCTCTCGTCGATGGCGCCCTCGGCCACGCCGACGAGCTCCAGCTCCGTTCGGCCGAGGCCGGCGGTGTCGAGCAACCGGCGGAGGTCGTCGAGGACGATCGCCTGCTCCTCGGGGTCGGCCGGCATGCGGTTGGCGATCACGACCAGCGGCAGGCCGCGCTCCTCGACCCGCCGCAGGACGTCCCACGGGACGCGGTCGGCGTAGCGGCTGGCCGTGGTCACGAAGACCGCCAGATCGGCGGCTTCGACGAGCCGGTCGGTGAGCTCCCGGTTGGCATGCTCGACCGAGTCGACGTCGGGTGCGTCGATCAGGGCAACGCCCTCACCGGCAGCGGCATCGGGGACGACGTGGATGCGGTCCGCCGGGATCCCGGCCAGGGCTCCGCCCTCCGCGTTGAGGCGGGCCAGGTCCGCCTCGCGCGCTCGAACCACGATCTCACGGGTCGTCGGCCGCAGGACGCCGGTCCGGCTGACGTTGCGTCGAGCCAGGGCATTGAACAGCGACGACTTGCCGGCGCCGGTGGGACCCACGATCAGCACGATCAGTGGCGCGTCGATGCTGCGGGCACGGGGGACGATGTGCCGGCCCAGGTGCTCGTCGAGCTGGGCGATCCGGCGCCGTTGGACGACTCCATGAATCCCCACGGATGCAGCATCGTGGGTGAGCCCCGCCAGCCGATCCACGAGCTCTCCGAGTGCCCTTGACTCGGGCAGCACGGGATGGCTCGTCGAGGCTGCGTCAGTCGTCGGATCGGCCGTCTCTGCCGTGGACATGCTCCTCACCCGGGCGCGGAGACTTGCCCAGCCTCTGCCCCACTGCGCCCCGAGACGTCTCATGCGGAGCGTGCCGCGCGGGGCGGGCGTCCGTCAACCGCCGATCCGGTCCGGCTCATTGCAAACGCCGGTCGATCGGCGGCCGGATCACGCCCGTGGTCGGAGGAGCACCCTGGCCGGCGCTCCGTCGCTCCCGACGAGACGGATCGGCAGGCACAGCAGGTCGTATACGCCCGGTTCCACATCGCGGAGATCGAGCCCTTCGAGGACCGCAACGCCGACTTCGAGCAGCGTCCGGTGAGTCGGCGCCGGGTCGTCGAACGGGGCAACCGAGAGGTAGTCGATCCCGACCAGGCGGCTGCCTCGAGCGACGAGCGCGGCCGCGCCATCGGGGGCGATCGCCAGGAACGTCGTGGAGAAGCGGTCCGCGTCCCAGAGCTCGGAGTTCGGGGTCTTGAGCAGGACGCGCGTCTCCGAGGCCGGGATCGCCAACGCCGCGATGTCCCCGGCCGTGAGGTGGGCCTGGGCGCGGGTGGCGTCGACGACCACCGCCGGCCCGATCAGCGCCTCGAGGTCGATCGCCTCGGACATCGGCGCGCCAGGAATGAAATGCCCCGGCGCGTCGAGGTGGGTGCCGCTGTGGGCGCCCAGGTCGAGACGGGTGACGTTGCAGATCGCGCCGGCCGCCATCGACGCCACCAGCTCGAACCGGACCTCGGGATCGCCCTCGAAGGTCGGCATGCCCGGCGCCACCGGCCGGCTGACGTCGATCCACTCCACGCTCTGCGTTCCTAGAACCCGATGTCGCCGCCGAAGTCACCCCCGAAATCGCCACCGAAGTCCCCGCCGAAATCTGTCTCGCCGGCGTCGACGTCCGAGTCCGCGACGTCGTTGCCGTCACTCGCTTCGGAACTGCCCGCCTCCCCGGACCCGCCGGTATCCGGCCCGAAGAAGCTCTGGGCGATCGCTGTCCCGACGAATGCCCCAGCGAGGGTCGCGAGGAAGAACGAACCCAGGCCGGGCGCGCCGCCACCGCCAAAGGCCCGCTCCATGGTTCCGGGCTGGCGCAGCTCGGCCCGCGTCGCGGTCCGAGCCAGCGAGGCCGGGTCGTCGCCCCGGATCTCGCTCGGCGGCACCTCCTGGGCCAGCCGGTCGAGGACCTGCCGGCGCTGGTCGGGCGTCAGCCGGGCGAAGGCCTCCTCGTGTGCCCGCTCGATGTCCTCGGGCGGTGCCGTCGCCAGGAGGTAGCGGTACCGCTCGATTGCCTCGTCGTCGGTGAGGCGGTTGGTCGTTGTCGGGTCACGGAATCCCATCGCTCGAATCTCCTTTCGAGGGGGTCGACGCCAACCTTAGCCGAACGTTCCAGCGACGCACCCGGCGCGAGCAGGAACTCTGAGTGCGGGGCTTGACACCCACGTAATCCAACATCTATAAAGGCAAACACAGATGAAACAGGACCTAACCAACATGTACGCGGAGGAGCGGCAGCGCTGGATCGTCGAGCGCGCGCGGGCCGGCGGCCGGGTCGAGGTCGCGGCCCTGGCCGAGGAGCTCGCGGTCACGACCGAGACGGTCCGCCGCGACCTGACGACCCTCGAGCGCCACGCGCTCCTGCGGCGCGTGCACGGCGGCGCGATCCCGATCGAGCGGCTGGGCTTCGAGCCCGCGCTCGCGGCCCGCGATCGGCGTCCTGACCGCGGAGAAGGAGCGGATCGCGCGGCTGGCGCTCGCCGAGCTGCCCGACGAGGGCACGATCCTGCTCGACGCCGGCACGACGACCGCCCGGCTCGCCGACCAGCTGCCGACGGACCGCGAGCTGGTCGTGCTGACGAACGCGCTGCCGATCGCGATGTCGCTCTCGGTCCGGCCGAACATCACCGTGCTCATGCTCGGCGGCCGGGTCCGCGGCCGGACCCAGGCCACCGTCGACGCCTGGGCGCTGCCGCGCTCGCCGACAGCTACGTCGACGTCGCGTTCATCGGCACCAACGGGATCAGCCCGGAGCGCGGGCTGACGACGCCCGACACCGACCGAGTCGGCCGTCAAGCGCGCGATGATCAAGGCGGCCCGCCGATCGGTCGTCCTCGCCGACCACACGAAGGTCGGCCAGGACCACCTGTCCCGCTTCGCGGCGCTCGACGAGATCGACACGCTGATCACCGACTCGGGGCTGGACGCGCAGGTGGCCGACGAGCTCCGGGCGCTGGGGCCGCAGGTCCTCCTGGCGTGATCGTCACCCTGACCCTCAACCCCAGCGTCGACCGCACGGTCGAGGTCGAGGCGCTCGCGCGCGGCGAGGTGATGCGCGCGCCTGGGCGTCCGGGTCGATCCCGGCGGCAAGGGCATCAACGTGTCCCGGGCCCTGGCCAGCCACGGCATCCCGACGCGGGCGGTCGTCACCGTGGGCGGCGCCGAGGGCGAGCACCTGGTCGACGCTCCTGCGCGGCACCGGGATCGACATCGTGCCGGTGCCGATCGCCGGGGCGATCCGGTCGAACATCACCGTCGTCGAGCCCGACGGGACGACGACCAAGATCAACGAGCCGGGCGCCGAGCTCAGCGCCGACGAGCTCAACGCCGTGTTCAGCGCGGTCGAGCAGGCGATCGAGGCGGCCGACTGGCTCGTCGCCAGCGGCAGCCTGCCGCCCGGAACGCCCGCCGACGCGTCTACGCGGACCTCGTCCGTGCGCTCGCCGGCTCGGCGACCCGCGTGGCGGTCGACACCAGCGGTCCGGCCCTCGAGGCGGTCGTCGCCGCCGGCCCGACGCCTCGTCAAGCCCAACCGCGACGAGCTCGCCGAGGTGACCGGGCGTCCGGCTGGCGACCATCGCCGACGTCGTCGACGGCGGCGAGCCGGCTGCGCGACGCGCGGCGCCGGCGCGGTGCTGGCAAGCCTCGGCGCCGACGGCGCGGTGCTCGTCGACGACGACGGCGCGATCCACGGCCAGACGCCCGGTGGTCTCGCCGCTCAGCTCGGTCGGCGCCGGCGACGCGATGCTCGCGGGCTTCCTCGCCGGCGGCGGCGCGGGCGCCGCGGCCTTGACCGAGGGGCTCGCCTGGGGCGCGGCCGCCGTGCTGCCAGCCCGGCTCCGGCATGCCCTCGCCGGCCGACATCGACCTGGCGGCCGTCCGCCTGGAGCGCCACGAGCTGACGCGCCGGGACCTGCTCGCCATGCCGCCCTGAGGTCGGCGAAACCAGCGACCAGGCGACGACGCCTGTGCGGGCGAACGGATGGAGGAAGGAGAGGAGCGTCATGACCACCACGACAGCGGATCTCAAGCACCGCGAAGGACCCGGCCTGCAGGCCACGGATCCAGCGGGTCGGCGGCTTCCTCGCCGGCATGATCATGCCCAACATCGCCGCGTTCATCGCGTGGGGCCTGATCACCGCCCTGTTCATCCCGACCGGCTGGCTGCCGAACGAGCAGCTCGCCGACGCTCGTCGGCCCGATGATCTTCACCCTGCTGCCGGTCCTCATCGGCTACACCGGCGGACGCATCGTCCACGGCCAGCGCGGCGCGGTGGTCGGCGCGGTGGCCACGATGGGCGTCGTCGTCGGGCACCGACATGCCGATGTTCCTCGGCGCGATGATCATCGGCCCGCTCGCGGCGTACCTCCTCAAGCAGTTCGACGGCGTGCCATCGCCGGGCCGCGTCCGCGCCGGGTTCGAGATGCTGGTCGACAACTTCAGCGCCGGGATCCTCGGGCTCGTCATGGCCGTCGCTCGGCCTGCTGGCCATCGGGCCGGTCGTGCAGGCCCTGGCCACGACGCGCCGGCGACGGCGTCGAGTGTCCTCGTCGACAACGGCCTGCTGCCGCTCGTCTCGATCATCGTCGAGCCGGCCAAGGTGCTGTTCCTCAACAACGCCATCAACCACGGCGTGCTCGGCCCGCTCGGGATCGACCAGGCGGTCGACAGCCGGCAAGTCGATCCTGTTCATGATCGAGACGAACCCGGGTCCGGGCCTCGGCATCCTGCTGGCCTACCTGGTTCTTCGGTCCGCGCGCCCTGCGGCCGACGGCGCCCGGCGCGATCATCATCCACTTCTTCGGCGGCATCCACGAGATCTACTTCCCGTACGTGCTGATGAACCCGCGGCTGATCCTCGCGGCCATCGCCGGCGGCGCATCCGGCGTCTTCACCGCGGTCGTGACCGGGTGCCGGGCTCGTCGCCACGCCCTCGCCCGGCAGCATCTTCGCCTACATGGCCGTGACCCCCGTGGGCGGCTACTTCGGCGTCCTGCTCGCCATCGCTGTGGCCGCGGCCGTGTCGTTCGGCGTCGCCTCGGTGCTGCTCGGCTTCGGCCGCGCGGAGCAGCGCGGTCGCCGAGACCGCTGCGCCGCAGCGAGGCCGTCGCCGGCCCCGACGGGAGCCTGATCGCCATGCCCGAGGTCAACGGCAGCGACATCCGGACGGTGGTCATCGCCTGCGACGCCGGGATGGGCAGCAGCGTCATGGTCGCCAGCCAGATGCGCCAGCGGCTGAAGAAGTACGACGTGGCGGTCGAGCACCTCCCCGTCAACTCGATCCCGGCCGACGCCCAGGTGGTCGTCTGCCATGCCGGCCTCGCCCAACGGGCGCGGGGCATGGCGCCCGGGCGCGGTCGTGGTCCCGTTCCAGATCTTCATGGGCGACCCGGCCTTCGAGAAGGTCGAGTCGGCCATCCGGGACGGTGGCTCGCTTGCCGGCTGATCCGCACCGGCCCTGCCGCGGGCGTCCTCGTCCGGGACGCCGTCCGGCTGGCGCAGCACGCCGACGACAAGTGGGACGCGCTGCGCCAGTCGGGGGCGCTCCTCGAGGAGCTCGGCGCCGTCGACGAGGGCTACGCCGCGGCGATCCTCGAGCGCGAGGCGCCAGATCTCGACCTACATGGGCGAAGGCGTCGCGATCCCCCACGGCACCGACGCAGTCCCGGGCGCTCGTCCGCCGGACGGCCCTCGGGTTCCTCCAGTACCCCGACGGCGTCGACTGGGACGGCGAGACCGTCTACCTGTGCATCCCGATCGCCGCCAGCGGCGACGAGCACGTCGGCGTGCTGTCGGCCCTCGCCGAGATCCTCGTCGACGGCGACAGCGCGGCGCGCGCTCCGCGCGGCGACCGACGTCGACGACGGTCCTGGCGCTGCTGAACCCGCGAGCGGCTCCGATGACGACGGAGGCCCACGCATGAAGGTCGCGCGGTTCTACGCGCCGGGCGACCTCCGGATCGAGGACGCGCCGGAGCCGTCGCCCGGCCCGGCCGAGGTCAAGATCCGGGTCCGCAACTGCTCGACCTGCGGCACCGACGTCAAGATCTTCAAGTCCGGCCACCAGAACATCGATCCGCCCCGGATCATGGGCCACGAGATCGCCGGCGAGGTCGTCGAGGTCGGCGTCCGACGTCGGCCCGCCGGGCGATGGACGGCCGTGGGCGGTCGGGGATCGCGTCCAGGTCATCGCCGCCGTCCCGTGCGGGCGCTGCCCGGACTGCCTGCGCGGCTGGATGACGATCTGCCCGAACCAGACGTCGATCGGCTACCAGTACGAGGGCGGCTTCGCCGAGTACCTCATCGTGCCCGAGCAGGTGCTGCGCGTCGACGGCCTGAACCGGATCCCGGACGGCGTCGGGTTCGACGAGGCGTCGGTCGCCGAGCCGTTCGCCTGCGCGATCAACGCCCAGGAGCTGGCCGAGGTCGGCGCCGGCGACGACGTCGTGGTCATCGGCGCCGGCCCGATCGGCTGCCTCCACGTGCGGCTGGCCCGGGCGCGGGGCGCGGCGCGGGTCTTCCTCGTCGAGCTCAACCGCGCAGCGCCTCGACATGTCCGCGGCGCTCGTGCAGCCGGACGCCGCGATCGGCGGCGAGCGAGCGGATCCTGTCGCCGACCGTGCTGGAGTCTGACCGACGGCCGCGGCGTCGACGTCGCGATCACCGCGGCGGCCTCCGGGCGAGGCCCAGGAGGACGCGCTGCGGATGCTCGCCCGCCGCGGGCGCCTGTCGTTCTTCGGCGGCCTGCCGAAGGACCAGCCGACGATCACGCTCGACTCCAACCTCGTGCACTACCGCGAGCTGACGATCGTCGGCGCGAACGGGTCGAGCCCGGATCACAACAAGCGGGCGCTCGCGCTGATCGCCAGCGGCGAGGTGCCGGTCGAAGGACCTGATCACCCATCGGCTGCCGCTGGACGGCGTGCTCGATGCGCATCGGGATCGTGTCCCGCGGCGAGGGCATCAAGGTCACGATCGAACCCTGAGGGAGGACCGGTTGGCATGGCGGAACGGTCGGTCGTCGTCGGCTCCCGGATCGGTCTGCACGCGCGGCCGGCCGCGCTGTTCGTGAAGGCGGCCACCGCCCAGGCCGGTGAAGATCACGATCCGCAAGGGCGACGGTGCCGCCGGTCGACGCCCGGAGCATCCTCGGGTGCTGGCCCTGGGCGCGAAGAACGGCGACACCGTGGTCCTCGAGGCGGACGGCGAAGGCGCCGACGAGGCGCTCGAGGCCGTCGCGACGGTGGTCGCCGAAGACCACGACGACCCGGCCTGACGACGATCGTGACGGCGGACCGGTCACCGCTCGCGAGGCGCCCGGCGCTGCCGGCGAGACCGCTCCACGGGATCGGCGTCTGCCCGGGGCCGGCCGCCGGCCCGGTCGCGCTGCATGGGGCCGCGCCCGACGCTTGCCGACCGAGCGTCCGCCGTCGGCGACGCCGGAGCCGAGGCGGACCGGCGCGATCGCAGGCGCTCGCGCGTCACCGCCGAGGACCTCGAGCGACGCGCCGCGGCGATCGACCGTCCCCGGCGCCGCGGAGGTCCTGGAGGCGACGGCGATGATCGCCCGCGACCCGTCCCTCGAGGAGGCGATCCGCGTCGGCGATCGCCGAGGGCGAGCCGGCAGCGTGGGCCGTCGCACGCGGCGATCGAGGCGTTCAAGGCGTTGCTCGCTCGACCTCGGCGGCTACATGGCCGAGCGCGTCGCCGACCTCGACGACGTCCGCGACCGGACGGTCGCGCGGCTGCTCGGCCTGCCGATGCCCGGCGTGCCCGAGCGCGCGACCCGTTCGTCCTGGTCGCCGACGACCTCGCCCCGGCCGACACCGTGACCCTGACCCCGGATCGGGTGCTCGCGCTGGTCACCGATCCGCGGCGGCCCGACCAGCCACACCGCGATCCTCGCCCGGAGCCTCGGCCTGCCCGCGGTGGTCGCGTGCCCGGCGGCTGCGACGCTGCGCGAGGGCGAGCTGGTCGACCGTCGACGGCGGCACGGGCGAGGTCCGGCGTCGGGATCACGCCGGACGAGGCCGCGGCGACCAACGCGGCCGAGGCGCGGCGCCGGGCGGCGCGTGCCGCCAGCCGCGGCCCGGGCCGGACCGCGCGACGGCCACCCGGTCGCGCTGCTGCTCAACATCGGCGACGCGGCCGGCGCGGCAGGCGTCGCCACGGTCGATGCCGAGGGCGTCGGGCTGTTCCGCACCGAGTTCCTCTACCTCGACCGGCAGGAGGCGCCATCCGTCGACGAGCAGGTGGCGCGCTACAGCGCCGTCTTCGACGCGATGGGCGGCCGGAAGATCGTGGTCCGCACCCTCGACGCCGGCGCGGACAAGCCGCTGCCGTTCCTCGGCTCAGAGCACGAGCCGAACCCGGCGCTCGGCGTCCGCGGCCTCCGGACCGCCCGTCGGGCGCCGGAGGTCCTCGCCGACCAGCTCGCGGCGCTCGGGCCTGCCCAGCAGGCGACCGGCGCCGAGCGTGTGGGTGATGGCGCCGATGGTCGCCACCGCGGCCGAGGCGAAGTGGTTCGCCGACCTGGCCCGCGACCACGGCCTGCCCGTCGCCGGGGTGATGGTCGAGATCCCGGCCGCCGCGCTGCGCGCGCGCCGACCTGCTCGAGCACGTCGACTTCCTGAGCATCGGCACCAACGACCTGGCCCAGTACACGCTTGCGGCCGACCGGATGGCCGGCGAGCTGGCCGACCTGCTCGACCCGTGGCAGCCCGCGCTGCTCGAGCTGATCGCGGATGACCGCCGAGGCCGGCCAGGCCGCCGGCAAGCCCGTCGGCGTCTGCGGCGAGGCCGCCGCATCGCCGGCCCTGGCGCCGGTGCTCGTCGGGCTGGGCATCACCAGCCTGTCGATGTCCGCGTCGGCCATCGCCGACGTCCGCGACGCCCTCGCCGCGGTCACCCTCGCCGACTGTCGGGCGCAGGCGGCGGAGGCCCTGGCAGGCCGCAGCACGGCCTAGGCGGTAGACCGGCCTGACCGGTGCCACGCGGTCGATGGCGGACTATCCTCCGCAGGTGATCTGCACCAACTGCGGCACGGAGAACCTGCCGGGGGCGAAGTTCTGCACCGAATGCGGAACCGCGCTCGCGGTGGTCTGTCCCGCTTGCGGCACCGCGAACGCACCTGGCGCGAAGTTCTGCTCGGAGTGCGCGACACCGCTGGTCGCATCGGGACCCCCGGCTGATTCCCCAGTCACCGGCGGCGGGTACGCCCGCCGCCGTCGGTCGGGGAGCGCCGTCGGCGGAGCGCCGCCTCGTCACGGTCCTGTTCGCCGACCTCGTCGGCTTCACGCCGTTCGCGGAGGGCCGCGACGCCGAGGAGGTGCGCGAGACGCTGTCAGCAGCTACTTCGAGCATGTCGCGCGAGCGTCATCGGGCGCTACGGCGGCACGGTCGAGAAGTTCATCGGCGACGCGGTGATGGCGGTCTGGGGCGCGCCGACCGCGCACGAGGACGACGCGGAGCGCGCCGTCCGGGCGGCGCTCGAGCTGGTCGGCCGCGGTCCGCACGCTCGGACCCGGGCATCCAGGCCCGTGCCGGCGTGCTGACCGGCGAGGCCGCGGTGACGATCGGCGCCACGAACCAGGGCATGGTCGCCGGCGACATCGTCAACACCGCGGCGCGGCTGCAGTCGGCGCGCCGAGCCCGGCACGGTCCTCGTCGGCGAGGCGACCCAGCGCGCCGCGCCGCGTGCGATCGTCTTCGAGCCGGCCGGCGAGCAGTCGCTCAAGGGCAAGGCGGCGCCGGTGCCCGCCTGGCGGGCGCTCCGCGTCGTGGCGGAGCGTGGCGGCCGGAACCGCAGCGGACGCGCTCGAGGCGCCGTTCGTCGGCCGGGACGAGGAGCTGCGCCTGCTCAAGGACCTGTTCCACGCCACGGGCCGCGAGCAGCGGCCGCGCCTCGTCTCGCTCATCGGGCCGGGCGGGATCGGCAAGAGCCGGCTCGCCTGGGAGTTCCTCGAAGTACCTCGACGGCCTGGTCGAGACGGTCTGGTGGCATCGCGGCCGCTCGCCCGGCGTACGGCGAGGGCATCACGCTTCTGGGCGCTGGGCGAGATGGTCCGCAGCCGCGCCGGCCTGCGCCGAGACCGACGACGAGGCCGACCACGCCGCAGCAAGATCGCGGACGACGGTCGGCGAGCACGTGCCCGACGCCGGAGGAGCGGCGCTGGATCGAGCCGGCGCTCCTGGCCCTGCTGGGCGTCGGCAGGCAGCGCCGGCTCGGCGGAGCTGTTCGCGGCGTGGCGGACCTTCTTCGAGCGGACTCGCCGACGCACGGCGCCGGTCGATCTGGTGTTCGAGGACCTGCACTGGGCCGACTCGGGCCTGCTGGACTTCATCGACCACCTGCTCGAGTGGAGCCGCGGCGTGCCCGATCTCGTCGTCACCCTCGCCCGGCCGGAGCTGCTCGAGCGCCGGCCGGACTGGGGCGCCGGCAAGCGCAACTTCACCTCGCTCGTACCTCGAGCCGCTCCCCGAGGCGCGCGATGCGCGAGCTGCTGGCCGGGCTCGTGCCGGGCCTGCCCGGCGGCCGCCGTCGACGCGATCGTCGCCCGCGCCGACGGCATCCCGCTGTACGCGGTCGAGACCGTCCGGATGCTCGTCGCCGAGGGCCGGCTGCGTCGACGAGGGCGGCGTCTACCGGCCCGCCGGGCGACCTGGCGGACGCTCGCCGTGCCGGAGTCCCTGACCGCGCTCATCGCCGCCCGGCTCGACGCGCTCGACGCCGACCGACCGCGCGCTCGTCCAGGACGCGGCGGTGCTGGGCCAGAGCTTCACGCTCGCCGGCCTCGCGGCCGTGACGCGGCGTCGAGCCGGACGGACGCTCGAGCACGCGCGCTGCGGTCGCTCGTCCGCCGCGAGCTGCTCGACGCTCGAGGCCGACCCGCGCTCGCCCGGAGCGCGGCCAGTACGCGTTCGTCCAGGCGCTCATCCGCGAGGTCGCCTACGGCACGCTCGCGCGAAGACGGACCGGAAGCGCGCCACCTCGCGGCCGCGCGGTTCTTCGAGGGCCTCGGCAACGACGAGCTGGCCGGCGCCCTCGCCAGCCACTACCTCGCCGCGCATGCGCTGCGCGCCGACGGTGCCGAGGCGGACGCGCTCGCCGCCAGGCTCGCATCGCGCTCGCGCGGCGCGGCCGACGGGCGGCCGCGCTCGGCGCGCATCGACCAGGCGGTCGACGTTCCTCGAGCAGGCGCTCGGGGTCACGACCGACCCGGCCGAGCGGGCCGACCTCCACGAGCGCGCCGTCGTCTCGGCCTCGCCCGGTCTCGATGTCGCTGTGGTAGTTCGTCATGCCGAGGCGGCGGTCGCGACGACCGACGACGGGTGACCGCCAGCGGATTGCGATCGCGCTCGCCAACCTCGGCCGTGCGATCGGCCTTCGAGAGCTGGGATCCGCGACGCGGGGTGGCGCTGCTCGAGACGGCGTGGGAGGAGTTCAGCCGACCTCGAGCAGACGCCGGCGGGCGTGGAGCTGCTGTCCGCGCTGGCCCGGCTGTACAACACGCTCGCCGAGATGCCGCGCGTGCTTGCCATGACGGACCGCCTCCTGCCCATCGCCCAGCGGCACGACATGGTGGAGGAGATCGGCAGTGCCCTCGTCACCAAGGGCGCCGCCCTCGCGACACTCGATCGGATGCGGGAGGGAATGGTCCTCATTCGGGGCGGCCATGAGCTGGCAATGGCGAACGACCTTGGCCGAATTGAACGGCCGGCTCGCACGCTGCTCACCTTCCTCGAGCAGTGGGATGACCCAGCGCGCGGACTGGCTATGACTCGCGACGGGTTGGACATCGCCAGCCGCATCGGATCGCGGCAGTACGCCCTCGGCATGGTTGGCAACGCCGTCGTTTGTGCCATCCGCCTCGGCGAGTGGACGTGGGCCCGGGCGTTGCTCGACGAAACATTGTCCGACGTCCAGAGCCTCCCAGCTGACCGAGCTGTTCGCCGACCGGGCGGTGCTGGAGGCAATCAGCGGAGAGGACCCGTCGGCCTCGCTTGCCGAGGCGGCAAGGCTCCGGACGGGCGTCACCGATCCGCAGTTCGAGTCGTATGGCCGCTGGGCGGAGGCATGGCAGGCCCTTGCGAACGGCCGGTTTGCGGATGTCAAGGTCGCCGTCGATGCCACCGTCCAGGCGACGAACTACTTCCGTCCCCTGGCCTGGCCGATCGCCGGCCGCGCGGCCCTCTGGGACCGCGATTTTCCGGAGCCGAGCCGTGCTCACCGTGATCGACGACGCAGCCATCCGGGGAGCGGCATTCGAGCTCGATCGGGCGAGCCTGCTGGCCGGGATCAACGGCCTCGACGGCCGATCGGCGGAGGCAATCGAGGGCTTCCGAGCGGCGATCGCAGGGTTCACGGGCCTCGGCCTGTCGTTCGATACCGCGCTCGCCACCATCGATCTCGCCAGCGCCTTGCCCGGGAGCGACCGATCGAGCCCGGAAATCGACGGTTGGATCGACTCAGCTCGCGAGACGCTCGAGCGCCTTGGCGCCCGGCCGTTCCTCGATCGGCTGGCGGATGCGCTGTCCGCCGATGGCGATCGGACGGCGGCGAGAGCTCGGCGGGCGACGGCGACCGTTTCCTCCGAAGCCGGCTGAGCCCGGCGGGAGGCCGGCTCGTGGCCGTCGGCTAGAGTGACCCCCGCCCGATCGGGCCGACCACTGGCGAGTGGCCAAGCGGTATGGCGCCTGATTCTGGAGACGAGTCTGGTGCCTGTTTCCCTTCCAGAAGCGCAAAGGCGCGAGTCAGGTGCTCTAGGCACGCGAGGCCCGCCCACGCTCAGCTCCTGTCGGGGGCGCCCGTACAGAGGTTCAAGTGGGGCAGCTGTGGAGGGGCGGACCGGCTGGAACTGCGGCTGGCGCGACATTGCTTTCGATCATGAGGCGCGCACCCGTACACGGTCTGGCCCGAGGTCGGCGACGCGGCGCACGCCGAGCAGCTGCATCGTGCGGACGATCTCCTTGCGGAGCAACTCGCCGGCTCGCTCGACGCCCCGCTCCCCGCCGGCCATCAGCCCGTAGAGGTAGGCCCGCCCTACGAGGCACCGCCCTGGCACCCGACGCGACTGCGGCGACGATGTCGGCGCCGCTGATGACCCCGCCGTCGATGTAGACCTCGGCCCGATCGCCGACCGCGGCCGCGATCGACGGCAGTTGCTCGAGCGGGACCGGCGCGCGATCGAGCTGGCGGCCGCCATGGTTCGAGATGACGATCGCGTCGGCGCCGGCGTCGACGACGGCGCGCGCGTCCTCGACCGTCTGGACCCCTTGACGACGATCGGCCCGTCCCAGGCGTCGCGGAGCCAGCCGAAGTCGGCGATCGTGATCGTCGGATCGAAGACGCGGTTGATGAGGTCCGCGACTGTGCCCTGGGTCTCGGTGAAAGCGGCGAACCGCAGTGGCTCGGTCGTCAGCTTGTCGAACCACCAGCCCGGGTGGAGGGCCATGTCGAGCAAGGTTCCGACCGACAGCGTCGGCGGGATCGTGAAGCCGTTGTGGACGTCCCGCAGCCGCGCCCCGGCCACCGGCGTGTCCACGGTCAGCACGAGGGCGCTGAACCCCGCTGCCCGGGCCCGCCGGACGAGGTCGACCCCGGCGTCTCGGTCGTTCCAGAGGTAGAGCTGGAACCAGCTTGTCGCCTTCGGGCGCCGCCGCCGCGACGTCCTCGGGCGAGGTCGTGCCGAGCGTCGACAGCGCGTACGGGATGCCCATCCGCCCCGCGACCCGGGCGACCGCCGGCTCGCCCTCGTCGTGCATCAGGCGAGTGAACCCGGTCGGGGCGAAGACCAGCGGCAGCGCGCCGGCCGACCGAGGATCGTCGTCGACACGTCCACCTGCGACACGTCCCGCAGGACGCTCGGCACGAACTCGACTCGGGCGAATGCCTCGCGCGATCGCCGCAGGCTAGTCTCGCGTCTCGGCCGCCCCGTCCACGTAGTCGAAGACCGCACGCGGGATGTGCCGCCGGGCGACCGATCGGAGATCCCAGATCGTCGCCGCCGCAGCCAGCCGACGCTCGGTCGGCGAGAGGCGGATCGGCCCGGTCCGGAGGTACGGCTGCAGGTCCTTCCAGCGCGGGATGCGGCGGCGAGTCATCGTCTCGACCCGGCGTCACGTCGAGGAGCGGGCGCCGTACAAACCGCCGCCTCGGCGGCGTCGTCCGGAACCAGCTGCCGTAGCGCCTCGAGGTCCTCGTCGACGAGGCCGCGCGGCACGTTCTCCAGGCAGTCGACGGGCCTCGCCGCCCAGGCCAGGAGGAGGCCGACCGGGACGGCGAGGCCGTGGATGGGATCAGGGTTGACGGGCACGGGCGGGGTTAGGAACCGACGGCTGTCGGCGTTCCGACCACCCCGTGCTGGTTGACGACGAATCCGTGGCCGCTCGACGTCAGGATATGCGCTGGTCAATTTCTTTCGCCGTCGTCTTGCCCGCACTGCCGGTAATTGCAACGACCGGCTTGTTCCACTCGAGATAGACTCCGTGTGCGAGATCCTGCAGCGCCTTGATAGTGTCATCGGCGAAGATCAAACGATCTTCGTATTCGGCGAGCGTCGAGCGATGTTCGTCGAACCGGTCCGGCCTCACGACGCACGCGACCGCTCCCTTTTCGAAAGCAGACGGACGAAGGTGTCGCGTCATCGAAGTCTCCATTGAATCCGTTGTTCTGGTAATCGGGTTGCGACAGCGGCAAAAAAGACGTCGCCCGCCTTAACGTCGCGTGAGTCAATTGCAAAATTCGTGGTCTCACGTTCCGGCAGGGCGGGGTTCATTTTCGGCACCGCAGCGTTCATATATTCAATTACGGTTGCCAGCTTCAAGTCTTAAATTCCACCCTCGCCATTGCTAACTTGTTTTTTGTTTGCCCTCTTTCCGGCGGCTTGTCACTTTCGTTTCGCTTAGGAACTGTTTCCGTTGTCTTACTCTTTGGATTTGGTGCGATCAACTTTTCCGTGGGCTTATGATCCGTTTTTCTCTTTGGTAACGCTGCCTCGGGACGGACATTCGTTTCGCCGTCGCTCAATTTCGGACCGCCTGTCGCGGCATCGTCATGTTTAGTCACTCTGTTCTCTTCTACACCCGGTGTTTCCGGTATCTCCTCGGTGTCCGCGACGATCGCTGACGAGTCGAGATCTGGTCTGATTTTCAATTCCGGCAGCACGGTCTGTGCGATCTCACGAAACGCGGGTGCCGCGGCTCCGCCACCATCTCGTCCACCCATTTTCGGTTCATCCATTACCACCGCGATCGTTATCGCGGGATCATCGGCCGGTGCGAATCCGACGAACGACGAAACGTATTTTGCTGCGATTGATCGCCTTGATCGCCGGATCGAACTTCCACGCCGTTCCCGTCTTTCCGGCAGACGAATATCCGTCAAGCTGCGCCCGTTTTCCTGTTCCGGCGAGGACAACTTCGCGCAGCATTTTCGCGGCAGACTCCGCGCCGTCTCCGTGCTAACGACTCGTGTGACGTCTCGGGTTCGGGAAGCGGAAGAATCTTTTCATCCGATTGTCGAATTTCTTTGATTATATGCGGCTGAATTCTGACACCGTCATTCGCTATCGTCGCAAAAGCAGTTGCCATTTGCAACGCAGACACGCCAATTTCATAACCGATCGACATCGATGCCAACGAGTCGCCATTCCATCGTTCGGGAGCACGCACAATGCCACCTGTTTCGGCCGGAAGTTCGATGCCCGTCGGCTTTCCGAATCCGAACTTCTGAACGTAATTGTAGAAGCCCTCCTTGCCGACGCGCATGCTCGTCTTGATCGCGCAGACGTTGCTCGAATGTGCGAGCGCTTTCGTATACGTGACGGTACCGATCGCATGCGAATCGGTGAACTTATGTTTCGCGATCTCGATCGTACCGTTACCGCTGTCGATCATTCCTTCGGGCGTGATCAGTCCTTTTTCTAGCGCCGAGCTATAGGTCACGAGCTTGAATACGGAACCCGGTGAGTAGATGCTCTGGATCGCTCCGTTCGGAAGGTTCGCCGCATTGATCTCGTTTAAGAATGTTCGGATCGAAGGTCGGGTAGTTCGACATCGCGAGGATCGCGCCCGTTTTGTTGTCTATGACGACAGCCATCCCGGCTCGGGCACCGCTTTCCTTGACTCGTCTTTTCAAGCGCCTGATCGGTCGCGAACTGGATCGGCACATCGATCGTCAATGCGATATTCTTCGGCGGCTCCTTCTCGGTTACGGTCTCGTCGTATACACGCCCGAGACGATCCCGCTCCTGAAGTTTCTTGATAACCGCACCAAAGAGCTCGTCATTCATAGACTGCTCGATACCCGCCTGCCCGTTCCCTTCCGCATTGGCGAAGCCGATCACGTGAGCGGCAAGTGTGCCGTTGGGATAGCTGCGTTTCTGGTCCTCGCGCCAGTGGAGCCCTTCATACCTGGGCGTGTCGCCTTTGTTTACTTTCGGATCCTCGAGCAGGCGATTTACGCGCTGGACCGCCTCTTCCTCGAGCCCTTTCGCGATCGGAACGAACCTTCGCTCGTCGGTCTTTGCGTCATCGAGCTGCTTGGCGAGTTTTGCTTCGTTGAGATTGAGGATCTTTGCGACGGCTTTCGCGGTGGCTTTGACGTCGGCGATGCGTGTTGCATCGGCGTAAAGCGTCTTGACGTTCACGCTGATCGCGAGCACCTTTGCCGTTCCGGTCGAAGATCGTGCCGCGGAGCATCTTGCTGCTCTTTACGTCCTGCCTGACTTTCTCCGCCTGCTCCTTCAGCCAATCGCTCTGCTTGACCTGAAGATGGACGAGCCGGGCGCTGATCCCGCCGATCCATAAAACAAAGACGGCAATGATCAGCATGAATCGCGTGAACGCCGTCTGTTTTAGATTTACCTTTTTTTTACGTACAGCCCGTTTGGCGCATTTTTTATTTCAGTTTTAGTAAGGCGGCTACTTCGGTCTTTTCCTTCTTCTCCTTCTTTGTCTCGACGATGCGGCTGCGGGTCGACACCTGTCGGAGGCGAATCAGCCGGCATGGTCATGACCGTTCGCACGATCGTCGGCGAATCGCGTTTCGGATCCGACGCTTTTGTTTGGACGTGCGACGGGCGTCGTTTCTCGGCTCGGGCTGAGCTTTTCGCGACGACGGGTATCGCGGCGATGCTCGGTCGTGTTCCTTAGACCAAGGCCGAACGCGGCTTTTCGAATTGCGAGCGGTGACGATGCGACTTCGCGGACAAGCATCAATCGACGCTTCTCGGCTTCGAGATTTTGGAGTTGCTCGCGAAGCTTCGAGTTCTTTATTCCGTAGTCCATTGAGGTGAAGTGCTGTCGGGCGGCAAAAAAGAAACCGGTTGCGACGACGCATGCGCACACGAAGCACGAGAAGCATGAAGCTCCATGAGAGTTCTTTCGCCTGGGCGGCGTTTGCGGTTCTGGAATTTTGTCTGATGACGCTGGGGTTTTGCATTGGAACTGCTCCGATACTACTGAGTACTAAACTTTCTTTGCCACCCTGAGCTTTGCACTTCGGGAACGTGGGTTTACTTCGATCTCCGCTTCACCGGCTATCACCGGTTTTCGTGTGAGAATTTCGACCGACTTTGTCGCACCGCACATGCACTGCGGAAGCCTCGGCGGGCACGAACACTTGCCGGACATCTTGTTAAAGATCTGCTTTACTATCCTATCTTCCAAAGAGTGGAAGGTGATGATCGCCACCCTTCCGTCCGGATTCAAGCTTTCGATCGCGTCGATCAGGAACTGCTCGAGAATCGCGGTCTCGCGATTCACCGCGATACGCAGGGCCTGAAACGTGCGAGTCGCCGGATGTATCTTGTCCTTCCGGCTGCGGCGAACACTTCGTTCGACGAGCTCTGCTAGTTCGGTCGTCGTCGTGACCGGCGAACCCGCTTCTCTCTTTTCAACGATCCGTTTCGCGATACGCCGCGAATGTCGCTCTTCCCCAAATCGATAAATAATGTCGGCGATCTCCCATTCTGAAAGAGTCTTTAGAAGATCGGCAGCAGTCGGATCGTCCGAGCTCTGGTCCATCCGCATATCAAGCGGAGCATCAAACCGAAAGCTGAACCCGCGTTCCTCACTATCGAGCTGGAGCGATGAAACTCCAAGATCGGCAAGGATCCCGTCGACTTTGTCGTGCCCCGTCGACTGCAGGACCTCTTTGATCGACGCGAAGTTGGCGTGGACGAATGCTGACGCGATCACCAAACTTCTCCAGCCTCGGCTTTGCAAGATCCATCGCCTGCTCGTCCTGATCGATCGCGATCACCTTATTTACGGATGAGGTCCAGGATCGCTTCGGCATGTCCGCCGAGACCGAGCGTAGCGTCGACGAATCGTCCGCCGCGATTCGCACCGATCAGCTCGATCACTTCCGCAAGCAGAACCGATCTATGCAGGTTTTGAGCGTATCTTTTCCGACATGTTCAAAGAGCCAGAGACACACTTCTACCGAGACGGTAGCGATACCGTTTCCGCGTTTTTCGTTCAAATGTCCGGGATTTAAATAGTGAGAAATATCAATCGTCGCAACTCGCCTGCCTGGGAACCGATAAAAACTTCGATCTTGAGTGTCTAGGATTGATGTTGCAAATCGCTTAAGTTGTTAAGCACTTACTTTACAATTTCGGCGGTTGTAGCAACCCGTCATTCGCTCCGCCGAAGACTGATAAGCATATTACGTCCAGATCAGAATCGTTGTCAAGATTTAATTTTTAGATTTAGTTAATCATCCGCTGCTCAAGGTGCCGATGACTTTTTAGGTCACATTTTCCGAATTCGAACCTCATGGGTTAAAGTTTAGAATTCGTACCGCCTCTATGGACCTCGTGCCGTTACAACTTATTGTATTTGGAATCCTTGCGGCGATGGCCAACGTCCTCGGCGGCCTCATCCTCCTTCCCGGCCGATTCCACTCCGCTTATAAGAGCAGTCTGAAGTACCTGCTGGCGTTAGGAGCCGGCTTCATGCTGGCTGTGACGTTCTTCGAAGTCATCCCGAAAACGATCTCAATCTGGCAGAAGTCTGGTGGAGCATCGGGCGAGAATCTTATCAGTGCCGATGGCCCTTTTGTTGGTTGGATATTTGCTCACACAGTTCTTCGAGCACACGATCGCTCCGCATTTTCATCTCGGGGAGGAAATGCACGCCGAGACTTCGTTATCTACGTCTTCGGCCTACACGGGAATCGGGGACTTCTGATCCATACGTTCTTCGATGGCGTTTCGATCGCGGCTGCGTCGTATGTCGACGTCGGCGTCGGGTTTCTCGTTTTCATCGCGGTCTTTCTGCACAAGTTTCCCGAAGGCTTTACGATCGGCTCAATGCTTGTCGCGGCCGGGAAAGGGACTCGAGAGATCGTGATCGCGACATCTGTGATCGGGGCCGCGACACTGCTTGGCGTATTGCTCTTTGCTCTGGTGGGATCGCGTATCGACTCATCCGTCGCGTATGCCCTGCCGATCGCGAGCGGCGTGACGCTTTATGTCGCGGCCAGCGACCTAATACCGGAGGTAAACCATCATGGCGGGAAGCGTCCGCTCGTTCTCGATATCCGTATTTGCCGGCGTCGCGCTCTTTTTCGCCATACACCTGTTGATCCATGAGATATTCGGTGTCGCATAAAAACGGCAGGAAGTTTTTTGGAACAAAGGTCGGATCCGTTACGTTATTAATCTGCGGAGGTGATCTTGAACAATGCGTGAGCCCATAGTTGCAGGAGTACTAAGTCTTTTAATCCCGGGTGTAGGTCAGATCTATAACGGTCGTATTTTGATCGGCATTATTTGGCTTGTTGTTACGGGAGTATCCTGGATCGGGTCGGCCGGTTTACTCGGCTGGGTAGTTCATCTGATCTCCGCTTGGTGTGCGTATAGCTACGCCAAGGACAATCCGATAAGAAGCTAGAGTTTCTTCATACAATCCTCCTTAGCCCGATGTTTACCGGCATCGGGCTTTTTTCGTTTCGCAAAATGAGTTGAATTCACGTAAGATAATGGCCATATGCCGGATGTTGGATGCTGGTTCTGGCTGACTCCAGTATCCTGCTCCGGTTTGTTTTTGTATGGTTAAAGACGGCTTCCCCTTCGTCATCGCTCCGGCAGTGCTCGCCCTGGTCTTTGGCTACTTTCAGTTGTGGATCGTCGCGGCCCTATTCGTCGCAGTCGCACTATTCATGGCGTATTTTTTCCGGGATCCGCACCGCGAGATTCCCACCGGACGACGGTGTGATCGTCTCAGCCGCTGACGGCAAAGTCACGCGGATCGACGAAGATGAAAAGGGTAAGCTCGTAAGCGTCTTTCTTTCGCCCCTGGATGTCCACATCAATCGTGCTCCGATCGCGGGAACGATCACGGACGTCAATTACGTCCGCGGAAAAAAGGTCCCGGCTACGAGTGATCAGGCGAGCTTCCTCAACGAGCGAAACTCGATCACGATCGCCGGTGAACGCATGACAGTCGTCTGCACTCAGATCGCCGGTATCCTGGCTCGAAGGATCGTGTGCTGGAACAAGAAGGGTGATCAGCTTGAGCTCGGCCAGCGTTATGGGTTGATAAAGTTCAGCTCGCGGACGGATTTGCTGATGCCTCGTGAGGTAGAATTACAGGTCGCGGTAGGCGACCGCGTCGTCGGCGGAGAGACGATCATCGCGAGGCTTCCTTAAGTATGGAGACCGAAGAGCCGAAAACGGTCCATCGTGGGATCAAGAAAGGCTTGTACGTGATACCGACGGCGTTCACCGCGGCGAATGTCGCGATGGGTTTCCTCGCCGTACTCTACTCCATCCGCGGGTTCCAGGTCGTTACCACCCGACCCGACATAGCGGCAAGCTATTTCGATTACGCTGCGATCGCGATCGGTCTTGCGATCTTGTTCGACACGCTCGACGGACGCGTCGCACGCATGACGAAGACCGCGACGGAGATCGGCGTTCAGTTCGATTCGCTCGCCGACGTGCTCACCTTTGGAATCGCCCCGATAGCTTTGATCTACAGTTGGGCGATCGGTTCTTCTTTCAACGAAAACAGTTCGGCTCACGGGCTCGGCGTTTTCCTACTCTTCATGTACCTGATGTGTGGAGCGTTCAGACTTGCGCGCTTCAATCTGCAGGCAACAAGGCCTCGCGTCCTGCAGGAAGGGACACCGAAAGTCGACAAGAAAAACTTCGTCGGCCTTCCGATCCCGCCGGCCGCGGGCTTGCTTGCCTCTCTCGTTCATTTCTCTCCGTTTCCGCTTAGCCATCACGGCGAAGGCTTGGCTACGTTCTACACCTATCTCGTGATGATCTTGATCGCGATGCTGGGCGTGCTGATGGTGAGTACGCTGCGGTACTCGAGCATGAAAACGGTCGGGACAGGACGGCGAAACCTTTACATGGTACTCATAGTCGCCGGGATCGGAATGCTGATGTGGCTACTATTCGCAATACGTGCTGCTCATCCTTTCGGTCGGTTATGTTTCGCACGGTGTGCTCTGGTATCTGATCAGCATGCTTCGACAGCGACGCACGCCGGACTCAAAGAGGCCGGCAGACCTTACTTCCCCGTAGCAGTAATCTAAAATATCATCGGTGTTGTGATCGGCGTCGTGATGAGATCGACGATACGCTTCCGGATGATCTTCGTGCCGAATGATCGTGAGGCATTTCTTCGATGTCGTCCTCGTACGAGACGCGACTAGCGGTGAGCATCGCGAATAAGGGTCAGGAACAAGACTGAGATCGCGGTCGTGTGAAGCACAAAATCGAAGACGCTGTGAACCAGGATCGCGAATATTCCGGCAAATGCTCCGAATGCGATTCCCTTTCGATACGTGTTCCCGATCTTCATCGACTCACGACCTAACCGCAAGAGCGCCAGAGAAAGAACACCTCCGATCAGCAGTCCGACCAGGCCCGCATCGGCGAGCACCTGCAGATAATCGTTGTGGGCCTGCTCGACCCGCTCGAGTCCGCTCATCGAATCGAACCGCGTGTAGGCGACTCCGAACGCCGCCGAAACCCGCACCTAACGGCATGTTTGCCGCGATCACGCGCAGCGTCACACTGCCAGATGTTGCTTCGCCCCGTCGTGACATCCTGGGTCGCGGCTGTTTCCGCGACACGCGTCAACGACGTTTCGCCACCGACAAATACCGCACCGCCGATTATCGCAGCAAGCAGCAGCCCTGCGAGACCCAGCTTCAAACCAAGTCGTGCTTTGCTCCTCGTGCCGGTCGTCAGGAGAACAAGGAAGATGATCTCCGCAACGAATGCGACAAGACCCGCCGCGAGAACCGCTGAGCAAAAAGCGCGCGACTCCCATCAGAGCGATCGCCGTTATGTATAAAAGCCGTTTGTCCTTGCTCACCGCGCCGACGAATACCAGTCCGAGCGGCAGAGCCATCGCCATTTCCATGTACGCGGCAAAATTGTGACGGTTCACGAACGAGCCGAACGGTGCTCCGGCCTCGTATAGATCCGTAGATCTTTTGCGGACTTAAGACCGACTGGAGGATCGCGTAAAACGCATATGCGAAACCGAAGACAGTGATGACGACCGCGAGACGTGCGAATTCGTTTCGCCGAATCGAGCAGGACGAGCAGTTACGCCAAACAAAATAAAGAAGCGCGAACAATTGTATTGCTGAAACTTGCGTCGCGAACGGATCGAGCGAGATCGTTCGCGGAATCCCGGACACGCCTGCGTCTCGGCGAGACTCCCGAAAGGGAATTACCTGGATTGCTCCGTATATCGCCGCTGCGAGAAGAGCTAGCTGGATCTGGTTCCGTGCTAAATCGTATCGCGCCCGACGAATACCCGTCGATAGCCCAGAGCATGACCGGTATCGCGACAAGTATATAAAATAATGAGAGGATCGGTTGGTGAACAGCTACCGTAGGCCATCGTCGTGAAAACGATGATCACTGGAGATCAGAAAGAATCCAACCTTATTCGCCCACGTCATAATCTTCGTCAAACCGAAAATCGTCGTACCAGATCGTTCCCGGTGATCGCACACTCTTCGCAAGATGACCCGCCCGGTGCGAATATAAATCCCGTCGTAGTTCTCCGGCGTCGGTGAATTCGATATTCACCGGCGTCCAATCAACGGATCCGGCCGCGAACGGTTCGCGACGATGCGATACCGACATTCTCCTGCCGCACTGATGACCTGCAGTAACCGGAGCGGCCGCCGCTTCGAAGGTTGTCGGTGCGGACCATGAACGAAAGCCGGTATCGAGCTCCCGGCTGGACCGCGACGAACTGCACCGACGTTGTGAAGGTCAGCTTTCGCGTAACCCTTGAAAGCGATCCGCAGACTTCGAGTGCCCTCGTACTTCACGTCCGCAGTCCGGAAGGATGTCGATCTTGCCTTCGCTCCTCAGATACTCGCCATCCAAAAAGCGTGTCCTCGGGAGTGCCGATGAACTTTTCGAAGCCGCCGTTCGTGATGGTTTCCGACTGGGCCTCGGGATCGATCCCGGTCTGCACCGAGAATGCGAGCGACTCGCGAAAGCGCCTCTTTTCGAACAGGCCGCGTGCGATCCGTCCGGCGACGTCCGAGGTGCTGCGATTTTTGTTCTTCACTCAGCGTGTTCCAGATCCGCAGCGCGTTGTCGGCACTTCCGCGGGCCGGCGTAAAAAAGCGCGAGTGTCGCTGCGCACGTCGGGCGTATCCGCGGCTAGTTCCTCGACCTTCTGCGGATCTTTGTCGAAGTAGTCCCATGCAAGGGAGAAGACCTGTTCTCGATAGAGGACGCTTCGCTCGGTCGTTTTGCGCAGCTCCGCGAACGCTTCGTCGCTGCGGTTCTGTCTCAGATAGAAATTTCCGAACTGCCAGTGCGGGAACGTGTATGTCGGAGCGAGCTCTACCGCTCGTGCGAAGCCGCACCTCGGCGTTTTCCGGTTTCTCCGCCTGCTCGTATGCCCTGCCCAGTTCGATCCACCAGCGAAAGTCGTACGGCGATCGCTGAACGACCGTCTCAAACAACGCGACCGACTTATCGAGACTCTCGCTTGAGAAATTCCCTTTCTCAGCCGTCGCTGCAAGCCACCTCGGCTTCGGATCGCCTGGTGCCAGATGCTTACTGATCTCGGCGCATCTCGGCAGCATTCGGTTGGTTAGGCGAGGTCAGGCTTGCGAGCATGTTCCCCAACTGCCACCGGACCGCGAACCAGGCGAACAGCAGAGCAACAATGACCGCTCCGATGAGAAGCGATCGAGCCTTTGTGTTGTTTGCCGGGAGGATGACGAATGGCGGTTCACGCGTTCTCGAAAAATTCTCCTATTTTTTGCACTGACATATTCCTGCTGCTCCGGTTTCATCTCCGGGTAAATCGGCAGCGGCGAGCGTCTCATCGGCCGCTCGCTCGGATTCGGGAAAGTCGCCTTCGCGGTATCCGAGATATTCGAAGCACTCCTGCAGATGCAGCGGCACAGGGTAATAAATGTCCGTACCGATCTCATTTTCGGCAAGGAACTTTCTCAGCTCCTCGCGTCGCCGGGAACCCGAACGACGAATTGGTTGTATATATGACGACAATTCTCGCGTTCAAATGGAAGACCGATCTGTTCCGAAAGTCCGGCGTCGGTGAACAATTCTCGATAACGATCGGCATTCTCTTTTCGCTTGTTCGACCAGCCGTCGAGATGAGGAAGTTTGATCCGCAAGACGGCTCCCTGAAATCCATCGAGGCGCGAATTCAACCCGATCCATTTATGGTAGTAGCGCTTCTTCCGAACCGTGAACCCGAAGAGCGAACAGCTCGCGTGCGATCCCGTCGTCCTCGGTCGTCATGAATCCGCCGTCGCCCATACCGCCAAGATTTTTTGACGGATAAAAGCTGAAAAGCATCCAACTTCGCTCATCGCACCGGCGAGCTTGCCGTTCTCTTCGGCACCGATGGCTTGTGCGGCGTCTTCGACCACCGGTACGCCGTGCTTCGCCGCGATCGCATTCAACGTTTCCATGTCCGCGCATTGTCCGTAGAGATGTACCGGTTGGATCGCCTTTGTGTTGTCGGTGATCAATGCCTCGACCTGCGAGACGTCGAGATTGATATGTCTGCGGGTCGATATCTACAAAAACCGGCCATGGCACCGAGTCGCGTAACCGCGCTGACCGTCGCGAAGAAACTGTAGGGCGTTGTTATGACCTCATGTCCCGTACCAACGCCGACCGCCATCAATGCAAGCAACAGAGCATCGCTCCCCGACGCACAACCGATCGCATACTTCGTCCCGCAATACGCCGCCAGCTCTTCTTCGAGAGCCTTTACTTCCCCACCCAGAATGAATGCATTTGTGTCGAGCACGCGTCCGAGCGCGGCTTCGATCTCCGGGCGTAACTGGCGTTGTTCTGTTCGGTCAGGTCGAGTAAAGGAACTTTCATGTATTCGCTTGCCACAGGTACACAGAGACGAAGTAAATAAGTCTCTGTGTGCTGTGGCTAAATTCTAACCAAACCGACGATATTTGCATTTTTGCCGCTCTTTTTTAGCCTGAATCGATGATCTTCGAAAGAAATGAACGCACGCTGAAATAATCAAGCGATCTGAAAAAGCCTACCCGACGGCGGACTGCGCCTTGAATCATTCGAACGCATTCGAGCTAATGATTGCGACGATCCTTTCCGCTCAGTGTACCGACGAGCGGGTCAATATCGTCACTGTCGACCTTGTTTCGGAAGTATCACGGGCCGCGGGATTTTGCCGACGTCCACAGGCCGAGCTGGAACGCGACATCCATTCGACCGGATTCTTCCGCAACAAGGCGAAAAACATCCGGGCTGCATGCAGCGATTGATCGACGAGTATGACGGTGAGGTTCCGCAAACGATGGATGAGATGCTTACGCTCGGCGGCGTTGCAAGAAAAACGGCGAATGTCGTGCATGGGAAATGCGTTCGGGATCGCGACCGGTGTCGTCGTCGATACGCACGTTCGCCGCCTCTCGCAACGGCTGGGACTGACAAGGCCATAAAACGCCGGAAAAGATCGAGAATCGACCTGTCAGATAGCTCGTTCCAAAACGACGACTGGGTCATGTTTTCGCACTGGCTGATCTTTCACGGGCGGCAAATCTGTTATCGCGAGAAAACCCAAATGCAGTGTCTGCGTTCTGGCGGACATTTGCCCTTCGAGGCCTTATTCGAAGTCTCAATTCGAAACCGAATCAAGATTAAAAACGTGCCCCGTTTAAATCGAAGCAAGGTATTCCAGTAACAAACTCACTTTGGATCAAACCTACGGTCTCGGTGTTGCGGCCGCAGCGGCGAGCGGCGTCGGAGTCGGTGATGCGACGGCGGCTTTGGCATTGTCCGCGGCTTGAATCTCGGGAAGCATCTCGTCGCGCATCGCCAAAGTTGATAAACCGCACGCGGCGATCGCGATCGCCGACGACTTTGCATCGCTCTCGATGATGCGTTCGTATGTGTCGAGGTTCGTGTGCCAGGTCACGTCGAAATACTCGATCGGATCCTGCGAAGTTCCGATACCCGGGCAGTCCCGCGCAGATTGAAAGACGTGCTGTCGGTTCCACCGAGATCGCGGCCGCTGGAGTCGCATCGCACGCCGGCAACCCCGAGATCGGCAAACGGAGCCAAAGATTCCCTCAAGACCGCCGCCGTTTCGGGCGGACCGAAAACCGACATACCTCTGGCTCGACCAGTTCCGCTGTCGATATTGAAATAGCCGTTAAACTTTGCCCACTCCGGTTTCGGATTTTCGAACGTTCCGAAATGCTGTGCGACGTATGCCTGCGATCCGAGCAGTCCCTGTTCCTCGCCGCTCCAGCAGGCGACTCGGATCGTCCGTCGCGGTTTGACGCCGATAGCCTTCATGATCCGCGCAGCTTCCATCATCGTCGCGCAGCCGACCGCATTGTCGGTCGCCCCCGTCGCCGAGTGCCACGAATCGAGATGACCGCCGAGCATTACCACTTCGTCCTTTTTGTCCGATCCCCAGATCTCGCCGATGAGGTTGTAGCTCGTCTTCCCTTCCGGAACGATGTGGCTCCGCAGATCGAACTCGAGCTTTACCGGCGTACCGTTCGCGAGCAAGCGCGATATGCGTCCGAAATCTTCGTTCCGCATGACGACAGTCGGGACCACTCTCGTGATATCGAATGTTCGGCTATTGAATGCACGCACCGCACCGCGATCGAGCTGCGACTCGTTGATCCTCACCAGCGACTTTGTTATCAAGCAGGAAATCTTGTCTACTCTGCTCGCCGACCTGCGCGCCCGTGAGTGCATTCGGCCTCGGCGTCGATCCCACCTCCGCCGCCCGCTCCGCCGCGGCCCTGCCCACCAGCGGGTCGCTTTGCCGGTCGGATCAAATCGCTTCGCGACGTCCGCGTCCGCACATCGCTTTCGCGCGGATCGCGAGATTGATCGATGAATGTCGGTTTGCCGACGAGGACGATCTTGCCCGTGACTGAGCCTTGACGCTGTTCAGATATGTCGTCAGCTCTTCCAGGGTCGGGTTCTGCATGATGTTCGGGTTTCGTCTTTCGCCGGAAACTGTGGCGTGATGATGTGAACCGCATCGGCTGTAACGACGCCCTTCGTCGAAGGCGTCCACGCGAGAACCTCGAACGTGAGCGTGTCCGCCTGGGGCGCAGACCATAAGCCCGGTAGCTCCGGTCGTGAACCCAGCCCGGATGTCCGAACTCCCATGGCTCGAGTGCCGTGTGATCGAAGCCCCACCGTTTCATTTCCTCCGCCGCCCACTTCGCAGCATTGACATGATTTGGCGATCCGGTAAGGTGCGGTCCGATAAACGTCGGCAAAGTAATGCATGACGCGTATTATCTTGGAATTTTCCGTCCGCCTCTTTCCTGATCTGCGCGTTGATGTCGGCGGTCTGCGCTGTCGCGACCGAGCGGCAACAGGAACGCTTGGACGAGAAGCATCGCGAGTATGTTCTGATCGTTTCATTTGCATTTTTATATAGCCCGGAATTTTCCCAGCTTGTGTCCCGTTTTCGATTTGTATTGGAATTTGTGCCTTTGGCAGTGTCTGTATTTATTATCCTACACGCATTCGGCCCTTTCTAAAAAAGTGACGAAGCTGACAGAAAACGGCGGCAGGTCGCCAACGATCACTTCTTACTTTTGACCTTTTGCCAAACTGCGGTAAGTTTGTTCCCGTCGAATGAGAACTACCGCACGCATTCTTCTTTTCCTGGTCGCCGTCGAGCACATCGGAATAATGATCCTCGAAATCTTCTTCTGGGACCATCCGTACGGTCGGCACATTTGGGATGACACCCGAGGTCTCGGCTGCATCCGCGACCCTCGCGGCGAACCAGGGTCTTTACAATGGAACTCTCGCGGCCGGTCTCTTTTTGGGGTCTATTTCCTCAAAAAAGGGCCGTGGTGATCTTCTTTCTGACCTGCGTAGTTATTGCCGGCGTCTTCGGTGGACTTCCGGCAAAGACCTCGATCCTTTTGACCCAGGCCCTACCGGCTTTCCTCGCCGCTCTTAACTACTCTTGTCTACGACGAACACCCACGCCGAAGGTTCTAACCACACCTAAACGATAGCCCGACCAGATCGTATTCGTAAGCTCCGTGATTCGCACGCTGTACA